>NZ_JBEXOK010000014.1:0-175859 GCF_040611495.1 Nocardia sp. NPDC006630
CGACCGCCGCGACCAGTGCGGCTGCACCGGTCGCGATTGCGGATTCTCCCCCTGATTCCATGCCTCTATTCTACTCCGCGAAAACAGACCTCGAAAGTCGAATTCCGTTGTGATATAAGGCTATTCAGAATATCCGGGTTTTAGCTTTCGTCTTGTTCTTATGTCTTGCCCTTCTTGTCCAGGCGTCTTTGTCTTTTGCTCTTGTCAGCACTCAGACGCATCGACAATTGGTGCCTGTGCAGGCAGCCATGGGTCAGGCTCCTGGCTCGGAGAGGGTGATCAGCTCGGCGGCGAGGTTGGCGCGGGCTGCGTTGTCGTAGCGGGCGCGGGCGGTGGGGGTGCGGAAGAGGTGTTCCTGTTGGATGAGGCCCTGGAGGACGGCCGCGCGGCCCTTGCGGAACAGCTCGTCGGGGACGTGTGCGTATTCGGCGCGGACTGCGGACGCGTATGCGGCGTAGGCGGATTCGCCGGCGGCCAGGATGGCCAGGTCGGCATCGCAGAGGACGCCGCCATTGCGATCCGAGGGGTCCGGGTGGTGTCCGGCCGTGAGCCGGACCAGGCGGGCTACCTCGGCCACCAGCTCGGCGTCCAAACCCATTGCGGGCAGCGCGGTTTCGGCCAGCGCGGCGCTGGCCTCCTCATTGTCGCCGCCCTCGACCGAGTACACGGCATCGTGGAAGAAGGCCGCGTAGCGTACGGCGGCGATATCGGCGGCGTCGGCGGCCAGGTCGTCGATGATGCTCAGCATTGCGGCCAGATGCTCGACGGTGTGATAGCGGCGGTGCGGTTCGCTGTAGCGGCGGACCAGGTCCTCCCCCACCGCCCGCGCCGACGGTCCGGCCAGCTCGGTCCAGCGGTCCAGCAGTTCTGCGTCCAGACTCGTCCCCATCTACGCAGTCTGCCGAATGTGCCGCCGAGACAACAGCCCTGAATCACGGTGCTCTTCGCCACTGTGCCCCGGCCGCATATCTGCACCCCCATCCCACACCGCACTGCCGGACGCTCGTCCCACACCGTGTTGCAGCACGCTTGTCCCATCCGTGCAGCAGCACCCCGGTCCCGCACCCGTATAGCGCTGCCGCCCACACGTGTCCGGCGCTGCGGCCCAAGGGGAAGTTCGGACTGCCGCGTTTTCACTACTCCAGGCGACCCCCTCGCGCGACAGGTGGCGAATCTCTGCTCACGCGACGAGGTGGCGGTCTCTGCTCACACGACGCGGTGACGGTCCCTTCCCACACGACGAGGTGACGGCCCCTTCCCACACGACGCGGTGACGGCCCCTTCCCACACGACGAGGTGACGGCCCCTTCCCACACGACGCGGTGACGGTCCCTTCCCACACGACGAGGTGACGGCCCCTTCCCACACGACGCGGTGACGGCCCCTTCCCACACGACGAGGTGAGGACCTCTGCCCACCCGGCGGGGTGGCAGATCTCTTCTCACACGGCGAGGTGGCGGATCTCTTCGTCCTCGCGCAGCGGGTGGCGAGTGTCTTCATCCTCGCGCTGTGCGTTGCGTTGGCAGATACTGGAATCCATGTCGATGCAACCTCACCGGTGGACACCGCCGCCCGCCACCCCTCGTGCGCGCGAAACCCGCAGTACCCCCGAAATGCCCGCGCTGCGGTTGCTCGAATTGCCCGGCCGGGGACCGGAAGACGTGGTGGTCGCGGCTGATGGGCGGCTGTTGACGGGTATCGATGACGGGGCGATTCTGGCCGTTGATCCGGCGACCGGGGCGGTGGAGCAGATCGCGCACACCGGCGGGCGGCCGCTCGGCTTGCATGTGGAATCCGATGGCGCACTGCTGATCTGCGATGCCGAGCGCGGGCTGCTGCGGCTGGACAAGCCGGGCGGCGCGATCGAAGTGTTGGTGGCGGAGGTCGACGGTGCGGCCTTGAATTTCACCAGCAATGTGGTCGCCGACGGCGACGGGACCATCTACTTCTCCGAGTCCTCGCGTCGCTGGCCCCTGAAGCAGTGGATGGGCGACATCATGGAGCACTCCGGCACCGGTCGCCTGCTGCGCCGCAATCCGGACGGCACGGTCGAAACCCTCATCGACGGGCTGGATTTCGCGAATGGCGTGGTGCTCGCGCCGGACCGCTCCTGCGTTCTGGTCGCCGAGACCGGCGCCTACCGTGTGACCCGGTATCGGCTGTCCGGCCCGCAGACGGGCACCTGCGACCGGCTCGTCGAGAACCTGCCGGGCTTCCCGGACAATATGCTGCTCGGCAGCGACGGCCTGGTCTGGGTTTCACTCGCCGCACCGCGAAACCCCTTGCTGGACAACCTGCTTCCGCTGCCGGGCATCCTGCGGCAGATCTCCTGGGCGATTCCCGAACGGCTGCAACCGAAACCGGCCCGCACCGTCTGGGCCATGGCCTTCGACTTCGACGGCACGCTCGTGCACGATCTGCAGCGCGAGGGCACCGACTACGGCATGGTGACCGCCGCCGCCGAACACGACGGCGCCCTCTATCTCGGCAGCCTCAGCGAATCGGCGATCGCGGTGACGCAGGTCCCCTAGGACTACCGGTGACACAGGTCCCCTCAGGACTACGGCGACGCGGGTCCTCAGCGAATCGGCGGTCGCGGTGACGCAAGTCCCCTAGAACTACCAGTGACACAGGTCCTCTAGAACTACCAGTGACACAGGTCCCCTCAGAACTACGGCGACGCGGGGCCTCAGGACTTCTGCGCGGCGTCCTGAGCATGCTGCGCCTGGGACAGCTGCTCCGGTGTGTAGCGCAGCGACAGTGACAGCAAGCCCATGAACGCCGTGCC
This sequence comes from Nocardia sp. NPDC006630, assembly GCF_040611495.1. Classification (NCBI taxonomy): domain Bacteria; kingdom Bacillati; phylum Actinomycetota; class Actinomycetes; order Mycobacteriales; family Nocardiaceae; genus Nocardia; species Nocardia sp. NPDC006630. The sequence continues at coordinate 2,789 of NZ_JBEXOK010000014.1, forward strand.
GAGCGCGCAGACGAACAGCACCAGCGTGTAACCACTGCCGAGCGCGTCGATCTGCGCGGAGGTCATTTCGGTGACCTTGCCGGTGGTGCCACCCAGCGACAGCGTGCGCGAGAGCGCGACCGGACTCAGCAGACCGACCGCGAACGGCGTGCCCATATTCATGAACATCTGCCCGACCGCCGACAGCGGGCCGATATGCGCCATGTCCACACCGACCAGTACGCACAGCGGCAGAATCACGATGACCATGCCGACCGCGAAGCCGACCACGCACAGCAGTCCGAGCAGCGTCGGGAAGTACTCCACCGAACTGTCGATGGTGGAACCGAAGAACAGCCCGGCCGCCAGCACGATCGCCGAACCGAACAGCAGCCAGCGCGGCTGCACGTACTGCACCGCCTTGGACGACACCGCGGTGCCGACGCCCGCGCCGAGCGTGAACGGGATACTGCCCAGACCCGCCATGAGCGGGCTGTAGCCGAGCACATTCTGCAGGAACTGCGCCACGAAGAACGTTGTCGCACCCAGCACACCGGAGGCCAGGAAGATGGCCGCGAACGAGATCACGCGATCGCGGCTGTCGAACAGCGACCACGGCAGCAGCGGATTGGCGACACTGCGTTCGGCGAACACGAACACGATCAGCAGCGCCAGTCCGCCGAGCAGCGAGCCGATGATAATCGGGCTGTCCCAGCCCATTTGCGGACCCTCGGTCGCGCCGAACACAATGGCCGCACAGGCCAGGGTGCCCAGCACCGCGCCGCGAATATCCAGTGAGATGCGGTGGTGTTCGGTGTCGTGCAGCTCGTAGATCGCGCCGAGCACGATGAGCAGGCCGATCGGCACATTGATCCAGAAGATCCAGCGCCAATCCACCTGGGTCAGCGCACCGCCGACCACCAGACCGCCGACCGAGCCGATGCCCACCATGGAACCGAGAATCGCGATGGCCTGGTTTCGGACGGGGCCGGGCGCGAAAGTGGTGGCCACCAAGGCGAATGCGGTCGGCGCGGCAATGGCCGCACCGGTGCCCTGCAGTGCGCGGGCAGCGATCAGCCAGGCCTCGTTCTGGGCAGTACCGCAGAGCGCCGAGGCCACCGTGAAGACGCCGACGCCGAGAATCAGCATGCGCTTACGGCCGAAGGAGTCCCCTAGTCGACCACCGAGCAGCATCAGACCCGCGAACGGCAGACCATAGGCAGTGACGGTCCAGGCGCTGCCCGCACTGGACAGACCCAGCTGTTCCTGTACCCGCGGCAACGCCAGAATCATGACGGTGCCATCGAGCACGACCATCAACTGCAGCCCGCTCAATACGAGAATCGCGAGCCCGAACGCCCGCTTGGTCACCGGATACTGCATCGTCGCAGCGGGATTATCGAGCACTCCGACACTGTAATGGATGCCGGACGGACCGAACCGATCTCGTTCCCGCGCGATCGACTCAGCACAGCGGCCCGATCGCGCGGTAGCAGAAGCGGCCGCGGCGCCGATCGATGCCGCGGCCCAGACCACCGCGCAGCCCCCGCCGGCGCCTCACAGCTCCAATAGATGCTGCGCAGAGTCGACAGCTGCTGTGCGGCGGCCGAGGCCGACGTCGCGGAACGGTGTGGGGTGTCGGCTGTCGCATCAGCGGGAACTTTGGGCACGGTGAGCGGTCCCGCTGCGCTCAGAGGGCGGCGGCGTCGGGGTCGCCGGCGGTGAATCCGGCGGTGGGGCCGATGACGATAATGGCCGGGGGGCGAATGGCTTCCGCGCGCACCTGCTCGGCGACGGTCGAGAGGTCGGCGCGGACGATGCGCTGGGTGCGCAGGCTGCCCTCCTGCACGATGGTCACCGGGGTATTCGCGGCGCGACCGCCCTCCAGCAGTGCGGCGGCGAACTTGTCGATGCGCTCCACGGCCATGAGCAGCACGATGGTGCCGCGCAGCCGGGCCAGCGCGGGCCAGTCGACGAGGGAGTCCGGGTGGTCCGGGGCGACGTGCCCACTCACCACGACGAATTCATGGGTGACACCGCGATGGGTGACGGGGATTCCGGCCAGGGCGGGCACCGAGATGGCGCTGGTGACGCCGGGCACAACCGTCACCGGAACACCGGCTTCGACACAGGCCTCGAGTTCTTCGTAGCCGCGGCCGAAGACATACGGGTCGCCGCCCTTGAGGCGGACCACGAACTTTCCGGCCTTGGCGCCCTCGATGAGCGCGGTATTGATGGCCTCCTGGGCCATGGCGCGGCCGTACGGAATCTTGGCGGCGTCCACGACCTCGACGTCCGGGCCGAGTTCGGCCAGCAGTTCCGGCGGCGCGAGCCGATCCGCGACAACAAGATTCGCACGCGCCAGCAGTCGGCGGCCGCGCACGGTGATCAGGTCCGGATCGCCGGGGCCGCCGCCGATGAGCGCCACACCCGCGGCCACCGGACCCGAATCATCGGTCACCACACCGGATTGCAGTGCTTCCAGGAGTGCGTTGCGCACCGCGGCCGAACGGCGATGCTGCCCACCGGCGAGCACGCCGAGGCTCATCCCGTCGTAGCGCGCGGTGGCCGGAGTGACGGCGGTACCGAGCCGGGCATTGTCGGCACGCACGGAGAAGATGCGGCGCCGCGTCGCCTCGGCCACCACGGCCGCATTGGTTTCGGGTTCGTCGGTGCACACCAGCGCGTACCAGGCGTCCTCGAGATCGCCGTCGGCATATTCGCGCAATTGCAGGGAGATCTGCCCCGAGGTGGCCATGCCCTCGACCGCCGGAGTGGCCTCGCGGCTGATCACGTGCACATCCGCACCGGAGGCGATGAGCAGCCCGAGCCGGCGCTGCGCCACGGTCCCACCACCGACCACCACCACGCGGCGCCCGTTCAGATCGAGCCCGACCAGGTAGTTCGGGTCGCCTACAGGCTGGTCATCGGATGCGGCTGACGTGTTCGGCACAAGGATTGAGCCTACGGTGTGCACGGAAAACCGGAACAATCGCCCGGCAGCCGCGCGGCAACCGATATCGGGCCGTCACGCGCGGCTGGGAATCGTGCCTGGCTCTACGCGGGCGGACGCCGATTCAGATGCGGCTGTGGACCTTGGCCGGGGTGATGCGGACGACCACTCGCTCGGCGGGGTCGGTCAGCGAGGACGGCATGAACTCCCCGTACGTCTGCCCGGTGAACTTCACTGACATCCGGTCCGGCAGTGCCCGCTCGGGGTCCGGCTCCACGGTGACGGTGCCGCGAATCTCGGCATAGACGTACGGGTTGTCCGGCGGCGTGATCATGACGGTGGCCCGCGGGTCGCGCACCAGATTCTTGTACTGCTGCCGGCTCACCGAGGTGGAGTACACCAACTCGTCGCCCTCACGGTCGAGCCAGACGACGGTCAGATGCGGCTGGCCGTCGGCGCCGATGGTCGCCACCGTGGCGAATACCTTCGACTCGTCGATGTGCTTCTTGAGTCCCTCGGGAAGTGTGGTCACGGATGGTGTGAACAGACTGTGCTGCAGGCTGATTCCCGGCACTATTTCACGCCGCCGGCGCGTCACTTCACGCCGTTGGCGTAGTCCTGCACCAGATGCAATCCGCCCTGGCGGATCGGCATTCGATCCGAGTCGACGAGCGTGAGCGCCAGCGTCACCGGATGGCCTTCGAGTTCGCCGGTCAGCGTGAGCCGATCCGGTGCGGGCCGTTCGTAGGTCAAGCTCGCCAAAAGCTCGGAGCCCGAGGGCGCACGCAGGGTGAGACGGTGTGCGCCACTGTCGAATTCGGTCAGGACCGGGACCATGCCGTCATCCATACGCTGGTAGATCGCCACACCCGGATCGTCGAACACCATTCGCCGCCAGCGGGTTTCATCGGTGAGCAGCGGCGGCACCGACTGCCCGTCCCTGGTGAACTCGGTGACGTTCCAGATGCCGTACAGCTCGGACTGCGGCCGGCCCGGGCCGTACTTGTGCCAGCCGTCCCAGGCCCCGACCGCCTGGCCCAGGACGAACCAGAGCGCGAGCACCACCAGTGCGATATCGGAGATCCGCCGGGATCGCCGCGTCCGGAACGGGGTGGGGGCGGTCGAGGGCCCCGCCGCGCCGCCCAGCAGTGCGGTGGCGAGCCGCCGCGCATCCGGGGCCAGCAGCACCATCGACAGCAGCAACAGGTGGAACGCCAGCAGTTTGACCGGGACATCGAAGGTCATGTTCAGCACCCACACCTGCGCCATGCTCACCAGGCTGAGCAGCGCACCGGCCACCTGGGTGCGCGGCAGCAGAAGCAGTAGACCGCCGGTGATCTCGGCCAGGCCGAGCAGGCTCTCGTAGACCGGTGAGACGCCGACCTGATTCCACAGCACCGCCATATGACTGAAATCGCCGTAGGGCTGCACAAGTGTGGCCAGGCCGGGGACCGGCATCTGCAGGGGAATCGCCTTGGCGAAGCCATAATTCAGCATCTGACCGGCCAGCATGACCCGGAAGAACAGCAGGAACCAGCCGGCCGCCGTGCGGTATTCGGTGCGCCTGCGGTCCAGCACACTCCATACCGCGGTCACCAGCACCGCGGCGATCAGAATGCAGAAGACCTCGATCCACAGATACAGCTGATCGCCGCTGCCGGAATCCAAATTCAGGTGGACGCCCGGATGGTCGAAGACGGTGCGCCCGGTCCAGCGCACCAAGGGGCCGGGCAGATCCGCGTACTTCTGCAGGAGATCGTCCGGCAGCCACTTCTGGACGATGCCGAAGAATGCGAAGATCGGCTGCGGGTAAAGGACGCAGAACAGCGTGCAATAGGCGATCACGAAGCGGAAGAGAATCCGGAAGGCCGGTCGCCACTCGCGGTTCCGCTCCGGTGCCAGATCCTCGAAATCCGTTGCGGTACCTACTGTTCGCACACTCATCGCACATCCCCTCGCTCCGAACTTCGACCGTAGTTCGAATGCGATCTCGACGCCTCCGGGTTATCCCCCTTTTCCGGAGCTCCGGCATACCTCTGCGGGATTACGTGCCAGCCCCCAAGGTGATGACGTGCCAGCACTACCGCCGCGCCGGAATTCCCGTCGAGCGGTCATCCCATTCACCGGTACTCGACCCCGCAACCCCTGCACAATCGAACTGGAACACGTTACATTTCTCGGCACCGTGTTGTGCGGGTCACAGCGGCCCTTTCCGGCCCGCCCGAACCGCGCCTGACACGCCTGCCTTTCCATGCCAGGAGGAATAGACATGTCGGCCGACGACCCCAACCAGAGATGGGAACTCACCGTCTCCGACCGCGACGAGGATCAACTCGCGGCACAACTGGCGAGCTGGCTCGCCACCAAGGTCGTAGCCGACGGGGCGCCCCGCGTCACTTCGCTGACCAAGCCGCAGGCGGGCGGCATGTCCAGCACCACGCTGCTCTTCGACGCCGAATGGACCGAGAACGGGCAGCCCGCGGGCGGCTCCTACGTGGCGCGCCTGGCGCCGGAGGACAGCTCCTTCCCGGTCTTCGAGAAGTACGACCTGGAAACCCAGTACGCCATCATGGCCGGAGTCGCCGAGGCCACCGACGCACCGGTGCCGGAGCTGTGCTGGATCGAGACCGATCCGAAGGTGCTCGGTTCCACGTTCTTCGTCATGCGGCGCGTGAATGGCCGTGTCTGCGAAGACAATCCGCCGTACGTGTTCTTCGGCTGGGTCTTCGACGCCACGCCGGAACAGCGGCTGGAGATCACCCGCAAGACCGTCGAGGTCATCGCCAAGGTGCACGGCATCGAGAACCCCGCCCAGCGCTTCCCCATGCTGGACGGCGAGGGTTCGGCGCTGCGCCGGCATTTCGAGGCCCAGAAGCAGTGGTACGACTGGGCGCTCGCCCGCGACGGATTCCGTATTCCCTTGCTGGAGCGCACCTTCGAATGGCTGGAGCAGAACTGGCCGGAGGACTCGGGGCCGGATGTGCTCAACTGGGGTGACGCCCGGCCCGGCAACATCATGTTCCAGGAGAACGAGGACTGCGATCTGGTCGCCGTCCTCGACTGGGAGATGGCGGCCCTCGGCCCGCGGGAACTCGATGTGGCCTGGCCCATCCTGATCCACCGCTTCTTCCAGGACATCGCGACCCGCTTCGATCAGCCCGGACTGCCGGACTTCCTGCGGCGCAGCGATGTCGAGAAGCTGTACGAGGAGGCCACCGGGCACGCGGTCCGCGATCTGGACTGGTACCTGATGTACGCGGCGCTGCGCCACGGCATCGTGATGGGCCGCATCAAGCGCCGCATGATCCATTTCGGTGAGGACACCGATACCGACGATCGCGACGATTACGTCATGCACCGACCGCTGCTCGAGGCCATGCTCGACGGCACCTACGCCTGGGATTGAGAGCTATGAAACCCATGATCGGCCCGCTCGACGAATTCCCCATCCACCAGGCGCCACTGCCGATGGCGCGGGTGGTCAGCAGCGATAAGAACTTCTACGACCGCAGCTACTTCAATGCCATCGACACCACCGGTGACCTGATGCTGATCACCGGGTTCGGCGTGTACCCGAACCTGGGTGTGACCGACGCCTTCGCCACCGTGCGGCGCGGCGACACCCAGCACGCGGTGCGGTTCTCGGATGCACTGGACCAGCGCGGCCTGGACCTGGCCGTCGGCGGGTACCGGATCGAGATCATCGAGCCGCTGCAGAAGCTACGGGTGATCTGCGAGCACGAGGACCTGTCCTTCGATATGACCTGGGACGGCGCGTTCCCGGTCGTACAGGAGGAGGCGCACACCATCATCACCGGCATGAACAAGGCCATGATCGATGCGCAGCGCTTCGCCCAGGTCGGATCCTGGTCCGGCACACTGCATGTCGACGGCGCCGACATCACCGTCGATCCGGCGAACTGGACCGGCACCCGCGACCGCTCCTGGGGCATCCGGCCGGTCGGCGAATCCGATCCGGCGGGGCGCGTGGCTTCCGAACCGTCCGAGGGCTTCTGGTGGCTGTACGTGCCGCTGCGCTTCGACGACTATTCGATCATCGTCATCGTGCAGGAGGAGCCCAATGGCTTCCGCACCCTGAACGATGCCACCCGGATCTGGCACGACGGCCGCATCGAGCAGCTGGGCTGGCCGCGCATCAATCTGAAGTACAAGTCCGGCACCCGCATTCCGACCTCGGTGCGCCTGGACCTCACCACCCCCGACGGCAAGCCGCTCGAGGTGGAGGTCGAGGCCGGCACCCATATCGCCCTCAATGTCGGCTGCGGCTACGGCGGCGATCCGGACTGGCAGCACGGACAGTGGAAGGGCCGCAACTGGTCCGAGAGCAAGAGCTTCGACCTGACCGATCCCGCCATCGCGGGCCGCATCCCCTTCAGCGTCATCGACCACGTCGGCAAGGCCCGCTGCGGCGACGACGTGGGCTGGGGCCTGTTCGAACACGGCAGCCTCGGCCGCCACGACCCCACCGGCTTCGCCGACTGGGGCTCGGTCTCGCCCTAACCCCCAGACCGCGAATCATCCACTCCCTGTGAATGATCCGCACCGCCGCCGCGCCCGCCGACAACCCAACCAGTCGGCGCGCGCGGCGGTCGGCTTCGCGGACCGGCGTCACTGGCCGATGTTCGCACTGTTCGATTCGGCCGTGCCGCCGAAGTGCGATGCTCAGCGCCGAATAGTGGCGGCCGCCACGGTGAGTCCACCTACCACCCGTTTGCGGATCACCAGCTCACCATTACCGGCCGCCAGCACCGCAGCCGCCTCGGCCACGCTGGGCGTGCCGATCGCCGCGGCCGTCCGCACCGACGGGCTCGGCACCGCCACGCTCGCCAGCTGCGCCGCCGTGAACACCACCAGGGGCACCCCGAGCTGCTCCGCCGCCGCCACCAGGCCGGGCTCCGCCGACCGCCTGTCCACGGTCGCCAAGCACCCGATGGCCATATCCCCCAGCACTTCCCGGATCGCGTCGACGATGGCCTCGGCTGCTACTCCCGACCGCATTCCCACCCCCACCGCCAGCTGATGCGCCGCAGGCCCGCACTGCCGCTCAGACATTCGCCGCCTCGGCCACGCTGGGCGTGCCGAGCGCCTCCGCTTTCACAATGGCCACTGCTTCGACCCCCGAGCTCATACCGACCCCGACTGCCAGGTCAGGCCGGGACATGGGTTCGGGTGAAATCGGCTGCGGTGGAGACGAAGCGGGTGATGGCGGTGGGGTTTCCGGCGGGGTGGGTGTGGAGGTAGGAGGCGTGGACGTTGCGGAGGATGGCGCCTTCGCGGATGGTTTCGCCGGAGGGGGCGCGCCAGGCCCAGGCGAGGGGGTCGGAGGGGGCGGTGGCGAGGCGGGTGCGGTGGAATTCGTGGCCTCGGACGCGTTCTCCGGCTTGCCAGAGGGGGGAGTCGGTGAGGGCCACGGCGTCTCGGTAGCCGAGGGTGAGGCGGGGGCCGAATTCGGCGTCGGCTTCGACTACGCCGGCCATGCGGTGGCCGTCGAGGGAGCGGGTGAGGTAGAGCAGGCCGGCGCATTCGGCGTGGATGGGGAGGTCGCGGCGCGCCTGGTCGGCGATGGTGGTGAGCAGGTGGGTGTTGGCGGCCAGGGAGGCGGCGTGTTCCTCGGGGAAGCCGCCGGGGATGACCAAACCGGCTGTGCCGGAGGGTAGTTCGTCGCACAGGGGGTCGAAGACGACCACGCGGGCTCCTGCGGCTTCGAGGAGTTCGCGGTGTTCGGCGTAGCCGAAGGTGAAGGCGGCTCCGCCTGCTACGGCGATGATGGGGCCGCCAGTAGGAGGTGCGACCGCCAGCCGCAGCTCCTCGACCGGATCCCATGCCGGGCCCGTGATATTCGAACTCGCCAGGGCAGCCACGGCCGCCAGATCTATATGCGCGGCAACAAGATCGGTCATGGCGTCGACCGCGGACTGCGCCGCGGAGCCGTGCTCCACGGCGGGGACGAGGCCGAGATGCCTTGACGGCACGGCCAATTCGTCCAGGCGTGGCAGTGCGCCCAGTACCGGCAGGCCGACGCGGGCGCAGGCGGCACGCAGGACCTGTTCGTGCCGTTCGCTGCCGACACGGTTGAGAATGACTCCGCCCAAACGGATTCCGCTGTCGAAGGTGGCGAATCCGTGCAGCAGCGCCGCCAGGCTCTGGCTGTGGCCGCGCGCGTCCACCACCAGGACGACCGGTGCGCCCAGCATGGCGGCGATCTGCGCGGTGGAGCCCTCCGCCACGGGTTCGGTGTTGTGTTCGTCGATGCGGCCGTCGAACAGGCCCATCACGCCCTCGACCACGGAGATATCGCAGCCCGCGCTGCCGTGCCGGTAGAGCGGAACCACCCGCTCGGCCCCGCACAGCACCGGATCCAGATTGCGCCCGGGCCGACCGGCAGCCAGTCCGTGATAGCCCGGATCGATGTAATCGGGCCCCACCTTGAACGGCGCCACCCGATGCCCGGCCCGCCGCAGCGCGCCGATCAGTCCGGTGGCGAGAGTGGTCTTACCGCTGCCCGATGCGGGCGCGGCCACCACCACCGCGGGCACACTCACCATTCGATGCCGCGCTGGCCCTTGCGGCCCGCGTCCATCGGATGCTTGACCTTCGTCATCTCGGTGACCAGATCCGCGACCTCGATGAGCGCCTGCGGGGCATCGCGGCCGGTGATCACCACGTGCTGATTGCCGGGACGATTGCGCAGCGTCTCGACCACCTCGTCCACATCCACCCAGCCCCATTTGAGCGGGTAGGTGAATTCGTCGAGCACATAGAAGCGGTGCTGTTCGGCGGCCAGGCGGCGGGAGATCTCCTGCCAGCCCGCGAGCGCGGCGGCGGCATGATCCTCATCGCTGCCCTGCTTGCGCGTCCAGGACCAGCCCTCCCCCATCTTGTGCCACTCGACCGCGCCGCCCGCGCCGGTTTCCTCGTGCAACTTGCCGAGGGTGCGGAAGGCGGCCTCCTCGCCCACCTTCCACTTGGCGCTCTTCACGAATTGGAAGACAGCCACATCGAAGCCCTGATTCCAAGCGCGCAAGGCCATCCCGAACGCGGCGGTCGACTTCCCCTTGCCCGGCCCGGTGTGGATGGCGAGCACGGCCTGATTGCGGCGCTGCCGCGTGGTCAGTCCGTCATCCGGAATGGTCTCCGGCAGTGGCACGCCCTGGGGCATCGTCTGCGCTCCTTCTCCTGACGCGGCCAGAGTGCGGCCGTCGGGAATCTACGGTGCCATACCCAGCCACCGCCCCCGGTCCCGGCCCGGCCACCGCGCTTTCATGATCATCAGGAACTGATGGCGCGCCGTTCTCGGCCGATGCCTGCACCAGTTCCTGATGATCGGCTGACCAGCCTCACGCCGGCGACCCGGCTACTGAGCTTGTATGCGCGGTGTCGCCTCGTCATTCCGGCGAGGGCGGACGAGGGGGGACGACTTCACGAGTTGAACCTCAGTAGGTCAGGCGAGTAGGTACTGCGCTCAGGCGGCGCGGGTCGCGCGGACGACACCGGCTACTGAATCGCCGGTGAGTTCGGCCAGTTGCAGGTAGCCGCCGCGGAGTTCGCGGGCCAGGTCGCGGGCGAGGCCGAGGCGGATCATGCCGCGTTCGCAGTCGACGACCATGGCGGTGACCGAGTCGTTGGCCAGCAGGCGAGCGGCGGCGCGGGCGCGGGGCACCGGGTCGGGGCCGCCGGTGGCGCGGCCGTCGGTGAGCATGACGAGCATGGGGCGGCGGTGCGGGTCGCGGATGCGTTCGCGGGCAATGACTTCGCGGGCCTTCAGGAGGCCCTGGGCGAGTGGGGTTTTGCCGCCGGTGCGCAGATCCGCGAGGCGGCGGACGGCGATATCGACCGAGGAGGTGGGCGGGAGCACCAGTTCGGCATCCGCGCCGCGCACGGTGATGACGGCGACCTTGTCGCGGCGCTGATAGGAATCGCGCAGTAGCGCGACGATGGCGCCGGTGACGGCGGAGAGGCGGTCCCGGGCAGCCATCGAGCCGGAGGCGTCGACCACGAAGACGACCAGATTGCCTTCGCGCCCTTCGCGATACGCGCCGCGCAGATCCGCGGCGGCGAATTCCAGGGGACCATTGATCCGGCCGCGGGCGCGCTGATGCGGGACGGCCGCGAAGATAGTGCCGAGCAGGTGCAGGCCGGTACCGGTTTCGGGAGTGGCGCGCACAACGCGGCCCTGGCGGGTACGGGCACGCGAGCGACGGCCCGGTGCACCCTCGCCGACACCGGGGACCTCCCAGCGCGGGGGCTTGGCCACCGACTGGGAAGGCATGCCGGAGCGACCTTCACGCGCCGGTCGCCCCGACTCCTGGTCGCCGGAGGAATCCTGGTTCGGATCGGCAGGCCGCCGGTCCGGCAGCGAATCCTGTTCTTCCGCAGGCGAATCCGGTCCGCTATCTGACTGCTGCGGTGAATCCGCTTCGCCCGCAGGCGAATCCGCACCGCCGCCGGGACCGTCCGGATCATCCTCGGGTTCCGGTGAACCTGCTACCCGCTGGTCCTGCGACCCCGCATCATCCTGCGGGGTCGCATTACCTTTTCCCAGGTCGTCGGCACCGCCGTCCTGCGTCTCACGGTTCGCCTCATCGGCCGCCTGCTCCATAGCCTCGTCGAGTTGCTCTTCACTGATCCCGGGTTCGTCGAACGGATCTCGCCGACGGCGGTGCGGCAGTGCGAGTTCCGCCGCGATCCGAACGTCCTCCTCGGTCACCGCGGCGCTGCCACGCCAGGCGGCGTGCGCGGTCGCGGTGCGGGCGACAACCAGATCCGCGCGCATACCGTCCACATCGAAGCTGGCGCACAGTGCGGCAATCCGGCGCAGTTCGACATTGTCCAGCGTGACCTCGCCGATCCGGTCCCGGGCGGTCAGAATGCGTTCGGCCACTTCACGATCGGCGCCGGCATAACCGGCGGCGAATCCGGCCGGATCGGCCTCGTAATCGAGCCGGCGGCGCACCACCGACATACGCACATCCACATTGCGGGAGGCGACCACATCCACGGTCAGGCCGAACCGGTCCAGCAGCTGCGGCCGCAGTTCGCCCTCTTCGGGATTCATGGTGCCCACGAGCACGAAGCGCGCCGGATGCGAGTGCGAGACGCCGTCCCGCTCGATATGCACGCGCCCCATGGCGGCGGCATCGAGCAGCACATCCACCAGATGGTCGTGCAGCAGATTCACTTCGTCTACGTAGAGCACTCCGTGGTGGGCCGCCGCGAGCAGCCCCGGCTTGAACGCCTGTTCGCCGTCGCGCAGCACCCGTTCCAGATCCAGGGATCCGACCACACGGTCCTCGGTGGCGCCCACGGGCAATTCCACCAGCCGGGCGGGCCGCGCGCCGCTCTCGTCGACCACAGGCGGCAGCAATTGCGCCAGCGCGCGCACCACGGTCGACTTCGCGGTCCCCTTCTCCCCGCGCACCAGCACCCCGCCGATTCCGGGATGCACCGCGCAGAGAATCAGCGCCAACTGCAACCGCTCCTGCCCGACCACCGCCGAGAACGGAAACCCGGCCTCGACATCGGAGACCGCGCGCTCGGATTCGGAGTAAGCCACAGAGGAGACGGACACGCCGTCAACTCTATGCGCGCCGCGTGCGCAGCCTGGAGGTACCCCGGCCGGTCCACGAGCGAGCAGTCACCTAGATCGGCCCACCCGGCAGCGGCGTATGCGACCACCTGCGGCCCAGGCGATGCAGGCGGCACCGAGCGGATGCGATGCGGCAGACAGCGCACGGACGCGGCGGCCGGAGCCTGCAGACGGAGCCGGAGACTCGGACCCGGGAGGCGGCAGATAGGCGCAACAGGCAGGGACAGCACCGTCAGCCCCTGAAAAAGGAATCCCCGCAACCGATTCGGTTGCGGGGATCACGTCAGCCTCGGCGCATCGGCAGGTGCGGTATTCCGTCCTCGATGTATTCCTCGCCGTCCACCTTGAATCCGTGCTTGGTGTACATATCGACCAGGTAGGTCTGCGCGTTCAGGCGCACGGTGGCGCCCGTGCCGGTCTCGGCCAGGGCCGCCTGCAGCAGGCGGGTGGTGTAGCCGTGGCCGCGCGCGGGCGGGGTGGTGCACAGGCGCCCGATCCGGAAGGACTTCACGCCGTCATCGTGCTCTTCGAGCAGCCGGAGGGTGCAAATGACCTCACCCTCGTCGTCGAGCCAGAAATGTCGTGTTTCCGGAAGCAGGTCCAGACCGTCGAGCTCCGGGTATGCGCATTTCTGCTCGACGACAAACACTTCGACACGAAGTTTCAACAGCCTGTACAGAGTCTTGGTGTCCAGATCCAGGGCCCATGACCGTTTGAGAGCAACCGTTGACATCATCGATTGTTGCTATCACACCTACGCGTGCAATGCCACAACTACGCGTGAGATGTGACCCCGGAATGCTTCGGCGTCTTGTCGTGATCCAGGCGCAGCGCCTTGTTGGACCACTCCCAGACCTCGCGGTAGAGCGCCTGGTTCTCCGAGAGCTTGACGCCCAGGGACGGCACCATTTCCTTGAGTTTCGGCTCCCACGAAGCGAATTCGCCCGGGAAGCACCGCTTCATGACGTCGAGCATGGCGCTGACACAGGTGGACGCACCCGGGGACGCACCCAGCAGACCGGCGATGGTGCCGTCCTCGGCCGCGACGACCGCGGTACCGAGTTCGAGCACACCGCCCGCACCCTTGCGGCGGATGACCTGCACGCGCTGACCGGCGATGATCAGATCCCAGTCACTGCCGTCGGCGCGCGGGAGGAACTCCTCCATCGCCTCGACCCGCCCGGACTGCGACTTGAGCAGCTCGCCGACCAGGTACTGCACCAGACCCATCTCGGTGACGCCGACACCCAGCATGGAGAACAGGTTGTTCGGCTTCACCGACTTGAACAGGTCGGTGTTCTTGCCGTCCTTCAGGAACTTCGGCGTCCAGCCCGCGTACGGGCCGAAGAGCAGGCCGCGCTCACCATTGATGACACGAGTGTCCAAGTGCGGCACCGACATCGGCGGCGCGCCGACCGAAGCCTGGCCGTAGACCTTGGCCTCGTGCTGCTTGATGAGCTCGGGGTTCTTGCAGCGCAGGAACAGGCCGGACACCGGGAAGCCGCCGAATCCGGCGATCTCCTTGATGCCGGACTTCTGCAGCAGCGGCAGTGCGCCGCCACCCGCGCCGACGAACACGAACTTGGCGTTGATGACCCGGGTCTTGCGGGTGCGCAGATTGCGCACCTTCACCAGCCAGGAGCCGTCCGACTGCTTGGTCAGGTTCTTGACCTCGTGACCGAAGGCGATATCCGCACCCGAAGCGCCGAGGTAGGCCAGCAGCTCCTTGGTGAGCTCGCCGAAGTCGATATCGGTGCCGTAGTCGGTCCAGTTCAGCGCGACCGGATCGGAGAAATCCCGGCCCTTCGACATGAGCGGTAGTCGGCGCGCGAACTCGTCGGCATCGTCGATGAACTCCATGCCCTCGAAGAGCGGGTGCCGCGACAGCGCGTCCTGGCGCTTGCGCAGGTACTCCACTCCGTCCGCACCGTGCGTGAAGCTCACGTGCGGTACGTGGTTGATGAAGTTCGACGGATCGGCGAGAACGCCGTTCTCCGCGGAATACGACCAGAACTGGCGCGAGACCTGGAACCGCTCATTGATGTCGATGGCCTTGGTGATCTCCACCGAGCCGTCGGCATTGCGCGGCGTGTAGTTCAACTCGCACAGGGCCGAGTGGCCGGTGCCCGCGTTGTTCCAGGGGTCACTCGACTCGGCCGCGGCGGCGTCGAGCCGCTCGAAGAGCGAGATGGTCCAGTCCGGTTGCACCTGTCGAAGCAATGCACCGAGGGTGGCACTCATGATGCCGGCACCGATGAGGACTACATCGGTCTTTTCAATCGTGGCAGCGTTCGACACGGTGTTGATCGACTTCCTTGTCTGTGTGAGGCAACCCAGCGGCAGTTAGGTTACCCGTCGTTCACCTAGGTTCGATTGTGCCCCTGGACACGCCGAAATCCAGCAACGAAAAGCCCAATTGTGAGAGATACCTCCAAGCTCCCTTTCCGCCCGCCGGGGATTATCTTGAGCAGGTGACCTCTGATACGTCATCCACCGCCGCCTCATCCGCTCCGACCCAGGCCACGGGCGCGTGGCAGCCCGATGTGCTCGGGCCGGACTATCAGCAGCGCACGCTGCCGCTGGGCCCGGATCCCGACGGCGAGGGCGACGCCTTCGCCACGCTGGTCCGCTATACGCCCGGCGATCAGCCGGTCGCCACCAGCGCCGTGTTGTTCGTGCACGGGTTCACCGACTACTTCTTCCAAGAGCATCTGTCCGAGCACCTGGCCGCGCAGGGATTCGCCTTCTACGCGCTCGATCTGCGCAAGTGCGGGCGCTCCACCCGCGCGGGGCAGACGCCGCACTTCGTGACCGATCTCGCGCTCTACGACGTGGAGCTGAACCGCTCGCTGCGCATCATTCGCGAGGAGACCGGGCTGCCGGTGCTCGTCATGGGGCATTCGACGGGCGGGCTGGTCACCTCACTGTGGCTGAACCGGCTGCAGGCCACGGGAGGCGCTCGCGCACAGGGCATTACCGGCCTGGTGCTCAACAGCCCGTGGTTCGATCTGCAGGGCCCCTCGTACTACCGCAATCCGCTCAGCACCGCGCTGCTGCAGGGCATCGGGCGCCTGAGCGCCATGGCGCAGCTGCCGCTCGGCAAGATCTCCACCTACGGAGACAGCCTGCACCGCACCGCATCCGGTGAGTGGGATTACAACCTGGACTGGAAGCCGTTGACCGGCTTCCCCATTCACGCGGGCTGGCTGCGCGCCATCCGGCGCGGACATCTGCGGGTGCACCGCGGGCTCGATATCGGAGTGCCCGCGCTGGTGCTGCGGTCGAAGCTGACCCGCTTCATGAGCAAGTACGGTCCGGCCGCCGATGTGGCGGATGTGGTGCTGGATGTGAAGCAGATTCAGCGCTGGTCGGGCTGCCTGGGCGAGCGCACCAACATCGTGCCGATCGAAGGTGCGCGGCACGACGTGTTCCTGTCGTCGGAAAAGCCGCGCACCCAGGCGTTCAAGGAGCTCGATTCCTGGCTGGAGTGGCTGGCTACATCACCAGAAGCTGGTGCGTAGCACGATCTCGGTGGCGAGTTCGTGGCCCGCTTCGGCGGCCACATCCGTGACGTCCACGGGGACGAGCCGGAATTCGCCGTAGACGTAGCGCCCGGAGGCCTCGGCCGCCGGGCGCGGCAGGCGCTTGGTGGCGAGCAGGGTGGTCGGTATCTCGACCGGCGGGCAGGTGGCGTCGGCGATCGCCCCGTCCGCACCCGGGGCCGCGGGATGACCGCTACCTGCTGCGATGAGGCTCATGAAGCGGCCGAAACCGCGAGCCGCGAGCTGCCAGGCCAGGTCGGCGCCGCTACCGCTGCCGACCAGATTCGCCCACGGCACCTTCAGTTCGTCGAGGATGCCGAAGACCGCCGCGCTGTCGAGCCCATCCGCCGGTTCGATGACGATGGTGCGCAGGTCCGAGGTCTGCAGTCGTTCACAGACCCCGTCGTATACGTCGGCCGGATCGCCCGCATCGGGGAGCAGGAGCACGTGGTGACGAGATTCGGTGCCTCCGACCCGCACGGCCCATACGCGGTCACCGACCGTGATCCGCCTAGATTCCATAACGAATTACGCTACAGGGCGCGCGAAAGTCCCGAACGCGAGTCGCCCCGATTGCTGTGACCGGCATCACTATCGGGACGCAGAAATGCCGATCGTTCATGAAAATCACCGAGTCGTTGTGAGGGTCGGCAGATTCGCGGGCGCGCTCGCATCGATCAGGCGCTCCAGAGCCGCGAGATCGAGATACTTCTCCATGAGGTCGGCAAGCAGGTCGAGCTGGGTCGTACGCACCTGATCCACCGAAACATTGTCGGCCACAAGGAAATCGGACCGACCAGCACGATCGGCGACCTCGCGCAGCCAGGCGCGGCGGAATTCGTCGGATTCGAGGGCACCGTGCAGGTGCGTACCCCAGATGGCGTCGCGCACACTGCCTTCGGGTGCGCCGTTCAAGTCCAGCCAGGGTCGATCACCCGTGGCACGAACCCGGCCGTGATGAATCTCGTAGCCGTGCACCGGGATACCCGGAGCACGGCCGGGACGGAGTATGGCGATACCCTCATCCGCCGCGGCACGGCTATCGCCGGGGACATCCGCGGCGCTCGCATACCCCGGCGCGTGACCCGCGCTGCGGCGCAGCACCTTCGGGTCGTGGAATTCGATCTCGAGATCGAGCAGGCCCAGGCCCTCGACGGTGCCTGCGGTGGATTCGACACGATCTTCGATGGTGCGGCCGAGCATTTGGTAGCCGCCGCAGATGCCGAGAATGGGGCCGCCCGTGGCCGCGCGGGCTTGCAGGGCGGCGGCGATTCCGGTGCGGCGCAACCACTCCAGGTCGCTCACGGTGGATTTGCTGCCGGGCAGCACCACCAGGTCGGCTCCGGCCAGTCGTGAAGGGTCGGTGACCCAGCGGACCGAGACGCCGGGCTCGCAGGCCAGGGCCTCGATATCGGTGGAGTTCGAAATCCGGGGCAGGCGGATGGCGGCGACGGTCAGCCAGTCCTTGCCCAGCGGCGGCCGGGAGCGGCCGACCGGGGCGTCGGCAATGGTGCTCAGTGAGTCCTCGGCGTCGATCCAGAGATCCTCGGCGAAGGGGATGACACCGAGGGTGGGGCGGCCGGTGAGTTCGGTGAGCTGATCGATGCCGGGGCGCAGCAGGTCCACATCGCCGCGGAACTTGTTGATGATGTAGCCGGAGATCAGTTGCTGGTCTTCGGGTTCCAGGATCGCGACGGTGCCGAACAGATGCGCCAGCACTCCTCCGCGATCGATATCGCCGACCAGCAGGACCGGCAGCCCGGCGGCGCGCGCCAAACCCATATTCGCCAGATCCGTTGCCCGAAGATTGATCTCGGCGGGCGATCCGGCGCCCTCGCAGATCACCACATCGAATTCCGCACGCAGCGAAGCCAATTCCTCGGCGACCACCGCGCGCAATTCGGTGCGATGCCGGAAGTAGTCCTTCGCCCCGACGGTATCCACCGCCCGTCCGCGCACCACGAGCTGCGAGCGCCGATCGCTACCGGGCTTCAGCAGCACCGGATTGAACCGCACGCTCGGCTCGAGTCCACAGGCGCGCGCCTGCAAGGCCTGCGCCCGCCCGATCTCCCCGCCGTCCAGCGTGACGACGGAATTATTGGACATGTTCTGCGCCTTGAACGGGGCCACGCGCACGCCGCGCCGGGCCAGCATGCGGCAAAGCCCCGCCACCACAACGCTTTTCCCGGCGTCGGAGGTGGTGCCCGCGATCAGCAGCGCACCTTTCACGGGAGAGTCAGGATCTCCGCGCCGTTCTCGTTCACCACGAGCGTGTGCTCGAACTGGGCGGTCCACTTACGGTCCTTGGTGACCACGGTCCAGCCGTCGGGCCAGATCTCGTAGTCGATGCCGCCCAGATTGATCATGGGCTCGATGGTGAAGGTCATGCCGGTTTCGATCGTGGACTCCACGGCGGGCTGATCGTAATGCAGGATCACCAGGCCGCTGTGGAAGGTCGGGCCGACGCCGTGGCCGGTGAAATCGCGCACCACGCCGTAGTCGAAGCGATTGGCATAGGACTCGATGACGCGGCCGATCACATTGAGCGCCCGGCCCGGCCGCACGGCCTTGATGGCGCGCATGGTGGCCTCTTCGGTGCGCTCGACCAGCAGGCGCGCCTCCTCGTCGACATCGCCGGCGAAGTAGGTCTTGTTGGTATCGCCGTGCACACCGCCGATGTAGGCGGTGACATCGATATTGACGATGTCACCGTCCTCGATGACGGTCGAGTCGGGGATGCCGTGGCAGATGACCTCGTTCAGCGAGGTGCAGCAGGACTTGGGAAAGCCCTTGTAGCCCAACGTCGACGGGTACGCGCCATTGTCGATGAGGTATTCGTGCACGATGCGGTCCAGCTCATCGGTGGTGACGCCGGGAGCGACCGCCTTGCCCGCCGCCTCGAGCGCCTGCGCGGCGAGCTTGCTCGCCACCCGCATGGCCTCGATGGTCTCCGGCGTCTGCACCCAGGGCTCATGGCCCTCGTTGGCGGTCTTCTTCCATACGTACTCGGGCCGCTCGATGGATTTCGGCACCTCGCGGATGGGCGACTGGGTGCCGGGAACGAGGGGTTGGCGGGTGCGCACTGACATGGAACAAGACTATCCGCCCGATGCGGGCGGCTCGCGTCCAGCGCGGAAGTCCCGGCGATGAACCCGCCCGGACAAGCGCGGAATGTTTCCGGACTACGGTCCGTTTAAGCTTTAGGTTGACTTGGAAACAAATTCGGAAGGGGCGTAGAGCCGTGGAATTGGGACTGACGACATTCGCCGAGACTCATCCCGTCGGCGGCGACGGGCCGGTGCCCACCGCAGGTGAGCGGCTGCGCCAGGTCGTCGAGGAGGCCGTGGCCACCGAGGCCGCCGGGCTCGACGTCTACGGCGTGGGTGAACACCATCGCAAGGATTTCGCCGCCTCCTCGCCCGCCATGGTGCTGGCGGCCATCGCCTCGCGCACCGAGCGGATTCAGCTCACCAGCGCGGTGACGGTATTGAGCTCCGATGATCCGGTACGCGTGTACCAGGATTTCTCGACCTTGGACGGGCTGTCGAACGGCCGCGCCGAACTCATGGCCGGCCGCGGCTCCTTCATCGAATCCTTCCCGCTGTTCGGCTACGACCTGGCCGACTACGACGAACTCTTCGAGGAGAAGCTGGCACTGCTGCTGAAGATCCGCGAGGAGGGTCCGCTCACCTGGTCCGGCAAGTTCCGCGCACCGCTGACGGACGCCATCGTCTACCCGCGCACCGAGAACCGTCCGCTGCCGGTCTGGATCGCCGTCGGCGGCAGCCCCGAATCCGTCATCCGCGCAGGGCTTCTCGGCCTGCCGCTGGCGATCGCCATCATCGGCGGCGAGCCCGCGCGCTTCAAGCCGCTGGTGGACCTGTACCACCGGGCACTGGAGGAGGGCGGTCAGGAACCGCAGCCGATCGCGGTGCACGCCCACGGGTATGTGGCCGACACCGATGAGCAGGCGGTCGCGGACTTCTACGCGCCCTACGCCCGCGCCATGACCGGCATCGGCCGCGAACGGGGCTGGGGACCGATGACCCGCGAGCAATTCGCAGGTCTGCGCTCACGGAGCGGCTCGCTCTTCGTCGGCACGCCCGACCACGTGGCAAGCAAGATCGCCGATGTCCGAGACACTCTCGGCCTCGACCGCTTCATGCTGCACACGAGCGTCGGCACCCTCCCGCACGACAAGGTGCTCCGCAATATCGAACTGCTCGGCGAGAAGGTGGCCCCGCAGGTGCGATGAATCGCACGAATCAGCTGAATGGCACGAAACATTCGACGGATGGGTCCTCGATCACCATCGGGAGCCCATCCGTTTCTCATGTCTGCGGGGTGGCCCCCAAAGCAGCGAGCAGCATGTCCGTCAATTCGTCGAGGTATTCGGGAGTGGTCGGATCGCCGCCGCGCAGAGCGCGCCAGAAGAGTGGGGCCAGCAGGAAATCCAGGGCCAGTTCGAGATTCACGTCGGCGGGAAGTTCGCCCCGGTCGATGGCGCGTTCCAGCAGTGCGACGACCTTGACGCGACGGCCCTCACCGACGCCGGTTTGCAGAGCCATGGCGAGGGCTGGCGTGCGCATTGCCTGTGCGAGCAGGTCCGGAATGATCCGAGACGCGAGGGGGTGGGTCAGGCCCGCCGCCGCAACCTCCAGGAAGGCGCGTATGTCGCCGCGCAGGCTGCCCGTATCGGGGGTGTCGGCGGCGTCCACCGCCACCTCCGCGACCAGCGACAGCACCAATTGCTCCTTGCCGGGCCAGCGGCGGTAGAGGGTCGGTTTGCTGACGCCCGCGCGGCGGGCGACCGCCTCCATGGACAGCTTGCCGTAGCCGACGTCGGCCAATTCCTCGAAGGCGGCGGTGCGGATGGCCGCGGTCACCTGCGGTTGCATCACGGCCGCGCCCGCGGGTTTGCGGGTGCGCGGGCTGGAGTCGTCGGTCATGACCCTGACTCTAGCAACGACGAAACGGTTGCGTTTCGTCGTGGGTGCGGTTACCGTATTTCTCATACGACGAAACGGTGTCGTATCGACGTAAATCGAGAGGTCGAGGCCATGAAATTCCTATTCGACGACGAGTCCTTCTCCTTCGAGACGCTGCGCGCGGCCGGATTCGCCTGCTACGGCGGAGCCGAACTCGGCGAGGTGGTGTCGACCGCGAGCCGGATAACCGACGGCGACGAGGCGGCCTGGCTGCGCGAGTGGGAGGCCACCGCTCGGCGGGTGCACGGCATCGGGTCGACATGCGCCGCGGCGGGCCGCCGGGTCAGCGCCCGCGAGGCGCTGCTGCGCGCGTCGAACTACTACCGCACCGCCGAGTTCTACCGCCGCGACCATCCGGCCGACGATCCGCAGGCCCGCGAACTCTCCCGGCTGTCGCGCGAAACCTTCTCGCAGGCAGCAGAACTGATGGACACCCCGGTGCGATCGGTGTCGATTCCCTACGCGGACACCACACTTCCGGGCTACCTGTACCTGGTCGACGACTCCGGGACGCCCCGCCCGACCGTCATCTTCAACAGCGGATTCGATTCCACGCTGGAGGAGTCCTACTTCGCGCTGGCCGCCGGCGCGCTGGCCCGCGGCTATCAGGTATTGGCTTTCGACGGACCCGGCCAGGGTGCGGTGATTCGTGAGCAGGGGTTGCCGTTCCGGCCCGACTGGGAAGCGGTCATCACCCCGGTCGTGGATTTCGCGCTCACCGTGCCGGAGATCGACCCGGACCGGATCGCACTGTTCGGCTACAGCCTCGGCGGCTTCCTGGCGGCTCGGGCCGCGGCCTTCGAACACCGCGTGGCCGCACTGATTCTCGATGACGGCCTCTTCGACTATCACGGCGTCCACCAGCGCATTCTCCCGCCGTTCCTGTCGGAGTGGATTGCCGCCGGTCGCGATGAGGAGGCCGATCACGTGGCCGCGATGATCATGGCCTTCGACACCACCGTCCGCTGGGCGCTGCGCAATGGCCCGTGGACCTTCGGCGCCGCCTCGCCCGCCGACTACATCCGCCGCACCGCGGATTACACCCTCGCCGATGTGATCACCGAAATCCAGTGCCCCACACTGGTTCTCGACGCCGAGAACGACCAGTTCTTCCGTGGCGAAGCCCAGCGCGTCTATGCGGCCCTGACCTGCCCGAAGGATCTGATCACCGGCACCGAGGCCGAAGGCGCGGGCGAGCACTGCCATATGGGCGCCATGCTCCTGACCCACCAGCGCATCTTCGACTGGCTCGACACCACCCCGGCCGGTCTGCCCGTCCCCGCTCGAACCGCCGTCGCCTGATCAGCCCCGCCGACGCCGGTATCAGCCCAGTCTTGCTGCGAGCGTGGCGTTCACCGGCACTCCACGTGCGACCATATCGGCGGCGAAGCGGCTGATGGCGGCATCGCTCGGAGTGCCGATGAGGCAGACCAGGTCCCGGGACAGGCTGGGGCGCAGGCGTTTCACGACACTGGGTACCGCGCCCGTGATCGCGGTGGTGGGAACCAATGCGATGCCGAGTCCCGCCACGGCGAGTTGGGCTGCGGTGGTGGCATTCCGGGTGCGCATGACGGCATCGAGGGTGCTGTCGTGGCGGGCGGCCTCGGCATCGAGCCAACCGGCGAGTCCATGATCGCGGTGGTAGTGCACCACCGGTTGATCACGCAGGTCGCCGAAGCTCAGCTGCTTCCGTTGGGACAGCACATGATCGGCGGGGAGGACGGCCACGATCTCCTCCGTGCCGATGAGCGCGACCTGCCCCGCCCAGCGGTCCGGGCGCGGGCCGAACGCGAGATCGGCCCGTCCCGATTCGACGATGTGCGCGAGGTCGTCGGCGCTGGCGGCCTCGGTGAGAATCACCTCCGGTGCGCGCTTGTGCCGCAACCAGGTTCGCAGCACCGGCGCCAGCAGACTCGCGGTCAGGCTTTCCGCACAGGCCAGCCGTAATTGACCGCCCTCCCCGCGGGCCGCCGCCCGGCCGCCGCCGACAACCCGGTCGGCCGCGGCCAATGCGGCTCTGGCATCAGCCTCGATCACCCGTCCGATCCCGGTCGCGCGCACGCCGCGCGGCAGCCGTTCCACCACCGGTGCGCCGATCTCCCGTTCCAGCGCCGCGAGCTGATGTGACAGCGCCGGCTGCGACATATGCAGTACCGCCGCGGCATCGGTGATCGATCCGGCATCCAGGACGGCGATCAGGCATTCCAGTGCGCGGAGGGTGGGCATTCGCACATTCTATGGCAGAGATAGAAAACATTCGGTTCACGAAGGGATGATTCACCTTCGGTCCCCGCTTGAACCGGGCATGACAACATTGCAAGACAAGAAACTGGTCATCATCGGCGCCGGGTCGGGCATTGCCCGCCGCATCGCGGACGACGCGACAGCGCAGGGCGCCCAGGTGATTTCGGTCGGCCGTCCCGAGGTGGATCTGACCGACGAAGCGTCCATCCATGCGCTGGCCGAACGCGTCGGCGAGCTGGACTATCTGATCTCACTGGCCGCAGACCATGCCAATGGCCCGGTCACCGAATTGGACCGCGATGCGATCCACCGCGCGTTCGACGCCAAGGTCATCGGCCCGATCCTGCTCGCCAAACACCTCGCGCCGAGCTTCCGGCCGGGTGGCGCGATCCTGCTGTTCTCCGGTGTCGCCGCCTGGCGACCGGCTCCCGGGCGCTCGGTCATGGCCGCCACCAATGCGGCCGCCGCCGCCCTGGCCGAGGCACTCGCGGTCGAACTGGCGCCGCTGCGCGTCAATGCCCTCTCCCCCGGCATCATCGATTCCGGCGCCTGGGACGGCCCCGGCAAGGACTCGTTCTTCCGGACCGTCGCCGCACAGAACCCGGCCCGCCGCGTGGGCGACCCCGCCGATATCTCCTCCGCCGCCCTGCTGGCCCTGACCAACCCGTTTCTGACGGGCACCACGCTGCACGTCGACGGCGGCGGCAGACTGGCCTGAGCCACACCACCGCAGCGGATGGCCGTGCGATCGCCCGCTCAGGGCTCGATCATGAGCGGGCGGTGCGGGTGCACCTCCACGAAGGCGACCAGGTCGCCGTAGGGAGCGGTGCCCTGCTTGAAACGATGGACCATGCGCGCCAAGGCATTTCGCGCGCCGTATTTGATGCGCATGCCTTCGTGCGCCCGCTCGACCAGAAAATCGTCCCGGACGATGTGGACGCTGCCGTACTGCTGGCGACTGCCGACCATCGGGCGGCCGCGCCAGTCTCCGGGCTGGATCATCACCCGGCGATCCTGCCCCAGCTGTTCGGCTTCGATGTCGTAGGAGGAGAGCAGGAAGTTCAGCCGGCCGTATTCGGCGGGAACGACCAGGTGCGCCATGGTGACGAGACGGCCCGGCTCGGTCGGCCGGGTCACCAGAACGGATTTCGCGTCCCACCACAGCGATCCCCGTTGCCATGCGCTGCGGCCGGGTTGAGCAGCGGGCAGCGCGCTCCGGGGGATGGGCATGGTGGTCGCAGATGCAGAAGGCGTCGTCATAACCGTCTTGACTCCAAACTCGTTGTTCTTCAATACCTTTCGAGCACAGACCCAGTGAACGTGGGTGGGATCGACAACTACCCGTTGCCGCCGTGGCAACGGGTGAAAGCCGTAATTGTCCCGATTTCGAGGTTAGCGTCGCTTACGGATACGTGCCACGACCGCCGAGCCGTGTCTGTCACATCGTGACCATGCTGGGTATCACCAGCCGGTGCGCACCGGGAATCGCTAGTCGGTGAGCTTGGCCTGGAAGGCGATGCGATCGCCGCGATAGAGCGAGCGGACCCGCTCGATCGGGACGCCGTCGGTATCGATGCTGCGGCGATGCAGCAGCAGCATGGGCAGCGCGGTGGTGCATTCCAGCAGCGCTGCCTCGCGCGGGGAGGCCAGCATGGTCTCTATGCGTTCGGTAGCCGAGGCGTAGGCGACGCCCATCTGACGGGTGGCGGCGTACAGCGAGGTTTCGGGGTTGTAGAACTCCCGGAGCACGGCAAAGCGTTCGAGCGGCATGAAGGTGCTCTCGAGGCCGATGCGCTCACCGTCGGCCAGCAGGATTCGCTCCAGATGCATGACGAGGGTGCCGGGAGCGAGGGCCAGATCCTGCGCGGTATCGGGGTCCGCGGGGATATCGGCCCACTCGACCAGCAGACGGCCGGGCGCGCGCCCGAACTTCAGCGCGCCTTCGGTATAGGAGCGAAGAGTCAAGGGCTGCACCATCTTCGGGCGCGAAACCACCGTGCCGCGACCCTGGCGGCGAATGCGGCCCTCCACCAGCAACTCCCGCAGCGCCTGCCGCACGGTCTCGCGCGCCACCCCGCAGCGCAGGGCCAGATCGCGCTCCGAGGGCAGCGGATCACCCTCGTTCAGTTCGCCCAGTAGCGACTCCAGCTCGGTGCGCACCCGGTACGACTTCGGGATGCGCGCCTCGGCGGCGGAAAGGGCGACTTCCGTCGTGTCCATGCCCTGAAGCATACCCACGATTGGTCTATACCAATTGTTAACCTAGCGTTTGCACACGAAACACCCGTAGGTCTAGACCATTGGCCACCATAGGTCGCATGCGATTGGTCATCATCGGCGGCGGCATCATCGGTACCGCCCACGCCCTGGCCGCTATCGGACGCGGCCACGAAGTGGTCCAGCTGGAGCGGGAGGCGGAGGCGCGCGGCGCCACCGTCCGCAACTTCGGTCTGGTGTGGGTATCCGGGCGCAGCGCCAGCGAATTGGAGATCACGCTCCGCTCCCGGCAGCTGTGGGAGGAGATCGGCGGCAAGGTGCCGGGTGTGGGCTTCCGGCCCGCGGGCTCGATCACCCTGGTGCGCACCGAAACCGAACTGGCCGTGGCCGAGGCCGCCATGCGCGATTCCTCGGCCGCCGAGCGCGGTTTCGAACTGCTGGACGCGGAGCGCGTGCGCGCCGTCAACCCGGCGCTGCGCGGCAAATTCCTTGCCGGACTACACTGTTCGACCGATGCCGCGGTGGAGTCACGGCAGGCTTTGCCCGCGCTGCGCCGCTATATGGAGGCCACCGGGCGCTACACCTTCTTCGCCGGCACCGAGGCGCGCACCGTCACCGGCACCGCCGTCCTCGACGATCGCGGTCGCCGCCACGAGGGTGATCTGGTGCTGGTCTGCCCGGGCGCGGCGCACACCGGCCTCACCCGGGAACTGGTCGGCGATATTCCGGTGCGCCGGGTGCGGCTGCAGATGATGCAGACCGCTCCGCTCGGCGAACCGCTCACCACCGCCGTGGCCGACGGCGACAGCTTCCGCTACTACCCGGCCTTCGCCGGTGCGGAACTGGATCGGCTCAATCGTGAAGAGGCGCAGCCCTTCACGGCCGCACAGCACAAGATGCAGCTGCTGTGTGTGCAGCGCCTGCACGGTGGGCTCACCATCGGTGACACCCACGAATACGACGAACCGTTCACCTTCGATGTGGACGAGGCCCCCTACGAGCACCTCACCGCCGTGGCGGAGGAACTGCTGGGCCGCAAACTGCCGCAGGTCGTGCGGCGCTGGGCCGGCGTCTACAGCCAGTCCATCGATCCGGGCGCCATCGTGACCCGCGCGCAGGCCGACGAGAACGTCTGGGTGATCACCGGTCCGGGTGGGCGCGGTATGACCCTCGGCCCCGCGATCGGCGAAGAGACCGCCGACCTGCTCAATCTCTGAACCTCCGTCAACTGTAAGGAAATTCCTTGTCCGACAAGCAGATCGACCTCGCAGTGCTGGATATGGCGGGCACCACGGTCGAAGACGACGGCCTGGTCATCCGCGCCTTCGAGCAGGCCGCGACCGTCGCGGGCATTCCGCTCGAGGGTCCGGAGCGCGAAGCCGCCCGGCAGTACGTGATCGACACCATGGGTCAGTCCAAGATCACCGTCTTCCGCGCCATCCTCGGCGATGAGGAGCGCGCGCAGCAGGCCAATATCGCCTTCGAGACCGCGTACTCCGAATTCGCCGATGCGGGTGTCACCCCGATTCCCGGTGCGGCCGAGGCCATTTCGGCACTGCGGGCGGCCGGCATCAAGGTGGCGCTGACCACCGGCTTCAGCCGCGGCACCCAGGACAAGCTGCTCAACGCCCTGGGCTGGAACGATATCGCCGATCTGACCCTGGCTCCCTCCGATGCCGGACGCGGCCGCCCCTATCCGGACATGGTGCTCACCGCCCTGCTGCGACTGGGCATCGACGCCGTGGATCGTGTTGCGGTGCTGGGCGATACGACCAGCGATATCGCCACCGGCCTGGCCGCCGGCTCCCGGATCGTCGCGGGCACGCTGACCGGCGCGCACGACGAGGAGCAGCTGCGGGCCGCGGGCGCCACCCACGTGGTGCCGTCGGTCACCGAGTTCGCGCAGCTACTGCTGGCCGAACGCGCTTGAGTTTCCGCCGCCCGAGGCGATTTCGCACCGGGCGGCGGATGCAGTGAATAACACCCCTTCGATCGACCCCGTCCCACGAACTGGCTCTGTCCATTTACTGAAAGTGCAGTCACCGTGCGTAATACGAACAACCGCCTCGCACGCACCATCGCCCGTACCGCTCTGATCCTCACCTCCGCCACCGCGGTCGCGTTCAGCCTCACCGCCTGCGGCGGCACCGGCAGCGACTCCAGCGGTGGCAAGACGGTCACCGTCTACTCCGCCGACGGTGTCGGCGACTGGTACAAGACCCAGTTCGCGAAGTTCAAGGACCAGACCGGTATCGCGGTCAATCTGGTCGAGGCCGGTTCCGGCGAGGTCGTCAACCGGGTCGAGAAGGAACAGTCCAACCCGCAGGCCGACGTCATCGTCACGCTGCCGCCGTTCATGCAGAAGGCCGAGAAGTCGGGCCTGCTGCAGAACAGCGGCGTCGATCTCGCCGCCTTCGGCGCCGCCGACAAGGACGCCAATGGTCAGTGGGTCACGCTGGCGGGCAACTACCTCTGCTTCATCGCCAACCCGTCGGTCAATGCCACCAGCGTGACCTGGGACGATCTGCTCAAGCCTGATTACAAGGGCAAGGTCCAGTACTCCACCCCCGGCCAGGCCGGCGACGGCACCGCGGTGCTGATCCTGCTGCAGCAGCTCTACGGCAAGCAGGGCGCGCTGGACTACCTGACCAAGCTGCAGGCCAACAATGTCGGCCCGTCCTCCTCCACCGGCAAGCTGCAGGCGAAGGTCGACAAGGGTGAGCTGCTGGTCGCCAATGGCGATGTGCAGATGAACCTGGCGACCATCAAGGACAACAGCTCCAAGTTCAACGTCTTCTTCCCGGCCACCGCCGACGGCAAGCAGAGCACCGTCGCGCTGCCGTACCTGATGGGTCTGGCCAAGGGCGCTCCGCATTCCGACGGCGCCAAGAAGCTGATGGACTTCCTGCTGTCCGCTGATACGCAGAAGACCCTGCCCGATGCCATGGCCGTTTCCGCGCGCACCGACGTCCAGGCCGCCCCGGCCGCCGCCGGCACCGTGAACCCGGCCTCGGTCGTCCGCAATGTGACTGTCCTGCACCCGGATTGGACCGCGGTCCTCGACTCCCTCGATGCCGATGTCGCCGCGTACTCGAAGGCCACCGGCAGCTAACTGAATCAACCCCAGGAGCAACCATGTCTTCCGCGTTGACGACATCCACCGTGGCGAATGCCGCCGCCATCGAACCGGCCATCGTGTTCGACCGGGTCGGTGTCACCTACGGCCGCGGCCGTAAAACCACCGTCGCACTCGCCGATTTCAACCTGCGCGTCGCCGCGGGAGAAACGGTTGCCCTGCTCGGCCCCAGCGGTTCCGGCAAGTCCACCGCGCTCAAGGCCCTGGCCGGCTTCGTCCGGCCGACCTCGGGCGCGGTGCGACTGGGCGGCCGCGATGTCACCGACCTCTCCCCCGCCAAACGCGGTATCGGAGTGGTGGTGCAGTCCTATGCGCTCTTCCCGCATATGCGGGTGCACGACAATGTGGCCTTCGGGCTCAAGGCACATCAGGTGCCGCGCAACGAGATCGCGGCCCGGGTGACCGAGGCGCTCGACATGGTCGGCATGGGTTCCTATGCAAAGCGGCTGCCGCGGGAGCTGTCCGGCGGGCAGCAGCAGCGGGTGGCGATCGCCCGCGCGCTGGCCATCCGGCCCAAGGTGCTGCTGCTCGACGAGCCGCTCGCGGCGCTGGACGCGCAGCTGCGGCAGTCCATGCTGGGTGAGCTGCAGGAGCTGCGAAAGGCATTGCCGGACACGGCGATGCTGTATGTCACCCATGATCAGGCGGAGGCGCTCGCGCTGGCCGACCGGATCGCTGTCATGCGCGATGCGCGGCTGGTCGATATCGATACCGCGCACAAGCTGTGGCAGCAGCCTTCCACCGATTTCACCGCATCCTTCCTGGGCGGCGCGAATCTGCTGCCCTGCACCGTGCGGCACGTCGCCGGTACGGCGGCCCTGGTCACCGTCGGCGAGCACACGCTGCAGGCGGAAGCGCCGCAGCCGAGCGTCGGGCGGCCGGACTGGGTGCCCAATGCCGATGCGCAGCTGTGCGTACGCCCGCACACCGTGCAGATCGTCGCGCTCACCGAGCGGGACGCCTTGCGCGGCACCGTGAACGCCGCCGTCTGGAAGGGTGCGGTCACCCGCCTGCACCTCACCGTGGCCGGTATTCCCGTGGAGTTCACCGCCGAGGTGCCCGGGCATACCGAACTGGCCGCCGGTGATGAGGTGGGCGTGCGCTTCCCCGACCCGGCCGGTGTGCTGATCCCGCCCGCCATCGGAACCGGCTCTGCCGCAGCTGATTCCGGGGTGCGGGCATGAATTCGAGCGCACTGCCGCGCCGTCGGCCCCTTGACTCGAACGACCTGGAGGGTGCCGGCCCGCCAGCACGTGACCGTCGTTCGACTACGGCCACGCGTCCCGTGAGGGGGGACGTGTGGTCCGAACTTTTCACCGGAGTCGCCGCCGCACGCGATAGGAGACAGCCGTGACCGCTGTACTCGAAACTCCCACCGCCCCTGCGGCTCCGGAGTCCGCCGGGCCGCGGCGCTCGCTGCGGCCGATCCTGTGGACGCTGCCGCCGGTGCTGGTGGTGCTGTTCATCGCCGTGTATCCGATCGTGCGTGTGCTGTGGGAGTCCACCACCACCAAGGGCGGCGGGCGCGGCACCGGCACCTGGACCAGCGTGCTGGCCGAGCAGTCGGTGCGAAATGCGCTGTGGCGCACCGTCACCATCGCGGTGTCCTCGACGATCGGATGCCTGCTGCTGGGCACGTTCCTGGCAATCGTGCTGGCCTTCATCCCGTTTCCGGGTTCGCAGCTGGTGGGACGCCTCATCGACACCGTGCTGACGCTGCCGTCGTTCCTGGTGACGCTCGCCTTCACCTTCCTGTACGGGACGGCGGGCGCGGTGAACGCGCTGATCGAAAAGCTCACCGGCAGTGCTGAACCGGCGCTGAACTTCCTGTCCACGCCGTGGGGCATCATCTTCGCCGAGATCACCTTCTTCACGCCGTTCGTGGTGCGCCCGCTGCTGGCGGCGTTCGCGCAATTGCCCCGGGAGCAGTTGGATGTGGCCTCCAGCCTCGGCGCGACACCCTGGCGGGTGCTGCGCCAGGTGGTGCTGCCGGAAGCCTGGCCCGCACTCGCCGCGGGCGGCAGCCTGGTATTGCTGTTGACGCTCAACGAATTCGGCATCGTGCTCTTCACCGGCGCCAAGGGTGTCATCACGCTGCCCGCGCTGATCTACACGCGCGGCATCGTCACCTTCGATCTTCCCGGTGCGGCCGTGCTGGCCTCGGTGCAGGTACTGCTGTCGCTGACGCTGTACCTCGGCTACCGCCTGCTCTTCGCCCGCCTGACCAGTACCCGACAGGAGAGCTGACCATGCTGGTGTGGACTCGCCGCGGACGTCTCGCGGTACTGGGCGTATTCGCCCTGGTGGTCACCGTCGTCTTCGTGGCCCCGATCGCCACCGTGGTCGCCGCCGCGCTGGCCGGGCGCTGGACCGGCCCGCTGCCGTCGCATCTCGGCCTCGCGAATTTCGACCATGTGCTCTCGGGCGAGGAATCGGCCAGCCTGTCGGTCAGCCTGCAGACGGCACTGCTGGCCGGACTCCTCGCCCTGGTGCTCGGCACCTGGGCCGCCCTGGCCTCCCGCGAGGCCCCACAGTGGTTACGCCGCATCACCGATGCGGTCTTCCACGTCCCGGTGGCCGTCCCCTCGGTAGCCATCGGCCTGGGTGTGCTGATCGCCTTCAACGAGCGCCCCCTGCTCCTGGGCGGCACCAAATGGATTGTCATCCTGGCCCATACCGTCCTGGTCCTGGCCTACGCCTTCAGCGGCGTCTCCGCCGCCCTGGATCGCCTCGACCCCGGCTACCAGCAGGCCGCCGAATCCCTCGGCGCCGGCCCCGCCCGCGTCCTCTTCCGCATCACCCTCCCCCTCCTGCTCCCCGCCCTGGGCGCGGCCGCAGGTCTGGCGGTAGCCCTCTCCATGGGCGAACTGGGCGCCACCATCATGGTCTACCCCGCCACCTGGAAAACCCTGCCCGTCAGCATCTTCGCCGCCACCGACCGCGGCGAGGTCTTCAACGCCGCCGCCAGCACCACCCTCCTGGTAGCCGTAACCCTCGTCGCCCTGATCATCCTGGGCCGCCTGAGGGGCCGCGCGGCCCTGCGCTGAGACCCCGCCGCGCGGGCCGGAGAATGTTGCAGTGCAGGCAATTCCCCGATATCGCCATGCGCATTTCTTATACCAATTGGTCGGTATTTAATTGCGGTAGAAAATGCAGCTGGACCGGTGCCGAATGGTCGGCACCGGTCCAGCTATTTCTTCAGGGAGGGATCGGCCTGAAGTTTTTACAGGCCCGCAGCGGTAGCCAGGAGGGCGCGGGCGTGGGTGTCGTCGGCGGTTTGGATGAGGCCGGCGGCGAGGAGGTGGGCGGCGGCCAGGTGGAGGGCCGAATCTCGCAGGGTGGTCAAGGTTTCGGTCAACTCGGCCGCTTTGGATTCGAAGCCGTGCTGTAGTTGACGGGACGAATCGAAGGCGCCGAAGCCGGTGAGGGTGTGGATTCGGCGGGAGTGGTCCACTTGGGGGTCCAAGGCGTCCGCGAATCGCAGGAAGGTTGCGGCGCACTTGCGGGCGACCGACGTATCCATGCGGAAGGCGCCGGACACCGCCTGGTTGTAC
The DNA here is from genome assembly GCF_040611495.1 of Nocardia sp. NPDC006630. NCBI lineage: Bacteria > Bacillati > Actinomycetota > Actinomycetes > Mycobacteriales > Nocardiaceae > Nocardia > Nocardia sp. NPDC006630. Next base: position 35,009 of record NZ_JBEXOK010000014.1, read on the forward strand.
AGCGCAGCGGCCGTGGTCTCTCCGGCATTCATGATCGAACTCCGTCCATTTAATGTGAAATGCCTGATTTCACTCGCAATTTCGCGAAGTCATGTTCAGGCATGGAGGGAAAGCGATGCGGTGGATGGCAAGGAAAGAGGCGGAGCGGGTGTGCCGCGCCAGTCGACCACGCGGCACACCGGGCGGGGCGCCCCGTTGCGCCCGCCGTCTTATGGCGGGCGACGTCTGAACGGCTGTTGACGTCACCGCTGGTGACAATGGCTCCGTACCAATGCATCAATTGTGTCAATGCATTTGGAATCACTGTTCTGGTAAACGGATGCGGCCTCCGGCCACGTCGATTACGAGATCAGTGTAACCGTCGACCAACTCGGCCAGATGGTACCAGTGTTTATGGGTGTTATCGCTGCCCGCACCGTCGTGATCGATCACCTGATTGGCTTTCACCCAGCTCCTGGCCATGCGGTCGACGACCGCCCCCAGGCTCTCGGTGTGCACCAGCGCACCACTGCGGTGCTGTGGCAGTTCCTGTTCCACCCAGTCATTGATATCGTCGACGAGTTCGATGCGCCGGCAATCGATCTCGGCAACCAGCAGGGAATCCCCGATCTCCGCTCGGCGTTCGTGCAGCTCGGCCAGAGCGTGCGCGGACCTGAGCAGAACTCGATCTTGAAAGCGCCGCCCCTGGAAGGCACAGAGTAATTGCGGGGCAGTCGGCAGAACGCTGGCTATCGACATGGTCATCGGGTCGCCCCACACGTACCTGACAGCATCACTAATCGCACCAACATGATTGGTCTCCGAAATCAGCTATACCGGTCATCGGATCGGTTGTTCACGAATAGGCTAGCCGAATCATGCTCTTACAAATGCAAGAACGCAACAGTGCGTTCTTGCTAGTGCGCAAGACGAAAGGGTTGTCATGGCGGGCAAGCGAACTGTGCTTACTGTCCGTTTGCGCAGACTCGCGGCGATGCTTCACGAGATGCGTGAAACAGCCGGACTCAGCAAAGAGGTGGTCAGCGCCAAAACAGGCATCAACGTCACCACCCTGTACCGCATCGAGACCGCACAGGCCAGGCCACAGCGCCGCACCCTGACGGCCATGCTGGAGCTCTACGAGATTCCCGAGCCACAGCGTTCAGATGCCTTGCAGTTGCTGGTGGACGCGCTCAAGCCCGGTATGGCCAGGTCCTTCGAGGACGCGGTATCGGAGGTCTACGGCGCGTACATCAACTTCGAGGCCGAGGCGCTCTCGGCGCGCTTCTTCCAGGCCTCGTACGTCCCCGGCCTGCTGCAGACCGCCGCCTACGCCACCGCCGTCTACCAGACCACCATGCCCAAGATCTCCGATCAGGTGGTGGAGCAACGCATTCGAGCGCGCGAGGAACGATCCTGGGTGCTCACCAAGGATGATCCGCTGGAGCTGTGGGTGGTGCTGGACGAGGCCGTCATCCGGCGACTGGTGGGCGGCAAGGAGGTGATGCGGGAGCAGTTCGAACGGCTGCGCTACCACACCGAGAAGCGCAATGTGATCCTGCAGATCCTGCCCTTCGACGCCGGCGCGCACCCCGGCATGCTCGGATCCTTTACGCTGCTGGACTTTCCGGATCCCGCCGATCCGGAGCTGGTGTACGTGGAGGGCATCGCGAGCGACGAACTGATCGAGGGGCATCCCGAGGTCCGCCGCTACGGCGTCATGTTCGATCAGCTGCGGGCCATGGCACTGAGCCCCCGCGATTCCATCGACATGATCTCGGACACCATGCGTGACCTGGAGTAACCGCGCCACCACCCACCCCAGGGTGCACACCTCACCACCCTCGGAGCGGTGATCGACAGCACTGAGGTTGCTGTCGGGAGCAGCCGAATGCGGCGACAGTTGGATACATAGCCAACAGCACCACACAGCCGCAGCTCCGAGAGGATGATTACCGATGTGCAAGCCGGTCGAATCGCCCGCCACCACCACCGATGCCGAACTGACCCAGGCCGAACTGGACAGCTGGAGCAATCGGCTGGCCCGCATGCTGCTGCGTCGCGGCGTCCGCCCCGGCGATCACGTCGCCATCGTGCACACCCCGCAGCTGGAGTCGATCGTGGCCCGGCTGGCCATCACCAAGACCGGCGCCACCCCGGCGCCCTACACCACCGAAACCACCGCTTCGCGGGCCGATTTCGGCATCACCACCAAGGCCGGCCTGGAGCACTACACCGACACCGGCCGCTGGCTGGTGCTCGACGATCGCTCCACGCTGGTGCAGTACCTGACCGGTTCCGACGCGCCCCTCACCGCCGCGGAGCTCCATCCGGCACTTCCGGCCGCCGCCTGATCCGCCGAATCTCCCCAGCCCGCAGGATGTTTCATGGCTTCCAGCTCTGCCACCTCAGCCTTCGCTCTGTCCGCTGCACAACGTGGCATCTGGTTCGCCCAGCAGCTGGCCCGTGACACCCCCATCTCCATCGCCCAGTACGTCGAGTTCATCGGCCCGGTCGATGTGGACCTGCTCGGCCGGGTGGCCCGGCAGGCGGGACGGGAGTTCGGCACCGGCTATCTGCGCCTCATCGAAATCGACGAGCTGCCATGGCAACTCGTCGACACCACCCTCGACGATCGCATTCTCACCGTCGATCTGAGCGGTGCACCCGATCCGGACGCCGCCGCGCAGGCCTGGATGCGGGCCGAATACACCGCACCGCTGGATCTCACCCGGGACCGGCTGTGCACCGTGGCCATGCTGCGGCTGGCCGAAGATCGCTGGTTCTGGTACTCACGGCTACATCACATCCTGCTCGACGGCGTCGGCGCACTCACCATGCTGCAGCGCACCTCCGAGCTCTACAACGCCATCGCCGCCGGGCGGGAAGTGCCCGAGGGCAAGGCCGAGCCACTGCAGCACATCGTGGAAGCCGATGTGGCATACCGGAACTCGGATAAGCTCGGCGCGGATCGGGAGTACTGGAAACAACATCTCGACGGTATGGCCGAACCACGGCAGCTCGGCGGCCGCGCGGGAGCGGTCGACGCCCATCCCCGGCTGCTCAGCGGCGCACTGCCCGCGGAGACCGCGGCCGCGCTGGCGGCTGTCACCGCCGAACTGTCCACCAGTCCCGCACCCGTGGTGGTGGCCGCCTTCGCCGCTTTTGTCGGCGCCATGACCGGCAGCGGCGAAATCGTGCTGAGCCTGCCGGTCTCCGGCCGCACCACCGCCGCCCTGCGCCGCTCCGGCGGCATGGTCGCCAATGTGGTGCCGCTGCGCCTGCATCCGCAGCCGGGCGCCACCGTGGGTGCGCTGATCCGGGCCACCCAGGGTGAACTGGTGGCCGCACTGCGGCGGCAGCGGTACCGGCAGGAAGACATCATCCGCGATCTGGGCTGGGCCATGGACGAGATCGCCGGCTTCGGCCCGACGGTGAATCTCATGCTGGCCGATACCCGCATCCGGCTGGGCGGGGTGACCGGACAGCTGCACGTGCTGACCTCGGGCCTGATCGACGATCTGTTCGTCAATGTCTATCCCGGCACCGGCGGCGAGCAGACCCATATCGACTTCCAGGCCAATCCGAACCGCTACGACGAGACCGAACTGGCCACCCTGCACGCCCGGTTCCTGGAGTTCCTGCACCGATTCCTGGTGGGCGGGCAGAGCACGCCGCTCGCCGGGGTCACCGCCCTGTCCGCGGCGGAGCGCCGGGAGCTGGCGCCCGCGCAGGGCCGGATCGGTACCCGGCCGCACACCCTGCCCGATATTCTCGACGCCGGCGCACAGGTCGATCCGTCCGCGATTGCCATGCGCGCCGACGGGACCGCCTTCACCTACCGCGAGGTCAGCGAGTACAGCAATCGACTCGCCCGCCTGCTCATCGCCGCCGGCGCGGGACCCGAACGGGCCGTGGCCATTTCGATCCCGCGCTCGGCGGAGTCGGTGCTGGCCATGTGCGCGGTGGCGCGGACCGGTGCGGCCTTCGTTCCCATCGATCCCGGATATCCGACCGATCGCATCGAGCACATGATCACCGACAGCCGGGTGGTGGCCGGGGTGACCGTGGCCGCCGCGCGCAGTGCGCTGCCGGATCGGGTGCAATGGCTGGTCATCGATGACGAGGCCGCCGAAACAGCGCTCACCGCAGTCGATTCCGGCCCGGTCACCGATGCCGACCGGCTCGCACCGGTGCGGATCGACCAGCTCGCCTATCTCATCTATACCTCCGGTTCCACCGGACTGCCCAAGGGCGTCGGGGTGACGCACCGCGGGCTGTCCAATCTGGTGACCGGCTCCGGCACGGCCTTCGGAGTGCGCTCGGATGCCGTGATGGCGCATGCAGTTTCGCCGAGTTTCGATATTTCGGTGGAGGAGCTGCTGGTCGCATTAGCGGTGGGAGCGACCGTGGCGGTGGTGCCGCCCGCCGCCTACGCGGGTGAGGAACTGGCGCGCGTCCTGCGCGCGCTGGAGGTCACGCATTTGAATGTGACTCCGGCCGTGGCGGGTTCACTCGAGGTGGCGACGCTGCCGCGATTGCGGACCCTGGTCGTCGGCGGCGATTCCTGCCCGCCGGAGCTGCCCGCGCGCTGGGCCGGGCGCACGGTGCTCAATGGCTACGGGCCGACCGAGACCACCGTGACCGCGACGCTCAGTGCGCCGCTGACGCCGGGTGAACCGATCACCATCGGCGCGCCCGCCCGCGGGGTCGGCGCGGTTGTCCTCGATCCCTGGCTGCGACCGGTCCCGCCCGGAGTGACGGGTGAGTTGTATTTGAGCGGAGCCGGATTGGCGCGGGGCTATCACCAGCGCATCCGATTCACCGCCGAGCGGTTTGTCGCGAATCCCTTCGCCGCCGGTGAGCGTATGTATCGCACCGGAGATCTGGTGCGGTGGCGGCGGCGCAACGGGCGCTTCGAGCTCGAATTCGCGGGGCGCGGCGACACCCAGGTCAAGGTGCGCGGGTTCCGTATCGAACTCGGTGAGGTGGATGCGGCGGTCGCGCAGCACGCCGGAGTGGCGACCGCCATCACGGTGGGCGCGACCACGCCGGGCGGAGCGATCGCGCTGGTGTCGTATGTGCTGCCCGCCCCGGATGCGACCGTCGATGCCGAGTCCGTGAAAGCCACTGTGGCCCGCCAACTCCCGTCGCACATGGTGCCGTCGGTGGTCATGGTCCTTGATTCGCTGCCGCTCACCCCGGCCGGGAAGGTGGATCGGCGGGCGCTGCCGCAGCCGGAGTTCGGCGCGCGCACCCGCACCGGTCGCCCGCCCGAGGGCGAACGGGAGCGCACTCTCGCGACGATATTCGCCGAGGTGCTCGGTACCGACGCCATCGGCGCGGACGACAATTTCTTCGCCCTCGGCGGCGACAGCATTGTCGCCATCCAGCTGGTGGCGCGCGCCAAGGCCGCCGGATTGGGCCTGCGGGCGCGAGATGTCTTCGAGCACAAGACAGTTGCCGCGCTCGCCAGAGCAGCCACGGACGCCACCGCACCGGTCGTGCAGGAGCTGCCCGGCGGCGGTATCGGCCGGGTGCCACTGACTCCGATCGCGGCCGCCATGCTCGATCAGGGCGACAGCTGGCCGCGCTTCGCCCAGGCGGTGCTCATCGGACTGCCGCGCGATATCGACCGGTCCCAGCTGCGAACGGCCGTGCAGGCCCTGCTCGACCGGCATGATCTCTTGCGCAGCACACTGACTCAGCAGGCCGGGTCCGAATGGGAATGGCTGGTCGACAAGCCCGGTTCGGTGGAGGCCGGCGCGCTCATCGAGGTGGTTCGCGCGCCCGCCGATTCCGATGGGGAAGTCGAATTGCAGCGCGCCGCGGATCTGCTCGACCCGTCCGCCGGAGTGGTGGCCCGGTTCGTACTCATCGAACGGGAGGATCGCGATCCGCTGCTGTGGATCGTGCTGCACCATCTGGTCACCGATGGGGTGTCCTGGCGAATTCTGCTGCCCGACTTGGTGACCGCCTGCTCCGGCGGCACGCTGGCGCCGATCGGCACCTCCTTCCGGCGCTGGGCGCACGCGCAACAGGAGCAGGCCGGCGAGCGCGTAGCGGAATTGCCGCTGTGGCAGGAGATGCTGGCGACACCCGATCCGGCACTGGGTGCGCGGGCACTGGATGCCGCGCACGATACCGCTGCCACCATGGAGCAGCTGCGCACCACCATAGATGCCGAAACCACCTCGGCAGCACTGGAACTCATTCCCGAGCTTTTCCACTGCGGCGCCGATGACGCCCTGCTCACCGCCCTCGCTCTCGCGGCCGGCAAGTGGCGCAGGAGCCACCGCACCCTGCTCACCCTGGAGGGCCACGGCCGCGAGGAATCGATCCTGCCCGGCGCGGATATCTCCCGCACCGTCGGCTGGTTCACCAGCGTGTATCCGGTCGCACTGGATCTCGGGGGGATCGATCTCGACGAGGCGTTCCGTGGCGGTCCCGCCGCCGGAGCCGCGCTCAAGGCCGTCAAGGAGCAGCTGCGCGCCATACCGGACAAGGGTGTCGGGTTCGGCATGCTGCGCTACCTGAATCCGGAGACGGCCGCCGAGCTGGCGGCAGCACCCGTTCCGCAGCTCAGCTTCAACTACTTGGGCCGCACCGGGGCTGGCAGTACCGTGGACGGCGACGAAACCCCCTGGCTGCCACGCCGTTTCGCGGCGACCCACGACGATCACGCACCCCTCGCGGCGGCCGTGGACATCAATGCCTTCCACACCGACGCCGGATTGGAAATCACCTGGGCGTACGCCGCGCGACTGGTCACGCAGACCCAGGTCCGCGACTTCGCCGAGCTGTGGGCGGCGGCACTGACCGCACTCACCGACCATGCCCGCCGGACCGGTGCGGGCGGGCACACCCCGTCCGACTTCTCGCTCGTCACCGTGACGCAGCCGCAGCTCGAGGCGTGGGAGCGCGACTATCCGCGGCTCACCGATGTCTGGCCGCTGTCGCCGCTGCAGTACGGGCTGCTGTTCCATGCCCGGTACGACACCGATACCGCCGACGGTTACACGGTGCAGACACAGCTGTCGCTGGCGGGCCGGGTGGATGCGGCGCGGCTGCGGAATGCGGCGCAGAGCATTCTCGATCGGCACGAGGTGCTGCGGGTGGCCTTCATCGAAACGGCGGCGGGACCGCGCCAGCTGGTTGCCGGTGACGCCGAAATACCTTGGCAGCAGGTCGATCTCACCGATATCGTGGATGCCGCCGAGCGACAGCGCGAGCTGACGCGGCTGATCGCCGTCGATGCCGGCACCAGATTCGATCTCGCCCGCCCGCCGCTGCTGCGGCTGAGTCTGATTCGCACCGACGCCGAGGCGTACACGCTGCTCATGACCAATCACCATCTGGTGCTGGACGGCTGGTCCACCCCGCTGGTGGTGCGGGAACTGCTGGCCGGTTACCTCGCCGCGGTCACCGGGCACGAACTCACCGCGGCGCCCGCGCATTCGTATCGCGAATTCCTGGCCTGGCTGGGCGAGCAGGATGAGGCCGCCTCCCTGGCCGCGTGGACCGAAGCCCTCGCGGGCGTGGATTCCCCGACCCGCGCCGTCCCGTCCCTGGCGGAGATCTCCAGTACCGAATCCGGCATGGTGACAGTCGATTTCGGGCCGGAGGCGCTGTCGCGGCTGGAGACGACCGTGCGGGGCGCCGGTGCGACCGTCAATACGGCAGTGCAGTCCGCCTGGGCACTGCTGCTGGCCATGGTCACCGGGCGCACCGATGTGGTGTTCGGCGGGACCGTGTCCGGGCGGCCGCCGCAGCTGTCCGGTATCGAGGAGATGGTCGGGCTCTTCATCAATACCCTGCCGGTGCGCGTGCGATTGGATCCGGCCGAGCGGGTGACCGAACTGCTGGCCCGGGTGCAATCGGAGCAGACCCGGCTGCTCGACCATCAGCATGTCGGGCTGGCCGCGATTCATCAGGCGATCGGGCTGTCCGAACTCTTCGACACCCTCACCGTTTTCGAGTCCTACCCGATCGATCGGGAGACCCTGTCCCAGGCGCTCGATATCGCCGGCATGCGCATTCTGGACGTCTCCGGCACCGATGCCACGCCGTATCCCCTGAACCTCATGGTGATTCCGCAGCGCGCACCGGACGGCGCCGAAAGTCTGCAGCTCACCGTGAAATTCATGACCGATCAGCTGCCCGAGGCGCAGGCGCGGCGACTGCTGGAGCGCTTCGCGCAATTGCTCGGGCAGATCGCGAACCGCCCCGGACTGCGGGTGGCACAGCTGCAGCACTGCGATCCGGCCGAGCGGCGGGCTCTGCTGCCGGTGCGCGGCGCCGGGCCGGTGCCGATGCGCACGCTGGCCGAAATCCTCGGCGCCGGTGCGCGAGTCGCGCCGGACGGGATCGCCCTCAGCTCCGGCAACCTCACCATGACCTATCGCGATCTCGACGCCTGGTCCAATCGCTTCGCCCGGATGCTGCTGCGCCGCGGTGTCGGCCGCGAGGTCTTCGTGGTACTGGCGCTGACCCGGTCGGTGGAATCGGTGGTCGCGGTGTGGGCGCTGGCCAAGACCGGAGCGGCGTTCCTGCCGCTGGATCCCAACTATCCGGTGGAGCGCATCGAGCACATTCTCACCGACTCCCGCGCACCGATCGGGGTGACGGTGTGCTCGGTCGGCGAAACGCTGCCGGGCAGTATCGACTGGCTGCTGCTGGACGACCTCAACACCATTCGCCGGGTCATGACGGTCTCGGACGCGCCCATTACCGATGCCGAACGCGGCGGGCCCATCGATCTGAACCAGATCGCCTATCTCATCTACACCTCCGGTTCCACCGGTAAACCCAAGGCCGTACTGCTCAGTCATCGCGGTCTGGCCAATCTGGTGTCCTCCCAGGAGACCTTCCTCGATCTGAACGAGGAGTGCAGCACGCTGCAGGTGGCCTCCCCCAGCTTCGACGCCTCGGTGCACGAAATGCTCATGGCGCACGGGATGGGCGGGCGACTGGTCATCTCGCCGCCGGATGTGTACGGCGGCCCGGAGCTGGAGGAGCTGCTGCGCACCGAGCGGGTGACCCATGCGGTCATCACACCGTCGGTGCTGGCCACCATGAATCCGGACGGGCTCAGTGATCTGCGGAATCTGACGGTGGCCGGTGAGGCGGCCGGACCGGAGCTGGTGGCGGCGTGGGCCCCCGGCCGGCGCATGGTGAACCTGTACGGTCCCACGGAATTCAGCATCTGGGCCACCGGACCGGGCGAACTCCGGAGCGGGGAGGCCATTACCATCGGCACGCCCATTCGCGGGGCGGCGGCCATGGTGCTCGACACCTGGCTGCGACCGGTGCCGGTGGGCACGACCGGGGAGCTGTATCTGACCGGACCGGCACTCGCGCGCGGGTACTTCAACCGATTCGCGCTCACCGCAACACGTTTCGTGACCAATCCGTACGGATCGCCCGGCGCACGCATGTACCGCACCGGGGATATGGTGCGGTGGGTAGAGAGCGAGCAGGGCGAGCAGACCCGGCTCGAGCTGGAATACCAGGGGCGCAGCGACTTCCAGGTCAAGATTCGCGGCCTGCGGATCGAACTCGGCGAGATCGACGCGGTGCTGAGCGCGGACGACGAGGTCGAATATGCGGCCACCATCGGCTGCCCGGGGCCCGGCGGGCAGACCGTGCTGGTCTCGTATGTGGTCGGACTGGGCGAGCACGATCTCGATACCGAACTGCTGCGCACCCGCGTCGCCGCCGCGCTGCCCGGATACATGGTGCCGAGCTACCTCATCGAACTCGATGAGGTGCCGCTCACCCCGGTCGGCAAACTCGACCGGAATGCCCTGCCCGCACCGGATTTCGCCAGTCTGCTGGAACGGTATCTGGCACCGCGCACCGCGGTGGAGACCGCGGTCGCCGAGGTGTTCGCGGAGGTGCTCGGAGTGGAGAAGGTCAGTATCGACCGATCCTTCTTCGAACTCGGCGGCAATTCGCTCAGCGCGACCCGGGTGGTGGCGCGGGTGAATTCCGCACTGGGCGCGACCATTGCGCTGCGCGATCTGTTCGACGCACCGACCGTCGCCCAGCTCTCGACGCGGGTGGTGCCCGCAGGGGACGGCACAGGCAGGCCCATGCTGGCGGCCCGCATTCGGCCCGACCGGATTCCGCTCTCTCCCGCGCAGCAGCGCATGTGGGTGATGAACCGGCTGGATCCGGAGTCGGCGGCCTACAACATCTCCGTCGCGCTGCGGCTCACCGGCGCACTGGATGTACCGGCGCTGCGGCAGGCCGTCATCGATGTGGTGACCCGGCACGAGACGCTGCGCACCATCTATCCGGCCGATGCCGACGGACCGCGGCAGGTGGTGGTCGGCGCGGAGTCGGCCGCGCCCGAACTGCGGGTTGCCGAGACCGAAGACGGTGCGGCACTGGCCGATCGGATCGCGGCGGTCACCGGCAGCGGATTCGATCTGACCCGGGAATCACCGCTGCGCATCGGGTTCTTCCGGATCACCCCGGAGTCCGAGACACATGTGGTGGTGCTGGTGGTGCACCACGTCAGCGCCGACGGCACCTCCATGGCGCCGCTGGCCACCGACCTCATGGCCGCGTACCTGGCCCGCAGCAGCGGAGCGGATCACGCGCTGCCGCCGCTGCGGGTGCAGTACGCGGATTACTCGATCTGGCAGCGCGAGCTGCTCGGCGACGAACAGGATCCCGATTCCGCTGCCGCACAGCAGATCCGGTACTGGGCGGAGCGGCTGGCCGCGACGCCGGACGCACTGGAACTGCCCGCCGATCGGCCGCGACCGGCGGTGCAGAGCATGCGCAGCGCCGACCTGCCGTTCAGCATCCGGCCCGAATTACACAGTGCCCTCACGGCTTTGGCTGCCGAGACCGAATCCAGCCTGTTCATGGTGGTGCACGCCGCGCTGGCGGTGCTGCTCTCGCGACTCGCGGGCACTCCGGATGTCCTGATCGGCACCGCCGTGGCGGGACGCGGTGAGGCCGCACTGGACGATCTGGTCGGCATGTTCGTCAATACCCTGGCCCTGCGCACACCGGTCGACACCGGACGCGGCTTCCGCGAATTCCTTTCCACCGTAAGGGCTTCGGACCTCGATGCCTTCGCCAATGCCGAGGTGCCCTTCGAACGCCTGGTGCAGGTGCTGGATCCGCCGCGCTCCACGGCGCACCATCCGCTGTTCCAGGTATCACTGTCCCTGCAGAACTTCAACACCCCGGCCCTGGAATTCCCGGGACTGCGGGTGACGGTGGAGCCGTTCGACCGGGATACCTCCCAGTTCGATCTGACCTTCGATCTGCGCGATCCGAATCCCGGTGCGGGACCTGGCGGTTTGGACGGAACCCTCACCTACGCCACCGATATGTTCGATCCGGCCACCGCCGCACAATTGGTGGCGCGGTGGGAGCAGTTGCTGACCGCCATTACCGCCGATCCCGATATCCGGATCTCCGATATCGATCTCATGGCCACGGCCGAACGGGCCGCACTGGTACCGCTGCGCGGGCCACGCACCGGCGGCACCGGCACGCTCGCCGAGATTCTCACAACCGCCTCGGCCTTCCACCCCGATCGCCCGGCCATTGTGGCCGACGGCCGGACCACCACCTACGGCGAACTCGAAGCCGCCGCCGACCGGCTGGCGGACCAGCTCACGGCCGCGGGAGCCGATGTCGAAACCGTGGTGGCCCTGGCGCTTTCGCGCAGCGCCGAGCTGCTCATCGCACTGCTGGCCACCGCCAGGACCGGGGCGGCCTTCCTGCCGATCGACCCGCGCCATCCACTCGATCGCATCGACCACATGCTGTCCGACTCCGGCGCGGTGCTCGGACTGACCACCAGCGTGCACCGGCCACTGCTGCCGGACACCATTCGCTGGGTGCAACTGGACCAGCCGAGCACTCCGGTACGAGCGAAAGAGCCGTGGGAAGAGACCTATCGCGAGATACACCCGGACCACCCCGCCTGGCTGATCTACACGTCCGGATCGACCGGAACGCCCAAGGGCGTATCGGTCTCGCATCGCGGGATCGCCGATCTGGTGCGGGCCCAGCACCATATGCTCGGGCTCAATGCGAAGTCGCGGGTATTGCAGGTCGCCTCACCGAGTTTCGACGCCTCGGCATTCGAGGCGCTCATGGCGTTCGGCGCCGGCGGTACCGCCGTGGTCGCGCCGCCCGATGTGTTCGGTGGTGACGCGCTCGCGGAACTCATTGCCGCACAGCAGGTCACCCACCTGGTGATCACACCCTCCGCGTTGGCGACCATGGATCCGGCCGCTGTGCCGAGCGTGCGTGTGCTCGCCGTCGCCGGTGAAGCCATCGGGCCCGATCTGGTCGCCCGCTGGGCGGCGGACCGAATGCTGGTGAACCTCTACGGACCGACCGAATTCACCATCTGGGCAACAACTTCGGATGTGCTGCGGGCAGATCGGCAGGTCACCATCGGGCGCCCGATTCGCGGTGCGGCCGCCGTGGTGCTCGATGAGCGGCTGCGGCCGGTGCCCCTGGGTGTCGCGGGTGAGCTCTATCTGGCCGGACCCGCACTGGCTCGCGGTTACCACGCGCGCCCCGGCCTGACCTCGGGCCGCTTTGTCGCCGACCCGTACGGCGAGCCGGGCGAACGCATGTACCGCACCGGCGATCTGGTGCGCTGGATCGGTGCGCTCACCGCGCCCCGGCTGGAGTATCTGGGCCGCACCGACTTCCAGGTCAAGGTGCGCGGCCAGCGCATCGAACTCGGCGAGATCGACGCGGTGCTGACCCGCGCCGACCATGTCGAATTCGCTGTCACGCTGGGTGTTCCGGGACCGGGCGGAGCCACCGCGCTGGCCGCCTATCTATTGCCAGCACACGATGCGGAGCTCGATATCGCCGCCGTGCGCGCCCATGCCGCCGATCACCTGCCCGGCTATATGGTGCCGTCGGCGTTCGTGGTGCTCGACGCCATCCCGCTCAATGCCGTGGGCAAGCTCGATCGAAAAGCCCTGCCGCAGCCGATCTTCGAGGCCGAGACCGAATATCGCGCCCCGACGACCGATACCGAATCCACCTTGGCCGCACTGGTGGCCGAGCTGCTCGGGCGCGAGCGGGTCGGTGTGCACGATTCGTTCTTCGCGCTCGGCGGGGACAGCATTCTGGCCATTCAGCTGGTCTCGCGGGCTCGACTGCACGGGATGGAGCTCACGCCGCTGCAGATCTTCGAGCACCGCACCGTCGCCGCGCTGGCCGCGCTCGCGGATGCGGCGGGCGAGGCCGTCGTCCTGGAGGAGCTGCCCGGCGGGGGTGTCGGCGATATGCCGCTCACGCCGATCATGCGGTGGATGATCGAGCGCGGCGGTGATTTCAGCCGGTTCGCGCAGACCGCCGTGCTGGAAATGCCGGCGGGCATCACCCGCGAACAGCTCGTCGCTACGGTCGGCGCGGTGGTCGATCACCACGATATGTTGCGCGCCCAGCTCAGTTTCGAGGACGGGGATTGGCGGCTGCGGACCCGGGAGCCCGGGGCCGTCGATGTGGATGCGCTGCTGCATCGGGTGGAATTCGAGGCCGCCGGCATCAGTGAGCTGCGCGAATACGCCGCGACCGAACTCGATTCGGCACTCCAGCGGCTCGATCCGGCGGCCGGGGTCATGCTGCAGCTGGTGTGGCTCGATCCGGCAGGACCGACCGGTCGCTCCGGAAGATTGATCCTGGTGGCCCACCATCTCGTCATAGATGGTGTGTCCTGGCGCATCCTGATCCCGGATCTCATCGCCTCCTGGGCTCAGATCTCCGGTGGCGCGGCCCCGGTGCTGTCCGAGACCGGCACCTCCATGCGCCGCTGGGCACACGCGCTGCAGGAGGAAGCGCGCAGCGCCACCCGCACCGCCGAACTGGACTACTGGCGCGCGATCGCCACCACCCCGGATCCGCCGATCGGCCGCCGCGAACTCGATCCCGCGATCGACCTCATCGGCACCGTGCGCGCGGTCGATGTCGAAGCACCCGCCGAGGTCACCACCGCCCTGCTCACCACCCTGCCCGCGCTGTTCGGCGGCAGTGTCGAGGACGCGCTGCTGGCCACCCTCGCCCTCGCGGTCCGGCACTGGCGCATTCGCAGCGATGACGACTCGGTGCTGATCCGCATGGAGGGCCACGGGCGGCAGCAGGAGATCGTGCCCGGTGCGGATCTGTCCCGCACCATCGGCTGGTTCACCAGTCTCTATCCGGTGGAACTGCGGCTGCCGGGCATCGATATCGACGATGCGCTGCAGGGCGGTCCCGCCATGGGCGAGGCGATTCGCGCGGTCAAACATCAACTGCTCGCCGTGCCGGACAAGGGCATCGGCTTCAGCCTGCTGCGCTATCTCGATCAGGAGACCGCGCGAGCACTGCCGGAGCATTTGCCTGGGCGCATCGGCTTCAACTATCTGGGTCGCTATGCCGCCGCCGACATTCCGGCCGGGCTGGAGGGACTCGGCTGGCTGCCCACCGACGAATTCGGGGATCTGCACGCCACGGAGCACCCGGATGTACCGGTGACCGCCGAAATCGAGATCAATGCCGTGGTGGCCGGTGACCGCTTGCAGGCGAGTTTCAGCTACCCCGAAAAGCTGGTGCCGCGATCGAAAGTCGCCGCTCTGGCCTGGCTGTGGGTCGAAACGCTCACCGCCGCGGCCTGGTTCGCCGACACCCCGGCGGCCCGGGCGGCCTCCGATGCGGAATCGCGGTATGTGGCCGAGCAGGCGCGCGCCGCACTCACTGCCGTACAACAGGATTCACCGCCCGGACTCGGCCTGGACGTGGTGCTGCCCATCCGGCTCGGCGGTGACGAACCCGCGCTGTTCTGCATCCACCCGTCCTCCGGTATGGCATGGACCTACCTCGGACTGGCCGATGCCCTGCGCCCCGGCCGTCCGATCTACGGTCTGCAGGCTCCGGATCTGTCCGGCGCACCCCATGCCGAGAGCATCGACGACTTCGCCGAGCGCTACGTGCAGGAAATCCGGCGTCTGCAACCGGAGGGCCCGTACCATCTGCTCGGCTGGTCCTTCGGCGGTCTCATCGCACATGCCGTCGCCACAAAACTCCAGGAAGCAGGGGCTCGGATCGGCATACTGACGCTGCTCGACGCGGACAGCACCGATATCGACGGTGACAGCATCGAAAGGCTCACCGCCGGTTCCTTCGTGGCCAGTTTCGGCCAGGTCTTCGGCATCGAGGACGTCCCGGCCGAGGCCACCGCCGACGAGGCCGCCGAGCTCATTCGCGAGCGCATGGGCGGCATCTCGCTGATCGACGCCGCCACCCTCGAGCGCATGGCCGCCTCCTACAACGCCTCCGCCCGCACCCGCACCGGGTATCAGCGGCCGGTATTCCACGGCGACGCACTGTATTTCAGCGCCACCGTCGACACCTCGGAGATCTTCGGGCCCGCCGGCTGGCGGCCGTGGATCACCGGAGACATCACCAATCACGACATCGAAGTCGCTCACGAGGAACTGACCGCACCCCATGCGCTCGCGGCGATCGCCCGCATCCTCGACGAAAACCTCGGAGGGACACCATGACCACAACCAGCAGCGCGGTGCCGTCGGAAGCCGGTGACGGCGTCATCGTGGAAGGCGTCGAGAAATCCTTCGGCGCGGTACAGGCCTTGCGCGGCATCACCTTCCACGCCGCGCCCGGTGAAGTACTGGGCATTCTCGGACCCAATGGCGCCGGGAAGACCACCACCGTCAATATCCTCTCCACGCTCATCGCACCCGATGCCGGGCGTGCCTCGGTCGCGGGGCACGATGTGGTCGCCGAGGCCGCCGAGGTGCGCCGCAGCATTATGCTGACCGGCCAATTCGCCGCGCTCGACGATGCTTTGAGCGGATACGAGAACCTCGTCATGTTCGGGCGGCTCATGGGGTTGCGCAAGCGCGCCGCCCGCGCCCGCGCCGATGAGCTCATCGACGAATTCGATCTCACCGCGGCCGCGAAACGCCGCGTCGGCACCTACTCCGGCGGTATGCGGCGGCGCATCGATATCGCCTGCGGACTGGTGGTGCGGCCGGAGGTGGTCTTCCTCGACGAACCCACCACCGGGCTCGATCCCCGTAGCCGCCAAGGGGTCTGGGATCTGGTCGGCGGATTCCGCAAGCACGGCATCACCACGCTGCTCACCACGCAGTATCTGGAGGAGGCTGATGCCCTTTGCGATCGGATCATCGTCATCGACCACGGAATCGTGATCGCCAGCGGCACGCCCGATGAGCTCAAGGCACGCACCGGCGGCAGCTACTGCGAGATCGTGCCGCTGCGCATGGAGGATCTGCCCGCCATTGCCGGAGCCCTCGGCGATCTGATTCCCGACTCGACTCGCATTGCCCTGACCGGGGATTCGGATCGATTGGCGATTCCCGCACCGGAGGGCGCGAAGACGCTCGCCGAGGCGCTGCGCCGACTCGACAGTGCCGGAATGGAATTGGTGGATATCGCGCTGCGGCGGCCCTCGCTCGACGAGGTCTTCCTGCAGCTCACCGGCCATCCGGCCGAACTGGTCATCGCGGAAGAGGCGCAGTCGTGACCGCCGCGACGGCCGCACCGGCGGTCTGGCTCACCAGCGCCCGTGCCACCCCGGCCACGCTGCGGCAGTGGTGGGTGCTCACCATCCGGCTCATCGTGCCCGCGATCACGACCGGGGAGATCATTACCGCGGTGCTCGCGCCGATCACCTTCACCATCAGCTTCTACATTCCGCTCAATCGCGTAATGTCGTTCGCCGGAACGGGATTCAGCTCCTATGCGCAGTTCATGACACCCATCGTCATGCTGCAGGCGGCCGCGTTCACCGCCATCTCCGCCGCCTTCCGCGCCGCCACCGATATGGTCTCCGGACTGGATCGGCGCTTCGATGCCATGCCGATGCATCCGCTCATTCCCACCGCGGCGCGTATGGCCGCCAATCTCTTTCGCATGCTCGTGGGGCTCGCCTCCGCCGTGGTGAGTGTGTACGTGATCGGCTTCCGGTTCCACGGCCCCGCCTCGCACACCATTGGATTCCTGCTCTTCGCCATGCTCATCGGCATCGCCTTCAGCATCGGCGCGGACGTCATCGGCACCGTGACCAAGAGTCCGGAGGCCACCACCCAGATGCTGGTGCTGCCGCCGCTCATCCTGGGCATGCTCTCCACCGGACTCGCACCGGCGAGCCAATTCCCGCACTGGGTACAGGCTTTCGTGCGCAATCAACCCGTTTCGCAATTCGCCTACGGGCTGCGGGCGCTCGGCGGCGATACCCGCGGGAATGCGGGCGAGGTGACCTGGTCGCTCATGACACCGCCGCTGCTCTGGGCGGCCGCGATCATCGTGTTCTCGCTCATCTGCACCGTCCGGCTGAATATGAAGAGGTCGTGACATGGCCACCCTCGCCGAACACACCGACGCCGACACCCTCCGCCCGCCCGAATCCTCGGCCCCGGCGCTGCTGCGCCACACCTGGATTCAGACCCAGCGGCTACTGCTGCGCTGGGGACGCGACCCCATCACCCTGCTCGAAACCCTCATCGTCCCGTGCCTGCTGCTGATGATGCTCAATATCGTTGTGGGCAGCCAGATCCAGAAGTTCTCCGGCCACAGCGCCCTCTACGGATCGGTGCCGATGGTGACACTGGTGGGCGCGCTGTCGGGCACCGTCGCCAGCGGCGTCATGCTCGGGCGCGAACGCGATGCCGGACTGCTGGCCCGGTTCTGGGTGCTGCCGGTGCATCGCGGCTCCGGGCTGGCCGCGCGCATTCTGGCCGAGGGCTGCCGCATCTTCTGCGGCACCGTCGTGATCATCGGCTTCGCCATGCTGCTGGGCTTCCGATTTCATCAGGGACCGCTGGCCGCCTTCGCCTTCCTGTGGTTGCCGGTGCTGTTCGGATTGGCCTTCGCCACCATGGTCACCGCGATCGCGGTCTTCACCGCCAAATCCACACTGGTGGAGGGCGTCGCGCTGCTGTCGTCGCTGCTGATGTTCTTCAGCACCGGCTTCGTCCCGCTCGGCGCGTATCCGAATTGGATTCAGCCGGTGGTGCGCAACCAGCCCATGTCCGTCGCGGTGGACACCATGCGCTCGCTCGCGGAGGGCGGTGCGCTGGCTCGTCCGCTCCTGCTCACCATCGTCTGGTCGCTGGGCATGATCATCGTTTTCGCGGTTCCGGCGGCCTACGGTTACCGGCGAGCCAGCCGCCGCTGACCCCTTTGCGCGAGATGTCCGAATCTCGTACCCCCAATGGCCACAACACAATCCCCCCATCCAGCCCCCTTTCGCCAAATACCGAACCTCCGGCGCGTCGAGCGCGCGCCGGAGGTTGCGGGGCGCACTATGCTGGCCGCCGTGCTCGAACCCCAATCACCCGTCGCGCCCCATCCGGATATCGCTCATCTCGCACCGCTGCTGGGAACCTGGCGCGGACGCGGACAGGGCGAATATCCGACCATCAATAATTTCGAGTATCTGGAGGAAGTGCACTTCGGCCATGTCGGCCGCGCCTTCCTCACCTATCGGCAGCGCACTCGCGCCGCCGACGATGGGCGTCCCATGCACAGTGAGACCGGATATCTGCGCGCGCTCCCCGAAGATCGGGTCGAATTGATTCTCGCGCATCCGACCGGCATCACCGAGATCTGCGAGGGCAGTCTCGTCGCCGATGACGAGGGCCTGCGCATCGAACTGGACTCCACCTCGATCGGGCTCAGCAGCAGCGCAAAAGCGGTGACCGCACTCGGCCGCACGATCACGCTGGCCGGTGACACCCTCAGCTATACCTTGCGCATGGCGGCGGTCGAGCAACCGCTGCAGCATCATCTGGCATCAACCATGCAGCGGGAGAACTGAAAAAACTTCTATTGCGTCCAACCATTCGTGACCTGCGGCACTTTACTTCGATAAGTGTGCGGGATCACACCTGCGGGTTGCGTCGAACAGGACTGTCGGATTACCGTTCCTTACGGTGGCAAACAATCAGCCAACCCTAATGAGCACCGGTTATCCGAAACTGACCTTTCGGGGCGCCCACTCATCCCCCTAAACAAGGGAGTTGGACCATGAAGCGTTCGGCCCTTTTGCTCATCACCACCGCCGGCATGATCCTCGCCGGCGCCGGCGTCACCGAAATCCTCGGCGACGCCTCCAGCGTCGGACCGCCCGCCGCGCGCACGCTCGCCCAGCAGCACTACATCGCCGATCCGGCCTCGGGGGAAATCCAGCCGCTGGCCTGTGTCCATCTCGCACAGGTTCCCGTCTACCGCTGAAGTCCCAGCCCGCCGGTGACTCTCAGTACCCCGACGGCAGGGCGGCGAGCATATCGCGGGTCACCGCCACCGCATTGTCGGAACTGCCGCCGCGCACCACCAGCGTCGCGAAGGCCATATCCCCGCGGTAGCCGATGAACCAGGCGTGCGAACCGCCGTCCACCTCCGCCTCACCGGTCTTGCCGTAGACCTCACCCTGATCCGCAATGCGCTCGGCCGTACCGCCGAGCACCACCTTGCGCATCATCAGCCGCAATCCGTTCACCACATCGGCCGACAGCTCCGGATGATCGCCGGATACCTGCGTCGGATGACCGGAGATCAGATACGGCACCGGCACCGAACCGCGCGCCACCGAGGCCGCCACCATGGCCATACCGAACGGGCTCGCCAGCACCTTGCCCTGACCGATGCCGTCCTCGGCACGCTGGACCAGATCATCGTCGTGCGGCACCGAACCGGAGACCGTCGGCAGGCCGACGACCGAATAGTCCAGACCCAGACCCAGCGTCGACGCGGCCGCCTGCAGATCATCGCCGGACAGCTCCGAGGCGATCTTCGCGAACGCGGTATTGCAGGAGCGCTCATAGGCGGTCGACACCGGAACATCACCGAGTGAGAAGAAGTCGTAGTTGGGAATGGTCCGCTCCCCCACCACAATCCGGCCCGGACACGGCACCACCGTGTCCGGCGTGATGTGCCCCGCCTTCATGGCGGCGGCGGCCGTGACCGTCTTGAAGGTGGAACCCGGCGGGTAGAGACCGGACGCGGCGACGGGACCGTCGGTATCGGCGGCCGCGTTCTGCGCAATGGCCAGCACCGCACCGGTGGACGGCTGGATCACCACCATCATGGCCTGGTCCTCGCGCGCGTCCACGGCGTGCTGCGCGGCATTCTGGATATTGCGGTCGACGCTCAGCGAGAACGACGGGGAGGTTTGCGGATCGACCTCTTTCAGCACATCGGTATCGGCGCCATTGGAATTGACGGTGACCACATTCCAGCCGGCCTTGCCGTCCACCTCGTCGATCACCGTCTTGCGAATCTGCGCGAGCAGGTCCGGGGCGAAATGCCGGTCGGTGGGGACCAGATCCCACTGGCGGCCGAAGGTGACACCGGGCAGGCCGACCAGCTCCGAGCTCACCTCCTGGTACTCCCACTCCGACAGGACGGCGACGTTGTAGACGCCGTCGGCCTTGCGGGCGGCGGTGAGAATCGCGTCGGCGGTGAGCCGCTCATCGAACTGCTGCAGCGCTCGCGACAGCGCATTGGAGACCGCAACCGGATCGGAGGCGGCGGTGCGAGTGAAATTGACGCGGTAGATCGCGCCCGGCACCAGCACATCACTGCCCGAGCGCTCGTTCACCCGAGCGCGCGGCGCGGGCAGCGCACGCAATTGCAGCGTCTGGGTATTGCCGAGCTGCGGATGGATGTCAGCAGACGTCCAGCGCACCGACCAGCGGCCCTCGGTGCGGCCCATCTGGAGCTGTCCGCGGTAGTTCCAGACGCGATCCTTGGGCAGTTTCCACTCGTAGGTGTAGTCGACGATCGCGGTATCGCCGGTGACCCGGGTATCGCCGGAGGTGGCCGTCAGCTTCTCGGCCTGCAATTGATCCCAGGCGGAAGCCAGTGCGGGACCGGCCTTTTCGGGTTGGGTGGTGAGGTCGGCGGCCCCCTGCACATCGTGGTCGGCGAAGGCGGACAGGAAGGCATCGGCGGCCTGCGCGGGACCCTGCGGTCCCGAGGAGCAAC
Organism: Nocardia sp. NPDC006630; assembly: GCF_040611495.1. Classification (NCBI taxonomy): domain Bacteria; kingdom Bacillati; phylum Actinomycetota; class Actinomycetes; order Mycobacteriales; family Nocardiaceae; genus Nocardia; species Nocardia sp. NPDC006630. Next base: position 55,994 of record NZ_JBEXOK010000014.1, read on the forward strand.
CCACTGCGGCAACCGACACCGCGGCGGCGATCAGCATGGTGAAGACCCGTGTGGACATCGGCACAGATCGTAGAGCCAACTACTGGCAAACATGCGCGACACACTGGGCCGGAAAGGATTTCAGGGAGACTTCACAGAGCTGAGGATCACTTGTCGTCCGTGGCGAACCTCGTACAGCGCATCAATCCAGCAGTGTCAATCCAGCAGCACTGTCGCGAATGTCGCGATCTGCCGGAACCCGACCTTCGCATACGCGGCGCGCGCAACCTCGTTGTAGCAGTTCACATACAGGCTCGCGGTACGACCGGAGGCCACCACCACATTCGCCACCGCAGCCGTGCCGGCGGTGCCCACACCGGTCCCGCGATGCTCCGGATGCACCCACACACCCTGGATCTGGCCGGTGCGCCGCGACATGGCGCCCACCTCGGCCTTGAAAATCACCTCGCCGTCCTCGAATCGCGCCCAGGCACGGCCGGATTCGATGAGGCCCGCCACCCGGCGGCGGTACCCCCGGCCACCGTCTCCGGCGCGGGGATCGACACCGATCTCCTCGGTGAACATGGCAACGGCGGCAACAAGATAGCGGTCCAGTTCCTCCGGGCGCACCCGGCGGACCCGCAGATCCGGCGCGATGGCGGCCGTCTTCTCCATGGCCAGCAGCGGTTGATCGGCGCGCAGATCCCGGGCCGGACCCCAATGATCGGAGAGCAACTCCCACAGCGGCAGGGCGAGCTCGCGGCGGCCCACCACCGAGGAGCACACCCGCGGACCGCGGACCGCACGCTCGGCGAAGGCACGTAGATCGGCTCTATTACCGCGCAGCGGTACCAGATTCGCGCCCGAGAAACATAGGGACGCCTCGGGCCCGCCGCGACTCCACAGTTCCCCGTAGGCGCCGCGCGAATCCAGACCGTAGTCCTGCAACCGCGCCGCGACCATGCAACTCGCCACCGGATCGGTGTCGAGTACGCGCAAAACCTGTGACAGATCGCGGTTCGCGAGCTGTTGAGCGCCGGAGGCTTTGCCCCGGCGAGTCGGCTCCAGCACACTCCGCACGTTCACAGCCTGCCAGAATTTCCGAGAACGTGCCGCACTATTGCGCCGGACCGCACGCCGACCAGTCGTTTATCCCGCGCTGACAACCGGCGAACCGCTGCCGGCGGCCTCACCCATCTCCTCGGCCAGTCGCAGTGCCTCTTCGATCAGGGTCTCCACGATCAGGTGTTCGGGCACGGTCTTGATGACCTCGCCCTTGACGAAGATCTGGCCCTTGCCATTGCCGGAGGCCACACCGAGATCGGCCTCGCGCGCCTCACCGGGACCGTTGACGACGCAGCCCATGACGGCCACGCGCAGCGGCACCTCCAGGCCGTCCAGACCGGCGGTGACCTGGTCGGCAAGGGTGTAGACGTCCACCTGGGCGCGACCACACGAGGGGCAGGAGACGATCTCGAGCTTGCGGGGACGCAGGTTCAGCGACTGCAGAATGCGGTCACCGACCTTGATCTCCTCGGCGGGCGGGGCCGAGAGCGAGACGCGGATCGTATCGCCGATGCCTTCGGACAGCAGCGCGCCGAACGCGACCGCGGACTTGATGGTGCCCTGGAAGGCCGGACCGGCCTCGGTGACGCCCAGGTGCAGCGGGTAATCGCAGACGGCGGCGAGCTGACGGTAGGCCTCGACCATGACGACCGGGTCATTGTGCTTGACCGAGATCTTGATATTGCCGAAACCGTGCTCCTCGAACAGCCCGGCCTCCCACAGCGCCGACTCCACCAGCGCCTCCGGAGTGGCCTTGCCGTACTTCTCCATCATGCGCTTGTCGAGCGAGCCCGCGTTCACGCCGATGCGGATCGGGATGCCGGCGGCGCCGGCCGCCTTGGCGACCTCTTTGACGCGGCCGTCGAATTCCTTGATATTGCCCGGATTCACGCGCACCGCAGCACATCCGGCGTCGATGGCCGCGAAGATGTACTTGGGCTGGAAGTGGATGTCGGCGATCACCGGGATCTTCGACTTCTTGGCGATGATGGGGAGCGCTTCCGCGTCCTCCTGCGTGGGACAGGCCACACGCACGATGTCGCAGCCGGACGCGGTCAGTTCCGCGATCTGCTGCAGCGTCGCATTGATGTCGTGGGTCTTGGTGGTGGTCATGGACTGCACCGAGATGGGGAACTCACTACCGACGCCGACCTTGCCCACCATCAACTGGCGGGTCTTACGCCGTGGTGCGAGGACGGCCGCCGGTGCGGACGGCATCCCCAATGTGATGGCACTGCTCACGATCGGTTGCCTGCTTTCGTCTTGTCCTCACCCGTTCCGGTTCCGAGCTTACCGAGGCTCGGAGACCGGTCGCCCTGTGACGGCGGCGACAACGGTACCCGCGCCGGGCGCTCAGCCGGGAATCGGCCGGGGCCTGCCCTTCTTATTCGTTGCAGATGGCGTGAAGGTATACGTTGCGCGTTGTGAAGGTAGCGAACACCGATCCCTGGCCTCGCAACCCGGAGGAGGCGATCGCACTTCAAGATCGATTGCGCACCCGGGTCAGCACCGCGAATCCGCGCCCACCCCATTTCCGCACGATAGCCGGGCTGGACTCGGCCTACAGCGAGGACGGCACCGTGGTCGCCGCCATCGTGGTGCTCGACGCCGAAACCCTGGAGACCGTCGACATCGCGACCGCCCGGGGCACCACCGACTTTCCCTACGTCCCCGGCCTGCTGGCCTTCCGGGAACTCCCCACCACCCTGACAGCTCTTGAAAACCTCACCATCACACCGGATCTCCTCATCGCCGACAGCCAGGGCCTGGCCCATCCCCGCCGCTTCGGCTTCGCCTGCCACATCGGTCTGCTGACCGGACTCCCGACGATCGGCGTGGCCAAGAACGCCTGGGGCGACTACGAGATGCCCGGCCCGGAGCGCGGTTCGTCCACCGAGATCACCATCGACGGCGACCCGGTGGGCCGCGCCCTGCGCACCCGCACCGACGTCAAACCGGTCTTCGTCTCCATCGGCCACCTGATCGACCTGGAAACGGCCTGCGCCCAAGTACTTTCACTGACCCCCGAATACCGCCAGCCCGAAACCACCCGCCGCGCAGACCGCCTCTGCCGTCAACTGTTGAATGAGCTGAGGGCCTGACCCGGCAAGCGAGCCGGTATTACTCAGCTGGAAACCTGCCACAGCGCACTCAGCGGAACTGCTCGAAGTTTCGGTCCGAATGGCAGAGTTTGACCGCCCGTGTACAGAACGATCCCCGCAAGAAGGTCCTCCCCGAGACGTTGCTCCAGGTTCTTCAGACCCCGAAAGTCCTCCGACCGAACGGTGGACGCAGCTTTGACTTCGATTCCCACAACGCGCCCACCCCGATCCTCGAGCACAATATCCACCTCGGACTTGTTCTGATCACGGTAGTGATAGAGATCAGCGAGCGTCTCCGACCAGGTCAGTTGCCGCGCCAGCTCCGAAATAACAAACCCTTCCAACAGCAGCCCGAATGGGCCATCCGGGCGGCGAAGCGAGTGAGCATCAGCCGCGAGCATGCGAGCGGCCACTCCGGAATCGACGAACACCAGCTTCGGAGCCGCAGTCGCACGCGTACCGAGATTCCGCGACCAACCGGGGATTCGCTTGATCAGGAAGATCTCTTCGAGCAGGCGCATGTATCGCTGAACAGTCACTCGGGACAGCTCCAGTTCACGCTCCAGACTGCCGGCCGCCACGAGCGTGCCGGAGCGTGCCGCGAGCAGTCGAATCAGGGTCGCCAACTGTGGCGCACGCTCGATCTCGACCAGTTGCCGCACATCACGATCGATCAGATTCTGGACATAGTTGTCGATGAATCGGCCTCTGCGGCGTGGATCGGTCCGTGCCACGGCCTCTGGTAACCCGCCCCGGACGACACGTTCCGAGTATTCGGCCCGAGTCACCTCGGAGGTGTGCCGGATGTTCGGGCCCAGCCGAAAAACCGCATCGACGAACTCATCCGGCGTGCTGTCGATCTCACCTTGGGAAAAGGGCCACAGCTCAATCGTTTCCATACGCCCGACAAGTGTGTCCGGCAGGTCGCGTAGCCCTAGCAGGCGCGACGATCCGGTCAGCAAGAACCGGCCTGGTCTCGGATCGGCGTCCACTTCGGATTTGATCGCCAGCAACAGCTCCGGAACACGCTGAATCTCATCGATGACCATCAGACCGTCATCGGATTCGATGAACCCGATCGGGTCAGTGTCAGCCGACTCCCTATCGAGCGGGCGGTCCAGATCACGCCACTCTGCCACCCGCTCACCCGCGACGGTTCTGGCAAGGGTGCTCTTGCCAACCTGACGGGCACCGTTGATGAGTACAACTCGTGTGTCCCCGAGCGCCTCACGTACTGCGCTGGACGCTCGCCTGACAATCAGATTCCGAGCTGACATGGCTGTCATCGTATCCGAAATTATCGATCTGCGGCGGAGAAGGTATCGATCTGCGAGGGGTTTGAGTGTCGATTTGCGAAGTTTCAGCTGTCGATATGCGGCGGTTTATCCGTATCCAGCACCTGTCAGATCCGAACGGGTCAGATTCGGGCGCCTTTTTGCAGGTTGCACTTACGGCACAGGATCTGGAGGTTGTCGACGCTGGTCGCACCACCTTGACTCCAGGGGATGACGTGGTCGAACTCCAGATACTGTTTGTCACCGCACTGCTGGCAACTGCCGCCGTCGCGCTGCCAGACACGGGACTTCACATCCTGCGGGATGGCGCGTGAGTCGCGCTGACCTGGAGCCAGGACCAGACGCTTGGCCACTCGGAGCGCACCCTCGAGAACTGCTGCAACATATTCGGCGTCCGGCACCCGGTAGGAACCCTGTCCGCGGGCGCTGCTGGCTTCGATGACGACGGTGTCGTATTCGTGCCGGATGGCAACCATTTTCGCCCAGGCCAGCTCGGTGCCCGCGCCGGTTCCGACGAAGCGGAGCTTCTTGCTGCTGGCGATCAGCCGGCCGCTGGCCTGCTTGGGCCCACTCGCCAGGTACCTGATCTGGGTGGCAGCCACATCGACATACAGCAATTCGCCGGCGTCCAGGTGCAGTCCCGGGCGGTCGATCAAAGGGAGGTCCCCGACTTTGACCTGGGTCAGCGATCGGCCGCGCAGCATGCGCTGACGCAGGCCCTCGATGTGATGCCGGGCCATGCTCAGGTCGGTAGACGCCTGCAGGGCTGTGACCGTTCGCTCGAAGTCGTCGAGTTCGCTCTGCTCGATCTCTCCATCCGCGAACGCAAAAGCCACTACCCGCTCGAGGTGAGCAACGGCGAGGGGGCGCAGGGCAGCGCGGCCGGTGGATTCGCTGATCATCCGGAAGCGCAGCATCACCCACAGTTCCTCCCAGCGCGGTCCGCTGGGACCGCTCGAGATGAGCACCTCCCACGCCTGCGAACGCCACGACTCCAGCAGGCCATTGACCTCGCTTTCGCACCAGCGACACGGGGGCGAGCCGCCGAACCGCGGAGCCTGTTTGGGACGACCGCAGCGGGCGCAGATAGCCGGATCGCCGGTCGGGAAGGTCCGGCGATAGTCCTCCGTCCATGCCGAACCGCTCCACCAACGCAGGCGCGTGGAATCACCTGGGAGGGAATACCATCCGGCGGGCTTATCCGACGCCGGAACTGCCGGGGGCAAGGTTGGTACAGGCACCGCAGCCGAGGAGGGAGGCGGCTCGTCGTCCACTTCGACGCCGAACTCTTCTGCCAGACCTCGTAACCCGCTGCTCCAGCCCTGGCCGACGGCGCGAAACTTCCACTCACCATTGCGGCGGTAGAACTCGCCGAGCACCATGGCGGTCACGGGATCGGATCGGACCAACGGATACCGGAGCAGAACACCGCCTACATCGCGCACCGTCAGCACTAGACCATCCACATCCTGGAACGAGCCCTGCTCAACCGATCCCGCGATAACAACCTTGCTGACTACTTGTTCGATAGCCGTCAGCGTCAGTCGCAACGTCGCGCGACCGGGACCGGCATCTTCCAGTACCACCGCCCCCGAGGGATGGCGAGGGGCGTTGAAGAATACGAAATCGTCGTTGCCTCGAATCTTCCCGCTCTCGGCCAGGAGCAATGCCTGCGGGTCGACCTCCCGGTCCGAATTCCACTCCAATACCAGCGACACTGCGGCCGAACTCACCGGCGCATTCGCCCCGCGCGTCAAATCCACGACGCCAACACCGTTCTCTCAACACAGTAAATGTCGAGACATCCACTGCATCAGGAACTTTGGAGACAGTGCTCCCCGCCTGAGCGCAACGACTGCCCCGCAGCACACCCTACCCACGGCCGCGGACATCACCAGCTATCGCAGGATCAATGGCACAGACGGTCAGAAGCGTTGTGCGTCAGGGGAAGAGCTTGACCGGGTTGACGATGTCGGCGACCAGGGTGAGGACCATGTAGGCGCCGCCTATTACTACGACCACGTAGGTAGCGGGTAGCAGTTTCAGGTAGTCGACCGGGGGGCCGTCGGGGAGGCCCTTGCGGCCGCGGAAGAGGTTGCGGATCTTTTCGTAGATGACCACTGCCATGTGGCCGCCGTCGAGTGGGAGCAGGGGTAGGAGGTTGAAGGCGCCCAGGAAGAAGTTCAGGCTGGCCAGGGTCAGGACGAAGAGGGACCAGAGGCCGTGCTGGGCGGTTTCGCCGCCGATCTTGCTGGCGCCGTAGACCGAGACGGGGGTTTCCGGATCGCGGACGCCACCGGTGACGGCGTGCCAGAGGTCGACGACCTTGGCGGGCATCTGGGCCAGCGACTGCACTGTGCGGTAACCGATTTGGCCGGTGAAGGCGACCGAGGCGGGGATGGCGGACAGGACATTGTGCTTGACGGGGCTGTAGAAGTCCTGGCCGACGCCGACCTTGGCGACCGACTTCGGGGCGCCGTCCTTGGTCGGGTAGGTGACCGCCATCTGGGGCGTGACCGGAATGGTGAGGGTCTTGTCGTCACGCTTCACGGTGTAGGTGAAGGGGCCGGTCTGCTTCTCGGTCTGGTCGCGGAAATCCTGCCAGGATTTGATCGAGGTGCCGTTGACCGCGGTCACGATATCGCCGCGCTGCAATCCGGCCCGCTGGGCCGGACCGTCACCGGTGCAGGGCAGCACCGACTGGTCGGCAGCCTGGTTGGCGACGCAGCTCATGGCGCCGAGCTGGGTGGCCGGCGGCTGATCGAAGCGCGGCAGGCCCCACACCACGGCCAGCAGCAGAATCAGCAGGAAGCCGAGCAGGAAGTTCATCGCGATGCCGCCGAACATGACGACCATGCGCTTCCAGGTCTTCTGCCGGTACATGGCGCGGTCCAGCTCTTCGGGCTCGAGCTCGTCGAGCGCCGTCATACCGGCGATATCGCAGAAACCGCCCAGCGGCAACGCTTTCAGGCCGTATTCGGTTTCACCCCGGCGGAACGACCACACCTTCGGGCCGAAGCCGACGAAGTAGCGGCGCACCTTCATACCGGTCGCCTGCGCCGCCCACATGTGGCCGCATTCGTGCAGTGCGACCGATACGGTGATACCGAGGGCGAACAGTGCGAAGCCGATCGCGTAGACCATGCGGTTCCGAACCCTCCTGAAGTCAGCCGCGCACGATCGTGCGCGCCGTCTCTCGCGCCCACGTATCGGCCGCGAGCACCTCGTCCAAGGTACTGGGTTCCGCGGTCCACCGGTCGGCAGACTCTACGACCCGCGCCACGGTGCGCACGATCTCGGGGAATCGGATCACCCCGTCGAGGAAGGCCTGCACCGCGATCTCATTGGCGGCGTTGTAGGTAGCGGTCACGCAACCGCCCGCCTTTCCGGCCTGGCGCGCCAGCTCGACCGCGGGGAAGACCTCGTTGTCCACCGGTTCGAAGGTCCACGTCGAGGCGGTCCCGAAGTCGCACGCCGCCGCCGCGCCCGGCACCCGGTCCGGCCAGCCCAGCGCGAGTGCGATGGGCAGCTTCATATCCGGCGGGCTGGCCTGGGCGAGGGTGGAGCCGTCGACGAAGGTGACCATGGAGTGCACGATCGACTGGGGATGCACGGTCACGTCGATATTGTCGTAGGGCACGCCGAACAGCAGGTGCGTCTCGATCAGCTCGAGGCCCTTGTTCACCAGCGAGGCCGAATTCAGGGTGTTCATCGGTCCCATGGACCAGGTCGGATGTGTCTTGGCCTCAGCCGGATTCACCGACTCCAGCATCTCGGCGGTCCAGCCGCGGAACGGGCCGCCCGAGGCGGTGAGCACAATCGTGGCCACCTCGTCGGCGCGGCCGCCGCGCAGGCACTGCGCCATGGCCGAATGTTCGGAGTCCACCGGCACGATCTGTCCGGGCTTGGCGGCCCGGGTGACCAATGAGCCGCCCGCGACCAGCGATTCCTTATTGGCCAGCGCGAGTCGCCGCCCCGAATGCAGGGTCTCCAGCGTCGGCGCCAAACCCAGCGAGCCGACCAGCGCGTTGAGCACCACGTCCGCATCGGTGCGGCGGACCAGCTCGGTGGCCGCATCCGGACCGGCAAGTGACACACCCAGTTTCGCGGCGGCCGCTTCGTCGGCCACCGCCACATTGCGGGTCCCGGTGGCCGCGATCTGCTGTGCGAGCAGTTCGGTATTGCCACCGCGCGCGGCCAATCCGACCACTTCGAAGCGGTCGGGGTTGGCGGCGATCACCTCCAGCGCCTGGGTACCAATCGAACCGGTGCTGCCCAGCAGCAGAACTTTCACGACGTCGGACACGCGCCCCATTCTCCCTTGCCCCGAAAACGACCCGCTGTGCCGCCACCCTGCTGGCTACGACACTGGGTCGTATGTCACGATAAGGGCCAGCATTCGATTCGAGCCCTATAAGGAGCGAAAGTGGCCGCCACGGAACTGGAATCCGCCCACAGCGCCGGAGTCGTCACCAAGGTCGACACCGCCGAGGTTCCGTCCGCCGCATGGGGCTGGAGCGGCGAGTCGCGTCGCACCTTCCGCACCGCCGGCTGGGTTGTCGTCGTCATTCTGCTCGCCATGCTGATCGGTAACCACAAGGGCAAGATCGAGGACATCTACCTGGTCGGATTCGCCGTCGCCATCGCCGGCATCCTGATCCGCGACTCCCTGCTGCAGCGCAAGCCGCGCTAGTTCCCGCGCACGCAATTACCCGGCCTCGCAGACTTTTTCGCGGGGCCGTGGTTGTTTTCTCCTGACCATCAGGCAAACTCGGGGTGGCACACACGCACACGAGTTTTGGGAGTGAAACGAATGCGCAAGATCCTGCCCTCCACTTTGCTGGCCGCTGCCGCTGTCGGCGCCCTGCTGGTGCTGCCCACCGGCACCGCCAGCGCCATGTCCCCCGCCTGCAACCAGGCCAGCGACGTGATCAACAACAATCGCAGCCTCGGCCCGGACGCCGCTCTGACGCAGTCCATCGCCGACCAGCTGCTCGCCATCGACGCCAGCGGCCAGGAGCAGCAGGCCATCGCCAACTACGCACACGCGCTGACCAATGGTGATGTCGCCAGCGTCGGCAATGCCTCGACCATCCTCAACGGCGTGTGCCAGGTCGGGTCGTAGCAAACACCGCTTCGCAGCAGACTTCGGGCCGGATCGCATATGCGATCCGGCCCGAAGTCTGTTGTGGCTGAGTGCTACTCAGGTACTAGCTGGTCGGAGCAGCCGGGGCCGGCGGGGTGGCCAGATCGGTGAAGAACTGGAACAGGCCGACGGCGACGACGGGTCCACCGATGAAGATGGTGCCCGCGACCAGGCCGATGGCGGCCGCGGCCGCACCGGTGACGAGGCAGCCGCCGATGGCGCCCGGAACGGTCAGGGTGCCGATGGTGGCAACCGTGGCGCCCGCGCCGAGGATCAGACCACCCGCGAGGCAACCGATGCCCGCGCCGATCACGGTGCCGATGAGGCTACCGATCGCGACACCCACGGAGACCGTGCTGGACAGGTTGCTCAGCGCCTGGTTGAAGTTGGGGTTCGCGGTGGCATCGACCGGCTTGATGAGCGGGGCGGCCGGATCGAGCGGCAGCGCGGCGGCCGGATCGGTGTTCGGGGTCAGGGTGGCGGTATTGCCGTCGATCTGCGCCGCGACCGGGAAGAGCTGGCCGTTCTTGACGAAGTTCAGCGGAACCGCGGTAACCACACCGCCCTGGGGATCGCGCACCTGGAGCTGACCGTCGTCTGTGGTCAGCGAGCCGATATCGGTCTTCAGAACGACCGACGAGCCCTCGATCTTGGTGTCATAGTGAATCGCGGTCGCGGCGGCCGGAGCCGGCGCAACGTCCGCGTAGCTCGTGCCGGCAGAGACACCGAGAGCCGCGATGACCAGGGCCGAGGTGGCGGCGAACTTCTTGAAGCGCATAACTTTTCGTCGCTTTCTGCAGCGGACGCACTACCTCGTTTCGAGGAGTGCGGGTTCTCGTCGAGCACCCGAGATAAGAGTCGTTCCGTGATGTTTCCGTGATGTTGCCGTCCCATAGCGGTATGGAGTCAGTGAGCCGGTTTTCGTTACGTTTAACGTGCAGCAGGTCTTTTTCACAGGAATGAGTCGACTCATCGACGCACGAAAAGGGCCCGCCACCACCGATTCGATGGTGACGGGCCCTCAGTTTGCCCAGGTATAACCGCTACTGGTTCGCGGGATCGTTGATTCTCTGGAAGAAACCGATGCCGACGACGATCGCGGCCGGAACGCCGGTCAGGACCAGGCCCGCCGCGGCGCCGAGCGGGATTCCGATCAGCGCGCCGGTGATGCAGCCGCCGATCCAGCCCGGCAGTAGTACGGGAGTACCGAGGAACGCACCCAGGGCACAACCGCCGATCGCGCCGACCAGAGTGCCGACCATGGTGCCGATCGCGGTGATGACGCCGAACTGCGCACCGGCAGCACCGACGGCGTCGTCGAAGGCCTTCTGCTGCACGACCTCGTGAACCGGCAGGTCGACCGCGCGGGCGGCGGCCGGATCCAGATTCGGGGTCAGCGTGGCGCGCAGGCCGTCGATGGCGGCCTTGATCGGGTACTGCAGGCCGTCCTTGATGAAGCTGAGCGGGAAGGCGGTCACCAGACCGCCCTTGTTGTCGAGCATCCGGAACTGGTCGTCCACCGTGGTCAGCGAGCCGGCATCGGTGGTCAGCACCACCGAATCGCCCTGGATCTCGGCATTCCAGTGAATGGACGGGACCAGCTGATCGATCGTCTGATCGACGCCGTTCACGATGTCGGAGATACCCGGGATCGCGGGCGCGGGGGCCGGGGCGGCATGCACAGCGCCGGCGGAGATACCGAGAGCCGCGATGACCATGGCCGAGGTCGCGGCAGCTTTGCTGAACTTCATGACATCGTTGCTTTCGTCGCGCGGACGCTGCTCCTATCAGCAGCGGGAGGCTTGTGAAGCCTTCTAGTCAAGTGTCCAACAAGGCGATTACTGATGAGTAGCTGAGAAGTCGATAAGAGCCCAAAAATGAGAGTGATCTACGTCAAACGACTCGAAAACCGCACTGCCGAACAAACTTTCAGTCGGTTATAGGGCGGTTTTCGAGCATATGATCTGCCTCACTTCAGTGCTGATCGGCTATCGAATCGCCAGTAAACCCGCGCCGACTGCCAGTACCGCCGCATCCGCGCCCGGCATCTCCCGAATGCGGGTGGTCAGGGCGAGTTCGTTCAATACCGTCTGCGAGGCCTGCACCCGGACACGGGCGCCGATCGGATCCCAGTCCGGATGCACGCGGCGGGCGAGACCCACCCATTCGGCGATATACGAGTGCTGCGCGGCGCGGGCCCGGTGCCGATCGGCGGCGGGCAGATGCATGGTCTCCGAGACCAGGATCTGGACCAGATCGGGATTCTCGGCGACGAAGCCGCCATAGCTGCGCAGCAACCGGTCCAGGCCGTCACCGGCGTCGGACGCCCGGGCGAAGGCGCGGCTCATATCCATCCGCAGCCACTCGTTGCCGCGGAACACCACGGCCAGCAGGATATCGGCCTTGCCGGGGAAATGGTTGTAGACGCTGGGCCCGGTGATGCCGACGGCCTCCCCGATATCGTCCACGCTCACGCCGGTGAAACCCTGGCGCGCGAAGAGTTTCGCCGCCTCGGCGAGAATCGCTTCGCGCCGTGATCTGGTCATCGAAAGACGCTTTCTCCCGGCCTGATTCGCTGCGACCTCGGGCAGCGCGATCGCGGTGTCCACCGCCGCCGAGACGAGTTCGTCCAGCAGCGCGGTGAATCCGGGTTCGGGCAGCGACAGACTGTGGAACGACATGCTGTCGGCCACCGCCAGCGCACAGCGCGCGAGCAGATCCGCCTCCACCGCGTTCAGCTCCGGGCGGCGCTCGCGCACCAGCTCGGTGAGGCGGGCGAGAATCCGCTGGGTGAGAGTGCGGAACGCGGCCCGGTTCTCGGCGGACAGATGCCTGCCCTCGCGCCGCCACAGCACTCCCACATGCCGGTGCGCGAGGGTTTCGGCGGCGAGGCTCGCGCCGATATCGTTCGCGGCGGTCTCCGCCAGGGCGGCGTCGATGGTGGTGAGGGCAGTGCCGAGCACCGTGGCGAGTAGATCCTGTTTGCCGCGGAAGTGGCGATAGAGCGCGGACGGCCCGATGGCCACCGCCGCGGCGACCTCGCCCATACCGACGGTGGCATAACCCTTGCGATAGAACAGCTCCGAGGCCGCCCGGACGATCAGCTCACGCCGATTGGCCGGGCGGGTGCCACGGGCCGGCCCGATGACAGTGGTCGCCTCCGGGCCGCTCGCCATACCGCTCCTCTACCGGTCCGTGCCGTCACTCATCCTGCCGCTTTCAGAGCGAGCGGGCGATGAGTTCCTTCATCACTTCATTGGCGCCCGCGTAGATGCGCTGGACGCGGGCGTCGGCGTACATGCGGGCGATCGGGTACTCGAGCATGTAGCCGTAGCCACCGAAGAGCTGGACGCAGCGGTCGACGACCTGCCCCTGAATATCGGTGCTGTACGCCTTCGCCATGGACGCGGTGGCCCCGTCGAGTTCACCGCGCAGGTGGCGTTCGATGCAGTTGTCGACGAAGACGCGGGAAACCTGTGCGAGGGTCGCGCATTCGGCGAGTTCGAATCGAGTGTTCTGCATGTCGAACAGCGGAGCCCCGAAGGCCTGACGCTCCTTGGTGTAGTGCACCGTCAGCCGCACGGCGGCCTGGGTCGCCGCCGCCGCACAGACTCCGACGATCAGGCGCTCGTGCGCCAGCTGCTTCATGAGGTAGCCGAAGCCCGCGCCTTCGTCGCCGAGCCGGTGCGAAACCGGAACGCGCACTTCGTCGAAGAAGAGTTCGGCGGTGTCCTGGCCCTTCATGCCGACCTTGTCGAGCAGCCGGCCGACTCGGTATCCCTCGGCATGGGCGGTCTCGACCACCAGCAGCGAGATGCCCTTCGCCCCGGCGGCCGGATCGGTCTTGGCCACCACGATCACCAGATCGGCGTGCTTGCCGTTGGAGATGAAGGTTTTCGCGCCATTGAGCCGGTAGTGCTCGCCGTCACGAACCGCGGTGGTGCGCAGGGCTTTCAGGTCCGAGCCGGCGCCGGGTTCGGTCATGGCGATGGCGCCGACGATCGCGCCACTGGCCATACCGGGCAGCCAGCGCCGCTTCTGCTCCTCGCTGCCGTAGGCCAGGAGGTAGTGCGCGACCAGCCCGCTGTGCACCATATTGCCGAAACCGGTGTCCCCGAGCCCGTATTGGGCGTCGAAGATGGCGAAGTCGTGGGCCAGGGTGCCGCCGCCTCCGCCGTACTCCTCCGGAATGGAGGCGCAGAGCAATCCGAGATCGCCTGCCTTGTTCCAGAATTCGCGATCGACGTACTTCTGGGCCGCGAATCGCTCGTGGTGCGGCAGCAATTCGGCTTCGAAGAACTTGGTCGCCATATCCTTCAGGGCGGTGATTTCGTCATCGACCCAGGGCGAGCGGTACACAGGGGTGGTCACGTAGTTCCGTCCTAGATATTGAAGCCGCCGCCGCAGAGCAGAGTCTGCGCGCTGACGTAGTTGGATTCGGGAATGCAGAACAGGTAGACCGCGCCCGCGGCCTCGGTCGGGGTGCCCGCGCGGCCGAGCGGGACCATCTGCTCCATGGCGGCGAGCAGATCCGGGTTCACACCGACCTTGAGGGTCTTGCCCTCGATATCGATGGTGCTGTCGCCGCCCGCGGGTGCCTCGGTGAGCCGGGTCTTGATCAGGCCGAACGCGACCGTGTTCACGGTGACGTTGTAGCGGCCCCACTCCTTGGCCAGGGTCTTGGTCAGGCCGGTGATGCCCGCCTTGGCGGAGGAGTAATTGGCCTGTCCCGCATTGCCTCCGGTGCCGGCCATGGAGGAGATGTTCACAACCTTGCGGCACGGGACCGGCTCACCGGCGGCCTTGGCCTTCTTCACCGCGGCGGCGATGACCGGCTGTGCGGCGCGCAGAATCCGGAACGGGGCCTTGAGGTGGACGTCGAGAATGGCGTCCCACTGCTCGTCGGTCATCTTCTGGATGACCGAATCCCAGGTGTAGCCGGCGTTATTGATGATGATGTCCAGGCCGCCGAAATTGTCGACGGCAGCCTGGACGAAACGCTCGCCGAAATCGACGTCGGTGACACTGCCGACGCAGGAAACCGCCTGGCCGCCTGCGGCTTCGATGGCCGCGACGGTTTCCTTGGCCGGATCGGCATCGAGGTCGTTGACCACGACCTTGGCGCCCTCGGAGGCGAGCTTCAGTGCGATCTCACGGCCGATGCCGCGGCCGGAGCCGGAGACAATGGCGACCTTGCCATCAAGAGTTCCCATGGGAGACATAACCTTTCAGTGTGGATGAATGCGGTGTGGATGAATGACGATCAGAGGGCGACGACGGCGTCACCGACGAGGGTGACCGTGCCGTCGTCCAGAGTTACGGCGAGTTCCAGGGTGGCGCGGCGTTCGCCGTCGACCTCCTCGACGGCCGTGACCCGGCCCGTGGCGGTCGGGATGCCGTGCACCGGCGTAATGGCGGCGAACCGCACGCTGTAGGAGCGAATCGACTGCTGCGGAACCCAATCGGTGAGCAGCCGGCCGAGATAGCCCATGGACAGCATGCCGTGCGCGAAGACGTCGTCGAGCCCGGCGGATTTCGCCACATCGAGATCGATGTGAATCGGATTGTGGTCACCCGACGCGCCCGCGAACAGGGCCAGCGTGGTGCGCGAGATCGACTGAATCTTCAAGGGCGGCAGCTCGGTACCTACCTCGACGGTGTGTGATGCGGTCATTTTCCTGCTCCCGGATTCCGAATGACGATGACGGACTTCAGGTCCGCGACCGGCGACCCGTCCGCGCGGGTGACGGCGGTTTCCTTGACCAGGAATTCGAGCGCGCCGCCCTTCTTGCTGTACACGTCGGTAATGCGCGGCCGGGCGGTCAGCACGTCACCGGCGACGGCCGGTGAGTGATAGGTGAAGGTCTGCTCGCCGTGGAGGACGAACCGCAGGTCGACGCCCGCTTCGGCGAGAAACGTGAACGGGTCCGGGTTCTCGAGTTCGATGGAGAACAGGAAGGTCGGTGGCGCGGGCAGGTCCGCGTAGCCGGCCGCCTTCGCCGCCTCGGCATCGGTGAAGACCGGATTCGTCTCACCGATCGACTTGGCGAAGAAGCGCAACCGTCCGGCGTCGACGGTCAAAGTTGTTGCCGGAAGCTCGGTTCCGACAATGGCGGGATCGATGGCCATGCTCAGCTCACCTTCTCGTACAGGGTGACGACGGCCGCGCCGCCGAGCCCGATATTGTGCTGCAGCGCCAGATTCACGCCCTCGACCTGGCGCGCCTCGGCTTGACCGCGCAACTGCCACACCAGTTCCGCGCACTGCGCCAGACCGGTGGCGCCCAGCGGGTGTCCCTTCGACAGCAGGCCGCCGGACGGGTTGGTCACCACCCGGCCGCCGTAGGTGTTGTCGCCGTCGGCGATGAACTTCTCCGCGGTGCCTTCGGGTGTGAGACCCAGACCCTCGTAGGTGAGCAGTTCATTGGCGGTGAAGCAGTCGTGCAATTCGACGACGCGAATATCCGCCGGGCTCACACCCGCGGCCTCGTACACCTGATCGGCGGCGGCCTTGGCCATGTCGTAACCGACCACCCGCATCATGTCGGTGGTGAAGGTCGACTCGTAGTCGGTGGTCATCGCCTGCGCCTTGATGACCACGGAAGTGGTGAGGCCGTTGGCTTTCGCGAATTCCTCGGAGCACAGGATCGCCGCGGCCGCGCCACAGGTCGGCGGGCAGCACTGCAATCGGGTCAGCGGACCGAAGATCTGCGGCGAGCCCAGCACCTCCTCGACCGTCACCGGATCGCGGAACACCGCGTACGGGTTATTGGCCGCGTGCTTGCGCGCCTTCACCGAAATCTGTGCGAACACAGCGGGATCCATGCCGTACTTGTCGGCGTACGCCTGTCCCGCACCGCCGAAGTACTGTGCGGCCATGGGCGCCTGCTCGTCCCAGCCCTGCAGTTGCGTGGTCTGGGTGTCGAAGCGCCCGAACGGGGTCGGCCGGTCGCTCCACATCGAACCGAGCGCACCGCGCATCATCTGCTCGAAGCCGAGCGCGACCACACATTCCGCGGCACCGGTCTCGATCGCCTGGCGGGCCAGGAACAGTGCCGACGATCCGGTCGAGCAGTTGTTGTTGACATTGACGATCGGAATCCCGGTCTGCCCGAGCCCGTACAGCGCCGCCTGCCCCGAGGTGGAGTCGCCGTACACGTATCCGACGTACGCCTGCTGCACCTTGCTGTAGTCGACACCGGCATCGGCCAGCGCCTTGCGGGCCGCCGTCTCGCCCATGATGTCGTAAGGCTCGGTCCGGCTGGGTGTGGTGAAGGGAATCATCCCGACACCTGCCACCACTACGCGTCTACTCATCAAGCCCTCCTGGACTTACTAGTGCTGATTCACTTAGTGAACCTCACGCAGCACCACATGCACAAGCCGTCGATCACATACGGCTGTTTATCGCGGAATAGCCACCGGAAAACTGGGGGTTGCGCCGCCATCTGTGATCGTTGTTACACTACCTACTGTTCACATAATGTACGACGCAGTCACGGCTGCAACCCACCGGATCCGGAGATCGCATCCATGTACCTCACGCAGGGCCTGCACCGGGCCGTTCAGCAGAACCCCGACGGCATCATGACCATCGACGGGGAGCGGACGCGGACGTTCCGGGAAGCGGCCGATCGCGTTGCCCGGCTGGCCGGGGCCCTGCGTGCACTGGGGGTCGGCGACGGTGACCGGATCGCGATGCTCGGGCTGAATTCAGATCGCTACAGCGAATATCTGCTGGCGGTGCCGTGGGCGAACGCGGTGCTCAATCCGGTCAATATCCGGTGGAGTGTGCCCGAAATCGTCTACAGCTTCGAGGATTCCGGCACCACGGTGCTGTTCGTCGACGATGCCTTCGCGGCCGCGCTGCCCGCCATTCGGCAGGGTTCTCCCGGACTGACGACGATCATCCACTGCGGCAACGGACCCACCCCCGAAGGCACGCTGTCCTATGAGGACCTCATCGCGAACTCCGCGCCCATCGCGGACGCGCGGCGCGGTGGTGACGAGCTGGCGGGGATCTTCTACACCGGCGGTACCACCGGATTCCCCAAGGGCGTCATGCTCTCGCACGCGAATATGTTCGCCTCGGCGCTCGGTTCGATCGCCAGTGGATATCTGTTCAAGCCCGGCGGCATCTACCTGCACACGGCGCCCATGTTCCACCTCGCCGATCTCGCGGGCTGGATGGCGGAGGTGACGCTCGGCGGCACGCATGTGATCATTCCGTCCTTCGATCCGGTGTCTACCTTGAATGCCATTGCGACACAGCGTGTTACCGACACCCTGCTGGTTCC
Source organism: Nocardia sp. NPDC006630 (assembly GCF_040611495.1). Taxonomy (NCBI): domain Bacteria; kingdom Bacillati; phylum Actinomycetota; class Actinomycetes; order Mycobacteriales; family Nocardiaceae; genus Nocardia; species Nocardia sp. NPDC006630. Next base: position 73,877 of record NZ_JBEXOK010000014.1, read on the forward strand.
GGTGATGATCCAGATGGTGGTCGATCACCCCCGGGTGGGCGAGTTCGACCTGTCGAGCCTGGACGCGATCATGTACGGCGCGTCGCCGATCGCGCAGGCGGTGCTGGAGCGGGCGATGAAGGTGTTCCCCAATGCGAGCTTCACCCAGGCGTACGGCATGACCGAGGTCGCGCCCGTCGCGACCCTGCTCGGTCCGGCCGATCATGCTGCGGGACTGCTGCGTTCGGCCGGGCGGGGCGCGCCGCATTCGGAGATCCGCATTGTCGATCCGGACGATGTCCCGGTGCCCAGTGGCACGGTCGGCGAGATCGTGGTGCGCGGTGATCATGTGATGCTCGGCTATTGGAACAAGCCCGCGGAGACCGCCGACGCACTGCGCGGCGGCTGGATGCACACCGGCGACGGCGGCTATCTGGACGAGTGCGGCTACCTCTACGTGGTCGACCGAATCAAGGACATGATCGTCAGCGGCGGGGAGAACGTGTATTCCGCCGAGGTCGAGAATGCCGTTGCCGCACATCCGGATGTGGCCACGTGCGCGGTGATCGGTGTGCCCGATGCGGAGTGGGGCGAGCGGGTGCATGCCGTGATCGTCTGCGTGCCCGGCACTTCGGTGACCACCGAGCAGATCCGCGAGCACACCAAGACGCTGATCGCCGGTTACAAGGCTCCGCGCAGCGTCGAGGTGGTCGAGTCGCTCCCCGTCTCCGGCGCCGGAAAGATCCTCAAACGCGAACTGCGCAAGCAGTATTGGGGCGAGAACGACCGCCAGGTGCACTGACTGCCGCGGGCGCCGGGGGCGGGCTCAGTACATGCAACCGGCGACCTCCGGGTAGTCACAGCGAGACGTCGCAGGGTCGGGACCGGAGTTCTGGACGTAGTGCAGCAACTCCCCGTTATGGCCCATCGCGCACGGCATCTCATAGGCATGTTCGTGCGCGACACACGCCACGTAGTGCGTGCACTTGCTGGGATGCGGGTAGTTGCCGTCTGGCTTATCGCTGCAGTCGAACTCGAATCCGGGTGTGCTCATGGCTTTTCTCCTCCGCCGATCTCAGGCGCAGACCGCGGCGTCGTTGAAGGTCTGACAGGTGGTTCCCGACGCACAGGCCCGGACGAGCCAGGACCCGTTCACGCAGGTGGCGTAGTTGTCATCGTCCCAGCAGATGTCCACGATGCCGTCGCTCACATCGCAGCTCCGGTCGTCCGATGCGGTATCGGAGATGCATTCCAGATCGTCATCGGGTTCCTGCGCCGAGCTACTCATGGCGATACCTTCCGTTGTCGTCGTCTCAGAAGTTCGAACCATTTTGCGTGCCGTCCTTCTGCCGATTTTGACAGCATCGCTCGGGCGACACGCGGGAATCGTTCGCCGGGAAGCAGCCGGACAATCGCTGATTGCCCTGCACGGCCCAGCCGGTGTGTGCGAATCTGATCGATGTGATGGCGGAGTCACTGGGGTGGGCAGTGCGGATGGTGTTCGCGGCGGTCTTCGCGACATCCGCCTTCGGGAAGCTGACGGCACGGCAGGCGGCGCGAGATGCCTTGCTCGCCTTCGGCATCGGTGCGCGATGGGTGCCGGCGGCGGCCTGGGTGGTGCCGGTCGCGGAGGCGTTTGTGGCCCTCGGACTCCTGCTACCGGTGACCGGGCTACCGGCGGCCGCGACCGGAATTCTGCTGCTGAGCATCTTCACGGTGGCGGTCGCGGTACAGCTGCTGCGAGGTAACCACCCCTCGTGCGCCTGCTTCGGCGCGGCCGACGTCGCTCCGATCGGACCGCTCACACTGGTGCGCAATGGCGTGCTCCTGACGCTCGGCTGCGCTGTAATGGCCACTGCCGTCCGTTATCCGAGCCTGCCGTCGCCGCTGCCCGCCGACCGGGCCGCCCTGATCACCGTCGGCGTTGCCGTGGTGACGGTGCAGATATGGCAGGGCTTGGCGCTGCGCCGGATTCGACGCGCGCAATCGAGCACCGCGCCCGCTGTCGCGCTTCCGAGCCAACTGCCGGTCGGGACGATCGCGCCGGAGTTCGACCTCGCCGCGGCGCCGGGTATTCCGGCGACGCTGAGCGGACTGCTGGCGGACGGGCGTCCGCAAGTGCTGCTGTTCCTGCATCACGGCTGCAGCCCGTGCCGGCAGGTCGCCGGCGAGCTCGGCGTGTGGCGCCGGAAGTTGCACGGACAGGCCGACATTACGGTCATCGGCTCGGGGACCCTGCAGGACAATGCGCTGTGGTCCGAGGAGTACGGCATCGCCCGGTATCTGGTGCAGCAGTACAAGGAGGTGGCCGAGCGCTACGCGGTCCGCGGCACCCCGACCGGAGTGCGGATCGGATCCGACGGCCGCATTGCCACCGGGCTGGCCATCGGTGGCGCCGCCATCCGAGCCCTGCTCAGCGAATCCCAGCACGACGGCAGCACGGGCTTCGACATCGAGAATCTGATGCACCACACGGGAATTCAGCCTCCACCGGCCCAGCAGTGATCGTCCCGGGCTCTCACCGGCCCGGTAGCGCCGGTCCCGGGACAGCCGTCATTCGACGCCGACGCTGAGAATCCGGTCGAGTGCCCTGGTCCCGGCGGGCGTGACTCGCAGCGCCCGGCGCGAATTGTGGCGCTCCAGCCAGTCTGCGGATTCCATGCGGGTCAGCACCGCCGCACCCAGTGCGCCGCCCAGGTGATGCTGCTGTTCGCTCCAGTCGACGCAGAAGCGCAGCAGTGGCCTTCGGCGGGAACGTAATTGGTTCAGGTCGATGCCGAGTTCGGTGAATATCGGCTCGGCGGCCGGGCCCAGTTCGTAGGGGTGCTCGTGCAGTGGCGCGGCGAGCGGGTCGTCGGGTGCGCGTTCGGTGTGGACGCCACCATCGTTGCGGGTCAGCGCATTTCGCTCGAGGAGTGCGGCGGTGACGGCGACGCCCAGCTTTCCGGCCAGGTGGTCGTAGCAGCTGCGGGCGTTGCGCATGGCGGCGGCTCGGGTCGATTCGCGCAGCGAACGCACCGGGCGGATGGGCGCGAGCGCGGCCACCGCCTCCAGGACGGTCGCGACCTCCGGTCCGGCCAGCCGGTAGTAGCGATGCCGCCCCGACGGCTGCACGGTGAGCAGCCCGCCGGCGACGAGCCTGGACAGGTGGGCGCTGGCCGTGGACGCCGAGACGCCCGCCTCCGCGGCCAGTACCGAGGCGGGTAGCGCGCGGCCGTCGAGCAGTGCCATCAGGACGCGGGCGCGGCTCGCATCGGCCAGTAGCTCGCCCACACCGGCGATATCGGCGAAGCCGAGTTCAGCAGTCTGTGCGTTCATACTCTCCAGTCTGCCGCGACCACACTTCGACGGGGGACGAAGTGTTTCGGGGAAACACTGGAGAGATGAGTACATCGACTCGCGCGATGACAGAAACGGACCCGACAGTGCGGCCCGGACGGCTACTGACGGTGCTGTGCGCCGGCATGTTCCTGGTCCTGCTGGACGTGACCATTGTGAATGTCGCGCTGCCGAGCATCGGCCATCAATTGCACGCGGACTCCGCCACGCTGCAGTGGGTGGTGGACGGTTATGCGGTCGCCATCGGCGGATTGCTGCTGGCGGGCGGCACCCTGGGCGACCGCTTCGGGCACCGCCGCATTCTGCTGATCGGATTCGCGGTGTTCGGGGTGGCCTCGCTGATCTGCGCGCTGGCGCCCACTATCGGGGTGCTGATCGGCGGCCGGGTGCTGCAGGGCATCGGCGGCGCGCTGCTGCTGCCCAGCACCATGGCGGCGCTGGTCGACGCGTTTCCGGATCGGGCCGCGCAGGCGAAGGCGCTCGGAACCTGGGCCGCCATCTCGTCGCTGGCGCTGCCGGCGGGTCCGCTGCTGGGCGGGCTGCTGGTCAGCGGTCTGGGCTGGCGACCGGTGTTCTGGATCAATGTGCCGCTGATAGTCCTTGCGCTGGTGGCGATTCCGGTCGTGGTGCCCGCGCGGCCCGCCAATCGGCAGGCGGGCGGGGTCGATATCCTCGGATTGACGGGATTTGTCGTCGGCCTGAGCGGGCTGGTGTTCACGGTCATCTCGGCCGGGCATCATTCGGACCCGGTGCTCTTGGCGGTTTCGGCGCTGGTGACGGTGGCCGCGCTCGGTATCGCGCTGCGGGCGGCACGGCACAGTGCGCATCCGATTCTGCCGTGGGATCTGCTGCGGCGCAGAGACTTTCTGAGTCCCAATGTGGTGGCGCTGACCATGAATCTGGTGTTCAACGGACTGCTGTTCGTCAGCATGCTGTATCTACAGGACGTGCTGCGCTATTCGCCGTTCGCGGCGGGGTGTGCGGTGCTGCCGCTCGCCGTTCCGCTGGTCGCGCTGGCCCCGGTGTCCGGGCGACTCACCGCGCGGCGCGGGCCCCGCACCGCCATTGCCCTCGGCTGCGGCGCTGCGGTATTCGGCTCACTGCTGTTGACACAGGTCCGTCCGTCCTCCGGAATCGGCTGGCTGCTGGCCGGATTCGCGCTGCTCGGCGTCGGCGCGGGGCTGGTGACCACCTCCGTGGTCGCCGCCGTAGTCCGTGCCACGCCGTCGGACCGGTCCGGTTTGGCGACGGGCGTGTCGAATACCGCGAGGCAGATCGGAACCGCCTGTGGTGTGGCGCTTTTCGGCGCAATTGCCGGATCACCCGGCACGCCCGGCTTCCTGCACGCGATCCCCGTGCTCGCGGTTGTCGCCGCGATGCTCTGGGCTGTGGCATTCGCCGTGACGCTGAATGGAATCGGACGGCGACAAGGCTCGGCGGACGGCAAGTCCCCCGTACGAGGGACCCGAGTTCCCTCTGCGGAGTGATTGTTTCGCCCGCTGCCGAACCTAGGCTGCTCTGCGTCGGGCCGCCATCAGCGATTCCATTCGGCCGCCCGCCCGATCGTCCTGGGAGGCACAGTGCTCGGTTCTGTCAGCAGAAGAGGATTCCTGGCAGGTGCGGCGACCACCGCCGCGGCCGCGGCGACCGCGGCGTCGGCGGGTCGCGCTCGTGCCGACGTGAACCGGGACAAGCCGAATATTCTCGTGGTGCTCGTCGATGAGATGCGCGCACCGGTGTGGTTCCCGGATCAGCAGGCGCTGGACGGGCTGCTGCCCAATCTCGCCCGGATCCGGCAGGGCGGGGTGTCCTTCGAACAGCACTACACCGCCGCGAACGATTGCACCGCCTCGCGTGGCGCGCTGGTGACCGGGCTGTACACCCATCAGACCGGATGCATGGTGGTCTCCGAATCGACGCTGTCGCCGAAATTCCCGACCTGGGGTTCGATGCTGCGCGATCACGGTTACGAGTCGACCTGGTGGGGCAAATGGCATCTCGGGCACTATCCGGATCGCACGCCGGGCGCGCTGGACGCCTACGGATTCGGCGGCGGCACCTACCCCTCCCCGAACGGTGCGCCGGGCCAAGGGCTGCAAATGGATCCGAAGATCGTCGATCAGTTCGCGGATTGGTTCGAGCACGATGCCGGTACCGCGCCGTGGTGCACCACGGTATCGCTGGTGAATCCGCACGATATCCAGTACTGGCCGCGCTGGACGCGCCGTGACCAGGCGAATCTGAATATCCCGCAGTGGGTGACCGAGCTGCCGCCGAATTTCGAATCCCCCGAGCAGCTCGCCGGGAAACCGCGTCTGCAAACGGCACTGGTGCAGGTGTCGACCGCCGCATTCGGACTCGCGCCGTACGGTACGCCCGATGCCCGGCAGGCCTGGATCGATATGCGCAATCTGTATCTGTGGTTGCAGCAGCAGGTCGATATCCAGATCGGGCGAGTGCTCGACACGTTGAATTCGCGACCGGATGTCGCGGCCAATACCGTCATCGTCTTTACCTCCGACCACGGCGATTACGCCGGTTCGCACGGTCTGCACGGTAAGGGCGGCGGCGCGTACGACGAGGCGATCCGCGTCCCGCTCTATGTGCACGATCCGCGCGGCTACTACAGCCCCACCGCCGGAACCACTCTCCGCAATCAGCTGACCTCCAGCGTCGATCTCGCCCCGCTGCTGCTGTCCATCGCCACCGGCGGCAACGGCTGGCGCGGCGACGGCCGCTACGAACACCTGCGCGACCGCCTCGACCTGGCCGCCCTGTGCCGCGATTCCGGCGCGGCCGGCCGCCCCTGGATCGCGCACACCACCGATGAGGCGACCATCGAAGAGGCCGCAATCCTGTTCGACCGCAATGCCCCCGGCCACGTCGCCATGGTCCGCACCCCCGACGCCAAATTCGCCTCCTATTCGACCTGGGTGGACGGCCGAATCCAGATCGACCCGACCCAAGAGCAGGAATTCGAGCTCTACGACTACTCCACCGACAACGGCAAACTCGAACTCGACAACCAGGCCGCCACCGCAAACCCCCTGCGCACCACCACCTCCCAACTCCTCGACCACGTCATCCAGACCGAAATCCAGCAACCCCTCCCCGCCTACCTGAAGGACGCCCAGGACCAGGGCATAGGCGACTACCTCGACTCCCAGCGCAACCTCGCCACCAAGGCCGAACGCCTGGGCGACTTCCTCGACGATTTCGCGACCCCGCGCTGACCGGCGGAAGCTGCCGGTCAGCCACCGCGACTCACACGGAAATTACTGCGATTCAAGGGGATTCATAGGCTGCGGCCAGGCACCGTCCCGGCGGATACGCCAGTGTTATGGTGCGACGATGAATGAGGGTGCGGGATCACCGGTGCGTATCGGCATACTCGGCGCGGCGCGGATCGCGCCCATGGCGATTGCCAATCCGGCCAGGGCGCATCCCGATGTGGCTGTCAGCGCGGTGGCGGCCCGGGATGGTGGGCGCGCGGCGGCGTTCGCTCATAAGTATGGGATCGAGACCTCGTACGACAGTTATGAGGCGCTGATCGCGGATCCGGGGGTGGATGCGGTTTATATTCCGCTGCCGAATGGGTTGCACGGGCGGTGGACTCGGGCGGCGCTGGCGGCCGGGAAGCATGTGCTGTGTGAGAAGCCGTTCACGGCCAATGCCGAGGAGGCTCGGGAGATCGCGGGGCTGGCCGCGGATTCGGGGCGGGTGGTGATGGAGGCGTTCCATTACCGGTATCACCCGATGAATCTGATGGCCGAGCAGATCATCGCCTCGGGGGAATTGGGCAAGCTGGTGCGGGTGGAGGCATCCATGTGCTTCCCGCTGCCGAAGTTCTCCGATATTCGATACAACTACGCGCTGGCCGGTGGATCGCTGATGGATGCCGGTTGCTACGCCGTGCATATGGCGCGCGTATTCGGTGGCGAGAATCCCGAAGTGGTCTCGGCGACAGCGAAATTGCGCGATCCGAAGGTCGATCGGGCCATGACCGCCGAACTCCGCTTCCCGTCCGGGCACACCGGCCTGATCCGCTGTTCACTGTGGTCGTCGGATCTGCTGCGAATGAGCGTCAAGGTAATAGGCGAACACGGCGAGTTACACATCGTCAATCCCATTGCGCCACAACTCCCCCACTGGCTGACAGTCCGCACCCAGCGCGGCAGACGCCGCGAACGCTTCACCCACCGCCCCAGCTACGCCTTCCAGCTCGACGCCTTCGCCGGCGCGGTCCTGCACGGCGAACCGGTGAAAACCGCCCCCCAGGACTCGGTCGACAATATGACCGTCATCGACGCCATCTACCAGGCCGCAGGCCTGCCCCTGCGCCTGCCGAGCTGATTGCGCCGAGGCGCAGGGCGGGGCGTTCCGCCAGCGCCAGCAGTACCGCGGACAGAGTAGTCACGATCGAGATCCCGAGCACCCACCAGAACGCGGCGCCGAATCCGGCCGCCATTGCCTCGGGGGTATGACTGCGGGACAGCTGATGCTGCAGCGCGACGGCCACGACGGCGGTGCCGACCGACCCACCCACACGCTGCAGCATGCTCAATTGCGGTGTGGCGTCATTGATCTTGTCGCGTCCGAGCACCTGGTAGGCGGCGGTCATCGCGGGCATCATCGACAACCCGATACCGAGGCCGCGAACTCCCATCGCACCGAGCAGATAGCCGTAGGACGTGTCCGCGCTCAGCACCACGAACGGGATCGTCGCCAGCATCGTGACGAGTCCGCCGATCGAGGCCGTGATACCGCCGCCCCAGCGTTGCGAGAGCCGTCCCGCCAACGGCATTGCTATCGCCGCCCCGATCCCGCTCGGCGCCAGCAGGATTCCGGTCATGATCGCGCTCTGCCCGCGGACGGTCTGGAAATAGAGCGGCATCAGGATCATCGCGCCGTACAGCGCACCACCGAGGCAGAAGGTCGCCAGCGCAGCTGCCGAGAAGGCCCGATTGCGGTACAGCCTCAGATCCAAGAGCGGGTGGTCGATCCGTAAGCCGCGCAAGACGAATACCACCAGCAGCACCACCCCGGCCGCGAGCACCGTCATCGAGGAACCGGACGCCTGCCCGGAGCTTCCCACTTCGGCCAGCGCGTAGGTCACCCCGACCGACCCGCCCGAAACCAGAAGCAGGCCAGCGATATCGAGCGCGCCCGCCTCCTCCGGCTGATGTGCGGGCAGCAGCCGGCGCCCAGCGAACACTGCCGCAGCACAGATCGGCAGATTGATCAGAAACAGCCAGCGCCAGCCGGGCCCCTCGAGCAGCAGTCCCCCGAGGGTGGGCCCGAGCACCGGTGTCAGCACCATCGCGATTCCGAGAACCGGCATCACCTTGGCCATATTCTGCGGCCCGGCCAATTTGGCGAGAATGATCTGACCGGCAGGAAGCACCATTCCGCCACCCAGCCCCTGGATGACCCGAAAGGCGATGAGCTGTCCGGGAGTTCGAGCCATGGCGCACAGCAGTGAACCGGCCGCGAACAGTATCAGCGTGCTGAGGTAGAGCCGGCGATCACCGAACCGCTTGGCGGCCCAGCCCGTCACCGGAATGCACGCGGCCAGCGCCAGCAGGTATCCGGTGATCACCCACTGGATGGTGTCGAGATCGGTGTGCAGGTCGATCGACAACGAGCGAATCGCGATATTGACCACGGTCGAATCGAGCAGGGTCGCGATCGCGCCGAGCACGATCACGAATGCGGCACTGCGGACTTCGGGAGGAATCCGGTAATCGGAAGCGGACGACATGCGCTCCACTATTCACCGTTTGGTGGATAGTGTCCACCGTTTGGTGGATAGAGGTGGATTCCTCCGGTCGAATACGGTGATTCCATGACCGCGACGCCCAACCGCAAGCGCACACCGCCGGACCGGCAGCGCGATGCCGAACGGACCAAGGCCAAACTGATCGACGCGGCCCGCGAGGAATTCGCCGCCAAAGGCCGGGCCGGCGCCCGCGTACAGGACATCGCCAACCGTGCGGGCGTCGACAAACAGCTGATCAGCTACTACTTCGGCGGTAAGGACGGGCTCTACGACGAGATCGCGCGCGCCTGGCAGCAGCGCGAAACCGCGCTCCAGCAGGAGAGCCTCGCGCTGCCCGAGGTCGCCGTGCGCTACCTGCGCGAGGCGCTCGCCGACCCCCGACTCACTCGGATGTTCATCTGGCAGGGCCTCACCGCCGATCTCGACAAGCCCGCCGAAGCAGGCGACACGCCCGAGATCCACAGCATGCGCGAACGTAAACACCGCGGCGAACTGGCATCCGACCTCGACGAGGCCGCAGTCGTCCTGGCACTCAATGGCGCGGTCGCGGTGGCCGCCCTCATGCCTGAACTCGTCCAACGCCTCTATGGCGTGCCCCCGTCGGACCCCGAATTCGCCGAGCGCTACGGCGAACAACTCCGGCGCATGGTGGGCCGCCTCGCCCTCCCTGCCGGACCCGAACTCACCGATCACGCGCCGCCGCCCGCCGCGCACTAGGCTGAATGCTCCAGCCCCCCAGGAGATCTGATGACCGACCAACAGACTGTCCTGATTACCGGCGGTACCGGGAGCCTCGGTTACCGGACTGCCGCGGCGATTCTCGATGCGGGGTGGCATGTGGTGATCACCGGGCGGGATTCGAAAACGGTTGCGGCGGCGGCGCATCGGCTCGGGGAGAAGGCGGTGGGGTTGCCGTTGGATCTGGGGTCGCTGGACAGTGTGCGGCGGTTTGCGGACTCGATTACGCGGTCGGGGTTGCCGCCGCTGCATGCGATTGTCTGCAATGCGGGGATGCAGGTCGTTTCGGGGATCACATTCACCGCGGACGGGTTCGAGCAGACCTTCGGGGTGAATCATCTGGCGCACTTTCTGCTGGTGCAGGAATTGCTACCGCTGCTGGCGACGCCCGGACGAGTTGTCTTCGTCGCCAGCGATACTCACGATCCGAAGAAGCCGACAGGTACGCCCGCGCCGAACTACAGCAGCGCGATGGCACTGGCCTATCCCGAGGATGATGGGGCTGCGGCGGCAGCGGCCGGGCGGCGGCGGTACACCACCTCGAAGCTCTGCAATGTGCTGACCACCTATGAGCTGGCGCGGCGGATAGGGAATCACATGCCGCCGATCACCGTCAATGCCTTCGATCCCGGACTCATGCCGGGCACGGGGCTGGGGCGCGACTATCCCGGCATTCAACGACTGGCATGGCGATTCCTTTTGCCCGCAATGACATTGGTGCCGGGGCTCAATATTCATACGCCGAAGCGCTCCGCCGCCGCACTCGCCCGGCTGGTGCTCGATCCCGCGCTGGCGGAGACCACCGGGCGGTACTTCTCGGGACGGCGCGAGATCCGATCCTCGGACGACTCCTACGATCTCGATCTCGCCGCGGATCTGTGGAATACCAGCGTCGAACTCATCGAGAAGGTTCGGCACTGACTCGCGGTCATCTGCGGGAGAGACTCGACAGAAGCCGCCCGACCCTCCCCCGGACCGGTGCCGGAGCCAGCCAGTCTGCGATCTGGGCGATCACAGCGGGGTCGATGTGTTGCGCCGGTTCGTATTCCGCGGGGCTCGAAGCACCCGAGCCGGGGAAGAACAGATGATTGCCGGCGTCATGGATGCCGATGGTGACCTCCGGCCGCTCGCCGAGACCGGCCTGCCACAGGGCGAGGTCATCCTCGACCGTCACCTGGTAGTCGCGAGCCCCCTGGAGGATGAGCATCGGTTTGTTCAGCGCCGCCGCCGTCGAAACCGGGTCGTAGCCGCGCAGATCCAGCCAGTACGCGCCGGGCAGGCCGAACGGTAGGTCCGCCGCGGGCGTCGAGACCGACAGCCCGGGACTGTCCACCCGCTCGGCCTGTTCTGTGATCATCGCGACGGCCGATTCGGTTGCCGCACCGGGATTCAGCGCCGCGAGGTAGCGCGCCACCCGGACGGCCGAACGCTGCATGGGAGAGGCGTCGGCGGCCAGCAGCACCAGCCCGGCGACCGACGGTTCGGCTGCGGCGACCCGTGGGGCGACTTTGCCTCCCATACTGTGCCCGAGCACGAAGACCCGGGCGGGATCGACAGCCGGATGCTGTTGCAGCAGTTGGATAGCGGCGACCGCATACGGCACATATTCGTCGGTCATGGTGAACTCAGGCAGATCGGCGGCGAGGCCCGGATGCGTATAGGTGACGAGGTCGAACCGCGCCACCGCAATGCCGCGACTCGCCAGCCCCCAGGCCAGATCCTTCAGCGGCTTGTTCGGCCCGCTGGTCTCGTCGCGATCGAAAGGCCCACCGCCACTGAGCAATACGACACCGGGCTTGGCCCCGCGCCCGCGCGGCACGCTGACCGTGCCGGACACCGCGAGCCGGCCTTCCCCGAGGGTGATCTCATATTCGGTGAACCGTCCGGATTCGGCGTAGGAGGGCGCTTCCCATGCCGAGCCGGGTGGCGGCGCGAGCCGAAAACCGTTGAGCAGTCCGGCCGCATCGACCGACATGACCACGGTCATTCCGCCGCGTTCCCCGGTCACCGGAACACTCACGCGCACCAGCGCCGCATCGGTCGGCTCGCTGGACGGCTCACCGACGCCGCGGATCGCCCCGAACCGTTCGGCCTCGGCCACCCACGCCACCCGCAACGACTCCGCGGAGACCACCGCGCGAAGCCTCGGCGCGAACAACTTCTCGATCTCGGCGAATCGGCCCGCGCGGGCCATCTCGACAACGGCGGTGGCGATCGCACCCGGTTCGACGCTCATCGGAATCCCCTAACCTTTCTCATTCATGAGAAAGGTAGCACGTATGAGATCGTTGGACCATGGACACCCTCGAACTCCTGGCGCATCCGGTGCGGTTGCGCATCGTCCACGCCCTGCGCGGCGGCCGAACGCTGACCACCTCGCAGCTGTGCGCCCGGATTCCGGACGCGTCGAAGGCCACCGTCTATCGGCAGGTCGACGTGCTCGCCGAAGGGGGAATCCTGGAGGTGGCCGATGAGCAGCGGGTGCGCGGCGCGGTGGAGCGCCGCTACGTGCTGCGCCAGGAACACGCCTCGATCGATGCGGACACGCTCGCGGCGGCATCGGTCGATGATCATCGGCGGGCGTTCGCCGTGGCCATGGCGGCACTGCTGGCCGAGTTCAATGCCTATCTCGATCGGGACCGGGCGAATCCGCTGACGGATCTGGTCGGCTACCGCCAGCACGCACTCTGGCTCAGCCCGAGCGAACTCGAGACGATGATCGACGGCATGCGCGCCGCAATCGCACCGCAGCTGGCCAATACGCCGACCCCCGATCGCGCCCAGTACCTGCTCAGTCCGGTGCTGTTTCCGATCGAGGACGATCGGTGATCGGCGCCCACGGGTCGACCGGGATGACCGCGTGCCCGTGCCCGTCACTGTCGAGCATGCGGCCCCAGGATTTGCAGGGGCGCAGCACGAGTCGCTGATCGGCCACCACCACCGTGGGAAATGCGCGGTGGATTCGGTCCAAAATCTCCGACAGGTCGGCGATTTGGTGAACCTGGGCCATCACCAGCAGGTTGGCGGATCCGATAATGGAGACACAGATTCTCGTCTCCGGCCACAGTGCGATATCCGCACCGGCAGTGTCGAGCTCATGATGCGGAACAGTAAGCCAGAGCACGAGTTCGGCGGGCCAGCCGCCTTCGCTGCGCGTGAAATCGGTGCGGAAGTTCAGCATGCCGCGGCGGGTGAGTGCGGCGAGCTGCCGCCGCACCTGCGCCTCCGTCGCGCCGAGATCCCTTGCGAGGTCCCGGTATCGGGCCCGGCCGTCGCGCTGCAGCGCCAGGAACAGGGCGCGATCGGCGGGGTCGAGGGAGCTGTCGCGGGCGGTGCGCCGAGTTCCGGACTCGGACTCGTCGATCACCGAGCGCTGCTGACCGATGTCGATCGCGCCCAGCCGCCACTGGACTCCGCTGTGCCAGCGCAGCCCGATATGGGCTCGGGTGCGGGCGATTCCCGGAAGCTGTGCCAGGCGCTCCAGCAGCAGGGCGGTCAGCGACTTCATATCCGCGGCGAATACCAGGGCGAGCACATCGAACTCACCGGCGGTGAAGTACACACTGCCGACCTGTGGGATGCCGGCCAGCGCCTGCCCCACCTCGAGCAGCCGGCCGGGCTCGGCTTCGACCTCGAAGACCGCCGCGGACAGTGCCAGCCGCGCACCGGGCACGGCGGAAACCCAGGCGCGGCCGGAGTCCGAGAGTCGCTGCCAGCGGCGGGCCGCGGTCACGGCGGAGATATTCAGGGCGGCGCCGAGTCGCTCGAAGCTGACCCGGGGATTCACGTGCAGCGCATCGAGCAGGGTCACGTCGAGCTCGTCCACACCGGACTTGCGCGAGCGGTTCTCGGGCACGGTCACCCCGTTCCGGAGTGTCGAATTCAGTAGGTACCGAGTACGGACGATATCGCATATTTCCTACATGAAGCAGCTCTGGCACACGCTTTCCACCAATCAGACGCCTGGAACGGGCATTTACCTTCAGATCTGCGAGCACCCGCAATACCGGCTGTTCACTATCTGCATGAGCGATACGACAACCTCCGATGTCACCGTTCCGCTTGCCACCTGGGTCGAGCAGCTGACGCTCGACTCGATTCCGGAACGGGTGCGCACCCGCGCCAGGCATCTGCTGCTCGACGGGGTGGCCTGTGCGCTGGTCGGCGCACAGCTGCCCTGGTCGCGGGTGGCGACGGACTCGGTGCTGGGACTCGAGGGCACGGGCGAGGTGACGGTGATCGGCACCGGCGCGACCACCAGCGGTCCGGCGGCAGTGCTGTTGAACAGCACCTTCATTCAGGGTTTCGAGCTGGACGATTTTCATCCGCTGGCGCCGCTGCACAGCAATTCGCTGGTGCTGCCGGTACTGCTGGCCGCGGCGCAGCAGTTCGGCGGAGCCTCCGGTGCGGATGCCCTCACGGCGGCCATTGCCGGCTTCGAGGTCGGACCGCGAGTCGGGTTGGCGCTGCACGGATCCGAGATGCTCTCGCGGGGCTGGCACAGCGGGCCGGTCTTCGGCACGCACACCGCCGCCATGACCGCGGGCAAGCTGCGCGGCCTCGACACCGCGCAACTCGAGGACGCCCTCGGGATGGCGGGTACGCAGTCGGCCGGGCTGATGGCCGCGCAGTACGAGGCGATGTCCAAGCGCATGCAGCACGGATTCGCCGCGCGCAACGGCTATTACGCCGCCGGGCTGGCCGCGGGCGGCTACACCGGCATCAAGCAGGTCTTCGATCGCCCGTACGGCGGCTATCTGTCGGTGTTCGGCGAGGGCCACCATCCCGACCCCGCGCAGGTCATCGCGGGACTCGGCGAGGGGTGGCACACCGAAGTGATCATGGTGAAATCCTATGCCGCACAGGGTGGGCTGCACGGGACGATCCAGGCCGCGCTGGAATTGCGCGCCGAATACGACCTCGATCCGAAGTCCATCGCGCACATAGAGATTCGGGTCGGCCATACCGTCTACCACCACGGCTGGTGGAAGCCCGAGCGACCGCTGACGCCGATCGGCGCGCAGATGAATCTGGGTTATGCCGCGGCCGTGGCGCTGCTCGACGGGGCCGCGCTGACCGCGCAGTTCACCGAGGCACGCCTCGATGCCGACGATGTGTGGGATCTGCTCGGCAAGGTGCAGGTCGAGTTGGACGAGAAGATCCAGAACGGGCCGATCACAGGACGTTTCGCCACCGAGCTGACAATCACGCTGCGGGACGGCACCGCACTGAACAGGCGGATCGAGCAGCCGCACGGCGGGCCCGCCGACCCGGTGACCAATGACGAACTGATCGCGAAATACCGGTCGCTGGCCGGGCCGCTGCTCGACGCCGACCGGCTCGATGCCATTCAGGACGCGGTCCTGCACATCGATGAACTCGACGATATTCGCGTGCTGGCCGCACTACTGGCCGCGCCGGTCGCGGGCGCTCTCGACGGAGAGGAATAGGTCATGAGTCCACACGAGGCCCGGACCCGCCTGCGCGCGGCCATCGCCGGTGACGAGATCGTCATCGCACCAGGCGTTTTCGATGGCATATCGGCATCGCTGGTGAGCCGGATCGGATTCACCGCCGCCTATCTGACCGGCGCCGGTGTCGCCGCCTCCGGATTCGGGCTGCCGGATATCGGGCTGGTCACGCAGACCGAAATGGTCGAACGCGCCAGGGTTCTGGTCCGTGTGCTCGGTGATATCCCGCTCATCGCCGATGCCGACACCGGATACGGCGCACCCTTGAATGTCATCCGAACGGTCCGCGAGTACGAGGCCGCCGGGGTTGCCGCAATTCAGTTGGAGGATCAGGCTTTTCCGAAGAAGTGCGGGCATCTGCCGGATAAGGAACTCATCAGCACCGGTGAGTTCGTGGTCAAACTCCAGGCCGCGCTCGACGCCCGCACCGATCCCGAACTCGTGGTGATTGCCCGCACCGACGCACGCGGGCCGCTGGGTATCGATGCCGCGATCGAACGCGCCAATGCCTACGCGGAGGCGGGCGCCGATGTCCTCTTCGTCGAAGCGCCGCAGGGCATCGACGAGATCGAGCGGATCGCGAAGGAGGTGTCCGCGCCGCTCCTGATCAATCTCGTGATCGGCGGCCTGACACCGATCGAATCGACCGCGCGGCTGCAGGAGCTCGGCTACTCGATCATCATCCACCCGTCGAATCCCCTGGGGGCGGCCGCATTCGCCATGCTGACCGGTCTCACCGGGCTGCTCGGGCGTGATCCCGCACCCCTGCTGCCGGGCAGTCCCGGCGAATTCTTCAATCTCGTCGGCTTGGCCGAATGGTCCGAGCTCGGCGAGCGCTACCGTTTCGAAGGAGCCTGAACCATGGGCATGACCATGATCGAGAATCTGCTGGCCCGCAAAGCCGGTGTCGCACAGGTGCGCCCGGGTGACATCGTCACCGTCGACGTCGATATGTGCGTCATGATCGACCTGCAGTTCGCGACGCTGTGGATCCCGCCCAGCCGGATCCACGATCCGGACAAGGTGGCGGTCATCATGGACCACGCGGTCCCGGCGCCGACGCTCAAGGATGCCGAGGGTGGCCCGAAGGCGCGAAAGTTCGTCGCGGACTTCGGTATCGAGAAGTTCTTCGACGTCGGGCGGCACGGCATCTGCCATCAGGTGATCGCGGAGAACGGTCTGGCCCGGCCCGGTGAAGTGCTGGCCTGTACCGACTCGCACACCTGCGCGGGTGGTGCGTACAACACCGCCGCGCGAGGACTCGGACCCGCCGAGCTGTACTCCATCATGTGCACCGGGTCCACCTGGTTCCAGGTCGCGCCCACCATTCGCTATGAGCTCAATGGTGAACTGCCCGAAGAGATCAGCGGTAAGGACGTGTTCCTCTACATCGCCGATGCGTACGGTGACGCCACCAATATGAATCTGGAGTTCGGCGGGTCCGGCATGGCGAGCATTCCGCTCAGCGACCGGCGCACCATCGCCACGCAGGCGGCCGAAATCTCCGCTGATTTCGCGACTTTCGGTGTCGACGCGGTGCTGCGGGAGTTCCTGCACGAGCGCGGCGTCCACGATTTCGAGCCCGCCGATGCCGATGCAGATGCCGAGTACTTCGCGGTTCGCGAGGTCGATCTGAGCGGTCTCGAACCCTATGTGGCGCGGCCGGGCACGGTGAGCCGCAATGGATTACCCGTATCGCAGATCGAGCGGCGCACGATTGATCAGGCCTTCATCGGGTCCTGCGCCAATGGCCAGCTCGAGGATCTGCGCATAACCGCGCAGATCCTGCGGGGCAAGGCCGTCGCGCCCGGGGTGCGGCTGCTGGTGACACCGGCTTCGCAGCAGGTGTATCGCGACGCCATGCGCCTGGGCTATCTGCAGGACATCGCCGATGCCGGTGGCGTGGTGACCAATTCGACCTGCGGGGCCTGCTTCGGATACCACATGGGCGTCATCGGCGCCGGCGAAGTCTGCCTCACCTCCAGCACCCGCAATTTCACCGGCCGGATGGGCAGTACCGAGGCCGAGATCTATATGGCCTCCCCCGCCACCGTGGCCGCCTCGGCGGTGGCCGGCTACATCACCGATCCCCGGAGCGTGACCGCGTGAGCACCAGCATTTCCGGCCGAGTCTGGGTCTTCGGCGACTCGCTCGACACCGATGCCATGTATCCGGCGTTCGCCATGAAGCTGGATATCCCCGAAGCCGCGAAACATGTCTTCCATCAAATCCGGCCGGGCTGGACCGATCTCGTCGCGCCGGGCGATATTGTCCTCGCGGGCAAGAACTTCGGTGTCGGATCCTCGCGACCGGTGGCCGCGTTGTTCCGCAGCCTGGGCGTGGCGGCACTCATCGCGGAGGAATTCAATTCGCTGTTCTTCCGCAATGCCATCAATGCGGGCCTGCCCGCTCTGACCGTGCCCGGAGTCACCGCGATGTTCTCCGACGGTGACCGCGGCAGCTTCGACTTCGCCACCGGCGCTTTCGGAAACGACACCACGGGCGCTTCGGGCCAGGCGCCCGCACTACCGCCGCTCATTCTGGAAATCCTTGCCAGCGGCGGTGTTCTGGCGAGACTGGCCGAGCAGGGATTCCTGCCGATCGAACTACTCGACGTATTCCGCTCGGGCGCCATCCCGGTCGACAGCGGGGCCAGCGCATGACGACAGCGATGGAGTTCTGATGATCAAGCATGCGATTGCCCGGCTGCTGCGACCTGTGCGCGCGGGTATCAGCAAGATCGCCTGGCATCACAGCGCCACTGCCGTTGCACCGGAGCAGATTACGGTGACAAGCGCCTTTGCCGAGGGGGCGGCCATACCGCAGCGGCATGCGGGCAAGGGGGTCGGTGCGGATATTTCACCGGCGCTGCACTGGTCCGGTGTGCCCGCTGCGGCGGTGGAGCTCGTCCTCATCATCGAGGATCCCGATGTACCGCTGCCGCGGCCGATTGTGCACGGGCTCTTCTCCGGCATAGATCCCAGTTCCGGAGGGATTCCCGAAGGCGCTCTCGCACTGGAGCATTCGGCGAGCCCGGCGTTCGATATCGGCGTCGGCTCGTTCAGACGGCGTGGATATGCCGGGCCGCGTCCGATTCCCGGTCATGGGCCGCACCGGTACATCTTTCAGCTCTTCGCGCTCGATGCCCCGAGTGGACTCGGCGGCGCGGCGACGCTCGCCGAGACACTCGCGGCCATCGATGGGCATGTCATCGCGCGCGGAAGGCTGACGGGCACCTACGAACGCGACTGAGGGGCGACTGCTCGCGCCACGCCCTGGATGACTCGAAGGCGTCCGTCGGTGAGGGCGCGGGTCAGGTTCGCCGCCTTCCGCGCGAAGTCGGTGACGAAGGCATGCAACCCGAGGGGCGTGGGCGGCAGTGCCAGTATCGCCTGCATCAGCGTGGCCGCCTGGTCGGTGAGATCGTTCCAATGGTCGATCTCGAATCCCGCGGATTCGACGATGGCGCGCAACTCGCCGGAGCTGACCAGGTGGCCGAGGTCGGGGCGATCGGCCCACGGCAGTGGGTAGTCGAGCTCGCCGTTCTCGCCGGAGGTGATGTCCCACATGGCAAGTCGGCCGCCCTCCGCCAGGACCCGGCGTGCTTCCCGGTAGAGGCGCGGCTTGTCGGGCACGTTCATCTGCACGTGCTGACTGAAGGCAACCTGGAAGGTGGCATCGGCGAACGGCAGTTCGGTGACGTCGGCGCGCTGCACCGAGATCCGATCATCCAGTCCGACAAGCTGATTGAGCCAGCGCGCCGTATCGCAGTACTCCTCGGTCAGGTCCACGGCGGTCACCCGGCAGTGGCAGTGGCCGGCGACGAAACGGGCGGTGCCGCCGATGCCGCTGCCCGCGTCGAGCACGTCGTCCGCCGCGGTGATCCCCGCCAGATCCACCAATTGCCCTGTGGCATAACGCCCCATCGTATGGAAGTCTTCGAGCAGCGCGAGATCCTCGGGCCGGAGGTGGTCGAGATCCTTGCCCGCGGCCAGCAGGGCCCGCTCGATATTGCGCCGCGAGACGCCGGTCGAGTACTGGGTATCGATCAGTGTGTCTTTCATGCCCAAGCTCCTTCGCCCCGACCGGCCTGCCGAACACCGAATATGTTTCTGAACAACATGTTCGATTATGCTGTCGGAGAGGAGCCGCTGGTCAACAACCAGTTCCGGGCATTCGTTCATTACCGGACAGCACCCGGGAGGTTGTCCGGAAAGTCGAGGAGGCAGCCGTGGCCGAGCAGGACCGCAGGGTTCGCCGCACGCGAAAAACCCTGCACGAAGCCTTCATCGCGCTCGTCCTGGACAAGGGCTACGAACAGATGACCGTGCAGGACATCCTCGACCGCGCCGATATCGGCCGCTCCACCTTCTACGTCCACTACCGCGATAAAGAAGCCCTGCTCACCGCCACCTTCGACAGCATGCGCGAGCAACTCGAAGCCGATTTCGACCAGATGAACTCCGCCGGCCTCCCCATAGAAGTGGACCGCCCCGCCGCCCTCCTGTTCGACCACGCCCACCGCAACCAACGCGTCTACCGCGCCCTCTGCGGCAAACAGGGCGGCACCGTGGTAACCCGCCACCTGCACGACTTCATAGTCCAACTCCTGTCGGACCACCTCCCCCAACCCGACACCGACCCCGGCGACAACCCACCCACGGAAGTCGTCGCCGAGTTCTACGCCGCCGCCACCGTCGGCCTCCTGGCCTGGTGGATCGACCACGACTTCGCCCGCGACCCCACCCACCTGACCAACGACTTCCGACGCCTGGCCACCCGCGGAACCCTGATCTATCGTTGCTATAAGAACGATTAGGACGGAAAATTGCCGGCAGCTCCTAGCTTGATGAGCTATCGTTGATATCGCAGCGTTAAGATGCCAAGAACTACGCCTACTTGGACCGATTGCGAACTTCGCCAGCACTGACGTTGCAATAGCAACGATAGGAGGGTAGATGACGGGGTCAGGACCACGCAGGCGGCCGCGTATCGAGGCAGGCCTACTCGCCGAGTTCGGAGCCTTCATCGCGGAACGCCGCCACTCACTGAAGCTGACCCAGCTCGAGGTGGCCGAACTCGCGGATGTCGGCTTGTCATCGGTGCGCACTCTGGAGGCGGGACAAGCTTCCCCGACTCTCGCGGTGACGTTGCGCGTGCTGGACACTCTCGGGCTGGCGCTGGTGAGCATGCCTCATGCGGATGCGCGAGCGCTGACCGACAACACCGTCGAACTGCGTGCGGCAGTAGCTGGTTCGCTGTGACTACATCCGCCGCACTCCGAACCGTCGACGAGGCCGACGTATACAAGGCCGGGCGCATTGCCGGACAATTGCGCCGCGAGCGCGACGATGTCACTTTCACGTACGCCGAGCCCTACCTCGCCGATCCCACGACACCTGCGGTTGCTTTCACATTGCCCAAGCAACGCAGGGCCTTTCGAGCCACCGGGGGTTCGGTCCCCGCCTTCTTCGCCGGATTGCTGCCCGAAGGGCTCCGGCTGACCGCAATCACAAGAGCCGCGCGCACCAGCGAGGATGACCACTTCAGCATTCTGCTGGCCGTCGGTACCGACACCATCGGCGACGTCCAGGTTGTACCCGCCGGAACTGTGGCGGATACGCCACTTCCGCTGTTCGGAAAGACGGATCCCGCGCGCACCGATTTCACCGCCTTGTTCGCGCGCGCGACCTCGACCGACGTCGACGATCTCGACAGGACCGCACTGCCTGGAGTTCAGGTCAAGGTGTCCGCGCAAATGATCTCGACCCCGGTCTCCACTGCCGGAGGGCCTGCCATCCTCAAACTCAACCCACCCGAGTACCCGTACCTGGTCGAGAACGAGAACTTCTTTCTGACTATGGCCGGCGCTTGTGGCATAAAAGTTCCGCGGCATCAGCTTGCGACCGACATGAACGGCCGCACAGCACTTTTCATCGACAGATTCGATCGCGCCGTCGAGCACGGACGGATCCGTCGTCTGGCCCAGGAAGATGCCTGCCAGGTACTCGGTCGATATCCGGCCGCGAAGTACCGAATCACTTTGCAGGAAGCCATCACCGGCCTTGCCGACGCCGTCACCGAGGGCCGCGGCTCATACCGCCTCACCATCCTGCAGATGCTCGAGATCGCAGCCTTCAGCTACCTCATCGGTAATGGCGACCTACACGGCAAGAACCTGTCGATCCGGCAGAACGCCGACGGAATCTGGGAACCGACGCCGGCATACGACCTGCTCACCACCCAACCGTATCTGAGCTGGAACGACCCCATGGCGCTGCAACTGTACGGGCGTGATGCGAAACTCGTCCGCCGCTGGTGGACCGAGGCGGCCACCCGCCTCGGTATCCCCGACCGGGCCATCAACCGCAGCCTGACACGCATTGTCGATGCCGCAGAACCGTGGATAGACCGGGTTGCCGACATCGGATTCGACGACAAGACCAGTCGCCACCTGGCAAGAATGATCTCGGAACGACGCGAACAGCTGCGACAGCCCGCGCATTGATCCGCAGAGTCTGTCCTTCATACCCGGGGCCGTTCGTCGTATCGGTGAAAGCTTGTCGAAGCTGGAGGAGAGCGATGAAGTATCTGCTGATGATTGCCACAGACGAGTCCGAGGTTTCGGACGTACAGGGGTGTGGGGAGTGGGCTCGGGAGATGCGGGCTCGGGGGGTGTTGCAGGAGGTTACGGGGTTGCGGCCGACCAGTGATGCGACGACTGTGCGGGTTCGGGGGGCGGAGGTGCTGCTGTCGGATGGGCCGTTTGCGGAGACCAAGGATCAGATCGGCGGGGCGGCGTTGATCGAGTGTGCTGATTTGGATGAGGCCATTGATATCGCGTCGCGGCATCCGGCGGCGGCGCTGGGGGCGATCGAGGTTCGACCGCTGATGGTGCAGTGAGCGGCGAGGTCGATGATGCGGTCGCGGAGGCGTTCCGTAGTGAGTGGGGGCATATTGTCGCCACGCTGATTCGGGTGACCGGAGATTGGGAGCTGGCCGAGGAGTCTGCGCAGGAGGCCTTCGCCACCGCCGTGCAGGTGTGGCCGCGGGATGGAGTGCCACGTAAGCCGGGGGCCTGGCTGACCACGACGGCACGCAATCACGCCATCGACAGAATGCGCCGGAATACGGTGGGCGGGGCCAAATTACGGGAGTTGGCTGTGCTGACACCACCTTCGGGCGGCGAGCTGTTCGATGCGGAGGAGATTCGCGATGATCGGCTGCGGCTCATTTTCACCTGCTGTCATCCGGCGCTGGCGTTCGAATCGCAGATCGCGCTCACCCTGCGGACATTGGCCGGGTTGAGTACGGCGCAGATCGCACGGGCCTTCCTGATGCCGGAGCAGACGCTGTCCAAGCGGCTCGTACGAGCCAGGGCGAAGATCAAGAATGCGGGCATTCCGTACCGGGTGCCGCCCGCGCATCTGCTGCCGGAACGCACGACCGCGGTGCTCGGGGTGCTGTATCTGATCTTCAATGAGGGGTATTCGGCGACAACCGGGGCCGACCTGATCCGGGAGAGCCTGAGCGCCGAGGCGATTCGGCTGCAACGACAGCTGGTCGAATTGATGCCCGATGAGCCGGAGGCGCAGGGGCTGCTGGCATTGATGCTGCTGCACGATGCGCGGCGCACCACCCGGGTGGACGAGGCCGGGGAGTTGGTCTCGCTGGAATTTCAGGATCGATCGAGGTGGGATCGGGGCGAGATTGCCGAGGGCACAGCGATTCTCGACAGCGCGATGCTGCGCGGGCCGGTCGGACCGTACCGGGTGCAGGCGGCGATCGCGGCCTGCCATGCGACGGCACCGACCGCCGCGGAGACCGACTGGCCGCAGATCGCCGGGCTGTACGACCATCTCGTCCGGCTGGTGCCCTCACCCATCGTCCGGCTCAATCGGGTTGTCGCGATCGCCATGGCGGACGGACCGGACGCCGGTCTCGCGCTATTGGCCGATCTGGAGGGCGAGAAGGCGCTCACGGAGAACCACCTACTGCCTGCGACCAGGGCCGATCTGCTGCGCCGACTCGGGAGATCCGAAGCGGCTGCTATCAGCTATCGACGAGCACTGGAATTGGTCACGACCGATGCCGAGCGCCGATTTCTCACCCGGCGACTCGAGGAACTCTCGCGGTGATGTCCCTATCGGGCTATTCCGTTCGTCGGTATGACAACCCGATACCTAGGAGTTCTGCCATGAGTCCAGATCCGTATACCGGCAAGGTCGTCTCCACGGACGGCACCGTCATCGCCTTCGATCGGCGAGGGGACGGGCCACCACTGGTGCTCGTACTCGGCGCGTT
The DNA here is from genome assembly GCF_040611495.1 of Nocardia sp. NPDC006630. Lineage (NCBI taxonomy): Bacteria > Bacillati > Actinomycetota > Actinomycetes > Mycobacteriales > Nocardiaceae > Nocardia > Nocardia sp. NPDC006630. Next base: position 97,487 of record NZ_JBEXOK010000014.1, read on the forward strand.
CAATGACAGATCGACCCATCAGGCCTTCGCCGAGGAATTGGCCACGTATTTCACGGTATTCAACTACGACCGGCGGGGGCGAGGCGGCAGCGGCGATGCACCGGAGTATTCCGTCGATGCCGAAATCGCCGATCTGGCCGCCATTGTCGCGCAGACCTCCAGTGCACCTGTGATTTTCGGCTACTCCTCCGGAGCGGTGCTCGCGCTGGCAGCGGTGGCCGCCGGAACTCCGGCGGGCGGTCTCGCGCTCTATGAGCCGCCGCCGGTACGTACGGACCAGCCTTTCGCCGAGCAGCTGGATCGCCTGGTCACCGCGGGAGAGCGTGGCACGGCGGTAGAGTACTTCCAGACCGACATCATCGGAATACCGGAATCTATTGTCTCCCAGATGCGTAATGCACCGTTCCGGCCGGCATTGGAAGCGATGGCGCACACGCTGGTCTACGAGATGACCATCCTCGGCGGGGCAATACAACCGGCCGATTCGGCGGCAGCGGTATCGGTGCCGACGGTTGTGCTGGTGGGCGAGCAGAGTCCGCCGATGCTGCATGATTCCGCAGCGGCGATCGCCTCGGCGAATGCGGCCTTCCGCGTGCAAGTCCTCCCCGGGCAGAACCACGACATCGTTCCCGCAGTCGTGTCGCTCGAGCTGAAAGACCGATTCCTGCAACGACATTGACCATCGGTCTGTTCACGCGTACCGTCACGGCCCCACGAACAAGCCTGCGCAACCATGGCAATTCGCCACTGCACCAACCGAATCCCAATAGCACGCCCAATTCGCCGGCCAAACCAGGCTCGACGTCACTGTTACACAAGCACTTCGCGTCGTCCGCGGCGCATGGTCAGCGGCCGCAGGTCAGGTCGGTGGTTGCGGACCCTCACACGGGTTGCTGTTGGCGGCGGTATTGGCCTGGGGGAAGGCCGTATTCACGTTTGAATGATTTGGAGAATGCGTATTCGGAGCTGTATCCGCAGCGTTGAGCTATGGCGTGGATCGGGTCATCGGTGCGGTCCAGCAGGCGGGCCGCGGTGATCATTCGCCACCAGGTGAGGTACGTCAGGGGTGGTTGGCCGACGACGGTGGTGAAACGCTTGGCGAAGGTCGCGCGGGAGACTCCGGCAAGAGTGGCCAATTCCGCTACGGTCCACTGATTTTCGGGTTGCCGGTGGATGTGGTGCAGCGCGGTGGCGATCACCGGATCGGTGAGGGCGGTGGCCCAGCCGTCGGTGGTGCGATCGGCGTCCTCGTCGAGCCATGCGCGCAGCACATACAGCAGCAGCATATCGATGAGCGCGGGCAGAATCGCATCGGTGCCGGAACCCGGGCGATGCAGTTCACTGCCGAGCATGTCGACCGTGGCCCGGAGCGCGCGATGGTCGCCGATGCGGGCCGGCAGATGGATCAGCGGCGGCAGGGTTCGCAGCAGTGGATGGGGACGGGCCAGGTCGAATGTGTAGCAGACACAAAGCATTTCGGTGACAGCGCCCGGGCCGGGGATGTCCAACTCAACCACGGAGTAGCCACTACCGCGGTCCGGCTGGAATTCGACGGCGGGACTGCCTGGGCGATCTGCCAGCGTATGAGCATGCCGAGGCCCGGTGAACAGGATGTCTCCGACCCCCAGGGTCACCGGCGGCGTCCCGTCGGCGGGAATGAGGCTGCAGCCACCCTGCAGAACAATGTGACAGCAGGCGGCATCGCCGGCGGGAAAACGCACACCCCACGGTGCCCGGCAGACGCTGCGACCCGTATACGGCCGGCCCGCCCGCATTACGGCGAGCACATCACTGAGAACGTCCACAGAGACAAATTAGCACTGCGCCGCTCAGACGATCAGACAAGAAATTCAGATAGCAGACCATTTATCATCCGATTGCACAGATCTACGGTCATCTCATGGAAACGCTGTTGAAGGCCAGAACCGTACTGTTCGACGAGGTCGGCGGCCCGGATGTACTGCGCCTGACGGAACTCGACATCGGCGAACCCGGCGCGGGGCAGGTTCGGGTTCGCATCGACGCCATCGGACTCAATCGCGGCGAAGCGCTGCTGCGGGCCGGGAGTTACTACTACGACGCCGTGCTGCCCGATTCCCGGCTGGGCAATGAAGCCGCCGGGGTCATCGAAGCTGCCGGGCCCGGTGTCATCGGGTTCGAAATCGGGGACACGGTCAGCATCGTGGCCAAGCCGACCGACGAAGGGATGTCGGCACACGGCGTATACGCCGACCGTGTGCTGGTGGGCGCGCATCGATTGCTGCACCGCCCCGCTCATATCGATGCGATCACCGGCGCTGCGGTCTGGACCTCGGCGTTCACCGCCTACGGAGCGCTCGTCGAGGTCGGGCGGGTCCGGGCGGGCGACACCGTCGTCGTCACGGCGGCATCCAGCAGCGTCGGCATGGCCGCGCTGCAGATCGCGCGCCACCTGGGCGCCACACCGATTGCCGTGACCCGCACCGGCGAGAAGGCCGATCGACTCCGCAGCGCCGGCGCCGAACATGTCATCGCCAGCGCTGACGGCGATGTCGCAGAACGGATTCGCGCGCTCACCGACGGCAAGGGCGCACGGATCATCTTCGACGGCATTGCCGGACCCGGGCTACCCGACCTGGCCCGCGCCGTCGCACCCGACGGCATCTTCCTGGTCTACGGATCACTCGACACCCGCACCACTCCGCTTCCGATGTGGTGGCCGATCAATATCTACGGCTACGCGGTCTTCCACGTCTACGCCGACTCCGAACGCGCCTGCCGCGCGGAAACTTTCATCGCAAACGGGCTGCGCAACGGCGCACTCACGCCGGTGATCGATCGGACCTTCGACCTCACCGAAATCGTCGAGGCCCACCGATACCTCGAATCCAACCAGCAGGCAGGCAAAATCGTCGTCACCGTCCAGCACTGAACGGCGGTTCGAGCGGCCTTCGCTACCCTTCGGCGGCGAGCTGGCCGCAGGCGGCGGCGATTTCCTGGCCGCGGGTATCGCGGACCGTGCAGGGGACACCCTGTTCGTTGACGCGCCGAACGAATTCGCGCTCAACGGGTTTCGGGGAGGCGTCCCATTTGCTGCCCGGGGTCGGGTTCAGCGGGATGAGGTTGACGTGGACTCGGGAGCCCAGGGCCTTGTGCAGCTTCTTGCCGAGCAGGTCGGCGCGCCAGGGCTGATCGTTGATATCGCGGATCAGGGCGTACTCGATGGAGACGCGGCGGCCGGACTTGTCGGCGTAATACCTTGCGGCGTCGAGGACTTCGGCGATCGGCCAGCGGTTGTTGACCGGGACCAGGGTGTCGCGCAGTTCGTCGTCGGGGGTGTGCAGGGAGACCGCGAGGGTCACCGACATGTCCTCGTCGGCGAGCTTGCGGATGGCCGGAGCCAGGCCGACAGTGGAGACCACCACGCTGCGCTGGGAGATGCCCAGGCCGTCGGGAGCGGGAGAAGTGATGCGGCGCACCGCATTCACCACACGCTTGTAATTGGCGAGCGGCTCGCCCATACCCATGAAGACGATGTTCGAGAGGCGGCCGGGACCACCGGCGACCTCACCGTCACGCAGGGCGGCCGCGGCGGCGCGCACCTGGTCGACGATTTCGGCGGTCGACAGATTGCGGGTCAGGCCCGCCTGACCGGTCGCGCAGAACGGGCAGGCCATACCGCAGCCGGCCTGACTGGAGATGCAGAGGGTATTGCGGTCGGTGTACCGCATGAGCACGCTCTCGAGCAGCGTGCCGTCGCCGGCGCGCCACAGCGTCTTGCGGGTGCTGCCGTCATCGCAGACCACATTGCGGACCTCGGTGAGCAGCGGCGGGAAGAGCGCCTCGCCCACCTTCGCGCGCATGGCCTCCGGCAGATCGGTCATCAGCGCCGGGTCGGCCACCAGGCGGCCGTAGTACTGGCGGGCGATCTGATCGGCGCGGAATTTGGGGAGGCCGAGCTCCTCGACGGCCGCCCGGCGTTCCTGCGGATCGAGGTCGGCGAGATGCCGCGGCGGCAGGCCACGGCGAGGGGCGTCGAACACGAGGGGCAAGGGGGTGGCAGTCATAACCCTTCCAGTGTTCCATCCGAGCCGCTGTTTCGGGCGTGCGGGGTGGGATGCGCTCGTCACAGTCACCGTGAGCTCGCCGACAGTGACCCAGTTAATACCGGGCACAAACGACATACCTCAGATAAAGGGCTATATGCGTGCACCGGTCATAGCAATCGGCAATGATCAAGCAATGACCACCGACGCCGTACCGACCGCCGGGTCGGAACCGACCCCCAGCACAGGCCAGAACCCGCGCGTCCTCAAGACCCGCGCCGGTTACGCGTGGATCGGCCTCGTCATCGCCGCCATCCTGGGAATCATCCTGCTGATCTTCATCCTGCAGAACCTGGACCAGGCCCAGGTCTCCATGTTCGGGTGGAACTGGAACCTGCCCATCGGCGTACTCGTCCTGCTCTCGGTAATCTCCGGCGCGCTGGTCACAGCGCTGGTCGGCGGCTACCGCATCCTGCAGCTGCGCCGCGCCGCCAAGAAGCACGTCTAGCGGGTGACAGGCCGTCGATAGGTGATGCGGTCGAATTCGCGGCCGAACTCGTCGACGGCTGTCATCGGCAGCCGGGTCACCCGATTGCGCACCTCCCCCTCGACCGTCGCACCCGGCGCGGTCACACGCCGGCCACCAGCAGATCGGCCCCCGTCTTGCGGTAGCGGCCGGGCGCGGTGCCGTATTCACGTGTGAAGGCTTTGCCGAAGGCGTACTCCGAGTGAAGCGCTTCGCGAAGGCCGCGCGGCTCAGACGGGCCGAGCAGCGGGCCGAGGGGCGGGTGGTGATCAGCATCGAAGTGGCGCGGATTTACGGCGCCGCACTTGATGTTTCGTGAACCGCAGCAGGTCAGAGCAGGGCGGTCAGCACCAGCCAGGCTACGAAGGCGGAGGGGAGCATGGAGTCCAGGCGATCCATGATGCCGCCGTGGCCGGGGAGCAGGGTGCCCATGTCCTTGATGCCGAGTTCGCGCTTGACCTGGGATTCGATGAGGTCGCCGGTGGTGGCGATCAGCACCAGGCCGACACCGAGCAGCACACCGATCATCGAATTGGCCTGCAGCAGCAGGGTCACGGTCAGCAGGCCGCCGATGACGCAGAAGACCAGCGAACCGCCGAAACCCTCCCAGGACTTCTTCGGGCTGATGTGCGGAACCATCGGATGCTTACCGAAAAGCACACCGGCGACATAACCGCCGACATCCGAGCAGACCACCAGAATCATGAAGGTCAGCACCCGCAGATTGCCGTCGTCCTGCTGCAGCATCAGCACCGCGAAGGACGCCAGCAGTGGGATCCAGGCCAGTACGAAAACGCTGATCGCGGTGTCGCGCAGATAGTTTCGGGGCGTCGCCCGCAGACCGTGATCGAACAGCCGCCACACCATGATCGCCAGCGCCGTCGCGCCGAAGGCCCCGAGCACGCCCTGCGGACCCCACGGCCACGCCAGCCAGACGATCGCCTGACCACCCGCCAGCAGCGGAATCCGCGGCACCAGGACATCGGCCTCACGCAGTCGCTTGGCCACCTCCCAGGTGGCGACCGCGATGGCCGCGGCGATCACGCCGATGAGCACCTTGGGCGCGAACAGCAGGATCGCGATGAGCGACAGGCCCAGACCCATGCCGACCGCCAGTGCGGCAGGCAGATTGCGCCCGGCCTTCGAGGCGGGCGCGGCCGGAGCCGACTGTTCTGCCGCCGGAGACTCCGGCTCGGGAGCCGGCGGAACCCACTCGGGAGGTGACGGCACCGCCCCCGCGGTGTCCTCGCCGGGCGGCGTCACCGCGCCGGAGGCGGCAGTTTCTTCGGCCACGATTGTCCTGTCGCTCACTTGTCGTCCGTTCGTCCCTACCCCCGGCCGGCAGTGCCGGCCGTCCGTGTCAGATTCGAGCGACTCAGACCTCGAGCAGCTCAGATTCCTTGTGCTTCACCAGTTCGTCGATGGAGCTGACGTACCGCGCGGTGGTCTTGTCCAGTTCCTTCTCGGCGCGACCGACCTCGTCCTCGCCGGCCTCACCGTCCTTCTGGATGCGGCCGAGCTCTTCCATGGTCTTACGCCGCACATTGCGGATGGAGATCTTGGCGTCCTCACCCTTGGACTTGGCCTGCTTGACCATCTCGCGGCGCCGCTCCTCGGTCAGCTGCGGGACGGACACGCGGATGATGTCGCCATTATTGGTCGGGTTCACACCCAGATCCGAATTGCGGATCGCGGTCTCGATCGGCTGCAACTGGCTCTGCTCGTACGGCTTGATGATCAGCATGCGCGGCTCGGGCGTGCTGATTCCGGCGATCTGGGTGATAGGCGTGGGCGACCCGTAGTAGTCCACGACAACCCGGGAGAACATGCCCGGATTCGCGCGACCGGTCCGAATGGAACCCAGATCGTCCTTCGCCACCGAGACTGCCTTCTCCATCTTTTCCTCGGCGTCGAAGAGCGCTTCTTCAATCACGGCGTTTCCTCCACAGCGTCATCGTTCTTTCCACTGGTCACGAACGGACCAGCGTGCCGATCTTCTCACCGGCGACGGCACGGGCAATATTGCCCTTCGTCAACAAATTGAACACCAGCATCGGCATCTGGTTGTCCATACACAGGCTGAACGCGGTGGCGTCGGCCACCTTCAGGCCACGTTCCAGGACCTCTTTATGCGTGATCTCGGTGAACATCACGGCGTCCGGGTCCTCGCGCGGGTCCGCATTGAAGACACCGTCGACGCCCTTGGCCATCAGCACGACCTCCGCACCGATCTCCAGCGCGCGCTGCGCGGCCGTGGTGTCGGTGGAGAAGTACGGCATGCCCATGCCGGCGCCGAAAATCACGACCCGGCCCTTCTCCAGATGCCGCTTGGCGCGCAACGGGAGATACGGTTCGGCGACCTGGCCCATGGTGATGGCGGTCTGCACCCGGGTGTCGATGCCCTGCTTCTGCAGAAAGTCTTGCAGCGCAAGGCTGTTCATCACGGTTCCGAGCATGCCCATGTAATCGGAGCGGGCGCGTTCCATACCGCGCTCCTCGAGCTCGGCGCCACGGAAGAAATTGCCGCCGCCGATGACCACGGCCACCTGGACACCGTCCTCGACGACCTCCGCGATCTGCTCGGCGACCGCCTGCACCACATCCGGGTCGAGACCGACCCGGCCACCGCCGAACATCTCGCCGCCCAGCTTGAGGAGCACTCGGCGATAGCCCTTGCGGTCGGGGGCCGTATCGGGGTCCGTCATCGGTCTCCTTGTCCTCGGCAGTCGCGCAGCCACGCACATGAAAAGGCCACCCCGGCGCATGCATCACACGGGACGGCAACAAACTGGGTTCTATCCTGCACCACGGGCGGTCACGACGATGCGGCGACCCTCTATACGGTGCCCGAATTCGAGATATTCGGCGCGTGCTGCACGCGGGGCAACAGTACGAAAACAACTCCAGGCCACGGCTGGACACTCGCAGGAGCCTACGACCGCCGCACCGAGGACACCGTCCGGTGAATCGGCAGCAACACGAACGGCCCCCGGTGACCCCAGAAGTCAGGGCAGAGATACCCAGTTGAAAGGAAGGCATTTCAACTATGGTCCGGCCATGAAACCCCTGTCCCACCGGGCCATTCGCACCGGATTCGCCACCCTTACACTCATCTCGGCGCTCATCGCCGGGGCGGGCGCCGCCACCGCCGAGACTCCCGCAGCCACCGCGATCGACGGCAGCGGTTCCGGCGTGAGCCAGTCGGGCTCGAGTGCCGGCACATTCGTGCTCCCCCTCCTCGAAATCATCGCCCCGATCGTGTGCGGCATCACCTCCGCGAGCGGAAGCAATTTCTGCGTAACGGGTTCCGCAAACGCCGGCACCCACTAGGACGATTCATGACCACCCAAATGCCTTCCCTGCGAATCGGATTCGCAACGCTAGCGCTCACCGCAGCCCTCGCAACCAGCACCGGCCAGGCCACCGCCGAAACCCCCGCCCGGCACATCGGCACCGAAACCTCCAGTGGCTCCACCGGATCCGGGAGCAGTAGCGGCAGCGGCAGTTACTTTCTCGACCGGCTCGCGACCTACCTCGGCTCCGGCAGCTCCAGCTGCCCGCCGTGGGCGATCGTCTGCGGAGGAATCGGCTGAAGCAGCCGGACACCCGCGATCAAGTTCATGAGTCTTTCCGAAACGGAATGCTAAACGTATACGTTTCACTAATGTTCAGGCTCATGAACTCCACTCATCGGATTCGCGGGGCCGTTGCCGGGCTCGCCCTCGCCGCGCTGACAGCTGCGGCAGGTCCGGCAACCGCGGAAATTCCGCTCCAGGCCGCACCCGTTGACACAACACCGGCAAGCACCAGCTCGGCCAGCGGTTCGGCCACCGGCTCGGCCGAAGCGCTCTTCACACTCAGCGCCGCAGAACAGGCCGCCGGTCTCCCCGATCTGAGCCCGCTGAGCGCCGCCGCCGCCCCCACCCCGCTGGGTGCGCTGGTCCGGGCGCTCATCCTGCCCATCATCGATGCCGTCGGCAGCGGGGGCTGCGCGAGCCCGAACTGCGGCAATATGCCGGGTGGGTGACGGGACTCCGTTGCCGGCCCCGCGGAACGCAGACGGCACCAAAGACACTGAAACAAGTTGAAATGAAAGCGTTTCAGATAATGTCACCAGGCATGACATCTCCATCCCGCAGGGCCATCCGCGCCGGATTCACTGCTCTGGCGCTCACCTCCGTGCTCGCCGCCGGGGCAGGCACCGCCGCCGCGGATCTCCCCTCGACCAGTTCCGCCACTGGCTCCAACACCCCCCAGGGCGGCACCACTTCCCCCTTCCCGCCGGCCATCACCTCCAGCGCCGAGACGGGCTCGAGCATCGGCAACAACATCTTCGCGTTGTATTGCAACCTCGTAGTGGCGCTGACCGGGAACGATGGTTGCGAGACCGCCTCCGGCGGCCCGGCCTGAGAACGTGCCCACCCATCACCACAACAAGGGCCTCTTGCTCATCGAATATCGATGAGCAAGAGGCCCTTTGGGGTGTGTCAGGCGATCAGGCCTGGCCGACCTCGAAGCGAGCGAAGGCGGTGATGGTGGCACCGGCCTCGTCGAGCTGCTGCTTCACGGTCTTCTTGCTGTCGGTGACCGACGACTGCTCCAGCAGGACAACGTCCTTGTAGAAGCCGTTGACGCGGCCTTCGGTGATCTTGGCGAGGGCGGCCTCGGGCTTGCCCTCTTCGCGCGCGGTCGCCTCGGCGATCGAACGCTCCTTCTCGACGAGGTCGGCGGGGACCTGGTCGCGGGTGACGTACTTGGCCTTGAGCGCGGCGACCTGCATGGCGGCGGCGCGGGCGGCCTCGGCGGCAGCTTCGCTGTCACCGGTGTACTGGACCAGCACGCCGACGGCGGGCGGCAGGTCGGTGGCGCGCTTGTGCAGGTAGGTCGCGACCGGGCCGTCGAAAGCGACGGCGCGACGCAGCTCGAGCTTCTCGCCGATACGGGCGGCCAGCTCCTGCACGGCCTGGTCGGCGGTCTTGCCGCCCAGGTCGACAGCCTTGAGCGCATCCAGGTCGGCCGGGCGCGTCTTGGCGGCAGCCGCGACGATGCTGTTGGCCAGCTCCTGGAACTCCGCGTTCTTGGCGACGAAGTCGGTCTCGGAGTTGATCTCGATCAGGACGCCGTCCTGCGAGGCAACCAGGCCCTCGGCCGTCGAGCGCTCAGCGCGCTTGCCGACGTCCTTGGCACCCTTGATACGCAGGATTTCGACTGACTTCTCGAAGTCGCCGTCGGTCTCCTCGAGCGCCCGCTTGCAGTCCATCATGCCGGAGCCGGTGAGGTCGCGAAGCTTCTTCACGTCAGCGGCGGTGTAGTTCGCCATGTCGGGCGAGCCTCCTCAGTGTGGGAATGTGGTGGTCACACCTTGCCGCCCGCTTCCTAACAGGAAGGGGCGGCAGAGTGAACGAACTTCGTTGTCGCGACTCAGAAGTCGGCCGGGGTGGCAGCCGGGGGAACCTCGGCCACAGCGGCCTCGGCCGCGGTCTCGACGGGCGCCTCGGCAACAGCCTCGGTGGCCTCGGCAGCCGGAGTAGCCGAAGACAGCAGCTCCTGCTCCCACTCGGCGAGCGGCTCGCCGGCAGCGCCGGCTTCCGGCTTGGAGTCGCCACCGGCGCGCGCGGCACGGGCCTGCACACCTTCGGCAACGGCGGAAGCGACAACGCGGGTCAGCAGCGCGGCCGAGCGGATGGCATCGTCGTTACCCGGGATCGGGTAGTCGACCAGGTCGGGATCGCAGTTGGTATCCAGGATCGCGATGACCGGGATGTTCAGCTTGCGAGCCTCGCCGACGGCGATGTGCTCCTTGTTGGTGTCGACGACCCAGATGGCCGAGGGAACCTTGGCCATGTCCCGGATGCCGCCGAGGGTGCGCTCGAGCTTGTTCTTCTCACGCGTGAGCATGAGGATTTCCTTCTTGGTGCGACCCTCGAAGCCACCGGTCTGCTCCATGGCCTCGAGCTCCTTCATACGCTGAAGGCGCTTGTGCACGGTGCCGAAGTTGGTGAGCATGCCACCGAGCCAACGCTGGTTGACGTACGGCATGCCGACGCGAGTGGCCTCGGCCGCGATCGATTCCTGGGCCTGCTTCTTGGTACCGACGAAGAGGACGGTGCCACCGTGGGCGACAGTCTCCTTGACGAACTCGTAGGCCTTATCGATGTAGGTCAGCGTCTGCTGCAGATCGATGATGTAGATGCCGTTGCGGTCGGTGAAGATGAAACGCTTCATCTTCGGGTTCCAACGACGGGTCTGATGACCGAAGTGCGCGCCGCTGTCGAGCAGCTGCCTCATTGTTACGACAGGCATGGCTACGTAACCCTTTCAATTGCTGGTTGACGCAAAGGTCGGCGACCTCTGCCCTGGCGCCCACGGCCGCCGGACCCTCCGCAAAAACCAGGGGGACCAGCCGACGACCCTCGATGTGGGCGCGCGAAGTCGGTCTGCAGTCAAGCAAACCGCTCGATCAGTTTACGGTGTTGTTATCCGAGACCGAAATCGCCCTGTCCGCAGGCTTCCGACCTGGGCATAGTCACCGCTGCGTGACCGCGTATTCGATCGATAGCACCAGTGCCACGACCGCCACGACGGCGACGGCGACCGCCACCGCGGTAATGCCGCGATAGCCCCGGCTCCACGCCCCCTTGCGATGTGAATGCAGCACCCGGCCACGCTGTACGCACACCGCCGTGACCACCAGCAATGCGATGGTCGCCATGAGTGCGGCCACCGAGACCGGAGGCCAATCACTGCTGTACGCGGCCCTGAGGAACAGCACCGCGTTCGCCATCGCCGAGATCGCCGTCCGGCGCCACGCCAGCGCGGTGCGCTCGGCCGCGAGACCGGCCTCCGGGCTGGTCACGACAGCAGCAGGCCGATGCCCGCGAGTACCGCGATGACCGCGATGCCACCGGCCAGAATCGGAACCATGAGCGTGCGCGGGAGTTTGTCACCGCGCTGCATGGACTCCTGCACATGCCGCCAGCGGCCGTAGGCGCCGAGCGCGACTACGCCTGCCAGCACGATGCAACTCAGCGCGACCGCGGAGCGAACACCGTGGTGGCGGAAGGGTTTCACCAGTTCATGGACCGCGACACCGCCGGCGAGCAGGCCCAGGGCGGTGCGAATCCAGGCCAGGAAGGTGCGCTCGTTGGCGAGGGTGAAGCGGTAGTCGAGCTCCTGATCCTCTGCTTCGATGAGCCCTTCGATCTGCGCTTCGGTCGCGGCGATCCGGTGTTCGACCGCGGCCGTCTCCGAATCGGCGGCGCTGCCGGACGGCTCGGCGGAGCCCATTCGATTTCTCCTTCGTCTGCGCGTGTGCGGCAGCTGGTACGGCCCTTCTCAACCACACGGTATTCACACTCCGTGCGGCTATCCACAATTCGCATTCACGGTAGCCCGGACGAGTTTGCCGGGGCGCACAGTGAAGGTATGCGCCTGATCGTGTCGATCGTCCTCGGCTGGTTGGTCCTGCTCACACCGCAGTGTCTGGCCGCACCGGGTGCTGCCGCGCCGATCAGCGGGTTCGACTGGCCGCTACGGCCGCGACCGGTGGTGGTGCGGGCATTCGACAAACCCGAACGGGACTGGTTGCCCGGGCATCGCGGCGTGGATCTGGGCGGCAGTCCCGGGCAGCAGGTGCTGGCGGCGGGCGACGGGACGGTCGCGTTCGCGGGGATCGTAGCGGGCAAACCCGTGCTGTCGATCGACCACACCGGCGGGCTGCGCACCACCTACGAACCGGTGAAGTCATCGCTTCCATTGGGGCGCAGGGTAATTCGTGGCATGCCGATCGGCGAGCTGCAATCCGGCCATGACCGGTGCCCCGTCAGCGCGTGTCTGCACTGGGGTCTGCGGCGCGGGCACGACTATCTCGATCCGCTCGGACTGGTTCGGCACGGGCCCATTCGGCTCCGGCCGCTGGCATCGCAGTCGCTACCCGGGGCCGGCTGAGACGAGCCGCACCGGGCCTGCCTCTATCCGAGGCCGGGGCGGGCGGTCAGGATGAGGGTATGCCGCAGAACCCCGCAACGGTCCCGTTCACCTACGCCGATGCCGGAGCCACCAGGGGTGAGTTCCCGCCGGGGTATCACCACTTCCGGATACGCCGCCGAATCGGTTCCGGCCGTGCGCTGTTCGAGGAGGCGGGGATCCAGATCCTGGCGTACCGCATGCAGCGGGTCACCGGCATCTTCGAGCAGGCCACCACCCCGAACGCCGAGCCCGGCACCGAACTGACCGTCCGCCTCGGCCTCGGCCCGCTCGGCATCAGCGCCCCCTGCCGGGTGGTGTACGTCCTGGACGAGCCGAACCGGCGCGGCTTCGCCTACGGCACGCTGCCCGGCCATCCCGAGAGCGGAGAGGAGCTGTTCGTCGTCGAATACGATCCGGCCGACGAATCGGTCTACGGCATCGTCGCCGCATTCTCCCGCCCTGGCGCCTGGTACACCCGGCTCGGCGGACCGGTGGTCCGGCTCATCCAGCACTGGTTCGCAGCGCGCTACATCGCCACCATCCAGCCGCGCTGAGAAGTCCGCCAGGGAACCTGCGACCGATCATCAGCCCTCACACGCGGCCGGTTCGGGCTGCGGCGCATGGTGATTGGTGCTGCGCCTCACCAGCGCAGGCGCCGGGACAACCTCCGTACGGTTATCAGCCGTACGGTTATCGCTGGGGGCGGCGGTACTGCGTCGACCTCGGATACCAACTCGGGTCACCCGTCCGATTCCGTTGCGGTCAATGGCGAAGGAGCCCAGTCAGCCGTTGTCGAGGTGTGTCGCCAGGGCGGCGGCTTCGGCTCGCAATGCTGTCGCCCGGTCTGCGCCGCCTGTCAGGGATTCGTATTCTTTTGCGGCGGTGAGGCGTTCGTCGATTTCGGTGCGGACTATCGCTTCGATATCGGATTCGGTGAGATCGCGACGGGGACGCTCGGCGGCGCCCACTCCGACTGCGCTGGTTTCGATTGCGCCTGCGCGGACATCCGAACTGTCGACCGCTTCGGCATTGTCGATGGCGCCGAGGGCGGAACGCAGAGCTGCCGTGGCGGTTTTGTCGCGAGCCTTCATGGCGGTGGTCAGGGCGGCGCGGAGACGCTCGCGCAGGGGCTTGGGACCTGCGGGTTGTTCGGTCATCATGATCGAAGACGCTACGGCCGAGTGCGGCACGCGTCGATCATTCAACGCTCGCGGTTGCGTCCGTTTAACGCCGGCGGTTGCGGCGAGCGACTGGTCGATGCGGCGGACTTTCGACCACCGCATCGACCAGGAGAACCCTCATGCGCCCGGCGAGCGCGCTATACCGCTGCGGTAGCGGACTTCTCGCTCTCGGCGAGCTCGGACTTCCAGCGGCGGAAGCCCTCTTCGGTGCGGCCGCGCCGCCAATAGCCGGAGATCGATGCCCACTCGGCGGTCACGCCGTGCTCCTTGCGCACATACGGGCGCAGGTCGTGCATGACGGCCTGGGCTTCACCGTGGATGAAGACCTGGGCCTGGCCGTCGAGCCAGGACTCAGCACGCACGGCCGCGGCCAGACGCACGCCGGGGTCCGCGCCCTCGCGGTGCACCCAGGTGAGGGTCACACCCTCGGGGTGTACGAAGGCGAGTTCGTCTGCGGGACCGTCGACCTCGACGAATATGCGGCCGACCGCATCGGAGGGCAGTGCCTCGGAGGCCGCTGCGATGGCGGGCAGGGCGGAGTCGTCACCGGCGAGCAGATGCCAGTCGGCGTCGGCGCGGGGCGCGTACGCGCCACCGGGACCGAGCAGGTCGATGGTGTCGCCGGGCTCCGCGGCCGCGGCCCAGGGACCGGCGACGCCCTCATCGCCGTGGTACACGAAATCGATGGCGATCTCCGCGGCGGCGGTATCGACCGAACGCACGGTGTAGGTGCGCATGGTCTCGCCGTCCGCGCCGGGGAAGGCGAGTTTGACGTAGGCGTCGGTGAAGCCATTGGGCTGGAACGACGTGAAGCCGGGGCCGCCCAGATGGACACGAATGAGGTGGTCGGTCAGACGGATGGTGTTCTGAACCACAAAAGTTGTGCGGGCGCGAGCCAAGGGGGCACCTCCATAATTAGGGTTACCTAATAGACCGTAGCATGATTGTCGATAGCTCGTCGATAGAGTTTCGATAAGGTGCGGATCAAGGCAGTTCGGCAATGAGCGCCGCGAGTGCTGCGGCAAGAACTGCGAGACCCGGCCCGGCTGGGCCACCCGGTTCGGTCATGTAGTTGTCGCGGCGAATCTCCACCATGAGGGCGGTCACCCGCGGCTCGGTGCCGTAGAAATCCAGGGGAACATAGGTGCCCGCGAACGGGCTGTTGGTGGCAACGCCGCCGAAATCGCCGAAATTCCGTACCGCCCGGGCCAGCAGGGCGGGCGGCGTGTGGAAGTCGTCCGCGCCCAAGCAGATCGGCGGACGGCTGCCGTCGCCGTGCAATTCATACGGCAGGCGGGCGGTGGGGTAGGAGTGCACGTCGATGATGACGGCCCGCCCGGTCGCGCGCAGGCGGTCGGCGACCACGGCCGTCATCGCCCGGGCGTACGGGTGGAAGTAGCGGTCGAGCAGTGCGGTGGGGTCGAAGTCCGCGGGGCGCAGCGGGGTTCGGTGCGTCGTCCGGGTGTAGACGGCGCCCATGCCCACCGCGCGCATCTCCTCCCGCTCGTCCGGAAAGCGCTCGGGGTCGACCACCAGGCGGGACAAGCGGTTCACGAACTGCCAGGGGCGGATTGCCGAGAGCCCGGCGGCCGTCTCGGCCAGCGCCGCGGTGTGCGCGTCCGTGATGTGGTCCAGTTCGCGTGCGAGCTGCCGATCGTCGAGCTGGATATCGGAGCGGACGTGCGGTGGAATGGCACGCGAGGAGTGCGGAACATGCAGGATCACGGGCGAATTCGCCGCACCGGGGCGCAGTTCGACGGAGTCCGGAATTCGGGGCATGAGGTCAGGCGCGGGGGTGGGCTTGATCGTGGACCTTCTTCAGCCGATCTATGGAGACGTGCGTGTAGAGCTGGGTGGTGGCCATGCTGGCATGGCCCAGAATCTCCTGCACCACACGCAGATCCGCGCCGCCCTCCAGCAGGTGGGTGGCGGCGGTGTGCCGGAAACCGTGCGGCCCCATATCGGGTGCGCCGGGGATGGCGGAAACCACCTCGTGCACAACGGTTCTGGCCTGCCGCTGATCGAGTCGGCCACCCCGGCGGCCGAGCAGCAGCGCCCGGCCGGACGTCGTGTTCGCGAAGGCGGCACGACCGTGCCGGAGCCAGGCGTCCAGCGCCTTGTCGGCCGGTCCGCCGAACGGCACCGCGCGCTCCTTGTTGCCCTTGCCGAGCACCCGTACCAGCCGCCGCTCCCGATCCACATCCTCGATATCGAGCCCGCACAGCTCACTGACCCGAATCCCCGTCGCGTACAACATCTCCACGATCAGCCGATCGCGCAGAGCCATCGGATCATGCTGTGCCGCACCGGATTCCGCTGCGTCCATGGCTGCCCGCGCCTGGTCCTGCCCCAGTACCGCGGGCAGCACCCGGTGCGCCCGCGCCGATCCCAGCCGCGGCCCCGGATCCACCCCCAGCCGCCCGGTATGCGCCAGCCAGGCGGTGAAGGTGCGCGCCGCCGAGGTCCGGCGCGCCATGGTGGTCCGCGCCGCCCCGGCCGCCGCCTGCTGCGCCAGCCAGGACCGCAGCAATGCCAGATCCACCTCGCCCACACCGGAATCCGCCGCCCGCTCCAGCAGGTGCTCCAGGAGCGACCGCGCATCCCCCACATAGGCCCGCACCGTGTGCTCCGACCGGTTTCGCCCCAGCCGCAAATGCCGCCCGTATTCGGCCAGCAATGCCTCCACGTCTTCGGGCAATCCACTCATGCCCCCACGGTCACCGCCCCTCCCCCGCAAAGCAAGCCCCCGCGCCGCCGACTCCCCACCTCCGCAGAGGTCACAGCGCGGTTTTGCCCATCGCACCGATGACCGGCAACGCCCCTCCGAGTGCATCCAGGCCCCATCGGCTGCCGCGGTGCCCATCTCGGCGGTGCAGACCAGCGCAATGCGGTGTGGACCAGCGCAATGCGGGAGGGCGCAGCGCGAGACCGCAAGGCGAGGAACCCAGCGCGGCACGGCAGGGCACCTCTCGGCGGGCCGCGCGGTGTATGCCGGTCTGCTCAGAGCAGACCTACAGTTCAGCGAGTCCGGTCACGGACCGCAGGTTCGGATTGCGCCTGCTGCCGCTTCGATGGGGCGAGGCGGTGCCAGCCGTTGTTGTCGCAGGCAACCAGGCCTGCGATCTCCAGGGCGGAGAGGGTCGCGCGAACCAGTGGTAGGGCCAGACCGGTGTCCGTCACCAAGGCACGTGGGAGACGGGAACCTACTGCGGGAAGGGCGGTGAAGAGGAGTGCCTCGTGCTCGGAGAGATTGTCCTCCGGGGCGGGCGGGACGACGCCGGGCAGGGACAGGCGAAGCGGGCCTGCTTCGTCCAGGATTTCCGCGGCGGTGGTGGCGATGAAGGCCTCGCCTTCGCGAATCATGCGGTGGCAGCCGACAGAGGCGGCGGAGGTGATCGGGCCCGGGACCGCGAGAGCCGGACGGCCCAGGCGGCGAGTCCATTTCACCGTATTGCGGGCACCGCTTCGTGCACCCGCTTCGACCACCACCACGGCATCTGCCAAAGCGGCTATCAGGCGATTGCGGGCCAGGAAATAGTGTTTGCGCACTCCGGTTCCGGGTGGATATTCGGTGACGACCAACCCGGTCGCGGCAATCTCGGCCAGCAGCCGATCGTGCTGCACCGGGTACGGGCGGTCCGGCCCGCAGGCCAGCACGGCGACGGTGCAGCCTCCCACCGCCAGCGCCGCGCGATGAGCCATCCCATCGATCCCGAAAGCCGCACCGGACACCACGGTCCACCCCCGCACCGCCAATTCCCCGGCAATCTCCCCCGTCGCGTGATTCCCGTACCCGGTACTGCACCGCGCACCCACCACCGCGATCGCCCGCTCGGTGCACTCCAGCAGCGAGCGCGGCCCGCGCGCCCACAGCACCAGCGGCACCGCCGCGGCCTCATCCTGCGCCGGATCCAACTGCCGCAACCCGAGCATCCGCCAGGCAGGCCACTCCGGATCGTCAGGAGTCACCACCCGCCCACCCAGCCGATCCATCAATGCCAAATCCTGCTCGGCCCGCTCGATCCCACGCCGCAACTCGGTCGGCCCCCGCAACACCTCCGGCAGCGCACACTCCCGCACCGCCCGAGCCGCCTCCACCACTCCCACCGACTCGATCAGCGAAGACAGTGCCGCACAGGGCCCCTCGACCACCCGGGACAAATAGACCCAGGCCAACCTCCGCTCATCACCGTCGGACCGATCCACTCGAATCGACTCGCCGGCACCACCCACCGACCAGCCCGGACTGTCCGGAGTCTCACAATCGGCCACTGGCTCAATGGGATCGGCGACCGAACTGGTCGACCCCAAGGCCAACCCACTCGGCCCGGAAGGTCGGCCGTCCAGAACAGCGGGACTCCCGTTCGGACTGGAGCCTGATCCAGCCCGCGCCGCCGCAGCGCCGACCGAGTCAGCAGGAGACTTACGCACCGCCGCAGCAGGACCGCCCTGTTCGTCCGCGCGTTCTGGCACGTCGACGATTCGACCGGCGGGTTGGGCAGTAGGGCATCGGGCCGGCATCTCCGCCGCGGCGGCAGTGCCTCGGGCCGGTGACCGCTCCGGGGCTGCCGACATTCGATGTTGTTCAGGCGGCATGTCACTCATGCCACACCTCGCTGGCGGAAACTCAATGCCTGCAGGACGTCCTGGGCATTGGGGATGTCGCCGCCGCGTAAATCGCTGACGGTCCAGGCGACTCGGATGGCGCGATCCGCGCCGCGGGCCGACATGCGGCCGTGGCTGAGCGCGGTCTCGACGGGGGCCAGCGCCTCCCGGGGCAGCCGGAATTGCTGCCGCAGAACGTGTCCGGGGACTTCGGCATTGGTCGAGAGTCCCAGACCTTCCCAGCGCTTGGCCGCGGCATTGCGGGCCGCGGTCACGCGGGCCCGGACCACCTCGCTGTTCTCGACCTCGTCACCGCTGAAGGCGCCTGCGGACTGCGCATGCATCTGGACCGCCAGATCGATGCGGTCGAGCAGTGGACCCGACAGTTTGCCGAGGTAGCGGCGGCGAGCCAAAGGCGCACAGATGCAATCGATATCGCGAGCGGGCGCACACGGGCACGGGTTGGCGGCCAGGACCAGCTGAAATCTGGCCGGGTACCGCGCGACGCCATCGCGGCGGGCAATGCGAACTTCGCCCTCCTCCAAGGGAGTTCGCAGAGCTTCGAGAACCTTGCTTCCGATCTCGGCGCATTCGTCCAGAAACAGAACGCCGCGGTGGGCACAGCTGACCGCACCCGGGCGGGCGGTGCCTGATCCGCCGCCGATCATGGACGTCACCGAGGACGAGTGGTGCGGGGCGACGAAGGGCGGGGCGAAGATCAGGGGGTGGTCGTCGGAGAGGATGCCCGCTACCGAGTGGATTGCGGTGACCTCCAGGGATTCTCGCTCCCGCAGGGGCGGGAGGAGGCTTGGAAGACGCTGTGCCAGCATGGTTTTGCCGATTCCGGGTGGGCCGGTGAGGAGCAGGTGGTGGCCGCCGGCGGCAGCTACCTCCAGGGCCCAGCGGGCCTCGTCCTGGCCGACCACCTCGCTCAGATCGCCGATGGACGGGATCGGGGCAGGCTGGACCGGATCGGGCAGAGCCAGATCCGTGGCACCGCGCAGCCAATCCACCAGCTCGCCCAGAGTCGAGGCGCCGAGTACGCGGATGCCGTCCACCAACCCGGCTTCGGCCAGTGCTGCGGTGGGGACGACAACCGTGCTGCGCCCGGCGGTACGGGCCGCCAGCACCGCGGGCAGGATGCCGCGCACCCGCCGCACGCGCCCGTCGAGGGCCAATTCACCCAACAGCACCGCATCGGCGAGACGCTGCACCGGAATGGACCCGGCCGCATCGAGCACCGCCGCCGCCAGTGCGAGGTCGTAGACACTGCCGACCTTGGGCAGGGTCGCCGGAGACAGCGCCAGGATCACCCGGCCGTCCGGCCACTTCTCCCCCGTATTGGTGACCGCTGCCCGCACCCGGTCCCGGGATTCCTGCAGCGTGGTGTCCGGACGCCCCACCAGGTGCACCGACGGCAGGCCCTGCCCGATATCGGCCTCGATCTCGACCAGTTGCCCGTCCACCCCGGCCACCGCCACCGAATACGCCCTCCCCAAAGGCATGTCAGAACACCGCCTCGAGGTGATCGATCACCGGTTCTGTGCCCGGCCGCATGAGCACCGACACCACATCGAACCGCACCCGCGACCACGGGCCGGACTGCTCGTGCAGCCACAGCAGCGCGAGGCGGCGTATGCGTTGCTGTTTGAGGTAGGTGACGGCCTCTGCGGGCGGGCCGAAGGCCACGCCCCGGCGGGTCTTCACCTCGATGAACACCGTGACGCCCGCGCGATCGCGCCCGATCAGATCGAGTTCGCCGTACCGGCACCGCCAATTGCGGGCGACGATCTCCATACCGGCGGCGCTCAGATACCGCGCCGCCAGTTCCTCCCCGTGTGCGCCCAGCGCGAGATTGTGTCCCATTCAGCCAGCATGGCCGGGCCCATGACGGACCCGGCCATGCCGACCTGCGGAAACAGAGTGCCTGTGGATAGCGAGGAGCTTGTGGACTACTCGGGAAGCCGCAGGTCAGGCTTCTCCAACTCCTCGATATTGACATCCTTGAAGGTGATGACTCGAACGTGCTTCACGAAGCGGGCGGGCCGGTACATATCCCAGACCCACGCATCGGACATACGCACCTCGAAGTACACCTCGCCGTCAGCGTTCTGCGGCCGCAGTTCGACTGTGTTGGCCAGGTAGAAGCGGCGCTCGGTCTCCACCACATACGAGAACTGGCCGACGATGTCCTTGTACTCTCGATATAGCGAGAGTTCCATCTCGGTTTCGTACTTCTCGAGATCCTCGGCGCTCATCGGGTGGAACGTCCTCCTTGTCGCCCAACTGGGTGTAGAGACATCATCCCGCATACGCGGTATCGGTAGCCACTCGGCCGGTCTCCCGCACATTGCGCCAGGACCGCCGGTGCTCACTGGTGACGCCCAACCGCTGCAGGGCCTCGGTGTGTTCGGGCGTGTTGTAGCCCTTGTGACCGGCAAATCCATAGCCGGGGAATTGCTCGTCGAGCTGCACCATCATGCGGTCCCTGGTCACCTTGGCGAGCACGCTCGCCGCCGCGATGCAGGCCGCCGTCGCGTCGCCGCCGATCACCGGCAGCGACGGCACCGGAATGCCCGGTACGCGGAACCCATCGGTGAGAACGTACCCGGGCACCGGGTCCAGCCCCGCCACCGCACGCCGCATGCCCTCGATATTGGCGACGTGGATACCGATGGAGTCGATCTCCCAGGCCGGGACGACGATCACCTTCCAGGCCAGCGCGACCCGTTTGATGATCGGGAACAGCTCCTCGCGCGCGGATTCGGTGAGCTTCTTGGAATCGTCGAGCCCGGCGAGGGAGGTGTACGCCTTGGGCGCCAGCAGGCAGGCGGCCACCACCAGCGGTCCCGCACACGGGCCGCGGCCCGCCTCGTCGACACCCGCGACCGGACCCAGCCCGCTGCGGATGAGCGCCGATTCCAGCGTGCGTAGCCCGCCGGCGCGGCGCATGACCACGCGCGGTGGCCAGTCGCCGCGTTCTACCGGCTGCTGAATCATCTTGCCGCCGCGCGGCTTCCGCGCCGGACCGCTCGCGGCCCGCGTACCCGCACCGTTCGCCATCTTCCCCACCGGTCGATTATCCCGCAGGACTCAGTTGGTCTGCGGGTCTTGGGACCGCACGGATCCGATCCGGCCCAGTGGCCAGATCTTGTACACCGCCTTGCCGCGCACATCCTTGATCGGCACGGTGCCGTGATACTGATCGTCCTGGTGGTAGCGCGAATCCGCGGATTCGGCACGATTGTCGCCCATCACCCAGAGATTGCCGTCGGGCACCTTGACCGGTCCGAAGGCGCGGCCGCCGGCGTTGTACGGCAGATCGGGCTGTGCGGGATTGAACGGATTGTTGCGGCTGCGGCCGTCGGGGTAGGTGCCGATATACGGCTCGTCCAGCGGCTTCCCGTCGACCAGGATGCGGCCCTGCGCATCACAGCACTGCACGGTCTGCCCGCCGGTGGCGATGACCCGCTTGACCAGATCGTTCTCGTCCGGCGGCACCAGGCCGAAGAAGGAGAAGAAGTTCTGGGCGCCGCGCACCACGGTGTTCCGCGAGCGGATCGACGTGTAGTGCTTGTTCCAGGAATCACTCGGCCCGACGAACACCACCACATCACCCGGCTTGGGATCACCGAAGTAGTAGCTCAGCTTCTGCACGTAGATGCGGTCGCCCGTACAACCGGTGCAGCCGTGCAGGGTCGGTTCCATCGACTGCGACGGGATCACGTACGGCCGGCCGATGAATGTCACGACCAGCGCGGTGATCACTGCGGCAATGCCGATGAGCATCGGCAGTTCCTGCCAGAACGGGCGCTGCTTCTTCTTCGGCTTGGTGGTCGCCGGCTCATCCGCACGGCCCTCATCGCCGGGCCCGGACACCGTCAACGACTCGCTCTCGTCTGCCACCGGAACAGAGTAGCCCGGCACCGCGAAGAACTATGCGGTGCCGGGCTACTCGGCGTTCGGAGCGAAAAGCTACTTCAGCGCTTTTCCTTGATCTTGGCGGCCTTGCCGCGCAGATCGCGCAGGTAGTACAGCTTGGCGCGGCGGACGTCACCACGGGTGACGATCTCGAGGTGATCGATGTTCGGCGAGTGCACCGGGAAGGTGCGCTCCACGCCGACGCCGAACGACACCTTGCGGACCGTGAAGGTCTCGCGGATGCCACCGTTCTGGCGGCGGATGACGACGCCCTTGAAAACCTGGACGCGCTCCTTGTTGCCTTCGATAACCTTCACGTGCACGTTGACCGTGTCACCCGGGCGGAAAGCCGGGATGTCGCTGCGGAGCGACTTTTCGTCGACGAAGTCGAGGGTGTTCATTTCCGTCCTTATGATGTTCGCGCGAACAGAGGAACCTGGTGGCTACCTCGAATGGAGATGCTCTACCGGTTCGTGCTCCGGATAATGGGCGGTGCCCGGGCATACCAGCGCCCAAGGCAACCTGACCATAGTGCCAGACGGCAGCGCGCGCCCGGAAATCGGGTCCCCCGGCACCGGCTACGACCCGGAGTTCGCCCGGGTGATCGCGGAGGCGATATCCGAGACGAGCGGCGGATAGTCGGTGGCGCCGGTGACAACCTGCAGGAAAACCAGGCAGTCCTGGGCGGCGGCGGCAACCTCCATGCACTCGCGTAGCTCTCCGACCGTAGTGGCTCGCAGTGTCAGCACCGAATCCTCGTCGCCGCCGAAAGCGTGCGGCAGTTCACCCCAGCGCCAGGGCGCGATGTCGTTGTAGGGGGCTGCCTCACCGTGAATGGCACGCTCGATGGCGTAGCCGTTGTTGTCGACCAGGATGATGACGCCGGTCAGGCGTTCCCGGATCCAGGTGCCGAGCTCCTGAATGGACAGCTGCGCCGCACCGTCGCCGATCACCAGCACGGGACGGCGGTCCGGGCAGGCCAGCCCGGCGCCGAGCGCGGCGGGCAGGGCATAGCCGATGGAACCCCACAGCGGCTGGCCGACAAAGGTGATGCCGGCGGGCATGCGCAGGGCGGCCAGGCCGAAGAAGGCCGAACCCTGGTCTGCCACAACCACATTGTCGTTGTCGAGGGCTCCGGCCACGAGCGGCCACAGGGTCGCCTGGGTGAGCGGGGTCTCGCCGGGATCGGTGATGACGGGGATGACATCGGCGGCCGGGGTGGTCGGATCCGGTTCGGCGAACGCGCCGGAGATCCTGGTGAGAATTTCCAGGGCAGCTGTCAGCGAGAGCGGCGCGTACGCGTCCATACCGCCGATGACGGTGCGCTCCGGGCCGATATCGATGGTCCGGCGCGGGTCGATGCGATGGCTGAATCCGGCGGTGATGCTGTCGGTGTACTGCACGCCGACCGTGACCAGGCGCTCGGAATCCTCGACCGCCGCGCGCACCGCCTCGGGTGAGGCCGCACCGGTGTAGACGCCGAGGAAATTCGGCGTCGATTCGTCCACCAGCGTTTTGCCCCAGGCGAGCGTGGCATGCGGCAAATCGGCAGCGTGCAGCAGTGACCGCAATTGATCGGTCGCGCCGATGCGATTGACGAACACGTCGGCCAACACGGTCACCCGGCGGTCGACGAGGAAATCGAGGGCGGCCTGCTCGAAAGCCATTCGCGCACCGGCACTGCTGAAGTCCGCGGGCGGGGACAGCGGCGTGGCCGGCGGCTGGACCTCCACCCGTGCCGTATCGGTGGCGAGCATCAGATAGCCCGGACGCCGGTGCACCAGTACCGAATTCAGCACCCGGTCGATTTCCTGGCAGGCATCGGCCGCGCCGAGATCGGCCTGGGCACAGGTGACTTCGGCGGCAATGCGCCGGAAGTGATGGAAATCGCCGTCGCCGAGGGTGTGGTGGATGACGCGATGATTGGCCTGGATGTCCTTGGCAGGCACCCCGACTATGTGCACGACCGGCACGTATTCGGCATAGCTGCCCGCAATCGCATTGACCGCGCTGAGCTCGCCGACGCCGTAGGTGGTGACCACCGCGCCGATGCCGCGTAGTCGGGCATAACCGTCGGCGGCGTAGCCGGCATTGAGCTCATTGGCGCTGCCGACCCAGCGAATGCCGCGGTGCTCGACCACGTGATCGAGGAATTGCAGATTGAAATCCCCCGGAACACCGAATATTTCGGTGACTCCGAGTTCGTGGAGCCGATCGAGCAGGTAATCGCCGACAACGTAGCCCATTCGGCAACAGTGGCACGCCGGTCGTCAGTCAGCAACCTTACGGCTACTTACGAGATGGTGCGTCGAGGGCGGAGCGGGCGGAGCCGGGAGCACCGTGCGCGCCAACTCCTCCTCCGCAGCCCGGCGGACGTGCGCGACATCGGGCTTACCGGCCACCAGATCCTGGACGAAGATCTTCGCCCGGATCATCGGCCGCCGGTACCGGCGTTCGCGCACCACCGCCCGCCGCATGAGCCCGGCGCGCGAGGAATAGCGCCACCGCGCCCAGGGTGCGCCCGGACGGCTCAGGCGCAGCGCGCCGATCAACAGCAGCGGCAGGAAGAACATGCCGAACAGACCCGTCCAGATCTTGCCCTTGGCAATGACAATCGCGGCCAGCACCAGATTCACCAGTGCGAACACAATGACGAAGGTGCGATCGGCGGAGTTCGGATCATGGCGGACATCACCGAGATTGAGCAGCCACAGCGGATGGAAGCCGAGCAGCAGCAGACCGGTGACCGCGACCGCCACGAAAACGGCATCCACCGAGGTGCGGCCCTGCTCCTCCCAATACACATCACGCAGGTAGTAGATGAGCGCGAACTCGTCCAGCACCAGCGCCGCGCCGACCCCGAAGACCGCCGCGAAAACACTGATCACCCCGACACTGCTGTCGTACAGGGTGACCAGGCCCACCCCCGAGCTGAGTACCAGCACCACGCCGAACACCATGTGGTGGATGTGCACATCGCCGGCCCGCACATTGCCCGGCCACCAGCGCACTTCCTTGCGGATGAGCCGCACGCTGATTCGGATCAGCAGAAATCCGACGATGAATCCGAGCAATAGGCACGCCAGGGGCAGTCGGCCGGTATCCACCACACCGTCGATCCACCACCGCCGCACATGCCCCATGCCCTCGTCGCCTCCGCGATCAATTCGCACACACCTGACGAAGCAACGCTACCTGTCGCTCCGAAACCGCCTGAATTCCTCGCGCGTCGTGATGGTCAGAAGGTGGATCCCGGCCAAACGCAGGCCGGGATGACGGACCGTCTTCCGCAGGGACAGGCCAATTCCCGCAAGACGGGGCCCCTGCCGAAGGACGGGGCCGAGCAGAGATAGGACGGGGCCAAGCTGAGGCAGGACGGGGCCGAGCTGAGGCAGGACGGGGCCGAGCTGAGGCAGGACAGAGACGACCTGCCAGAGGACAGAGCCTGATCGGACTGACGACGGGGCTGGACCGGAGGCCAGGCCCGATCGGATCGGAGACGGGCTGGGCTGGGCTGGTGGCGCAGCGTCGCGGAATGCCGCAGGCCGGCCACTTCTTGCGGCCGGCCTGCGGTTTTCGGGCTGGAGCTACTTGCCGAAGCCGGCCTTGCGGAGGGCGTCGGCCATGGAGCCGCTCGGGGCGGACTGGGGGCGGTTGCCCTGCTGACGAGCGCCGCCACCCTGGCCGCCCTGGCGGGCAGCCCCAGCTTGGCCACCCTGGCGGGCAGCCCCAGCTTGGCCACCCTGGCGGGCAGCGCCGCCCTGACCACCCTGGCGCGGGTTGCCCTGACCGCCCTGGCGGGGGCGGTTGTCATTGCCCGCCGGGCGGTGGCCCTGGCCGCCGCGCGGACGGCCTTCGCCGCGTTCGGGTTTCGGGGCGCCGGGCTCATCGTCCAGGCGCAGGGACAGGCCGATGCGCTGGCGCTGCACATCCACCTCCATGACCTTCACCTTCACCACATCACCGGACTTCACGACCTCGCGCGGGTCCTTGATGAAGTTGTGCGACATGGCCGAGACGTGCACCAGGCCGTCCTGGTGGACGCCGATATCGATGAAGGCGCCGAAGGCGGCCACATTGGTGACCACCCCCTCGAGCACCATGCCGGGCTCGAGATCGGCGACCTTCTCGATGCCCGCGGCGAATTCGGCGGTCTTGAATTCCGGACGCGGGTCGCGGCCGGGCTTCTCGAGTTCGGCGATGATATCGGTGACGGTCGGGACACCGAAGCGCTCATCGGTGAAGTCCGCGGGCCGCAGCGCGCGCAGCGCCGTGGTATTGCCGATGAGCTCGTGCACACCACGACCACTGGCCTCGAGCATGCGGCGGACGACGGGGTACGCCTCCGGGTGCACGGACGAGGTGTCGAGCGGATCCTCGCCCTCGCGAATGCGCAGGAAGCCCGCACACTGCTCGAAAGCCTTGGGGCCCAGGCGCGGCACGCTCAGCAGTGCGGTGCGGCTACGGAAGGGACCATTGGCATCGCGGTGCGCGACAATGCTTTCCGCGACCGAACCGGTAATGCCGGAAACGCGCGAGAGCAGCGGCACCGAAGCGGTATTCACGTCGACACCGACCGCGTTCACCGCATCCTCGACCACCGCTCCGAGCGAGCGGGCGAGCAGGGTCTCGGAGATATCGTGCTGGTACTGGCCGACGCCGATGGACTTCGGATCGATCTTCACCAACTCCGCGAGCGGATCCTGCAGACGGCGGGCGATGGAGACCGCGCCGCGCAGGGATACATCCATATCCGGCAGCTCCACCGAGGCGTACGCCGAGGCCGAGTACACCGAGGCGCCCGCTTCGGAGACCACGATCTTGGTGGGCTTGTTCTCCGGAATACGCGAGATGAGTTCGGCGGCAAGGGCATCGGTCTCGCGCGAGGCGGTGCCGTTGCCGATGGCGATGAGCTCCACATTGAATCGTGCGACCAGCGCGCCGAGCACGGCGAGCGACTTCTCGGTCTGACCCGTATGCGGGTAGATGACCTCGGTGGCGACGGCCTTACCGGTGGAATCGACCACGGCCACCTTCACACCGGTGCGGAAGCCCGGGTCCAGGCCCATGGTGGTGCGGGTGCCGGCGGGCGCGGCCAGCAGCAGATCGCGCAGGTTCATGGCGAAGACGTCGACGGCGTCGCGTTCGGCGGACTGGCGCAGGCGCATGCGGACATCGATGCCCAGGCTCACCATCAGTTTGGTCCGCCACGCCCAGCGCACGGTATCGAGCAGCCAGGTGTCGGCGGCGCGGCCCTGCTCGGCAATGCCGAACTTGTAGGCGATGCGCCCCTCGTAGATGGTGCGCTCGCCGGGCTCGGGCTCTTCCGCATCGGCGGCGAGGTGCAGGGTGAGCACCTCTTCCTTCTCACCGCGCAGCAGCGCCAGAATGCGGTGCGAGGGCAGCTTGGTGAACGGCTCGCTGAATTCGAAGTAGTCGGAGAACTTGGACCCCGCCTCCTCCTTGCCCGGGCGCACGCTGGAGCTGACCTGTCCGCGCGTCCACATGAGCTCGCGCAGTTCACCGACCAGGTCGGCATCCTCGGCGAAACGCTCGACCAGAATGGAGCGCGCACCGTCGAGCTGTTCGGCGCTGTACTGCGCGGGATCGGTGGTCGGATCGTTGATCAGGGCGTCGGCGACGGGCTCGTGCCCGGCCTCGCGCGCGATCTGCGCCTTGGTGCGCCGCTTCGGCTTGTACGGCAGGTAGATGTCCTCGAGGCGGGCCTTGGTATCGGCGAGCATGAGCTGCGAATGCAGTTCCGGATCCAATTTGCCCTGGCCGCGAATGGATTCGATGATCGAACCGCGGCGCTCGTCGAGTTCGCGCAGGTAGTTCAGGCGCTCGTCGAGGGTACGCAGCTGCGCGTCGTCGAGCCCGCCGGTGACCTCCTTGCGGTAGCGGGCCACGAACGGCACGGTCGAGCCGGCGTCCAGTAGTTCGATGGTCGCGCGTACCTGCTCGTCGCGCACGCCCAGCTCATCGGCGATGCGCCGGCTGACGCTGCCGAGTCGAACGGCGCTCTCGGTGCCGGTGGTCACGGTGCTCGCGGGACCTGTGGTTTCCGCGCTGACGGGTTCGGAGGCTGTCGTCACGCCCGCAGACACTACCGGCGTCCGCTGACACGCTGGGACAGTGCCGCACCGAAACGTTGCGGCGACACGCGTTTCGAAGCCCGCGCGCCGCCGCAACGAACTCGATTACGACGACAGGATGTGCTGTGGGCAGTAGACGAGAGTGTCGATCTCGGTTTCGGTGACACCGAGGAGGCCCGTCGAGGTGCCCGGGTACTCACGGTCGAGCGCCATCAGTTCGGCCTTGGTGCCCGGACCCCCGAGGTCCAGAATCTGGCAGTCCAGACGTCCCAGGTCGACGTCGAGTTGCTTGTAATCCGGCGACGCCTGCTGATCCTGCAGCAGGAAGAATTTGATCTCGTCCTGCACGGTGAACGCATTCGCCACTGCGCCACCGACTCCCATCATGGCAACGCTCGCGGTCACCACGACAACAGCTTTGCGAAACATGTTCGCCCCCACTCTTTCCTCATCTGAAAACGGACGGCCGCACTCTGCGATTTTCGCAGGGCGGCCGCTCACAGAATGTAGCCCAGGGGTGCGACAGATTCGCTCTCGGCGCCGACGCGGACTGCCGCGCAATATGTTGCGCGGCAATCACATCAGTCCGGCGGGAGCAGATCGGGGCGGCGTTCGCGGGTGCGTTCCAGCGACTGCTCGCGGCGCCAGGCGTCGATCTTGGCGTGGTTGCCGGACAGCAGGATCTCCGGGACATCCAGCTCGCGCCAGGAGACAGGGCGGGTGTAACTGGGACCCTCGAGGAGGCCGTCGGAGAACGAATCCTGTTCGTGCGATTGCTGATTGCCGAGCACGCCGGGGATGAGACGCACAATGGCTTCGGTCATGACGAGGACCGCGGCCTCGCCGCCGATCAATACGTAATCGCCGATGCTGACTTCCTCGACGCGGACGCGCCGGGCGGCATCGTCGAAAACTCGCTGATCGATGCCCTCGTAGCGACCGCAGGCGAAGACCAGATGCTTTTCGGCAGACCAGCTTTCGGCCATGGCCTGGGTGAACGGGCGACCCGCCGGGGTGGGCACCACCAGCAGTGCGTCATCGGGGCACACCTCGTCCAGGGCGTCGCCCCATACGGTCGGCTTCATGACCATGCCCGGTCCGCCGCCGTACGGGGTGTCGTCCACGGCCTTGTGCACATCGTGCGTCCAGCCGCGCAGATCGTGCACGCCGACTTCCAGGATGCCCTTGTCGATTGCCTTGCCCAGCAAGGCGGTTCGCAGCGGCTCCAGGTATTCCGGGAAGATCGTGACGACGTCGATGCGCATCGTGCTCACTCCGGATCCAGCAGACCTTCGGGCGGGTCGATCACAATCAGGGAGTCGGCGAGGGACACGGTCGGCACCATGGCATTCACGAAGGGCACCAGGATCTCCCGGCCCGCGGGCGGGAAGCCCTCGGCCGCGGTGATCGAAAGCAGTTCTCCCGCAGCGGAATGCAGTACTTCGCGGACCGTACCCACGACCGTGCCGTCACCGAGTTGCACGGTGAGGCCCTCGAGTTCGTGGTCGTAGTACTCGTCCGGGTCCTGCGAGGGCGGCAGATCGGCGGTGTCGACGACAAAGAGCATGCCGCGCAACCCATCTGCCACGGTGCGATCGTCGAGCCCTGCCAGACGCACGAGAAGCCGGCCCGAGTGCTCCCGGGCCGACTCCACTACGTACTGCTGCGTCTGCTTCGCGCGCGGCAATTTGCCCGTGAGGGTGGTGCCGGGCGCGAAGCGCAGATCAGGCTCGTCGGTTCGGACTTCTACGACGAGTTCGCCGCGCACACCGTGCGACTTGGCGACCCGACCGACGACAAGTTCCATCTACTGATCCGTGTCGACCACGTCGACGCGAATGCCCTTACCGCCGATACCGGCGACGAGAGTGCGCAGCGCGGTCGCGGTACGTCCACCGCGGCCGATCACCTTGCCCAGATCCTCGGGGTGCACATGCACCTCGACGGTCCGGCCACGACGGCTGGTGATCAGCTCGACGTGGACATCGTCCGGATTGGCGACGATGCCGCGAACGAGATGTTCGACGGCATCGGCGACGACGGCTGTCATTACTCGGCGGCCGGGGTCTCGGTCGCCTCAGAGGCAGCCTCGGCGGCCTCTTCCTTCTTGGCGGCCTTCTTCTTCGGGGTGACGGCCTCGGCGACCGGCTCGCTGTCAGCGGAAGCCAGCGCGGCGTTGAAGAGGTCCAGCTTGGACGGCTTCGGCGCCTTGACCTTCAGGGTGCCCTCCTGGCCCGGCAGACCCTTGAACTTCTGCCAGTCACCGGTGATCTCCAGCAGACGCTGCACCGGCTCGGTCGGCTGCGCCCCGACGCTCAGCCAGTACTGCGCACGCTCGGAGTTGACCTCGATGAGCGAGGGCTCTTCCTTGGGCTGGTAGATGCCGATGGACTCGATGGCCCGGCCGTCGCGACGGGTGCGCGCGTCGGCGACCACGATGCGGT
Source organism: Nocardia sp. NPDC006630 (assembly GCF_040611495.1). NCBI lineage: Bacteria > Bacillati > Actinomycetota > Actinomycetes > Mycobacteriales > Nocardiaceae > Nocardia > Nocardia sp. NPDC006630. The sequence continues at coordinate 128,252 of NZ_JBEXOK010000014.1, forward strand.
ACTGGGGGTTGCGGATCTTGCCCATGCGGGTCAGCTTGATGCGAACAGCCATTAGCTGTGCCTTTCGGTGGCGGCCGCCCATGGGGCAGCCTGATTGGTCACGGCCGCAATTCAGCAGTCCACGCGGGGTGGACCCGGTTTTGCGTTGAGTGTGTGACCGCCGCGCGGAACGTATCCGGAGACGGGCTTCACTGTTCTCGATGAGAACGGTGGTCCATTCTGCCAGAGAGGTCCCGGCCCGAAGAAATCGCCCTCGGCGGAGCCGACTCGCCATGGTCCGCCAACGACACAGCCCACCGGAGCCCGCGCGACTCCGATGGGCTGCCGGCCGTTTCCGGCCGCTAGTTGCCGGAGCTACCGGACGTCAGCAGCTTCACGACCAGACCCGCCAGTACGGCAGTCAGGAAGTTCTCGGCAGAACCCATAGGTCATTCTCCTCACCAGATTGGAATCAAAACATGTGAAGCATGACCTATTCACTTCGAGCGCGCAGGCAAATCGCAAGGTCGGCACGCGAAAAACGTCGAACCTACCGCCGCAAACTCAGCGCAACGAGGCAGTATCCACAACGACCGGTACCGGGCCCGGCGCGGTCACGGTCTCCCCGGACGCGGCGTAGACCTCTTGCCGGTAGCCGGTCTCTCCGAGGCGATATCCACAGAACTTGGCCGGTTTGCCCTGCGGCAGTTCGACAATCCAGACGTAGGGAACCCGCGCTGCGGCATAGCCCGCGATCTTCGTATCGCGCTCTTCCCGGGTATTTCCCGGCGACCAGACCTCGACCGCCACAACGAGCTCGTCAGCCTCGTAACTGGTCCGATCGATATCGGCGGCAACGATCGCGACATCGGGAATCACGCCGGTACGAAATGCGGTACTGATCTTGACTGCGACGCCGGGGAGCACCCGTAAATCGGCCCGCCCAGCGGCTCGGATGGCATCACGAAGTGCAACGAAAAGCTCGCCGGCCGCGTATTGATGCGACCCGGTAGGCGCGGGTGTCATGTAGAGGTACCCCAGAATCAGCTCGAGACGAGACCCATCGGACGGCTGCTCTTCGGCTAGCCAGTCTTCCACTCTCGTCTGTCCCAGGGGGTGGATCATCGAAACCTCGGCGGTCATCGTCATTTCCGTTCGATCGTGTCGCCTACGAGCTTCCGGGTGCTGCGCGATCACCCTCGATCGAGGACCATTGTTGCACGTCACCAGGCATGCGGGACGTCAAGCGGTCACCCTCAGGAAGCGAGGGCGGTGACCAGGCGGGTGGAGACCCAGGGGCCGCCCCACCACATGCGCCAGCCGAGGCTGCGCAGGGTGACGTCGGAGGCGCCGGCGGCTTTGAGGACGGTGGTGTATTCGCGGGTCTTGAAGATGTCGGCGATGACGAGGCGGCCGCCGGGGCGCAGGACGCGGAGGGCTTCGCGGACGGCTCGGGCACGTAGCTCGGCGGTGGGGATGTTGTGAATGGCGAGGCTGGAGACGATCAGGTCGAATTCGCCGTCACCGAAGGGTAATTCGGTCATATCCGCGGTACGGAGTTCCACTCGGTCGGCTACACCCTCCGCGACGGCATTGCGGGCGGTGACCTCTTCGGCATTGCCGGACTGGTCGACCGTGCGCCAGAGGTCGATGCCGACCGCACTGCCGCTGGGGAGGCGGCGTGCGGCTGCGAGCAGGACCGCACCGCGACCGCACCCCATATCGAGGATGCGTTCGTCGCCGTGCAGCCGGAGGTCGTCGAGCACCTGTTCCCAGACCTCGAATTTGCCTCGGCGCGTGGAATGTACGTACAGGGCCAGCTGGATGAGCATGACGATGCCGAGGAAGACGAACCAGCCGAGCGCGCCGGCACTGCCGAGAAGTCCGAAAACCACGGCGACCACGAAGAATACGACCGCGAAACCGCCCATCCAGAGAATCTGGGCGGGTGCGTCCACACCGTAGGAACCGTTGCGCTGCGCGGGCGAGACCGTGCTCATACCGCTCACCTTCCGTCATATGGTGTGCCGCAAGACCATTGGACGCGTCGAGAGTTAACCCCGAAACACCCGCTGTCGATGGTATCCGCTCAGCGGTGGCCGGTGACCGGATCGCGCCGGTCGTAGGCGCGGCCGCGTAGCACCACCCACGACGGCGTGGACAGCACGTGCGGACTGGTGCGCGGATCCTCCTGATAGACGACGAAATCCGCGGGTGCGCCCGGTTCGATTCCGGTGCGGCCCAGCCACGTCCGGGCATTCCACGAGGAAGCGCCGAGGGCATCGTGCGGTGAGAAACCCGCGCCCATGAGGGCGGTGATCTCGTCGGCGATGCGACCGTGCGGGATGGAACCGCCCGCATCGGTGCCGGTGTAGATGGGGACGCCGGCATCGTGCGCCTTGGCGACGGTCTCGCGGGAGCGACGGTGCAGATCGCGCATGTGTGCGGCGTAGACGGGGAATTTTCCTGCGCTGTCGGCGATTTCGGGGAAGGTGTCGATATTGATGAGGGTCGGTACCAGAGCGGTGCCGTGCGCGACCATCATCTCGATGGTCTCGTCGGTGAGGCCGGTGCCGTGTTCGATGCAGTCGATCCCGGCGTCGAGCAGGCCGTAGAGCGCGTCCTCGCCGAAGACGTGCGCGGTGACGCGGGCGCCCTCACGATGCGCGGCGTCGATGGATTCCTTGAGGATGGCATCCGACCACAGCGGGGCCAGATCGCCTGCCGAGCGGTCGATCCAGTCGCCGACGATCTTGACCCAGCCATCGCCGCGGCGGGCCTGCTCGGCAATGATTTCCGGGAGGTCGCGTTCGTCCTCGAGTTCGATGCCGAGTTCCCGGATATAGCGCCGTGGCCGGGCAATATGGCGGCCCGCTCGAATGATCTTGGGCAGATCCTCGCGGTCGTCGATGAAGCGGGTGTCGATGGGTGAGCCCGCATCGCGCAGCAGTAGCGCGCCCGCATCCCGCTCGACCTCGGCCTGGGCGATCGCGCCCGCCGAATCCTCTTCTCCCCCACCGTATTTGATGCCGACGTGGCAGTGCGCGTCGACCAGTCCCGGCACGATCCAGCCGGCGGCGTGCACCGTCTCGGCATCGGCGATCGGTTCGCAGGAGATGACGCCGTCCTGGACCCACAGGTCCCGCATATCCCCGTCCGGCAGCACCACTCCGCGGAAATGCAGACGCATGATCAGCCTCCTCGCCACGCACACCGTGCCTCGACACAAACCCAGCTCCACTACAAACTACTGCTCGCCGCTCCGCAAGAATTCGCGCGGCCTCGCACCCCCTGAACCCGCGTGTCCCACTATTCGTCCAGCACGGAGATGTCCGCGCGTTCACGACACACCGCAAGGATCGCGGCGACCCCGGCCGCGATGACCGGGTGCTCGGCGGAACCCCGGCGTAGCGCGACCAGATGCCGCCGAATGGGCACCGGGTCACCCCGCAGCGGCACCCGCACCACCGCCAGCTCCGGCGGGATCAAGGCCAGCCGCGCGATCAGGCTGACCCCGAATCCGTTCGCGACCATTGCCGATACTCCGACGAAATGCACAGCCTGCCCGGCAATTCGAGGGGTGAACCCGGCGGCGGCACAGGCTGCGGACACCACCAGGGAGTGCGTGATCCAATCCCGCCCGGTGATCCACGGCTCCGCGGCCGCCTCGATCAGCTGCACGTCCGAGCGCCCCGCGAGCCGATGTCCGGCCGGAACCAGCAGATCCATCGGTTCCGCGAGCAACGGCCGCTGCTCGAACCGCGGATCGTCCGCACTGGGACTGCCGGGCGCGGGCAGGACCACGGCGATATCGCAGTCCCCGGCCAGCAGCAGCTCGAAACAGTGCGTGCTCTCGTCCTCGATCAGCGAAATGCTCAAGCTCGGATGGGTATCTCGCAACCGCGCCGCCGCCGGAGCCACCACGGCCGCGAGCGCGGTCGGCATGGCGCTCAACCGCAGCCGCCCCGCAATACCCGCCCGATGCGCAGCCAACTCCGCCCGCGCCAACTCCCCCTGCGCCGCAAGCAGATCCGCATGCCGCAGCAGCGCGAACGCGGCAGGCGTCAACTGCACCCGCCGCCCGACATGCTCCAGCAACTCCACCTCGAAATCCCGCGCCAGCCCCCGCAACTGCTGCGACACCGTCGACGGCGTCAAATGCAGCGCCGCCGCAGCCGCCGTCACCGTCCCCTGCTCCCGCAACACCCGCAACGACTGCAACCGTGGATCGATCATGTGGACATTCCACACGATTCCCTGCGGAATTATTCGATGGACCGCACCTATCACGCCCGGAAAGACTCGAACCCATGACCGGATCAGACGAGCACTGCGGCACCTGCGGATGGCCGACCACCCTTCCCCCGACCACAATCTCCCGCCACCACACCTCCGAGGGCCTGGTCACCTACACCCGCTGCACCTGCGGCACCGTCCGAATGTGGCTGTCCCCCAACACCCCCCACCAGCTCGGCCCCCACTGAGCCACAACCACACACCCTGGTCTCCGAACACCCTCCAAGCCCCACCCACCTGCAATTCCCTACCGAAAGCCCCGCCCGTCCATGCGCCGCCTGCCAATCCTTCGCTGCCGACATACCTCGCCTTCGACCAGTCCTCGCCCCCGTCCCCACCTCCGACCTGGTCGGACGTTCACCAGGAGTTGACGGCGGCATCGGCCGAGAAGGGCCCGCCACTAATTCCCTGGCGGTCACGAACCTCGAGCCTGAACGCATCCGCCGAGCCAACGACCTCGTCCCACGCGAGCAATTGCGCTCCGCGCGGCGGAGCCGCAATGGAGTCGGCCGCCCAATTCGGTGTGACGCCGGGCTCTCGACGCACCTCGGCCCCGCCGCTGTGCGACGGGGCCGAGGTGAATTCGGTTGTGGCGCTTACTTCTTGGGGAAGTTCAGCTTGGAGAGGTCGAAACCTTCCAGGCCCGGGGGGAGTTCGTTGAGGCCGGCGGGGAGGTTGGAGATGTCCGGCATGGCGCCGGGCATGCCGCCGGGGAGGGCGGGCATACCGGGCATACCCGGGAAACCGCCGCGCATCTTCGGCGGGGTGGGGCCGCGGCCGCCCTTTTTGCCCTTCTTGCCTTTGCCTTTTTTGTTGTTGCCGCCGCGCGCGCCGGGGAGGCCGAACTGGCGGCTCATGGCGCCCATCATCTTCTTGGCTTCGAAGAAGCGGTCGACGAGCTGGTTGACCTCGGAGACCGAGACGCCGGAACCGTTCGCGATGCGCAGGCGGCGGGAGGCGTTGATGATCTTCGGGTTGTCACGCTCGGTGGGCGTCATGCCGCGAATGATGGCCTGCACCCGGTCGAGCTGCTTGTCGTCGACCTGGGCCAGTACATCTTTCATCTGACCCGCGCCCGGCAGCATGCCGAGCAGATTGCCGATCGGGCCCATCTTGCGGATGGCGAGCATCTGCTCGAGGAAGTCCTCGAGGGTGAGCTCGCCGGAGCCCATCTTGCGGGCGGCTTCCTCGGCCTGCTGCGCGTCGTAGACCTGTTCGGCCTGCTCGATCAGGGTGAGCAGATCGCCCATGCCGAGAATGCGGCTGGCCATGCGGTCGGGGTGGAAGACGTCGAAGTCTTCGAGCTTCTCACCGGTGGAGGCGAAAAGGATGGGGCGCCCGGTGATTTCACGCACCGACAGCGCCGCACCACCGCGGGCGTCACCGTCGAGCTTGGTGAGCACGACACCGGTGAAGCCGACGCCGTCGCGGAAGGCCTCGGCCGTGGTGACCGCGTCCTGACCGATCATGGAATCGAGGACGAAGAGGATCTCGTCCGGGTTGACCGCATCGCGAATGCCGGAAGCCTGCGTCATGAGCTCGGCATCGATACCGAGGCGACCGGCGGTATCGACGATGACGATGTCGTACTGCTTGGACTTGGCCTCTTCGATACCGCGCCGGGCCACATCCACCGGATCGGCCGCGGAAACACCGAGCGGGTTGTCGCCACCGCCGATGGAGGTGCCCGGATTGGGCGCGAAGACCGGCACACCGGCCCGTTCGCCGACCACCTGGAGCTGGGTGACCGCGCCGGGCCGCTGCAGATCACAGGCGACGAGCAGCGGCTGATGCCCCTGGCCCTTCAGCCATTTCGCGAGCTTGCCCGCGAGCGTGGTCTTACCGGCGCCCTGCAGACCCGCCAGCATGATGACGGTCGGCGGATTCTTGGCGTACTGCAGTCGCCGGGTCTCGCCGCCGAGGATGCCGACGAGCTCCTCATTGACGATCTTGACGACCTGCTGGGCCGGGTTCAGCGCCGCGGAGACCTCCGCGCCCTTGGCACGCTCCTTGATCTTGGCGATGAAGGTGCGCACCACCGGCAGCGCCACATCGGCCTCGAGCAGGGCGAGGCGGATCTCACGGGCGGTCGCATCGATATCGGCCGGAGACAGGCGCCCCTTCCCGCGCAGATCCTGGAGGGCACCGGCCAACCGGTCGGAAAGGGATTCGAACACCGATGCTCCTGATCTCGAGGGACGTCACTCGAGATACCAGGGTAGTGGGATCCGCGGTGAGCTGTTATTCCAGGCTATTCGAGACTGCGCGGGCGCGGCTTCGTGGAGGGGCGCCGGAGGGCGTGCGGCTCGCTCGCGACCATGCCGACCGCCTCGCGGGCGGTGAGCCCGAGTTCGAGGGCGAGACCGTCGAGCGTGATCCATTCGGAGTCGGTCACCGGGGGCATGGTCACCGTCCCGGCAATGGTCATGGCCGTCACCGCCTGCTGACCGGAGAGGGTGCGACCGGGCAGCCAGGAAACCACCCAGCGGTCACCGCCTACGCAGCGCGCTATATGCGGGGTCATATCGCTCGTCATCATCGACGCCGAAACAACTTCAATTGCCACCGACCAGCTCCCCTCATACGCGCGACACCATTGGTTGAGGGCGATATTAGGGGGGAACGCGGACCGCCAGATCGGTATTTCAGCAAATTACGTGCAACGATCGGATTAACTGGCAAACGTACGGTTTGCCAGTTAATCAAGCAACCTGGCGAATGGTCAGAAACCTGAGGTTGATCCTATTTCAGTGTCTGATTCGGGCGTTTTCTTCGGTTGTTGCGGAGGCACCACAGAAAGCACCGCCGCTTCGATTTCCGCGCGGCGTTCCGGCGTGTCGGAGGCACCGAGATCCAGGTAGAACGAGTCCACCACCGCCGCACCGAGCGTGGCCACCTTCGCCCACGACACATTTACATCGCATTCCGCGAAAGCGGCTGCCAAACGACTCAGTAAACCGATACGATCCTCCGCGCGCAATTCCAGGAGCACCCGTCCGGGTTCCGCCGTATCCACCCAAATCACGCGCGGCTCCGCCTGCGCAAACGGACTTCGCTGGGTGCCACCGGCTTCCCGTTCCTTGCGTGCGAGCACCGAAACCAAGTCCAGATCTCCGTTTATCGCCCTGATCAATTCCTGGCGCAGCAGACCAGGATCCGGCGGATCACCGAAACGCGGCGCGACCACAAAGGTGTCGATCGCCGAAGCCCCGACGCTCACCAGCTCGGCCGAGAGCACCCGCAGCGAATGCAGGGCCAGGATTCCGGCCGCATCCGAGAGCAGGCCCGCGGTGTCGGGCGCGACCACCGTGACGATATGGGTGTAGCGGCCATCGCCCGGCTTCAATTCCACATGCACACCGCCGTTTTCGACGCGGGCGCGCAGATCGTCCGGAATCGGCTCGGGCTGCGGCAGCTCCTCCCCCGCCATGGACAACCGGCAGCGGCGCACCAGATCGCCGATGAGCGAGGCCTTCCAGTCGTTCCAGACGCCCGGCCCGGTCGCCAGCGAATCGGCCTCCGCGAGCGCGTGCAGCAATTCGAGCAGCAGCGGATCGCCGTCCAGGGCCTCGACCACCGTTTTCACGGTGTCCGGATCGGAAATGTCGCGGCGGGTCGCGGTATCGGGCAGCAGCAGGTGCTGCCGCACCATGGCCGAGAGCGTGCGCACATCCGACGGCCACAGTCCGAGCCGCCGGCCGATGGAGGTGGCCAGCTCCGCACCGACCACACTGTGATCCTCCGTGCGCCCCTTGCCGATATCGTGCAGCAGCGCCCCGATCAGCAGCAGGTCCGGGCGGGCCACGCGGGTGGAGAGCGTACCGGCCTGCGCGACGGCCTCCATGAGGTGACGGTCGACGGTCCAGGTGTGCATGGCATCGCGCGGCGGCAGATCCCGCACCACGCCCCACTCCGGAAAGAGCCTGCCCCACAAACCGGTTCGGTCGAGGGCCTCGATGGCGTCGATGGTGCCGCGACCCGCGCCCAGCAGCACCAGCAGATCGTTGAGCGCCTCCTTGGGCCACGGCTCGCGTAGCTCGGGCGCATCCTCGGAGAGACGGTTCAAAGTTGTTGCGGACATGGGCAATCCGGACTGCGCGGAGGCCGCGGCCACCCGCAGTATCAAACCGGGATCACGCTGTGGCCGCGCATCGCGCGCCAGCACCACCTCGCCGGAGTGCTCGACCACCCCCTCATCGAGTGGTCGGCGCACCGGCATGCGGCGCAGGCGGGCGAGTCCGCGGCGGGGCAGCGCGTTCGCGGCGGTGCGCAATCCGACATCGGTCGAATAGCTGACAGTCCGGGCCGCATCGCTGAGCGTGCGGGCCAGATCGAAGCGGTCGCCGATGCGCAGGGCGGCGCCGATCTCATCGGCGTCCTGGGCGCGCAATTGGTCGCGGGCGCGACCGGCGACCCGATGCAGTTCGGTGCGAACGTCCAGCAATCGGCGATGCGCCTGCTTCAGCCCGCCACCCGGCACATCCGGACCGAGCCCCGGCATGGCATCGGTCAGCTGTGCGATGGCGAGGGCGTCCAGCAGCTGGATATCGCGCAGTCCACCGCGGCCGTTCTTGAGATCGGGTTCGGCGCGGTGCGCGATCTCTCCGCTACGGCGCCACCGGGTTTCGGCCTGTGCGATGAGCCCGTCGAACCGGGAGCGCACCCCGGAGCGCCAGTCCCGCCGCACGCCGCTGATCAGCAGATTGCTCAGGCCTTCGTCGCCGACGATATGGCGGGCCTCCAGCATGCCCAATGCCGCGGTCAGATCGTCCGCGGCCACGCGCAGCGCCTGCGGCACCGTGCGCACGCTGTGGTCGAGCTTGATGTGTGCGTCCCACAGCGGATACCAGAGTTGATCGGCGACCTCGGCGACCCGCGCCGGATCGACGTCGTCGTAGAGCAGTACCAGATCCAGATCCGAGTACGGGAGCATTTCGCGGCGTCCCAGACCACCCACGGCGACGATCGCCAGACCGCTGTCGGCGGTGATGCCGACCTCGTGTCCCTTTGTCGTCAGCCACAATTCGTAGAGGTCCACCAGCGCCTGGCGCAGCGCCTCGGGTTCCAGGCGGGCGGTGCGGCCGCCGGGGTGCTCGGCGAGCAGTTGGTTTCGAGCCCGGACCAGATCCGAAGCGCCGTTGGAGATCGTCTCCTCGGAGCCCTTCTCGTCGCGTGCCTGCTGGAATCCCACAAACCCACCACCCATCTCATTCAGTTCGTCATTCCGGCTGCGCCCGGAACTTTCAACTCTGCCCGAGCACGGCGACGGCCCCGTCCCCTCCGGTCCTCATCCGGCGGGGAGCGGGGCCGCCGCTCGCTCGATCCCTGTAGTGCTAGAGAGCGTCGGACCCGCGCTCACCGGTGCGAACCCGGATGATGGCCTCGACCGGGGTGACCCAGACCTTGCCGTCACCGATCTTGCCGGTACGAGCGGCCTCGACGATAACCTCGACGACCTTCTCGACGGAGGCGTCGTCCACAACTACCTCGACCCGGACCTTCGGGACGAAGTCGACGGAGTACTCCGCACCGCGGTAGACCTCGGTGTGGCCCTTCTGACGACCGTAGCCCTGCACTTCGCTGACAGTCATACCGAGCACGCCTGCCTGCTCCAGCCCGGTCTTGACATCCTCGAGCGTGAACGGTTTGACGATTGCAGTGATCAGTTTCATTTGCGTCATGCCTCCTTGACGGCGGTGGAACGTGCCGTGCCACCCACAGCAGCGAAATCGTATGCCGATTCAGCGTGCTCCGACTCGTCCAAGCCCACAAACTCGGCTTCTTCGTCGACGCGCAGGCCGATGGTGAACTTGATGGCGTACGCGAGAATCAGCGAGACGATGAAGGAGAAGGCCAGCACCGAGAAGGCGCCGATGGCCTGCTTGCCGAGCTGATCGAAACCGCCACCGTAGAAGATGCCCTTGGCGCCGCCCAGGCCCTGCGAGGCACCGGACTCGGGAGCCAGGAAGAAACCGATCATCAGGGTGCCGATGACACCACCGACGAGGTGAACACCGACAACGTCGAGCGAATCGTCGAAGCCGAGCTTGAACTTCAGGCCGACGGCCAGGGCGCAGGCGATACCGGCCACGGCGCCGACAGCCAGCGCGCCGAGCACGTTGACCGAGGAGCAGGACGGGGTGATGGCGACCAGACCGGCCACGATGCCCGAAGCGGCACCGAGGGTGGTGGGCTTGCCGTCGCGGATCTTCTCGACGAGCAGCCAGGCGAGCATGGCGGCGCAGGTGGCGATGCTGGTGGTCATGAAGGTCGAACCGGCGAGACCGTTCGAGCTGACAGCCGAACCGGCGTTGAAGCCGTACCAGCCGAACCACAGCAGACCGGCGCCGAGCATGACCATGGTCAGGTTGTGCGGGCGCATCGGGGTGGTGGGCCAGCCCTTGCGCTTACCGAGCACGATGCAGAGCGCGAGGCCCGCCGCACCGGCGTTGATGTGGACCGCGGTACCACCGGCGAAGTCGATGGCCTGAATCTTGTTGATCAGCCAGCCACCGTGGTGGATCACATTGCCCGCGGCGTCCTTCACGTCCGCGTCGAAGACCCAGTGCGCGACCGGGAAGTACACGACCGTTGCCCAGACGCCGGCGAACAGCAGCCAGGCGCCGAACTTCAGGCGGTCGGCGACGGCGCCCGAAATCAGGGCGACGGTGATGATCGCGAACATCAGCTGGAAAGCGACGAACACGGTCATCGGGATAGTGCCGGCGAGTGGGATCTTGACCGCATCGGCGGCCGTCACCCCGTTCGCCGCGTCGGCTGCGACTGCCGCCGCGCCATTGCTGCCGATCAGGCCCTTCAGACCGAAGAACTGGCCGGGGTCACCGATCAGACCGCCGAACTTGTCGTTGGCGAAGCCGACCGAGAATCCGTAGATCACCCAGAGCACGCCGATGAGACCCATCGCGCTGATACTCATCATGATCATGTTCAGGACGTTCTTGCCACGGACCATGCCGCCGTAGAAGAACGCCAGTCCAGGCGTCATCAACAGCACTAGCGCGGAGCTAGCCAACATCCATGCGGTGTCGCCGGTGTCCGGCACACCGAGCAAGGGATAAGCCACCTTCGTTCCTCCTCATCTCGGGCTCTGCCGCAACCGGCGAACGAGCCTGACATGAAGGTTGCGCAAGTGGTGTTTCCGACGTGATCCTGCGGCGTTTCGCGTAGGTGAACGGATGAGATTGCACTGTTTCGGTCAGGTTTCCGAAATCGCACCGCTGTTACGCGTGGGACGTGAGGCTTGTGGTGATTCGCGTGGTTCGCCCAGTTCGGTGCTGCTCAGCCGAGCAGAGCGTCCACGAAAGCGCCCGGTTCGAAGGGTGCGAGGTCGTCCGCGCCTTCGCCCAAACCGACCAGTTTCACCGGTACGCCGAGCTCGTGCTGCACCTGGAAAACGATGCCGCCCTTGGCCGTACCGTCCAGCTTCGTCAGCGCGACGCCGGTGATATCGACGACCTCGGCGAAAACCCGGGCCTGCGTGAGCCCGTTCTGACCCACCGTGGCATCGAGCACCAGCAGCACCTCGTCGACCTTGGCCCGCTTCTCCACGACCCGCTTGACCTTGTCCAATTCGTCCATCAGGCCGGTTTTGGTGTGCAGGCGGCCGGCGGTATCGATGAGCACCACATCCACGCCACGCTCGATGCCGACGCTGACGGCGTCGAAGGCGACCGAGGCCGGATCCGCGGCCTCCTTGCCGCGCACGGTATCCGCGCCGACCCGTTCGCCCCAGGTTTGCAGCTGATCGGCGGCGGCGGCCCGGAAGGTGTCCGCGGCGCCGAGCAGGACGCGGCGGCCGTCGGCCACCAGGACGCGCGCGAGTTTGCCTGTGGTGGTGGTCTTTCCGGTGCCGTTCACACCCACGACCAGCAGCACGGCCGGATGATCGGCATGCGGGAGGGCGCGAATCGAGCGGTCGAGTTCGGGGCGCAGGGCCTCGATCAGCACCTCGCGGAGCACGGCGCGCGCCTCGTCGGCGGTGCGGACGGTCCGCGCCGCCATTTCCTCGCGTAGCCGCGCGACGATGGTGGCGGTGACCGCGGTGCCCAGATCGGCCATGACCAGGGTGTCCTCGATCTCCTCCCAGGAGTCCTCATCGAGGTCGCCGCCGCCGAGCAGGCCGAGCAGGGACTTGCCGACGGCGTTCTGGGAGCGGGCGAGACGGCCGCGCAGGCGGGTCAGGCGGCCCGCGGTGGGGTCGATCTCGGGGATGAAGTCGATGTCGAGTTCGGGCGCGGCGGGGGTGACGGTGTCGTCTGCGACAACGGCAGTGTCGACAGCGGTCTCGTCGGGCGCGGTCGGCGCGATGACCTCGGGCGCTGCGGCTTCCACCGGCGCGACGGGCTCGGCTTCGGCGGGCGCCTCGGTCGGCTCGACCGTCTCGGCAGGTGCTATCGCCTCGGTGGTCTGCTCCTCGGCCGGAGCGACAGCCTCAGGCGCGAGCTCGGGTCCCTGGACCGGAGCAGGTAGCGGAATGTCCTGGATGGTGCGCTTGCCCGAATCACGTGGGACTGCCGCATCGTCGCCGATCTGCGGCTGCCCATCGGTATCGGTGCGTTCGATGCGCACGGGCTCGGGCTCGGGCGCCGGCTTGGGCAGCGTGGCCGCCCCGCCGCCTTGACTGAAGTTGAATCCCCCCGATGCCGCATACCCTCCCGACCGGTCGGTGAGCTCCGCCTGCGTCTCTTCGGCGGCCGGGGTCAGGGAGATGCGGCGGCGCTTGTACAGGACGAATCCGGAAACGAACGCCACCAGCAGGACCGCGGCGATAGCGGCAATGAGGATCCAAGCTTGTGCAGTCACACCCCCATCCTTTCAGAGGCCCGACTATTGCCGGTTTCACACACCTACCCACGAGTTCCGGAGCCGTGTTGCCTAGCACACGTCAATGCATCGCGGCTATGAATGCGCCGAATTGGCTGGCTTCAGGCCCAATTGCGACCGACCGGTCTGTTCATCAACGCACCACACTGCGGAAGGAGCGGCGAATGCGACACCGAGACAATAGGATCGGCGGCGTGACCGATCGAAATGTGCTTGGGGGATCGCTGGAGGAGTGTGGCACCGATCCTCTCACCGGCTTCTACCGGGACGGCTGCTGCAGCACCGGTCCCGAAGACCTTGGTAGCCACACCGTGTGCACCGTGGTGACCGCAGAATTCCTGGAGCACCAGAAGTCGATCGGCAACGACCTTCTCACTCCGCGACCGGAGAACAACTTCCCCGGCCTGCAACCCGGTGACCGCTGGTGCGTGGTGGCGGTGCGCTGGCTGCACGCCCACGAGGACGGGGTGGCGGCGCCGGTGGTGCTGGCCGCCACCCATGAGAACGCGCTCGAGGTGGTTCCCATGGAAACTCTCCGCAAATACGCCGTAGACGTTCCGGACGATGTCAGCGATCTGCTCTGATCCGGGCCGCGCTCAGCGCACGAAGCGGACAGCGGTGTCGCGCAGCAGGATTGCCAGCCGGCTGCCGGGCACGATGAAAGCCCCGGCCGCGCGGGCGCCACGCTGCTTGGGGCCCGCCACCCGGCGATGCCGCTGTTCGTAGCGGCGCAGCGCGGTGTCCGGTTCGCCGGGAGTGCGGCCCAGTTCCTCGGCCAGGGTATGCGCGGCCGCGATGGCGAGGCTGGAGCCGTCGCCGAAAAGTGAGACGCTGGAGGCGGAATCGCCGAGCAGCGTGATGCGGCCTTTCGACCAGTGCGGCAGGTCGACTCGGCTGACGGCATCGAAGTAGAGATCACCGGCCGCGCGCACCTGGTCGAAGAGGTCACCGAAGATTCCGGCCGGTCCGTCGAATGCCTCCAGCAGTAATCGCCGGTGCTGCTCGATATCGCGGTAGTCGAAGCCGGGCCGGACAGGACTGCGGAACATGAAGGCCGCGAGCGGCTTTCCACCCGCCGGATGCACGGAGATCGACCGCCCGGGCGTGTTGTACATGACAACCTCATCCGCATCGCCGTACGCCCGGTCCACCGGCAGCGTGGCGACATAGATGCCCATATGCCGCACGAACTGCGATTCCGGGCCGAAGGCGAGCTTGCGCACATTCGAGTGCAGCCCGTCCGCGCCGACCACATAGTCGAAGGTCTGCGGCGCGCTGTTCTCGAAGGTCACCGCGACACCGGAATCCTGCGGCGTGAGTCCGGTAATGGTGTCGCCCCAGCGCATTTCGGCCTGATCACGGGCCGCGTCGAGGAGGATGCGGGCGAGGTCGGCGCGGGCCAGCTCGATATCGCGGTCGGCGGAGACGCCGGAGTTCTTGGTGGACATCGAGACCCGGCGGCGGCCGTTCGCGTCGACAAAACTGATGCGCGCGACACTGGTTGCCGCCTTGCGCAATTCGGGCAGCACGCCCATCTCGGCGACCACATCCGCCGCCGCACCGCGCACATCGACCGGGTTGCCGCTGGACCGCTGTCCCGCGGCGCGCTCGACCACCGTCACCTCGAACCCGCTGCGGCCGAGCCAGTGGGCCAGGGTCGAGCCGCCGACACCGGCTCCGGAAATCAGGACTTTTGCGCTCATGACCATCACCTCTGATTTCTAACTGGACGAATTTCGTCCGCTTAACCTCATGTTAGGCTAACCGGAAGCATTTCGTCCACTTATCGGAGGTGAGTATCACGGCCGAGCAGTTGCGGGCCGATGCGCGCAGCAATCGTGACCAGATCCTGAATGCCGCCCTCGACGTCTTCCGCGAACGCGGTACCGAGGTCCCGATGAAGGACATCGCCGACCACGCCGGCGTCGGCGTCGGCACCCTCTACCGGCGCTTCCCCGATCGGGACGCCCTGCTGATCGCGACCGCGCGCGCCCATCTGGAGCGACTGGCGGAGCTGGCCACCGCCGCCTGGCGCGAGGAGCGCACCGCCTGGCTCGGCATGTGCCGTTTCCTGCGCGAATGCGCCGAA
This sequence comes from Nocardia sp. NPDC006630, assembly GCF_040611495.1. Lineage (NCBI taxonomy): Bacteria > Bacillati > Actinomycetota > Actinomycetes > Mycobacteriales > Nocardiaceae > Nocardia > Nocardia sp. NPDC006630. The sequence goes on from NZ_JBEXOK010000014.1 coordinate 143,460, forward strand.
ATGCAGCTCGGCGCACAGGCCGCCGCGGTCGGCCCCGCCACCCACCAGGCCATGCACGTGGACCCGCGACTGACCGGAGTCCGCGCCGCCGCGGTCGATCTGGTCACCCGGATGACGGCCCAAGCCCAGGCCGACGGCGACCTCCGCACCGATATCGGCCCCGAGGAAATCGCCCTGCTGATGACCGTGCAGGTCTACACCCGCGGCGACGAGTCCTACACCGACGCGGTCGACCGAGTCATGAAGATCATGATCGACGGCCTACGGCCACAACAGCATTCATAACGGGAGTGAACAGCCGCCGGTGGTCAGGAATCGGTCAGCGCCGCCGGCTGCGAATCCGGATGATCACGAAGACGATTGCGCCTATGACGCCGACGACGAGGAGCAGGACCACCACCGCGATGGCTCCGCCCACACCGGAGTGGGAATTCGACGAACCGAAGAAGTGGTGGTGCGTATGCCCGTGACTGCGGCGGGCGGGCGCGGGCATGTTCGGCCCGGGCGCTGACGCCGACTGGATCCGCGATGCGATCGACGGGACGCCGCCTGTCGCGGCGCCGGACGGACCCGCTGCTGCCGACAGGGCACCGAGCGCCACGATGGTCGAGATCAGCAGTGCCAGAGTCCATCTGCTGATGGTGCGAAGCGTATGTTGCCTGGTTCCGAGCATGGCGCAAGATCTCCCATTCGACCGGAATTCAAGTCGAGCCGAGCGCCTGACCTCGGACGTTAACGGAACCCGGTGGGGCAGAAGGTTACACCGTCCCGAGGTGTTCGCGCAGTGGATGCGCCCGATGCGGAGCTCTCCGCGGACGCCGGCCGATCGATCAGGTCGACTCTCGCTCGATGAGCCGCAGTGCGGATCCACTTGGCTCGGTGGGAGATTCGGGCATTCCAGCGGCGGCGACAATGTGACCCGCGAGCGCGGTGGCCAGGACGAGTGGATCGATCGCCACCGTCGACAGCTGCGGGGAGACCAGCGCGGCAATGGGCAGGTTGTCCACGCCGACGACCGCCAGATCTTCGGGCACCCCGAGTCCGGCATCGCGCGCACCGGCCAACAGGGTCAACCCAACCAGGTCGTTGAAGGCGGCGACGGCGGTGACCTGGTGATCGGCCCAGTGCCGCGCGGCAGCGAGACCGCTCACTCGCGTGTATTCGACCGGAAACACGACCGGCGGGAGCAGTCCGAGGCTGCCGCATGCCTGCTGCGCACCATGCAGGCGCGGTGCGCAGAAGGCGGCTTCGCGGGGATCGCCGACCGTGCCGAACCCGATGCGGGTGTGCCCGCGCGCCGCGAGGTGCCGCACCTGCAGCTCGCCGATCTGCGTCTGGTCCAGGCCGGTCAGGGCCTTTCCGGAGGTGCCGAGCAGATCATCGATGAGGGCGACGCCGGTCCGGCGAATGTGCTCGGCGTCGGTCCGGCCGAGAGCGCCGAAGGACAGCACCACAACCGGGTCGACATGCGACCACAGTCCGGTGAGTTGCGTGCCGTCCTCGGTGTGCAGGAATACGCACGTCAATCCGGACGCCTCGAGCACGCGGCTCAGTCCGCGGCGGAAAACCTCCATGACCTCCGTGACCGGAATGTCAGGAATCACGCACAGCACGACATTGCTGCGCCCCCGGCGCAGGTTCCGTGCCGCACCGGAGGGAACGTAGTCGAGTCTGCGGGCCGCATCGAGGACCGCCAGCCGGGTGCTCTCCGAGATGGTCTGGTCCGCACGATCATTGAGCACGAAGCTCACCGTCGTCTGCGAAACGCCCGCCGCCTGCGCGACGTCCCGCGCTGTCACCCGCGCCACGCTGCACCTCACTCCTCGTCACCTGCCCGCAGTCTATTGCGTTCTGTGGCCGCCCTCACGATCGTCGGATAACTAATACGAATTAGCGTATACGAACAGCACGGAGACGCCATGATCGGCGAGGAAGTCGGCACCGAGGCCGCCACAACCGCCAGCATCGGCCCCCGCCGTAGCGAGTCCGGGCGGACCCGATGAGACGCCGCTGGACCGCGATCATCGCCCCGGTGCTGCTGTCCGGACTGCTCAGTGCGGGGCCCGCGACCGCACAGGACGCACCCCGGCCCCGACGACCTCAACCGCTTCTACGATTTCGACGCACTGCGCGCTTTCCTCCCCCAGGCGATGGCGGCAAGGGACACGACCCCATAACCGCGAACAGGCATGCGACTGCACGAAATAAACTGGACCCGTTGCTCTTTCGGACAGGCGCACGACGGTTCGGCTGTCAAGACATGGGACCCGGCACGGCAGGACGCCTGCTGCATGGTTCACAGATCTGATTGAAAGCTGCACCGGCGCGTGCGCTTCCACCTCAGCGAGCCGTGGGGCGGCAGGCCGCTGCGACAGTGGAATTCAGTCGCCGGTGTGACAAGCCCTCGGCCGGGCATTCGACAACAGCGGCGTGGCGACGAATCCGGCCTGCTACTCCGGGAATTCGAGTTCGGGCTGCTGGTCGGCGGTCAGCAGGAAGTAGCCGAGGAATTCGACGTCGGTGTCGCCTGCGTCGAACCGGGCGATGCGGGCAGCCTCGGGTTCGTAGAAGACGTCGCCGGGGCCGAGCACGATTTCGGGCTCACCGTCCAGTTGGAAGATGACGGTTCCGGTGACAATGCTGCCGAATACCGGGCCGTTGTGGACGTGTAGTCCCGCGAGGGTGCCCGCGGCCATGCGAATGCGGCGGACCTCGACTCGCGCGGTGAGTTTCGGCTGGGGTAGCCGCACGTCCAGCTCGATCGTGCGCGTCACCGTCGCCGGTAGGGTGCGGCCATCGCTCTGTTCTGCCATGTCCGCCAGCCTAATTGGCCGTGTGGCGCCCGGGGTCGGCGGTCGCTCCGACAGCACTTGCGGTAGCGCCCGCAGCGGCGATGGCCGTCGTGCCGCCGGTATCGGCGATGGCGGCAGTGGCGGCAGTGCCGATGGCGGCAACGGCGACCGCATCTGCCGCTGTTCCGGCGGCGGCTACGGAATGGCGGCGGCGGTGGGCCTTCTGGCGGCAGGCGGGTGAGCAGTAGCGGGCTGGGCGGCCGGTGCCGGTCGGGCGCAGCGGGGTGGCGCAGACCGGGCAGAGTGCCGTGACGTTATGCGGGGCGTTTTCGTCACGGGCAGCGGCGGGATTTCGGGGTTTCGTTACGCGCCGGTCGGGGGTGGTCGCGCGCATGGCCTCCAGGACGAGTGCCGCGGGCCGGGCGAGACCGGGCTGGGTCGTCGATATGCGCTGGATGGCAACATATCCGGTGAACAGGGCCAGCACATCGGGCACCGTGAGATCGGCGCGCACCGCGTGCTGCCGCTGTGCGGCGGCGAGCAATTGCCCCAGCGCCAGATGGAAGCGCTCCCCCGCCTCACGCAGGCCGTCGCGCGGCCAGCCGTCATTGTCGAAAAGCTCGCAGAGCGCACCGTTTCCGATGGTGGAGGTCACCACCTCGGCGCAGAAGGCGAAGTAGGCGGCGCCGGCGTCGGGTGCATCGCGATACCCCAGTGCGAGGGCGGTGAGGCGGTCGATGCGCAATTGCATCACCGCTTCCAGCAGATGGTTTTTGCTGGGGAAATGCCGGTGCACGGTGCCCGCACCGACCCCGGCGCGGCGCGCGATCTCGGCCAGCGACACCTCGGTGCCGTACTCGACGAAAGCCCGCTGCGCGGCGGCCAGTACGAGGGCGCGATTGCGGCGGGCGTCGGCGCGAGCATTGGGCCCGGAGCGGACCGGAGTTGCTGCGGTCATTTCGTTACGGCGTTCCTTTCCGGTGCTGGCCAACCGGATACGCCCGCTCGTAGCGTCGGTATTCGGGTCGCCCGACCCGAATACTACCGAAACGACAAGGGTGACAATGTCTGTTCACAATGCGGGGCCGGTGCACAATGCGGGGCCGGTGCACAATGACCTGGTTCTGGTCACCGGCGCGACCGGGCAGCAGGGCGGCGCGACCGCGCGCCGCCTCCTGGCCGCGGGCCGTGCGGTACGCGCACTGGTGCGGGACCCGGAATCGACTGCGGCACAGGAGCTTGCGGCCGCCGGCGCCGAACTGGCACCCGGCGACTTCGACGATCCGCAATCCCTCGCGACCGCAATGTCCGGCGCGCGTGCGGCTTTCCTGGTGCCGCCCGCGGTTTTCGGGCCCGGCGGCTGGAATATCGAACTGGAGGCGCGGCGCGGCCTGGATCTGGTCGCGGCCGCCCGCTCCTCCGGCGTCGAGCACCTCGTCTTCACGGGTATCGCCTCGTTCGATCAGGAGGATTCGTGGGGCGCCAACGGCAAACGGCGCATCGAGAAGGCCGTACAGTCCAGCGGTCTGCACTGGACCATCCTGCGCCCGGTCCGGTTCATGGAGAACTATCTGGCACGCGGCCTGGTGGTGGACGGTATCCACAATGGTGTGCACCGGCACCTGTTCCCCGCCGACCGCCCGATCCAGATGGTCGCGCTGGACGATATCGCGGACTTCGCGGTGCTGGCCTTCACCGATCCGGAACGCTTCCACGGACATGTGATCGAACTGGCCGGTGACGCGCGCACCATGGTGGCCGCGGCCGCGACGATCAGCGAGGTCACCGGCCATCCGGTGCGCTACGAGGAAGTCCCGGAGGCCGAAGCGAGCACACTCGGCGACTCGATCATCAATGTCTGGCGAATGTCACGAGAGGGCAGGGGCTGGCATGCCGATATCCCCGCCCTTCGCGAAATCCATCCGGGTCTGCGCACTTTCGATACCTGGCTCGCCGAAACCGGTGCGGCCCAACTGAAGCCGCTACTGGCCGGTTGAATCAGGAGAGTGCGCCGTTGTAGTCGGGCAGTTTGAAGGTCTGCTGGGCGTGCCCGCCCGACAGATCGGAGGCGCTGTTGCCGATATTCGCGACGATGGTGTACCCCTGCTGCTCGATGGAGACGCGGGTCGCCGTCTTGTAGTCGGCGAGCGCACCCGCACCGCTGGAGCCGGTGGTGAGTCCGCCGCCGTACAGCCCGTCCACGGTGTATCCGACGGCGGACAGGTTGAGCTGGCTGTAGATGTTCAGCAGCGACGGCCGGCCGGTCACGAAAATGATTGCGGCGCCCTGCTGTTTCGCCCACTGCGTCAGGGCCAGCACGGGCGGGATGGCGGGCGTGATCAGACCCGGGCTGTACTGGGTCTCCAGGCTCGTATTGTCGATATCGAGGACGATGGCGGGCTTGGTCGCGCCGGGCAGCGCGGTGGTGAGGTAGGCCTGTGCGGAGTTGATGACCGTGGTGACATCGGAGATCCACTGGGATTCGCTGGGCAGGCTGCCGCCGCCACCGGAGCCGGAGCCGCCCCCGGACAGCGAGGAGGATCCGGTCCCTCCCGACAGTGACGAGGACCCGCTGTCCGCCAGCGCGGCGGGCAGCGGGACGGCGACAGTGACAGCAACACCGAGAGCAATACCTGCGATAGAACGTCTCATGAGCACGGGACGCTAGCGGCCGCAATGTGCGACGCGCAGGTGTTTCACACTGTCGCACAAAGGAATCCCGGTCACCGGGATCCGCCCGTCAGGCGTTGCGGACAGCGACGAAGATACGTCCGCGACCGGCCTGTTCGAGGCCCCCGGAGCCGAGTTGCCGCGAGATGACCGGACCGCCCGATTACGTGGTCGCGCCGACCAGATTCTCCCCGCGCAGCCGCTGCGAGATCACCTGGGTGATGCCGTCGCCGCGCATGCTGACGCCGTACAGCGCATCGGCGATCTCCATGGTCGGCTTCTGGTGGGTGATGACGATGAGCTGGCTCTTCTCCCGCAACTGCTCGAACAGCCCGATCAGGCGGCGCAGGTTGGTGTCGTCCAGGGCCGCCTCGACCTCGTCCATGACATAGAACGGGGAGGGGCGGGCCCGGAAGATGGCGACCAGCAAAGCCACCGCGGTCAGCGACTTCTCACCGCCGGAGAGCAGCGACAGCCGCTTGACCTTCTTGCCCGGCGGGCGCGCCTCGACTTCGACTCCGGTGGAGAGCATGTCGTTCGGGTCGGTGAGCAGCAGCCGGCCCTCGCCGCCCGGGAACAGCTTGCTGAAGACGCCGACGAATTCGCGCTCGACGTCCTCCCAGGCCTCGGTGAACACCTGCAGGATGCGGGCGTCCACCTCGGTGACCACGTCGAGCAGATCCTGTCGCGCCTTCTTGACATCCTCGAGCTGGGTGGCCAGGAAATTGTAGCGTTCCTCGAGCGCCGCGAACTCTTCCAGCGCAAGGGGATTCACCTTGCCGAGGGTGGTGAGATCCTTCTCGGCCCGCTTGGCCCGGCGCTCCTGGGTGGCACGGTCGTACGGCATGGGCTGCGGTTCGCTGACCTGTTCGCCGCGCTCCTTGGCCTGCTCGTACTCCATCAGTTCCAGCGCGGTCGGCGGCATGAGGGTGTCCGGACCGTACTCGTTGATCAGATCCTCGAGCGCGAGCCCGAACTGTTCGGAGATGTTGGTTTCGAGCTGTTCGATGCGCAGCGCGGCCTGCGCCCGGGCGACCTCGTCGCGGTGCACGGCATCGGTGAGCTGGGCCAGCGCCGTATTGAGCGCGCGGGCGCGCTCCTTGGTCTGATCCACCTGCGCGGCGAATTCGGTACGGCGGCGCACCAATTCGTCGCGGCGGACCGCGGCCTGCGCGACCACCTTCTCCAGTTCGGCGGCGACCTTCTCGGCGGATTCGGCGACCACGGCGGCAACCGCGGAGGCCTGCCGCCGGGCGGCGTGCTGGCGTTCGGCGCGGGCCCGGTTCTCGCGTTCGGCGCGGGCGGTGCGGCGCAGACCGTCGGCCTTACCGCGCACCGATTCCGCGCGTTCCTCGGCGGTGCGCACGGTGAGCCGCGCCTCCACCTCCATGGAGCGGGATTCGGCGAGTGCCGCGGCGGCTTGTTCGCGGGCGTATCCGGCGGTCTCGGTGCTCTCGGATTCGGAGCCGATGCCGGACTGTTCGTCCTCGACGTGCCGGAGCCGGTTCTCCAGTTCGGCGAGCTTGGTGAGGGTCTCCTCGCGCCCGGTCTCGGTCTCGACGCGCTGTGCCAGCAGACGTTCGCACTCGCGCTGGGCATTGCGGGCGGTCTGCCCGAGCCGTCCGAGCCGGTCGTAGATGGCGACCAGCGACTGGTCGGATTCGTGCAGGGCCAGCAGCGCGTGATCCACGGCTTCGCGGCGGTCGGTCTGTTCGGCGAGCGCGCCCGCGAGCGCGGCCTCGAGCGTTTCGGCCTGCCGCTGCCAGTCGGCGAGTTCGATTCCGGCGGAGTCGATCTCGGCCTGCACCTCGAGCTGGCTCGGCGCGCGATCGGAGCCGCCGAGCACCCAGCCGGCGCCGGTGAGATCACCCTCGCGGGTGACCACGCGCAATTCCGGGCGAGCCGCGATGACCTGCGCGGCGGCATCGAGACTGTCGGCGACGGCAATGCCGGTGGTGAGCGCGGTGATCGCGCCGCGCAGATGATCGGGGCAGTCGACGACCTCGGCGAGCCAGCGCGCCGCACCCGGTAGCTCGCCCCCGGCGCGCGTATTCGACTGCGCGGCACCGGCATACACCAGTGCGACCCGCCCGCCGTCGGCCTCCTTGAGCGCACGCACGGCGGCGTGCGCGGACGGCCCGGTATCGGCGGTCACCGCATCGGCGAGCGGCCCGAGGGCGGCGGCCACCGCGGCCTCGAACCCGCCGTGCACCCGAATGAGCCCGGACAGCGGGCCCAGCAGCCCGTCAGTGCGATGTTCGAGCAGCCAGGCCGCGCCGTCGCGCCGCGCCAGGCCCATGGTGAGCGCCTCGATGCGCGCGCCCAGCGAGGCGACGCGCTTACCGGCTTCGCGATCCTTCTCGCGCAGTTCGGTGACGCGCTCATCGGCGCTGTGCAGTGCCTCGGCGGCATGCTCGTACTGGGCGTCGAGGCCCGCCTCGCCCGCGTCGAGCTCGTTCAATTCCTCCTGTACCGCTTCGAATTCGGTATCGGCGGTCGCACCGCGCTGCCGCGCTTCGGCGATGGAGGCCGAGATGCGGGTGATCTCCCCATCCACCGACTGCGCCCGCGAGCGCAGCGTGTCTACCTGGCCCGACAGCCTGGCGAGACCCTCGCGGCGGTCGGCGATGGCACGTACCGCGGCCAGGTGTGCCTGTTCAGCGGCCTTGGCAGCTTGTTCGCGGTCGTAGAGCTGATCGCGGGCGGCTTCCAGAGTGGCCGTGGCCATTTCGACCGCTTCGAGAAGTTCGGCCTCTTCGGCTTCGACGCGCTCGGCTTCGCGCTCGAGTTGCTCCGGGTCGCGACCGGCGCCGGTGGGCTGTTCGATGGTCAGATTGCGCGCCCGATCGCGGGCGATCCGGATAGTGGCGTTGACACGTTCGGTCAGCGCCGAGAGCTGGAACCAGGTCTGCGCCGCGGCCTCCGCACTCGGGGTGAGCCGGGACAGCTCGAATTCCTGCTGTGCCAGCGCGGCATTGGCGGCATCCAGCTCGGCATGCACATTGACCTGCTGCTCGCGCGCGTACGACTCCTTACTCTGCTGACTCTCCAGCTCGCCGCGGCGGCTCACCAGATCGTCGGCAGCCAGTCGCAGCCGGGAATCACGCAGTTCGGACTGCACGGTCGCGGCCCGGCGGGCCACCTCGGCCTGCCGCCCGAGCGGCTTGAGCTGGCGGCGCAGTTCGGTGGTGAGGTCATTGAGCCGCGCCAGATTCGACTGCATTGCGTCGAGCTTGCGGACCGCCTTCTCCTTGCGCCGGCGGTGCTTGAGCACGCCCGCCGCCTCCTCGATGAAGGCCCGCCGGTCCTCCGGCCGCGACTCGAGGATGGCCGAGAGCCGGCCCTGACCCACGATCACGTGCATTTCTCTGCCGATACCGGAGTCGCTGAGCAGTTCCTGCACATCCATCAGGCGGCAGGAGCTGCCATTGATCTCGTACTCACCGGCCCCGTCCCGGAACATGCGCCGGGTAATGGAGACCTCGGAGTACTCGATCGGCAGGACGCCGTCGGAATTGTCGATGGTGAGGGTGACCTCGGCGCGGCCGAGCGCGGCGCGGCCGGAGGTGCCGGCGAAGATGACGTCCTCCATCTTCCCGCCACGCAGCGCTTTCGCGCCCTGTTCCCCCATTACCCAGGTGAGCGCGTCGACGACGTTCGACTTGCCGGAACCGTTCGGGCCCACCACACAGGTGATGCCGGGCTCGAACCGCAGCGTCGTCGCGGACGCGAAGGACTTGAATCCCTTCAGCGTCAGACTCTTCAGATGCACAGCCGCTCAGGTTACCCGCTCTGCCCCGATTGCCCCGGGTATGCCGGGAACGCGTCCGGTTCCCCGAGCGGCCGGGGCGTAGGGTCCAGGGAGTGGGCTGCGTCGCGATCCTGTGGCGCAGAGACTTGCGACACGTCCCCGAGGTGGGAATTCGTCGGATGTCCCGAAGATCAGGTACTCTCTGGGTGTTGCAACTTTTGGTTCTCACAGACTTCAGTACGCGCCTGCTGACCATCACGCAGGCGCGCATTTGTGTTTCCAGTGATTCCTGACGGGGTCATTACAGCGACATCAGATCCGTAAAGTGCGGGTCGCACCAAAACAAAGAGGAGAGTCAATCGTGGCTACCGGTACCGTGAAGTGGTTCAACACCGAAAAGGGCTTCGGCTTCATCGAGCAGGACGGTGGCGGCCCTGACGTGTTCGCTCACTACTCGAACATTGCCGCACAGGGCTTCCGCGAGCTCCAGGAAGGCCAGAAGGTCTCCTTCGACATCGCGCAGGGCCAGAAGGGCCCCCAGGCCGAGAACATCACCCCTGCCTAAGTTTTAGCAGGTGATCGAACGGTGGCCCGGCGTATCTGATACGCCGGGCCGCCGTTCGTTGTGGGCCCGGTAGGACGGTAGCGGTCGACACCGCTCTCCCCCACCGGGCCTTTGTCATGCCTCGGAGGCGACCGTACTTTGCGGTTGTCTCAACGAAGACCTGTCGCTGCCGATGGGACTGGAAGTCGCTGCCGCCAGAGCTCGAGCAGCGGGGCGAGCAGGGCTGTCGGGGTGAGCCAGGCGATGAGTTCCGCGGGGCCGTAGAGCGGGCCGTGCAGGGCGAAGGCCACGACGGCCGTGGCGGTGAGCAGTGCGATGTAGGAGCCGCCGAGGCCGTGTACGTAGGCGTGTGTCCACCCGCCCGGGCGTCCGGTCGCGTGACGGCCGAGGGCGGCGAGTGCCACGGTCAGCGCCGAGACCGGGACCAGCCACCACAGATCTGTGCGTTTCCAGATCACCAGTGCTGTTGCCGTAATGGCGACGGCGACAACGATTCCCAGATACCAGCCGCCGAGGTCGCGGGACCCGCGCCGGCCGCGTGTGTCGGCCCAGGCGACCGTCGGGCCGAGCAGTAGACCCGCCGTTCCCGCAACGATATGAATGCCGAGCACCGCCGTGTATCCGGCCATGGCGATCTACCGGAGGTGGTGGCGATGATGATTCGAGGCGCCGGCTTCCCAGCCCGTGAGGACCCGGAAGACCAGGGCTGCGCCCCAGGGGCCGATAACCCACAGCGGCCAGGGATAGGTGAATTCGCCTGTGCCGAGGGAGATTGCGGCCCAGATGACGATGCAGAGCAGACTCACGCCGAGCCAGGCGCCGCCTTCGATGCGCTGCCAGATCGGGATGCGGGCAGTTCGAGGCGCGGCGGTCTCGGTCGTCAGCGGGGGTAGGTCGCTCAGCACCGGTCGCAGGTCTTCGATGGTGGCGGTGTCATAGACCCGGCTGAGGCGTTCGTTGTATTCGGTGACGTCGAGACGGCCCTCGGCCAGATGCCGGCCGAGGGCGTCGGCGACCTGTGCGCGCTCGGCGTCGGAGGCACGAGTACCGGCGGTGATATCCATGTCGAGCCTTTCGGAGATATTCCAAAGTGGAATGTATAGCCCAAGAATAAACCTCCATAGTGGAGTGTCAAGAGCTCCAAGTGAGGGCGGGTGCCAGCACATTTGCCAGCGGGGGTGAGGCAGTGAGATGGTTGGGGCCAGTTCTTCGCACAAGAGGAGTTTTTGTGGACCTCGACTGGTCGCCCGGTGATCTGGCGTTTCGCGATGAAGTGCGCCACTTCCTCGATGAGAATCTGACCCCGCGACTGCGGCGGGCCGGGCGGCTGGCCACCAGCGTCTACCCGGATCATGAAGCCAGCATGGAGTGGCAGCACATCCTGCACGCCCGAGGCTGGGCCGCGCCCGCGTGGCCGGTGAAATACGGCGGCTGCGACTGGAGCCTCACCCAGCACTACATCTTCGGCCGCGAATGCACCCTCGCCGGCGCACCGAACCTGTCCCCCATGGGTATTCGCATGGTCTCGCACGCCATCATGGCGTTCGGCACCGCGGAGCAGAAGGACTTCTTCCTGCCGCGCATCCTCACCGGCGAAGTCTTCTTCTGCCAAGGCTATTCGGAGCCCGAGGCCGGTTCGGACCTCGCCTCGCTGTCCATGGCCGCGGTCGAGGACGGCGAGGACCTGGTGATCACCGGCTCCAAGATCTGGACCACCCATGCCACCGAGGCCAATTGGATCTTCGCCCTGGTGCGCACCTCCCGGCAGGCCAAGAAGCAGCAGGGCATCACGTTCCTGCTGATACCGATGGACGCGCCCGGCATCACGGTCCGGCCGCTGGTCATGACCTCCGGTGAGCAGGTGCAGAACCAGGTCTTCTTCGATCAGGTGCGGGCGCCGAAGGCGAATGTGCTGGGCCGCATCGACGATGGCTGGACCGTCGCCAAATTCCTGCTCAATTTCGAACGCGGCGGCGGCGCGGCCGCACCGGCGCTGCAGGTGATGGCCGAGGAGCTGGCCCAGGCCGCGCAGACCCAGCCGGGGCCGAACGGCGGTGCGCTGCTCGATGATCCGGCCTTCGCGGCGCAGCTCGCCGATGCGCGGATCCGCGCGGACGTGCTGGAGATTCTCGAATACCGCACGCTGGCACTGGTTTCCAGCGGCAAGGATCCGGGCCCGGCCGCCTCCACCATCAAGATCCTGGGCACCGAATTGAGCCAGGTCCTCACCGAGCTGGCCCTGGAGGCCGCAGGCCCGCGCGGTCGCGCGTATCAGCCGCACGCCACCATGCCGGGCGGCCCGATCGCCGACTTCACCCCGCCCGCAGACGGTTTCGTCAGCGGCGAGGAGTGGCAGGCGGTCGCACCCCTGCGGTACTTCAACGACCGCGCCGGTTCGATCTATGCCGGCAGCAATGAGATTCAGCGCAATATCATCGCCAAAGCGACCCTGGGACTGTAGCCATGGACTTCTCCTTCACCGCTGAACAAGAACTGCTCCGCGACACCGTCACGGAGTTCCTCGCGGCCCGCTACGACCTCGAAAACAGCCGCGCCGCAGCCCGAATCGGGGCGGGCTGGCAGCCGCAGGTCTGGCGCGGACTGGCGCAGGAGGTCGGCATCCTGGGCGCGGCGCTGCCCGAATCGGTCGGCGGCATCGGCGGCGGACCCGTCGAGACGATGATCATCGCCGAGGCGCTGGGCGGCGCGCTCGTGGTCGAGCCGTATATCGACACCGTGGTGGTGGGCGGCGGCCTGCTGCGGCGCGCCACCGGTAAGCGGGCCGAGGATCTGCTCGCCGGTATCACCGAGGGGGCGGTCATCACCGGATTCGCCGCTCTGGAAGCGCAATCGGGCTACGACTACACCAATGTCGCCACCATCGCCCGCCGCGACGGCGACGATTGGCTGCTCACCGGCAGCAAGTGCGTGGTCACCTCGGCGCCGCTGGCCACCCACCTGCTGGTGACCGCCGTGGCGGACGGTGAAATCGCGCTCTTCGTCGTCGATGTCGACCCCGCCGCCCCACCCGCCGGTCTCACCGTCGAGCCGTTCCGCACCATCGACGAGCGCCCCGCCGCCGACCTCACCTTCGAAAACCTGCGCCTCCCAGCGGATTCCCTGCTGCTGGCGCAGGCGGGCGAGGCCGTGGCCGCCACCCTCGACGAGGCCATTGCCGCCGTCGCCGCCGAGGCGGTGGGCATCATGCGCAAGGTGGTCGGCGATACCGTCGAATACGCCAAGCAGCGCCACCAGTTCGGCGTCCCGATCGCCAGTTTCCAGGCCCTGCAGCACCGCATGGTGAATATGCATCTGGAGCTCGAACAGGCGGTAGCCGCAACATATCTGGTGACGTTGAAACTGACCGCCGACCCCGTCGAACGGGCCAAGGCGGCCGCGGCCGCCAAGGTGACCATCGGCCGCGCTGCCCGCCTCATCGGCCAGGAGTCGGTCCAGCTGCACGGCGCCATGGGCATGACCGAGGAATTGCCCATCGGTCACTTCTTCAAGCGCCTCACCGCAATCCAGTACGAATACGGCACCACCGCCCACCACACCGCCCGCTATGCGGCGCTGACCCGGCCGTAATCGTATCGATATCGCCGCTCGACGAAAGAAAGAAGTATCGAGGCCGAAGGAATATGCCGGGAAATTAATAGTCGAGAATATGACTGAACCCCTGTTCAGGGCTCATATTAATTTTCCAGAGTGAGTTACTAACTGCAGATAAATACATACCGGGCAGAACGTCCGGTATGTATCATCGATGCCAAACCGTTATTTTCAATTCCGCCCGCGGCCAGATGAGAACAGGTTACATTTCAAATCTCTTACGGTTACGGCCCACCACCCCTCGGGTCGTGCCATTGCTTCACATTTTGGAGATTATTATGAGATCGACCGCATCTGTGCTGCTTCGTGCCGGTGTTGTTACGCCGGTGGCACTTGCCACTCTCTTCTGTTTGGCCGCACCCGCAAGCGCCACCCCTGTCAGCGTGAACTGGAGTTGTCAGGGCACCATTTTCGGCATCAGCCAAACCTCGAGCATGTCCACCTCGGTCACCGGCACCGCGCCGGGCTCGACGACATCGGGCTCCGCCGTGGCCATCACCCTCACCCCGGGTGCGTCCTCGGTTCCCAGTTCGGCCTCCGGCTTCACGGTGACGAACATCAGCAATTTGAAGATGACCTTCCCGACTCCGGCGAATTCGACGCTGGTCTCGGCCACCGCTTCCGGCGGTAGCGTGGCCGGCACCGTGTCCACCTCCGGCGGGAATGTCGTTCTCACCGTGCCGGGTCCGATCGCGGGCGGCACCAGCTTCACCCCGCCGGCGGTGACCATCAATGTCACGGCCGGCACCCCCGGAACGCCGATCACCAGCAAATACGCGGGGACCAGCTATTCCAACCCCGGGATGACCATGACGACCAAGGTGGCCATCGTCGGCAATGTCGCGACCGCGTGCTACCCGAGCCCGTCCCCCACGCTCACCACAACAACCGTCAGCTGATCCGCAGGGCAGCAGGATCAGCATGACCGCCGGCATACCCGCCGGCGCCATGTGGTGAAGGCCTGGACCGGGCTGCCCGCAGCGGCCCGGTCCAGGTTCCACGAGTTGTATCAGGTAATTACCGTGCCCCGCTTCGGTTTTCATGCGCGAAAACCGATCTGGCCCGGGTGTGTAATGCGGACTATAGCAACGCCACTGTGTCGTACAGTGCATGTCCGGCCCAGACGTGGACGGTGACTCCTGTTGAGAGGTTTCATGTTTCAACTGTTCGAGGGTGGGAGCCTGTGCGTCCGATATCAACCGAACCGGCCCCGATCGCGGTAGAGCTCAGAAAAGCCCTGGAGTTCTATCACGGAACGCTCGAAGATCTTGCCCGCGAACTGATCCGGCTGCTGGGCGTCAACGAGACCGATCGGCGCGCGCTGGAAATCGTCCTGCTCGGAGACGCGAAATCCACCACCCCCGGAATGCTGGCCGAACGGCTGGGCCTCACCGCCGCGGGCGCCACGATCATGCTCAACCGGCTGGAGAAGCAGGGCTATATCGCCCGCTCGCTGCACCCCACCGATCGCCGCCGCGTGATCGTGGTGGCCACCGAACTCGCCGCCCGCCGCGTCCAGGACCTCATCTCATCACTGGTCGACGAGGGCTACAAGATGATGCTGAGCTGGTACGCCCCCGCCGAACTCGAAATGATCGCGGGCTTTCTCACCCGGGTGAGCGAGCTGCAGGAAATACACCGGCAACGCCTCTGCACCATGGACCCCTACCCGCGGCCCTGAAGGGGCAGTCCATTCGCCGATGCCGAACATGTGGCCCGCCGGACGTATTCTTTAACGGAATTCTGTCTTGCGGTGTGCCGGGAAGCCTGGTCGGCGTGCGGCCCGAAGCCTCGGGTCGTGCGCCTCGACGTGGGAGCTTCGGTGCGGCGACTGTATTCGATCTTGACGTATTCTCTTCGCGTGATACCCCGGCGCAGCGTCGTATCCTGCAGTTATGCATGCCGCTCAGATGGCCGAGGAATACCCGATGATCGACCTGGACTCGGACGCGATGGACGCGGCGCGACTACTGGCCGAACATCGACTACCGGGCATCCTGGTGACCGACGCCCAGGGCGCGCCGCATTCGGTGCTGCCGGCCTCGCAGGTGGTGCTGTTCATCGTGCCGAAGTATGTGCAGGACGATCCGTCACTGGCCGGGGTGCTCAACGAGAGCATGTGCAATCAGGTGGCGAATCGGCTGCGCGGCAAGAAGGTTCGCGATGTGATTCCGGAGCGGCTCACCAAGATTCCGGCGGCGCAGGCCGACGACAATACCGTCGAGGTGGCGGCGCTCATGGCGCGGTACAAGACGCCGCTCATCGCGGTGCTGGACGGCAAGAAGCTGCTCGGCGTGATCACCGCGTCGCGGCTGCTCGAAGTGGCCCTGACGCACTGACCCCGGCGCGGTCCACGTGACCGCGGTGGCCGTGGCGGTCTTCACGATCGCCTACATCCTGATCGCGACCGAACGCGTCCACAAAACCATTGCGGCGCTGACGGGTGCGGGTGTGGTGATCGCGCTCGGGGTCATGGACTCCGACGATGCCTTCTACTCCCACGAGACCGGCATCGACTGGAATGTCATCTTCCTGCTGCTCGGCATGATGATCATCGTCGGCGTGCTGCGGCAGACCGGCGTCTTCGAATGGGCCGCCATCTGGGCGGCCAAGCGAGCCAAGGGTTCCGCGCTGCGGGTGATGATCCTGCTGACCCTCATCACCGCCACGGCCTCGGGCTTCCTCGACAATGTCACCACGATCCTGCTCATCGCCCCGGTGACCATGCTGGTGTGCGAGCGCCTGGATATCCCGCCCGCGCCGTTCCTCATCGCCGAGGTGCTGGCCTCCAATATCGGCGGCGCGGGCACCCTGATCGGCGATCCGCCCAATATCATCATCGGCAGCCGGGCGGGCCTGTCGTTCAACGACTTCGTGGTGAATATGACCCCGATCGTGCTGATCGAACTGGCGGTGTTCACCCTGCTGCTGCCGCGCCTGTTCCGCGGTTCGTTCTCCGTCGATCCCGAACGCGTGGCCGACATCATGGCACTGAACGAGCGTGAGGCCATTCGCGATCCGAAACTGCTGATCAAGAGCGCGGTCGTCCTGGCCGCGGTATTCGCGGGCTTCTTCGGGCAGCCGCTTTTCCACCTCGAACCGTCACTCGTCGCATTGCTCGGCGCGGGCGCGCTGGTGCTGATTTCGGGTTTGCCGCAGCGGGATTACCTGGCCGCGGTGGAATGGGAGACGCTGCTGTTCTTCGCGGGTCTGTTCGTCATGATCGGCGCACTGGTGAAAACCGGTGTGATCGGGCGACTCGCGAAATACGCCACCGAGCTCACCGGCGGCAATGCCCTGGTGGCCACCATGCTCATCCTGGTCGTCTCGGCGGTCCTGTCGGGTGTCATCGACAATATTCCGTACGTGGCCACCATGAGTCCGCTGGTAGCACAGCTGGCGGCGACCGTCGGCAATGAAAGTCAGGCGCATGCGCTGTGGTGGGCGCTGGCATTGGGCGCGGATTTCGGTGGCAATCTGACCGCCGTGGGCGCGAGCGCGAATGTGGTGATGCTCGGAATCGCGCGGCGTTCGGACCATCCCATCTCGTTCTGGGAATTCACCCGCAAGGGCATAGTAGTGACGGTGGTCACCATCGCGGTAGCTGCGCCGTATCTGTGGCTGCGGTATTTCGCCTTCGCCTGAGAACCCCTTCCAACAGGGACGAAGAGCACATTCAGGTCAAGATATGTGTGGCGATTGGCAAATTTCGCGTTGCCGATACAAGAATGGTCGCCGCCATGTCCTTATCCAGCACCGAGCAACCCGCGCCCAGAACGCCGGACAGCGACCCGCAGGCCGCACCGGCGCCGAGTCGAGTTCCCGGCGCCTACCGGCACGATCTGGACGGGCTGCGCGGTATCGCCATCGCCCTGGTCGTCGCCTTCCATATCTGGTTCGGACGGGTCTCCGGCGGCGTGGACGTCTTCCTGGTGCTGTCCGGTTTCTTCTTCGGCGGCATGCTGCTGCGCCGCGCCGACCACGGCCCGGTGGGCGTCCCGGCGACCATCCGGCGGACCCTGCGCCGCCTACTACCCGCGATGGTGGTGGTGCTGGCCGCGGTCGTGGTCACCGCGGTGATCCTGCTCCCGCACACCCGCTGGTCCGATATCGCGGGACAGACGCTCGCCTCGCTCTTCTACTACCAGAACTGGTATCTGGCCCTGTCCTGGTCGGACTATCTGGCCGCCGATCCCTCGGTGAGCCCGCTGCAGCACCTGTGGTCGATGTCGGTGCAGGGCCAGTGCTATCTGGGCATGCTGCTGCTCATCGCGCTGCTGGCCTGGTGCTGCCGCCGCGCCGCACACCCCGAACGACTGCGCCTGGCGACCGCCGTGCTGTTCACCGGTATCGCCGCGGCCTCGTTCTGGTATGCCGCCCAGGGTGTCTCGACACAGCAGGGCTGGAACTACTACGACACCCTGGCCCGCGCCTGGGAACCGCTCGCGGGTGCGCTGCTGGCCATTGCCGCTCCCCTGGTCAAGCTGCCGAAGCCGGTGCGCGAGATATTCGCGTGGGCCGGTATCGCCGCGATCGTGGCCTGCGGCTGGCTGGTCAACGGCGTCATGGTGTTTCCCGGTCCCGCCGCACTGCTGCCGGTGGCCGCGACCGCCGCGCTCATTCTGGCCGGGGCCGGGCAGGACACCGCCGATCAACCAGTCGTCAACCGGCTACTCGCCACCGCGCCCATGGTGGGGCTGGGCGGATTCGCGTACGCGCTGTACCTGTGGCACTGGCCGATGCTCATCTTCTATCTGGGTGAGCGCCACGAACGCGAGGCGGGCGCGCTCGGCGGCCTGATCATCATCGCGATCTCGTTCGTGGTGGCCTACGGCATCCACCGGTTCGTGGAGGAGCCGCTGCGGCTGCGCTCGGGCCCGATCCTGCCGTCCCGCACCCGTATGCTCACCGGGGTCGCGGTCTCGACCGTCGGTGTGCTGCTGCTGGGTTCGACGCTGGCGTGGCAGTGGAGCAATAGCGCCAAGGCCCACGCGGTGGGCGAACTGGACCCGGCCAAGTACCCCGGCGCCTCGGCCCTGACCGATCACGCCCTGGTGCCGCGCGCGCCCATGCGCCCCACCACCGAAGAGGCGCCCGCCGATATCGCCTATCCCACCCGGGACGGCTGCATCGCCGACTTCGACAATCGCACGGTCATCACCTGCAACTACGGTGACGCCAATGCCCATCGCACGCTGGCCGTCGTCGGCAATTCCCATGCCGAGCACTGGATTCCGGCGCTGCAGATCCTGGGCGAGAAGTACCGCTTCCGCATTGTCGTGTACTTGAAGATGGGGTGTCCGCTCACCGTCGCCGACGAGGACCCGATGTACAAGGGCCAGCACAATCCGGACTGCCGCGACTGGTCGCACGATGTGATCGAGCGGCTCGGCACCGAACGCCCCGACTTCGTCTTCACGACCGGCACCCGCCCCGCGGACAATGGCGGCGACGAGGTTCCCGACGATTACCGGGACGTGTGGTCGGCGCTGTCGGACCGCGGCCTGCAGCTGATCACCATCCGGGACACCCCGTGGTTGCGCCGCAACGGTATTCGCTACCGCGCCATCGATTGCCTGGCCTCGGGCGGCAATCGTGTCGAATGCGGCATGAAGCGCACGGACGCCCTCAACCCCGTGAACCCGGCCATCGCCGCCGCCGCCGGGCTGCCCAATGTGCACAATATCGACCTGAACAATGCCGTCTGCGAACCTGCCGTCTGCGCCGTGGTGGAGGGCAATATCCTCGTCTACCACGACGAACACCATCTGACAGCCAGCTATTCACGTTCTCTCGCACCGGAACTCGACCGTCAACTACAGCCGATCCTCGGCTGGTGGTGACCGAGTCCGTCAGGGCGACATCCGATATCGGCGGCGAGCGGCCCCCTGCGCCGCCCGCGTCAGCGATCACGGAGATACGGCCCGGCCACAGCCGCCGCTCTCGGGGGCGGCGACTGTGGCCGGGGTGATTCAGCTGTGGCCGAGCTGATTCACCGGTCGCGGGCCGTGTCGGACTGTTCGTACAGTTCGACCCAGACCGCGAAGTTGGAGAGCATTTCGACTGTGCGCCAGCCGGTCTCGGTCAGCCGGATCGGTCCCTGGAATTGCAGCGACTCGTCCCAGCTGCCGACACCGTCGGTGGCGACCAGTCCGTAGGCGGCGAGCACGCGCAGTACTCGCGCCGCGCCCTGGCGGCGCATGCCGAGCGCGCCTCGCAATTCATCGACGGTCTGCGGCTCCTGGGCCAGCAGGTCCAAGAGTTCCACCACCCCGCGGTGATTCACCAGCTCGCGCAGTGCGCTCAGCTCGTATGCCTGGTTGTCCATCGAACCACTGCCTCACCTTCGGGGCCGAATCCTTGCTTGTTTCAACGCTATTCGCAGGCCGAATCCGGCGGCAGCCGCCTTGACGGGGCCCATGCGGCCCGCCTGCGCATATTTACCGAATCCATACAGTCGCGCGCCACGAACAGCGCAAGAGCCGCAGTCCCTTCCCTGTGCGGAAGCGACTGCGGCCCTTCGCGGCCGACCTCTGCGGTGGTCAGCCGTTGCTTGCGATGACGCTGCGATGCATCAGCCCTTGAACGGGTACTTGCCGTCCAGATCGAGGTTGAGCTCGACCACGTTCACCCGCTTCTCACCCATGAACCCGAGGGCCCGGCCGTGCGTATTCGAATCCACCAGCGCCCGAACCTGATCCGCGGAGATACCGCGGGTCTTGGCCACCCGGGCGACCTGAATGGCCGCGTACTCCGGCGAGATATCCGGATCCAGCCCCGAGGCCGAAGCGGTGACCGCATCGGACGGAACCGCCGTATCGACCGAGGCGTCGCCCCGGATCGGCACGATCTGGCCGGCCGAGTAATCCTCGCCGCGCTTGGCGCATTCGACCTTGACGCCCTCATAGGCGTCCTGGAACGGCTTGGTCGCCGGTCCGCTGGTCGCGCAGGCCTCGTTGACGCTGATCACCTGCGCCGGATGCGTGACATTGCCGTGCGAGTCCCGCGGTCCGATGACCGACAGCACCGAGCCGACGCCGCCGGAGGTGCAGAACGGCCGGCTGCCGTCCACACCCTCGAGCGTGGCGACCGCGGCGCTGCGCGAGCACACCGTGGTGAGCAGGCTGGCCTTGTCCTTCTTCGGGTCGCTCGCGTCCAGCGAATCCACCACGGACTCCGGGCCCATATTGCCGAACGCGGAGTTCGTCGGGTCGTAGCCGTCGGGAATGCTGCCGTCGGTCGGCGCGGAGTTGGATGGGCGGGTCTGGAAGTACTGGTTCAGCGCCGTGCCCTTGCCGTCGGTGTAGGCCTGACCGATCAGGCTGCTGCCGACGAGCTTGCCGTCCTGCTTCAGCAGGGACCCCTCTGCCTTGTCCTTCAGACCGGGCAGCTGACCGACACCGAGAACCACTGCGGGATAGATGATTCCGGTAATGACGGTGAGCACCAGCAGCGCGCGCAGCGCCGCGATGTGTTGCCGGATCCAGGTTGACATACGCATTAGGACATCCCCGGGAAGAATTGGATGACAAGGTCGATGGCCTTGATCCCGATGAACGGCGCGACGATGCCGCCGATGCCGTAGATGAGGAGATTTCGGCTCAACAGCTTCGACGCACTCGAGGGCGTGTAGTTCACACCCCGCAGCGCCAGCGGAATCAGGCCCACGATGACGAGGGCATTGAAGATGACCGCGGACAGGATCGCCGACTGCGGGCTGTGCAGACGCATGATGTTCAGCACGTCCAGGCCAGGGAACAGCACCACGAACATCGCAGGAATGATCGCGAAGTACTTGGCGATGTCATTGGCGATCGAGAACGTGGTGAGCGCGCCACGGGTGATCAGCAACTGCTTGCCGATCTCCACGATCTCGATGAGCTTGGTCGGATCCGAATCCAGATCGACCATATTGCCGGCTTCCTTGGCCGCCGACGTACCGGTGTTCATGGCGACACCGACATCCGCCTGGGCAAGCGCGGGAGCGTCATTGGTGCCGTCACCGGTCATGGCGACCATGCGGCCACCCTGCTGCTCCTTGCGGATCAGCGCCAGCTTGTCCTCGGGGGTGGCCTCGGCGAGGAAGTCGTCGACTCCGGCCTCGTCCGCGATCGCCTTGGCGGTCAGCGGATTGTCACCGGTGATCATGACGGTGCGGATGCCCATCTTGCGCATCTCGTCGAAGCGCTCGCGCATGCCCTGCTTGACGACATCCTTGAGGTGGATGACGCCGAGCACGCGGGGCTTGCCCTTGACGACCTCACCGACGACCAGCGGGGTACCACCGGAGGCGGAAATACCGTCCACGGCAGCGCCGAGCTCGTTCGGCACCTCGCCACCCTGCGACCGCACCCATTCGGTGACGGCGCTGGCGGCGCCCTTGCGCAGCTGGTGACCATCGGACAGGTCCACACCGGACATACGGGTCTGGGCGGTGAATTCCACCCAGGTCGCGCCGGTCAGTTCCCCGGCGGTGCGCTCGCGCTTGTTGAACGCCGTCTTGGCGTACACCACGATGGAGCGCCCCTCGGGCGTCTCGTCCGCGAGGCTGGAAAGCTGTGCGGCATCGGCCAATTCGTCCGCGGTGACGCCGGGCACGGGCACGAAGTCCGCGGCCTGGCGGTTGCCGAGGGTGATGGTGCCGGTCTTGTCCAGCAGCAGCGTGTTGACGTCGCCGGCGGCCTCGACGGCACGACCGGACATGGCCAGCACATTGCGCTGCACCAGACGGTCCATACCGGCGATGCCGATGGCGGACAGCAGCGCGCCGATGGTGGTCGGAATCAGGCAGACCAGCAGCGAGACCATGACTATGCCGGTGACACCGTTGATATCGAGCGCCTGATTGTCCGGCACACCCGGGTTGCTGATCTTCGAGAAGATGGCCAGCGGCTGCAGCGTCGCCACCGCGAAGACGAAGATGATCGTCAGCGCGGCGAGCAGGATGTTCAGCGCGATCTCGTTCGGCGTCTTCTGCCGGCTCGCGCCCTCGACGAGCGCGATCATCTTGTCGATGAACGAGCCGCCGGGCTCCTGGGTGATCTTGACGACGACCCGGTCCGACAGCACCGTGGTGCCACCGGTGACGGCCGAGCGGTCACCGCCGGACTCGCGGATCACCGGCGCGGATTCACCGGTGATGGCCGATTCGTCCACGGAGGCAATGCCTTCCACGACATCACCGTCACCGGGGATGACCTGTCCGGCTTCGACGACGACGTAGTCGCCGCGCTGCAGTTCCGGTGCCGGAACCTTCTCCTCCACCACGCGGGCGCCGGGCGACCAATTCGCCAGGCGACGAGCGATGGTGTCGGTCTTCGCCTTTCGCAGTGCGTCGGCCTGTGCCTTACCGCGCCCCTCGGCGACGGCTTCGGCCAGATTGGCGAAAATCACTGTGAGCCAGAGCCATACGACGATCGCCCAGGCGAAGAAGGTCGGGTGCGTGATCGCCAGGATGGTGGACCAGACGGCGCCGATCTCGACGATCAGCATGACCGGATTGCGCCACATGGTGCGCGGATCCAGCTTCTTGCAGGCGTCCGGAAGCGCTTTCACGAGCATCTTCGGATCGAACGCCCCGCTCGCGACGCGCCCCTTCGAGGCGGTTTCCGGTTCCGTCACCGGTGCGGAATCGATAGTGGGAGTGGTCATGAGTGGATTCCTTCAGCGAGCGGCCCGAGCGCAAGCATGGGCAGGAAGGTGAGCGCGACGAGAATGACCGTCACACCCGCGACCATGCCGACGAACTGCGGCCGATGCGTCGGCAGGGTGCCCTCGGATTCCGGGGTGAAGCCCTGCTTCGCCAGCGAACCGGCCAGAGCCAGCACGAAGATCATGGGGACGAAGCGGCCGAACACCATGGCCAAACCCAGTGCCGTGTTCCACCATTGGGTGTTTCCGGACAGACCGGCGAACGCGGAACCGTTGTTGTTGGCCGCGGAGGTGAACGCGTAGAGCACTTCCGACAAACCGTGTGCACCGCTGTTGGCCATACCGGCTCGTTCGCCGGGCAATGCCATCGCAATGGCCGTGCCGGTCAAGGCGATCAGCGGCGTGACGAGGAAATATGAAGCGGCCAGCTTGATTTCGCGCGGGTTGATCTTCTTGCCCAGGTATTCCGGGGTGCGACCGACCATCAGGCCGGCGACGAAGACCGTGATCACGGCGAGAATCAGCATGCCGTAGAGGCCGGAGCCCGTACCACCCGGCGCGACCTCACCCAGCTGCATGTTGAACATGGTCATCATGCCGCCGAGGCTGGTGTACGAATCGTGCGCGGAGTCCACCGCACCGGTCGAAGTCAGCGTGGTCGCGGTCGCGAAGGTCGCCGAATCCGGTACGCCGAAGCGAGTTTCCACGCCCTCCATGGACGCGCCGATCGCAGTCGGCACGGTGCCGTGGTGCTGCAGCTGGGTGATGTTCATGACCGTGACGCTCAGGATCGCCAGCACGCCCATGACGGCGGCAATGGCGACGCCCTGCTTCTTGGAACCGACCATGCGGCCGAAGGTGCGCGGCAGCGAGAAGCTGATGACCAGCAGCAGGAAGATTTCCAGCCAGTTGGTCCACGCGGTCGGGTTCTCGAACGGGTGCGCGGAGTTGACGTTGTAGAAGCCGCCACCATTGGTGCCGAGTTCCTTGATCGTCTCCTGGCTGGCAACGAGTCCACCCGGCAGGGTTTGTGAACCGGTGTTGCCGACCGTCGTCGCGACCTGGTCGTACATGTGCAGATTCTGGATCACACCACCCGCGACGAGCACGATCGCGAAAAGAATCGCGAACGGCAGCAGAATGCGGGTGGTTCCCCTCACCAGATCCACCCAGAAGTTGCCGAGTTCGCCGGTGTGCCGGCGCGCGAAACCACGCACCAGCGCGATCGCGACCGCCATGCCCACGGCGGCGGAGACGAAGTTCTGCACCCCGAGGCCCATGGCCTGCACGAGGTGACCCATCGTCGACTCACCGGCGTAGTTCTGCCAGTTGGTATTGGTGACGAAGCTGATCGCGGTGTTCCACGCCAGATCCGGGGTCATCTTGGTGCCCGGATCATGCTGGTGCAGCGGCAGTTTGCCCTGCAGCAGCTGCATGAAGAACAGGAAGAGCACGCTGACGGCCGAGAAGGCCAGCACACTGCGCGCGTAGACCGCCCAGGTCATCTCCACGCCCGGCTTGACGCCGATCAGCTTGTAGATGCCGCGTTCGACCTTGGAATTCTTCTCGCTGCTGTAAACCCGGTACATGTAGTCGCCCAGGGGGACATGAACCAGGGCCAGCGCGACAATCAGGGATATGACGAAGATGATCCCCGCTGTAGTCGTACTCACCTAGAACCTCTCCGGGTAAAGCAGCGCCGCAATCAGATAGACAGCGATCGCGATGGCCAGGACCAGACCGATGATGTTCTGAGTCACAGCCGTTCCACCCCGCGTTGGATCAAGCCGAACAGGGCGAAAATCGCCACGGTCAGCACTGTGAAAACGACGACGGACATCTCTTCGAAACCTCTCTCTACATGCCGCACCTCAGATGCGACGGGAGTGAGTCAAACGCTCGTTCGGTTCGATTTCGAGGGCCTTTACGCTCTCTTAGCGTCTCAAACCGACGCATTGACGTTCCGCTTACAGAGGTTCCCGGAGTGTCGAACGCGCTCCGTCAACATCCGCCGCAATGCCGTAAAGAAAGCGTCAGGACCAGGCATTACCTAGTTGATCCAGGTGACGGGTTCAGATACGGCAGCCGGGGTATCCGCCGTAACGGGTCGGCGAATCCTCGTGTCGGACCGCCGAACCGCTGCACGCCGTCCGTAATCTCGGGCAGGCCGACAAGAAGGGGATGCCACAATGTTCGAACGTGCGCTGCAGAAGTCCGTGGAAATGGTGATCCGCGGTGGGACGGGCATACAGGCCCCGCTGGCGGCGAAGTATGTGGGCAGGCTGCGGCGCAAGCACCCCGGCCGTTCGCCCGAGGACATTACGCACGGCCTGGAATGGCGATACCTGACCATCGTCACCGTCAGCGGCACGGTCGCGGGTCTTAGCGCCGCGGTGCCCGGCGTGGGCACGCTGATCGGATTGGCGGTCAGCGGCGTCGAATCGGTGTTCTTCCTGGAGGCGTCCGCGCTGTACGCGGCGTCGATGAGCGCGGTGCACGGTATGGAGTCGCTGCCGCCGAAACAGCGGCGCACGCTCATCGCCGGTGTCGTTCTCGGTGAGGCCGGCTCGGAAATGCTCGGCAAGAGCGCCAGCCAATCGGCCCGGGACTGGGCCACCGTGGTGGCCGACAAACTTCCCGTCGTCCGCAATATCGACAATGCCATGGCGAAACGGTTCATCGGCGGGTTCATCGTCAAGCGCGGTGTCCTCATGTTCGGTAAGACGCTGCCCGCCGGAATCGGCGCGGTCATCGGTGGTGTCGGCAACCACGCGCTGGGTAAGACTGTGATCACCAACGCACACAACACATTCGGTTCCGCACCCGAGAATTGGGCCGACCGGAAAGCGGAAATCCCCGCGTCCACTTCGGTCTAGGCGCAGCATTCCGGAACCGGGCGCACACATGCCGTCAACATCGGCTGGGGATCCGTAAAGAAACCGTCAGTACCGAGCTGTCGAACCAGGTCAGCGGTAAACAAAAGGGACCCGACCGGCTGTTCGGCGGGACCACCGATCCGCCTGAACAAGGAGACGACCGTGCCGCATCTCGCCGTGAGCCTGATAGTGATATTCGGGTTCCTGGGTGCCGCGCTGTGCCTGCGGGTGCTCGCCAATTCCGTGCCCGCTCGCACCCCCGTCCGCGCGGCCGAGCCCGAGCTACGCGCGCGGCACGCAATGATGAACGAGTGAAACGCGGCCAACTACGGATCTATCTGGGTGCAGCCCCTGGCGTCGGCAAGACCTTCGCCATGCTGTCGGAGGCGCACCGCAGGCTCGAACGCGGGCGCGATGTCGTCGCGGCCGTCGTCGAGACGCACGGACGATCCAAGACCGCGGAAATGCTGGCCGGTATCGAGCGCATCCCGCCCCGGATGATCGAGTATCGCGGGACCACCATGCCGGAACTGGATGTCGAAGCGGTGCTGCGACGCCACCCGGCCGTGGTGCTCGTGGACGAGCTGGCGCACACCAACGTCACCGGAAGCAAGAACGAGAAGCGCTGGCAGGATGTTCAGGAACTGCTCGAGGCCGGGATCGATGTGGTCTCGACGGTCAATGTGCAGCACCTGGAGAGTCTCAACGACGTGGTCGAGCAGATCACCGGGATCGTGCAGCGAGAAACCGTGCCGGACTGGGTCGTTCGCTCCGCGGATCAGGTCGAGCTGGTGGACATCACACCGGAAGCACTGCGCCGCAGGATGTCTCACGGCAATGTCTACGCCGCGGAGAAAGTGGATGCCGCACTGCGCAATTACTTCCGGCCCGGCAATCTGACCGCGCTGCGCGAACTGGCGCTGCTGTGGCTGGCCGATCAGGTGGACTCCGCGCTCGCGAAATACCGTGCGGACCACAAGATCACGGCCACCTGGGAGGCGCGCGAACGCCTTGTGGTGGCCGTCACCGGTGGTGCCGAATCGGAGACCATCCTGCGCCGCGCCAGCCGCATCGCCGCCAAATCCAGCGCCGAGCTGATCGTGGTGCACGTCGTGCGCGGTGACGGCCTGGCCGGGGTATCGGCACAGCGATTGACGCGACTACGTGAGCTGGCGACCGGTCTGGGCGCCAGCCTGCACACCGTTACCGGAGAGGATGTGCCCACGGCGCTCCTGGATTTCGCACGACAGGTGAACGCGACCCAGCTGGTGCTGGGCACCTCGCGGCGCTCCCGCTGGGCCCGCATGCTCGATGAGGGCATCGGCGCCAATGTGGTGCAGCAGTCGGGAAAGATCGACGTGCACATGGTCACTCACGAGGAATCCAATCGCGGCTTCCGCTGGTCGTCGCTGACCCGCCGGGAACGCAGTCTCGGCTCCTGGGCCGCCGCGGTGCTGGTGCCGTCGCTGATCTGCACCGTGACGTACTTCTGGCTCGATCGCTGGCTGGACCTCGGCGGCGAGAGCGCGCTGTTCTTCATCGGCGTCATCGCCGTCGCCCTGTTCGGCGGTGTGGCTCCGGCGGCGCTGTCGGCGCTGCTGGGCGGCCTGCTGCTCAACTGGTATTTCACCGCGCCCCGCTACAGCCTCACCATTGCCGAGCTCGACAATTTCCTCACCATCGTGGTGATGCTGCTGGTGGCGGTCGCGGTGGCGGCCCTGGTGGATGTGGCGGCCAAACGAACGCGCGAGGCGCGCAAGGCATCCCGGCAGGCCGAGCTGCTCGCCCTGTTCGCGGGCTCGGTGCTCAGCGGCGCGGATCTGCAGGATCTGCTGGAGCGAGCGCGCGAGACCTACAACCAGGACGCGGTCAGCCTCGTCACCGATGAGGGCGTGGTCTCCTCGGTGGGCGAGAATCCGCCGTTGCGGGTCATCGATGCCGAAACCGCGCTGGAGGCGGGCGATGACATGCACTGGCTGCTGCTCAGTGGCCGCTCGGTGACCGCCGGCGACCGCCTGGTGCTCGGCGCCGTCGCCAATCAGGCTGCGGGACTGGTGCATCAGAAGCAGCTGCAGGAGGAAGCGAGCTCCGCGCAGGCGGTGGTGGAGACCGATAAGCTGCGCCGCGCCCTGCTGTCCGCGGTGAGCCACGATCTGCGCACCCCGCTGGCGGCGGCCAAGGCGTCGGTGTCCAGCCTGCGCAGCAATGATGTGGAGTTCTCCCCCGAGGACACCGCCGAATTGCTGGAGACCATCGAGGAATCGGTGGATCAGCTCACCGCGCTCGTCGGCAATCTGCTCGACTCCTCACGGCTCGCGGTCGGGGTGATCAAACCCCAGATGCGCCGCGTCTACCTCGACGAGGTGGTGCACCACGCACTCATGAGCATGGGCACCCGCGGCCTGCGGCGCACCGCCATGAACCGGGTGAAGGTGGAGGTGGGCACGGTCTCGGTGCTGGCCGACACCGGATTGCTGGAACGCGTGCTCGCCAATCTGATCGACAATGCGGTGCGCTACTCCCCCAGCGACACGCCCGTGCGCGTGACAGCCGAACCGACCGGTAAGCGGGTCGCAGTCACGGTCGTCGATGCCGGTCCCGGCGTACCGACCGGTATGGAGGATCAGCTGTTCGAGCCGTTCCAGCGGCTCGGCGACCGCGATAATTCCACCGGTGTCGGACTCGGGCTGTCGGTGGTCCGCGGCTTCGTGGATGCCATGGGCGGCACCGTGCACGCCGAGGCCACCCCCGGCGGCGGGCTGACAATGGTGATCGAACTACAAGCGTGCGACGAGTCGCAGCCTTGCGAGGAACAGGAGATCGGGTGACGAAGCCGGCGCCGGCGCCGACCAAAGTCCTGGTGGTCGATGACGAACCACAGATTCTGCGCGCCCTGCGCATCAACCTGTCGGTCCGCGGCTATGAGGTGACCACCGCGTCTACCGGGGCCGCGGCCCTGCGCGCGGCCGCCGAGAAACACCCGGATGTGGTTGTGCTCGACCTCGGCCTGCCCGATATGGACGGCATCGAGGTGCTGGCCGGACTGCGCGGGTGGTCGACCGCGCCGGTGATCGTGCTGTCGGCCCGCACCGATTCCTCGGACAAGGTCGAAGCCCTGGACGCGGGCGCGGACGATTACGTCACCAAGCCGTTCGGCATGGACGAGCTGCTGGCCCGGTTGCGCGCCGCAGTGCGCCGGTCGTCCTCCACCGCGGACACCTCCGAACCGGTGATCGAAACCTCTTCCTTCACAGTCGATCTGAGCGCCAAGAAGGTCACCAAGCACGGCCACGACGTGCACCTCACCCCCACCGAGTGGGGCATGCTGGAAATGCTGGTACGCAACAAGGGCAAACTTGTCGGCCGCCGCGAACTGCTGCGCGAGGTATGGGGACCGTCCTACGCGACCGAAACCCATTACCTGCGAGTGTATCTCGCGCAATTGCGGCGCAAGCTCGAGGATGACCCGTCACAGCCCAAACACCTGCTCACCGAGGCCGGTATGGGGTACCGCTTCCAGGTCTGAGTCAGCGCGACAGGCGGATCGGCAACGACTTCAGGCCATTGTTGAGGTTGGAGCGGATCCGCCGCGCCGGGCCGATCTGCTCGATATCCGGGAAGCGGGCGAGCAGTTCCTCGAAGAACACCCGGCCTTCCATACGCGCCAGATGCACACCGAGGCAGAAGTGCTGGGCGAGCCCGAAGGACAAGTGCGGGTTGGGATTCCGGCGGATGTCGAAGCGCTGGGAATCGGCGAACACCTCCTCGTCACGATTGGCCGAGGTGTACCACATGGCCACCTTGTCCCCGGCCTTGATCGGAACGCCCCGGATCTCGGTATCGGCGGTGGCGGTGCGCCGGAAGTAGTGCAGCGGATTGGCGTAGCGCAGGATCTCTTCCACCGCACCGGGAATCAGCGCCGGATCCTCGCGCAGCGCCCGCAACTGCTCCGGATGCTCCAGCAGCAGTTGCAATCCCGCCGACAGCATGGTCTTGGTGGTGTCATTGCCCGCGGTGACCAGCTGCGTGAAGAAGCTGCCGAACTCGATGTCCGACATAGCTTTTCCGCCGAACTCACCCGCCAGAATGAGCGAGGTCAGATCCTCCTTCGGCTCCTGCTCACGCCGTGCCATGGAGAACTGGATGGCATAGATGGCCATCTTGGTCAGCTCGGCCGTGACATCGAAATCACCCACGAGCTCCGGATCCTGCTGACTGGTGGACTGTTCCGCCCAGTGCCGGATATCCGGCCAGTCGGCAGCAGGAATCCCGAACAGCCCGCCGACCACCTGACTGGGCAGCACCCCCGCCACATCGTGTACGAATTCGACGTCACCGTCGACACTTTCGAGCAGCTGCCGGGTCAACTCCCGCACCCGCCCCTCCAGCTCGCCGATCACCCGCGCCTTGAAATGCTCGGCCAGCGGCCTGCGGTACTCGGTATGCCGCGGCGGATCCATCATCAGCAACATATTCCGAGTCTGCTCCAGCCGCTCAGCAGGCTGATCCTCCAGAATCACACCCCCGATCTCAGCCGAGAACAACTGCGGATTCCGCGCCACATGAGCAACATCCGCATGCTTCAACACCGCCCAATACCCCGGCTCCCCCGGCATCTCCTGCCAGTACACCGGCCGCGTCCCCCGCAACTCCGCAAAGAGCTCATGGATAGGCCCACCCACATACAGCTCCGGATCGTAGATATCCACGCCCACAGCACACCTCGGCATTCACTGGCAAGTATCCGTCTTCCCTTCGGACGCTAACTCGCCCCCACCCACCCCGAGCCCATACCCACCACCAATCCCATTCAGTGGACACCCCCACCACCCCACACCTCAGCCCCCTCCCCCGGACTCCGAGTCTTGCTCTTTTGCGTTTTGTTCTCGAGAACGGCACCACAGCCGGTCGACCGAGCTGCCACCGCAGATAGCTCTCCCAACCGCGGAAGGTAGGCCGGGTACGTCTCCCCACGTGCCCAGCACGGCCATCTCGGGCTTTGCCCGCACCCCCTGCTGACCAACCCTGCCCGGGAGGCAAGAAACCCAGGTGCACCGACGGTTTCGGCATAGAAACCCTCGGCGACCATGGACGCAATAGCGGGTCTCTCAGCGGCACAACGGTTATCAGGTCTATCCCGCGTAGACACCTGCTGTGCGGTCGGAGAGAAGGCCTGTGCAGTGCCTGCTTCGGGGGGATTCGAGACCGAGACAGGCCGGTGCACCTGGGTTGCTTGCGCCGAGAGGCGGTGGTGGGTCTCTGGGTGCGGGCAGGGCCCGAGATGGCCGTGCTGGTGGCGTCAGGTGGGGTACCCGATTTACCTTCCGGGCCAAGGAGATACCTGCGGTACCAGCGGGGTCGACCGGCTGTGGTCCGGTTTCAGAGACACAACACGAAAAGACAAGAGCCGAAAGACAAGGACGCCTGGAAACAAGGGATCGAAGAACACGAACCCGGAAGGCCACGTCGGGCAACGGCCTGCCGCAGGAGCGGGATCAGGCCCGCAGGGCAGGGGCAGGGGCAGGGGCAGGGAAGAATCGCGGTCTGGCGTGGTGGTGTGGACCGGTGGGCGAGCGGATTCGGTGGCGGCCCTCGGTGGTGTTGCCGCCCTGCGGGTGCGCGCCCGGTACGGGGAAACCTGTTGTCGCGGTGGGGTCGTCATTGTTCGGCGAGCGAACCGGCCTGAAAGCCGATGCGGCAACGACCTCTAGCACCGACAGGATCAACCTGTCGGTGACACCAGGGGCGGGAAACCTATTGTCGCGGTGGCGGTGTGACGGCCCGGCGCAGCACCCGGTACCGCACCGGGGACAACCCCGAGGCACGACACACCCCGCGCGGCCGCAACGACGGCGGAACCTCGGTCAACAACTCCGCCGGGTGATGCAGGTGATTGACCCGCGGAGTCCGGGACGGATCCACATGCGCCGGAGCGATCCACGCCGTCCGACCCGGGAAATCCGAATCCTCACCCAGCTTGATCGTCTTCCAGCCACGTGGCCCATCCTTGACCAGGGCGTGGCAGTGATCGCACGCCAGAGTGAGGTTCTCGATGTCGGTGGGGCCGCCCTTGCTGAACTCGGTCACATGATGGGCCGCCGCCATACTCGCCGGAGCCGAGCAACCCGGGCGGGTGCACCCGCGCTCGGTGGCGATCAACGCCAACCGTTGTGCCGGGTTCGCCAACCGGATTTCCCCGATATGCAGGGGCATCCCGTTCTTGTTCTTCACGAGCACGAACGTCTTGGAGTCGCGGGCCATCAACGCAAGGGCGTTCTCGACCGGGATCTGCCCACCGGTCGCCAAAGTCGCCACCCCCGTGGCGCGTTCGACATCTTCGATGTCGATGGTCATGATCGTCGACACCGGCAACCCACGATGCGATCCCAGTTTGGCGGGGTTGAAATCCGGGTGCAACACCGCCAGCAACGCATCATGCTGACGTTGGGCCTTGCTGCGCTCGTCCCGCGCCGCGCACGCCTC
>NZ_JBEXOK010000015.1:0-158134 GCF_040611495.1 Nocardia sp. NPDC006630
TGAGGATTCGGATTTCCCGGGTCGGACGGCGTGGATCGCTCCGGCGCATGTGGATCCGTCCCGGACGCCGCGGGTCAATCACTTGCATCACCCGGGTGAGTTGTTGACCGAGGTTCCGCCGTCGTTGCGGCCGCGCAGGGTCTGTCGTGCCTCGGGGTTGTCCCCGGTTCGGTACCGGGTGCTGCGCCGGGTCGCCATACCCCCACCGCGACAATAGGTTTCCCGCCCCTGGTGTCACCGACAGGTTGATCCTGTCGGTGCTAGAGGTCGTTGCCGGACAGGGTGTTTCGGGTTCGTGTTCTTCGATCCCTTGTTTCCGGGCGTCCTTGTTCTTGAATCTTTGGTCTTTTCGTCTTTGTCTGTGAAACCGGACCACAGCCGGTCGACCCCGCCGGTACCGCGGGTATTTCCTTGGTCCGGAAGGTAAATCGGGTACCCCACCCGGCGTCACCAGCACGGCCATCTCGGGCCCTGCCCGCACCCGGTGACCCACCACCGCCTCTCGGCGCAAGCAACCCAGGTTCACCGACGGTTTCTATACCGAAACCGTCGGTGCACCTGGGTTGCTTGCCTCCCGGGCAGGGTTGATCAGCAGGAGGGTGCGGGCAAAGCCCGAGATGGCCGTGCTGGGCACGTCAGGAGCCGTACCCGGCCTACCTTCCGCGGTTGGGAGAACTATCTGCGGTACCAGCTCAGTCGACCGGCTGTGGTCCGGTTTCAGAGACAAACACGAAGAACGAAGACTCGGAAGACATGGGCTGAGAGGGCGAGACGCGGAAGGTGAAGGTTCGGCGAGTGAAGGCGGGGAGGAGAGGGTGGGGGTTAGGGGGTGCTGGGTTCGGGGCAGGTGCAGGTTGTGGGGGTGGGGGGTTGGGGGAGGAGGGTGCGGAAGATGTTGTGGGCGGGGGTGGTTCGGGTTAGGGCGTCGGCGGCTAGGAGGGTGGCGGCGGCGGTCCAGGTGGTGCGTTCTTCGGGCCAGCGTTTGCCGTCGGTGAAGACGAGGCCGGTCCAGTAGGAGCCGTCGGACTCGCGGAGATGTTGCATGTTGGTGAAGAGGTGAAGGGCTCGAGAGGTGTCGCCTATGGCGTCCAGGGTCAGGACCAGTTCGCAGGTTTCTGCGCCGGTTACCCAGGGTTGGTCGGAGACGCAGCGGATGCCCAGGTCGGGGACTACGAAGGTGGGCCAGTGGGTGTTGATTCGGGCTTGGGCGGCTCGGCCTCGGATCGCGCCGGAGAGGACGGGGTAGTACCAGTCCATGGAGTAGCGGGCCTTGTCGAGGAAGGCTTCGGGGTGGTCGCGGAGGGCGTGGCCCAGGCGGAGGGCGGCTACCTCCCACTCGGGTTGGGGGTCGCCGAGTTGGTCGGCCAGAGCGAGGGCACAGCGGAGGCTGTGGAAGATGCTGGAGCAGCCGGTGAGGAGGGCTTCGCCGGAAGAGCCCTGGGGGCCTGCGGACCAATGGATTTCGCCGAAGCGGCCCTGTTGGAGCGAGAGGACGAAGTTGACGGCATCGCGGACCACCGGCCACATTTCGCGGGTGAAGACGGAATCGCCCGTGCTGGTGGAGTAGTGCAGCACGCCGGTGGCGATATAGGCGCAGAAGTTGGTGTCGCTGTGCTCGTTCTCGATGACGCCGTCGCGGAATTGACTGGGCCAGGAACCGTCGGCGCGCTGGGTTTTCGCGCTCCAGAGGTAGGCGGCGCGGGCTTCGTCCCGCAGCCCGGCCGCCGTCAATGCCATGGCGTTTTCGATGTGGTCCCAGGGGTCGGTGTGCCCGCCGGTGAACCAGGGCAGCGCACCGTCGGATTCCTGTGTGGCGGCGATGGATTCGGCGCTCTGCAGGAACTGGCGGGCGGTCAGGACACCGGGGACGCGGGGTAGGTCAGCGCCGGGCACTGCGAACCGCCGGTTTCGCGAAGTACAGGGCGACGCTCTTGCCGATGAACGGATCGAGCAGTCGTTCGGTGACTCGGGTGAGCTGCGGCGCGGACATCATGTCCCACACCAGCATTCGGTGATAGGTGCTGACCAGCGGGTTCTTCTCATCTTTCACGCCGACCGCGCATTTCAGCCACCAGTAGGGGGAGTGCAGCGCATGTGCGTGGGCCCTGTGGATAAATCGCATACCCTGCGCCGCGACCTTGTCGCGGAGTTCGTCGGCGCGGTAGATGCGGACGTGTCCGCCCTCGTTGGCGTGGTATTCGTCCGACAGTGCCCAGCAGATCCGTTCCGGCAACCATCGTGGCACCGTGATCGCCAGCGCCCCACCGGGTTTGACCACGCGCACCAATTCGGCGATGGCCGCCTCGTCCTGCGGCACGTGCTCGAGGATCTCGGAGGCGATCACCACATCGAATTCCCCGTCCCCGTAGGGCAGATCCAGTGCATCGCCGCGCACCGTCTCGGCCTTGGCGTACCCGGGCGCCTCGCCGACCTCGGCCATGGCCTGGAACATGACGTCCACATCGGCCAGGTCGGAACCGTTCTGGTCGAACGCCACAATGTCCGCACCGCGCCGATACGCCTCGAACGAATGCCGGCCGGCCCCGCACCCCACATCGATGACGCGGGTGCCGGGGCCGATGCCCAGGCGATCGAAGTCGACGGTCAGCATTGGTGCGCCTCCTGGCGGATCGGGGTGATGGCCGGACGGGAGCCGTGCCGGGTTATAGCTTGTTCGTAGACGGAGACCGTTTGGGCGGCAACGGCTTCCCAACTGAAGACCTCGAGGGCGCGTCGCCGCCCGGCCGCGCTCAGGTGGCGCAGGCGTTCGGGGGAGTCGAGCAGTTCGCCGAGTACCCGGGTCAGCTCCGCGACATTGCCGGGTTCGACCAGCTCCGCGCAGCCGCCGACCACCTCGGGCAGGGCGCCCGCGCGGCTGGCGACGAGGGGGGTGCCGCTGGCCATGGCCTCCACGGCGGGCAGGGAAAAGCCTTCGTACAGCGAGGGGATGCAGGCGATCTCGGCGGAGCTGAGCAGCTGGGCCAATTCCTCGTCGCCGAGTCCGCTGACGGCGGTGACGATATCGGCGATGCCGAGTTCGGCGATGAGCTTCTCGGTGGGGCCCTCCGGCTCCAGTTTCGCGACCAACCGCACGTCCAGAGCATGCGTATTACGCAGTTGGGCAACGGCATTCAGCAGGTGTGAGATGCCCTTCAACGGTTTGTCCGCGCTGGCAACGGCGACAATGCGCCCCGGCACCCGCGGCGACGTGCGCGGCCGGAAAAGCTCGGTGTCCACACCCAGCGGCACCGTGCGCAGCTGCTCCGGCAACACCCCGAAGTCCGCGGCGATATCGTTCGCCGAGGACGACGATACGGTGATCAGCTCCGGAATCTGCCGGGCCACCCGCTGCTGCATGCCGAGAAACCCATACCACCTGCGCAGGAAGGGTTTTCGCCGCCACGTCGCGGCGGCCAGATCGACCTCCCGGTCCCGGGTGATCGGATGGTGGATGGTCGCCACCAGCGGCAGATGTCGCGCGATATCCAGCAGCCCGTACCCGAGGCACTGATTGTCGTGCACCACATCGAATTCCGCCGCCCGCGCGCGCAGGAGTCTGGCGGCGCGCAGGCTGAAGGTGCGCGGCTCCGGGAAGCCCGCCGTCCACATGGTGGCGACCTCGAGCAGGTCGATGCCGTCGCGGATCTCGCCGGGCCGGGGGGTGCGGAACGGGTCCT
Source organism: Nocardia sp. NPDC006630 (assembly GCF_040611495.1). Classification (NCBI taxonomy): domain Bacteria; kingdom Bacillati; phylum Actinomycetota; class Actinomycetes; order Mycobacteriales; family Nocardiaceae; genus Nocardia; species Nocardia sp. NPDC006630. Next base: position 3,678 of record NZ_JBEXOK010000015.1, read on the forward strand.
CGTCCCGGTACAGATCCAGGCTGGGGACCTCGGTGAGCCGCACCCGGGGGTCGAGGTTTTCGGGGTAGGGCTGCCCGGAGAACACCTCGACCTCATGTCCCAGTTCCGCCAGGCCCGCGCTGAGATAGCGGACGTAGACCCCTTGTCCTCCACAGTGGGTTTTGCTGCGGTAGGACAGCAGGGCAATACGCACGTCACGGCCTTTCGTAGGGCGCAGTGAAATTTACTGGGGGAGTGTGAATTTCAGAAGTCGCGCCGGCCGACCGGCGTATCGGCCGGGCGGCTCGGGAATCAGCGCACGAGGCCGAGCGGCTCGAGTTTGCCCGCCAGCCGCTCCAGGTAGGCGAGGACGTCGGCCTCCGGCTTGTCCGGCATGCCGTAGAGCACGTCGGTGACCCCGGCCTCGGCCCAGGCCGCCAGCTTCTCCGCATCGGGCTTGAAGTCCAGTGCGACCACGCGCGGTGCGCCCTCGCGCCCGGCTTCCTCCCAGTGCTTCATGAGCAGTGCGGTGGAGGCGAAGACATCCGATTCGGTGGGAGTGGTGATCCACCCGTCGGCCGACTTGGCGATCCACTTGAAGGTCTTGTCGGTGCCGCCCGCCCCGATGAGCAGCGGCACATGCGCCTGCACCGGCTTCGGCCACGCCCAGCTGGGACCGAAGGAGACGAAGTCGCCGGAGTAGCTGGCCTCCTCCTGCGTCCACAGCGCCCGCATGGCCTCGATGTACTCGCGCAGTACGGTGCGCCGCTTGTTGCCGGGCACCCCGTGATCGGTGAGTTCGTCGGTGTTCCAGCCGAATCCGGCGCCGAGCGTGACGCGCCCGCCGGAGAGGTGATCGAGCGTGGCGATCGTCTTCGCGAGGGTGATCGGATCACTCTCGGTGGGCAGCGCCACCGCCGTGGACAATTCGATGCGGGAGGTCACCGCGGCGATGGTCCCCAGCGTCACCCACGGATCGAGCGTGCGGGTGTAGCGATCGTCGGGCAGTTCGGCGGTGCCGGTGCCGGGATGGAACGCCTCGCGCTTGATCGGGATGTGGGTGTGCTCGGGCACGAAGAACGAGGCGAAGCCCTGCTCCTCGGCCGCCTTGGCGGCGACCGCGGGGGTGATGCCGCGGTCACTGGTGAATTGAACGATGCCGAATCGCATATGCGTCATCCCCTCTCTCAGGATTTGGCGGCGGCGATGCCCGCGCGCCTGCCGTAGAAACTTCCGTCACCCAGCGAACAACCGCTGGCATAACCGCCCGCGCAGATGCCGGAGGTGACGCGACCCGCCGCGAACAGTCCCGGGATCGGCTCGCCGGACACGTGCAGCACCCGCGAATCCAGATCGGTGCGGAGCCCGCCGAGGGTGAATCCGCCGGTGTACCCGCGCAGGTCGTACGCGCCCAGCGGAGTGCCGATGGGCTTCACCCACTCCGGCTTCTTGTGCAGGAACGGATCTTCCCCGTTCTCGGCATGCTTGTTGTAGAGGTCGATGGTGGACTTGAGAGTGTCGGCCGGGAGTCCCATTTCGCTCTCCAGCTCGGCGACGGTCTCCGCGACCCACGTCGGCGCGATGCGCAGGAAGGACATGGAGGACTTGGTCTCGAACGCCTCCTCCAGAGCCGTCTCGTCGATGATGAGATACGCCTGGTTGTCCTGGTCCTGCAGTACCGCCTGGCCCAGTCGGCCGGGGTAGGTGTCCTCGGTGACGAACCGCTGCCCGCGGCCGTTCACCAGAATGCCGCGCACCACCACCTGCGGGTCCGCGACCAGGGCGACCTCGGTGGCGTCCATATGCGCCAGATCCGCGCCCAGCGCCTGCGCGACCCGGATGCCGATGCCGTCGTGCTCCTCGACGGTCGCGGCGGGCCGCCCGGCGATCTTGGGCGCGAACCGCTCGACCATTTCGTGCTGGTACGCGAAGCTGCCGGTGGCCAGCACCACGCCGCGCTCGGCCCGGACGAACAGCTCCTTGCCGTACCGCTTGGCCGCCACCCCGACCACCCGGCCGGCGTCGTCGACCACGAGCCGCTGCAGCCGCACATCGAATTCCCGGCGGACGCCGAGCTTTTCGGCGGTATGGGCGAGCGGCTCCATCAGCATGTAGCCGCCGCCCTTCTCGCCCAGCTTCTTGTCCTTGGTCCAGGCGAGGTGCCCGCGCGGCGCGGGATCGGCGATGGTGTTGAACGGTGCGGCGTTCTCGCCGCCGGAGAACATCAGGCCCTGGTCGGCCGGCGGCTCGTAGCCGGGCTCGCCCCAGAACTCCTCCTTGAACGGAACACCCTGCGAGACAAGCCAATCGAAGTGCTCGACGCTGCCCTGGCAGTAATCGTGGATCTTGTTCTTGTCCACGCCCGGCCCGAGCGCGGCGGTCAGGAACTTCTCCATGTTCTCGGCGGTGTCCTCGAATCCGAGCGCCCGCTGCAATGCCGTACCGCCACCGAGGTAGATGAAACCGCCGGACAGGGCGGCCGCGCCGCCCCAGCCGCCGGTGCGTTCCAGCACGAGCACGTCGGCGCCCGCGCCGGCCGCCTCGATGGCGGCGCACACCCCGGCAATGCCGTATCCGACGACGACCACATCGGCCTCGAAGTCCCAGGAGTCGACCTCGCTGGACCGGAGCGGTCGTACGGTGGCGGTTTCAGCCATGTTCTGTTCAATTCCTAACGGGGGGAGGGGAATTACTGCTTCTTGTGCTGTTTGACGGCCTTGCCGACCACGCCGTCCAGGGTGGTGCCCGCGGGCCAGCCCACGTAGTGGCACAGGAACAGCGCGATCTCCCGCAGCTGCTCCTCGTCCAGTTCCTCATTGCGCAGGGCCGCGCCGACCTGGATCTCGGCAATATCGAACAGGCCCTGTGCGGTGACCGCGCCGAGCAGCAGCAGCCGCCGGTCGCGAATGGAAAGCCCTGGGCGCGACCAGATATCGGCGAAGAGATGATCGGCGGTGACCGCGAAGTGCTCACCGGGGCCGTCCTGGAATTCCCAGCCGTACACCTCGCTCATCTTCTTCAGTCCGCGTTCTCTGCGCTCGTCGGTCATGAGTTCCCCGCCATTCCTGTCGTATCGATATGAGCTGTTGCCATGCGTGAAATCACCACTGCTCCTTCGCGATCGCGCCGCGCCCGACACCCAGCCCGTCGCCGAGTCCGCCGAGCGCCTGATCGGCCAGGGGCAGCTCCACACCCAACCGTTGCCCGAGTTCGAGCGCGAGCGACAGATCCTTCTCACCGAGATCGCGCACATGGGTGAGAATCGGGAACCAGAAATCGTCCTCGGCCACCGCCGCGGTGGTGTCGCGCAGCATGATCGCGCCCGGACCGCCGGTGTGCTTGTCGGAGTGCCGGACCACCTTGCCCAGCTCGCGAATATCGAGCCCGGCCGCCTCGGCCAGCCGCTGCGCCTCCGACGCCGCCGTGAAGGCGATGAAGTGGAGCAGATTGCGCGCCAGCTTCATTCGCGTGCCCGCACCGACCTCGCCCGCGTGCACGATGAGCGATCCGAAGCGGGAGAACGGTTCCCGCACGGTCGTGAAGGCGGCCTCGCTGCCGCCGACCATGATCGCGAGCGCGCCCCGCTGTGCGGCCGGCGCCCCGCCGCTGATCGGCGCGTCCACGAATTCCACACCGTGCTCGGCGCATTCGGCCGCCAGTTCGGTGGCGGTCCGGTCCGAGATGGTGGAGTGCACGGCAATCACGGTGCCAGGCTCGGCAGTCTGCAGAATGCCGTCCGGCCCGCTGACCACCGTGCGCACCTGGTCGTCGTTCAGCACCGCGATAGACACCACGCCGCACCGCTCGGCGACTTCAGTCGCCGAGCCGACCGCTGTGGCCCCGCCTTCGGTGAAGGGCTGCACCGCCTCCGGCCGCATATCGCAGACCACCAGGCCGCCCGGCCATTCGAGCAGTCGCAGGGCCATGGGCGCGCCCATATTGCCCAGGCCGATGAAGCCGACGGAGCGTTCGGCACCGGTCATTCGCGGACCACCGATCCGTTGCCGTCAGGGCTGAGATTGCTCGGGCTCAACGGTAGCTCCCATGCTGTCCGGACACGTGTACGGACTATAAGTTCGGAGCTCGGAAACGCGCAAGAACATGTTTCAGTTTGGGAGACTGTTTCTCAGGTTCGATTCATCGATCCGTTGCCAGCAGCCCGCCGCGCTAGTACCGTGCAGACACGTGTCCAGTCAGTTGTACTGATGACCGGACGGCGTTCGCCGGAGCCGGCGAACGTGTTATGGAATACGAGGTGCAGAGACGATGACCGCAGCCTCCCTCGAGCCGCTGCTGTTCGACCCCTACGACTACGGCATCCATGAGGACCCGTACCCCGTCTACCAGCGGCTGCGCACCGAAGCGCCGGTGTATCACAATCCGGGGCTGGACTTCTGGACGCTGTCCCGGCATGCCGATGTGGGCGCCGGATTCCGCGACAATGTGCGGCTGTCCAGTGCCAACGGGGTATCGCTGGATCCGGCCGCCTGGGGGCCGCACGCCCACCACACCATGTCCTTCCTGGCCATGGACGATCCTCGGCATCTGCGCCTGCGCAAACTCGTCTACCAGGGCTTCACCCCGCGCCGGGTGACCGAGATGAGCGATCGCATTCGCGAGATCACGCTGCAGCATCTCGAACCCGCGCTGGCGAGTAAGAGTTTCGACTGGATCGACGATGTCGCGGGCAAACTCCCCATGGACGTCATCTCGGAACTGCTCGGTGTGCCCGATGCCGACCGCGCCGAATTGCGCAGGCTCGCCGATCTGCTGCTGCATCGTGAGGAGGGCGTGCTCGATGTGCCAGTCCCCGCCATGGAGGCGGCACTGAGCCTGTTCGGCTACTACACCGATATGGTCGCCGCCCGCCGCAAACGGCCCGCGGACGATCTGACCTCCGCACTGCTGGAGGCCGAAGCCGACGGCGATCGGCTCACCGATCAGGAGATCATCGGCTTCATGTTCCTGATGGTGGTCGCCGGGAACGAGACCACCACAAAACTGCTGGGCAATGCCCTGTACTGGGCCGGGGTGAACCCCGAGCAGTACGCCAAGGCGGCCGAGCATCCCGACCTCGTCGGCGACTGGGTGGAGGAGACGCTGCGCTACGACGCGTCCAGCCAGATCCTGGCGCGCACCGCGGCCGAGGATCTCGAGTATTACGGGCAGACCATCCCGCAGGGCTCGAAGGTGTTGCTGCTCATCGGATCCGCCAATCGCGATACCGCGGCATTCCACGATCCGGACCGCTATGACATCGAACGGGCCGACAAGGGCGGGCTGATCAGCTTCGGGCGCGGCGTGCACTTCTGCCTGGGCGCGCATCTGGCGCGGCTGGAGGCCGGAATCGTGCTGCGGGAGTTCACCGATCGGGTGCGCTCCTACGGATTGGAGGCGGGCAGCGAGCGCGTGCATTCGGTGAATGTGCGCGGCTTCGCGAAACTGCCGGTGACAGTGGAGGTTCGGTAATGCCGCGGTTCGCACCACATCCCGCCCGCAGGCCGGTTCTCATTGCCGGCGCTTCCTCTGGCATCGGGGCCGCCACCGCGATGGCGCTGGCCGAACTGGGATATCCGGTGGCGCTGGGCGCCCGGCGGGTGGAGATCTGCGAGACCCTGGCCGAGAAGATTCGCGCCGACGGGGGTGAGGCCTTCGCCCATCGGCTAGACGTCTCCGATACCGCGTCCGTCGACGAATTCGTGGTCGCCGCCGAAAACGCGCTCGGGCCGATCGAAATCGCGGTGTACGGCGCGGGTGACCTGGAATTCGGGCAGGGCTGGGACGTGGACCCCGAACTGTTCGACTCGCAGGTGCAGGTGCACCTGGTGGGTGCGCAGCGCCTCGCGCACCGGGTCGTACCCGGCATGATCGCAAGGCAGCGCGGGGATTTCGTCGTCATCGGCTCGGACTGCGCCGATCGGCCGCGACCGGGAATGGGCGCGTACAACGCCGCGAAGATGGGCGTCGAGGCCCTCGCCCGGCAGATGCGCATGGAACTGGAGGGCACCGGTGTGCGCTCGTCCATCGTGCGCCCGGGCCAGACCCAGACCGGTATGGGTATGACGGCCACCCCCGAGGTGGTCGGGCCGCTGCTCGAGGACTGGGTGAAGTGGGGCTTCGCCCGGCACTCCTACTTCCTGCGGGCCTCCGATATCGCCGCCGCGATCGTCGCCGTGGTCTCGACGCCGCGCGGGGCACACCTGGTGCTCGTCGAGGTGCAACCGGAAGCGCCGCTGAAAACCCCTGCACCGAAGAAGGATTCAGAAGGAGAGTAGATGCGCCTCGTGGTCGATCTCGACCTCTGCCAAGGGCATGCCGTCTGCCAGGACGAAGCCCCCGCACTCTTCCAGGTACCCAAACACGGGCAGGTCGACATACTCCGCGCCGATCCCGGTGACGACCTGGACGCGGCTCGCGCCGCCGTCCGCTACTGCCCCACCCAGGCGCTCTCGCTCCGCGAAGACGATCCCACAGACTGAAGGAACGACCATGGCTTGGTCCCGTGACGAACTCGACGACACGATCGCCAAATGGGTGCAGGAGAACCAGCGCTGCGAAGCGCTCGGCGACTGGAAACCCTTGGCGGACTTCTATACCGAAGACGCCACCTACGGCTGGAACTACGGGCCCACCCAGGAGTTCATGGCCGTCGGGCGCGATGAGATCCGTGATATCGCACTCGGACAGGAGATGTTCGGCCTCGAGGGCTGGACCTACCCGTACCAGGAATTCGTGGTGGACGAGCGCAGTGGCAGCGTCATCGGATTCTGGAAACAGATCAATGAGAAGCACCGGGCGGACGGACGGCCCTACAGCCCGGAGGGGATCGGCGGCAGCTGGTTCCGCTACGCCGGCAACGGCCAGTGGTCCTGGCAGCGCGATTTCTTCGACTTCGGCAATGTGACAGCGCTTTTCGTGGAGATGATCCAGAACGGCGCGCTCTCGGGCGGCATGCAGAAGCGGATCGAGCGGTCCGTCTCGGGGGAGCCGCTCGCCGGGTGGTATCCGGTCGGAGAGGGTCCGGCGCCACTGTGGTGAACAGCAGATACAGCTCGCTGTCCCGCAGCGAGCTCGCCGTACTGGTGCCGGAGCTGCTGCTGTGCGGGCACCTCATCGACCGATCCGGAATGGCGCATGCCATAGGCGCTTTCGGCCGCGAGGGCATGACCGAGGTGGCCATCGAGGAATGGCGGCTGGCCAGCCCGGTGTACACGCGGCGCATGCAGCGGGCGCTGGGCATCACCGGCGACGGTGTGGACGTCATCTTCAAGGGCTTCCAGCTCGATATCGGCGCGCCACCGCAATTCATGGACTTCCGATACCGGGTCCAGGACCACGACCACGGGGAATTCCACCTCGACCACTGCGGTGCGCTCGCGGATGTGGAACCCATGGGCGAGGCCTATGTGGTCGGCATGTGTCACGACATCGAAGATCCGACCTTCGATGCGACGGCGCTGGCCACCAATCCGTATGCGCAGGTGCGGCCGGTGCATCGGCCGCCGCGGCAGCCGGCGGACCGGAAACCGGTGTGCGCGTGGACGGTAACGATCGACAAGGATCATGAGCCGTTCGTGCCTTCCGCGGATGCGCTGGTGCTGAACGAATCCGCGGCAGCGCGCGTGGAGCTGGGCGGTATCGATACGGAAGACGAAGGGCGGGCGGACTATTCGGGACCGCTCCTGAACGATATCCGGTTCGGCGACTTCTCCCGTTCGGCGCTCATCCGGATCGCCGACGAGGTGTGCCTGCAACACCATCTGCTCACCCTCGGATTCCGCCGTGCCCTCGCGGCGCGCACCGATGCCGCCCGCGCCCTCGATATCGCGCGCAAGCAGTTCACCGGCATTGCCGGGCTCACCTCCGAGCGGCTGCGCAATGCGCTGAAACTCGGCGATGATCCGGCCTCGCTGGCGAAGGTACTGCGCCTGCACCCCGCATTGAATCCGGCGGCCTATGTGGCGGCCGAGGTCAGCAGCGAAACCTATGGCGGGGAACGGGTGGTCGAGCTGCGACTCGATCGTGACTGCGGTGCGTGCACCGACGGCGCCTGGCCGGAGCTGCTCGACGCCGATCATCTGGAGCCGCTGAACGCACTGGTGCGCGGGGTGAATCCGCGTTTCCGCGCGGAGGTGCGGGCGGCCGACGATCGAGCGCTGACCATCGAGATCGGGCTCGCCGCAACACCTTTCCCGGAAGTCTCCGAGGTCGCCATCACCCGCTTCAGCACCGGCGCGGCCTTCGATTTCACCGACCGGGGCGCGTCGCTTCCGCTCATTGTCCTGTAGCCAGCTGTCCCCAGAAAGCGAACGCCATGGTGTGCAATTTCGCCGACCTGTACGAACACTCCGCCGACGCGGTGCCCGACCGGATAGCCGTCATCGAGGGCGACCGCCGGCGCACCTTCCGGGAACTGGATGAGCGCGCCAATCGACTGGCGCATCACCTGGCCGCCGCCGGGGCCGGACCGGGCACTCATATCGGCTTCCATATGCACAACAGCATCGAGACTCTCGAAACGTTGCTGGGCTGCTTCAAGATTCGCGCCGTACCCATCAATATCAACTATCGGTACCAGGCCGAGGAACTGCGCTACGTCTACGACAATGCCGACCTGGAAATGGTTGTGCACCATCGCTGTTACGCGCCGCTGATCGAAGAGGTGCGGCCACAGCTGCCCAAGCTGCGGCACACCCTGGTCGTGGAAGACGATCAGGGCGGCGCGGGATTGCCGACACAGTCGCTGTCCTATGAGACGGCGCTCGAAAATGCCACTGCGGAAAGAGATTTCGAGACGCGCAGTCCCGACGACCTGTTCATCATGTACACCGGCGGCACCACCGGCCTGCCCAAGGGCGTCATGTGGCGGCAGGAGGATATGTGGCGGGTCCTCGGCGGCGGCATCGATTTCTACAGCGGCGAACCCGTGGCCGACGAGTATCAGCAGTCCCGGCTGGGTGCGGAGAATCCGCCCATGCGCTGGTTCGTCCTGCCGCCGCTCATCCACGCCGCCGCCATGATGCCGACCTTCACCGCGCTGTGGTCCGGCAATACGGTGCTGTTCGAACCACGCTTCGATCCGGCCCGCATCTGGCAGGTGGTGGCGCGGGAGCAGCCGAATATCCTGGTCATCACCGGTGATGCGATCGCCCGGCCGCTGGTGGACGCCTATCGGGCCGCGCCGGTCGACGCCTCCTCGCTCTTCTCCATCGGCTCCGGGGCCGCGCAGCTGACACAGCAGGTGAAGAACGAACTGCTGGAACTGTTTCCGAGCACACTGGTCAGCGAATCCATCGGATCCTCCGAAACCGGTTTCGGCGGTATCGGTTTCGCGCAGAAGGATGATGATCCGGGTCGCGGGCCGCGGGTCAATACCGGTCGCGGCGCGGTCGTCGTGGACGAGACCGGCCATCCGATCGCGCCGGGCGGCGAGGGCTGGCTGGCCAAGACCGGCAATGTGCCGATCGGCTACTACAAGGATCAGGCCAAGACCGACAAGCTGTTTCACACCGTGGACGGCCGGCGCATGGTGGTCACCGACGATCGCGCCCGCGTCGAGGAGGACGGGTCCATCACCCTCATCGGCCGCGGGAACATGGTGATCAATACCGGTGGCGAGAAGGTGTTCCCCGAGGAGGTCGAATCCGTCGTCAAGGCGCACGAATCGGTGTACGACGCCGTGGTGATCGGCATCGCGCACGAGCGCTGGGGGCAGCAGGTGGGCGCGATCGTCTCGGCCAACAGTGCCGTCGACTTCCCGGCACTGGAGCGGCATGTGCGCGCGCACCTCGCCGCCTACAAGCTGCCGCGCCGCATCTGGGTCGTCGATACGGTGTCGCGCACGCCGAGCGGCAAACCGGACTACCGCTGGGCCAAGGGGTACGCCGCGGCCCGCGAAGCCGACCACGAGGTGCGATAACCGGTTATGGAAAGTAATGCCACATCGGGCACCGATCAGCGGGACACCTTGGCCGAATCCATGGCGAACGTCACAAGAACCTGTTCTAATCTGGACATGGTGGAGGCGCATACGGTACTCGGTGAGCAGGTCCGCATGCCGGTCGAAATCCGTCATGCCGATGCCAGCTCCGCGCTCTTCCTGGTGCATGCCGGCGCGGCGCGCGCACTGCTCGCCCCGGCCGGCCTGGAACCGATCACCGTGCTCGGGCGGGCCGTCCTGTCCCTCGCCTTCGTGCGATACATCGACGGAGACCTGGGGCCGTACCACGAATTCGCCTTCTCGCTCATGGCGAAACAGCCGGGACACAAGGGCAGCACCGGGGCCTACATCCACTGGCTGCCGGTCAATCAGAGCTTCACCTGTGAAGCCGGGCAATCGATTTGGGGCTTCCCCAAGCTGATGGCGGATATCGATATCACCCCCGTGCGCGGCGGCCATCGCTGCGAGGTGCGGGCGGACGGACAACTCGTCATCGCGCTGCGGGTGGCCGACGGGCTGCCCATGCCCGGCGGCGCGGGCGGCGCGTCCATCGACGCGTACACCTTCCGCAACGGCATTTTGCGGCGCACGCCCTGGCTCATGAATCCGAGCCGGGTGCGCGGGCGGCCCGGCGGTGTCCGCGTCGAACTCGGCGACCACCCCGTCTCCGATCAGCTGCGTGCCCTCGGCCTGCCGAGGGGTGCGCTGTTCGCCAGCCGGATCGGTGCGCTCGCAATGACTTTCGACAATGCCGCGACGGTGTTGCAGACCAGGGGGGACCGATGACACAGACCGCGCTCGTCACCGGCGCCGCGAGCGGTATGGGCAGGATCGTCGCGCAGCGCCTCGCCGCCGCCGGGTGGAAGGTCGCGGCCGTCGATCTCAATCCCGACGGGCTGGCCGAGACCGCGCGGCGGTCGCCCAATATGTCCACCTATACCTGCGATGTCTCCGATCCGGAGCAGGTGCGCGCGGTGGTGGACAAGGTGCGCGGTGAACTCGGCACCATCGACCGGCTGGTGCACGCCGCCGGAATGTGCCATGTGCACGCCTCTGCGCTGAATCATGATGTGGCGCAGATCAGGAAGATGATCGACGTCAACTACATCGGCACCGTCAACCTGTGTCAGGCCGTCATCCCGGCCATGAAGCAGGCGGGGACCGGCACCGTCGTGCTGTTCGCGTCCGTGGCGGGCTGGCTGCCCTCACCCGGTATGGCCGGCTACTCGGCCTCCAAATTCGCGGTCATCGGATTCATCGACAGCCTCGCCTATGAACTGCAGGGCAGCGGTGTGCGGCTGCTCGGTCTGTGCCCGCCCATGGTGGAAACCGCCTTCCTGGACAAGGTCCGGGAAGAGAACGCCTCGGTACTCGGCGGTGAGGGCGGTATGAGTCCCGAAGGCGTCATCGACGCGCTGGAGAAGGCTCTCGCCAAACCGAAGAACCCGCTGTTCGTCTTCCCCGGGCAGGCCTACCCCACCTACCTCATGCGGCGCTTCCTGCCCGGCGTCATGCGCCGGATAGTCGGTCGCATGGTCAAGCCGACGGATTAAACCGTCGTGCGGATACCGGCTCGTGCTCCGACCGGTATCCGTCCCGGCGCTGGGCAATCGGGGCTCTGCGATTGCCCAGCGCCGACCCCTCCTCCTGCAACTACCTAGCGAATAATCGCTGGCCCGAACTCGTCCCCGCGAGGCACGATAGCTCTTCTGCACTGCTCGAACATCCAATTCGAGAGGGGACGGATGAGCTCGCGCGCGCCTGCGATCAGACTGGTATTGCGCTATTACGGCCGGGAAATGGCCCGGCGAAAGCTATTGACCGCCATCGGCATGCTGGGACCCGCACTGGGCGCCACCTGCCAAAATTATGTCGCACCACTGCTTGTCGCGGTGCTCATCGGCCGCGTCGCCGCGACCGGTGACTCCGGCCTCGGCACGGTGGGACCGTACGTGCTCGGCTTCGCGGCCGCGATCCTCGCGGCGGAAGTGCTGTGGCGCATAGGAATACACTGCCTCAACCGGCTCGATGCCTACGGTATCGAGAGCCTGTACATCATCGCCATGGATGAATTGCTGGCCAAGGACGCGGCGTTCTTCCACAACAACTTCGCCGGATCGCTCACCAAGCGGGCGCTGAGCTTCGCCACTCGCTTCGAGCAGTTCGTCGACACCTTCGCCTTCGAGATCTTCGCTGCCGTGGTGCCGCTCGGCTTCGCCTCGGTGGTGCTGTGGCGCTACGACCCGCTGCTGGTCGTGGTGCTCATCGGCCTGCTCGTGCTGACCGGGCTGGTCATCGCGCCGCTCATCGCGCGGCGGCAGGCGCGGGTGGACGAACGCGAGGCCGCCATCGCGCTGGTGTCCGGTCATGTGGCCGACAGCCTGGCCAATATGCAGATTGTGCGCGCCTTCGCGGCCGAACGTCAGGAGGCGGCCGAGCATCGGCGGCGGGTCGCCGAACAGCGGCGGAAGTCGTTGCGCTCCTGGGATTATGCGAACCTGCGGATCGACACCGTGGTCACACCGCTGGTGGTGATCGCCAATGTGGCCGGACTGCTGATCGTGCTCGGGCTGCGCGGCGGGCACGCCTCGGTCTCGGCCATCATGGTGGCCTTCACGTACTACTGGAACGCGACGGCGATCATGTTCCGGTTCAATCAGATCTACCGGCGGCTGGAGAGCACGCTCACCGAATCGGCGCAGTTCACCGAACTGCTGCTGAAGCCGGCCACCGTGCTGGATCCGCAGGAGCCGGAAGCGTTGCAGCCCAAGGGTTCCGATGTGCGGTTCGATCGGGTGCACTTCACGCACGCGGGCGCCGCACCGCTGTTCACGGGATTGGATCTGCAGGTGCCGAGCGGACACAAGCTGGGCCTGGTCGGCCGCTCCGGCGGCGGCAAGACCACGATCACCCAGTTGCTGCTGCGCCTGATGGATATCAACGACGGCAGCATTCGCATCGGCGGGCAGGATATTTCACGGCTGCGGCAGGCCGATCTGCGCAGTCAGCTCGCGTATGTGCCGCAGGATCCGGCCATGTTCCACCGCAGCCTGCGGGAGAACATCCTGTTCGCGCGGCCCGGCGCCACCGATGCCGATATCCGGCGCGCCGCGGACGCCGCGCACGTCACCGAATTCGCGGACAAGCTGCCGCAGGGCATGGAGACGCTGCTCGGCGAACGCGGTGTGAAACTGTCCGGCGGGCAACGACAGCGGGTCGCGCTGGCGCGGGCCATTCTGCGCGACGCACCGATCCTGCTGCTCGACGAGGCCACCAGCGCCCTCGACTCCGAGAGCGAAAAGCTTGTGCAGCAAGCGCTCTGGGAATTGATGGAAGGGCGTACGGCGCTGGTGGTCGCGCACCGATTGAGCACCGTCGCCGGTATGGATCGGCTGGTGGTGCTCGATCGCGGGCGAATCATCGAGGAGGGCACCCACGAGCAACTGCTGCACGCGGAAGGGATGTACGCGCAGCTGTGGCGTCATCAATCGGGTGGCTTCCTCGACGAGGAGATCCTCGCCCGCTGACGACGGTCCGGCGGGTGCAGGGCCGCACCGGACCATCGCAGTGTTGGGGTTACCTGCCCTGGAAGTTGGGCTTACGCTTCTCGGCGAAGGCGCGTGGGCCCTCCTTGGCATCGTCACTGCGGAAGACCGGCAAGCCGACCTTGGCATCGATCTGGAAGGCGTCCAACTCGTGCATACCCTCGGTGTCACGAATGACCTTGAGGATCGCCTGCACGGCCAGCGGGCCGTTGTTGTTGATCAGCTCGGCGATCTCCAGGGCCTTGTCCAGCGCGGCGCCGTCCGGGACCACATGGCCGATGAGGCCGAAGTTCAGCGCCTCGGTCGCGGTGATGTGGCGGCCGGTCAGCAGCAGCTCCGCGGCAATGGTGTACGGGATCTGGCGGGGCAGGCGCACGGCCGAGCCGCCCATCGGGAACAGGCTCCACTTCGCCTCGGAGATACCGAATTTGGCGCTCTCGCCGGCAATGCGAATATCGGTGCCCTGCAGGATCTCGGTGCCGCCGGCAATGGCCGGGCCCTCGACCGCGGCGATCAGCGGCTTGCTGAGGCGGTAGCCCTTGAGCAGACCCGGCATGCGGGTCGGATCGAAGGCGCTGCCCTCGGACATGCCGTCGCTGGGGTTGCGCTTGTTCATGGCCTTGAGGTCCGCGCCCGCGCAGAACGAGCCGCCCGCACCGGTGAGGATGCAGGAGCGGATCTCCGGATCGCTGTCCACCCGCTCCCACGCCTCGGTCATGATGGCCAGCATCTCGCCGGTCAGCGCATTCCGGGACTTCGGGCGGTTCATGGTGACGATGAGCGTCGCGCCTCGCTTCTCCACGAGAGCATGAGGCTCGGTATTGCTACTTGTTTCAGCAGTGGCTGTCGTCATCGCCGACCTTTCTTTCCGCAGATTCCGGGACGAAACTACCCCGCGCCGTTGTCATGAACAATAACGTGTTCTAGTTTGGGACATGGTGACCGCCGTCACGGGGCGGCAAGTTATGGAGAGAACGCCATGAGCACAACGAGTACGCAGAGCGGCTCCGCTCCTTCGACCAGCGCTAGCGCAAAGCTGCCGCCGCGCGTCACGGAATCGCTGATCAATCGGCTGACCGCCATGGTGACCGCGGGGAAGGCGGGCGAAGCTCGCGAACCGTACGAAATGATCGAGGTCTACACCGGCGATGTGGTCGGCCTGCTGCCGCAGTCCTCGCCCGAGGACGTCAAGACCGCTGTCGACATCGCCCGCGCCGCCCAGGTCGAGTGGGCCCGTCGCCCGCTCAAGCAGCGGCTCGAAGTCTTCGAACGCGCGCACGAGCTCATCCTCTCCGAGATCGAGACCATTGCGGACCTGATTCAGATCGGGTGCGGCAAGGCGCGGCGCATGGCCATCGAAGAGGCCTGCGACACCCCCATGGTCATCGCGCACTACCTCAAGACCGCCGAGAAGACGCTGCGGTCCAAGAAGCGCAGCGGGCCCATGCCGATCATCACCACTTCCACCGAGGAGCACCGGCCCAAGGGTGTCGTCGCGGTCATCGCGCCGTGGAACTTCCCCTTCGCCATCTCCATGTCCGATTCCATGCCGGCGCTGATGGCGGGCAACGGCCTGGTTCTCAAGCCGGACAACAAGACCGCGCTGTGCACGCTGTTCGGCATCGAACTGCTGCACAAGGCCGGTCTGCCGCGCGGGCTGGTGCAGGTCATCTGCGGCGGCGGCCCCGATGTCGGCCCGACCCTCATCGACAATGTCGACTTCGTCATGTTCACCGGGTCCACCAATACCGGGCGCACCATCGGTGAGCAGGCCGGGCGCAATCTCATCGGCTGCTCGCTGGAACTCGGCGGCAAGAACCCGATGATCGTGCTCGACGACGTCAACCTCGACGAATGCATCCCCAGTGCCACCTTCGCCGTCTTCGGCAATACCGGGCAGGCCTGTATGCACATCGAGCGAATCTATGTGCAGGAGAAGGTGTACGACGAGTTCGTGCGCCGATTCGTCACCGCCGCAGAGGAATTGGGCGCCAAGATGGGCGCCACCTACGACTTCGACCCGGAAATGGGTTCGCTCGTCTCCGTCGAGCATATGCAGCGCGTCGCCGCGCATGTCGACGAAGCCCGCGACAAGGGCGCCAATGTGCTGACCGGCGGCAAGCCGCGCCCGGATATCGGCCCGGCGTTCTTCGAGCCGACCGTGCTCACCGGCGTCACCAAGGATATGGCGCACGCCACCATGGAGACCTTCGGACCCGTTGTCGCCGTGTACAAGTTCGGCACCGATGACGAGGCCATCCGCCTCGCCAACGACACCACCTACGGGCTCAATGCCAGCGTCTGGGCCGGGGACTTCGACCGCGCGGGCCGCATTGCCGCCAAGATCGAATCCGGGGCCATCAATATCAACGACGGCTTCGTCACCACCTACGCCGCCAAGGGCACGCCCTCGGGCGGGGTCAAGAGCTCCGGCGTCGGCACCCGCCACGGTGCGGCCGGGATCCTCAAGTACACCGACACCATCAATGTGGGCGTGCAGAAGAAGCAGATTCTCGCCGCTCGTTCGGGTATGCCCTACGAGAAGCAGCTCAAGAGCACGCTCATGACGCTGCGGCTCATGAAGCGCCTGCACCTGGGCTGAAATCGCCTGTAGCGCAAAGACCCCGGCCTGTATGCAGGCCGGGGTCTTTGCGTGTCAGCAGCGTTGTGCAGGTGGGGTGTGGATATATCAGCGGCGCAGTCTTCGTAGGGCAACGTCACTCGACCGGCAGCGAAAGCTGTTGCGGGCGTGCTGATCAGGGGCGCTGAGCGGTCAGGGTCAGGCGGCCGTAGCCGATGATGTGACTGTTCATGCTGAAGGACGTCACCGTGGGGGAGGTGGTCGCGGGCAGGCCCAGGCTCGGGGTGTCCAGGGCCAGCACGGTGATCTGGTAGTTGTGGGCCTTGTCGCCGCTGGGCGGGCACGGGCCCAGGTAGCCGGTCACGCCCGCGTCATTGGTTCCGGCGACCGCCGGGCCGCCCTCGGTGAAATCGGTTGCGGTGGCGGGGATATCCCACTCCATCCAGTGCCAGAAACCGGCGCCGCTCGGGGCATCGGGATCGAACATGGTCACCGCGAAGCTCTTCGCTGTCGCCGGAGCTCCGGACCAGTGCAGCTGCGGTGCGTGATTGGCGGCGGTGCAACCGAATGCGGCGGCGAAACCGTCGGCCGGGAACGTCCCGCCGGACGGGACGCCGGGGCTCGTCACGGTGAACTGGGCCGCTGTCGCGGGCACCGCCGAGCGGACCTGGACGTAGTCGGCGGGGTGCGCCGGTGCGGCGGCGGTGGTCGCGGGGGCGGACTGCGTGTCGTTCCCGCAGGCCGCGGCCAGCAGCAGAGCGGCCGTGACACCGGCGATGGACAGGGTGCGTGCGGTGCGGTTCATGGCGTCCCTCCTCGAACTGTGTTTCAAGAACTGAGACAATCATCTTGAAATATGGGAATCCGGGGAAGGCTGCGCGCATCCTGGTATCCGGCGTGCCACCCGATCGGCAAGGATGGACAGCGTGGACAAAGCGGACTCCGGAGTCGAACTCGGCTCCTTCCTGCGTGCGATGCGCGAACGCCTCACCCCCGAAGCGGCCGGGCTGCCCGGTTCCGGAAAGCGCCGCACGCCCGGGCTGCGCCGCCAGGAGGTCGCGGAGCTCGCCGCGGTGAGCATCGACTGGTACATCCGCCTCGAACAGGGCCGGGTCGGCACCCCCGGAGCCGCGGTTCTGGACGCGATCGCGCTCGCGCTGCTGCTCTCCGACTCCGAGCGCGCCCATCTGCATCTGATCGCCCGGGGCGCCCAACCGCCCTCGCGCAACGCACCCGCACCGCTGAGCCCCACCATGCAGGCCATCCTCGACGGCATGCCGCTGCTGCCCGCCTACGCCATGGACTTCCGCTACGACGTGCTGGCCCGGAATGCTGCCGCCGCAGCACTATTCGGCGAGGACTTCGGCCCCGGCCTCAATACCGCCCGCCTCATCTTCCTCGACCCCGCCACCCTGGCCGGGCAACTCGACTGGCCCCAGGTGGCCCGGGAAACCGTCGGCAATCTGCGCCGCACCCTCGCCCGCCACCCCGACGACACCCGCCTGCGCACCCTCATCGACGAACTACGCACCGCCAGCCCCGAATTCGCCGCCTGGTGGAACGACCACGACATCCACGACCGCCAGCACGGCCGCAAACGCATCAGCCACCCCCGGCACGGCGTCCTCACCGTGCACTACGACACCTTCATCTCCCCCGACGGCTCCGACCACTGCCTCTTCGTCCTCACCCCCGCCGACCCGACCACCGAAACCGCCCTCGCCACCCTCATCACCGCCCGCGCCCAGCGCCTCGGCACCCGCAGCCTCCGCCCCACCGCAACCTGACCCGAACAGCAGAAAGGCCCCCGGCCAATGGCCGGGGGCCTTTCATGTGTCTCAACCAACACGTCGGGGTGACAGGATTTGAACCTGCGACCTCTTCGTCCCGAACGAAGCGCGCTACCAAGCTGCGCCACACCCCGTGAGGCGAACGTGGAGTAGCTTAACTTATTGGTGCGGGGGATACTAAATCTGCTGGTCAGGTGGTATAAAACGGGCGGAAATCGGGGGTGTGGGGGTTACATCGGGCGGATGCTGGCGAGGATCTTCTTGGCGAAGGTGGCGTCTACGGAGTTGGCTACGCCGGTGTCGGCGGCGATGGTGAAGACGAAGGCACCGTCATTGCCGCCGGGGAAGGCGAAGGTGTAGACGGAGTAGGTCGAGGCGCAGCCGGCGGCGGGGGCGGGGGCGGAACCCTTTGTCTCCATGTAGATGCCCTGCAGTTGACCGTCGGTGCTGGTGAACGATTCGGCGGGGCCGGGGGTTGCGCCGGTGGAGGTGGACCAGCCGATGCGGCCCATGCGGGTGCCGATGTCGGCGGCCGCCTTGGCAGGATCGGTTTCCGTCGACTGGCTCAGAAATACGTTGGTGCGCACGTAGTTCGGGCAGTATTCGAGGCCGTCCTGGGCCAGGCCCGCGATGGGGACCGAATCGTTGCCGCCCGAGAAGGTGGTCTGGCCGCTGGTATCGACCTTCCAGGTTGTCGGAATGTCGTATGCCGCACCGTTATCCGGAATAGCCACCACCTGATAGCCGGGAATGACCGGAGCTGGAGTGGTGCCGCTACCGGAGGTCGTCTTCGGTGCGGACGACGGTTTGCTGCCCGACGGGGCGGCGGAATTGCTCGGGGTGAGCGCACTGATCAGCGACGGCGTCGTGGTCGACTTCGCCGACGGCTCGCTCGAATTGTGGTTCACCAGAACAACTGTGATGACAGCGCCGATGATCACGACGATCAGCAGGCCGATGCCTGCGATCAGCCAGCCTTTGCGGCCACCGCCACCGGGTGGGGGAGGCCCATACCCCGGCTGCGGTCCGTACGGGGCCGGCGGCGACGTCTGATACGGCGTGGGCCCCGACTGATACGGCGACTGCTGATAGGGCTGACTCTGGTACGGCTGATTCTGTTGGGGCTGACCCGGATAGGGCTGCGCCTGACCCGGATAAGGCTGCCCCTGACCCGGATAAGGCTGTGCCTGATATGGATCGGGCCCGGGCTGCGGGTTGTACGGCCCACCCGTATAGGGCGTCGTGGGCTGCGGATTCGACTGCCACGGCGAATCCGGTTCGGGCGCACCCTGCCACCAGTTCGGATCCGGACCCCGTGTTGTCGGATCCTCGTTCGGTTCGTTACCACTGGCCACGGTTGTCCCCTGACTGACGACTACATACCGCGATGTATATCGCGGCAAGCGCCTAACGCGCGACAGCCTCCGACGCGGTACGCCCGCGACCCGACTTCGTGACCGGCTTCTTCGGCGGCGCGCCGACGAGTGTCACCAGCGTCGCCTCCGGGCGGCAGCAGAACCGGTACGGCGCCCACGGCGAGGTGCCCAGGCCGGCCGAAACATGAAGCTGCGTATGCGAACCCCACTGCGAGGGACCCTTCACCCGCGACCGGTCGATACCGCAATTGGTCACCAGCGCACCGAAACCCGGCACACACAGCTGACCGCCGTGCGTATGACCGGCCATCACCAGGTCGTAGCCGTCCGCGGCGAAACGATCCAGCACCCGCGGCTCCGGCGAATGCGTCAGCCCGATGCTCAAGTCCGCCAACGGATTCGGGGCACCGGCGACGGTGTCGTAGCGATCGCGCTTCAGATGCGGATCATCCACGCCCGCGGTGGAGATCTTCACACCGGAGACCTCGATATCGCGGCGCACATGCGTCAGATCCAGCCAGCCGCGCTCGGTGAACGCCGCCCGCATGTCCTGCCACGGCAGCGGGTCGCCGAAAACGCGCTTGTGATCCTTCTTGAAGTACTTCAGCGGATTCTTCGGCACCGGCGCGAAATAGTCGTTCGAGCCGAACACGAAAATGCCCGGACGCGCCAGCAGCCCGCCCAGCGCCTGCACCACCGCGGGCACCGACTTCAGATGCGAGAGATTGTCGCCGGTATTGACCACCAGATCCGGCTCCAGCCGATCCAGCTCGCGCAGCCAGGCCTGTTTCAACTGCTGGCCGGGCATCATGTGCAGGTCGGAGATGTGCAATACCCGTAGCGACGGCTTGCCCGGCTCCAGCACCGGTAGCGTCGCCTCACGCAGCGTGAAGGCATTGCGCTCGATCAGCGTGGCGTATCCGACTCCGGCGACCGCGGCCCCTGCGGCTCCCAGTGCGGTACGGCGAAGGGTGGCGGTCGAGATAACGGGCATTTGCCCAGAATAGGCGACCCACGGAAAATGCGTACAGGCTCGCAGGTGATGAACGGTAGCGTGGCGGCCATGTCGGAACTCAAATCGAAGCTGCGTGCCGATCTCACCACGGCCATGAAGGCCAAGGACACGCTGCGCCTCAACACCGTGCGCAGTCTGCTCGCCGCCGTCCAGACCGCCGAGGTCGCGGGCACGGCGGCGAAGGAACTCACCGACGCCGAAGTGATCGCCGTGCTGTCGAAGGAATCGAAGAAGCGCAACGAATCCGCGGTCATCTACGAGCAGAACGGCCGCGGCGAACTCGCCGCCACCGAACGCGCCGAAGAGGCCATCATCGACGAATACCTGCCGACCCCGCTCACCGACGCCGAGGTCGCCGACATTGCCGACACCGCCATCGCCGATGTGGCCGAGCAGCTCGGGGAGCGGCCGCATATGAAGCAGATGGGCCAGGTCATGAAGATCGCCACCGCCCTCGCCGCGGGCCGCGCCGACGGCTCCCGCGTCTCGGCCGCCGTGAAAGCGCGCCTCTGACGCCGAGCCCGGCTCACCGCTGAACGACTCGAGGCCCCCGCCACACCGGCGAGGGGCCTCGCGCTTTCGGCGACCACGCACGCGCACAGCCTGAGACCGCTGTACCGCGCAGGCCTTGTGGGAGTCGCGCAGGCGTTATTCGGGGCTGTGATACGGGCTGTGTGGCGCGGGAAAAGGGCTGTGTGGCGCGGAAACAGACTGCGGCGCGGCCAACAGGCAGAGTGGGCGCGGGAAACGGGCTGTGGCGCGGGAAACAGGCTGTGTGGCGTTGGAGCATGACTGCGGCCCCGCACCGAATCGGTGTGGGGCCGCAGTCAATTGGTCGGGCCGATCGGATTCCGCCTAGCGCGGAATCGGGATCGGGATGGGGATCGGTGGGAGGCGGGGCAATCCGGGGATCTGGGGGAGACCCGGGATGGTCGGCGCCGCGGGGTCGCTCGGCGGCGGCGCGGGGCGCTGACTGCCGTCGCTCACGGAGATCGTGATCACCGAACCCGGAATCGCCGAACCATCCGGCGAGCAACTCAGCACCGAGCCCTTGTTCGGGCCGGGCGCCGAGGAGACCGACACCTGGAAGCCCGCCGCGATCAGCGTCGAGGTGGCCTCGGCCTGCTGCTGGCCGATGACATCCGGGATCTGCGAGTTATTCGAACCTCGCACGTACTTGTCGTCGATCGGTGGCAGGCCCAGCGGGGGGAACTTGCCGAGCACGTTCTTCATCGCGCTCAGCCAGGTGCGCGCCGGTTCGTTACCGCCGTACAGGTTTCCGCTGCCACAGTTGCGCAGCGGGTACGAGCAGATCTCGCCCGGCGTCGGGCTGTCACCGTAGATGTAGGTCGCACCGGAGAACGAGCCGCTGAAAGCCAGGAAGGCCGACGAGCGGTGCGTCTCGGTGGTTCCGGTCTTGGACGACAGCGGCAGGTTCCAGCCGATCGATCCGGCGGACCCGGCCGCGGTACCGCCGCCGATCACGTCATGGCTCATCGCATTGGCGAGCGTATTCGCCAATCCGGGATCCACCACCTGCTCGCAGGCCTGCTGCGTGAGCGGGACCTGCTTGCCACTGCGATCCACCACCTCCTTGATCGGAGTGGGCGGGCACCAGCGGCCGCTGGACGACAGCGTCGCCGCGACATTCGACAGTTCCAGAGCGTTCACGGCGACCGGGCCGAGCGTGAACGAACCGAGGTTCTGCTCCTTGACCATGTCGGCCAGGCTCTGGTTGCCGTGCCCGGAGGTGCCGGGCTGCGCGTAGGACCGCATGCCCAGGCGCACGGCCATATCCACCGTCGGGGTCACGCCCACCGCCTGAATCAGCTTGACGAAGGCGGTGTTCGGCGAGGTGGCGAGGGCTTCGGTCACCGACATCGGCGACTTGTAGTTACCGGCGTTCTTGACGCAGTACGTTTCGGCCGGGCAGCCCGGCGTGCCGCTGTTACCCATGCCCTTCGCCTGGAAGTTCGCGGGCACATCCAGCTGCGCGCTGATACCCAGGCCCTTCTCCATGGCCGCGGCCGTGGTGAAGAGCTTGAAAATCGAGCCCGCACCGTCACCGACCAGCGAATACGGCTGTGGCTGAACGGTTTGATGCGCGTTTCCGTCCAGCCCGTACGTGCGACTCGAGGCCATGGCGAGCACCGGATGCGAATCCTGGCCCGGGGCCACGATATTCGTGACCGAGGCGATGTCGTCCAGATTCGGATCGGCGTTCTGCGAGGCCGCGGCCTTCACCGCGTTCTGCACATCCGGATCGAGGGTGGTCCGAATCAGGTAGCCGCCCTTGTCGATCTGGTCGCGGCTGATGCCGGCATTGGCCAGATACTGCAGCGCGTAATCGCAGAAGAACCCGCGATCATTGGCCGCGATGCAGCCGCGCGGCAGGCCCTTCGGCTCGGGCAGCACGCCCAGCGGCTGGGTCTTGGCCGCGCGGAATTCGTCGGCGCGGCTCGGGATGTTCCCGATCAGCGTGTCCAGCACGGTGTTCCGGCGCTCCAGCACACCCGTGGGGTTGGTATACGGGTTCAGCTTGGAGCTGGACTGCACCATGCCCGCGAGCATGGCGGACTGCACGATGGTCAGATCCTTGGCGTCCACACCGAAATAGGTCTGGGCGGCGTCCTGGATGCCGTAGGAGGAGTTGCCGAACGGCACCAGGTTCAGATAGCGGGTGAGGATCTCATCCTTGGTGAGCTGCTTGTCCAGCGTCAGCGCCATCCGGATCTCGCGGATCTTGCGGGCGGGAGTGGTCTCGGTGGCGGCGCGGCGTTCGGCGTCGGTCTTGGCCACCACCAGCAGCAGGTAGTTCTTCACATACTGCTGGTCGATGGTGGAGCCGCCCTGCTGCACCTCACCGCCGGAGGTATTGGTCAGGAAGGCCCGGAAGGTGCCCTGCCAGTCCACACCTCCGTGTTCGGCGAAGCGTTTGTCCTCGACAGAGACCAGCGACAGCTTCATATCGTTGGAGATCTTGTCGCTCGGAACTTCGAAGCGCCGCTGCTCGTACAGCCATGCGAACGGCGTACCGCTGGCATCGACCATGGTCGAGACCGCGGGCACCGCGCCCTCGACCAGTTCGGCGGAGACATTGTCGACGGCGTCGGCGGCTCGGTTCGAGATATAGCCGAAGCCGCCGGCGAGTGGGAACAGCAGCCCAGCGAGAAGGACAGCGGCCAGGATGCAGCTGCCGGCCAGTCTCGCGAGCGTTCGTGTGATCGGCACGAGCCCTAGCCTAATTGCCCTTTGCGGCGGCCGGTGCCCGCCCGGCTCTGGTGTCCCTCAGTCGCAATAGTGCCGACTGCCCGGTTTTTGGTGACGAATGCATGGACGGACGTACCAGAAAATCTCGGCACGGTCTTGCGCTTGGCGCACTTGATTACCTAGATTGAGAACCCAGTGTGATAGAGCTAACACTCAAAGTGGAATGTGGTGCAGAACGCAGTGGGGTTGGGTAGCTGCGCTTTGTACACGCGATTCTGGAGCGCCGTGACCCGGTGTTCGGACTGCAAAGGGGCATACCAAATGCACATGACTACCCCGATTGCTCGATTGGACGTGGAGCAGGCCGAAGCGAGAATCGCCTGGGTTTCCCAGGCCCGATGCAAGGAAGTAGATCCCGATCAGCTGTTCGTGCGTGGCGCAGCGCAGCGCAAAGCGGCAACCATCTGCCGGCACTGCCCGGTACTGATGGAGTGCGGGGCCGATGCCCTGGACAACCGTGTGGAGTTCGGTGTGTGGGGCGGCATGACCGAGCGGCAGCGCCGAGCGCTGCTCAAGCAGCATCCCGAGGTGACATCCTGGGCCGACTTCTTCCAGGTCCAGCGGACGCAGAAAGTAGCTATGTAATCCTGATCCCCCATAAGCAGAACGGACCGAGCCCGCAACTGCGGGCTCGATCCGTGTCCGGGGTAATAACGGGCAGAACAGGCAAATCCTCCGGTGCTGATCAGGGGGGTTGCGCGATCATCACGTTCGGCTCAGGCCGAACGCTTATCGCCGGCCTCGGCCAGCTCATTGCCCACGGCCCGTAGCGCCTCGACATCCGCGACCTCGAACGGCAGTGCCGTCACGGCGGCGATCGGCACGCTCGGATGCGCGCCGGTGAACCGTTGCAGCAGGTGCTGTTCCCGCTTGGCGGTGGTCGCCCGCTGGGCGTGAATGCGCAGGACCGCCGCGGCCAAAGCCGCCGGTGTCTCAGATGCGCCATTCACCGCGGCCGCCGGAGCCAGCCGATCCGCGGCCACCTGGGCCTGCTCGGCCGACAGCGAGGTCAGCAGCACCGGATGCGTGCGGTTGAGCACCAGACCGGCCAGTGGCATCTTGTCCGTCGAGAGCCGGTCCACGAAGAACGACGCCTCGCGCAGCGCGTCCGGTTCGGCCGCCGCCACCACGATGAAGTGCGTGCCCGGCCGCGACAGCATGGCGTAGGTGCGATCCGCGCGATCCTGGAAGCCGCCGAACATCGATTCCAGCGACTGCAGGAATAGCGAGGCGTCCTTGAGCAGCTGACCGCCCACAATGGTCGACACGCCACGCAGCGCCAGACTCATCGCGCCGGCCACCAGTTTGCCCACGCCGCGGCCCGGGGCCATGATCACGCGGATCATTTTCCCGTTCAGAAAATTGCCGAGACGCTTCGGCGCGTCGAGGAAGTCGAGGGCGTTCCGCGAAGGCGGAGTGTCGACCACGATGAGGTCCCACTCGCGCTTGCTCGCCAGCTGGCCCAGCTTCTCCATGGCCATGTACTCCGAGGTGCCGCCGAAGGAGGACGCGACGGTCTGATAGATCGGATTGGCGAAAATCTGCTCCGCCTTCTCCGGGCTGGTGTGCTCGAGCACCATATCGTCGAAGGTGCGGCGCATATTCAGCATCATGGCGAACAGCTCGCCCTTGACGCCGTCGCCCAATTCCACCTTCTGCGGGGTGTTTCCGAGGTCGCTGACGCCCAGCGACTGCGCCAGCCGGCGCGCCGGGTCGATGGTCAGCACCACGACCTTGCGGCCCGCCTCGGCCGCCCGCAGTGCGATGGCCGCGGCCGTGGTGGTCTTGCCGACGCCACCGGAACCGCAGCACACCACAATTCGTGCGGACGGGTCGGCGATCAGCTTGGAAATATTCAGGGGGACGGTGGTGGCCGGAACGATCATGGTCAGCGAACTCCCTGTGCGGTCAAGTGTTCGGCCAGCTCGTAGAGCCCGCCCAGGTCCATGCCGTCGGCGAGCGACGGCAGGTACAGCCGCGAGATATCGACCTTCGCGAGATCGGCGGCGTTCTCGTCCTGGGCGTGCAGGCGGGCGGAATGCTCCACGGTTTCGGCGACCAGACCCTGGAAGTCGGCTTCCGACAGGGTGATTCCGGCCTCGGCCAGTCCGGCGCGCAGGGCGTCGGTGTCGAGGTCGCCCGCGGCGGCCCGCTCGCGCAGGGGCTTGGGCAGGAAGCCCTCGCTGGCGCGGTTCACGATGACCGTGCCGACATTGAGGTCATTGGCCTTCAGCTCGGCGAGTGCGTCGGCGGTCTCCTGGACCGGCAGCGCCTCCAGCAGGGTGACCAGGTGGATCATCGTCTGGGGCGAGTGCAGCAGCTTCGAGACGCTCTCGGCCTGCGAGGCGATCGGGCCGCCGCCGGCGATTTCGGCCATGGCCTGGGTGACGTCCAGGAAGCTGGCGATGCGGCCGGTCGGCGGGGCATCGATGACGATTTCGTCGTACGCCAGCTTGCCGGTGCTCTTGTCGACGCGCACCGCGCACTCTTTGATCTTGCCGGTGAGGATGACGTCCCGCAGGCCCGGCGCGATGGTGGTGACGAATTCGATGGCACCGACCCGGCGCATGGCCCGGCCCGCGAAGCCGAGGTTGTAGAACATGTCGAGGTACTCGAGGAAGGCGTGCTCCACATCCAGGGCCAGCGCCAGCACCTCGCCGCCACCGTCCGCGGCGGCGATGCGAGTCTCGGTGGGCGGCAACGGCGGCAGATCGAAGAGCTGGGCGATGGACTGCCTGCCCTCGACCTCGACCAGCAGTACGCGGCGGCCCCCCGCCGCGAGTGCCAGTGCCAATGCGGCCGCGACCGTGGATTTCCCGGTGCCGCCCTTTCCGGATACGTAATGCAGACGGGCTTTGTCTGCCCGCTCCGGCCAACCTGCTTCGACCCCCGGCTCAACCGAAACGGGCACTGCTATCGGTACTCCCACGCTCGCGAGCCTATAACTCGTTCCTGGTTCATGCCCAGAAGAGACACCAACTGTCTGATACACCACTCTGAAATCTTTGCTTTCCCGATATCGGGTGCGCCAGAGCAGGGTCCGGAGTATGGGACGTCGTGGTCCGGGGCTAATCTCACGGCATGAGTGATCTGACCGCCTGGGAGTACGCGACCGTGCCGCTGCTGACGCACGCCACCAAGGCAATCCTCGACCAGTGGGGTTCCGATGGCTGGGAGCTCGTCTCCGTGCTGCCCGGCCCGACCGGTGAACAGCACGTCGCCTACCTGAAGCGACCGAAGAACTGATGGCCGCCGCCACCGCCTGGGCGGAGAACCTCGAAAAGCTCGGGCTCACCGTGCCTGCCGTGGCCGCACCCGTGGCCGCGTACATCCCGGCCGTGCGCACCGGCAATCTCGTCTACACCTCCGGTCAGCTGCCCTTCGTGAACGGGCAGCTGACGGTCACCGGCAAGGTCGGCGCGGAGGTCTCCACCGCGCAGGCCGCCGAGGCCGCACAGCTGTGCGCGCTCAATGCGCTTGCCGCCGTGCATGATCTGGTCGGGCTCGACAATGTGGTGCGGATCGTGAAGGTCGTCGGATTCGTCGCCTCCGCACCGGGTTACAGCGATCAGCCGCTGGTCATCAACGGCGCGTCGGAGTTTCTCGGCGAGGTCTTCGGCGATGCGGGCGTGCACGCACGCTCCGCTGTCGGCGTCTCGGAACTGCCGAAGAACACCCCCGTCGAGGTCGAACTCATCGCGGAAGTTCGCTCCGTCTAATTTGCCCCTGCTTCGCTCCGGCGGGTTCGCGGCCCTGTTACCCGGTTCCTCCCTCCCTCCCTCCCTCCCTCCGCCCGCTGCTTCGCGGCATCGCTCCGCTCAGTCCAGAACCGGGCGGGCCGCGAACTCGGGGCGGGTGAGGGATGGAATCGCGGCGAGGTGAATAGTGGTGGGACGGAGGGGATTCGGTTAGGAAGTGATATGACGCTCACTCACCCCGCATATGAGCAATTACGGCAAGTGACTCCGTCCGCCGCCGTTCTGCTGGCCGACAATCCCAGCGGAATGACGTTGCAGGGCACCAACACCTGGCTGCTGCGCGCGCCGCGCAGCGTGGACTACATCGTGGTGGATCCCGGTCCCAAGGATCGCAAGCACACCGAGGCGATCGTGCGCGCGACCGGCGGCAATATCGCGCTCACCCTCATCACGCACCATCACCACGATCACACCGGCGGCATCGGCCGTCTGGTCAAGGCGACCGGAACGCCGGTGCGTGCCGCGGATCCCGAATTCCTGCATGGCTCGGAAGCCGTTCTGACGGACGGTGAGGTCATCGAGGCCGCAGGGCTGCGGATCACCGTGCTGGCAACGCCCGGGCACACCCAGGATTCGGTGAGCTTCCTGCTCGACGGCCCCGACGACGGTGATGCCGCACTGCTCACCGGCGATACCGTGCTCGGCACCGGCACCACCGTCCTGGAGTCTCGGGACGACGCGCTGGCCGACTACCTCGAATCCCTGCGGCGATTGGCCTCGGTGGCGCCCGCCCGCGTGCTGCTCCCGGCGCACGGCCCGGACCACGTCGACGCGCTCCCGGTCATCGACTTCTACATCAAGCACCGCGAGGAGCGCCTGAACCAGGTTCGCGCGGCTCTTGCGGAGCTGGGCCCGAATGCGAAGGCCCTGCAGATCGTCGCCAAGGTCTACGCCGACGTCGACAAGCGCCTCTGGCCGGCCGCCCACAGCTCGGTCAATGCTCAGCTGGCCTATCTGCGCGCCGAGAAGTAGCCCGTTCGAATACACGTAAGGACCGGGTCGTCACCTCGGTGACGACCCGGTCCTTACGAGTCTCTGTTCCCTGTGACCCCTACCGCGCGCGGCGGGCCAGGCGCTCCGAGTCGGAGATGAGGACGCTCTTGCCCTCCAGTCGCAGCCAGCCGCGGTGCGCGAAGTCGGCCAGGGCCTTGTTCACGGTTTCGCGGGAAGCTCCGACCAGCTGGGCGATCTCCTCCTGGGTCAGGTCGTGGGTCACGCGCAGCGCGCCCGCTTCCTGGGTCCCGAAACGCTGAGCCAGCTGCAGCAGCGCCTTGGCAACACGGCCGGGCACATCGGTGAAGATGAGATCGGCCAGGTTGTTGTTGGTGCGGCGCAGACGGCGGGCAAGCACCCGCAGCAACTGCTCGGCGATCTCCGGGCGCTGATCGATCCACGCCTTGAGCGCGTCCCGATCCATGGTGACCGCGCGAACCTCGGTGACGGTGGTGGCCGTCGAGGTGCGCGGACCCGGGTCGAAGATCGACAGCTCGCCGAACATGTCCGACGGGCCCATGATCGTCAGCAGATTCTCGCGACCATCAGGGGAACGTCGGCCGATCTTCACCTTGCCGGAGGTAATGATGTAGAGCCGGTCTCCCGGTTCACCCTCGTTGAAGATGACATGACCGCGCGGAAAGTCCACGGGCTGAAGTTGTTTGGCGAGAGCCGCCACCGCGGTGGGCTCGACGCCTTGGAAGATGCCTGCTCTGGCGAGGGCCTCGTCCACGAATGTGCTCCTTATGGGAAATGGCTCTGTTCTGGACCGAAGCATTCGGCCGACAGTGCAGTCTACTTTGCAATACGTCCGGGTAGTGATAGACACCACGCGGCACGCTCATTCTCCGACACGCGGAGTCCGATTACGCGACACGCACGGACGGTCTCGCGACACGCTAGCTGCATTTTCGCGACACGCCAGTATCGGCAACCCACAGGAGATCGAAATCCGTGCTGATCGGTGCGATTTTCCGCACCCGGGCCGAACACGGTGAACGGTTGAGCGAAGCGCCTCAACTGGCCTGCGCGACGTCCATACCCTTGGCGGCCGTCCGGGCGCGCCGCGGGCGGGCGGCGGCAGCGGGCAAGCCCAGCTTGGTGAGGTCACTGACCTCGGCATTCGTCGCTCGATCCAAGTACTGCTGAACCTCAGGGTCCGGTTCGAGCAGCTTGCGCAGCCTGTTCTCGACCCGTTCCATCACCAGTGCGAACAGCATCAGCGCTATCGGAAACAGCACCACAGCGAGTCCTTGCATAGGGAGGAGTAAACACGGCGAAGGTCTCAGATGGAACACGGCGTCCACTCAGCCCGGTTGTCGCGGCAGGCTGGTTCCGTAAGGTGGACGGGTGCGTGTCTCCACATCCAGCGCGGCCGCAAATGGGGCCGAATCGGGCGGTACTGCCGTGCCCACCAGCGAGAAGGCAGCGCCGAGTGCGGGCGACAAAGCGCCGAAAACCGGCAAAGCGGCACCCGTTTCGGGCGTAGCGGCCCCGGCTCGCGGCGCAGCTGTGCCCGCCGGCGGGAAAGCGAAATCACGTTCCAAGGAGACGCACACCGGTCTGGTGCGGCGCGCCCGGCGCATGAATCGCATGCTCGCGGAGGCCTTCCCGGACGCGCACTGCGAACTCGACTTCACCACGCCCCTCGAATTGGCCGTGGCCACAATCCTTTCCGCCCAGTGCACGGACGTGCGGGTCAACCTGACCACGCCGGCGCTGTTCGCCAGGTACCGCAGTGCCCGCGATTACGCCGAGGCCAATCGGGCCGAGCTGGAGGAGTACATCCGGCCCACCGGCTTCTATCGCAACAAGACCAGTTCGCTCATCGGCCTGGGGCAGGGCCTGGTCGAGCGCTACGACGGGGAACTGCCGCACACGCTGAAGCAGCTGGTGGAGCTGCCGGGCATCGGGCGCAAGACCGCCAATGTCATTCTCGGCAATGCCTTCGGTGTGCCCGGAATCACTGTCGACACCCACTTCGGCCGGCTCGTCCGCCGCTGGGGGTGGACCGACGAAGAGGATCCGGTGAAGGTCGAGCACATTGTCGGCGACCTCATCGAGCGCAAAGAGTGGACCATGCTCTCGCACCGGGTGATCTTTCACGGCCGGCGCGTCTGCCATGCCCGCAAACCCGCGTGCGGCGCCTGCATCCTGGCCAAGGACTGCCCCTCCTACGGCACCGGACCGACCGACCCGGCCACGGCCGCGGCCCTGATCAAGGGCCCCGAGACCGAGCATCTGCTCGAATTGGTGGGGCTGTGAGGCCTGCGCCTCCCGGCAAGGACAGCGTTCCCCAGGGCACGGCCCCGGTTACGGACGTGCACAGTGGGCACGGCTGGAACGCCCTCGAACGGCACAGCGAAGACGGCCTCGGCCGGGACGGGTTCGTCGGGCACTGCTGGGACGGGTTCGTCGGGCACGGCCGGGACGGGTTCGAGCAGCGTCGGAACAGCCTTGGACTGCAGGGTTTACATCAGGTCGGCCGGACTGCTCACGGCCGTCGGCGGGTTCGGCGGCGAGGTGCCCTGGCCGCGGTGATTGCCGTACTCGGGCTGGCGGCGGCGTCTTGTACGAGCGCCGGCGACCCGTCAACCGGTGGTGCGCCGGTTCCTGCGGGCAATCCCGTCTCCGCGGCGGATCGTGCGCAGGCCGCTCTCGCGGACTGCCCGAATCCGAGCGGTGCGCCGGTGGCCGGCGGCCCGCTGCGTGGTCTCACCCTGAACTGTCTCGCAGACGGCCGCCCAATCGATCTGACCGCCGCGCTGGCCGGGAAACCGGCGCTGCTCAATCTCTGGGCCTACTGGTGTGGCCCGTGTGCCGAGGAGCTGCCGCTGCTGCAACAGTTCTCGGACCGTGCCGCCGGTGCGGTCACCGTCCTCACCGTGCACAGCGATCCGGGCACGGCCAAGGGGCTTTCCCGCCTGACCGGCCTGAGTATTCATCTGCCCGGCGTGGAGGATCCGGATACCAAGGTGCGCAATGCGGTCGGTGCGCCCGCGGTGCTGCCTATCTCCGTGCTGCTGCGCCCCGACGGGACCGTCGCCAAGCTGATCGTCCGCCCTTTCAAGAGCGTCGACGATATCTCCGCCACCGTCGCCGCCGAGCTGGGCGTGAAAGCGTGAGGCCCGCAATGCCAGTCGCCTCGCCCGGCTCTGTTGCCGCGCCTCGGCGAGTTGCGCCCGCAAGCGCCGCCTCGGTGTCGTCGCGAGATGTGGTGCGTGACCTCGTCCGCAGCGGCGCCGGCCAGGGAGCGGTGGCGTGACTCACCCGGTATCGATCGGTGCGTTGCCGGTGCGCCCCGGCCGCGCGGCCGTTACGATCTGCGTCGGTCCAGGGCTGCGCCGGAATTTCGTGTGCTGCTGCATGATTGCCGGTATTGCTATCGCAGGTTCGGGAGTGTGGGCATGAGACTCGAGGTGCCTGCGGGCTCGGTACCGGAATGGTTGCGCGGTGTCGCGGAACACGACCCGGAGGATCCCACCGGGACCAATCCGGTGTTGAGCCGAACCACCATGCGCCGCTTCGTCTCCGCCGCGGTGCGTTCGCGGGATGCCTCGGTGCTGGTGCTGTTCAGCGGGTCGGTGCAGTCCGATCCGCAGGCGCGGGGCGGTCTGCCCGCGGATGCGGATGTGCTGCTCACCCAGCGTGCCGCGACCCTGCGGCAGCACAGCGGCCAGGTGGCCTTCCCCGGTGGCGGGGTGGAGCCGCAGGACACCGGCCCGATCAGTACCGCGCTGCGGGAGGCCCAGGAGGAAACCGGCCTGGACCCGCAGAGTGTGGAGCCGATCCGGGTGCTCCCCAAGATTTTCGTACCGCCCTCGCGGTTCGATGTGACGCCGATCGTGGCCTACTGGCGCACGCCCGGCGAGGTGGGTGTGGTGAGTGAGACCGAGGCATCGCGCGTGGTGCGGGTGCCGATCGCGGATCTCATCGATCCCGCCAACCGGTTCGTGGTGCGGCATCCGCTCGGGTACATGGGTCCGGCCTTCGCGGTGGACGGGATGCTGGTGTGGGGATTCACCGCGGGCGTGCTGGCCGGACTGCTTGCGGTGTCCGGCTGGGAACATGAATGGGACCATCACGATGTGCGTGATCTGCAGGCCTCCTTGGCCGCGGTAGGGATGACTTTATGAGCTCCTCGGCCTGGCTCGACCTCGGAATCGTGATTCTGGCGCTGCTCGCGGCCACCTCCGGGTGGCGGCAGGGTGCGGTCGCCTCCGCGCTGGCCTTCCTAGGCGTGGTGCTGGGCGCGGTCGCGGGCATTCTGATCGCGCCGCACATCCTCATTCATCTGAGTGAGGGTCGTTCGCGGGTGATCGTCGGCGTGCTGCTGATCGTCGTGCTGGTGATCATCGGCGAGGTGGCGGGCATGGTGCTCGGCCGCGCCGCGCGCGGCGGTATGCGTGATCCGTTCACCCGCAGTCTGGACAGCGTGGTGGGCGCGGGCCTGCAGATGGCGGCCGTGCTGGCCACCGCGTGGCTGCTGGCGCTGCCGCTCGCGAACTCGTCGCAGCCGGGAATCGCGGCCGCCGTCAAGAACTCTCAGGTGCTGGTCAATGTGGACCGGGTCGCGCCGGACTGGCTGCGCCGGGTGCCGAACGAGTTCTCGAATCTGCTGAACACCTCCGGGCTGCCGGATGTGATCGGCCCGTTCGGCCGGGTGCCGATCGCCGCGGTGGAGCCGCCCGATCCGAGCGTGCTGCAGCTGCCGGTCGCGCAGTCGCTGCAGGGCAGTGTGCTGCGGGTTCGCGGTATCGCGCCGAGTTGCCAACGGCAGCTGGAGGGTTCGGGCTTCGTGGTCGCGCCCGAGCGCATCATGACGAATGCGCACGTGGTCGCGGGCACCGCGAGTGTCAGCGTGGATACCGCGCGCGGTCCGCTCACCGCCAGTGTGGTGCTGTTCGATCCGTCCAAGGATGTGGCCATCCTCGCGGTGCCGGGGCTGACCGCGCCGGTGATCCCGCTGGCTCCGAAGGCCGCCAATTCCGGTGAGAGCGCCATTGTGCTCGGTTATCCGGGCGGCGGTCGCTACACCGCCAGCGCCGCCCGCGTGCGCGAGACCCTGGATCTGAAGGGCCCGAACATCTATCGCGACAACAATGTGCAGCGCGAGGTGTACACGGTGCGCGGCAAGGTGCAGCCGGGCAACTCCGGCGGTCCGCTGGTGGACACCGACGGCAATATCCTCGGCGTGGTCTTCGGTGCGGCCGTCACCGACGACGACACCGGCTACGTGCTGACCCTCGACGAGGTGCGGCCGGAAGTGGAACAGGCGGCAGGGGTTTCGGCTCCGGTCGGGACCAGCAGCTGCGTCCTGAGCTGAGTTCCCCCGTCATCCCGGCGCGCTTTTGGCCGGGATCCACACGGTAGGCGTGCATCCCGGCCGAGAACATGCCGGGATGACGGGGTGAAAAGGGGCTTCAGCTCAGGAGTTTGGCGAGCTCGGCGGTGACCGCCTCCGGATTCTCCTGGTGCGCATAGTGACCCGCGTCCGGGATGGCCACCACGCGCCGCTCGGGGGAGAGTTCCTGCCCGCGCCGGATGGTGCTCGCCAGGATGTACCGGTCGCGGTCGCCGTACAGCGACAGCACGGGGATGCGCACCGGCTCCCGCATGGTCTGCATGAAACGCGCGCCGTCGGGCCGCCACTGGCTGCGGAAGGCCCAGCGCTGGTATTCCAGGGCACAGTGCGCCACACCCGGAATCCGGATGGCCAGGCGCATGCGCTGGGCGGTGTCCGCGAATTCGGGAGTGGCCGACCAGTGTTCACCGGCCCGCTGCCGCAGCAGGCGCTCCACCTCGGCGCCGTCGTCGGCGGTGAGCAGGTTCTCCGGTATGCGGGGCAGCTGATACCGCAGGAAGTCCGGCAGCCACTGCTTGCGCTGCTTGCGATCCCGCAGGATGGAACTCTTGAGCGCCGCCGGATGCGGTGAGCTGACCAGTCCGATGGAGGTCACCAGGCGGGGGTGCAGGACCGCGGTGGCCCAGCAGACCAGACCGCCTTCGGCATGGCCGACGAGGGTGGCCTCGGTATGCCCGAGGGCGCGGATCAGGCCGGCGATATCCCCGGCAAGCGTCCAGCCGTCGTAGCCGCGCGGCGGTTTATCGCTGTCGCCGTAACCGCGCAGGTCCACGGCGACGGCCCGGTAGCCGCGAGCGGCCAGCCCGGTCAGTTGGTGCCGCCACGACCACCAGAAGTCGCCGAAGCCGTGCAGCAGCACCACCAGCGGCGTATCCGGGTCGCCGTAGGACGCCGACCCGCTCACGGCCGGATCGGCCTCTACGACATGGAAGCGAATGCCGTTGGCATGCACATCCCGATGGGTCCACGGTCCGTCGTAGCGGACGGTGGACGGGTCCGGGGGCGAATTCGACGACACGCCGGGAGCGTAATCGACCGACTAGGCGCGGTGCCTGCCGAGTTCGGTCGTGGCGTCGACCGAATTCTCGGAAGCGGCCCCGAAGCCACTGGGCAGCAGGGTCTTCGCCTCCTTCAGCGATTCGATGGTCTTCTCCGGCGCGCGCAGCTTGCGCACCTTGAGATAGCCGAAGAGGGCGAGCAGACCCGTCGTCACCAGCATCAGCAGGAAGACGATGAGGAACGCCAGCCAGCGGTAGACCCACACGTCCAGCAGCTCGGCCAGGAAGAAGAAAAAGAAGAACGAGCTGAACAGCAGTACGGTCAGCGCCCCGATGAAGAAGACGCTGCCCTGCAGGCCCTTCTTGACCTCACCGGTCACCTCGGCCTTGGCGAGTGCCACCTCGGCCCGCACCAGTGTCGACATCTGTTCGGTCGCATCGCGGACCAGACTGCCGATGCTCGCCGATTCGTGAGTATCGACATCGGACAGCGGAATCGAGGTGATGGTGCGGGTGCGGTTCCCGTCCCGCCCGTTACCGCCCTGTGTGAAGCTCAATTGCTCGACCCTTCTCCATGTCCCGGAACTGCCCGGCGAAGTCACTCTTGTCCTAGCAGTTCCCGCTCGTCACGGCGCGCCTGATGGGCGCGGCCACGACGCAACAGTAGCGCCGAACCCAGCAGGGAAGCCGCCAATGACGTCAGCAACACCGCTGCTTTCGCCAGTTCGACCTCCGAGCCGTCGCCGACGTCCGTGAGTGCGAGTTCTGCCACCAAGAGGCTAACGGTGAACCCGATCGCACCCAGTACCGACAGGGCGAACATGTCCCGATAACCGAGATCGTCGGGTCGCTGGGCGATGCCGAGACGTACCGCGAGCCAAGAGAACCCGAAGATGCCGACCGTTTTACCCACCAGCAGACCGGCGATGATGGCCAGCGACACGCGGTCGGTGAACAGCTGCGAGAACACCTTCGTATCCAGCGGCACCCCCGAGGCGAAGAGCGCGAACAGCGGTACGCACAGGATGGCGGAGATGGGCTGGAAGAAGTGCTCGAGCTTGGCCGCGGGGACGCAGTGCTCGTCCTCGCCCGCATCGGGGCGGACCCGGGTGAGCAGGCCGAGGGCCACACCGGCCAGGGTCGGATGGATGCCCGCCTCGTGCAGCGAGTACCAGGCCAGCAGGGCCAGCGGGATGTAGAGGAACGGGGTGCCGATCCGCTTCCACTGGCCCAGCGCCCAGACCGCGCAGCACGCGATGGCGAGCAGCAGCCACAGCATTTTCAGCGTGGTGGTGAACAGGACGGCGATCAGGATGATGGCGATCAGATCGTCCACCACCGCGAGACTCAGCAGGAAGACGCGCGCGCCGGCGGGGATGCGGGAACCGGTGAGCGCGAGCACGGCCAGCGCGAAGGCGATATCGGTGGCGACGGGCACCGCCCAGCCGCGGTCCATACCGTCCACGCCCCAGCCGATGCCGACCGCGATCAGGGCGGGCACGACCACACCGCCGACGGCCGCGAGAATGGGCAGCGTTGCGCGTTTCGGGTCGGCGAGTTCGCCGACCACGAGTTCGCGTTTGAGTTCCAGTCCGGCGACGAAGAAGAAGACGGCGAGCAGACCGTCCTTGGTCCAGTCGGCCAGGGTGAGGTTCAGATGCAGTGCGGGGATGTCGAGATGAGCGTCGATCATCGTCGTATAGCTCGCGCCCCACGGCGAGTTGACCCACAGCACCGCGGTCGCCGCCGCGATGAGAAGCAGTGCGCCACCGAAGGTTTCGGTCCGTAGATAGCGGGCGAGTTCGGAACGCATCTGGGTGTGCCTTTCGGGCAGTACGGTCGACTGAACCAGCGGCGTGCGACTCCACCGGACGTGATCGACGCAAACCGCATGCCGACCAGACTTCCCGGCGCACCTTACGCAATCCTAACGGGTGAAACCGCCCAGATCCGACAGGGCTATGCATTCGGGCACACTCTCAGCACCACCGGCGGACCCGCTGTCGCCGCATCGCGCGCCTGTCGGATGCTGCGCAGCGGATTGTCTACTGCGCAGGACGCCGCAGCGGATTCTGTGCGCGCCATACGAAATCGTGCGCGGACCGATGGCGTTCGGGTACGCCCTTGTGGAGCAGAACGGCAGGCCATGGCATCGCGCTGGCAACTAGGTGAGGCGCATGGATTTGGACGTGCAACACGGCTCGCATTACGTCGGCCGTGGCTTGGGCCTGCTGTGCAATGTGGTGCGGCGACGGGTGACGTGGGATGGGCGGCGAAGGGCATGTGATGCGGCGACGGGCGTGGGTGTGGCGGGGACAGCGAGTGGCGGGGAATGCTTCGGCCCCCGTGACCGGCTGGTCGCGGGGGCCGAAGATGTTGTACGAGAGTGCTTTACGTGCGGTCGGTGTTGCTTTACGCCTTGCCGGCGCGGATGGCCTCGAAGACGTTGGGGTCCACCAGGGTTGAGGTGTCGCCCAGTTCGCGGCCCTCGGCGACGTCGCGAAGCAGGCGGCGCATGATCTTGCCCGAGCGGGTCTTCGGCAGTTCCGGGACCACGTGGATCTCGCGGGGGCGGGCGATGGGGGAGATCTCGCGGGAGACCTCGGCCTTGAGCTCCGCCACCAGATCCGCGCCGGTGTCCTTGGCCTCGGCCGTCAGGATGACAAAGGCGACGATGCCCTGACCGGTGGTCTCGTCCGAGGCGCCGACAACGGCGGCCTCGGCGACGCCGGAGTGCCCGACCAGCGCTGATTCGACTTCGGCGGTGGAGATGCGGTGGCCGGAGACGTTCATGACGTCATCGACGCGGCCCAGGACCCACAGGTCGCCGTCCTTGTCGAGCTTGGCGCCGTCGCCGGCGAAGTACCAGCCCTGGTCGCCGTAGCGCGCCCAGTAGGTCTCCTTGTAGCGCTCGTTGTCGCCCCAGATGCCACGCAGCATGGACGGCCACGGCTCATCGAGGACCAGGTAGCCATTGGCCTCGGTTTCACCGAGCACAACCGGCTTGCCCTCCTCGTCGACCACCTTGGAGGAGATGCCCGGCAGCGGGGTCATGGCCGCGCCCGGCTTGGCCGCGGTGACGCCGGGCAGCGGGGAGATCATGATGGACCCGGTCTCGGTCTGCCACCAGGTGTCCACGATGGGAGTCTTGCCCGCGCCCACCACTTCCCGGTACCAGCGCCAGGCCTCCGGATTGATCGGCTCACCGACGGAGCCGAGCAGTCGCAGGCTCGACAGATCGTGCGATTCGGGGATCTCGCGACCCCACTTCATGAACGTGCGCACCAGCGTGGGTGCCGTGTAATAGATTGTGACGCCGTACTTTTCGATGATCTGCCAGTGCCGGTGCTCATCGGGGAAGTTCGGGGTGCCCTCGTAGACGACCTGGGTGGCGCGGTTGGACAGCGGCCCGTACACGATGTACGAGTGCCCGGTCACCCAGCCGATATCGGCTGTGCACCAGTACACGTCGTTGCCCGGCTTGTGGTCGAACACGTAGTTGTGGGTGTACGAGGTCTGCGTCAGGTAGCCGCCGGTGGTGTGCAGAATGCCCTTGGGCTTGCCGGTGGTGCCGGAGGTGTAGAGGATGAACAGCGGGTGCTCGGCATCGAAGGCCTGCGCCTCGTGCTCGGGCGAGGCGTTCGCGACGGTCTCGTGCCACCACACATCGCGGCCCTCGACCATCGGGGTGTCGATACCGGTGCGGTTCACGACCAGTACGTGCTCGACGCTCGAATCACCTTCTGCCAGAGCCTCGTCCACGGCGTTCTTGAGCGGCGCGGGCTTACCGCGCCGCCACTGGCCGTCGGTGGTGATGATCAGCCGGGCCGCGGCGTCGTCGGCGCGCTGGCGCAGTGCGGTGGGGGAGAAACCGGCGAAGACCACCGAATGGGTCAGGCCCAGGCGGGCGCACGCCAGCATGGACACGATGGCCTCGGGGACCATCGGCATGTAGATGGCGACGCGGTCACCGGCCACCAGGCCCAGTGAGGTCAGGTAGTTGGCGGCGCGGGACACCTCGGCCAGCAGATCGGCGTAGGTGAGGTCGCGGGAATCGCCGGGCTCGCCCTCCCAGTGGATGGCGACCTGGTCGCCGTGCCCGTCGAGCACGTGCCGGTCCACGCAGTTGTAGGCGACGTTCAGCTTGCCGTCCACGAACCAGCGGGCGAAAGGTGCGTCGTCCCAGTCCAGGACGCGAGTCCACGGCTGTTCCCAGTGCAGTCGCTGCGCCTGCTCGGCCCAGAAGCCCTCGCGGTCCGCCGCGGCTCGGTCGTAGAGAGAGGCATCGGCGTTCGCGGAGGCGGCGAAGTCAGCGCTCGGTGGATACGCATCCGGATGGTCGGCGGTGGTTTCGGTCATCTCTCTCTTCTTCTCTCGCGCGTACAGGTCACGGGGTGACCGCGGCCACGTTCGACCCTAACCGACTGTGACCTGCGCGGGGCCCGGCAGCCACCATCGGTCCCACTCGGCGGATACCCCGATTTCCGTCCTGACGGCGCGCTCTCCCTGCGGAAAGCCCCGCCGGCGGCTAGGGTCTGCACCTAACTTTGCAGGGTTCTCATGACCGAATCGTGATCGTGGTATTCATGGATCGAACGGGGTGCCGGTGGACCTGACGAACGCGGCGGCCCGCCGGGCGACCGCCATTCTGATAGCGGTGTTCGCACTGCTCGCCGCCCTGCTGTCCGGGTGCACGGTCACCCCGGTGTACGGCGACATGATCGCTGTGAACGGCACCGAGCCGCAGAATCCGCTGATTCCGTCCAATACCAATGAGAACGGCGGCGGCCGGGTCGTGGACCGGCTGTTCGCGGGGCTGCGCTTCATCGACGCCAGCGGCGCCCTGCACGACGAGGTCGCGCAGTCCATCGACACCACCGATCAGCAGCACTATCGGATCCGATTGCAGCCAGGTTGGACCTTCAGCGACGGAACACCGGTCACCGCACACTCTTTCGTGGACGCCTGGAATTTCGGCGCCCTGGTCACCAATGCCCAGCTGCAGAGCTACACCTACGGCCCGATCGTCGGATTCGCCGATGTGCAGGCGGATCCGCCACGCGCACAGACCATGTCGGGGCTGAAGGTGCTCGACGATCTGACCTTCACCGTGGACCTCACCGCGCCGACCATCGACTTCCGCACCCGGCTCGCGTACGCGCCGTTCTATCCACTGCCCGCGTCCGCCTTCCGCGATATGAAGGCGTTCGGCCAGCATCCGATCGGGAACGGGCCCTACCGCTTCGCGAACGGCGATGCCTGGCAGCACGACGTGCAGTTGAGCCTGGTGCCGAACGAGAGCTACAAGGGCGGCCGGCCGCCCCGCAACAAGGGCCTGACCTTCGTGTTCTACTCCAACTTCGACGCCGCCTACTCGGATCTGCTGGCCGACAATCTGGATGTGCTCGACACCGTGCCCGACAGTGCGCTCCCGGTGTACAAGAAGGATCTCGGCGACCGCGCCATCGAGGCGCCGACCGCGCAGAATCAGTGGATCGGCATGCAGGGCAACCTGGCCCACTTCACCGGTGAGGAGGGCAGGCTGCGCCGGGAGGCCATCTCCATGGCCGTCGACCGCGCCCAGATCGGGCAGAAGATCTTCCACGGCACCCGGGTTCCGGCGCGCGACTTCACCTCACAGGATCTGCCGGGGTTCAATGGCACACTGCCCGGTTCCGAAGTGCTGCAGTACAACCCGGACCAGGCCCGGCGAGTGTGGGCGCAGGCCAACGACATCGCGCCCTGGAGCGGGAAATTCGAGATCGCCTACAACTCCGACGGCGGTCACCAGTCCTGGATCGACGCGCTGGCCAACAGCATTCGCAATACTCTCGGCATCGACGCCGTCGGCGCGCCCTATCCGACCTTCAAACAGCTGCGCGATCAGGTGGTGCACCGCACCATCGGCAAGGCGTTCCGGTACGGCTGGCAGGGCGACTATCCGACCATGCTGCAGTTCCTGGAGCCGTCGTTCCTGTCCACCTCCGATTCCAATGACTCGGACTATCACAATCCGCGGTTCGACGCCCTGATCGCGGCGGCCGAGGCGGCGCCGGACGAGCAGGCGTCCTGGCAGCTGGTCGGGCAGGCGCAGCAGGTGCTGCTGCACGATCTGCCGGTCATCCCGATCTTCGACTACGTCAATGCCGCGGGGTACTCCAAACGCGTCACCAAGGTCGTCCAGACCTGGAACGGCCTGCCCGACTTCGAGAACATCGAACTGAAATGAGCGGCGCCGCAGAGTTTTTCGCGTGCTGCGGTAGGGAGGTAAGCGCATGGCCTGGTACATAGCGCGGCGACTGCTGCAGATGATCCCGGTGTTCTTCGGGGCCACGCTGCTCATCTACTTCCTGATCTGGAAGGTCACCGGCGGATCCGTCGCCGCACTGGCCGGACAGCGCACGCTCACGCCCGCCCTGGAGGCGCAGCTCAAGGCGCAGTACGGGCTCGATCATTCGTTCTGGTGGCAGTACCTGCACTATCTGAAGGGCATCTTCACTCTCGACTTCGGCACGTCCTACTCCGGGCGGCCGGTGAAAGAGGTGCTGGCGCACGCCTTCCCGATCACCTTCCGGCTGGCGATCCTGGCGGTGCTGTTCGAGGCCGTCTTCGGCGTCGGATTCGGCGTCATCGCCGGACTGCGCAAGGGCGGCTGGTTCGACTCCACCATGCTGGTGGTCAGCCTCATCGTCATTGCCGTGCCGATCTTCGTGATCGGGTTCCTCGCCCAGTTCCTGTTCGGGGTGACCTGGCATATCGCGCCGGTCACCGTCGGCTCCGATGTGAGCTTCTCGCGGCTCATCATGCCGGCGCTGGTGCTGGGCTCGCTGTCCTTCGCGTATGTGCTGCGGCTGACCCGGAACTCGGTGGCGGAGAACAAGGCCGCCGATTTCGTGCGCACCGCCACCGCCAAGGGACTGCCGCGCCGGCGCGTGGTGGTCGTGCACATTCTGCGGAACTCGCTCATCCCGGTGGTGACCTTCCTGGGCGCCGATCTCGGGGCGCTCATGGGCGGCGCGATCGTCACCGAGGGCATCTTCAATATCCCCGGCGTCGGCGGCACGCTCTACCAGGCGGTGGTGCGCGGTGAAGCGCCCACTGTGGTGTCGTTCGTGACCGCGCTCATTGTGATCTTCCTGCTCTCCAACCTGATCGTGGACCTGCTCTACGCGGTCCTCGACCCCCGGATCCGCTATGCCTGAGGAGCGTGAGATGTCCGAAACACCTGCGCCGCAGGCTGATCCGCGACCCGGACAGCAGCGCTGGGTCGCACCGCCCGACGAGGTCGAAGTCGTCGTCACCGACAAGGTCGACGTGGTCGGCGCGCCCGCCGGATTCTGGGGCTCGGCCTGGCGGGAACTGCGGCGCAAACCGCTGTTCCTGGTGGCGGTGGCCCTGATCGTGCTGGTACTGCTGGTCGCGGCGTTCCCGGGGCTGTTCACCGGGCAGGATCCGCGCTACTGCGTCGTCGATTTCAGCCTCGCGCCGCCCAATCACGATCACTGGTTCGGCTACGACCTGCAGGGCTGCGATATCTACGCGCGCACCATCTACGGCGCCCGCGCCTCCGTACTCACCGGCATCGGGGCCACCATCCTGTTCCTCGGCATCGGCGGCACCGTCGGCGCGCTCGCGGGATTCTATGGGGGAGTGCTGGATTCGGTGATCTCGCGGCTCGCCGAGATCGTGTACGCACTGCCGCTCATGCTGGCCGCCATCGTCATCATGCAGCTGGCCAAGCATCGGACCA
The DNA here is from genome assembly GCF_040611495.1 of Nocardia sp. NPDC006630. NCBI lineage: Bacteria > Bacillati > Actinomycetota > Actinomycetes > Mycobacteriales > Nocardiaceae > Nocardia > Nocardia sp. NPDC006630. Next base: position 46,038 of record NZ_JBEXOK010000015.1, read on the forward strand.
TCTGGGTGGTCATCGCCATTCTGGCCGCCTTCACCTGGCCGCAGGTGGCGCGCATCGCCCGTGGCTCCGTGCTGTCGGCCAAGAACAGCGACTACGTCCAGGCGGCAACGGCCTTGGGCGTCACCCGATTCCGGATTCTGCTGCGGCACGTCATCCCCAATGCGCTGGGGCCGGTCATCGTGGTGACCACCATCTCACTCGGTGTTTTCATCGTCACCGAGGCCACCCTGTCGTTCCTGGGTGTCGGACTGCCGCCGACCGAAGTGTCCTGGGGCGCGGACATTGCCGCCGGACAGCGGCAGTTGCGCGCCGGATCGCTCATTCTCTTCTACCCGGCGACCGCACTGGCCCTGACCGTTCTGGGCTTCATCATGCTCGGCGACACCCTGCGCGATGCGCTCGACCCGAAGGAACGGCGATGAGCGAGCCGCTGCTCGAAATCCGGGATCTGCACATCGCTTTCGGCTCCGGCGAGCGTCGGGTCGATGCCGTGCGCGGGGTCGATCTGACCGTGTATCCGGGCCAGACCGTGGCGATCGTGGGGGAGTCCGGCTCCGGGAAATCCACCACCGCGCACGCCATCATCGGACTGCTGCCCGGTGCGGGGCGGGTCGAATCGGGAAGCATTCGCTTCGACGGCAAGGATCTGACCCGGGCCTCCGAACGCGAGCTGGTCGCGGTGCGCGGCAACGGGATCGGGTTCGTACCGCAGGATCCGATGTCCAATCTGGATCCGGTGTGGAAGGTGGGCTTCCAGATCAAGGAGACGCTCGCCGCCAATGGCATCGCCCGCGGCAGCGCCGCCCGGCAGCGCGCCGTGGAACTGCTTGCCGAGGCTGGGATTCCGGACGCCGAGCGGCGAATCAACCAGTACCCGCACGAGTATTCGGGCGGTATGCGGCAGCGGGCGCTCATTGCGATCGGACTGTCGGCGCGGCCGAAACTGCTCATCGCCGATGAGCCCACCTCCGCGCTCGATGTGACCGTGCAGCGGCAGATCCTCGACCATATCGACGGTCTCACCCGCGAATTGGGGACCGCGGTACTGCTCATCACCCACGATCTGGGGCTCGCTGCCGAGCGCGCCGAACATCTTGTTGTCATGTATCGCGGGAAGGTCGTGGAATCCGGTCCGGCACTGGAGATCCTGCGCGATCCGCAGCACGAGTACACGCGCCGGCTGGTGGACGCCGCGCCCTCCCTTGCCTCGCAACGACTCTCGGCGGTGCAGTATCGGGCGCGGATTCGCGAACTCGCGGTGGATGTGGCCGATGCCGAGGCGGAAGGTGAACTGCCCGACGACATCCTGGTCTCGGACGGGCTCACCAAACGTTTCCGAATCCGCGGCTCGGTGCCCTGGAAGCACACCGAACTTGTTGCCGCCGAAAATGTTTCGTTCCGGCTGCGGCGCGGAACCACCACCGCGCTGGTCGGCGAATCCGGTTCCGGCAAGACCACCGTCGCCCACATGGTGCTGGGCCTGACCGCGCCGACCGGCGGTTCCGTCAGCTTCGACGGCGAGGATGTTGTGCACCTCGTCAAGCGCACCCCGCTGGCTTTCCGGCGGCGGGTGCAGCCGATCTTCCAGAACCCCTACGGTTCCCTCGATCCCACCTACTCCATTCACCGCACCATTGCCGAACCCCTGCGCACCCATCACATCGGCAGCCGCGAGGAACGCGACCGTCGTGTCAGCGAACTGCTCGACCTGGTGGCCCTCCCGTCGAGTGTGGCGAGCCGCTATCCGGGCGAACTCTCCGGCGGCCAGCGTCAGCGCGTGGCCATCGCGCGCGCACTCGCCCTGGAACCGGAACTCGTGGTCTGCGACGAAGCAGTCTCCGCCCTCGACGTCCTGGTCCAAGCCCAGATCCTGGAACTGCTCAACCAGCTCCAAGGCGAGCTCGGCCTCTCCTACCTCTTCATCACCCACGACCTCGCCGTGGTCCGTCAGATCGCCGACAATGTCGTGGTCATGCAGCAGGGCAAGGTCGTCGAAGCCGCCACCACCGGCGAGGTTTTCGACAACCCCCGTTCCGACTACACCCAGCGCCTGTTGGACGCCATCCCGGGCCGCGACCTGCTGGTCGGCTGATTCGGCTGGCGGCCGAGAACTGTGGTTTCGCCGCCGGACCAGCTCGTCTGCCTATGCGCGGGGCTCACCGCGCACTGGATTCGGCCGCAAGTAGCCTGGGCAGTCGTGACCGATCCGCTAGAGCCACTCGTCGAACTGCCCGGTGTGCGCGATGCCGCTGACAAGGCCCGGGACGCGCTCGCCGGAGTGCATCGCCACCAGGCGAATCGGCGCGGCTGGCCGACCACCGCCGCGGAGGCCGCGGTCCGGGCGGCGCGCTCGTCGGCGGCCATCGAGGGCGGCAGCATCGAGTTGCCCGCGGACGGCAATGTCGAGGACCCGATCCTCGCCGGCGCGCTGCGCATCGGACAGGCCCTGGACGGGGACGCACTGCGAACCTTCGTTGGGGTGTGGGAGCGGGCGCCGCTGCAGGCGCTGGCGCGACTGCACCTGCTCGCGGCCGCCGATATGGTCGAGGACGAAGAGCAGCTCGGCCGCCCGCGCAATGTTCCGGGCGTGGCCGAACGACTCGACCTGCTCGCGCAGACGGTGCTCACCAGCAAGGCTCCCGCCCCGGTCATCGCGGCCATCGTGCACGGTGAACTGCTGTCCCTGCGGCCCTTCGGCACCGGTGACGGGATCGTCGCGCGGGCGGCGTCGCGACTGGTTGCGGCGTCCAGTGGGCTGGACCCGCACAGCCTCGGCGTACCTGAAGTCTTCTGGTTGCGGCGGCGGCAGGCCTATCTGGATGCGGCCGCCGGATTCGGCATGGGCACCGCGGACGGTGTCGGCGGCTGGGTGATCTTCACCTGCGGCGCACTCGAAGACGGTGCGCGCGAAGCCCGTTCGATCGCGGACGCGGCGAGCGGATAGCCCCCTGCACGTCAATGCGGGCGGCGTAGCCGCTGTTGCGACTTCACCGCCCGCATAGCACGGATCGCCTGGTTACCAAGCGTGCTTCTCGGGTTGTGTTCCGGCCTCGGCGAGCTCTCCGGGTTCCGATGCGGATCATCCCCGCAGATTTGCGAGGCCATTACCGACCGGACCGCAGATAACGCAGGCCCACAACACTCATGCCCTGTCGCGGCGTGCTCCGCGTGGGTGCCGGGTGTCCGTGCTGGGAAGGGTGGGACGGGAGACCGAATCTTCTCTTCCGATTCCGATCTTGGCCTTCCTTACTTCCGTGCGTCCATTGTTACCCTGTGACGGCCCTCACATCAAGTGCTGAGAAAACTTTCCAATACCCGGCGTGTCCGGCCGTTTTGTGCTGGGGCGTGTCTGGGGGCGATCTCATCTGCGCCGGCGGAGCAGCCGGTAGCTCACCGCGCCCGCGGCCACCGCGCTCAGGGCGACCACGGCACTGGCCGCCACAGTGGTCGTCGACGGTTGTGGAATGCGCGCCCACAGCGACACCGGATTGGAGAAGGTGAGAATCGGCCAGCCGCGGGCGACCGCCTCCTTGCGCAGACCGCGATCCGGGTTGGCCGCGGTGGGATGCCCGACCATGCTCAGCATCGGCAGATCGGTCACCGAGTCCGAGTAGGCATAACACCGCGACAGGTCGTATCCGTATGTGGCGGCAAGCTTTTCGATGGCCTCGACCTTGCCCTCGCCGTAGCAGTAGAACTCGACTTCGCCTGTGTACTTGTTGTTTTCGACCACCATGCGGGTCGCGGCATAGTGGTCGGCGCCCAGCGCGACCGCGATCGGCGCGACCACCTCCGCGCCCGAGGCCGACACGATGACCACATCGTGGCCCCGAATGCGATGGTCGGCAATGAGATCCGCCGCCTCGGCGTAGATGAGCGGATCCACGATGTCGTGCAGGGTCTCGGCGACGATCGAGCGCACCTGATCCACATCCCAGCCCGCGCACATGCGGGTCAGGTTCTCCCGCATGCGCTCCATCTGATCGTGGTCGGCGCCGGAGAGCAGGAACAGGAAATGCGCGTAGCTGCTCTCCAGTACTGCTCGTCGGCTGAGCAGGCCCTGGTCCAGGAACGGCTTGCTGAACACGAAGGCACTCGACCTCGCGATCACCGTCTTGTCGAGATCGAAGAAGGCGGCGACTCGTCCGCGCTCGGCTGTCACAGCGACCAGCTTATGTTTCGGAGGCGGCGGGCGGGCGGTGCGGTCCGCTCGGTGCGGGATTTTGCGGTGTTTGCCGGAGTTAGCCAGTCGGAAGCGGGGCCGTGGCAGCGGGAAAAAGACTCGCCCGGCGGACTTGCAAACGCTCCAGGCCTTGGGTGTAGTATTGGCGGTGCCTGGACTTAGTCCAGGCAGCGTTCAGCCCGACCCCCCGGGGCTGAACCCGACGACCCCAGCCTCCTCCCCCCCCGGCTGGGGTCGTCCTCTATTTACGGACTGTTATGTCCCAGTGGATCACCCGGCTTTTTATCCACAGGCCGCGTGTTATCCACAATCGCTATTGAGGCTCTTTCGGCGCTTGCTCGTTTGGGTGACGCTGACCTGCATGAACTCTCAAGCCGATGCTTCATTCCGAGCCCTCGCCCTGGTGTCGGATCACAGACTGCGAGACGAGGTCCGGCGCATTGCGGCGGCCGCCGACCGTCCACTGGATGAACGCACTCCGCCACTCGGCCGGCACGCGTGGACAGCGGCCTCGGTGATCGTGCTCGACTCCGCTGCCGCACGTTGCTGCGCATCCGCCGACTCCCCCCGCCGCACCGGAATTCTGCTGGTGACCGACGGGGAGCCGGGTTTGCTCGACTGGCGGGCGGCCGCCGAAATCGGTGCCGAGCAGGTGCTTCCGCTGCCGGCCGAGGCGGATGCCCTGATCGCCGCCTTCGCCGCCCACGACCAGCGCGGCAGCGGCGACGGGGCGGTGGTCGCCATTGCCGGCGCCGTCGGCGGCGCGGGCGCCTCCACCCTGGCAACCGCCGTGGCACTCGCCGCCGCCGAACGCTTCCGCGATCACACGCTGCTGGTGGATGCCGCTCCGCACGGCGGTGGTCTCGACCTGCTCCTCGGACTGGAGAAGACCACCGGTCTGCGCTGGCCCGACCTCGTCATCGAAGACGGTCGCGTCTCCGCCGCGGCCCTGCACGACGCCCTCCCCGCCGCCGCGGGCGTGGCCGTTCTCTCCTGCGGAAGAGGGCCAGCCGCAACAGAACTCAGCCCCGTCGCCCTGCACGCCGTGGTCGAGGCGGGCCGCGCCGCCGGCGATCTGGTGGTCTGCGACCTGTCCACCGAACGCGGCCCGCACACCGACCGGCTCCTCGACACCGCCGACCTGATAGTCCTCATCACCCCCGCCCGCCTGCGCGCCACCGCCGCGGCCGAATCCGTAGCTGCTCACCTCATCAGCCGAAATCCCCATGTGCGCTTGATTATCCGAGGCCCCTCCCCGGGCGGCCTCCGGGCCCGAGAAATCTCCGAAACCCTGGCCCTCCCCGTCCTGTCCGCAGTCCCACCCCACCCCGCCCTCTCCCAATCCCTCGAACGCGGCCCCCTTATCCTCCCGCGCCGAGGACCCCTCCGTACGGCGGCCGAATCCGTCCTCACGGCCCTGGTCTCGAACACTCACCGCGCCAGCGCGCCACCAACTCCCCGTAATCGCCTGCCGTCCAGACGAATCAGCACCCCCGCCCTCACCGGGACATACCGATGACCCGGACCCGCCGCCCCGAGCTCGAAGGCCTCGGCGGCGAACCGAGCCTGCGCGGAACGCCTGCCTCAGCAGCCCAGTGCTCAGCAGACCACCTCTCCCGCTGCTCTCGACCGCCCACGGCACCGCCCACCAATCCGCTCGTGCGGCAAGCACGTGAATGCGCCCTGGATACGGTCGCAGGTCGGGCTGTGTTCGGGCGGGCTCCGCAGCCGCAGAAGTGCGTGAATACGCGACGGGCACATCGGTTGCCGGTCGGCCCGCGTGCGGGTAGGCCCCGGGTGGATCGCTGGCTGTTCGGGCCATCTGCGGGCGGGCAGCAGGTGTGGCGGTCGCTGGTTGGGGAGCCTGCCGGTAGGTCCCGGGTACGGCGCTTACCGGTTGGCAGGGGCGCGCGAGTGGCGCGGGCGCGGCGGATGCCGATCAGCGGGTATTCGGGGGTGTCGCGATGAGTGCGCTGGTGACGGCGGATCTGCTGGATCGGGTGAGGGAGCGGTTGGCGGAGGGGGCGGTCGAGCCGGATCCGGCACAGGTGGCCGCGGCTATTCGGGCCGAAGCCGGTGGCGTGCTGGGGGATACGGATCTGCTCCGGGCGCTGCGGCTGCTGCAGACGGAGATGACCGGGGCGGGGGTGCTGGAGCCGCTGCTGCACGATCCGGAGGTGGCCGATGTGCTGGTCACCGCACCGGATGCGGTGTGGGTGGATCGGGGGCACGGGCTGCGACGGGCCTCGGTGCGATTTCCGGACGAGGCGGCGGTGCGGCGTTTGGCGCAGCGGCTGGCCCTGTCGGCGGGGCGCCGGCTCGACGATGCGCAACCGTGGGTGGACGGCCGGCTGACCGGAACGGAAGCGGCCCTGGGTAATTCGTTCGGTGTCCGGCTACATGCGGTGCTGTCGCCCATCGCGCACGGCGGCACCTGTCTCTCGCTGCGGGTACTGCGCCCGGCCTCGCAGGGATTGGATGCGCTGGCCGCCGCGGGCGCGGTCACCGCCGAGGCGAAAGCCCTGCTGGAGCGCATAATTCGTGCCCGCCTCGCCTTCCTGGTGGTCGGCGGCACCGGCGCGGGCAAAACCACCCTGCTCTCCGGCCTGCTCGCCAAGGTCGATGCCGCCGAACGCATTATCTGCGTCGAGGACGCCGCGGAGCTGGCCCCGCCCCACCCGCACGTGGTGCGCCTGGTCGCCCGCCCCGCCAATGTCGAAGGCGCAGGCGAGGTGACGGTCCGGGACCTGGTCCGCCAGGCCCTCCGCATGCGCCCCGACCGCATAGTCGTGGGCGAGGTACGCGGCGCCGAAGTCGCAGACCTGCTGACCGCACTGAACACCGGCCACGACGGCGGCGCGGGCACGGTGCACGCGAACTCACCCCGCGAGGTCCCCGCCCGCCTCGAAGCCCTTGCCGCCCTGGGCGGTATGAGCCGCGACGCCCTGCACAGCCAACTCGCCGCCGCCATCCAGGTGGTCCTGCACGTCCACCGCCGACCCGACGGCACCCGCACCCTCCGCGAAATAGGCCTGGTCACCTCCACCGCCGGCCGAGTCCACATCACCCCCGCCTGGTCCGCCGACCCCCGCCCCACCCCCGCGTCCGCCGCCCTGACCGACCTCCTCGACGAAAGAACCACCCCATGACCACGACGTCCGCCGCCACCTCGCTCACCAACTTCCTCGGCGAGGCGCTATCCAATGCCGTCATGCCTGCCGTCGCCTCGCTCGCCGGTCTCCTCCATGAAGGGCGCCCAGCGACGTGACGTCGGCCGCCGCTTCGCTCGTCGGTCCCCCTGATAAAGGCACCCCGATTGCCGCGCCGTCCGCCGTCGCCTCGCTCGTCCCTCTTCTCAACGAACGGGAAGTTTCGCGACTACCGCGTCCGTCGCAGCCTCCCTACCCGCTGCCATCACGAGAGGAGATCTCATGGTCGCCGCGTCCGAAGTTGCCACGGCTGCGGCGAAAGCAGTTGGGCGACCGCCGCATTCCGGCACTGATGATCGCCGCGTCGGTCGCGGCCCGTGCTTACTCTTCGACGAAAGGACACCTTGATGACTGCCGCATTTCCAGCTGACTCCGGTTCGGCGGAGGTGGCTCGAGCTCCGCTCGTTGCCGCGGGGGAGGCGCGAGCTGATGACGGTCTTCCGCCGCTGCCGGTTCGGCCCGGTGGCGGGCGGCTCGATGACTCACTGCCGCTGCATGTTTTCACTCCCTGTCAACAGGGTCGATCGAGTGCCTCGCCCAGCGGGCTGGTCTGTGTTTGTCCGATCAGCGACTCCTGCGGGCGGTCTATCGGCGAGAGGAGCGGTCGATGACTGCGTCGTCGGGACCGGAGCCTCGGCCTGCCGTGCCGGAGGCGAGAAGGCCGGGCTGTTGCGCTGAGGATCAGTGTTCCGGGCGGGATCAGCGGTGCGGCAAGTTGTTTCAGTGGCGTCACAGTCAGCCGCCAGGACTACGTCATGGGTGGCGCAGTGGGTGTGTGTCGCGGCGGGAGGGTCCGCCGCGAGCGGCCGAGAGCGGTGACCGATGACTTCGATTGCCGGGCACTGGGGTTCGATACTCGGCTGTCTCGCGCTCGCACTGGTGGTGGTTCCGGATCCGGCGGGCCGTCGCAGGTTCGCCCGACTGTTTCGGTGCGCGAGGAAGATTCGAAGGCCGGGGGTGGGCCGGGCAGTTCGGCTGGCCGTGGTGGCGGGGCTGCCTGCGGCGCTCGTGGTCGGCGTCGGTCCGCTGTTTGCCGCGATCTTGGTGGTGGGGACGCTGGGACTGCGCCGGCGGCGGGCGGGGCGGGAACGTATGAGAGGGGAGGAGAGTGCGCAGCTGCTGGAGGGGTTGGAGACGGTGATCGGCGAGCTGCGGATCGGTGCGCATCCGAGTGCGGCCGCGGAAGTCGCCGCGTACGAGACCGTTGGTCCGGTGGCGCACGCGTTTGCGGTGAGCGCAGCGCGCAGCCGTCTGGGGGGATCGGGGGCCGATGCGTTTCGTCGCTCGGAGACCGCGATCCCGCAGGAGCTGGCCCGCATCGGCGAAGCCTGGCAGGTGGCCGATCGGCACGGGCTGGCACTCGCGGAGCTGCTCACGGCGACCCGGCTGGACCTATTGGGCCGCAAGCGCTTCCGCGACCGCACCCGAGCCGCGCTCGCGGGTGCCCGCGCGACCGCCGCGGTGCTTGCCCTGCTGCCCCTGCTCGGTATCGCACTCGGTCAACTGATGGGAGCAGCTCCGGTGCACGTGCTCTTCCTGTCTCCGGCCGGTGCCTATCTCCTTCCGCTCGGAGCGGCCCTGACCTGCGCCGGTCTGCTCTGGACCGACGCCATCACCGCAAAGGTGCTGCGATGAACAGCCTTTCGTGGCCGCTGCTGTTCACCGCGCTCGCGCTGGCGCTGCTGCCGGGGCGTATTGCCGCTGCACGACGATTGCGCGGCCTGCGGGAGCGAGATCGTGCGGTGCGTGCCAAGTCCGTTCGGGCCGTACCTGATCCGCTGGGTGTGGCGGGAACCCTGGACCTGTTCGCGGCCTGCCTGCGCGCGGGCCTGCCCGCGGCGGCAGCGGCGGGCGCCGTGGCGCCGGGCGCCCCGGAACCACTGACCTCGGTATTGCGACGAGCAGCGGATCTGCTTGCGCTGGGGGCGGATCCGGTGACGGCGTGGGAGCAGGCCACCGCCGGGTGCGGTGACGACGGAGTGGCCGCACTCGCGCGCATGGCCCGCCGGTCGGCGCGTTCGGGGGCCGGGTTGGCCTCGGCGGTAACCGAATTGGCCGAGCAGCGCAGAGGAGCGGTCGAGGATGTGGCCGCCGCACGGGCCGAACGCGCCGGCGTCCTGATCGGCGGGCCCCTCGGCCTGTGCTTTCTGCCGGCCTTCGTATGCCTGGGGATTGTGCCGGTGGTGATCGGCCTGGCCGGCCACGTCCTGGGCGGAGGCCTGCTGTGAACGGCAACTGTGCCGATGCGGATCGGCCGCATCGGAGTGAGGAGAGGAGAGATCGTGCGATCTTCGGTGCGAAGCCTGAGCTGGGGCCTGCGCGAGCGACTGCTCCTCGTCGCGGTCGGCGAGGAGGGCATGAGTACGGCCGAGTACGCCATCGGGACGATCGCGGCCGCGGCGTTCGGCGCCGTGTTGTACGCGGTGGTGACCGGCGACAGCATCGTCAACGCCCTGACCAAGATCATCGACAAGGCATTGAAGACCTCGACCGGCTGAGTGCGGGCCCGCCCGCCGCACTGTCCCGGCCGCCCGTTCGCGGCGGTGACCGGGGCATGGCGACCGTCGAGGCCGCCATCGCGCTGGCAGCCCTGGTCGCCGTGCTGGTCCTCTGTATAGGCGCATTGCTCGCGGTATCGGCACAGGTGCGCTGTGTTGATGCCGCGCGCGAGGCGGCCCGCCTCACAGCCCGCGGCGACAGTGCCGGGGCGGCAGCGGCTGCCCGGCGCATGGCGCCCCCGAGTGCCGTGATCACTGTCCGCACGGACGGCGAGCTGGTGGTGGCCTCGGTGAGCGTCCGATCCCCACTGCTACCGCTGACCTTGCGCGCGGAGGCCGTGTCGGCGCGGGAACCCGGCGAGCCGCAATGAGGTGCGGCGGTCGTTGTGGCGGGCCCCGCGCGCGGGATGCGGGCGACGAGTCAGGGGGAGTGACGGTGGTCGCATGTGTGGCGTTGCTCGCTTTGCTGACCCTCACGGTGCTGGTGGCACAGGTCGGGGTGGCGGTGGCGGGCCGTCACCGCGCGCAGTCCGCGGCGGACCTCGCCGCACTGGCCGCAGCCGCCGGGCTGGACCGTGGCACCGCGGCGGGTTGCGCGCGAGCCGAGGAGATCGCACGCCGAATGGGAGTGCGGATTGTCGGGTGCACCGTGGCCGAGTGGGATGTGACGATCACGGTCGAAGCGCGAATGGCGCTCGGTCCACTGGGTACGCGATCGGTGCGCGCTATGGCTCGGGCCGGACCTATCGGAGAGGACGTGTAGTACTCGCGGCAGTAGTAGTAGTAGCCGCAATAGCGAGGACTACTTGCCCAATGCAACTATCTCGTACTGAGCGGTTGGTTAGAGAATGGATGGCGCGCACCACACTGCGTGTCGATCAATGTCGATATTGGATGAAAGTGGTAGGCGAATAGTTTCTCCGCCCATGACTTTCCTATTCGTTCCAAAACGTGGAATCGACTAAATGCACTGGTAAATGCGTGATCGACATTATCGAACGGGGCAACTGTGCAGTTAACCGGATCACATCCCTCTTTATTCGACTATCAGGTGCGCTGTGCATGACTCGTTACGAGTCTTGCGCCACGCCGCCTCGTACCCCTCACGGCCTGGTACCGGCAGGTCGGCAGGATGGCGTTCCGGCCGCGCTCCGGCGACGCCCCGATCACGGTTCGGTGTGGTCCCCGTCACCATCGCCGAGGGCTGTAAGCACTGCGGTCAGTAGTCGCGCCGCGCCCGTCTTATCCAGCGGATTATTGCCGTTTCCGCACTTCGGAGACTGTACGCAGGACGGGCAGCCACTACCGCAGCCACAGGATTCGATGGCCGCCAGCGTCGCCGCCAGCCACTGGCGCAGCCGTGCGAACCCGCGTTCGGCGAAACCCGCACCCCCGGGATGCCCGTCGTAGACGAATACGGTGGGCAGCCCGGTATCGGGATGTTCCGCGGTCGATACCCCGCCGATATCCCAGCGATCGCAGGTCGCGACCAGCGGCAGCATGCCGATGGCGGCGTGTTCGGCCGCGTGCAGCGCCCCCGCGGCCTGCCTGGGGTCGATTCCGGCCCGCGACAGCAGGTCCGGCGTGACGGTATAGAGGACAGCCCGGGTCGGCAGGATCTGTGCGGGCAGCTCCAGCGGCACCATGTCCAGGACCTCGCCGCTGGGCAGCCGGCGCAGGTATCCGATCACCTGCCGGGTCACCAGCACCTGCGCCAAAGCAATGGTGACCTGGCCGTATGTCTCGTATTCGGTCATCTCCTCGACCTCGACGGTCGTCACGGCCCGGGCGCTGGTGGTCCAGCCCGGAGTCTCGGCGTGCACGAGCGCGACGCCTTCCTCCAGGTCCAGCTCATCGACCACATAGCTCTCGCCCTGATGCAGGTGGACGGCCCCTTCGTGCAGGGTGGCCGGCGCCCGTCCGGCATCTGTGGTGCCGAGCATGCGCCCGCTCTCCCCGTCGACCACCGCGATCGCACTGCCGATGCCGCCGCGCACGTCCACCGCATCGTGCGGATGGGCGTCGGCGGTGACGAACCAGCGTGCGGTCCCATCCCTTCCGACCCCTGCCCGCCGCCGGATCAAACCCTGTCGGGCCAGGTCGGAGAGCAATTCCCAAGCCCGGTACTCGAGCACCTCGGCATCGGTGAGCGGCTGTTCCATGGCCGCGCACAGCAGGTGCGGGCCGAGCACATAGGGATTGTGCGGATCGGTGATGGTGGCCTCGACGGGCCGCCCGAGCAGCGCCTCCGGATGATGCACGAGATAGGTGTCCAGCGGGTCGTCACGGGCGATGAGCAGCACCAATGACCCCTGTGTGCGCCGCCCGGCCCGCCCGGCCTGCTGCCAGAACGAGGCGACCGTGCCCGGATATCCCGCGACCACTACGGCATCCAGCCCCGCGATATCCACGCCCAGCTCGAGGGCATTGGTGGTGGCCACACCCAGCAGCGACCCCTCCGACAGCGCCGCTTCGAGCGCCCGCCGATCTTCCGCCAGATAGCCGGCCCGGTAGGCCGCGATCCGTTCCGGCAGCGTGGCGTCGACGTCGGCGAGCAGCCGCCGGGTATCCATGGCAATGGCTTCGGCCCCACGCCGGGACCGCACGAAGGTGAGCGTGCGCGCGCCCTCGGTCACCAGGTCGGCCATGATCTTGGCGGCCTCCGCCCCGGCCGATCTCCGCACGGCCGCACCGTTTTCCCCGGTCACACCCCCGCCGATGAGCGGCGGCTCCCACAGCGCCACCGTCCGCGAGCCCTGCGGCGACCCGTCCTCGGTGACCGCGACGCAGGGTGCGCCGATGAGCCGGGAGGCCGTCGCCGCCGGTTCGGCGGTGGTGGCCGAGCACAGGATGAACACCGGATCGGCCCCGTATCGCGCCGCCAGCCGCCGCAGCCGTCGCAGTACCAGCGCCACGTGCGACCCGAATACGCCCCGGTAGGTATGGCATTCGTCGACCACCACGTATTTCAGCTGCCGCAGCAGCCGGGCCCAGCGCTGATGCGATCGCAGCATTCCGACGTGCAGCATGTCCGGATTGGTGAAGACCCAGCGGGAATTGGCCCGCACCCACTGCCTTATTTCGGTGGGGGTATCGCCGTCATAGGGCGCGGGATGAATGCCGCGCAGCGGATCGTGGCTGGTCAGCTCGGTGGCCATCCGCAGTTGATCGGCCCCGAGCGCTTTGGTGGGCGCCAGATAAAGGGCCGTGGCCCGGGGGTCCTGCTGCAGCGCGGTAAGTACGGGCAGCTGGTAGGCGAGCGATTTGCCGGAGGCGGTGCCCGTGGAAACGACGACGTGACGTCCCCCTGCGGCCAGGTCGGCGGCCTGCGTCTGATGAATCCACGGTGCTTCCACCCCCACAGCACGCACCGCGGCTATTACTTCGGAAGACGCCCATTCGGGCCAATTCGTGACCTGAGCCGCACGTGGCGGCAACTCTGCGACGTGGGTGAGGCGGGTGTCGCCGGCTCCTGCCCCGGTAAGGACACGATTCAGCAACGATTGGCCATAGCTGGTGTCGTGGGGGCTTCCCAGAACGCTCGCGGGGTCCGCCGGAATCATGGTCAGGCCGCCTTGCTGGGCGTGTGGGGTGCGAAACGTGTGTATGTCTGGTCCTCTACCTGCCATTTCACTACAGAGTAGCGTCCTGTGTCGCAGGGGGTTTGCCGGATGCTCGCTCTGTTATCCGGAAGCAAACCTACTTCGAGTACGGATTTGGGCATTATGCCCCTCACCTGCGCATTCGCAAGATCAACTTTTTTGCAAATTGTGGGTAACTCAGCTGTTGAATTGCTCGCGGACATGGTTCACTGGTTCCTGGTCGCAAGCTTCTGTGTTCGAGGGAACGGATCTAAAGTCCAAACCATCAAGCAGGATCGATGTTGCGAACGGTGTACTGATGGCTTTCCTGCAGGGGGAACAGAGTACAGCGGTCTCAACGGACCCGGTGGACGAACCTACTTGTCTACCGTTCCGGTATGGAAAGAGAAGGAACAGAATGGCACAGGGAACTGTGAAGTGGTTCAACGCGGAGAAGGGGTTCGGCTTCATCGCGCCCGAGGACGGGTCCGCTGACGTCTTCGTCCACTACTCCGAGATCCAGGGTTCGGGCTTCCGCACCCTCGAAGAAAACCAGAAGGTCGAGTTCGAGGTCGGCCAGGGCACCAAGGGCCCGCAGGCCACCGGTGTTCGCGCGCTCGCCTGAGCGGGCTCACCCATCTAGGTATCCGTCCCCCATCGCCTCACGGCGGTGGGGGACGAGCCATATCCGGACCCACTACACTCGATCACAACCCGGGGCCATATCGTCGCTGCGACCGAGGCCGAGCCTCTGAACACGGTATAAACGTTGCTGGCAGCGATAATCAGTAATCGCAGCCGCTTTGCCCCAGCCGCGTATCGCGCGCCGTGACATGACAACGACGCAGCGCGGATCGACAGGAAAGGTGTGTTCGCCGGTGGCAACACGAGACCGCGGTGCAGCGCCGAACTCCAAGGCAGCGCCCGACCAGGGTCGGCCCCTGCGTCGTCTCGTCATCGTCGAGTCGCCGACAAAGGCCCGGAAAATTGCGCCCTACCTGGGCCGCGGCTATGTAGTCGAGGCGTCGGTCGGGCATATTCGGGATCTGCCGCGTGGTGCGGCGGATGTGCCTGCCAAATACAAGGGCGAGCAGTGGGCCCGGCTCGGCGTCGACGTCGACCATGACTTCGAGGCCATCTATGTGGTCAGCCCGGATAAGAAGGCCAAGGTCGCAGAGCTGAAAAGCCTGCTCGCCGACGCCGACGAGCTTTACCTCGCCACTGACCCCGACCGCGAGGGCGAAGCCATCGCGTGGCATCTGCTGGAGACGCTGAAGCCCAAGGTCCCGGTCAGACGCATGGTGTTCCACGAGATCACCGAGCCGGCCATCCTCGCCGCGGCCGCCGACACGCGCGACCTCGATAAGGATTTGGTCGACGCTCAGGAGACACGCCGCATCCTCGATCGGCTCTACGGTTACGAAGTTTCACCGGTGCTGTGGAAGAAGGTCATGCCGCGCTTGTCGGCGGGCCGGGTGCAGTCCGTGGCGACGCGCGTCATCGTGCAGCGGGAGCGGGAGCGCATGGCGTTCCGTTCTGCCGAGTACTGGGATATCGCGGCCAAGCTGGACGCGGGCGATCAGGGCGAGGGCAATCCGCGGGTCTTCGGTGCCCGTCTTGTCACCGTCTCGGGTGCACGCGTGGCGACCGGTCGCGATTTCGGCGCCGATGGGCAGCTGAAGTCCTCGGGTGTCACGGTGCTGGACGCCGGTTACGCGCAGCGGCTGGCGGAATCGCTGCAGGGCGAGGCGCTGACGGTCAGTTCGGTCGAGTCCAAGCCGTATACCCGCAAGCCGTATGCGCCGTTCATGACCTCGACGCTGCAGCAGGAGGCCGCGCGCAAGTTGCGCTTCACCTCCGAGCGCACCATGCGGGTCGCGCAGCGGCTGTATGAAAACGGCTACATCACCTACATGCGTACCGACTCGACCACGCTGTCGGAGTCGGCCATCCAGTCGGCGCGGGCCCAGGCCACGCAGCTGTACGGCGCGGAGTATGTGAGCCCGACTCCGCGGCAGTACACCCGCAAGGTGAAGAACGCGCAGGAGGCACACGAGGCGATTCGTCCCTCCGGTGATGTCTTCATCACCCCGGGGCAGTTGCATTCGCGGGTCGACAATGACGAATTCCGGCTCTACGAGCTGATCTGGCAGCGCACGGTGGCCTCGCAGATGGTCGATGCGCGCGGCACCACGCTGACCGTTCGCATCACCGGTGTCGCGAATACCGGTGAGGAGTGCGTGTTTTCGTCCTCCGGTCGCACGCTCACCTTCGCGGGCTTCCTGAAGGCGTACGTGGAGAGTGTCGACGAGGAGGCGGGCGGCCAGTCCGATGACGCCGAATCCCGGCTGCCGGCGCTGACCGAGGGCCAGGCGGTGACGGCCATCGAGCTGGCGCCGGACGGGCACACCACCAATCCGCCGCCGCGTTTCACGGAAGCGTCGCTGATCAAGACGTTGGAAGAGCTCGGCATCGGGCGTCCTTCGACCTACGCGTCGATCATCAAGACGATTCTCGATCGCGGGTATGTGTACAAGCGCGGTAGTGCGCTGGTGCCGTCGTGGGTGGCGTTCGCGGTGATCGGCCTGCTGGAGTCGCACTTCGGCCGGCTGGTGGACTTCGATTTCACCGCGGCCATGGAGGATGATCTCGACGCCATCGCCGGTGGTCGCGCCCAGCGCGGAAACTGGTTGTCCAGCTTCTACTTCGGCGGTGACGACGGCGCCGACGGTTCGGTGGCACGCTCCGGCGGCCTGAAGAAGATGGTGAGCGAGCGGCTCGACGGTATCGATGCCCGCGAGGTCAACTCGATCAAGCTTTTCGCCGATGAAGAAGGCCGCGATGTGGTCGTCCGGGTCGGCAAGTTCGGTCCGTACCTGGAGCGCATGGTCATCAATCCTGATGACCCAGAAGGCGATTCGATCTCGCAGCGCGCCAATCTGCCCGATGATCTGCCGCCGGACGAGCTGACACTCGATGTCGCGGAGAAGCTGTTCTCGACTCCGCAGGAGGGTCGCTCGCTCGGCATCGATCTGGTCAGCGGGCACGAAATCGTCGCCAAGGAAGGACGTTTCGGTCCGTACGTGACAGAGGTGCTGCCGGAACCGGCCGCGGAGCCCGAGGCCAAGAAGGGCGCGAAGAAGGCGGTCGCGCCGAAGCCGCGCACCGGATCGCTGTTCAAATCCATGGATTTGGAAAGCATTACGCTCGATGACGCGCTGAAGTTGTTGTCGCTGCCGCGTGTTGTGGGTGTCGATCCGGCCTCCAATGAGGAGATCACCGCGCAGAACGGCCGCTATGGGCCGTATCTGAAGAAGGGCACCGATTCGCGGTCGCTGACCGGTGAGGATCAGATCTTCACGGTCACGCTGGAGGAGGCGCTCAAGATCTACGCCGAGCCCAAGCGGCGCGGCGGGCAGTCGGCCAGTGCGCCGCCGCTGCGTGAGCTGGGTGTCGATCCGGTCTCGGAGAAGCCGATGGTGATCAAGGACGGCCGCTTCGGGCCGTACGTCACCGACGGTGAGACCAATGCCAGCCTGCGCAAGGACGATGCGGTGGAGTCCATCACCGATGCGCGTGCTTCGGAGCTGCTGGCGGATCGGCGGGCGCGCGGGCCGGTGAAGAAGGTCGCGAAGAAGACCGCTGCCAAGAAGGCGCCCGCGAAGAAGGCCGCGGCCAAGAAGACCGCGGCGAAGGCTACGGCGTCGAAGACCACGGTGGTGAAGAAGGCGGCGGCGAAGAAGGCCGCGGCCAAGACCGCGGACGGGGTCACCACCAAGAAGGCCGCGGCGAAAAAAGCTTCCGCTTCCAAGTAGTCCGCGGGCCAATAGTTCTGACCGGAAATCACCCGCCTCGTGCGGGTGATTTCCGGTGTCAAGGGTTCTCGTCAACCAGCCCGATTGTCGGTGCCCTGCCGTAGCGTGTGTCCCGAATACGCACCAGCGGAGGGACATTCGATGACCGTCGACCACGAGCGTGAACAGCTGATCAGTATCCTGGCGAGTCAGCGGGATATCTTCCGGATCACCCTGCGCGGGATCGAAGAGGACGACGCGCGGGAGCGGAGTAC
Source organism: Nocardia sp. NPDC006630 (assembly GCF_040611495.1). Taxonomy (NCBI): domain Bacteria; kingdom Bacillati; phylum Actinomycetota; class Actinomycetes; order Mycobacteriales; family Nocardiaceae; genus Nocardia; species Nocardia sp. NPDC006630. The sequence continues at coordinate 63,578 of NZ_JBEXOK010000015.1, forward strand.
GGTCAGCGAGCTCACGCTCGGCGGTCTGCTACATCATGTGATCAATGTCGAGCGGCACTGGACCACGGTCCTCGTCGAGCGTGATCCGAACTCCGAATTCGATGTCTCCGGAATGGATTCCGAGTACAAGCTCGGTCCGGACGAGACGGTCGAGGGGTTGCTCGCCGAGTGGGATGTGCTCGCCGAGCAGACCGCGAAGCTGATTCGTGAGCTGCCCGACCTGGACGATTCGATCCCCACCCCGACCGCTCCCTGGGCGCCCGAGCGGGAGTGGCTGACCGCGCGCTACATCATCCTGCACATCCTGCGCGAGATCGCCCACCACTCCGGCCACGCCGACATCATTCGCGAATCCTTCGACGGCGCGAGCACGACGCACCAGCGCGCGGTCTGACAGGGGACCGGCAGGGCCGTCATGTCGGTGGGCGACAGTAGTCTGTACCGCGTGGCAGGAGTCTTCGATCGACTGGTGGGACAGGATACGGTCGAGTCCGCGCTGACGGATGCGGCGGTGGCGGCGCGGGGTGGCGAGTTGGTGTCGTCGTCGGCCATGACGCATTCGTGGTTGTTCACCGGGCCGCCGGGGTCGGGGCGTTCGGTGGCGGCGCTGTGTTTCGCGGCGGCGTTGCAGTGCACCGATGCGGGGAGTCCGGGGTGCGGGCGGTGTCATGCGTGCACGACCACCATGGCCGGAACGCATGGCGATGTGCGCCGCGTGGTGCCGGAGGGGTTGAGCATCGGCACCAAGGAGATGCGCGAGATCGTGCAGGTGGCGTCGCGGCGGCCCAGCACCGGCCGCTGGCAGGTGGTGGTGGTCGAAGATGCCGACCGTTTGACCGAAGCGGCCGGAAACGTCCTGCTCAAGGTGGTGGAAGAGCCGCCGGCCCGTACCGTCTTCCTGCTGTGCGCGCCTTCGGTTGATCCGGAGGATATTTCGATCACGCTGCGTTCCCGGTGCAGGCATGTGCATTTGGCGACGCCGTCGGTGGATTCGATCGCGAAGGTGCTGCGCGAGCGGGACGGGCTCGCCACCGATACCGCGGCCTGGGCGGCCTCGGTCAGTGGTGGTCATGTCGGCCGGGCGCGCCGATTGGCCACCGACGATCAGGCCCGAGCTCAGCGCAAACGGGCCCTCGCCCTGGTCGCCGCGACCACACGTCCGGGTATGGCCTACTCCGCCGCCGAAGAATTGGTGAAGTCCGCCGATGACGAGGCCAAGCAGATGAGCGCGGTCCGCGACGACAAGGAGCGGGACGCGCTGGCGATGGCGCTCGGCGCCGGCGGTACCGGTAAGGGCGCGGCGGGGGCGACCCGCGGTTCGGCCGGTGCGCTCAAGGATTTGGAGAAGCGGCAGAAGTCCCGCGCCACCCGGACCGGTCGTGATGCGCTGGACCGGGCGCTCATCGATGTGGCCGGGCTGTATCGGGATGCCCTGGCCGTAGGATTCGGCGCCGCGACCGTGGACTCGAAAGCTGGTGTCACGCTCACACATCCCGATATGGCCGACCAGATTCGAGAATTGGCGACCGATGTCCGCCCCGAGGGCCTGCTGCGCTCGATCCAGGCGATACTCGACTGCCGCGAGGCCCTGGAAACGAATGTGAAGCCCCGCTTCGCCGTCGCCGCCATGGTCGCCGGCCTTATCGCGGCCCGCTCCGCGTGACCGTCACCACCGATTTTCGCGATCCGGCACCGAGACGATAGACTCGCACCGCCGGAAGGCACGCCGCCTTAGCTCAGTCGGTAGAGCGCTTCACTCGTAATGAAAAGGTCGCGAGTTCGATTCTCGCAGGCGGCTCCAGGAGAGGCCCTCGATGCAGCAGCATCGGGGGCCTTTTTGTGTGGTGGCCAGGGTCAGCCGGCGGGGATGGCGGTGAAGGCGTTGCGGAGGCGGTCGGTGAGGGTGGGGCGGCCGCCGTCGCCGTCGGTGCGGACCCATTGGCGGCAGGCGACGCTTCAGGCGGTGGTGGTCAGTTCGGCCAGGACGTGTAGGCGGAGGTCGTCGGGGTCGAGGGATTCGGCGGCGGTTCGGGTGCTGGTCACCATCACCGCGGGGCCGGCCGACGAATTGACCATGTGTGAGAGTTGCCGACTTGTGTTCGCGGTGACTCGAAAGCTGTTCGTGGCAGCCGGGTTTTGCGAGTCTGACGGAGCCGCGCTCCGGCGGATGGCCCGGAGCCGGTGGCGTCCGGGCATCGAATAACGGTGTGGGAGGTCGAGTAGGACGATCATCCCGAATACCTTCGACTACGCCGGGAGCTGTGGATCGCGCTCGGCGAGACAGGCAGGGCTGCCGCATGACCACCGTCTCCTCGCACGCCGCGGGCGTGTACGACTCGCTCGCCGATGCCATCGGCAATACGCCGCTGGTCCGGCTCAACCGTGTCACCGACGAGATCACCGCGACCGTCTATGTGAAGCTCGAGTACTTGAATCCCGGTGGGAGCGTGAAGGATCGCGCCGCTCGCGCCATGCTGCTGGCCGCGGAGGAATCCGGTGAACTGGGTGCGGGCGGGACCGTGGTGGAGGCCAGTTCGGGCAATACCGGGTTGGGTCTGGCCGCGCTGGCCGCCGCGCGCGGATATCGGACCATCGTGGTGGTGCCGGATCGGGTGAGCCGGGAGAAGGTCGCGCTGCTGCGCGCGCACGGCGCCGAGGTGCATCTGACGCCCGGGCTGCGGCCCGTCGATCATCCGGAGCATTTGCGCAGTGTCGCCCTGCGGCTGACGGCGGAGATTCCGGGTGCGTGGTTCGCCGGGCAGTACGACAATCCCGCCAATCCCGCTGCCCACCGCGCCACCACGGGCCCGGAGATCTGGGCGCAAACCGGCGGGCGGATAACGCATTTCGTGGCGGGTATCGGTACCGGCGGCACCATCACCGGCACCGGCGAGTACCTGAAGGAGGCGTCCGGCGATGCGGTGCGGGTGATCGGGGCCGATCCGGAGAGCTCGGTGTACGGCGGCGGCGACGGTCGTATCTGGTACGTCGAGGCGGTCGGGCACTTCGTGCATCCGGAGACGGAGACCGATCTGTGGCCGGATTCGTACCATCCGGAGGTGGTGGATCGGATCGAGCGGATTCCCGATGTCGAGGCGATTCGGGTGCTGCACCGGCTGGCCAAGGAGGAGGGGCTGCTGCTGGGCGGTTCTTCCGGGACGGCAATTGCGGCGGCGCTGCGCCTGGCGCGGGAGCTCGGGCCGGAGGATGTGGTCGTGGTCGTCGCGCCCGACTCCGGGCGCGCCTACCTGTCCAAGTACTACAGCGATGAGTGGCTGGGGGCCTTGGGATTTCCGCTGACGGCGGTTGTCGAAGGGCGGACGGTCGGCGATCTGGCCGCGCTCGCCGATCCGGCCGATCCGGTGGTGGTTCCCTCCGGGGCGACCGTCGCCGAGGCGTGGCGGCTGCTCGGTTCGGGCACGGCCCTGCCGGTGGTCTTGCAGCGCAAGGCATCCGGATCGGCGGTGGTTGCCGAGGTGCTCGGTTCCGTTACCGCTGCGAACCTCGCTGATGCCCGCGGTGACGATCCGGTGAGTGCGCATCTCGCCGCACCGTTGCCCACGATCGGTACCACCGAATCGCTGGACGGCGCCGTCGCACGGCTCACCGCGCACAGCGGGCCGGTGCTGGTGGTGCGGGAGGGCCGTGTCCTTGCGCTCGTCGACGCGGCGCAGATCAAGGCCCAATACGAAGAGAATTGAGGCACCGTCACCGCGTCCGATCGGACGCGGTGACGGCAGGCTCGTTACGAGACCAGGCCGCGGCCGGTGGTCAGGGGGAGATCGGTGGCGGTGAGCAGTCCGGGCCGCGCCTGGACCACGGCGGGGACGGCGCTGACCAGGCGAGCCGCCGTGCCGACGACGCCTGCCTCGGCGTGGTCGCCATTGCTGTAGAGCTGCAGGTCGAGCAGGTAGTCGGGTTCGCCCTTGATTTCGACTCGGTAGCAACCCTTTCCGGCGGGCTGCGGCCATTCGGGGGCGAGATCGGGGTGCAGGCGGGTGACGTGTTCGAGGGTGAGGATTTCGCGATCCCCTCGGACGCCGTGCACCTGGAAGCGCAGGGCGGCCGCGGTGCCCACGGCGATGGTGCGCTTGCCGACGATGAGCTCTTCGGTGGCGGGAAGCCGTTCGAAATGCTGTGTGACGGAGTCGAGTTCGATATCGAGGGCGTCCGCGAGCTGGCGGATGACACTGCCCCAGGCGAGGGTGAGAATGCCCGGTTGCAACAGCATGGGCAGCTCGTCCAGCGCGCTGCCGAAGCCCATGATGTCGAAGACGACCTTGGGGTTGTCGTAGGTGGAGTAGTCCATGATCTCCGAGCAGATGACCTTGTCGATGCGCTCGGAGCCGCTCGAAAGCAGCAGCGGCAGCCAGTCATTGGCCCAGCCGGGGTCGATACCGTTCACCCAGAGGGAGGCATTGCCCTCGATGGCGGCTTCGATGATCGGGTTGATCGCCTCGTCCGGCAGTGTGCCGTAAGGGAATTGGAGGAAGACTGGACTGCTGGAGACCACATTGATGCCGGCGCGGAGGAAGGTCTTCAGGTCCTCCACCGCTTCCATCAGGCGGTCGTCGGCCATGGCGGTGTGGATGATGCAGTCCGGCTTCAGATCGAGGAGAGCCTGGGCGTCATTGGTTGCGAGAACACCGGTTTCGAGGTCGAGGCCCGCGAGTTCGCCGGCGTCCCTACCGGCTTTGGCGTCGCTGGACACCCAGACGCCGACGAGCTCGAGCTCCGGCCGGGCGATGATGGAACGCAGGGCGCGGTGGCCGACATTGCCTGTGCTCCACTGGACTACGCGATATTTCACAGCTGGCTCCGGTTCACAGGTCGGGGAGGCCGAGTTCGAGATTGGGCGCTTCGATCCCGCCGTCGACCTCGAGGATCTTGCCGGTGATATAGCCGCCGGCCGGTGAGCAGAGGAAGACGATCGCGGCGGCGATTTCCCACGGTTCGCCGAGGCGGCGCAGCGGGGTGGCGCCCTCCATGCGGGCCTTGATTTCCGGTTGCTGCGCAACAACTTCCAGTGCGGAGGTGAGAACCGAGCCGACGGCGATGGCATTGACCCGGATGCGCGGGGACAGATCGGTGGCGGCCATGCGGGTCCAGTGCGCGAGCGCCGCCTTGGCGGTGCCGTAGGCGAGGAAGCCGCGACCGGGGGCCCGGCCCATCATCGAGGAGATGCTGACGACGGAGCCGCCGCCGGTCTTCAGCATGTGCGGGACCGCGGCCTGGGTGAGCGCGTGCGCGGTGGACACATTGAAGCGGAAGGCGTCCTCGAGGAACTCGGGGGACGTGGTGGTGAAGGTATTGGGCATGGTGCCGCCGACATTGTTGACGACGATATCGATGCGGCCGAGTTCGGCCGCCGCGGTTTCGGCGAAGGCGGTGACGGTGGACAGGTCCGACAGGTCGCAGGGGACCGTGACGGCGCGGCGGCCCAGGGCGCGGATCTTGCCGGCGACCTCGTCGAGTTGTTCGGGGGTGCGGGCTGCGAGCGCGACATCGGCGCCCGCTTCGGCCAGGGCCAGGGCGGTTGCGGCGCCGATGCCGCGACCGGCGCCGGTGACAACAGCGACGCGGCCGTCCAGTCGGAAGGTATCTAGGATCATCACTCAGAGCTTTAAGAAATGATGCTTAACTGTCAAGGACTAGTTCTTTACGGGCTGGTGGGCAGCTACTCTGCACCTGTGACGACGCGTGTTTTTGGACCGAGGGAGGGATTCGCGTGGCGGTGACCGAGGCGCGGGAGCGGATCATCCTGGCGGCCGAGCGCCTGATCGCCGAGCGCGGGCAGGCGGTGCCGCTGCGCGATATCGCGGCCGCCGCCGGGCAGCGGAACAATTCGGCCATCCAGTATCACTTCGGGTCGCGCGACGGGCTGATCGAAGCCGTGGTCGAGCTGCGGATGGCGACCCTCGAGGTGCGGCGGCTGGAATTGCTCGCCGAGCAGGTGGGTTCGGGCGCGGGGGTGCACGCGCTGCTGGAGGCGCTGGTGGTGCCCATGTTCGAACTCAGCGAACGGCACGGCAGCAATCACTACGCGCGATTCCTGGAACAGATCCACACCCATCCGGCCGTCACCGATGCCTCCAACCTGGACAGCGAACAGCGCACCTCGGTCCGGGTGATCATGCAGCGCCTCGGCGACGAGATGACCGAACTTCCGCCCCGCCTGCGCGTGCACCGCTTGCGCGCGCTGCCCACCATGCTTTTCGCGCTCCTGGCCGATCATGAGCGTGCCGTGGAGGCGGGTCGCGTCGCCGCCGGTGCGGTCAGTGCTTGGGCGGAAACCATCGACATGCTGGCGGGCGCACTCACCGCTCCGGCCAGCGAGCGTGCGCCGATCCGGTGAAATCGGCTCCGGCATAACAGCATCGGCCCGGCTCTGTCCGAGCCGGGCCGATCGCTGAATTCTCTAGCCTGCTGCTGATAGCGGCCTACTGCTGATAACCGGACGGCGGGTAATTCTGCTGTGGCGGCTGCTGAAAACCCTGCTGCGGCTGGCCGTATTCGTACGGCTCCTGATAACCGCCGGGCTGACCGGGGTACCCCTGCTGCGCGGGCGGCATCGACGGCAACTGGGTGTGCGCCGCCGGTGCCGCGTAATTCGGCTGTGGCGCATAGCCGCCCGGCTGTCCGGAGAATCCCTGCTGGACAGGCTGGGCGGCGTAGCCCGGCTGCGCGGCCGGACCGGGCTGACTCGGGAAGTCCGCTCGAGCGGGCTGACTTCCGTACCCCTGCCGGCCATCCCAAGCGGAATAGCCCTGGAACTCCGTCTGCGCGGGCTGTGCGGACATGCTTGGCCGGCCGGTGAAGTTGGGTTGTGCCGGCTGACCGGCGAAGTTCGGCTGGCCAGGACCGCCCGAGAAGCCCTGCGGGGCAGGCGCTACGGAGTAGGCCTGCTGGGCGGAATCGGCTTGCCGGCCGGAGAAGGCGGGTGGGGCGGGCGGAGCTGAGAAGTTGTGCGGGGTAAGTGGGGCGGAGTAGGGCTGGGGGGCGGATAGGCCGGGCAGGCTGGATTGTGCGGGCTGGGGCGAGAAGTCTTGTGGGGCGGGCTGGGGCGAGAAGTCTTGTGGGGCAGGGTGGGCGGGGTAGCCCCGGGGTGGGAGGTTCGGGTCGAACTGGGTCGGCTCCGGGGTGGCGGGTGGGGTGTCCTTCTTTTTGAAGACGAAGTAGACGCCTACCGAGATGAGGAGTAGGACCAGGACGCCGAGGAGGCCGAACATGTGGCCGATGACGCGGCCGCCGACCTTGGCGAGAATGATGATGGCGAGTGCGCCGGCGGCGGCGGAGGCGCGGGCGATTGTGCTGCTGCCTGGTTGATTCTGGCTCATAGGATGGAATTCCCCCGATCGAAAACTGTTGCGGGGGCAGCATACCCACGGTTCTGGACGAGTGTCCGTGTCCGTTCGGCCAGCTCACCATTCAAATAGGTCATATCGGACAAAGCTGTCCGGGGGTGCGCCGGGGGGTGCGAAGTCGGCTGCGATCTGGCAGGTTGCGGTGGCCGCGACTACCGTTGTTCGCGTGCACACCATGCCCCCGACCGAGGTCGAACCCGCCCCCCGCCCCAGATGGCTGGGTATGGGTTTGCCGCTGCTCGCCGGGGGTGCGGTCGCGGGAGGGCTGGCGCTGCTGCATTTCCGGGATCCGCATGTGCAGGGGGCGTACGGGTTCTGCCCGTTCAAGGAGTTGACGGGGTACTGGTGCCCCGGATGCGGCGGGTTGCGCGGGCTGCACAATCTCACCGAGGGGCATGTGGTCGATGCCCTGCACAGCAATGTGCTGATTCTGCCGCTGCTGCTGGGTTTCCTCGGCTGGCTGGCTACCGCGCTGGTGTTCGGCTGGCAGGGGAAGCCGATACCGCGGATCCCGAAGGTGCTGCCGAAGCCGGCGCTCTGGGCGGCGCTGGCGTTGCTTCTCCTATATACGGTGTTGCGCAATACGCCGTGGGGAACATGGCTGGCCCCGGTGTAATTCGCCCGGCCCATCCGCGGGGCCGGTCTCCAGGTGGGGTCCGGCGTGCCTGTTCGCGTAATTCCCGCCGATCAGGGCATGCTCTGGATATGAGTGATTCTCTGAAAGACCGTGTGCGAGCGAAGCTGATCCGCCAGCTCGCGGAGGACGGGCCGGACCAGGAACGCGATGACGGACGCCAGCTTTCGGTCCAGGACGATCTGGATCTGCTGAACGTCGTTTCCGACGACGACCCGTTCGTCGAGGAACTCGCCGAGCGCTACCTGGTGCCGTAACCCACCTTTCGGGACTGGCTCAACTCGCGGGACTTTCAGGGCTACGCCCCCGACCCCGGAGATTTCGAGGGCGCCCGGCCCCGATGGGCGGCCGCCCTCCAGCGTAGGTCGATTCGAGCGCTGATCAGATGGCGCAGGGGGCTCCGCCCTCGGCGCTGCTGCCGAAGGGGCGGGTTTCGGGGGTGGGGTTCCAGTGGCCTTCGGTTTTGGCGTAGGTCCAGGTGGGGCCGTTTTCGACCAGGGTGGAGAGGGCGTCGATCAGGCGGTCCACGGCCGCGGCGGTGCTGCCGAGGCCGATGCTGGCGCGCAGGGCCGCGTCGACGCCGAGGCGGGCGAGCAGGGGGTGGGCGCAGAAGCGGCCGTCGCGGACGCCGATGCCGTGTTCGGCGGAGAGGTACGCGGCCACCTGGCCGGGTTCGAAACCGTCGACGGTGAAGGCGACAATGCCGACGGCATCGGTGCTGTCCCGCCAGATGCGCAGGAAGTTCACGCCCGGAACGGTTTTCAGGCCGTAGCGCAGGCGGTGCGTGAGGTACTGCTCGTGTTCGCGGACGGTGGTCTCGTCGAGTTCGGCGAGGGCGTCACAGGCGGCGGCCAGCGCGGCCACACCCAGCACATTGGGGGAGCCGGCTTCGTGCCGCTGCGGTGCGGGGGCCCATTCGACGCCGTCGGCGGTCACCGAGCGGACCGCGCCGCCGCCCGCGAGGTACGGCTCGGCGGCATCGAGCCAGTCCCGCCGCCCGACCAGCACGCCCGCGCCGAACGGCGCGTACGCCTTGTGCCCGGAGAAGGCCAGGTAGTCGATGCCACTGGTCTGCAGATCGATGCGCCGGTGCGGCGCCAGCTGGGCGGCGTCCACCAGGATCCGAGTGCCGCACTGGTGCGCGATCCAGGCCAGCCGCTCCAGCGGCAGCAGTTCGCCGGTGACGTTCGATGCTCCGGTGATGGCAAGCAGCGCAGCGGGTTTGGTGCACAGTTCGGCGACCAGGCGCTGAATGGTCTCCTCGATGGTGTCCGCGACCGGCACCACCCGGCGACCGCCTCGGGTCCACGGCAGGAAGTTGGCGTGGTGTTCCACGTCGAGCACCACGGTGTCGCCGGGCACGCAGGCGGCGAGCAGATTCAGCGAATCGGTGGTGTTGCGGGTGAAGACCACCACCTGGTCGTCGGCGGCATTGAGGAATCGGGCGACCGAGCCGCGGGCGCCTTCGTAGCAGTCGGTGGAGACGCGGGAGGCGTAACCGGCACCGCGGTGCACGCTGGCGTAGAACGGCAGCAGCTGCTGCACCCGGTCGGTGACCTGCGTCAATGCCGGTGCGCTGGCGGCATAGTCGAAGTTGGCGTACGTGGTGGTCCCACCCTGCACGAGGGGTACCCGCAGATCACAACCGGAGACGGTGGCGAGAGCGGCACAGGACTGGTCGGCAAATGCAGTCATCACGAAATCCCATTCGGGCAAGGGACGCGCGATCAGAAAAAGAGTGATCGAGAGTCCGCGCTTGCCGCGCCCGGTCGGGCGGCGGCCCGGTCGTCACCTGGAGCACCCCACCGCGGAGGAGGGTTGCCGACCAGCTAGCCAGGGCTTGACGCTGGTACTCATGACCTGATGTGGAAGGCTGGCAGATGTGCCGGGGTCTTGTCAACCCCTTCGGAAAAATCATCCGAAAGTTGGAGTGGGTGGGCCGCAAAGTTCGAATCGCGCGATCGTTGCTGACGCGTATCGTCAAGGGGGAAGTTAGGGTAGCCAAAGGTGGGCGCCCCCGGTTCGAAACGAGGAGCTCGACCATGCTGGATACCGCGCCGTTCTCGACGCTCATTCGTTCCGCGACCGAGCAGCAGCACACCGAGGCCGAACACTCCACGTTCATGAGCGATCTGCTGCAGGGGAAGCTCGGCGTCGAGGCCTTCTACCGCTACACCTCGCAGCTCTGGTTCGTCTACGACGCCCTCGAAAAGAATTCCGCCGCACTGGCTTCCGGCCCGATCGCCGGGCCGTTCGTCAAGCCGGAGCTGAATCGCCTGGCGGCCCTCGAAATCGACCTCGCCCACCTCGGTGGCGCGAACTGGCGCGATGAACTGGTGGCCCTGCCGTCCACCGCCGCCTACGCCGCCCGCATCGACGAGTGCGCGCGCACCTGGCCGGCCGGTTACGTGGTGCACCACTACACCCGCTACCTGGGCGATCTCTCGGGCGGACAGGTCATTCGGGGCACTGCGGAGAAGCTGTGGGACCTGCCCAAGAAGGGTGACGGCGTCCGCTTCTACGTCTTCGACGACATCTCCAACCCGGCCGCGTTCAAGCGCGAATACCGGGAAAACCTGGACGCGCTGCCGATCGCCGGTCCGGAGGTCGAGCCGGTGCTCGACGAAGCTCGTCTCGCGTTCTCGATGAACACCGATGTGTTCCGCGAACTGGGCGCGGAATTCAGCGCGCGGAACTGAATCTCTGCTGCTCGGGGGAGCCGCCGGCCGTTCCCTCCGGATAAGGTCGGCGGCTTTCTATTTGTTTCTCCCGCAGGGGCTCCGGCCCGCCCTTGCGCCGGAGTGCCGGGGTGCGTTGCGATAGAGGTGTGAGTTTCCCTCTGCTGCTGAGCTTTATCGGGCTGTGCGTACTGCTGGCCCTCACTCCCGGCCCGGATACCTTTCTGGTGCTGCGCTTCACGATGGCCGGGCGCCGCCCCGGTATCGCCGCGGCGGTCGGATCGTCGTTCGGCGGGCTGGTCTGGGCGGTGGTGGTCGCGGCGGGTGTCGCGGCGCTGCTGGAACAGTCGGCGACGGCCTATCGCAGCTTGAAGGTGATCGGCGGAATCTACCTGCTGTACTTGGGCGTTCGCGCCCTGCTCGAACACCGGCGCGGCCAGGCGGCGGGCGCCCCGGAACTCACCGCGGACGGGGTCCAGTCGCAGCGGGTATCCGTTCGCTCGGCATTCGCTGCGGGATTGCTGTCCTGCATTTTCAACCCGAAGGTCGGGCTGTTCTATCTCGCGGTGCTCCCGCAGTTCCTGTCCCAGGTGACCTTCGCGAACACGCTCGGCCTCGGCGCCATCGAATGCACCATTGCCGCAATCGAAATGGTGCTGCTGGCGGTCGCCGCCTCGCGCGCGGTGGCGCTGCTGCGCAAGCCCAAGGTGCGGGATCGGCTGGAACAGGTGAGCGCGGCCATCCTGGCGGCGCTGGGCCTCGGCACGGTGGCCTCGGCGGCCTGAGCGCATGCGACCTGGGCGCAATAGCGCGCTGGCTCAGTCGGCGATCTCGGCGCGGTGGTAGACGCCGTTGTAATAGACCAGCGGCCCGACGGCGGGTGCGTCCTCGGTGTTGTCGTGCACGCGCGTGACCAATCCGACCACAAGCGTGTGATCGCCGATGGGAATGAGCTGATGCACGGTGGCCCGCACCCAGATCGGAGTGCCGTGCAGTACCGGTTCGCTGCTCGGCAGGGTGGTCCACAGCGATCGATCGGTGAAGCGCTCCTCGGCGCTGCGGCTGAATCGCTGGGCCAGATGCTTCTGATGTTCGCCGAGGAAGTGCACAACCACCGAATCGGCGTTCGACAGGGCGGTGAGGCTGGAGGAGGTCGCGGCGATATTGAAGGAGATGAGCGGCGGCTCCGCCGAGAGGGAGGCGAAGGAGGTGGCGGTGAAACCGACCGGACCGGCCTCGGAGTGCAGGGTGACGATGGTGACGCCGGCGGGATAGTGCCGCATGGCGGCCCGGTACTGCTGGGCGGTGATGCCGCTCAGGTCGTCGGGCGCTTGGAAGTCGGCGCCGTGCGTGAATAGCTCGGTGCCGGGCGGCGGAGAATCGGTCACATTCCGAACCTACGTCGTCCGGGGGCTGGATATTCCGGGGAGTGTGAAATATCGCGCGGGGGTGCGAAGTGTTGCGCGGATTTGGGGTCCCCCGAAACGACGGTAGGGGGTGGGGTGGGGATCAGTCCACGTCTATGGCGAGACCTGCGGTGATTCGTACTAATTCGCCAAAAGTCGTGCGGAACATCGTATTCGGATGCCCACCCGCCGCCCACAGCTCCGAATGCCGGGCCAGTGCGGTGTCGATGAAGGTGGGCAGATTGATCGGGTGCCCGACCGGGGCGACGCCGCCGACCGGCTGCCCGGTCACCTGCCGCACCATGGCGGCGGGTGCGCGGGTGAGGGTGCCTTCCAGGCGCTGACCGGTGTGATCGAGGTCGACCTGGTGCGCGCCGGAGACCAGCAGCAGCACCGGATCGTCGTCGAGCAGGAAGACCAGGGATTTGGTGATGGCCCCGATATCCACGCCGAGGGCGTGGGCGGCATCCGCGGCGGTGTGGGTGGGTTGCGGCTGAGTGAGAATCACCCCGTGATGGCCGCGGGCGATGAGCGTGTCGGAGACTTTGGAAGCGACCGGCGGCAGGGACCTGCGCATGGCACCAGAGTAGAGCGATTGCGGTGGATGTGCGGGGTATCAGTATTCGGGGTAGCCCTCTTCGGGGCCGAGCATCCGCGCGAGCCGGGCGCGGGTGATGCGCACGAGCTCGGTGACGGTGCGCTCCGAAATGGTTTCGTGCGCACACGAATCGAAGGCGCTGTCGAGTTCGACGGGGGAGAGGGCGTGCAGTTCCCCGTCGGCGGCGGTGAGCAGCGCGTCGTAGCCGGGGTAGGGCCGGCCGTCGGCGATCTTGGCCGCCCAGGTGATGCTGCAGCAGCATTCGTACAGGGCGTGCACCGCGCGGTGCCGGGGAAGCGTATTGAATCGGTCGAGACCGATTCCATGATGCATCAACATCGAGTCTCCACACTGGGGAGTGCAGCTGGCGGACCGTTCAATCGTCCCGTTCGACACCACCGGTAAACCAGTGCGACGCAGCAGATTTAGCACAGGATTAACACCGCCCGCCCGGACCGCCCGTACCCCCGATACGCTGGACCGATGACCGATTGGAAGGCTTTCGAGGTCGAAAGCAAGGACCACATCGCGACCGTGACGCTGACCGGTCCCGGCAAGGGCAATGCCATGGGCCCGGACTTCTGGCGCGAGCTGCCGCTCATCTTCGGCGAACTCGACGCCGATCCGGAGGTGCGGGCCGTTGTGCTTACGGGCGCGGGCAAGCACTTCTCCTATGGGCTGGACCTGCCCGCCATGGCTCCGACGTTCGGCGCGCTGCTCGCCGATCGGGCGCTGGCCGGGCCCCGGACCGGGTTCCTGCGGGAGGTGCGCGTCATGCAGGCCGCGGTGACCGCGGTCGCCGATTCGCACAAGCCGGTCATCGCGGCGGTCGCGGGCTGGTGCATCGGCGGCGGCCTGGATCTGATCGCGGCCGCGGATATTCGGCTGGCCAGTGCGGACGCGAAATTCAGCCTGCGCGAGGCGAAGGTGGCGATCGTCGCCGATATCGGGTCGCTGCACCGGCTGCCGGGGATCATCGGCGAGGGGCATCTGCGCGAGCTCGCGTATACCGGCAAGGACATCGACGCCGCGCGCGCCGAGAAGATCGGCCTGATCAACGATGTCTACGCCGATCGGGAGGCCACGCTGGACGCGGCCTACGCGCTGGCGCGGGAAATCGCCGCGAACCCGCCGCTGGTGGTGCAGGGCATCAAGGATGTGCTGGATCAGCCCAAGGTGGGCAAGGTCGCCGACGGCCTGCGCTACGTCTCGGCCTGGAATGCCGCATTCCTGCCCTCGGAGGATCTGACCGAGGCCATTCAGTCGGTCTTCGAGAAGCGCGAGCCGCGCTTCCAGGGGAAATGACAACTCTCGTAACCTTTCAGGGGCTGTGCCCCTGAAACCCTGTCCGAGGTCCGGTGCCGCGCTCCGGGTCCGGCAAACACGTTGCTAACGCTGGTCACCGAGACCGCTTGCGCCGCAAGCGGTCTCGAGTGGTCTCCGAGCCCTGACGCCGGGCCGGAAAAGGACTGCCAACCTCCGGTTCGACGCCTATCGTGGTGCGAGGGACCGGGAGGTTGACCATGGCGACATCCGAGGTGACGGAATCGACGGGTGAAGGCGGTTTCACCCACCGGCAGATTCTGGTGATACTCAGCGGGCTGCTGCTCGGCATATTGCTGGCCGCGCTCGACCAGACCATTGTTTCCACGGCGATCCGCACCATCGCCGATGATTTGAACGGCTATTCGCTGCAGGCCTGGGCGACCACCGCGTACCTGATCACGGCCACACTGGCCACGCCGCTCTACGGCAAACTCTCGGATATGTACGGGCGCAAGCCCTTCTATCTCGCCGCCATCACCATCTTCCTGATCGGCTCGCTGCTGAGCGCGTTCTCGCAGTCGATGTACGAACTGGCCGCGTTCCGGGCGCTGCAGGGGCTGGGCGCGGGCGGGCTGATGTCGCTGGCGCTCACCATCGTCGGCGATATCGTCAGTCCGCGCGAAAGGGCCAAGTACCAGGGCTATTTCCTGGCGGTATTCGGCACCTCCAGTGTGGTCGGGCCGGTGCTCGGCGGGCTGTTCGCCGGGCAGGACAGCATTCTCGGCATTGCGGGCTGGCGCTGGGTATTCCTGGTGAATGTGCCCATCGGGCTGTTCACCCTGGTGGTGGTGACCCGCGCCCTGCACCTGCCGGTGCGGGAGCGATCGCCGGACCGGGTGGACTACTGGGGTGCGGCGGTACTGGCCATCGCGCTCACACCACTGCTCATCGTGGCCCAGCAGGGGCGCGAATGGGGTTGGGGCAGTGTGCGATCGGTGCTCTGCTATGCGGTCGGCGTGGTCGGCGTGATCGTCTTCGTCCGGGTGGAGCGAATGCTCGGGGACGCCGCGTTGATTCCGCTGCGCATCTTCCGGAACCGCACCTTCGCGCTCGGCGTGGTCATCTCGTTCGTGGTGGGCGCGGGCATGTTCGGCGGAATTCTGCTGCTGCCACAGTATTTACAGGCGGTGCGCGGAGCCAGCCCGATGATCGGCGGCCTGCAGATGATGCCCATGGTGCTGGGCATGATGGTCGGCTCGGTGGTCTCCGGGCAGCTGATCTCGCGGACCGGCCGCTACCGCGCGTACACGCTGATCGGCGCGGGCATGATCACCCTCGGCCTGTTCCTGCTGCACTATCTGCGCGCCGATACCGCGTACTGGATCGTGGTGCTGTTCATGCTGTGCGTGGGATTCGGACTGGGCAATCTCATGCAGCCGCTCATCATCGCACTGCAGAATGCCTTGCCGCCCAAGGATATGGGCGTCTCGACGGCCGCGGCCACCTTCTTCCGGCAGATCGGCGGGACATTGGGCGCGGCGGTATTCCTGTCCGTGCTGTTCACCCGGCTGGCGCCGAATATCCGCACCGAACTCATTGCGGCAGGACATGATCAGAAGTTCCAGCAGGCGCTGCTCAATGGCAGAACCGACGGCAATCCGGCGGATATGGCGCTCTCGCAGGGTCTGCTCAATCACGACACCTCGGCCGCGCAGCACGTACTGGCCGACAGTTCGGTGATTCAGCGCTTGAATCCGGTGCTGGCCAAGCCTTTCCAGGTCGGCTTCGCGGAATCGCTGTCCACGGTCTTTCTGACCACCTCGGCGGTGGCGCTGGTGGCGCTGGTGCTGGTCGCGTTCTGGAAAGAGGTGCCGCTGCGCACCACCGTGGGCGACGCCCCGGCCGAACCGGCCGCCGGCATCGGCTGATCATCCGAAAACAGCGGCTCGAAAACAGCAGTGGGTGGCGCGTTTCTGCGCCACCCACTTCGTACAACAGGCGAAATCAGTGCTCGCCCTGGTCCTTCAGCCGCTGGACCGCCTCGACGTACAGGCTTTCGGCCTTGTCACGGCCTTCCCAGCCTTCGACCTTGACCCACTTGCCGGGCTCCAGGTCCTTGTAGCGCTCGAAGAAGTGCGCGATCTCCTTGCGCTGGAACTCCGGGATGTCCTCGACGTCCTGGATGTGGTCCCAGCGCTTGTCGCCGGCGGGCACCGCCACGACCTTCTCGTCGCCGCCGGCCTCGTCGCTCATGATCAGCACGCCGACCGGGCGGGACTCCACGAGAACACCGGGGAACACGGGCTCGGGGAGCAGCACCATGCAGTCCAGCGGATCACCGTCGGAGCCGAGGGTGTTCTCGATGTAGCCGTAGTCGGCCGGGTACATCATCGGGGTGTAGAGGTAGCGGTCCAAACGAATCCGACCGGTCTTGTGGTCTACCTCGTACTTATTGCGCTGACCCCGGGGGATCTCGATGAGGACGTCGAACTCCACGTCATCTCCTTCTTCGGTGCGGGTATGGCTGCCGACTCGCCAGCTCGTTCGGGGGAACGACTGCGCAACGAGGATAGTGTGGTGCCCGGGTACGTGGGTCCGGCAGGGACGCTCGGGCCTATCCCCATCACAGGTATCAGGGAGACAGCGGCAGGTGGCTCGGAACAAGCAGAACATCGGTGGGCTGGAAGCCAAGCGGCGTCGCAGAACCTGGATCGTAGTGGCATCCGCCCTGGTCGTTGTGGTGGGTGTGGCTGCCGGGGTGATCGTGACGCTGAAACCGTGGACGGAGGAATTCCGGCACGGAGGTTTGACGATCGCCGCGCAGCCCTCGCCGGTCAAGCCCTTGCCGCAGGTCGCTCCGGCGCCCGCGACCGCACCGGCTCCGGGCGCGAAAGGCCTGGCAGCGGCCCTCGCGCCGGTGGTCGGCAATCCGGATCTGGGCGTCTTCGCCGGATCGGTCTCCGATGCCGGTAGCGGGAACGTGCTGTGGACCGCCGATCCCGACAAGCCGATGATTCCGGCCTCCACCGCCAAGGTGCTCACCACCGCCGCGGCGCTGCTGGCGCTACCGCCCGACCACCGGGTGACTACGCAGGTCGTCGCCGGTACGGCGCCCGGTGAGATCGTGCTCGTCGGCGGCGGCGACCCCACGCTGACCGCGCAGCCGGACGGCAAGGGCTACTACACCAACGGTGCGCGACTGTCGGATCTGGTGACGCAGCTGAAGAATTCCGGTCATCGGGCCGACAGCATCGCGGTCGACACCTCGGCCTTCACCGGATCCTCGATGGCACAGGGCTGGGATCCGGCGGATATCGCGGGCGGTTCCATCGCACCCATCGATTCGGTCATGATCGACGGCGGCCGGCAGAGCGCGCTGAAGGATTACTCCCCGCGCAGTGCCACACCGGGTTTGGACGCCGGTCGGCAGCTCGCCACCGAACTCGGTATCGATCCCGGCAAGGTGCATCTGGGCACGGCGCCCACGGGTGCGGCGAAGCTCGCCTCCGTGCAGTCCGCACCGCTGCGGGATCGGTTGCGGGACATGATGGTTGACTCCGACGATGTGCTCGCCGAGGCGATCGGCCGCGAAATCGCCCTCGCCACCGGCTCGGAGGCCTCGTTCACCGGAGCGGTGAACGCCATGGCCACGACCCTGCGCGCCGCCGGATTCGATACCACCGGCCTCGCCCTGCACGATGCCAGCGGGCTCTCGGTGGACGACACCATTCCGCCGCGGCTGCTGGACCGCATCGTCACCGTGGCCGCGCTGCCGAACAATGGTGGCGGACAGTCGAATTCCTCCGGCGTCAGTGCCGCGGGCACGGCCGACGACCCGCTCGCGACCCTGCTGGACTACCTGCCCGTCGCCGGCGCCACCGGTACGCTGTCGGACCGCTATACGGGCCAGGATCGGGTGGGCGCGGGCTGGGTTCGAGCCAAGACCGGAACTCTGGACGTGGCAAGCGCGTTGGTGGGGTATGTGCTGGACCACGATGGGCGCGTACTCACCTTCGCGTTGATGTCGAATCAGCGGCTGCCCGAACAGAGCCGCCCGGCATTGGACGCCATCGCGACCACACTGCGCAATTGTGGCTGCTCCTGACGGGTGGATGACTATGACCGGACCCGAACTCCCTGCCGCCCGGCCGGGCGCTGATGATCGTGGAGAGGCGTTGGTGAGCACCGGAATTCGCGAACTGCCCCGCCCCGCCAAATCCGGGCTGGCCGGTTCCGTCGATTGGAGTCTGGCCGCCCGCACCGGCACCCTGCTGGTGCCGTCGGGGCCGAAAACCTCCAGGTACTCCGCCGAACAGGCGGTCGTCGAGCTGGCCGCGGCCTCCCGGCGGGCCGAGGGCCCGGTGCGCGAGGTGAGCCGATTGCTCGACAGCTCCGCGATACCCGAGGCCCGCATCGTGGACCGGCCGGGCTGGATCGCCGCCGCCGCCGAATCCATGGCGCAGCTCACCGGCACCGGCGTCGAATCCGGCGCGAAGGGCAGATTCGCCGGTAAGCCGGCCGGACTGCAGGCCGGGGCCATGCTGGCCTTCCTGTCCACCGCCATACTCGGGCAGTACGACCCGTTCAGCGGGCCCGACGGCACCTTGCTGCTGGTCGCGCCCAACATCATGGCCGTGGAACGCGCACTCGGTGTGCCGCCCAGCGACTTCCGGCTCTGGGTGTGCCTGCACGAGGTCACGCACCGGGTGCAGTTCTCCTCCGCGCCCTGGCTGGCCGACTACATGCAGCGCAATGTCGAACTGCTCGGCGAGGCCGGGGACGAGCCCATGGCCGATGTGCTCGGCCGCCTGGCCGAGGCCGTTAGGGATCGCCGCCGCGGGATCGAGGATCCGGCCGGCGGCATGGTCGGACTACTGCGCGCCACCCAGGCCGAACCACAGCGCGAGGCCCTGGACCGCCTGCTCATGCTCGGCACCCTGCTCGAGGGTCACGCCGACCACATCATGGATGCCGTCGGCCCGGCCGTGGTCCCGTCGGTCACCCGCATTCGCTCGGCCTTCGACCAGCGCCGCAAACGGCCCGGTAATCCGCTGCAGCGACTACTGCGCGCGCTGCTGGGCATGGATGCCAAAGTGGCGCAATACGTTCGGGGCAAGGCCTTCGTCGACGAGGTGGTGGACACCGTTGGCATGGAACGCTTCAACACCATCTGGACCGACGCCGAAACCCTCCCGCGCACCGACGAGATCGGCGAACCGCACCGCTGGGTCACCCGCGTCCTGGGCTGAGCCACCCTCGTCATCCCGGCGCGCTTTCGGCCGGGATCCACAGGTCCGCGGCTGCCGCTGTGCGTAGATTCCGGCCGAAAGCATGCCGGAATGACGGGGGACTCCGGCCGTGCCGGTGCCGAGTGGGCTGAACAGGCTATGTGCCGGGTCGATGAGCGGTGCGGGCGTGCGACGATCGGGGCGTGAACTCTCGTCCTCGGCTGCCTGAGACGCGTGCGGCGCTGAAAATGCGTCATGCCGTGCGAGATTGGCTGAGCCGGTATGCCCCGGTCGGGGTGGTGGCGATCGGACTGTCGGGCGGGGCGGACTCGCTGGCATTGACCGCTGCCGCCGTGGCGGAGGCCGAGGCCGTGGATGCCCTTGTCGTGGATCACCGGTTGCAGGACGGGTCCGGCGCTGTGGCGGCGGAGGCTGCCGCCACAGCGCTGCGTCTGGGCTGCCGCACGGCACGGGTGCTTGCCGTCGAGGTCGGGAGTGCCGGTGGCATCGAGGCGGCGGCCCGGCGGGCGCGCTATGCGGCGCTGGACGAGGCTCGGGACGGGCTGCCCGCACTGCTCGGGCACACCCTCGACGATCAGGCCGAAACCGTGCTGCTCGGATTGGCGCGCGGGTCCGGCGGCCGCTCGATCCAGGGCATGACGGAGTTCGCGGAACCGTGGGGGCGGCCGCTGCTGGGAGTGCGGCGCGCGGTGACCCGGCAGCTGTGCACGGATCTCGGGCTGACGCCCTGGGAGGACCCGCACAACAGCGCGCCGGAGTTCACCCGGGTCCGGTTGCGCACCGAGGTGCTGCCGCTGCTGGAGGAGGTGCTCGGCGGGGGAGTGGCGGCCGCGCTGGCCCGCACCGCCGCCCAGCTGCGGGAGGACTGCGCGGCCCTGGATTCGGTCGCCGAGAATTTGCTGGAAGCAGTCCGTGATGGCAGTGGGCTCGAGCTCGAGACGCTCACCACTGCCGAGCCCGCGCTGCGGCGGCGCGTCATTCGCGCCTGGCTGCTGGGCGGCGGCGCAAAATCATTGACCGACAGCAATTTACGTGCGGTGGAGGCGCTGGTCACCGACTGGCATGGGCAGGGCGGGGTCGCGGTGTCCGGTTCGGCCACCGGGACCAGGTTGGTTGCCGCGCGTGAACATGGCAGGCTCATACTGGGCTCGGACCACGGCGAATCTGATCGGGGTCGACATCATCACTGAAGGGAAACCAGCGGACGTGTACGGGGATGACATCGCGTCAGTGCTGATCAGCGAAGACCAGATCGCGGAAAAGATCGACGAGCTGGCCGCCTTGGTCGCCAAGCGTTATCCCGCCGATTCGCCCGAGGGTGATCTGCTGCTGGTGGGTGTGCTCAAGGGCGCCATCTTCTTCATGACGGATCTGGCCAAGAAGCTGACCGTGCCCACCCAGATGGAGTTCATGGCGGTCTCGTCCTACGGGTCCTCCACCTCGTCCTCGGGCGTGGTGCGGATCATGAAGGATCTGGACAAGGACATCGCCGGGCGCAATGTGCTGATCGTCGAGGACATCATCGACTCCGGTCTGACGCTGTCCTGGCTGCTGCGCAATCTCTCCAGCCGCAATCCGGCCTCGCTCGAGGTCGTGACGCTGCTGCGCAAGCCGGACGCGCTGCGCACCCAGGTGGACGTGATGGCGGTCGGTTTCGATATCCCGAACGAGTTCGTGGTCGGGTACGGCCTCGACTACGCCGAGCGGTACCGCGATCTGCCCTACATCGGCACCCTGGACCCGAAGGTCTACGGGGGCTAGAAAACTCTCCGCGGCGCCGCTTCCGGCGCCTGGAATCGATCTTCGCGGCTGAGCCGCCTGCCTTTCCGGCGGGCGGCTTTTGCCTTGATGTGAGGAAACTCACTGCCGCTCGAGGGTTACCGCGTGGACGGTAGCCAGGGGCTGTTGCTGGGTGTCGGCGGTGGAGTCGCGCCGGTCGGCGGGGGTGTGTAGCGTGGTTTGTGTTACTGCTGGTCACATGTCCGTATGGATTCCGGAGCCGCCCACAAGGCGCAATGGCCAGGAGTTCGCGGTGCCGGTTACCGGAATGTTTCGGGCTGGACCTATGCTGTCTGTAACAAACCTGACGGCTGTTTTCCGCTTCTCATTCAAACTTTTGGGTCGGATACCGCTGGCAATTCAAGACCGATTCTGATAGCAAGGGGCTATGGACCCGCATTTGCGCGACCTGCGGTATTTCGTCGCCGTCGCTGAGGAACTGCATTTCACCAACGCCGCCCAGCGGTTGCACATCGCACAGCCGACACTGTCCCGGCAGATTCGGCAGCTGGAGCGTCAGCTCGACGTGGTCCTGTTCGACCGCAATCAGCGCAGTGTGGCACTGACTGTCGCAGGCAAAGAACTGCTCGAGGGCGCCCGGCGCATCCTCGAGCTCTGGGAGGTCACCAACGTCGCCCTGCAGGAGGCCGGTGAGGTGCTGCGCGTAGGCATCCAGTCCTCCATCGGGCGTGGGTTGATCACGGATCTGGAGAGCGCCAGCGGGCATCGGCTCGCCCTGCACTCCGCGTCCTGGACCGACCCGTCCAGTGGCCTGGCGGGCCGCCAGGCGGATCTGGCGCTCATGTGGCTGCCCGTACCCGACACCGGCCGCTACCGCTGGCAGGTGCTGCGTACCGAGCCACGGTGGGTGCTGCTGCCGGAGAACCACGCACTGGCCAACCAGGAGACCATCGAATTCGCGGATCTCGCCGACGAAGCCTTCGTCGCGATGCCCGCCGAAGCCGGTGCGGCCCGTGACTTCTGGCTCGGCGCCGACGCCCGCGGCGGTCGCCAGGCCAAGATCGGCGCGGAAGCGGCCACCGCCGAGGAGCGCCTCGAGGCGGTCTCCCTCGGACTCGGTGTCTGCCTGCTCGCCGAGAACAATGTGCCGATGTACCGCTGGCCCGGCCTGACCGCACGACCCGTCTCCGGACTGGCACCGTGCGAACTCGCCGTCGCCTGGCGCGCCGACGATGATCGACCGACCATCCTCGAGTTCGCGGCCCGCGTGCTCGACGGCGGTTTCGCCGATCGGGAGCCGGTCGCCGCACAGTAGCGACCGAGCCCGAGCGGGCGACGGCAATGAGTCGGAGGCAATGCCGTCACCGTGCGGGCAACAACGAAAAGAGGCAGTACCGCCTGAACCGGCGGGACTGCCTCTTCTTGTATGCAGACGGGGGAGCTGTGACGAGGAAGCTGTGCGGCGGGAGCAGCTCTCAGGGTGCGGTGCGCTGCCACGGTTGTGCGGCCTCGAGCTGGGCCGCCAACTCCAGCAGCGTGCCTTCGCTGCCGGGCGGGCCCGCCAGCTGTGCGGCCAAGGGCGTCCCGGTGCGCGGGTGCACACCCATCGGCACCGAAATGGCGGGCCAGCCGACCAGATTCCACAGCGGTGTGAACGGTGAGAACCTCACGCTGGCAGCAACATTGGCCGGCCACGGCCGGGAATGCCAGCGGCGGGCCCGGGGCGGCGGTCCCGCGAGCGTGGGGGTGATGACCACGTCGTAGCGCTCGAAGTAATCGAGCAGCCGCGCCTCCACCCGATCCACCTGAGCCGGGCGCAGGATTCCGGATTTCAGCACCAGCCTGCCCAGCGCCACATGGGTGCGGGTGCGGCGCTGCAGCAGTTCCGGATGCGGGACGACGGCGGCCTCGCGCGCGGCATTGGCCAGCCAGCGCAGCGCGAGCGCGAAAGTCGCACCCTGATAGGGGAGTTCGGCCACACCGATGGTGTGCCCGGCGAGCGACGCGGCGGAGGCGGCGCGATCGGCCGCCGCGATCCAGGCGCGATCCACCCGGGACAGCGCGATCGGCGGCGCGGTGGCCAGGCCGATGCGCAGCGTTTTGGGCGAACCCAGTTCGGCGAGTGCGGGACGGTCGGCGAGCACCGACAGCATCAGCGCCGCATCCGCGACAGTTGTTGCCAGTACACCGTTTTCGGTCATGCCGCCCCAGGAATCCACGCCGACGTCGGCGGGCACCAGGCCGCGGCCCGGCTTCATGCCGACCACACCGCAGCAGGCGGCGGGAATGCGCACCGAACCCAGGCCGTCGTTGCCGTGCGCGACGGCGAGCATGCCGGAGCCGACCGCGGCGCCGGAACCGCCCGATGAACCGCCCGCGCTGAAGCGGGGATTCCAGGGACTGCGGGTAATGCGATCCGGGGTATCGGTGACACCCCAGAGGCCGAATTCGGGAACCGTGGTGAGGCCGACGATGACCGCGCCGGCCGACCGTAGTCGGCGCACGATCACATGATCGGCGGCCGCGGGCGCATCCGTGCCCGCCCGGGAACCGGCCCGGGTCACCTCACCCCGCACATCGATATTGTTCTTCACCGCGACCGGCACCCCGGCCAGCGGCAGCACATCCAGATCCGGGCGCTCGGCCAGCGCCCGCGCCTCGGCGCGGGCGGCATCGTCGCGAACCAGGCTGAAGGCGTTCAGTTTCCGATCCAGCGCGTGAATACGGCCCAGGGCCTGCTCGACCATCTGTTCGGCGGTCACCGAACCGTTCTGCACGGCGGCGGCGATACCGATCGCGGTCGTGGTGTCCAGCGGCGGGAGGGAGTCCAGGGCGATATCGGCCGCATCCGACTCCGCGGGGTCCGGCGCGCCCGAATCCAGGAGGGCCGGTGCGACCGAGTCATCGGGGGCTGTGTGGACCGAATCCGCGGGGACCGCTGCGGCGAGAGCTGGGGAATCGAGGACTTCGGGGGCCTGGGCGAGGGGGTCGGCGGGGAGGGGGGAGGTCGAGCCGGTGTCGCTGTCTGCGGTCGGTTGCGCTTCGAGATCGATGTTCTTATCGGTCTTATCGTTCGCATTCACTGCTGCCTCGCTCACCGCGGTGAGCCCCGCTAGCGCGGTGCCCTCGTCGTACATGCTGGTGTTCCCCCGTCGCCTCGAGTTCGAAATCGGGTGATCCGCTGTTCAGCCGCAAGTTATCATTCCGGCAATTGCTCGGGGATGATGATGTCGGGTGTGGCGGATTATTATCCGTACTCGAGCCAGAGGGATGCGGACATGGCTTCAGGTTCCGAGCAGCGCTCCGGCCGTCACTCGGCCGGAACGGAATTCAGTGTGATCGCCGCCTTCACGGCGGCCTGGGGCGCCGGAGCCGCGCCGCCGGAGATCGCCGACTTCCTGCCCGATGCCAGCGCCCTGCGCCGCGCCGCGCTGCTGGACCTGATCCGGGTGGATATGCGGCATCGCTGGCTGCGCCGACCGGGCGCTACGCCCGATCGGCCGCGGAAGCGGCTCACCGAATATTGTGCGGAGTTCCCCGAACTCACGCCGGCGGATCTGCCCGCCGGGCTGGTGTACGAGGAATTCGTCATCCGCCGGCACAGCGGCGCCCGCGTGGACCCGCGCGACTGCCTGCGCGAATATCCGGACCAGGCATCCGAGCTGCGGGAACTGCTCAATGCCGATGCCGATGACGAGGACCAGAGCACCCGGCGGGCGGCGCTGGAGGAATCCACCCGGGCAGGGCTCGGTGAATCCCCGACCGGGGAGGCGACGGCGGCGGGCGGGGGCGAGCCCATCGGCGCGGGCGGGGACGAGTCCACCCGTGCGGGCGCACCGTCCGAGGAATTCACCCGGGCCGCGCAGGTGCTCGACGAGCTCACCCGCGCCGCCGGGGACGCCTTCGGCGAATCCACCTTCGTCGGCGGACCGCTCGATGAATCCAGCCGGGGCACAGACGCATTCGGCGAATCCACGCACGCCGGGACTCCGCTCGACGGGGACAGCACGCGGGTCCCGGAAGCCGGTGAACTCACCCAGCACACCGACGCCGCGCAGCCGACCCTCCAGCCGGACGACGGCACCCGGGCCACCGGCGGCGGTCTCAGCACACCCGAAACCGGGGAACTGCTCGACCGCATCGAAATCGGCCAGAGCATAGACGATTTCGATCTGCTCACCCAGCTGGGCAGCGGCGCCTTCGCGCGGGTGTTCCTGGCGCGGCAGCGGTCGCTGCAACGGCTGGTGGCGGTGAAGGTCTCGGCCGATCACGGGACCGAACCGCAGACGCTCGCGCAGCTCGATCACGACTACATCGTGCGGGTGTTCGATCAGCGGATCATCTCCGGTATCCGCACCGAATCCGGGCGACGGCTGCGGCTGCTGTACATGCAGTTCCTGCCCGGCGGCACCCTGCTCAGCGTGCTGCGCTGGGTGCGCGCCACCCCGAACGCCGAACGCAGCGGGCAATTGCTGCTCGACGCCGTCGACGCCGCCATGGAGGAGAAGGGCGAGATCCGCCCCACCGATTCCAGTGTGCGCGCCGAGCTCGCCGGGCTGGATTGGCCGGAAACCGTTGCCTGGCTGGGCCGCAGGCTCGCCGAAGCGCTCGATTACGCCGACGGGCACGGGGTGCTGCACCGCGATGTGAAGCCCGCCAATGTGCTGCTCTCCGCCGAAGCCGTGCCGAAACTGGCCGATTTCAATATCAGCTTCAGCCGCAATCTCGACGACGCCAGCCCGGTGGCCTACTTCGGCGGATCGCTGTCCTACATGTCGCCGGAACAGCTGGAGGCCTGCCACCCGGGTCGCGCCCGCGCCGCCGCCGACCTGGACACCCGCGCCGATATCTTCTCGCTCGGCGTGGTGCTGTGGGAATTGCTCACCGGCGCAAAACCATTCGACGATTCCACCGCCGGACCCGGCGACCACGGCGACCGCACCACCCTGGAGGCCATGCTGGACCGCAGGCGCGGCGGAGTCGACGCGGCCGCGCTGGAACGGGTGCCCGGGAACTGCCCGGCCGCGCTGCGCCGGGTCCTGCTCACCTGCCTCGCGCCCGATCGCGAGGACCGCTGGAGCAGCGGCGCGCTGCTCGCCGCCCAGCTGGAGATGTGCCTGGACGAACGCGCCCGCAATCTCGTCGACCCGCCGCCGCACAGTTGGCGGATGCGGTTGCGGCCGTGGCTGATTCCGCTGGTGACCATTGCCGTCGCGATCCCGAACCTGATCGCCACCGTGTACAACATCATGCACAACAACACGCTGATCATCGACCGCCTCCCGGCCGACGCCCAGCACACGTTCACCCTCGTCACCGCGACGGTGAACGGGCTGTTCTATCCGATCGGCATCGCGCTGATCATCTACCTGTGCCGGTATGTGATCTCGGTACCGCGCGGGCTGCGCAAGGGCCGCGTCTACGATCCGGAGACGCTGCGGCGGGCCCGCGCCGATGTACTGCTGTGCGGGGAACGCATTTCGTTCGTGGTGTTCTCCGCCTGGGTGCTGGCGGGCGTCACCTTTCCGATCGCCCTGCGCCTGGCCACCGGTGAGATACCGACCCGCGGCATGGTGCACTTCGTGGTGTCGATCGTGGTGTGCGGGGCCATGGCCGTCGCGTATCCGTTCTTCCTGGTCACCTTCTATCTGGTGCGCTGCATCTATCCGATCTTCCTGCGGCACGGCGATATCAGCGCCGAGGATGCCGTCTGGCTGCGCCGGCTGGGCCGCCGCTGCACCACGTATCTGGCGGTGGCGGCCTCGGTGCCGCTGCTTGCCGTGGCGGGCGTGACCTTCCTGCCGCCTACCGACATTCCGCTCGTGATCGTCGCGGTGCGAGTGCTCAGCGTCGGTGGGATCGTGGCATTCGTGGGTGTGTACGTGCTGTTCCGGGCCCTCGAGGCCGATCTGCAGGCGCTGGAGCGTGTGGTGGCGCCGGGGCATCGGGTGCATCATGCCGGGGAACCGACGGGCGCCGGATCGTGAACGAGTCTCCGGGACTGGCAGTCTCGCGTTTCGCCGCGGACTGGGAGTCCACGCTGCGCGGTGATCGCGAGGAGCCGCCGCGACTGGAAGTGTATGTGCCCGAAGGCCGGGAACTGCGGCTGGACGTTCTCGCCACGCTGGTGCGCATCGATATGCGGCAGCGGTGGCGGCGGGCGGGCCTGGAGAAGCGAATCGCGGACTACCGCAGGGAATTTCCCGAAGTCAGCGACAGTCCGGAGTTCGCCGATCTGGTGTGCGAGGAATACCTGGTCCGCAGCCGCTACCGGCCCCTCGACATCGAAACCTTCAGCGCCGAGTACCCGGAGGTCGCGGGGGAGATCCGCCGCCGTTTCGCCGATGCCGACGGTGCCGCTGCGGCCCCGGCGCCCACCCTCCCCGAGGGCATCGAAATCGGCCGCCGCCTGGACGATTTCGACCTGCTCACGGATCTGGGCGGCGCCGAGAACAGCCGCATGTTCCTGGCCCGCCAGCTCTCCATGCAGCGCCTCGTCGCCGTCCGCGTCGAACCCGGCGGCGACAGCGACGCCCCCACCGTCGCCCAACTCGACCACCACTACATAGTCCGCGTCTTCGATCAGCGGCTCATCGCCGACGGCAGCACCGGAAAACCTTTGCGCCTGTTGTACATGCAGTACCTCCCCGGCGGCACCGCCGAAGGCGTCCTCACCCTCCTGCGCGCCCGACGGGCAGCCGCGGTCTCCGGCCCAGCGGTATCCGTCGCGGTGAACGCGCCCGGAGTGGCGGAAAGTTCGGGCGCCGAATCGTATTCCGGGAGTCCTGAGCAGTTCGATCGTGTCGAAGCTGCCCTTGCCGCCGGGGCCGCCGATGGGACCGGGACTGTCGGGGACGCCGGAGCGGGTGCAGACGAGGCGCATGCGGCGGGCGCACACATTCAGGTCGCGGGGGATATCGGCACGGTGGCGAAGGGGACTGCGTTCGGGGGAGCGCTGCTGCTGCGGGCGGTGGATGCGGCCATGGAGGAGCGGGGCGAGATTCGGCCGGCGGATTCCCGGGTGCGGCGGGATATTTCGGCATTGAGCTGGCCGGAGACGGTGGCGTGGGTGGGGCGGCGATTGGCGGAGGCGCTCGATCATGCCGAGCGGCACGGGGTGCAGCATCACGATATTCGGCCCGGCAATGTGCTTTTCACGGCGGAGGGCGTGCCGAAGCTGGCGGATTTCGCGCTCGGGGCGCTGTATTGGAATACCGGGCTGCCCGGTGCCGCGGGTGTGACGGCGGATGATCCGGCCGGGCTGCGCTGGCGGTCGCCGGAGGCGCTCGCGGCCCGGCTCGATCCCACCGCGACATTGCCCGACACTCGGAGCGATATCTATTCGCTCGCTGTACTGCTATGGGAGATGCTCACCGGCACAGCACCTTTCGATGATCCGGCACCGGACGGTGCGCCGGGGCACGAGGTGGTGACCGACATGCTGGCCCGGCGGCGGGCGGGGGTGCCGGAGTCCGCGCTTGCCGCGCTGCCCGCGGACACCCCGGCCGCACTTCGGCGCGTACTGCTGGAATGCCTGCATCCCGAACCCGAGAGCCGCTGGCAGAACGGCGCGGACCTGGCCGGACAGCTCGACCTGTGCCTGGACGCCCGCGCCCGCGATCTGGTGGACCCACCGCCGAAGAGCCTGCGCGTCCGGGCCCGGCGCTGGCCGGTGCCCATTGCGGCCGTCTGCGTCGGGCTGCCGAATGCGCTGGCGAGCATGTACAACATCCGGCTCAATCAGAGCCTCATCGTGGACCGCATGCCGATCGCGGACCAGCACCGCTTCGAGACGGTCGCGCTGGTGAACAATGCCATCGCCTTCCCGCTCGCCGCGCTGCTGCTCTTCTGGCTGGCCCGGCGGCCGCTCACCGTGTCCTACCGGCTGGCGCACGGCCGCCGGTACAGCGCCGCCGAACTGGCGCGGGCCCGATCCGACACCCTGCTGATCGGGGAGCGGGCGGTATGGGTGCCGTTCGCGGCCTGGATGATCGCGGGCGTGGTGTGGCCGCTGGCGCTGTCGGCCGCGGGGGCGCATCTGCCGCGGCACACCTTCGCGCATTTCCTCGCGGCCCAACTGGTCTGTGCGGCTATCGCTTTGGCGTATCCGTACTTCCTGATCACGGTGTATTCGGTGCGCTCGCTGTATCCGCAGCTGCTGGCGCGCGGTGCGGTGGGCGCGGCCGACCGGCGGCAACTCGCGGCGCTGGCCCGGCGCAGCAGTGTGTATCTGGCCGCGGCGGCCTCGGTGCCGCTGCTCGGCGTGGCCACCGCGACCTTCGTCTCGCCGGTCGATCTGGAACTGGTGATCGTGCCCGTGCGGTGGTTGAGCGTGGGCGGCATCCTGGCCTTCGTGGTCTCCTACCGGCTGTTCCGGGTGCTGGAAGAGGACCTGGAGGCACTGGTGCGCGCCATACCCCGGGGCGCCCGGTGATTACGTAAGGTTGGCCCCCGTGAACCGCGGCAGTGTCGAAACTTCCCTGGCGGAACTCGCGGCGCGTATCCGGCGGCGGGCGGACGGTCATTCCGGCCGATTCGTCCTCGGGATCGCCGGACCGCCTGGTGCGGGCAAATCCACTCTTGCCCGTGGCGTTCGCGATGAACTCAATCTGGCGGAGGGTGCGGCGATCGCCGAAGTCGCGCCCATGGACGGCTTTCATCTCACCAATGCGCAATTGGTCGCGCTCGGGGACATGAGCCGCAAGGGCGAACCCGATACCTTCGACGCCGGGGCGTACGTCGACCTGCTGCGCACGCTGCGCTGCGCGCCTCTCGGCAGCCCGGTGCCCTGGCCCACCTACAGCCGTGAAATCCACGAACCCGTCCCCGGCGGAGTCGTTTTCGACCAGCAGACCATTGCCATCACCGAGGGCAACTATCTGCTGCTCGACGATGACATCAGCCCCGGCTGGTCCGCCGTCCGCCCGCTGCTCGACGAGACCTGGTACCTGGACGTCCCGCGCCCGATCATCGAACAGCGCCTGCTGCGCAGGCATATTCGCGGCGGCCGCACTCCGGAGGCCGCGAAAATCAAAGTCGCGCAGAGTGATCTGGTCAATGCCCGGCTCGTCGAGGGCACCCGGCTGCGTGCCGATCTGGTGCTGCGCAAATCCGGCCGGGCCTACCGCATCGTCTAGCGGCGCATCCAGGCCCGCGTGCCGACCGAAGCGCAGGACCGCGTCGCCACCTCCGCCGCGTGCCGCAGTGCGAGCGGGAAAGGCTCAGCCGCGGTGAGGAAGTGACAGAAGGCGCCGTGCAGAATATCGCCCGCGCCCAGCGTATCCACCGCCTCGGTCGCCGGCACCGCGATCGTGCCGCGTTCACCCGGCATCGAGTACGTGATCGGTTGCGCGCCATGGGTGATCGCGACCTGCGGCACGCCTACACCGTGCAGGTGGCCGACCACCGCATCATCCGAATCCGCCTGCACACCAGGCGGTGTGAAGGCCGCTGAACAGATGGCGATATCGACCAGCGGTAGTAGTTCGGTGTGCACCGCGCGCCATCGTCCGGCGTCCAGCACCACCGGTACGCCCGCCCGCCGCGCCGCCGCCGCGAGACGCAGTGCGGGCTCGGCATAGTGGCCGTCCAGCAGCACCACCGCCGCATGATGCAGATGTTCGGCGGCGGTGCTGTCGAACGGGGCATGCACCCGGGACCCGTCCAGCGACACGATGGTGCGGGTGGCCGCGGCGGTGGCGACAATGATCGAGGACACCGGCGGCTGCTGATCACCGTCCGGCGTGAGATCGGTGATCCCCACCCCGTGCTGCTGCAGATCACCGCGAATCAGTTCCGCCAGTGGATGTTTGCCGAGCGCCGTCACCAGCGTGGGCACCCGGCCGGACAGGAACGCGTACGCCACCGCCGCATTGGCGGCCGGCCCGCCCGCGCCGAGGAACAGCTCATCGGCCTGGGTCTTGCTGTCCTCGGCCGGATACCGCGGCACGGCATAGGCGAGATCGAGCGTCGACAGTCCGGCGAACACCGCTCCGTTGTTGTTCATTCGCCGACGATACGGGGCTACCGTTGAGGAAACGGGGAGATAAGGCAGACAATGGAATTGACCAAGGGCGCGAATGCGCCGATCGATACCGACGAGGTCGTCGTCGAGGTCACCGCGTCGGCGCCGGTGGATGTGGCGGCGCTGCTGCTCACCGCCGCGGGAAAAGTCCGCTCCGACAATGATTTCATCTTCTACAACCAGCCGAACGGGCCGGGCGTCACCGCGCAACCGCCCAATACCATCCGGATCGCCACCCGCCAGGTGCCCGCCGATATCGACAAGGTGGTGGTCACCGCCAGTCTGGACGGTTCCGGGCCCGCCAACTGGGGCACCGCCGGGCGGCTGAGCGTCGCACTCATCGATCCGCGCCGCCACACCACCCTGGCCACCTTCACCCCCGCCGATCTGACCACCGAGACCGCCTTGATCGCGGTGGAACTGTACCGGCGGCAGGGTGTCTGGAAGGTGCGCGCGGTCGGCCAGGGTTATGCCGATGGGCTCGCGGGCATTGCCACCGACTTCGGGATCACCGTCGACGATGCGCCACCACCCCTGCCGCAGGCCGCACCCGTGCCGCCGATGGTCCCGCAGCCGATGCCGCCGACCGCCTCGCCGCCGTATCGCCCGGCCGCGCCCTATCAGCCGCCGGTGTACACACAGCCCGCGCCGTACGGGCCACCGCCGACTTATCCACAGCCTGCGACTTATCCACAACCAGTGCCCCCACCACCGGTTTCCTACCAACAGTCGCCGAGTTATCCACAGCCTCCGGGTTATCCACAGCCGTCGGCCTTTCCGCCGATCGGAACACCGCCGCCCGGCGGACCGCCGCCGGTCCCCGCGCCGCCGCCGAGATTCGGCGAGTCGACGGTGAACCTGGACAAGGGCCGGGTCTCCCTGAGCAAGGGGGAGACCGTCTCACTCACCAAACAGGGCGCACCGTCGCTCACCCGGGTGCGCATGGCGCTCGGCTGGGACCCGGCACGGCGCGGCAAATCCATCGATCTGGACGCCTCCGTGGTCGCCTACAACAAACGCGCCAAGGATCTCGGCAAGGTCTGGTTCGTCAAACTCACGGGCTTCAAAGGGGCCATTCGGCATTCGGGCGATAACCTCACCGGCGCCGGTAAAGGCGATGACGAGGTGATCTCGGTGGACCTGTCCGCGCTGCCGCCCGATGTGTATGCGCTGGTATTCACCGTGAACTCGTACTCCGGCCAGAAATTCGACGAGATCAAGAGCGCCTTCTGCCGGTTGGTGGACGACAACTCCGGCGCCGAACTGGTGCGTTTCGAATTGTCCCGCGGCGAGGCGCGCACCGGCCTGTTCATGTGCATGCTCACCCGGAGCGCGCAGGGCTGGAATATGACCGCCCTCGGCGAATACGGCGACGGCGCGACGGTCAGCAAAATGGTCGATCCGGGCAAGCGATTCGTCCTGGCCACTGTGCACTGACCGGGCACACGAAATACGCGGGCCGCGAACGGATTTCCCCGTTCGCGGCCCGATCGTAGTGTGCGAGTGTCAGTTACCGGTCCCGCGCACCCGCGACTCGTACGCCTTGCGGGCATCGGAATCGACATCGTCGAGGAAGGCGCTCTGCGCACCCAGCGCCCGCCCGATGGCATCGCCGACCGACTGCGGCAGCAGCCCGACCACCTGGGAGATGATTCCGGCCACCGCGGTCACCCGCGCCTTGGCCTTCGGCTCCACGATCAGCTTGGCGATCGCGTCCGCGATCTCCTCCGGCTCGGCCGGGCGCAGCAGCTTGGGAGCCGTGACACCCGATCCCAGTTCGGTATTGGTGAGCGTCGGCAGCACCGAGGAGAACTGCAATCCGGTGCCCCGGTACTCCTCCCGCACCGTATCGGTGAAGCCGAGCACCGCGTGCTTGCTCGCGTTGTAGGTGGCCAGACCCGGAATATGGGTCTCACCCGCCAGTGACGCGATATTGATGACATGCCCGCGCCCGCGCGGCAGCATGCGCGTGAGCGCCAGCTTGGAACCGAGAATCACGCCGTACACATTGATATCGAGAATGCGCCGGGTGACCTGATCGGATTCGTCCACCACGCGCCCGGTCGGCATGATCCCGGCATTGTTGATGAGCACATCGATCGGCCCGAGCTGCTTCTCGACCTCGTCGAGGAACGCCTCGAAGGACTGCTGATCGGTGACATCGAGGCGGCCGTACACCTCGAAACCCTGTGCCGCACCGGACTCTTTGACGCTGACCTCGTCGATATCGCCGATGGCGATCTTCGCACCCAGCGCCTGCAGCGCCTTACCGGTGGCCAGGCCGATACCGCGCGCACCGCCGGTGATCACCACGACCTTGCCGGTGATCGAACTGAAGTCGGTCACTTGGTCCCCTTCACGGTGTCGAAAACCGCCTGCACGCTCAACCGGCGCAGCCCGCGCGCACCCGCGGCCCGCATGGCCGCCAGCGAGAACGCCAGCTTGGTCGGCGAATACGGGAACCACAGCAGCTCTTTGGTCTGCGTGGGCAGGATCGGCTTGGTGATGGCCTGCTGGCGGCAGTACTTGCGCACGCCGTTCGCACCACCCCAGCGCGCACCCACCCCGGACAGCCCCCAGCCGCCCATGGGCAGTGCGAAGCTGAACATATTGGAGAACACATCGTTGATGTTCACCGCGCCCGCATTCAGCTGGCGCGCAATGCGTTCCGCGCGATCCTTGTCACCGCTCCACACCGAGGCGGAGAGACCGAAGATCGAATCATTGGCCATACGAATGGCTTCCGCCTCATCGGCGACCTTCATGACCGGAATCGTCGGGCCGAAGGTCTCCTCGGTCATACAGGTCATGGAGTGATCCACATCGGCCAGCACGGTCGGCTCGAACAGCGTGCCCACACCGGTGCGCTTACCGCCGGTGAGCAGCCGCGCACCCTGCTTCACGGCCTCCTCGACATGCCGCTGCACGATATTCGCCTGCGCCTCGTTGGCCAGTGCGCCCATGTCGTACTTGGGTTCCCGGCCGTCGACGCCCTGGCGGACCTCCTTGACGGCGGCGGTCAGCTTCTGCAGGAATTCGTCGTAGACCGGGGCCTCGACGTACACCCGCTCCACCGAGATACACACCTGACCGGCATTGAACAGCCCGCCGAAGGCGATACCGTGCGCGGCCCGATCCAGATCGGCATCGGCCAGCACAATGGCCGGATCCTTACCGCCCAGCTCCAGGCTGTACGGAATCATGCGCTCGGTGCAGGCCGCGGCGATCTTGCGACCGGTCGGCGTGGAGCCGGTGAACTGCACGTAGTCGGCAGTGCCGACCACGGCCGCACCGGTCTCGCCCGCACCGGTGACCACCTCGAGCACCGGCGGCGCGCCGATCTCACGCCAGGCCCGCGCCAGCTCCATCGCCGAAAGCGGTGTCACCTCAGAGGGTTTCAGAATGACGGCCGCGCCCGCCGCCAGCGCCGGGATCACATCGATGACCGGCATGGCCAGCGGGAAGTTCCACGGTGTGATGACACCGACGACCGGATACGGCCGGAACACCCGGGTCAGCGACTTCACCCGGGCCAGCGGGCTGTGCGGTGAAGGATGTTCGTCCGCAAGGAATTTCGCGGCCCGGCGGGCGTAGTAGCCGGTGAGGTCGATGGAGAACGCCGGATCGATGAGGGCGTCGATTCGCGCCTTACCGGTCTCCGACTGCAGTACGTCCGCGAGGTGATCGGTGTTGTCGACGAACCAGTCCTGCAATTTCAGCAGCCACTCCTTGCGGCCGTCGGCCCCGATGGCCTCCCATTCCGGCTGATGCAGGCGCAACTGCGCGACCTTCGCGGCGACCGTCTCGGCCGAATCGATCGGCACCGTGCCCGCGAGCTCACCGGTCGCGGGATTGCGGACCTCGAACTCGGTCGGCGCGGCAGGCTGCGGGGCAGTCGCGACGGCCGGTTTCGGCGCGGTCTTGGTACCGGCGGGCTTACGTGCCGCGGTCTTGCGGACGGTGCCCGTCTCGGCGGGTTCGGTATTGGTCACGATGTGCTCTCCCACGTGCGCTGCATTGCGAACCGGATCGGCTCTGTGAACTGTGCGACAACTCACTGAACTATGATCGTGACACAATTTCCGTGGCACATTCTTGGCCTGGGGAGTCAAGGATTCCGTGCGGTTTTGTACTTTCGGCATAAATTTGGAGGTCCACTCGTGGTTATGGCCGAGACCAGCCCGGTCGTGCGGCAGTGGATCGCCGACTTCGTCGCGGAAACCCTGCGCACCGAAACCCTCGAGCAGGTGATCACCCAGCTCGACAATGTCATCATCGCCCGCATCCCGGAACTGCGCGACCGGGATATGCGCCGCGATCTCGCCGCCAGCACCCGCGCCCACGCCTTCGAAGTGCTGAGCGGGCTCACCCAGGACCGCTTCGACTACCCGGTGCCGGAACAGGCGCACGCCTTCGCCCGCACCATCGCCCGCCGCGGTCACGATGTACGCCTGCTGCTGCGCGTCTACCACGTCGGCCAGGAGGCTCTGCTCGACTATATGACCGATGTCGTCCTCGGACAGGAGCAATTGCCGCAGGACATCGAAAGAGCCGTACTGCTAAGGCTTTTCGACCGCTCCACCCGCTGGATCAGTACTTCGGTGGAAACCCTCACCGATACCTACATGCAGGAGCGGGAGAGCGGACTGCGCGCCGCCCTCAACCAGCGCGCCGAAATCGTGCGCGCCCTGCTCGATGTCGGCGACCTCGATATCGAACTCGCTTCGGCGCGGCTCGGATACCGGCTCGCACAACGGCATCTCGCACTGGTGCTCTGGACCGAGGAACGCCCCGGCCTGGCCCCGCCCGACGGCGTCGACGATGTGGCGGGGCTGCTGGATCGCGTGGCGACCCGGTGCGCGCTCGCGCTGGGCAACGGCAGCGTCCTGGCCGTCCCGTCCGGTGCCTCCGCGCTCTGGGCCTGGATCGGCCTGGACGACGACCTCCCGGACCCCGTACTGGCCGACTGGCCGGTGGACGCGCCCGTCCGGGTGGCAGTCGGAATGCCCGCGGCGAACGTGACCGGATTCCGCGGCAGCCACCGCGAGGCGATCGCGGCCCGGCAGGTCGCCGAACGCGCCCGGCCGGACCTGCCGCGAGTCCTGCACTATCCGGAGATCGAAGTGGCCTACCTGGCCGGAACCGACGAGCCGGCCATGCGGGCGCTCATCGAACGGGAATTGGGCGCGCTCGCGGCGCCCGACGCGCACTCCGCACGCCTGCGCGAAACGCTGCACGCCTATTTGCGCGCGCGGCGCAGTCCGGATGCGGCCGCGAAAATGCTGGGCGTGCACAAGAACACCGTGCGCTACCGCATTCAGCGCATCGAGGAACTCCTCGGGCGCTCGCTCGACCAGCGCGGCCCGCGTCTGGAAATCGCGCTCGACTGCGTGGCCGTCTACGGCGTCTAGCGGGGGTTAACTCGCATCCTCGTCGAGGGCGGCGCTCCGGGCGGCGATCCGGCGCAGCGGCGGCTCGGACGGCGGCGGCGCCTGGCGATCGGGCAACTCCGCCAGCAACTGGGTGGTGGCTGCCGCAATGGCCTCCACCGCCTTGTCGACCGCTGGTTTCGTCGCCGTGGTCAAACCCGAGACGCCACTGACCTTGCGCACGAATTCCTGCGCCGCCGCGTAGATTTCCTGCTCCGTAGCGGCTGGCTCCAGCCCACGCAGGATGGTGATATTTCTACACATGGCCCAGAGAGTAGTGCCGGATTTCATTGTGTGACAGGTGAAGAATCAGGCGGTTGCTCAGGAGTCACACGAAAGCGCATCCGAGACAGCCGCCACACGCTATCGGCGAATACTGGGCCACTCCAAGATCGATGAGACACAATCGAGGTATGCCCGCCCGCGACGTGCCCACGCTGACGACCTTCCCCTACCCGGAGCTCGACCAGCGCGAGGACGACCACTGGTCGGGCGCGCAGGTCTCCGACGACGAATTGCGCGCTCTGGCGCTGGGCGGTTTCTACTCCGCCCGCTGGGACGCCTTCCACGACGCCCTGCTGCTCGGCCCCGAACGCGAACATCCCCTCGGCGACCGCCGCGAACTCGCCATCGATACGCTCACCGGCGCCTGGGGCATCACCGATGGCACCGAGGCCATGGCATCCATGGAGCAACTGCTGGAGGGCATGCACTCGCCGCTCTACTCGCTGGTGCATCCACTCGTCATGGCCGGCATCAACTCCCCTGAACGCGATCGCTTCGGCGAGCGCGCCGACCGGCATCGCGCCTTCCTGCGTCAGGTCGGCTCGTTCCGGGGGATGGAGAATCCGGAAGCCCTGGTCCGCGATTACGACATCTGGTCCCAGGCCATCAAACTCGGCCTCACCGA
Source organism: Nocardia sp. NPDC006630 (assembly GCF_040611495.1). Taxonomy (NCBI): domain Bacteria; kingdom Bacillati; phylum Actinomycetota; class Actinomycetes; order Mycobacteriales; family Nocardiaceae; genus Nocardia; species Nocardia sp. NPDC006630. The sequence continues at coordinate 100,876 of NZ_JBEXOK010000015.1, forward strand.
ACATCTGGTCCGCCCGCTGCCCACCGATATCCAAGCCTGGGATCTCGCCCGCGTGGTCGCCGTGAGCCGCATGGCCTATACGGCCGGGTATCTGGAAGCGAATGTCGCCTGGGACTACCTCATGCGCGCCCTGCCGCTCGCCCAGCGCAAATACCGCAACTGGCGGCAATTCGGCGACGCCTACCTCGCCGGCTGGACCTACTGGCAGGCCTGCGAAGACCTCGCCGAACTCAAATCCGGCGGCGTGGACCGCCGCATGGAACTGCTCCGCCTCTGGATGCGCCCGACCAGCCCCTGGCGCCGCATCGAACTGCAGGCGGAGGAAGTGCCGGAGCCGGAGGACTAGACGGCAGCAAACCGACCCGCCATCCCGGCGGGTCGGACAGGCCGAATTCCTTTGGCCCTGAGGTCAATCCGGGAGGGATCGGAGAATTCCGCGGCCGTAGCGCTGGAATTGCGCATCGTCGACCATGGCGAGGGAATGCCGTTCCACCAGCAGTTCCCACTCCGAATAGAGCTTCTGCACACCGGGATCGGCGGGACCGGCCGCCCCGTCCGCGGATTCGCGCTGGATCGCGAAATTCAGCGCACCGGTGACACGTTCGATATCGGCATGATCCGCGGCGGTGAAATGCCAGGTCAGATTGCCGTCATTGACCTCGACGCCGAATTCGCCCGGCACCGCCACCGTGGTGGACGCCTCGTCCGCGGTGCGGGCCCACAGCAGCGCCGCGATGGGTAGCTCGTGCGCGAAACGCTTACTCGCACCGAGCGAGACGAAAATCATCCGGGTGGTGGTGATGGCAAGCAGCCCGGCGCCTTTCGCCGCAGGCGGCTGCGCACTGACGATCGCCGATTCCAGCACGAACTCGTCGGGGGTGACATAGCGGTGCAGGGCGGCGACGGCCGTTTTGGCATCCCGCTTGGGCGTCATGCGCCGCACCGCGCGGTCCACATCGGCGCGGGTCGGGCCGCCGCGACCCCAGGACGGAGTGGGCGGAGTCAGATCGGGAGCGGCCACATCCAGGCGCTGCGTGCCCAGGATCTGATTGTTGATCCGCTGCACGATGACGGTCGCGGCGGGCACATCGTGCTCGGCGATCAGAACGGGAAGCGGCGTCCGGTCGGCCGGGACGCCGGTGAGAACCGGGGTGGGATAGCGGAGATAGATCTCGATCACGACCGCATCATCCGCGCGGCGATTCAACCGCACCTTGAGAAGCTCGGCGACCGGGACGTCGAGTACTCGCTCGCCGTCCGTTCCGGGGCGCAGCACCGTCAGACGCCCGTTGCCGTGCCGCACAATCGCTGTGGGTGTCCGTAGCTCGACTATGTCCATACCCCCTGCGCTCTGTTGTGTCGTCGCTCACGATTGGACGACCATGCCATCATTGTGACCACTCGGTCCGACACCAGGGGGTGATCGATCCGACGTGTTGCCGCAGTTGGTCGGGGAACCACCTGCGTTCTTTAGCCGTTTACCTGTTGAACTGCACTAGCTGGCGAACTGCGCGATGTATCGACTAGACCGTACGCGGTAACGTGGCATGTCCGCATCCGTTCGTCGGAACGGGCGCGCCACGAACGCATCGCAGGCAAACCGGATACACCCCCCGGAAAGGACTGGCCGTCGGCCGACGCTCTATGAACCGCAAGACTGTGTTCCGCAACCTGGCCATAGTCGCGGGCTTCCTGCTCGTGATCTACCTGGTCAGCTACTTCAGCAACGACACGCGCGGCTGGAAGAGCGTCGACACGTCGGTGGCGCTCTCTCAGCTTCAAGATAAGTCCAACGTCGACTCGGTTCAGATCGACGATAAAGAGCAGCAGCTGCGCATCACGCTGAAGAACGGCAATGATGCCACCGGCGGTGACAAGAAGATCATCGCGAAGTATCCCGGCGGCGGTGAGATCTCTCAACAGGTCTTCCAAGCCGCACAGAATTCGGGTGCGAAGGTCAACACTTCCGTCAAACAGGATTCCTGGCTGAGCCAGATTCTCCTGTTCATGCTGCCCATGGTGATTTTGCTGGGCTTGTTCATCTTCGTGATGTCCCGCATGCAGGGCGGTGGCCGCGGCGGCATGATGGGCTTCGGTAAATCGAAGGCCAAACAGCTGTCGAAAGATATGCCCAAGACCACCTTCGGTGATGTCGCGGGTGCCGACGAGGCCGTCGAAGAGCTCTACGAAATCAAGGACTTCCTGCAGCAGCCGGCCCGCTACCAGGCCCTCGGCGCGAAAATCCCGAAGGGCGTGCTGCTGTACGGCCCGCCCGGCACCGGTAAGACCCTGTTGGCCCGCGCGGTCGCGGGTGAGGCCGGTGTCCCGTTCTTCACCATCTCCGGTTCGGACTTCGTCGAGATGTTCGTCGGTGTCGGCGCCTCCCGGGTGCGCGACCTGTTCGAGCAGGCCAAGCAGAACGCCCCCTGCATTATTTTCGTCGACGAGATCGACGCGGTCGGCCGCCAGCGCGGCGCCGGCCTCGGCGGTGGCCACGACGAACGTGAGCAGACGCTGAACCAGCTGCTGGTCGAGATGGACGGCTTCGGTGAGCGCACCGGGGTCATCATCATCGCCGCGACCAACCGGCCCGACATCCTGGACCCGGCGCTGCTGCGTCCGGGCCGCTTCGATCGTCAGATCCCGGTCAGCAATCCGGATCTCGCGGGTCGCCGCGCGATTCTGCGGGTGCACTCGGCCGGTAAGCCGGTCGCGCCCGATGCCGATCTGGACGGTCTGGCCAAGCGCACGGTCGGCATGTCCGGCGCTGATCTGGCGAACGTGCTCAACGAGGCCGCGCTGTTGACGGCCCGCGAGCACGGCACCGTCATCACCGGTGCGTCGCTCGAGGAGTCGGTGGATCGCGTGATCGGCGGCCCGCGCCGCAAATCCCGCATCATCAGCGAGCACGAGAAGAAGATCACCGCGTACCACGAGGCCGGGCATACCCTGGCCGCGTGGGCGATGCCCGATATCGAGCCGGTCTACAAGGTCACCATCCTGGCCCGCGGTCGCACCGGCGGCCACGCCATGACGGTGCCCGAGGACGACAAGGGCCTGATGACGCGCTCGGAGATGATCGCCCGCCTGGTCATGGCCATGGGTGGTCGTGCGGCCGAGGAACTGGTGTTCCACGAGCCGACCACCGGTGCGTCCTCGGATATCGACCAGGCCACCAAGATCGCGAAGGCGATGGTCACCGAGTACGGCATGAGCGCCCGCCTCGGTGCGGTGCGCTACGGCGAGGAGCAGGGCGACCCGTTCCTGGGCCGTTCCATGGGCACCAACTCGAACTATTCGCACGAGGTGGCCCGCGAGATCGACGAGGAGGTGCGCAACCTCATCGAGGCCGCGCACACCGAGGCGTGGGCGGTGCTCAACGATTACCGCGATGAGCTCGATGCCCTCGCCACCGCACTGCTCGAGCGCGAGACCCTGCACCGCAAGGATCTCGAGGTGGTGCTCGCCACCATCGAAAAGCGGCCGCGCATTACCGCTTTCAACGATTTCGGTGGTCGCACCCCCTCGGACCGCCCGCCGGTGAAGACCCCGCGCGAGCTGGCCACCGAACGCGGCGAGCCGTGGCCGGAGGAGCCGGTGCGTCCGGTCGTTCCGGTCGGGCAGCCCGCCAACGGTTATCCGGCGGATCCGAGCTATCCCGCCGCGCAACCGCAGTACGGCGGTTATCCGGCCGCGCCCGCACCGGTGGGTTATCCGCTGCCGCAGCAACCGCGGCACGGTGGCACGCACGGTTCGCGTCCGGATTACGGCGCCCCGGCCGGTTGGTCGGCGCCGGGCTGGCCTCCGCAGGAGGACGACCCGCAGGCGCAGCAGGGTGGCGGTGCGCAGCAGCCACGGCAGGCGTACGGCGGCTGGGCTCCGGCCGGCGGGCAGCGGTATCAGCCCGGGCAGCCGGGGTACTCGCAGCCGGGATACGGCCAGCCGGAATACCCGTCCGGGCAGCAGCCTGCTGCCGAGGACGAGAACAGCGAATGGGACGGACCGAACGGGCGTCGCTGATCGCGGCCCCGATACGATCCACAGGTTCGGGTCAGGCCCGTTTGCGGGCGGAATGTAATCCGCCCGCAAACGGGTTGTACAGCCGCGAACACGCCGCGCTCGCAGGTGCGGCAATTCAATACAGGAGGTGTCGATTGTCGGCCAACAGCCGTGTCGTCTCCGGCCCGATCGCACTCGATACCGGCCGGCCGTTCGATCAGGCGCGGGCAGAGGCTGCCGTTCGCGAACTGCTGATCGCGGTGGGCGAGAATCCGGATCGGCCCGGATTGGCGGAGACCCCCGCGCGCGTCGCGCGGGCCTACAGCGAGATGTTCGCCGGTCTCTACACCGAACCGGACTCGGTGCTCAACACCACGTTCGACGAGGGGCATCAGGAACTGGTGCTGGTGCGCGACATCCCTATGTTCTCCACGTGTGAGCACCATCTGGTGGCCTTCCACGGGGTGGCGCACGTCGGCTACATCCCGGGTGCGCACGGCCGGGTGACCGGCCTGTCCAAGCTGGCCCGCCTGGTGGATCTCTACGCCAAGCGGCCCCAGGTGCAGGAGCGGCTCACCAGTCAGGTCGCCGATGCCATCATGCGCAAGCTGGATCCGCGCGGCGCGATCGTCGTGATCGAGGCCGAGCATCTGTGCATGGCCATGCGCGGTATTCGCAAGCCGGGCGCCAGCACCACCACCTCGGCGGTGCGCGGCCTGCTGCAGACCAATGCGTCCTCGCGCTCCGAGGCCCTGGACCTCATTCTGCGGAAGTGAGCGCTCCCACCATGACCGAAAGCGGTTCGCGCGGGGCACAACTGGTTGTTCCCCGTGGCGGCCGCTCCTGTGTCGTGATGGGTGTCGTGAACGTCACCGCGGATTCGTTCTCCGACGGCGGCCGCTACCTGGATGTGGGTGCGGCCGTCGCGCACGGCCGGCGGCTCTACGACATGGGCGCGGACATCATCGATGTCGGCGGTGAATCCACCCGGCCCGGCGCCACCCGCGTCGATCCGGACACCGAGGCCGGTCGTGTGACTCCGGTGATTCGCGAACTGGTTTCGCTCGGGGTGCCCACCAGTGTGGACACCATGCGCGCCCGGGTGGCCGAGGCGGCCGTCGAGGCCGGGGCATCCGTGGTGAACGACGTCTCCGGTGGCCGCGCCGATGCCGATATGGCGAAAGTTGTTGCCGCGGCCGGTGTTCCGTGGATTCTCATGCACTGGCGGGCGGGGGCGAACTATCACCACACGGGCGCCGCCGACCACTACGACAATGTGGTCGCCGAGGTGCTCGCGGAATTGCGCGCCCAGGTCGATCTGGCCGTCGCGGCCGGGGTCGATCCGGGCAGGCTGGTGCTGGATCCGGGCCTGGGTTTCGCCAAGAACGCCGGCCACAATTGGGAATTGCTCGGTGCGCTACCGCAATTCGTGGCGACCGGCCTGCCGATCCTGATCGGCGCCTCACGCAAACGCTTCCTGGGATCGCTGCTGGCCGATGCCGATACGCCGCGTCCGCCCGACGGCCGGGAGGTCGCCACCGCCACTATTTCCGCCCTGACCGCCGAGCACGGCGGCTGGGGCGTGCGGGTGCACGATGTGCGCGCCTCGCTGGATGCGATCGCGGTCAACGATGCCTGGCGCAATGCGGCCCGGCGGGCGGCGGCGCGCACTCCGGTGGACAGATGGACATGGACGAATCCCCGCTCCGCGTCCGGCGGGCCGGGAAGTGCACAGGGAGAACAGCTTTGAGCACAGACCGGATCGAACTGCGCGGCTTGCGCGTCTTCGGCCACCATGGCGTCTTCGACTTCGAGAAGCGGGACGGCCAGGAGTTCCTGGTGGACGTGACGCTCTGGACGGACTTCACGGCCGCCGTGAAATCCGACGACGTCGCCGATACCGTGCACTACGGCGAGCTGGCCGATCAGGTGGTGCGGATCGTCTCGGGCGAACCGCGGGACCTGATCGAGGCGGTGGTGTCCGAGATCGCCGACGAGGTGATGAACGACCCGCGAATTCAGGCTGTGGAAGTGGTGCTGCACAAGCCTTCCGCACCGATTCCGCATACCTTCGAGGATGTCCGGGTGGTCACGTCCCGTCGCCGGACGGGGCTCGAGCAAAGCGTGGAGGAGTAGCGGTGAGCCGGGTAGTCCTGTCGATCGGATCGAACCTCGGTGATCGGCTCGCGCATCTGCGCAGCGTGATCGAGGCGCTGCGGCCGCGGCTGCTCGCGGTGTCCTCGGTGTATTCGACGCCGCCGTGGGGCGGGGTGCCGCAGCAGGACTATCTGAATGCCGTGCTGATCGCGGAGGATCCGAATCTGGAGCCCAGTGATTGGCTGCGGGTCGGCCAGGAGCTGGAGCAGGCCGCCGAGCGGGTGCGTGAAGTCCGCTGGGGTGCGCGCACTCTCGATGTGGATATCGTCTGGGCCGCACAGCACCGCCGCGACGGAGAGGTGCCCTGCCGCAGCACCGACCCGACCCTCACGCTGCCGCACCCGCAGGCGCAGCATCGCGCCTTCGTGCTGGTGCCGTGGCTGGAGGTGGAGCCGGAGGCCGCGCTGGAGGTGACCGCCGGTGTCCCGCAATTGCTGCGCGAACTGCTCGCCGCACTCGATGCCGCCGAGGTCGACGGGGTGCGCCGCACCGAGCACACGCTGGGCTGGCCCGCGTGAAGCCGACTCGCATTCTGGATCTGTGTGCGAATGTGGCGCTGGCGGCTGTGGTCGCCTGGATCGCGACCAATGTGGCGTATTCGAGTTTTCCGCCCATCTCGGTGTTCTCGGGGGCGTCGCTGCTGCCGGTGGCCGTGCTGGAGGTGGTGCTGGCGTTCGTGATTCGGTCCCGGGTGGAGAACCGGGGGATCGGGCCGGGGCCGGGGCAGTTGCATCCGATCACGGCGGCGCGGGCGGTGGCGCTGGCGAAGGCCTCGGTACAGGTGGGTTCGCTGGTGGGCGGTATCTGGCTGGGTTTCCTGATCTGGCTGCTGCCGCAGCGGCCGGAAATGCGGGCCGCGGCCTCGGACACGCCCGGTGCGGTCGTCGGTCTGATCGCGGGTCTGGTGCTGGTCGCGGCGGCGCTGTGGCTGGAATATTGCTGTCGAGCGCCGATCGATCCGCCCGATGAAGCAGCTACCTCATAGTTAACATATTGCCGAGGATGATCGGCAAGGTTGAAGCCGTACCGACTAGTTCAAGCTATGTTGGTGGACATGGTTTCACCCTCCCGGAGCAGCTCTTCCCGTCGACGACGGGAGGACGCGGGAAAATTCTTCACCGGCGTTCTGCTTCTTCTCGGTCTGGTTGCCAGTGTTTTCCTGGTCTTCAGCGACAACGTCCACATGATCCGTGTGGGCCTGGTTGCGGCGCTCTGGGCGGCCGCTATCGGAGCCCTCGCCGCGACCCGTTATCGCAGGGAGTCGGCCACGGACAAGGCAAAAGTGGGTGACCTCCAGAAGGTCTACCAACTCCAGCTGGAACGTGAGGTTGCTGCGCGCCGCGAGTACGAGCTCGGCGTCGAAACCCGGGTCCGCCGCGAAGTGGGCGCGGACTCGGAGGAGATGGCCGCGCTGCGCGTCGAATTGACCGTATTGCGCGAGAGCCTGCAGCGACTCTTCGACGGCGACCTGCCCTACGAGCGGCCCGCCCTGCGTGCGGATGCCGTCCGGGTCCAGGAATTGCCCAGTGCGGACAATAAGATTCCCGGTCCGTCGGCGAACGGTAACTGGGAGAACACCCGCGACTGGGATCCGTGGTCGACGCCCGCAGATCCGGTGGAGCAGGACCCGCGCAGCCGCATCACCCCGGTCTTCGACGCCGATCATCCCGAGCCCCCGGCCTTCGCCAGCCCCTTCGACGATCCGGTGACTGCGGAGACCTCCATCGTCACTCCGGAGGCGCTGGAGCGCATGCGCATCCCGCATCACCCGGCCGACCGCACCCGCGATTACGAACCCCCGCACGACTTCGAGCACCTGCGGCCCTTCGAGGACGACCTCGCCGGCGCCGCGGCGAAAGCCGAAGCCGAGCAGGACGATTCGCGGGAGGACACCGACGCCGCCCGCACGGCCGCCGATGCGCTGCGCGCCGGTTCCGGTGGGCAGCGTCCGGACAATGCGAGCGCGGCCACGGAAAAGCGGACCGAACCGCTCACCACCCTGGGTCAGCCGGCGCAGGTCGCGTGGTTCGAGACCGATCTCGGCGCCGGTGGCAGTGCCCCGGTGCCGCCGACCGGACCGCCGGCGAATGCCGCCGCGCAGTCGGCCGCGGCCGCTGAACCGCAGCCCGCGGCCGCCGAATCCCAGCCCGCGCCCGCCCGATTGGCGCAGCCCACACCGCCCGCGGCGCCCATCGGCACCGCGAGCGCGCGGCGCCGCCGCCGTTCCGACGACGATGCGGGCAGTGATGCCACGCGCCGCCTGTCGGTCGCGGAGATCATGGCCAATCTGCGTTCCGAGGGTGATCGGTAGGGGTGTTGTAAGACATCCCACACACGGTGGCCCCGGCGTATCGGGGCCGATATTCTCGGGCCGTAACGTCCGGTACCCGCCATGCGGGACTGGAACGACTTCGAGAGGACAAGGGTGACCTCGGACAAGGATGTCTGCGGAACCGATCTTGCGCCTGCACGGTTGACGGTGGGAATCGTCTCGGCGGGACGCGTCGGCTCCGTCCTGGGTGCGGCGCTCGAGCGCGCCGGTCATGTGGTTTTCGGCGTTTCCGCTATTTCGGACGCGTCGATTCGCCGTGCCGAGACCCGGCTACCGGACTCCCGGATCCTGCTCGCCGAGGAGGTGGCCGCGCGCAGCGAACTGCTGCTGCTGGCGGTGCCGGACAGTGAATTGGCCGGTCTGGTGGCGGGTTTGGCGGCTGCGCGGGCGGTGCGGCCGGGCACCATCGTGGTGCACACCTCGGGTGCGAACGGCGTCGGAATTCTCGCGCCGCTCACCGCCTTGGGGACGCTGCCGCTGGCGATTCATCCGGCCATGACGTTCACCGGGCATGACGAGGATGCGGCGCGCCTGGCCAACGCCTGCTTCGGCGTCACCGCCGCGGATGACATCGGCTATGCCATCGCACAGGCGCTGGTGATCGAGATGGGCGGCGAGCCGGTGCGGGTCTCGGAGGAGAACCGCACGCTCTATCACGCGGCGCTGGCGCATGGCAGCAACCATCTGGTGACCCTCGTGGTGGATGCTGTCGAGGCGCTGCGTGCCGCTCTGGCGGGCCCCGGCCTGCTCGGTCAGCAGGTGATCGACGATCAGCCCAACGGGCTTGCCGAAAGAATGCTGGCCCCGCTCGCCTCGGCGGCGCTGGACAATGCGCTGCGGCGTGGTCCGGCCGCGCTGACCGGTCCGGTGGCGCGCGGCGATGTGCCCGCGGTGGCGGCGCATCTGACGGCGCTGGAATCCCTGGATCCCCGGCTGGCAGCGGGCTATCGCGCCCTGTCATTGCGTTCGGCGGAACGCGCGCGCAGCAATCCCGCCCTTTTCGATCTGCTGGAAGGACCTCGGCTGGGCGGTCAAGCCCGGAGGCGGCAGCGCAGCGTAACCACGGAGGGCTCCGAGCAGCCGAAGGAAGGTAACTGATGGACCCGAAACTGCGTGGTACTTATAAGCGCGGCGAGCTGACCGTGCTGCACGATCCGGCGGTGGTCACCTCGGTTGCCAAGGCCTTGCGGTCGGTGGGGCGTACGGTCGCGCTCGTCCCGACCATGGGCGCACTGCACGAGGGGCACCTGGAGCTGGTGCGGCGGGCCAAGCGCACCAATCAGGTTGTCATTGTGTCGATCTTCGTGAATCCCCTGCAATTCGGGGCGGGCGAGGATCTGGACAAGTACCCGCGCACGCTGGACGCCGATGTGGAGCTGCTGCGCGCCGAGGGTGTGGAGCTGGTCTTCGCGCCGAGCGCCGCCGAGATGTACCCGGAGGGCCCGCGCACCACGGTGCACCCGGGCCCGATCGGTGACGAGCTCGAGGGCGCGGTCCGCCCCGGTCATTTCGCGGGCATGCTGACCGTGGTGGCCAAGCTGTTCCAGATCTGCCGTCCGGTCGAGGCGTTCTTCGGTGAGAAGGACTATCAGCAGCTGGCGCTCATCCGGCAGATGGTGCGGGACCTGAACTTCGATCTGAAGATCGTCGCGGTGCCGACCGTGCGCGAGCGGGACGGCCTGGCGCTGTCCTCGCGCAATCGCTTCCTGGATCCGGTGCAGCGCGAGCTGGCCACCACCCTGTCGGCGGCGCTGGCCGCCGGCCGTCATGCCGCCGGGCTGGGCCCGGAAGCCGTTCTGACGGCGGCGAATTCGGTGCTCGCGGCCGCACCGGACATCGATCTCGACTACCTGGAGCTGCGTGGCTCCGACCTGGGCGCGGTACAGGCCAGCGGCAATGCGCGCCTGCTGGTCGCGGCCCGGATCGGCAGTACCCGCCTGATCGACAATCTGCCCGTCACCCTCGGTACGCCGATCGACGGCAATCCGACCACACCCGAACAGCCCGCTGCGGCAACCCGTTAGGAGGCAACGCCGATGTTGCGCACCATGATGAAGTCCAAGATCCACCGCGCCACGGTGACCCACGCCGACCTGCACTATGTCGGATCGGTGACGGTCGACCAGGATCTGCTGGACGCCGCCGATCTGCTGGAGGGCGAGCAGGTCTGCATTGTCGACATCACCAACGGCGCCCGCCTGGAGACCTACATCATCGCGGGGGAGCGCGGTAGTGGTGTCATCGGAATCAACGGCGCCGCAGCGCATCTCGTCAATCCGGGCGATCTGGTGATCCTCATCGCCTACGCCATGATGGACGAGGCCGAACTGCAGGCGTACGCGCCGCGCGTGGTGTTCGTCGACGACCGCAACCGGCAGGTGGAACTGGGCAGCGATCCGGCGCACGCGCCGGAGGGCTCGGATCTCATCTCGCCGCGTTCCCTGACCTTCGCGAACTGACGGAGGGCCGGGCACACCCATGCTGCTGACCATCGATGTCCGCAATACCAGTATCGAGCTGGGGCTGTTCTCCGGCAGCGGTGAGCACTCGAAGCTGGTGCGGCACTGGCGGACCCACACCAACCCCCTGCTGACGGCCGATGAATTCGCGCTGCAGGTGCGGGGTCTGATCGGCGCGGACGCCGATCAGGTGGTGGGCGTTTCGGCGCTGTCCACGGTGCCGCCGGTACTGCGCGAGCTACGCGAGATGCTGGGCCGCTATTGGGAGCACGTGCCGCACATTGTGGTGGAACCCGGTGTGCGCACCGGTATTCCGCTGCTGGTGGACAATCCCAAGGAGGTGGGCGCGGATCGCATTGTGAATTGTCTTGCCGCCTATCACCGTTTCCAGCGCCCGGCGATCGTGGTGGATTTCGGTACCGCCATCTGTGTGGATCTGGTGTCGGCCAAGGGTGAGTTCCTCGGCGGCATCATTGCCCCCGGTGTGGAGATTTCCACCGAGGCGCTGGTGGAACGCAGCGCCCTGCGCCGCGCCGAGTTGGCCCGCCCGCGGTCGGTGGTGGGCAAGAACAGCATGGAGTGCATGCAGTCCGGCGCGGTTTTCGGTTTCGCCGGCATGGTCGACGGTCTCATCGACCGCATTCGCGATGAATTCGATATTTTCTCCGGAAGTGATCATGCGGTAGTCGCGACGGGTGCGACGGCGCCGTTGATCGTCCCGGAGTCGGAGACCATCGACCACCACGAACCGCATCTGACGCTCGAGGGTCTGCGCCTGGTCTACGAGCGCAACCAGCAGCGCCGGCTGCGCTGAGGCGGGGTGGGCGGAAAGAATGCAGACCTCATGGTTTGTGACGCAGTCCTCTGCGGCGGGTGCTATTGCTCCGCGGCGATGGCCTGCTAAGCTCGCCCACGTGTATTCCCGTGTGAGCACCCAGGAGTGTTGTCGAGGCTGATTCGCCTCGGCTTTGTCGAGGTTGCGTTTTCAAGCCCTCGACCGTAAAACACACTTCTTGGAGTTTCGCCCATGCGATCTTCTTTGCTTCCGATCCCTGTCGCCGATTCGGCGTCCACCCTCGCTCGTACTTCGCGGCTGCTGCCCGAGGTGACCGAGCGGGCTACCGCTTCCGCGCTGCCCACCCGGCTCCGTCCCGCTGACCTGCTGCGTCTCACCGATGAGGGCGCCGAGGACACGCTGGCCGGCCGCTACGATCATCTCCTTCCCGCCGATGGCCTCTGGCCCGTCGAAAAGCGCTGGGCGGTAAGGCTTCTCGCCGACGACGAGGTCGATCTGTGGTTGATCAGCTGGGTGCCGGACGCACGCACCGAATTGCACGATCACGCCGGTTCACTGGGTGCGCTGACCGTGCTCTCCGGCGCGCTGTCGGAATTCCGCTGGAATGGAACGGAACTGCGCCGCCGCACTTTGACGGCCGGTGACCAGGCGTCCTTCCCGCTGGGCTGGGTGCACGATGTGGTGCGTGCCCCGGAGGCGGAGGCCGGAATCTCCGGTCCGCTGGATCCGACATTGAGCGTGCATGCCTATTCGCCGCCGCTGACGGCCATGTCCTATTACGAGGTCACCGGTCACGGCACCCTGCGGCGCACTCGTTCCGTCCTCACCGACCAGCCCGAAGGCGAACTCGAATGACCCACTTGACGATCGACGGCATGCTCGCCGAGGCGCGCGAGCGGCTGCGACGGCTGTATCCGGTGGAAATACCCCAGGCCATTGCCCGCGGCGCGCTGCTGGTGGATATTCGCCCGCAGGCGCAGCGATTGCGGGAGGGCACCCTGCCGGGCGCCTTGGTGATCGAGCGAAATGTCCTGGAATGGCGGCTGGATCCGACCAGTTCGGCGCGTTTGGCGCTGGCCGACGACCACGATCGGGAGTGGATAATCGTCTGCTCCGAGGGTTATACGTCCAGTTTGGCTGCCTCCTCGCTGCAGCAGTTGGGACTGCGCCGCGCCACCGATCTGGTGGGTGGATATCAGGCATTGAAAGCGGCCGGACTGCTCATGGTCGCGGCCACCGCACCGCACTTCGAGCGTGAGGTCGCGACACTCGCCTGGCTCTGATTGCGGTTTGCCCGGGTGTGGGAAGAAAAGGGTTTCCGCCGCAAGATAGGCTAGAGCCCCGTGAGCACCCCCACCCCCTCTTCTCCCGTTGGCACCACGTCATCCGCAGGTCAAAAGCGCACTGCGGCCCCGCTCGTGGAACAGGATGTCCCGGAGCAGATGCGGATTCGCCGCGAGAAGCGGGAGCGGTTGCTGGCCGAGGGGCGCGAGCCCTATCCGGTGGTGGTCGGGCGGACGCACAGTCTCGCCGAAATTCGTGCCGCATACCCGGATCTGCCCGCCGATACGCAGACCGGTCAGCAGGTCGGAGTTGCGGGTCGCATTATTTTTCAGCGCAATAGCGGCAAGTTGTGTTTCGCCACTCTGCAGGAGGGTGACGGCACCAAGCTGCAGGCGATGATCAGCCTCAATGGCGTCGGCGCCGAATCGCTGGCGGCCTGGAAGTCCGATGTCGATCTGGGCGATTTCGTATTCGTGCACGGCGAGGTGATCGCTTCGCGCACAGGTGAATTGAGCATCATGGCGGACGGCTGGGAGATGGCGTCCAAGGCGCTGCGCCCGCTGCCGGTGGCGCACAAGGAGATGAACGAGGAATCGCGCGTCCGGCAGCGCTACGTCGATCTCATCATCCGCCCGGAGGCCCGGGAGATGGCCCGTACGCGGGTCCAGGCGGTCCGTGCGCTGCGGAATGCGTTGGAGCGCAGGGGTTTCCTGGAGGTGGAGACCCCGATGCTGCAGACGATCCACGGCGGCGCCGCCGCGCGCCCGTTCGTCACGCACTCCAATGCGCTCGATCTGGAGCTGTTCCTGCGTATCGCGCCGGAGTTGTTCCTGAAGCGCTGTGTGGTGGGCGGCATCGAGAAGGTCTTCGAGATCAACCGGAACTTCCGGAACGAGGGCGCGGACTCCACTCATTCGCCCGAGTTCGCAATGCTGGAAACCTACGAGGCGTACGGCACCTACGACGATTCCGCGAAGATGATGCGGGAATTGATCCAGGAAGTCGCGCAGGAGGTCTACGGCACGCTGCTGGTGACACTGGCGGACGGAACCGAATACGATCTGTCGGGCGAGTGGACCACCGTCGAGATGTACCCGTCGCTGTCGGAGTCGATCGGTGTGGAGGTCACGCCGGAAACTTCCGTACAGGAATTGCTGGCACTCGCTGATCGCGTCGGTCTGGAAATTCCGCAGGACAAGGGCTACGGTCACGGCAAACTGGTCGAGGAACTCTGGGAGCATGTCTACGGCGACAAGCTGTACGCCCCGACTTTCGTGCGCGACTTCCCCGTGGAGACCTCTCCGTTGACACGTCAGCATCGGAGCAAGCCCGGGGTTACCGAGAAGTGGGACCTGTACGTGCGCGGCTTCGAACTCGCTACCGGATATTCGGAACTGGTCGATCCGGTCATCCAGCGCGAGCGTTTCGAGGATCAAGCGCGTTTGGCTGCCGCGGGTGACGACGAGGCCATGCGGCTGGACGAGGACTTCCTTGCCGCGATGGAGCACGGTATGCCTCCGACGACCGGAACGGGTATGGGAATCGACCGGTTGCTGATGGCCCTGACTGGCTTGGGAATCCGAGAAACGATACTCTTTCCAATTGTGCGTCCGGCAGCTCGTTAGAGTTCGCTGGATTGCATTGTCGGTACCCGTTCTGGGACTATCGAATTTAGCGGTATTCTAGTTTTGGGTAATCGGCCTAACTATGCGGGTCGCACGATTTCGAGAGGACGTTCATCTCATGGCAAAGAAGGTCACCGTTAGCCTGATCGACGATGTCGACGGTGAGTCCATCGCGGACGAGACCATCGAGTTCGCAATCGATGGCGTCTCGTACGAGATCGACCTGTCGACGACTAATGCGTCCAAGCTGCGGGACGGTCTGGAGGTTTGGGTCTCGAACGCGCGTCGCGTGAGCGGCCGGCGCCGCACCAAGACCGCGCTTGCCGGCGCGACCACGAGCCCGAAGAGCCGGGTCTCGATCGACCGCGAACAAAGTGCGGCGATTCGCGAATGGGCGCGCCGGAATGGGCACAAGGTGTCGGCGCGTGGTCGTATCTCCGCGGACATCACGGAGGCTTACAACAAGGCCGCGTCGAAGAACTAGTTTTTTGCGACTGCCGCTCGGGTGTTTCGTGCGAGCCCGGGCGGCAGTGGTGTATTTATACGCTTTGCGTATAACTGGTGCGGGTGCTGGTTGCCCATATCCGTGACACGATCTTGCTCGCGCCGACACGGCACGGCACCATTGAACCTGTGCGAACGATGTCACTGGCTGGGCGTAGAGACGAGGTATCGGCGCAGTGACCGCATTTCACGGTTCCTTCCTGCGGGTCAAGGATCATGAGGGCAGTCAGCACGAGCTGATGCTGACCCCCGATCAGCCGCGCATCACCATCGGCCGCTCACCGCAGGCCGATCTGTCCCTGGCCTGGGACGTCGAGGTGTCGCGACTGCACGCGACCGCTGAATATCTGGGCGCACACTGGACCATCGTCGACGACGGTCTCTCGCGCAACGGCACTTTCATCAACGGTGATCGCCTGGTGGGGCGGCATCGGCTGCAGCCCGGCGATGTCATCCGCATGGGCACCTCGCGGGTCACCTTCCACGATTTCAGCGGCGCCGCAGGCGATGTCACGCAGACCTCCACCGGTGGCCTGCCCACACTGCGCTCGCTCACCGAAACCCAGCGGACCGTGCTCATCGCGCTGTGCCGCCCGCTGCGCGGCAATGACGGCTTCGCCTCGCCCGCCTCCAATCAGCAGATCGCCGCCGAGCTGTTCCTCAGCGTGGATGCCATCAAGACCCATCTGCGCACGCTCTTCGCCAAATTCGGCGTCGAGGATCTCCCGCAGAACCAGAAACGGGTCCGCCTCGCGAATCTGGCCATGCAGAGCGGCGTCATCTCCGAACGAGACCTCTGACCCGTCCCCGTCGTATCTCTGACCCGTCCCGGTCATCCCGGCATGCTCTCGGCCGGGATTCACACGTGTGAGACGACCGCTCATGTCCGCGAGCTTTTGAACGATGTTGTGTCCCGCCGCGCGGCGGTTGACTGGAAGTCGTTGCTCCCCCGGGGAATCCGGGGTGAGGAAGATCCAGTCAGGAGACTCCGATGTTTGCATTTCGCACGATTGCCCTGGTGGCGGCGACGCTGGCGACCGGCCTGGTCGCGGGAGTGTTCTACGCCTATGCGATTTCGGTCATGCCGGCCCTGCACCGCACCGACGACCGCTCCATGATCGACGTGATGCAGAAGATCAATGTGGTCATCGTCAACCCGTGGTTCATGTTCAGCTTCATGGGAGCCGTGGCATTCACCGTGCTGGCCGCGGCGCTGCACCTGGGCAAGGATTCCCGCACCACGCTGATCTGGATCGCAGTCGCCTTGGCGCTCAATGTGATTGCCTTCCTGATCACCTCCGGCCTGAACGTGCCGCTCAACAATCAGCTGGCCGCCGCGGGTGACCCGGCGCAGATCGGTGATCCGGCCGCCGTCCGGTCGCAGTTCGAATCCTCCTGGGTGGCTTGGAATATCGCCCGCGCCGTCCTGCACACCCTGGCTTTCCTGGTGCTGATCGGCGGATTGTTCGTGGCGGGCATGCAGCACGGCAGGGCGAATGCGGCGGCGCTTCCGGCCGGCGGCACGGTGGCGAGCGGGTTCGGCGGCCAGCCGGTGCGCGGCGGCTTCGCGGCCCCCATCGCCCAGGTTCCGGCACCGGGTTTCGCCCCGGCGCAGCCTCGGTCCGGTGCCGCGCAACCGCAATTCGCTTCGGCTCGACCGCAGTTCGCTCCGGCTTGGCAGCCGGCTCCGGGGCAGCGATAGCCGACCGGGCTTCCGGCGGGGACCGATTCGGTCCCCGCCGTTTTTCCGTGCCCCGGGCGCTGTGCCACAGCACCTGTGCAACAGGTTTCAGAACTTACCGGCCAGTAAGCCCCTCGCCAGAAGTGAATTCCGAATAGTTTGTCGGAACACGTTCTAATTTGGGAGGGCTCATGCGTCGTGCGCTGCTGCGCCGGTCGCCGGGATCGCTACTGATCTTGGCGGTCCTGGCCGTGTTGGGGGTGGTATCGAGTGGTACCGCACGCGCCGACTATCCGGTGAACTACAACTTCTTCGCGGGCATCCCGTACGAGCTGACCAATCCCGGCGGCGCACTGCCCGGGGCCAATGACTGGTCCTGTAAACCCACTGCCGCGCACCCGGATCCGGTGGTGCTCATCCACGGCACCGCCGGCGGCGCACAGACCAACTGGGGCGCCTACGCCCCGCTGCTGGCCAACGAGGGCTACTGCGTCTACGCGCTCACCTACGGCAGTCTCGACGTCCCGTGGCCGCTGTCGGCGCTCGGCGGTATGAAGCCCATCCCGTCCAGTGCCGCGCAACTCGGCGCCCTCGTGGACCGCGTGCTGGCCTCGACCGGCGCCGCCAAGGTCGACTTCATCGCTCATTCGCAGGGCAATACCGTCGGGAACTACTACATCAAGCGGGGCGGCGGCGAGGGCAAGGTCGACAAGTTCGTCGCCATCGCACCCCCGTGGCTGGGAATCTTCGGTGACCAGATGAACGTGCTGCGGGCTTTCGGCAAGCAGCTCGGCGCGGATGCGAACACCGTGGACGGCATGATCAGCGCCGGCGTCTGCCAGGCCTGCCCGGAGATGCTGGGCGATTCCCAGTTCATCAAGGACCTGAACGCGGACGGCGTGTACGACCCGAGCGTCAGCTACACCAATGTGGCCTCGAACTACGACGAGGGCGTGTTCCCGTCGGTCGCGCTGGTTCCTGCCCCGAATGCCGTCAATATCCTGGTTCAGAGCGATTGCCCGGTCGACTTCTCCGATCATCTGGCGATCGCCGGCAGCCCTCGCGTCGCCGCTGACGCCCTCAATGCGCTCGACCCGGCGCATCCGCGGGCGGTGCCGTGCGAGTTCATCCCGCCCTTCACCGGGTGATCCTTCGTTTGTTCGCTGTGGGCGTAGCCGAGATGGAAACGTTCCCGGCTACAGGCCCGTTATGAGGGAATGAGTCGTACTGTCGCCGGTTCGCAATAGGGTGGACGGACGACGTGCGTGACCCCCGCCAACTAGAGTGGAGGCGGGGGATGCAACCCCAGGGCTTCATGGCAGGCTGGCGACCAGAAGGGCAGCACAGGGTCTGAAGCGCCGGATGCCGTAGCAAGCGGAGCAGGAAGTGAGGGAGCGATGTTCGAGAGGTTCACCGACCGCGCGCGGCGGGTCGTTGTCCTGGCCCAAGAAGAGGCCCGGATGCTCAACCACAACTACATCGGCACCGAGCACATCCTGCTGGGCCTGATCCACGAGGGTGAGGGCGTCGCGGCGAAGTCGCTGGAATCCCTTGGTATCTCGCTGGAGGGTGTGCGATCGCAGGTCGAGGAGATCATCGGGCAGGGCCAGCAGGCGCCGTCCGGTCACATCCCCTTCACCCCGCGTGCCAAGAAGGTTCTCGAGCTGTCACTGCGCGAAGCGCTGCAGCTCGGCCACAACTACATCGGCACCGAGCACATTCTGCTCGGCCTGATTCGTGAAGGCGAAGGCGTCGCGGCTCAGGTGCTGGTCAAGCTGGGTGCGGATCTGAATCGCGTGCGCCAGCAGGTTATTCAGCTGCTCTCGGGGTACCAGGGCAAGGAGCCGGTCGAAGGTTCGGGTTCGCGCAGTGAGTCGGGCACTCCGTCCACCTCGCTGGTGCTCGACCAGTTCGGCCGCAACCTCACCCAGGCTGCGCTCGAAGGCAAGCTCGACCCGGTCATCGGCCGCTCGAAGGAAATCGAGCGCGTCATGCAGGTGCTGTCTCGCCGCACCAAGAACAACCCGGTGCTGATCGGCGAGCCCGGTGTCGGTAAGACCGCCGTGGTCGAGGGCCTGGCTCAGGCCATCGTCAACGGCGAGGTGCCGGAAACGCTGAAGGACAAGCAGCTGTACACCCTCGACCTGGGTTCCCTGGTCGCGGGCAGCCGCTACCGCGGTGATTTCGAGGAGCGCCTGAAGAAGGTGCTCAAGGAGATCAATACCCGCGGCGACATCATCCTGTTCATCGACGAGCTGCACACCCTGGTGGGTGCGGGCGCGGCCGAGGGCGCTATCGACGCGGCCTCGATCCTCAAGCCCAAGCTGGCTCGCGGTGAGCTGCAGACCATCGGCGCCACCACTCTCGATGAGTACCGCAAGTACATCGAGAAGGATGCCGCGCTGGAGCGTCGT
The DNA here is from genome assembly GCF_040611495.1 of Nocardia sp. NPDC006630. Taxonomy (NCBI): domain Bacteria; kingdom Bacillati; phylum Actinomycetota; class Actinomycetes; order Mycobacteriales; family Nocardiaceae; genus Nocardia; species Nocardia sp. NPDC006630. Next base: position 120,127 of record NZ_JBEXOK010000015.1, read on the forward strand.
TTCCAGCCGGTGCAGGTGGGCGAGCCGACGGTCGAGCACACCATCAATATCCTCAAGGGTCTGCGCGACCGCTACGAGGCGCACCACCGGGTTTCCATCACCGATGGCGCTCTCGTTGCCGCGGCCACGCTGGCCGATCGGTACATCAACGATCGGTTCCTGCCGGACAAGGCGATCGACCTCATCGATGAGGCGGGCGCGCGCATGCGCATCCGCCGGATGACCGCACCGCCGGACCTGCGCGAATTCGACGACAAGATCGCCGATGCCCGTCGCGAGAAGGAAAGCGCTATCGACGCGCAGGACTTCGAGAAGGCAGCCCGCCTGCGCGATAAGGAGAAGCAGCTCGTCGCCAAGCGTGCCGAGCGCGAAAAGCAGTGGCGCTCCGGTGATCTGGACGTCGTGGCCGAGGTCGACGACGAGCAGATCGCGGAGGTGCTGGCCAACTGGACCGGTATCCCCGTCTTCAAGCTCACCGAGGAGGAGACCACCCGTCTGCTCCGTATGGAAGATGAGCTGCACAAGCGGATCATCGGCCAGGAGGACGCGGTCAAGGCCGTCTCCAAGGCGATTCGCCGTACTCGTGCCGGCCTGAAGGATCCCAAGCGCCCGTCGGGCTCGTTCATCTTCGCCGGTCCGTCCGGTGTGGGTAAGACCGAGCTGTCGAAGGCACTGGCGAACTTCCTGTTCGGCGACGACGATGCGCTCATCCAGATCGATATGGGCGAGTTCCACGACCGCTTCACCGCTTCGCGTCTGTTCGGTGCCCCTCCGGGCTACGTCGGATACGAAGAGGGCGGCCAGCTCACCGAGAAGGTGCGCCGGAAGCCGTTCTCGGTGGTGCTGTTCGACGAGATCGAGAAGGCCCACCAGGAGATCTACAACACCCTGTTGCAGGTCCTCGAGGATGGTCGCCTGACCGATGGTCAGGGTCGTACGGTCGACTTCAAGAACACCGTGCTGATCTTCACCTCGAACCTGGGAACCTCGGATATCTCGAAGGCTGTCGGCCTGGGCTTCGCCCAGTCCAATGCCGAGGGTTCGAACTACGAGCGGATGAAGCTCAAGGTCAACGACGAGCTGAAGAAGCACTTCCGCCCGGAGTTCCTGAACCGCATCGACGACGTGATCGTGTTCCACCAGCTCACCGCACCGCAGATCGTGCAGATGGTGGATCTGATGATCGGCCGCGTCGCCAACCAGCTGCGCAACAAGGATATGGCGATCGAGATGACCGATCAGGCCAAGAGCCTGCTCGCGAAGCGCGGATTCGACCCCGTGCTCGGCGCCCGTCCGCTGCGTCGCACCATCCAGCGCGAGATCGAGGATCAGCTGTCGGAGAAGATTCTCTTCGGCGAGCTGAGCGCCGGTCAGAGCGTTCTGGTGGATGTCGAAGGCTGGGACGGCGAAGGCCAGGGCGAGAACGCCAAGTTCACCTTCCACGCGAAGGCGAAGCTCACCAAGAAGAGCGACGCTGTGGAAGATGAGCCGGTTGTTGTCGCCGCCGGTGAGGCAGCTGCCGCCTCCGGCGAGTAAAAGCATCAGCCCGAAAGCCCCTCTCACAGACTGTGAGAGGGGCTTTCGCGTGTCCGGAGCCCGATTGCCGCGCGGGGCACCCAAATTGGGTGGTGATTCGATCCTCGAATATTGGGTGGCGATCTGATGCCCGAATAGTCGATCCTCGGTGGAGTCGAACGAAGGGATCGCATGCTTACCGACCATCAGGTGGAAGCCTTCATCACCGACGGCTTCGTGAAAGTCGAGGGCGCTTTTCCGCGCGAGACGGCCGAACGCGCCCGCGAAATCCTCTGGCGCGCCACCGGATGCGATCCGGACGACCCGGCCACCTGGACGCAACCGGTGATCCGCCTGGCCGACCATGCGGAGGAACCTTTCGCCCAGGCAGTCAATGCCCCCGCCCTCCTGGAAGCCTTCGACCAACTGGTCGGTCCCGGCCGCTGGCTTCCGCGAAACAGCCTCGGCGGCTTCCCCATCCGCTTCCCGAGTTCCGAATCGCCGGGTGACGACGGCTGGCATATCGACGCGAGCTTCCCCGGCGACGGCCCGGCCGGCGACTACATCCAGTGGCGAATCAATCTGCGGTCGAAGGGCCGAGCCCTGCTGATGCTCTTCCTCTTCTCCGATATCGACGCCGATGATGCCCCCACCCGGATTCGTGTGGGCTCCCACCTACGCCTGCCGAATGTCCTGGCTCCGTACGGCGAACCGGGCGTCAGCATGTCCGCACCCGATCTCATCGAGACCTACAACGCCACAGCCGATCTGCCCCAGGCCCTGGCCACCGGCCGGGCCGGCGACGTTTACCTCTGCCATCCATTCCTCGTCCACGCCGCCCAGCCGCACCGCGGCCGCAATCCCCGCTTTCTCGCGCAACCTCCACTCCTGCTCCGCGAGCCATGCGTCCTCGATCGCTCGGATGATGCGTATTCGCCTGTGGAACAGGCCATTCGGCGCGGACTGGACGTTCAGTCCGTCCGCTAGGCCCGCACGAAAATCGGAGGCGGGGCAGGGGGTTCGGGCGTACGGTGGGTGAGGTTCGCGAGAGTCGTTCCGGGGGTTCGTATGACAAATTCTGATCTGACGCTTATTGCTGTGCTGCTTGATCGTTCGGGGTCGATGCAGTCGATCAAGACCGATACCGAGGGCGGGTTCGACGCCTATATCGAGCAGCAGCGGGAGGTTCCGAAGCGGATCGAGGTGACCCTGGCTCAATTCGATACCGAATACGAGCTGGTGTACGCGAATCGGCCGCTGGCGCAGGTGCCGCCGCTGCAGTTGCAGCCCCGGGGGATGACGGCGCTGTACGACGCCGTGGGGCGGTTGATCACCGATGTGGGGAGTGAGCTGGCGGCACGGGACGAGGCGGAGCGGCCGGGGACGGTCATTCTGGTGGTGCTCACCGACGGGCACGAGAACTCCAGCAAGGAGTGGTCGCATGCCGCGGTGAAGGCGCTGATCACCCAGCAGCAGGACACCTACGACTGGAATTTCCTGTTTCTCGGGGCCAATATCGACGCCGTGGCCATCGGTACGGATATGGGCTTCTCGGCGCGCCAGTCGATCACCTACGCCGCTGCTCCGCAGGGTGTCTCCGGTGTGTTCCGCGCGGCCTCGGCCTACTCGGCCCGGCTGCAGGCGCCGCGCGCCCCGGGCGCAGCTGCCCCGCAGGATGCCGGTTTCACCGATGACGAGCGTTCCCAGTCGAATCCGGGTCGCTGAAAAAGCCCGATACCGTTTACCGCCCTTGGCAGGTTGACGCTATTGCCAGCCCGGCCGCACGAGCCCTGATTCGTACGCCAGCACCACCAGTTGCGTCCGGTCGCGCGCTCCCAGTTTGAGCAGGATGCGGCTGACGTGGGTGCGCGCGGTGGCGGGGCTCATGAAGAGGCGCTGGGCGATTTCGGCATTGGTGAGGCCCTCGGCGACGAGGGCCATGACCTCGCGTTCGCGTTCGGTGAGTTCGGTGAGGGCGGCGGGCGCCGGTTTGGCGTGCGAGGCGAATTCGGCGACGAGCCGCCGCGTGACGCTGGGGGAGAGCAGGGCGTCACCGTCGGCCACCACGCGCACGGCCTTCACCAGATCGGCGGGTTCGGTGTGCTTCACCAGGAATCCGGTGGCCCCGGCGCGCATGGCCTCGAAGACGTACTCGTCGAGTTCGAAGGTGGTCAGCACCACCACCCGCACCTCGGAAAGTTCAGGGGCCGCGGCGATTTCGCGGGTGGCGGCCAGCCCGTCCAGCACCGGCATGCGAATATCCATGAGCACCACATCCGGGCTGAGTTCCCGGGCCAGCCGCACCGCCTCTGCGCCATTGGCGGCCTCGCCGACCACCTCGATATCGTCCTGCGCGTCCAGCAGTGCCGCGAATCCGGCGCGCACCAGCGCCTGATCATCGGCGATCACGACCCGAATACTCACGAAACCTCCTCTCGCACGGTAGTTTTCCGCAGCCTAGGCGGCGGGCTCGGGGCGGGCCAGGTGGATGGGCAGCCGGGCCTCGACCCGGAAACCGCCGCCGACCTTGGGCTCGGCCAGCAGTCGCCCGCCGAGTGCGCTCGCCCGTTCGGTCATTCCGATAATGCCGTGCCCGCCGCCGGACACCCCGGTCGCCGCGCGCTCCGGCCGGGTGTTCTCGACGCACAGTTGCAGCCGGTCGACCGAATACCGCACCGAGACAAGCACACTCGCACCGGGCGCGTGGCGCACCACATTGGTGAGCGATTCCTGCACGATGCGCGCGGCCGCGACATCCACCACCGAGGGCAGGCGTTTCACCGGCCCGGTCACAATCGTGCGCACCTGCAGCCCGGCGGCGCGGGCGGGCTGGGTGAGCCCGTCCAGATCGCTGATGCCGATGGTCGGCGTGGTGGGTGCGGCCACACTGCTGGTCCCGGACCGGATGGAGCGCAGCAGGGCGTGCACCTCGCCGAGCGCCTCCTTGCTGGCGGTCTTGATGGCGGCCAGTGCGGTCGCGGCCTGCTCGGGCCGTCGGTCGATGAGTTCCAGGGCCACCGAGGACTGCACATTGATGAGCGAGAGGCTGTGCGCGAGCACATCGTGCAGTTCGCGGGCGATGGTGAGCCGCTCCTCGCTGGCGCGTTGTTCGCGCTCGGCCTGTTCCCGGGCGCGTTCCGCGGCTTCGCGCTCGTGCTGTGCGTGTTCGCTGCGCTCGACCTCCGCCTCGCGTTGCTTTCGCGCCAGCACGGCCGCGCGTGCCTGCCGAATGCCCTCGGCAATGGCGACGAGCACGATCAGCCAGGCGAGCAGCCCGAATTCCTGCCAGGCATTGGTGCTGTATCCGCGCCATCCGGGCGCCGGCCACACCATCAGCAGATATCCGAGTGGCACGAAAGAATATGTGTACCAGCGTGATCCGATAATGCCCGCGGTGAGGAAGGAAATCACCAGCGAGAAGAAGACCGGTCCGTATCCGTAACCGATGAGCAGGTATACGGCGGTGATCGCCAGCGTTCCGTAGAACACCGGATACGGATACCGTCGCCGCAGCGTCAGCAGCAGCGGTCCACCGGCCAGCAGTGCATATCCGAGCAGGTCGAGCTGTCGCATCTGAGGTTGGTGCGCGTTGGCGAGCGTGCCCGCGCCGAGTTGTATCGCGGCCACCACCAGTGCGAGCAGCACATCCCACCACCGTGCCGCACGAGTCTCCATAGCTGAACGGTAGCGCCGTAGCGGCCTTCGCGGCACTGTCTCGGCGGTAAATACGTCGAGATACGTACGCCGGATCGCGCTGTGCGGCGGATGTTTCCCCGCAGGTCGCGGCGGATTCTTGAAGTATGAACGAAGCGATCGTCGAGACCGGCCGGTTGACCAAACGCTATGGCTCCCACACCGCCGTGGATGCCGTGAGCATGACTGTCCGCCGTGGTGAGATCTACGGCTTCCTCGGCCCGAACGGCGCCGGCAAGACCACCACGCTGCGCATGCTGGTGGGCCTCATCCGGCCCTCCGGTGGCACCGCGAAAGTACTCGGCGAGCGGCCCGGTGCTCCCGAAACCCTGCGCCGCATAGGCGTTCTCATCGAAGGCCCGGGCTTCTATCCCTACCTGTCCGGTCGCGACAATCTGCGCGTGCTGGCCGAGTATCGCGGCGCCGGTCGCGACGAGGTGGAGCAGGTGCTGGCCCGGGTCGGCCTGGCCGACCGCGGCAATGACAGATTCCGCACCTATTCCCTTGGCATGAAGCAGCGTCTAGGTGTGGGTGCGGCCCTGCTCGGCCACCCTGACCTGCTGATTCTCGATGAACCCACCAATGGCCTGGATCCGGCGGGCATGGCGGAGATGCGGGAACTCATTATCGGACTCGCCGCCGACGGGCACACCGTCGTGCTGTCCAGTCACCTGCTCAGTGAAGTGCAGGAGATCTGTGACCGTGTCGGCGTGATCTCCGGCGGACGCCTGCTCGCCGAGTCCACGGTGCGCGAATTACGCGGCGCGGCATCGCTTTTCCTGCGTGCCGAACCCCTCGAACTGGCCTTCCCCGCGGTCCGCGCGGTGGTCGGGGATCAGTCCGCACTGCTGACCGCCACCGGCATCAGAGTTGCTGCCGGTGTGGCAATGGCGCCCGCGGTGGCACGTGCGGTGATCGGCGCGGGCGCGGATCTACTGGAACTGCGCAGCGACGAAAAGTCTTTGGAAGAAGTGTTTTTCGAGATGACGGAGACGGCGAAATGACCGACCTGCTGGCAAGCACCCGGGCCGAAGTACTGCGACTGCGCAAGTGGCCCGCCTTCTGGATCGTGCTCGGCACCTGGATCCTGCTGAACCTGACCTTCGCCTATCTGTTCAATTATCTGGCCTACACCTCCGGCACCAGCACCCGGATGTCCAACGGTCAGCCCCGCGATGTGCTGCTGCAGCAGATGCTCCCGGCCGCGGTGCCGGAGGTCTTCACCCAGGGCATGGCCATGTTCGGCGGCGCGCTCATGCTGGTGCTCGGCGCACTGGCTGTCGGCAGCGGTTACGGCTGGGGCACCTGGAAAACCGTTCTCAGCCAAGGACCTTCGCGGTCGGCGGCCGTCGGCGGCGTCGTGCTGAGCCTGGCGGCGACGGTGGTCACGCTGGTGCTGGTCGCCTTCGTCGTGGATACCGGAGTCGCGGCGCTCATTGCCTCGACACAGGGGCAGTCCCTGGCACTGCCGTCGGTGGGACGGATGCTGCTCGGAATCGTCTCGGGCACAGCCATTCTGGGCATGTGGACACTGGCCGGCGCACTGATCGGCGCGATCGCCCGGGGCCCGGCCCTGGCTGTCGGCCTCGGCCTGGTGTGGGTGCTGGTGGTGGAGAACCTGCTGCGCGGCGTAGCCGGAATCTTCACTCCCATCAGGGCTCTCACCGATCACCTGCCCGGTACGGCCGCCGGATCTCTGGCCGGTTCGCTGCGCACGACCACCGGCCCGGCCACCCCGGGTGTGCTGGACATCCTCACCCGCGACCAGTCCCTGCTGATCCTCGCCGCCTACATCGTGCTCTTCGTGGCGGGCACGGTCTGGCTGATCCACCGCCGGGACATGGTCTGAGCGTCGCGCGGTATCGTGCTCGGCCATGGACGTTGCGCCGATCCGGCCTCCCGATCTCTCCACGCGGCCGTTCTTCCTGGTCGCCGAGCGCATCATGGCGGCCTCGCCCGACGAGCTGTACCGCATGTGCACCAGCCAGTTGAGCCTCTGGTTCGCCGATCCGGGGTCGGTGCTGTCCCGGCCCGCGGTGAACGAGCCGTTCTTCTTCACCGCGGGCGGCGGCCATCCGCACTACGGCCGCTTCCTGCGATTGGAGCCCGAGCGCCTGGTGGAACTGACGTGGGTGACCGGGGCGGGCGGCACCGAAGGCGCGGAAACAGTTCTCACCGTGGAACTTTCACCCCATGGCGCGGGCACCGCCGTGCTGCTCACCCACGCCGGCTTTCCCAATGCCGAATCCCGAGACCGCCACGAACAGTCCTGGCCCGCAGTACTCGCACAACTCGACCAGCGCGCCGCCGCCGCCGTCTGACCGGAGTACGTTCGACGCGTCGGGCTTTCGGGGGTTCGGGGGCGAAGCCCCTGAGAGCCCCGAGAGTTGGTCAACCCATTCATCGAAAGGACAGTGATGCCTACACGTACCGCGCGCACCGCTTGGACCGGCGGGCTGCAGGACGGCTCCGGTCAGGTCGAGCTGGTGAGCTCCGGCGTCGGCAAGTACGACGTCTCCTTCCCGAAGCGTGCCGCCGACAATGCCGACGGCACCACCAGCCCCGAAGAGCTGATCGCCGCCGCGCACTCCTCGTGCTATGCCATGGCGCTCTCGGGCCAGGTCGGCGCGGCCGGCGGCACGGTGGAGAGCCTGGACGTCACCGCCGACGTCACCCTGAGCCCGGACCCGGCCGGTGGTTTTCGCATCTCCAAGATCAAGCTGACCGTGGTCGGCCGCGCTTCGGGCATCGACGAGGCCGGCTTCCTCGAGGCCGCCGCGGGCGCGAAGGCGGGCTGCCCGATCTCCAAGGCGCTCGCGGGCGTCGACGATATCGAACTGGACGCGACCTTCGAGTCCTGATCTCGGGCAGAGTTTTTCGATTCACTGCGACAGGCAGTGCCGGTGACGCACCGGCACTGCCTGTTCCATGCGTTCGTGAAGTAGTGCGACCCGGTTGATCAGGCCTTGCTCTGCACATCGAGGACAACCTCGAACTCGAGCAGCGAGGCGCCGGTCGAGACCGGCTGCCGGTTCTCGCCGCCCGCGTGCGCGCTGCGGGCCGGGCCGTCGCGCCACGCCTCGAAGGAGTCGTTGGAATCCCAATGGGTGACAACGAAGTAGCGGTTGTCGCCGGAGACCGGGCGAAGCAGCTGGAAGCCGAGGAACCCGGGGGAGTTCTCGACCGCGTGCGCGCGTTGCGCGAAACGCTTCTCCAGCTCGGGGCCGGAGCCCTCGGGAACCTCGATTGCGTTGATCTTCACGACTGCCATGCGCCCGAATGTACTACGCGAATCGGACGTATCGTCGAACCGATGTTTACTGACGAAGGTGGCACAGGCGTACCGATCCTGCTGCTGCACGGGCTGATGGGCAGCGCTCGCACCTGGCGAGGTCAGCTGGAGTGGCTGCGCGAGTTCGGGCATGTCTACACGTTCGACGCGGCCGGGCACGGCCGCCCCGCACCGGACGAGCCGACCACGGAGGCGTTCGTCGCGGACCTCGCGGCGGCCACCGCGCGGATCACCGAACCCATGGTGGTGATCGGGCATTCGATGGGCGGACTGCACGCGTGGATGTTCACCGCCGCGCATCCGGATCGGGTGCGCGCGCTCGTGGTCGAGGATATGGCCCCGGACTTCCAGGGCCGCACCGCCGAACACTGGGCCGCGGTGATCGGGGCCTGGCCGCAGCCGTTCCCGAATGATGCTGCGGTACTGGAGTTCTTCGGCCCGGTGGCGGGCCGCTACTTCCTCGACTCGTTCACGCACGGCCAGGACGGCTATCGGTTGCACGGGGAGGTGTCCACCTTCCGCGCTATCTCGGAGGAGTGGGGCACCCGGGATTTCTGGGCCCAGTGGAAGTCGATCACCGCCCCGGCCCTGCTGATCGAGGGTGAATTCACCATCACCCCGCCCGGTCAGATGCGGCAGATGGCCGAGCTGCATCCCGATGCCCGGCATGTCGTGATCGCTCAGGCGGGCCACCTCGTGCACGACGATCAACCAGCCGCCTACCGGGCCGAAGTCGAAGACTTCCTGCGCCGGACACTTGTTTGATGGCGGGTGCCTTCAGTCTCGGAACCGGCGCATCGTATGCTCGGCTCGCACGCAACCCGGAATGAATGGTGACCAACGATGATCGACTTCTCGATTCCCGCCGAACTCGCCGCCGAACGCGATCGGGTACGCCAATTCGTCATCGACAAGATCGTCCCCTACGAGCGTGATCCGCGGCTGACCGCGCACGGCCCCACCGACGAACTCCGCCAGGAGCTGGTCGAATTGGCACGCGCCGAAAAGCTGCTGACCGTGCAGGCACCCGTCGCCCTCGGCGGCCGCGGCCTGAGCCATATCGAGCAGGCCGTGCTCTACGAGGCGGCCGGCTGGTCCACCCTCGGCCCGGTCGCCATGAACTGCGCCGCACCCGACGAGGGCAATATGTTCCTGCTCTCCAAGGTCGCGAATCAGGAGCAGACCGAGCGCTTTCTGCAACCGGTCATCGACGGCCATCAGCGTTCGGTCTTCGCCATGACCGAACCGGACGGCGCGGGCAGCGACCCGAACCAGCTCACCACCGCCGCCACCTTCGACGGCGAGAACTTCACGATCAACGGCCGCAAATGGCTGATCACCGGCGCCGACGGCGCGAAGACGTGGATCATCATGGCGCGCTTGGCCGATAACCCGCACCTGCCCGCGGGCCCGACCCTGTTCCTGTGCGACGGCGACGCACCCGGCATCGTCATCGAGCGCATCATGAACACCATGGACCGCAATTACGTCGGCGGCCATGCGGTGGTGCGCTTCGAAAACCTGGTGCTGCCCAGGGAATCCGTGCTCGGCGAGACCGGCCAGGCGCTGCGGTACGCCCAATTGCGGCTCGCCCCGGCCCGTCTCACACACTGCATGCGCTGGCTGGGCGCGGCCGAGCGGGCGCAGTCCATCGCCATCGACTACGCCAAGACCCGCACCGCCTTCGGCAAGCCGATCGGCGAGCACCAGGGCGTGTCGTTCATGCTGGCGGACAATGAGATCGCGCTGCACCAGTGCCGCCTCACCATCTGGCACGCCTGCTGGCTGATGGATCAGGGCGAGAAGGCCCGGCACGAGAGCTCCATCGCCAAATCGTTCGTCTCCGAGGAACTGTTCAAGGTCACCGACCGCTGCGTACAGGTGCTCGGCGGCATCGGCATCAGCGATGAAACCGTGGTGGAGATGATCTTCCGCGATATGCGCGCCTTCCGTCTCTACGACGGCCCGACCGAGGTGCACAAGTACGCGATCGGCCGCCAAATCTTGCGTGGCTGAAATTCTGTGACGGCCTTCGGCAGCAGCGCCCGCTGCCGGGGGCTGCACCTTTAGACTCTCCCCATGAGTTCGGAACTGCATGTGGACGTGTCCGACGGGGTCGCTGTGCTCACGCTCAATCGCCCCTCTCAGCAGAACGCGCTCACGCCGAAGATGGCGGCGGCACTGGGTGCGGCGCTGCGGCGCTGCGATACCGAGGATGCGATCGGCGCGGTCGTCATCACCGGCACGCCGCCCGCATTCTGCGCGGGTGCGGATCTGTCCCTGAAGTCCGGCGAGGTGAACGGGCTCATCGATCCGCCGCCCTTCCGCATTCGTAAACCGGTCATCGCGGCGGTGAACGGGCATGCGGTGGGCATCGGCCTGGAAATCGCGCTGCAGTGCGATCTGCGGTACGTGGCGCGCGATGCGGTGTACGGCCTCAATCAGGTTCGCCGCGGCGCCCTGGCCGGCGGCTACGCGCATTGGACGCTGCCCCGGCTGGTCGGCAATGCCAATGCCGCCGATCTGCTGCTCACCGGCCGCACCTTCGACGGTGAGGAGGCACAGGTCCTCGGTGTGGCCAATTCCTGCCTGCCCGCCAGCGAGGTGCTGCCGACCGCGCTCGCGGTGGCGCACGATATCGCGCACGGTTCCGCGCCGCTCCCGGTGGCGCTGTCCAAGCGGCTGCTGTGGGAGGCGCCCGCCATGACGCCGGAAACGGTGGGCCGCCTGGAAACCGAACTCAACGACTATGTCGCCAAGAGTTCCGACGGCGGCGAAGGTGTGGCCGCGCTCAAGGACCGCAGGCCGCCGAAGTGGACCGGGAGCGTCAGCTCCGAATGGCCCGCCTGGGATGCCGTCACCGGCAGTGCGCCCCGGCCCGGACTGGACTGAGCCCTGGTGGACTGAGCGCTGGTGGACTGAGCCTCAAGCCCTTCCGCTGACGACCATCATCAGGAACAGGATTCCGAACAGGACCATGAACACGGTCCCGACGATGCCCAGCACGTAGCCGACCACCACCTGCACCCGGCCACCGTAGGCGCCGCCCGACGCCTCGATCTCGTTCAGTGCGCGCCGCCCCATGACCCAGGCCACGGGCCCCAGTGCGCCACAGCAGAACACGCTGAGCGCTCCCATGATCAACACCGCCGTCGCATACTCGTGCTCGGTGGGTGCGCCGATGGGCTGCTGAGGGATGACCACCGCCTGATTTTACGTTCGCGGCGGCGGAATTGCCCTGCGGACTCGCAGTGTTCGGTTGTGCGACACCCCGTTCCGCGTGTCGCGGCCGATATCGCGAGGCCCGCCCCCGATCGCCGATCGGATTGTGCCGGAGGCGATTCGGGGGCGGCGAGGCTCAGACGCGGCGCTGGCGCGCGATATCGGCGAGGACCACGCCCGCCGCCACGGAGGCATTGAGCGATTCCACCGGACCGGCCATCGGAATGGAGATGATGGCGTCGCAGGTTTCGCGAACCAGGCGGGACAGGCCTTTACCTTCCGAGCCGACCACGATGACAGTCGGTGCGCTGCCGTCGAATTCGTCCAGATGGGTATCGCCGCCGGCGTCCAGGCCGACGATCTGGTAGCCCTCGTTCGCCCAATCCTTCAGGGTGCGAGTGAGATTCGTGGCGCGCGCGACGGGCAGGCGAGCTGCCGCACCGGCGCTGGTGCGCCATGCGACAGCGGTGACGCTGGCACTGCGCCGCTGCGGGATGACCACGCCGTGACCGCCGAACGCGGACACCGAGCGAATGACCGCACCCAGATTGCGCGGGTCGGAAATATTGTCGAGCGCCACCAGCAGGGCCGGTTCGCCGGAGGCGCGCACGCGCGCCACCATGTCGTCCGGATGCGCGTAGCGGTACGGCGGCACCTGCAGGGCGACGCCCTGGTGCATGCCGTTGCGGCTCATCTTGTCCAGATCGCTGCGCGGCACCTCGAGAATGGTGATGCCGGTATCGGCGGCGATCTTCACCGATTCGGTGAGCCGGTCGTCGTTCTCGGTGCCCACCGCGACGTACAGCGCGGTGGCCGGGACCTCCGCGCGCAGGCACTCCACCACCGGGTTGCGGCCGAGCACGAGCTCCGGGCCCTCATTGTCCTTGCGCCCGGCGATCGGACGGCTCGCATTGCGGCTGCGCGCGTCCGCGGCGGAGGTCTTCGCCTTCGCCGCCGCCTTGGCCCGCTTGGCCGCGGGATGTTTGGTGCGCTCGACCGCGGGCGGCGTCGCGCCCCGGCCCGCGAGCCCGCGGCTGCGCTTGCCGCCGGAGCCGACGACGGCGCCCTTCTTGGTGCCGTCCTTGCGGGTCGCACCGCGTCGCTGCGAATTGCCTGCCATTACTTCGCCTTCCGTATTACGCGGGAAACCCGCAGTCGGCCGGTCACGGGAGAACCCGCGCTCCGTCGATCATGCGGGAAACCTGCATCCGGTCGGCGCAGCGAACGGCTGCGCCCAAATATCTGTGCCGCCCGAAGGCGGCGCTTGGCTGCCCGAGGGCAGTGTGCGACCCGGCGTCAGCCGTGTCATGTCTCGCCTCGAGTATCTCGAGACCCTGTTCCGCCGGAGGACCCGGCCGAACTCAGCGCTCTTCCTTGGTCAGTGACCACTCCGGGCCGCGGGGGGTGTCGGTGACCTCTACCCCCGCCGCCTTCAGGCGATCGCGGACCGCATCGGCCGCCGCCCAGTCCTTATCGGCCCGAGCCTGCTGCCGCCGCTCCAGTTCCGCGCCGATCAGCACATCCAGCGCCGCCACGGCGGTGGACGAATCGGCGGGCGCGGCCCAGTGCGGATCCAGCGGGTCCACTCCGAGAATTCCCAGCATGGTCCGGATCTGCCCGGCCAGCACGCGCGCGGTGTCCAGATCGCCGGCCTCGACGGCCTTGTTGCCCTCGTGCACCAGCCGGTGAATTTCGGCGAGCGCCTTGGGAACTCCGAGATCGTCGTTCAACGCGTCGGCGAAGGCCTCGGTCCAGGTCCCCGGGAGAATATCCCCGGTGCGCTCGGCCACCCGCTGGATGAACGCCTCGATCCGCTGATAGGCGGACGCGGCCTCGGTGAGCGCGTGGTCGGAGTACTCGAGCATGGAGCGATAGCTCACGCTGCCCAGGTAGTAGCGCAGTTCGACGGGCCGAACACCCACCCGCTGCAGCACATTCGGAATGGACAGCACATTGCCCAGCGATTTGGACATCTTCTCGCCGCCCATGGTCACCCAGCCGTTGTGCAGCCAGTAGCGGGCGAACCCGTCCCCGGCCGCCCGCGACTGCGCGATCTCGTTCTCATGGTGCGGGAAGATCAAATCCATTCCGCCGCAATGGATATCGAATTCGGCCCCGAGGTAGTACTCGGCCATGGCGGAGCATTCCAGATGCCAGCCCGGGCGACCCGGACCCCACGGCGACGGCCAGCTCGGCTCACCGGGCTTGGCGGCCTTCCACAGCGTGAAATCGCGCGGATCCTTCTTGCCCTGCCCGAGGCTCTCGCCCTGGTGCACATCGTCGAGCCGATGCCCGGAAAGCTTGCCGTAGTCCGGGAAGCTCACCACGTCGAAATAGACATTGCCCTCGGACGGGTACGCGTGCCCGCGCTCGATGAGCCGCTCCATCATGCACACCATCTGGGTGATGTGGCCGGTTGCCCGCGGTTCCGCGGACGGCGGCAGCACCCCGAGCGTGTCGTACGCGCGATCGAAGGCCCGCTCGTGCGTGGCGGCCCACTCCCACCACGGGCGGCCGTGCTCGGCGGCCTTGTTCAGAATCTTGTCGTCGATATCGGTGACGTTCCGGACGAATGCCACATCGGAACCATTGGCGCTCAACCAGCGTCGCAGCACGTCGAAGGCGACGCCGCTGCGCACATGTCCGATATGGGGTTCGCCCTGCACGGTGGCGCCGCACAGGTACACCGAAGCGTGGCCGGGGACCAGCGGAATGAAATCACGCAGGGTCCGCGTCTCGGTGTCGAACAGGCGCAGAGTCACGACCAGGCATCCTAGCTGTTGAGATATGGCGGAAGACGGGCGGATACGGCATAGGTCAGCCGCGAAGGGAATTGCGGAGGCGGTTCAGGACCGACAACACAGCAGAGCGGTGGCGACCGACGCCACGCCTTCACCACGGCCGGTGAGTCCCAGACCGTCGGTGGTGGTGCCGGAGACCGACACCGGTGCACCCAGAATCTCGCCCAGCACCTGTTGCGCCTCGGCGCGCCGCGGACCGATCTTGGGCCGATTGCCAATTACTTGTACAGCCGCATTGACAATTGTGAAGCCGGACTCATCCAGCAGCCGCCGCACTTCCTTCAGCATGGCCGCGCCGGACACGCCCTCCCATTCGGGACGACCGGTGCCGAACACCGCGCCGACATCGCCGAGACCGGCGGCCGACAACAGCGCATCGCATAGGGCGTGAGCAGCGACATCGCCATCGGAATGGCCCTCGCAACCACTGTCGTCGTCGAACAGCAGACCGGCCATCCAGCAGGCCCGGCCGGGCGCGATCGGGTGCACATCACTGCCGATTCCGACGCGCATGGCGGTGGGGTCGATCATGAGTTCGCCACCGCCTCCCGGTCCTGGTCACGCTTTACGGGGACAGCAGTCCCGCCCTGTGCCACCAGTGTATTAGCGAGTACCAGGTCCAAGGGCGTGGTGATCTTGAAAGCCAGCGCATCACCCGGCACCGTGCGCACGACGGCGCCCAGAAGTTCCACCAGGCCCGCATCATCGGTCGCCTGGGTGGTGGTCGCATAGGCCGCGCGCAAAAGCTGCGCATCGAAGCCCTGCGGAGTTTGTATGGCGCGCAAGGTGGATCGATCGGGCGTTCCGGTGACCGCACCCGTGGCATCCACGGATTTGATGGTGTCGGTGACCGGTAGCGCGGGCACCACGGCCGGCGCGCCCGTACGCAGTTCGGCGACCACCCGCGCGATGAGCGCGGGCGGCGTGAGCGCGCGAGCCGCATCATGAACGAGCACCAGGGTGGCGTCCGGCGCGGCATCGAGACCGGCCCGGACCGAATCGGTGCGCTCGGCGCCGCCGGGCACCACATGAATCGGAATTTCGCTGACCGGCAGTAGTGCACGGGTCTCGTCGACGAGTTCGGCGGGCACCATCACCACCACCTCGTCGACGGACCCGGAGGCGATCAGCCCCTGTAGCGCGAGTGCGAGCATGGGACTGCCGCCGACCGGAACGAATGCCTTCGGTGTGGATTCACCGAGGCGCACGCCCATGCCAGCGGCAGGAACCAGCGCAACAACACGACTATCGCCGTGCAATGCGTTCACGTTCAGGAGGCCGCGGCGAGAACCTCGTCGAGCAAAGTGTCGGCCCGCTCGGCGTCAGTACCCTCGGCGAGCGCGAGCTCACCGACGAGAATCTGCCGGGCCTTGGCCAGCATTCGCTTCTCACCAGCGGAGAGACCACGATCCTGCTCACGACGCCAGAGGTCACGAACGACCTCGGCCACCTTGTTCACATCGCCGGAGGCGAGCTTCTCGAGGTTGGCCTTGTAGCGGCGAGACCAGTTGGTGGGCTCTTCGGTGTGCGGTGCACGCAGCACCTGGAAAACCTTGTCGAGGCCTTCCTGGCCGACGACGTCGCGGACGCCGACATACTCTGCGTTCTCAGCGGGAACCCGAACGGTCAGGTCGCCTTGAGCGACCTTCAGGACCAGATACTCCTTTTGTACACCCTTGATGGTGCGAGTTTCGATAGCTTCGATCAACGCCGCTCCGTGGTGGGGGTAAACGACGGTGTCTCCGACCTTAAAAATCATCTGTCCCGTGCCCCTTTCGATGTTCACAGTTTAACATGCGACTCGGTAACGGCGCGATCAACGGCGCAGGTCAGGGCCACAACGAGCCAGCGGTGGGGGTTGACAACCGCAGAATCGTGTGCATCCTGTTGTGGCATAAGGGGATACCGCTCGGCGGTATCGGAAGACATATGCGTTGCCGCTCTCCGCATACGCGACTTTCCGTATACGCCGCCCCCTCGAGAGGCGTGGGAACGCACGCATTACTCTCGTTGACTACTACTCTGCATAGTGGAGTGAGCCCGGTCGACATGGAGGACAACCCGTGACTGCCCAGAAAGCCACCACAGCGTCGAAGGCGCGCCGGCGTGCCTTGACAGTTGCTGCACTCGCTGCGGGCGCGGTGCTCGCGCTGACGGGTTGCAGTGCCGGTCAGCTCGCGCAGACCTCGCGCGAGGTCGCGGCGGTCAATGGCAACAGCGCCGATGTCGGCAAGATCGCCCTGCGTGACGTGCGATTCCTGCTGCCGCAGTCGGAGGAGTACAACAACGCCAAGGGCGGCAAGGCCGTACTGGCCTTCAGTGCCGCCAACCTCGCCCAGGCCGCGCCGGACGAGCTGGTCAGCGTCACCACCGACTTCGGTACGGCGAAGATCAACGGCAAGGCCGATATCAAGGCCCAGGGCACCCTGGTCGCGGACTTCAGCAAGCCGGCCGCCACCACGACGCCCGCCGCGGCGCCTGCCGGTGACAAGCCCGCCGATCCGGATGCGCACCCGCTGCTCATCGAGGTCGACGGTCTGACCAAGGACATCACCCCGGGCCTCACCTACCCGGTCACCTTCATCTTCAAAGAGGGCGGCACCGTCGCGCTGAACGTCCCGGTCGACGCCGGCGCGAACAACCCGCGCTCCGAGCCCGTTTCGGCCGAGACCAAGTCCGGCCACTGAACTCGGCTCGAATTCGGCACCAGCGCCCTCGAATTCGGCACTGAGCCGATTGCATTCGGGCCTTGCGCCCGAATCGAATTCGCTTCCACCGCACCCGCTTCGGACTTCCGAGGCGGGTGCGGTCGTTTGCGCGCAAGAGCCGATGTCGTCGCGGGCAGAGCCGCCATGGATTGCCCGGCCTGCTGCCACGCTGTTGCCGGGCCGGTATCGCACGGTGCTGCCAGCCCGTATGCAAGCCGGGCGTGTCGTCGGGGAATGGGCGGCGAATCGGCGGTGATCGCCCGGTGCGGTGCGAGTTGTCTGTCGGAGTCCGTCATTAGGCTGCCCGCGTGGCCAAGGTGAAATCGCTGTACCGCTGTGCTGATTGCGCGAACGAGGTCGCCAAATGGGTGGGTCGGTGCCCGGCGTGCGAGGCGTGGGGCACCCTCGAGGAGGTTGCCGCCTCCTCCGCCGCGGTGGCGGTCGGGCGCCGGGCCATGCTGCCGAGTACGGCGGCCGCGCCCATTTCGAGTATCGATTCCAAGACCACGCAGGCGCGGTCCACCGGGGTTTCCGAATTGGACCGGGTGCTGGGCGGCGGGATCGTGCCCGGTTCGGTGGTGCTGATCTCGGGTGAGCCCGGGGTCGGCAAGTCGACGCTGCTGCTCGAGGTCTCGCACCGGTGGGCGCGAGCCCGCGATGAGATCGCGCTGTACGTGACGGCCGAGGAGTCGGCGGGTCAGGTGCGCCTGCGCGCGGACCGGACCGGCGCGGTGCACGAAAAGGTGTACCTCGCGGCCGAATCCGATCTGGCGACGATTCTCGGGCATGTCGAGCAGGTGCGGCCGACGCTGCTGGTGGTCGACTCGGTGCAGACCATGCTGGCCGGTGATGTCGACGGTGTGATCGGCGGTGTCACCCAGGTGCGGTCGGTGACGGCGGCGCTCACCTCGCTGGCCAAGTCCACGGGTATCGCGGTGCTGCTGGTCGGCCATGTGACCAAGGACGGCTCGGTCGCCGGCCCGCGCACGCTGGAGCATCTGGTGGACGTGGTGCTGCAGTTCGAGGGCGACAAACACTCCACGCTGCGCATGGTGCGCGGCATCAAGAATCGTTTCGGCAGCACCGACGAGGTGGGCTGCTTCGAGATGCGCGAGGCCGGAATCGCCTGTGTGGACGATCCTTCCGGGCTGTTCCTGCACCATCGCGGGGAGGCGGTGTCCGGTACCGCCGTCACCGTGGCCATGGACGGTAAGCGGCCCATGCTGGGCGAGGTACAGGGCCTCACCGTGGACACCTCGGTGCCCGCGCCCCGCCGCGCGGTGAGCGGGCTCGACTACAACCGCGTCTCCATGGTGCTGGCGGTGCTGCAGAGCCGCTGCGGCGTCTACGTCGGCAAGCAGGATGTGTACGCCGCCACCGTCGGCGGTATGCGGCTCACCGAACCCGCCGCGGATCTGGCTGTCGCCCTTGCCATTGCGAGCGCCAGTCAGGATCGTGCGCTGCGCAGCGGCATGATCGTGCTCGGTGAGGTCGGTCTCGCCGGTGAGGTGCGCCAGGTGACGGGCCTGACACGGCGGCTGGCGGAGGCCGAGCGGCTGGGTTTCACCGAGGCGCTGGTCCCGGCCGGGGTCGATCGGGTGGGCCGCACCATGAAGCTGCACGAGGTCGCCGATCTCAGTGCGGCCCTTGCCGTCTGCGGGCTGCGCGGCCCGCGCCGTGCCAAGGCGAAGGCCGATATCGAGGATTAGACGCGATTTGCGCGCGCGGGGGTTCTGGAACCCGTTGTGCGCGTGTTCGGCCGTCACACGGGCTTCCAGGGGCCTGATCGGGCCGATCCGGGCGGATGACCGGAATGAATATCCAACGTGCACGCGGCTTTCGCGCCGCCGGGATTTCGACGGCGAAGGCCGGGCCCCGCGGGGACCCGGCCTTCATGCTGAAAAGCGCTGGAATCAGGCGATATTGAAAGGCTCGGGCGCACTGCGCACCGAACCGAGCTGAGCGACAACGGTGTAGGGGCCCGTGGGCACCGGTACGCGCTCGCCCGCGCAGCCGGGCTGCGAGGTGGATCCGGACCAGGTGACGGTGAACGCCGCCTGCTGGCCGGGGTTCAGGGTGCGCATATCGGGGGTGCCGTCCGGATAGCAGTCGGTGCTGGACCACAGGCGGCGCTGGCCGTCCAGTGATTGCACCGATACCAGCTGCAGCCCCGAACCCATATCGCGTTCGCAGGCGGCACTGGAGATATTGGTGATGACGATGCCGAAGACCGGTTGTTCGGTGGTCTTGTAGGTCGGCTGTCCGACATTCACCTTCACTGCGAGAGACTGGTCGGGGCACTGTCCGGCCGCGGCTACGGGCGCAGCGCTGCCGCTGACAGGTGCGCTGCCGCCGGCAGACGGCTTGGGCGCACCCGGATCGGGCGCGCTGGAGGAGGCTCCGGCGGCCTTGTTCGTCGACCCGGCGGCGGAGGTGGTGGCTTTGGCGTCCGATTTGTGGTCGTCACCGCCGCCGCGTATCAGCGCGACGGCCACCCAGAGCACCAGCAGGAGGGCGACCGCTATCGCGCCGATCGCTATCGCGCGACGGCGCCAGTAGATTTCCGGCGGCAGTGGTCCATTCGGTTCCAGCACGCTGACAACGGTAAGGGCACCGTCGGGTGCATCCCGCTCAGGGTCTCGGCGTGTCGGAGGTGAAACGACCTACGTGCCAGGTACATTTCGTCGCTTCCGGACACCGGTCGGCTCAATCCCCATCTGCCGGTTATTGTCTCGGCATCGGGGACCGAATCCCGCTATCTCTGGCAGATTCCGGAAGAATCGGAAGAATCAGACAACTTCGCCGATATTGCCGATCACCCGGTGCAGTTTGATCTGTCCCTCTGCGAGGTTGTAGGTGACGCAGGCAATGGCGCATTCGCCGGTGGCGACCCGCTGGGAAATGGTCATGGAGCGCTGCATGAGCAGGCGGGCGGTCTCCTCGACGTGCCGGGCCTCCAGCTCATCGACCGATTCCAGACCCTCGCGGCGGCCGATGAGGATCGACGGCATGACTCGCTCGACAACGCTGCGAATGAAGCCGCCGGGCACATTGCCGTGGTCGAGGGCGTCGATGGTGGCGCGCACGGCGCCGCAGGAGTCGTGTCCGAGGACCACGATGAGCGGCACATTCAGCACCTGCACGCCGTATTCGATGGAACCGAGCACCGAGGAGTCGATGACATGTCCGGCGGTGCGGACCACGAACATATCGCCGAGGCCCTGGTCGAAGATGATCTCGGCGGCCACGCGGGAGTCGCCGCAGCCGAACAGAACTGCCCCGGGCTGCTGCCCGCCGACGAGCTTCGCCCGGTCGACGGCACCTTGGCTAGGATGCTGCAACGTGCCGTTGACGAAGCGGTCATTGCCTTCACGCAGGGATTTCCAGGCACTGATCGGATTGTTGTGGGGCATGTGTCTCATTTTCCATGGGGGAGCGGTTACTGGCGAGTCCGAGACGTTACGGTCCGGCAACTACCCGCCGGCCATGACACCGCTGTACGAGTGAGCCGGCGGCGAAGAATCGAAGGACGATGGATAGCGACATTCTGATCGACTGGTACCGGGAGACCGCACGCGACCTCCCGTGGCGGCGCTCGGGCGTGACCGCCTGGCAGATCCTCATGAGCGAGATCATGCTGCAGCAGACCCCCGTGGTGCGGGTCGAGCCCATCTGGCGGGAATGGGTGGCGCGCTGGCCGGTGCCCTCGGCCATGGCCGCCGCACCGCAGGGCGAGGTGCTGCGCGCGTGGGGCAAGCTCGGCTATCCGCGCCGCGCGCTGCGGCTGCACGAATGCTCCCGGGTGCTCGCGGAGCAGCACGGTGACGAGGTGCCGGCCGATGTCGAGACGCTGCTGAGCCTGCCCGGAATCGGCGATTACACCGCCCGCGCGGTGGCCTGCTTCGCCTACGGTCAGCGAGTTCCGGTGGTGGACACCAATGTTCGCCGCGTGGTGGCCCGCGCGGTGCACGGCCGGGCCGAGGCGGGCAATCCCGCCTCTCGTGACCTGGGGGAAACCGAGGCGCTGCTGCCTGCGCACGTGGGCCGCGCGGCCGTCTTCTCCGCCGCGCTCATGGAACTCGGCGCGACCGTCTGCACCGCCCGCACCCCCGACTGCGCCCGCTGCCCGCTGCCCACCTGCGCGTGGGTCGCCGCGGGCCGCCCGGCCTCCGAGGTGGTGCGCCGCACCCAGAAGTACGAGGGCACCGATCGTCAGGCCCGCGGCCGCCTGCTCGACGTGCTGCGCGCCGCCACCGGCCCGGTCGAGCAGATCCGCCTGGACCTGGCCTGGACCCGCGATCCGGGCCAGCGCGCCCGCGCCCTGGACTCACTGCTGGTCGACGGGCTGATCGAGCAGACCGCCGACGGCCTCTTCGCCCTCGCCGGCGAAGGCTGATCGCCACGCACCTCCCGAGGCACGAGGGGTATCACCCCGGGAGGGTGCGACGGCAGGATCTACCGCCCCTCACGCGGCAGATCGCATCGAGAAAAAGCGGTCAGGCGGGGACGAGTTCGCGCCGGCGGTTGCGGGTGCGGGAACCGACGGCGCGGCAGATCAGGTAGATCGTGAACGAGATGGCGGTGACGAAGGTCGAGATCGGGACGCCGGGTGCGAGGGACAGCAGAATGCCGCCCACCGCGGAGGTTTCGGCGAAGACGATCGCGAGCACGGTGGCGCGGACCGGGCTGGCGGTGAGTTGCGCCGCCGCGGCGGCCGGGGTGATGAGCAGCGACAGCACCAGCAGGGCGCCGACGATCTGCACGCCGAATGCGGCGGTGATGCCCAGCAGCACCGCGAACACGATGGACAGCGCCCGCACCGGAACTCCGCGCGCGACAGCCACTTCCGGGTCGGAGCTGGCGAACAGCAGCGGGCGGTAGACGGCGGCCAGCACCAGCAGTACCCCGACGGTGCAGATGGACAGCAGCGTGAGGCCGTTGTCGCCGACGCTCACCACCTGTCCGGTGAGCAGTGAGAATTTGGAGCCCGCGCGTTCCGGGCCGAGCCACAGGAACAGCACGGACAGGCCGAGGCCGAAGGACAGCACCACGGCGATGACCGAATCACGTTCGCGGGCACGGGAACCCAGAATGCCGAACAGGACGGCCGCGACCACCGATCCGGCGATCGCGCCGACCCCGACGCCGACCCCGGCGAGCAGCGCCGCCGCCGCACCGGTGAGCGACAGTTCGCTGGTGCCGTGCACGGCGAAGGACATCTGGCGGCTGATGATGAGCGGCCCGATGGCTCCGGCGAGCAGGCCGAGCAGCGCCGCCGCCAGCACCGCCTGCTGGACGAAGTCGTAGGACATCAGATGTGCGGTGGTGGAGAAGTCGAACATTCCGGAGAAGACGCCGGAGAGTTTGTCGATCATGCGCGCACCTCGTCGTTCTCGGCGTGGCAGTGCTGTGCTCCGGCCTCACCGAGCGCGTCCATGGTGTCGCCGGTGCCGACGACCACCAGTCGCCCGCGCACCCGCAGCACGTCGACCTCGGTGCGGTACAGCTCGGAGAGCACCTCGGAGGTCATCACCTCGTCCGGCGTCCCGATTCGGAATTTGCCGTCGACCAGGTACAGCACCCGATCCACCAGTGGCAGAATCGGATTGATCTCATGGGTCACGAACAGCACCGCGGTGTCGTGCGTGCGCCGCCGCTTGTCGATGAGCTGCGATACCAGCCGCTGATTGGCGAGGTCCAGTGACAGCAGCGGTTCATCACACAGCAGCACCCGCGGATCCCCTGCCAGCGCCTGCGCGACCCGCAGCCGCTGCTGCTCCCCGCCGGAGAGCGCATCCAGCGGCGCATAGGCGTACTTCTCCGCCCCCACATCCGAAATGGCTTGTGCCACTTTCCGTTTCCGCTCCGCGCGCCCGCGCCACCCGAGCCCCCACCGATGCCCGTCCACTCCGAGCCCCACCAGATCGACACCGCGCAGCTGTGTCCCGGCATCCAGCGTCTTCTGCTGCGGCACGTACCCGATATCCGGATTCCCCACCCGCGCAGGCCCTCCCGCGATCTCCGCCGTCCCCTTGGACAGCGCGACCTGTCCCAGCAGCATCTTCAACAGCGAAGTCTTCCCCGACCCATTGGGTCCGAGCACCGCAATGAATTCCCCCGCCCCCACCTCGAGATCCAGCCCCGCCCACAATGTCCGATCCCCATAGGACAAACGCGCATCCGTCAGCCGCACAGCGGGAATCGCGCTCCGCACCCGTGCGCCCGAACTCGCGTCCAGCGCTTGCTCGACCGAGTCTTTCGCGTCGCCCACCGAGATGCTTGCGCTGTTCGAATCAGCAGGTGAAGTGTCCGCCCTGTTGGGCAAGGTGCTCATGCCGGCGGTGGACAGGTCGCTTCGAGCTGCGCCGTTCGACGGAGCGTCCAGGCCGGGACGCTCCTGTTCTGTTGCAGGGGTGCAGGTTTCGGTGATGTTGTTCATGGTGTGGCTCCCGGGGATGGTCGTGGTCCGGGGGGAGGGGGCTGACGCGCCGGTGACCCCGGGCGCGTTGTGTGCGCCCGGGGTGCGGGGGCCGGTCTGTTCGGCCGGCTCGGTCAGTGCGGCTCCCGCTGTTGTGGCGGTGGTGGGAGGCATTGTTGTCGGGCCTAGGCGAGTGCCGTGGCGAGGGATTGGGCGTTGCGGGTCATCCACTGGATGTAATCCAGGCCCTGGGGCAGGGTTTCGGTGACCTCGACGACCGGAAGGCCGGCCTTCTGCGCGGTGGCGCGCATATCCTTGGTGGTCTTGTCCTCGGTCTGGATGTTGTAGACGAGGGCACGAACCTGCTTGGAGCTCAACATGTCTCGTACGGCGGCGACATCGGCGGGGGAGGGGTCGGTGCCCTGCTCGATGGCCTCCTGGAAGGAGTGCGGGGTGCGGTCGTCGGCCTTGGCGTCGAGCAGCATGTAGTAGGCCAGCGGCTCGGTCTGCACCACCGGCTGACCGGGGTGATCGGCGGCGATCTCGGCGGTGATGGCCTCGATGCCGCTCAGCTTCGCGGTGAAGGCGGCGGCGCGATCGGTGTAGTCCTGCTTGTGCGCGGGATCGAGGTCGCCCAGCGACGTGGCAATGTGCTCCGCGATGTGACCGGCGGCGTGCACATCGTAGAAGACGTGCTCGTTTGTCCCCGAGTGATCGTGTGCGGCAGCCTCTTTGGCAGGTGTGGCCGATTCGCTCCCGTGTGCGCCCTCGCCGGCGATATCCACCGCGTTCACGGTGCGCTTGCTCTTACCGGCGATGGCCTTGTCGATGAAACTGTCGTAACCGCCGCCGTTGTAGACGATCAGATCCGCATCGCTGAGCTGTGCGCCCTGGACAGCGGTGACCTCGTACGAGTGCGGGTCGGCGGCCGGATCGTTGATCAGGGATTCCACCTTCACCTCCGGCCCGGCGACGGTCTTGGCGATATCGCCCCACACATTGGTGGAGGCCACGACGGAGAGCTGGCCGGAATCGTTCTTCGAAGATCCGCAGGCGGTCAGGGTGGCCACTGTGGCGAGCCCCGCGGCGATCACGGCGAATCCTTTTGCAAAGCTTCTGGTCACGCGGGAACTCCTGGAACGCTTATCCGAAACGAAAACGATTGCCATTAAAATGTAGCGCACCTGTCCAGCCCCATCCGCATTACGAGCAGCAAATGTGGCGCTGAACACGCGGGTGTGCGACGGAAATCCCCTGGAACAGCAAAGACCCCGCGAATGCTTTCGCGGGGTCGATGGTGACGACAGATTTCGTGAGGGCCGGGTAACTCGTCGGGTACGTCCAGAACCTGAGGACGCACCCGACCGCCGGCGCGCGAATGGGACTTTCGGGGCTCCTAGCCGTGCGCTGAAGTTCCGGAGAGGCGGGGGAGCACCGGCTGCGAGAGGAGTTGGGCGCAGCGCAGCAGGCCGAGGTGGCTGTAGGCCTGGGGATGGTTGCCGAGGGAGCGTTCGGCGACCGGGTCGTACTCCTCGGAGAGCAGGCCGGTCGGGCCCGCCACATCGACGAGTTGGGCGAAGAGCGCCTCGGCGTCCTCGCGCTTTCCGATGAGCAGGTAGGCCTCCACGAGCCAGGCGGCGCAGAGGTGGAAGCCGCCTTCCCCGCCGGGCAGACCGTCGTCGTGGTGGTAGCGGTACACCGTGGAGCCGCTGCGCAGTTCCGCCTCGGTGGCCACGACGGTGGCGGCGAAGCGCGGGTCGGAGGGGTCGATCAGACCGCTCAGCCCGATGTGCAGGGTGGCCGCGTCGAGGTCGGTGCCCTCGTAGGCGGCGGTGTAGGACTGGACCTCTTCGTTCCAGCCCTCGGCCTTCACCTCATCGGCGATGGTGTCGCGCAGCTTCTCCCATTCGGGGTCGGCGGTCCGGCCGAACTGGCGGGCGAGGGTGATCGCCCGGTCGGCGGTGAGCCAGCCCATGACCTTCGAGTACACGTGGTGCCGCGGGTTGCCGCGGATCTCCCAGATGCCGTGGTCGGGTTCGCGCCAGCGCCGCTGTACGGCCGAGACCATGGCGTGCACCAGATCCCAATCCGCGTCCGGCAGCGCCTTTTTCGGGTCGCTGATGCCCTTGTGCTCACGCGCGTGGGCGAGCTGCGAGATGAGGTCCACGATCGGCCCGAACACGTCGAGCTGGACCTGCATGTTCGCCGCGTTGCCGACGCGCACCGGCCGTGACCCGGCATAGCCGGGCAGCTGGTCGATGACGGCCTCGGGCGGCAGCGTCTCGCCGTAGAGCGTGTACAGCGGGTGCAAACGCTCGGGTCCGGGCAGCGTCTCGAGCACCCGGTGCACCCAGTCCAGCAGCTCCTCGGCCTCGCCGACGGAGCCCAGCGAGACCAGTGCGGCGGCGGTGAGCGAGGCGTCGCGCAGCCAGCAGTAGCGGTAGTCCCAGTTGCGCACGCCACCAATGTCTTCCGGCAGCGAGGTGGTGGCGGCGGCCAGGATGGAACCGGAAGGCGCGTGCACCAACCCGCGCAGGGTGAGCGCGGACCGCTTCATGAGATCGGGCTTGAGCGGCGGAAGCTCCAGTGTGGCAGCCCAATCCGACCAATACCGTTCGGCTTCCCGGCGCCGGTCGATCTCGGAGGTCATGCACGGTGCGAGATCGGAGGTGCCGCAGCGCATTTCCAGCACGACCGGCCCCTGGCGCGGGTCCACGGTGGCGCGGGCGGTGTGGTGATTGCCCTCGTCGATGATCTCCCAGTCCACGCCCGGGGAGCGCAGCACGAGTGGATCATTGGTGCCCTGCACCCGCAGTCCGGCGGGATCGCGCACGATGCGCACCGGCACCTGCCCGAATTCCGGTCGCGGTGCGAAGGTGATGACGGCCTTGGTGTCGCCGGTGATGACGCGGGTGAGATCGGTGCGCTCGGGCACCACGTCATGCGGCAGATAATCGACGACCTGCAAACTGGCCCACCGGGTTTCGACGGTCATGGTGCCGTCTTTGTAGCGCTGGGACAGCGGCAGTCCGGCGCGCTCCGGATGAATGGCGAAGTGTCCGGCGCCCGGCCCGCCGAGCAGGTGCGCGAACACCGCCGCCGAATCCGGTTCCGGGTGGCACAGCCAGGTGATGGTGCCGTCGGGGGTGACCAGAGCCTTGGATCGCGGGCTGGCCAGCATCGTCAGCCGCTCGATGCGGGGTGCCGAGGCGCCCGCCAGCCAGGTGCGGCGTTCCTCCAGGATGAAGGCCAGCGCCTTGGACACGTCCTCGGTGCTGTCCACCCGGAATTTGGCGAGACTCTCGCCGGGGCCGACCTTGATGCCGACATCGGGTCCGGAGAGACGGGTGAACGCCTTCTCATCGGTGACGTCGTCGCCGATGAAGACGGCGGCCGAGGCGCCCTGCTGATGCCGGACGATGTCCAGCGCAGCACCCTTGTCGGTTTCGACGACCGCGAGCTCGATGACTTCCTTGCCCTCGGTGGTCTGCACGCCGACCCAGCTGGCCGGACCCTGACGCACCTGAACCACTGCGCGACGGCCGATTTCGGGGCTGGCATTGCGGACGTGCAGGGCAACGCTGGCCGGTTTGATCTCGACGGTCGCGCCGGGATTGTCCTGCGCGATCTGGGTCAGCGTCGACTGCACTTCCTGCAGTAGCTGTTTGGCGTCATTGTCGATGGCATGCACGAAGCCGACGTCGAATTCGGAACCGTGGCTGCCGATCAGCTGCACCTCGACGGGTAAACGGGACAGTGCCGCGAGATCACGCAGGGCACGCCCGGAGATCACTGCGGCGGTGGTACCGGTGAGTCCGGCGAGTGCGCGCAGCGCATTCACCGACTCCCTATGGGGATAGGCCTTCGCGGGGTCGTCGACGATGGGCGCGATCGTCCCGTCGTAGTCCGAAGCGACCAGCAGCCGTGGCACTCGGGCGACAGCCGCCAACGCACGGCGAAGTTCCAGTGGCAAATCCTGTGCGCTCACGCATCCAACCTAGTGATCGGAGGAGATTTTTCAGGGCGTGCGTGACTCTACTGGGTGTTCATTGCCTGCTCGTTCTGACGGTGATACATAGCGTTTACAAGACACTTCCCTGCGGTTCACATAATGTCCGATTTCCGCTCGCGCAGTGCACGTTTCGGGGGCTTGACCAGTGACGTTCCACAATCACGAAAAAGGGCCGCCCAGTCCTTTCGGACGGGGCGGCCCCGGTGTCATTCGTGCGAATGCCTAGATTGCGTTCGCCTCGGCGCTCAGGACTTCTCGCCGCCGATGAGCAGATCGACGGTGAGCTCCAGGCGCTCGGTCACATCGGTCGCGGACGCGCGGCGGGTGAGCCAGGCCACCAGATTGGACAGCCACACATCGCTGATGACGCGGGCGATGGCGAGCTGGCGCTCATCGGGCACCTCATCGGAGAGGGCGCGGGCGAAGAAGCGGTCCATCACCTTGCCGACGCGATCGACCTCGGCGGCCGCGGAGGCGTCGGCGAACATGAACGCTCGCGTCATGGCCTCGGTGAGCAGCGGGTCGCGCTGCATGGCCCGGGTGATCTGGGTCAGCATCAGGTGCATGCGCTCGCGGGGATCATTGCCGGGCAACGGTTTGCGACGGCCTTCGAGCTGCTCGAATTCGCGCGCGAGGGCCGAGACGAGCAGGTGCACCTTGGACGGGAAATACCGGTACAGGGTGCCGACGGCGACGTCGGCACGCTCGGCGACCGCACGCATCTGCACCGCGTCGTACCCGCCCTTGGAGGCGAGCGCGAGGGTGGCGTCGAGGATGCGTTTGCGCCGGTCGCGCTGCGCTGCCGAACTCAGGTCCTCCTCGCTGAGGGTGGTGACGGGCGCGGTGGTGCGCGCGCCGGCAACCCCATCGTCGGACTGCGATCGGGAGGGACTGGCCATCGGTTGAGAGTCCTTTCCTGCACGAATCGTTCGGTTCATCTCACCGGCGTCGACCGGCTACGAGTTCGTACCGCGTTCGGGCGGCGCTTGACTTACGCCCGGCTCGAACATTAGAACATGTTCTAGGAGTGGAAGTCACCCCAGAAAGGCGGTATGGAGTGTGACCATAGCCACCACTGACGAGCATAAAGCCGTCCAGGAGTCGATGCGCGGATGGGCAGCGGCAGTACGCCCAATTGCAACAATGCGTACCGGAGGGCCGGATTTCTGGCGCGAATACTGGTCGCGCCTCGCTGATCTCGGAATATTCCGGGTCGCGGTCCCGGAAGAAGCCGGCGGAGCGGGTTGTTCCGTCGGAGATCTGGCCGTTCTGGTGGAGCAGGCGGCGCATGATCTCGTGGGCGGACCCGTGCTCTCGACGGCGCTTGCCGGCCTCGTTGCCGGTGAGATGCTCGACGAGAATACGCCGTGCGGGATTGCGCTTGAGGGCGAAATCGAGATATCGATCGGCGAATCCGGGGCAATTCTGACCGGTGAGTGGGACTCGGTTCTCGGCGCCGCACCGGGCACCGCTGTTCTGGTACCGGTTCGCGCCGGAGAGCGCCTGCTGTGGTGCCTCGTCGACGCCGATGCGGCGGGCCTGCGGGTGGAGCCGCTGGACGCCATCGACAAGACGCTGCCGCTGGCCCGGGTGTCGTGCTCGGAGGTTGCTGTCGCGCCGGAGCATGTCTTCGAACCGGCGCTGCCGGTGCTCGATATCGCGGCGACGCTGATTGCCGCCGAGGCCGCCGGCATTGCCGGCTGGTGTTTGGAGACCGCCACCGAATACGCCAAGGTGCGTGAACAATTCGGGCGCAAGATCGGCGAATTCCAAGCGGTGAAACATATTTGCGCGTGGATGCTGTGCCGGGCCGAACAAATTCGCGCCGTGGCCGCCGATGCGGCCGCCGCGGTGGATGCCGAGACGGCCGAACTTCCGCTCTCCGCCGCAGTGGCACTGGCCATCTCGCTGGATGCCGCGGTGGAGAACGCCAAGGATTGCATTCAGGTGCTCGGTGGCATCGGTTTCACCTGGGAACACGATGCGCATCTGTATCTGCGCCGGGCTACCGCGCTGCGGCAGCTGCTGGGCGGTTCGGCACGCTGGCGGGCCCGGGTCACCGAGCTGACGCATGCGGGTGTGCGCCGCACCGTGGGCCTGGATCTGGCAGCCGCCTCCGGTGGCGAGGGCGGCGAACCCAATTGGGACGCTGTCGGTTTGGACGCCGCCGAAGCCGCCGTGCTGGCCGCCGATCTCACCACGATCGCGGCGCTTCCGGAGGCGGAGCAGCGTAATGCGCTGGCCGAGTCCGGATTGCTGGCCTCGCACTGGCCCGCGCCGTACGGGCGGGGCGCCGGTCCGATCCAGCGCACCTTCCTCGATGACCAGGTCCGCAAGGCCGGCATTACGCTGCCCGAGCTCGCGATTGCCAACTGGGCGATTCCGACTCTGCTGCAATGGGGTTCGCCCGAGCAGATCGAGCGCTACGCGCTGCCGACGCTGACCGGTGAGGTGCTCTGGTGCCAGCTCTTCTCGGAGCCGGAGGCCGGTTCCGATCTGGCGTCGCTGCGCACGGTGGCCGAGCGGGTCGAGGGCGGCTGGAAGCTGCGCGGTCAGAAGGTCTGGACCTCGCTGGCGGACAAGGCCACCTGGGGCATCTGCCTGGCGCGGACCGATCCGGCCGCGCCGAAGCACAAGGGCATCAGCTACTTCCTGGTCGATATGAAGAGCGCCGGTATCGATATCCGGCCGCTGGTGGAGATCACCGGTGAGGCGCGCTTCAACGAGGTCTTCCTGGACGATGTCTTCGTCCCGGACGACTGCCTGGTGGGTGCGCTGGAGAACGGGTGGAAGATCGCCCGCTCCACGCTCTCGGCGGAGCGGGTCGCCATGGGCGGCAAGGGCATCGGGGACGAGCTGGAGGCCTTGATCGCCGCCGCGCCGACCTCGGGTCCGGGCGCCGAATTGGTGGCGGACCGACTCGGAGGACTTGTCTCCGAATCCGTCGCTGGGACGTTGCTGGATGCCCGCGCTGCACAGAAACTGCTGTCCGGTGGAGACCCCGGTCCGCAAAGTAGCGTTCGCAAACTGGTCGGTGTCAGACACCGGCAGGCGGTCGCCGAATTTGCCGTGGAAGTGGCAGGCGCGGCGGGCGCGGTGGAAACCGATGTGGTGAAAGAATTCCTGCTCACACGCTGTTTATCCATTGCAGGCGGTACTGAGCAGATTCTGTTGACCGTCGCCGGTGAACGAATTCTCGGACTACCGCGCGAGTCGCACGGCTAGCCCACACCTCTACCGGGAGTATTGAATTGGACTTCACACGGGACGAGAGCCAGGATGCTGTCGCCGAGGTTGTTGTAAGTTTGCTAGAGCGTGAAAGCGCTCGTGATATCGCGCTGTGGCCGATCTTCGCCGGCAGTGGACTGCTCGCTGTGCCGCTACCGGAACGCTTCGGTGGTGACGATATGGGTCTGCTCGAGGTTTCGGCCATGCTGACCGAGCTCGCCACCGATGCGGTGCAGCTGCCGGCGCTGAGTACGCTCGCCTTCGGCGTACTGCCGCTGCTGGCGATCGGTGTTCCGGAAGCCGTGGCGGAGAAGGTGTTTCCCGCCGTGGCCAATGGCGCCGTGCTCACCGCGGCACTGCACGAGACCGGTTCGCCGTTCGTGGTGAAGCCGGAGACCGTGGCCGTACCCGACGGCGCGACGGTGCGTATCACCGGCCAGAAGGTGGCGGTGCCGTATGCCGACACCGCGCGCTGGATTCTGGTGCCCACCAATGCCGGCATCGCGCTGGTCGACAGTGATGCTCCGGGCATCACCCGCACCGCCAGCCCGAGTTCCGATGGCGTGCCGGAGTTTTCGCTCCGTCTCGACGAGGTGCAGATCCCGGCCGAGCAGCTGCTGCCCGGCGGGATCGCCGAACTGCACCGGTACGCGCTGGCCGGTATCGGCGCGGTCGCCGATGGTCTGCT
Organism: Nocardia sp. NPDC006630; assembly: GCF_040611495.1. NCBI lineage: Bacteria > Bacillati > Actinomycetota > Actinomycetes > Mycobacteriales > Nocardiaceae > Nocardia > Nocardia sp. NPDC006630. The sequence goes on from NZ_JBEXOK010000015.1 coordinate 151,704, forward strand.
GAAGGGTGTCATCACCCTGACCGCAGAGCATCTGCGCACGCGTCAGCAGTTCGGCCGGGCACTGGCCGAATTCCAGGCCGTCGCCCAGCAGATCGCCGATGTCTACGTGGTCTCGCGCACCCTGCACGCGGCCGCCGCCTCCGCCAATTGGGCGCTGGCGCAAGAGACCGACAGCGCTGAGCACCGCGAGCGCACCGACGACGATCTGGACGTGCTGGCTTACACGGTGGCCTCGGAACTACCCGCGGCCATGCAGACGTGTCATCACCTGCACGGCGGCCTGGGTGTCGATATCACCCATCCGCTGCACCGCTACTACTCACAGGCCAAGGACATCGCGCGCTGGCTGGGCGGCGAATCGTTCCGGCTGGACCGTTTGGGAGCCAGATGTTCATCGAACTGACCGCCGAGCAGCGGCAACTGCGGGACGAATTGCGTTCGTACTTCTCCACTCTCGTCACTCCCGCGGAGGAGGCCGAGATGCTGGTGAACCGGCACGGCGACGCCTACCGCACCGTGGTGAAGCGGATGGGCGCCGACGGCAAGCTGGGCGTCGGCTGGCCGAAGGAGTACGGCGGGCAGGGTTTCGGGCCGCTGGAACAGCAGATCTTCTACAACGAGGCGGTGCGTGCCGATGTGCCCGTGCCGCTGGTGACGCTGCTGACCGTCGGCCCGGCGCTGCAGACGTTCGGCTCCGAGGAGCAGAAGCAGAAGTTCCTGCCCGGAATCCTCACCGGCGACGTGCATTTCGCCATCGGCTACTCCGAGCCGGATGCGGGCACCGATCTGGCGGCCCTGCGCACCAGTGCGGTGAAGGATGCCAATGGCGACTGGATCGTCAACGGGCAGAAGATCTTCACCACCGGCGCGCACGAGGCCGACTTCATCTGGCTGGCCGTCCGCACCGGGACGGTGGAGTCGCGGCACCGCGGCATCACCATCCTGATCATGGACACCACCGATCCGGGTTACTCCTGGACGCCGATCATCACCGCCGACGGCGCGCACCACACCAATGCCACCTACTTCGACAATGTGCGCGTTCCCGCGAACATGATCGTCGGCGTGGAAAACGGTGGCTGGAAGCTCATTACGACCCAGCTCAATCACGAGCGGGTCGGCCTGGGCCCGTCCGGCAAGATCGAGCAGCTCTACGAGCGGACGCGCGAATGGGCGCAGAAGCAGGGTGCGCTGGGCGAGTCCGAGGTGCGGCGTTCGCTGGGCCGCCTGCATGCCATGGTGCGGCTCAACGAGCTGCTGAACTGGCAGGTGGCCTCCAATATGGAGCGCCCGGACGCCGATCCGGCCGATGTGATCGCCGATGCCTCGGCCACCAAGGTGTACTCCACCGAGGCGCTGCAGGAGGCCGGCCGCCTGGCCGAGGAGATCGTGGGCCGCTACGGCGATCCCGCGGATCCGGCCACCGCCGAACTGCTGGTCTGGCTGGACCGGCGCACCAAGCAGAACCTGGTGGTCACCTTCGGCGGCGGCGTCAACGAGGTCATGCGCGAGCTCATCGCCCAAATGGGTCTGCGGCTACCCCGCGTCCCGCGCTAGAAGAAGGAATTCGACAGTGACGCAAAGCTTCACGGCCGACGAGATCCGCGCGGCCGCCGAGAAGATCAAGGAAGCGGGGGAGTCGTCCCCGCGCCTGGCCCGCGATCCGGTCAACCAGGCCATGATCAACAACTGGGTCGAGGGGATCGGGGACACCAACCCCATCTACGTCGACGAGGCCGCGGCGCTGGCCGCCGGGCATCCCGGCATTGTCGCACCGCCCGCCATGGCGCAGGTGTGGACCATGCTGGGGCTCACCGGGGCTCGCCCCGACGACGACCCGATGACCGTCACCAATGAGCTGCTGGACGCCGCCGGGTACACCTCGGTGGTGGCCACCAACTGCGATCAGACCTACCACCGGTACCTGGAGGTAGGCGAGCACGTCAATGTGCGCAGTGCGCTGGAATCCATTGCGGGGCCGAAGCGTACGGGCCTGGGCGACGGCTGGTTCATCACCTACCGCACGAATTGGTACGTCGGCGACGAACTCGTCACCGAAATGCTGTTCCGCCTGCTGAAGTTCGTGCCGGGCACCGGCGCGGCTCCCAAGCCGGATCCGGCCGCCGAACTCGCCAAGCGGGTGCGGCCGGTGGTCTCGCATGACACCGAATTCTTCTGGGACGGAACGAAGCTCGGCGAGCTGCGCATCCAGCAGCGGCCCGACGGCACGCTGCAGCATCCGCCGGTTCCGGCGCTGTGGCAGGACAAGGCGAAGCAGACCGATTACGTGGTGGCCTCCGGGCGCGGCACGGTCTTCAGTTTTGTTGTGCACCATGCCCCGAAGGTGCCCGGCCGGGCGCTGCCGTTCGTGGTGGCGCTGGTCGAGCTGGAGGAGGGTGTGCGCATGCTCGGTGAGCTGCGCGGCATCGATCCGGCCGACGTTGTCATCGGCACACCGGTCGAGGTCGGCTTCGAGGCCGTCGACGACGACAACACCGTGCCCTACTGGAAGGCAGTGCTATGACCGACACCTTGGACGTGCAGGTCGGAACTGTCCTGCCGGAGTTGGTGATTCACGCCGACACCACCTTCGTGGTGAGTTCGGCGCTGGCCACCCGCGACTTCCAGGACGTGCACCACGATCCGGCCAAGGCGGTGGAGCGCGGCTCGAAGACCATCTTCGTCAATATCCTCACCGACACCGGTCTGGTGCAGCGCTTCGTCACCGATTGGGCGGGACCGGGCGCGCGGGTGAAGTCGATTTCGCTGCGTCTCGGGGTGCCGCTGTATGCCGGTGACACCCTCACCCTCTCCGGCACGGTGTCCGCCATCGCGGGTCCCGACATCTCCATCGATGTGGTCGGCGCCGACAGCCTCGGCAACCACATCACGGCGAAAGCCGTTCTCTCGCTTCAGGAGGCACGCGCGTGACCGGTTTGAGTGGCCGCGCCGCCATTGTGGGCATCGGCGCCACCGACTTCTCCAAGGATTCCGGTCGCAGTGAGCTGCGCCTGGCCGCCGAGGCGGTCACCGCCGCGCTCGCCGACGCCGGACTCACCCCCGCCGATGTGGACGGGCTGACGACCTTCACCATGGACACCAACACCCAGGCCGCCGTGGCCCGGGCCGCCGGTATTCCGAGCCTGAAGTTCTTCAGCAATATCCCGTTCGGCGGCGGCGCGGCGGCTGCCACCGTGCAGCAGGCCGCCATGGCGGTCGCCACTGGTGTGGCGGATGTTGTTGTCGCATACCGGGCTTTCAACGAGCGGTCCGGGCATCGCTTCGGTCAGTTCTCCACGCAGCTGGCGGGCAATGCCACGTCCTCCGGTGTGGACAATGCCTTCTCCTACACCCACGGCCTCGGCACCCCCGCGGCTCAGGTGGCCATGGTCGCGCGGCGCTATATGCACGTATACGGCGCTACCAGTGCGGATTTCGGCACCGTGGCGGTCACCGATCGCAAGCATGCCGCCGTTAATCCGAACGCGCACTTCTACGGTAAGCCGATCACGCTGGAGGAGCACCAGGCCTCCCGCTGGATCGCCGAACCGCTGCACCTGCTGGACTGCTGCCAGGAGACCGACGGCGGCGTGGCCATTGTGGTCACCAGCGCCGAGCGGGCCCGGGATCTGCCGAACAAGCCGGCCGTAATCGCCGGTGCGGCACAGGGTTCCGGTGCGGACCAGTACGTCATGACCAGCTACTACCGCGATGCCATGACGGGTCTGCCGGAGATGGGGCTGGTCGGCGATCAGCTCTGGGCGCAGAGCGGTTTGCGGCCGGAGGATATGCAGGCCGCGATCCTCTACGACCACTTCACCCCGTTCGTGCTCATGCAGCTGGAGGAACTGGGTTTCTGCGGTCGTGGTGAGGCCAAGGACTTCATCAAGGACGGCGCGCTCGAGCTGGGTGGCCGCCTGCCGCTGAATACGCACGGCGGGCAGCTCGGCGAGGCCTACATCCACGGTATGAACGGCATTGCCGAGGGTGTGCGGCAGATTCGCGGCACGTCGGTGAATCAGGTTGATGGCCTGCGCAATATCGTCGTCACCGCCGGAACCGGCGTTCCCACTTCGGGACTGGTCCTCACCGGCAGCTGACTCATCGCGCTATGACGACAATGCCTGAGCGAACCCGCTTCGCTCAGGCATTGTCGTATCCAGCTCAGGCATTGCCGTATCTATTTGCGGTGGAACAGCCGATATAGATTGAAGTCGTAGCCCCAGCCGTAGGACTTGGGTGTCAGGAACTTCGGCTCATCGGGATTCCACCACCGCGCCTTGACCTTCTCCACCGTCGGCCGCCGCCAATCGTAGGGAACGCCGAGGAACCTGCCCTGCGGTTCCGGCGGCGTGGATTTCTCTTCTGTGTGCTCCGGTCCGGTCATATCCCCAGGCTACGGCGATTCTCGCGCGGAGGGGTTGCGCCGCGCGAAAGGGTGAGTGTACGGTCACTCACATGGCAAAGCGCGGAGTCACCCTCTCCACCTCAGATGTACGGCGGGAAGCAGTTCTCGATGCGGCCATCGTGGAGTTCGCGCGGACCGGCTATCACGGCACGCCGATCAATACCGTGGCCACGGCCGCCGGGATTTCGACGGCCTATGTGTTCAAGCTGTTTCCGAGCAAGGTGGAGTTGTTCGTCGCCGCGCTCGATCGGTGCTTCGAATTGGTGGAGCAGTCGATGGCCACCGGGGCGGCCCGGGCGGCAGGCGGTGATCCGGAAGCCATTCTTTACGAAATGGGCGGCGCCTACGCCGAACTCATCTCGGACAAGAGCCTGCTCATGCTGCAGGTGCACGCGCAGTCCGCGACCGATATCGCGGAGATTGCCGAGGCGCTGCGGCGCGGGCTGGCCCGGGTGACGGACTATGCCAAGTCGCGTTCGGGTGCGCCGGATGTAGCGGTGCAGCGGTTCATCGCCTACGGGCAGCTGTGCCATCTGATCACCACGCTCGGGCTCGATGGGCGCGAGGGTGCGTGGGCTGAAATTCTCAATATCGGTATTCGGCATCCGGGCTGATTTTCTGAGCCCCTGACCGGGGCTTTTTATTTGACCAGCGGGTGACTGACCAGTCACTCACCGAAGGAAGAGGAAGAACAATGTCGATCACCGCAGTAGAAATCGTGCTTCCAGGGATCGTCGAGCCGGAGGAGCTGCTCACCACTCGCCGTGAGCTGCCGCCGCTGCGGGCCGGGCAGGCGCTCGTTCGCGTCGAGGCCAGCGGGGTCTCGTTCGCGGAGCAGCAGATGCGGCGGGGGAAGTACTACGACCAGCCCGCGTACCCGTTCGTGCCGGGCTACGACCTGGTGGGCACGGTCCTCGAGGTCGGTTCGGACGCCGATGCCGCGCTCGTGGGCCGCCGGGTCGCCGCGCTGACCAAGGTCGGCGGCTGGGCCAGCCATGTGGTGCTCGAGACCGCGGACCTGGTCGAGGTGCCCGCCGGCCTGGCCGCCGACGAGGCGGAGACCTTCGTGGTCAATGGCATCACCGCCTGGCAGATGCTGCACCGCTACGCGAAAGTCCGTGCGGGGCAGACCATTCTGGTGCACGGCGCGAACGGCGGCGTCGGATCGACGCTGGTGCAGCTGGCGCGAGCGGCCGGGGTCCGGGTGATCGGCACGGCCTCGGCGCGCAATGCAGAGGCCGTGACAGCGCTGGGCGCCGAGCCGGTCGACTACCGCGGCGATGTTCCCGCACAGGTCCGGGCGCTCGCCCCGGCCGGAGTGGATGCGGTATTCGATCACGTCGGCGGCCCCGGCATTGTCGATTCCTTCCGCCTGCTGGCCCCCGGCGGCACCCTGGTCGCCTACGGCAGCGCCTCCACCAAGGACGAATCCGGCAACTCCCGCCTACCGGTGCTCCAGCTCTTCGCCCGCCTGCTGCTGTGGAATGCCCTCCCCAACAACCGCCACGCCCACTTCTACAACATCTGGTCCGGCCTCCGCCGCCGCACCACCTTCCGCACCCGCCTGACCGAAGACCTCACCGCCGTCTTCGCCCTCGCCACCCAGGGCATCCTGCACCCCCAAATCGCCGCCCGCTTCCCCCTCTCCCAAGCCGCCCAAGCCCTGACCCTCGCCGAATCCCGCACCGTCACCGGCAAAGTCGTCCTCGTCCCCGACGAGCAGTAGTCATTCCCGCTCTCGTTCAATCGATTTCAGCCGCGGGGAAGAACCATGCTCGCCAAGCCTTACCGGTCCGCGCACTAGAGCCCGTCCCCGATGCCCACGACATCACCGCCCCACCCCTCGCTGCCGTCGAACTGCCTCGCCGAGTCCCCGGCGGCATCCACGGCTCCTGGATCGCAGACTGAATTCGCGCCCCGGGCAGGTCGGGAGTGTCGGGATAACGGCGGATCTTGATCTCGGTTCGATCGGCTGAACTTGAGGGTTCGGCAGGAAGGACCGACTGATGTCGGAGACACTCGA
>NZ_JBEXOK010000016.1:0-152396 GCF_040611495.1 Nocardia sp. NPDC006630
ACCTTGCCGGTCGCGTTGAGACGCACCCTGACCTGGGATCAAGGCATCGAAATGACCGAACACGCCACCTTCACCATCGCGACCGGGGTCCCGGTTTATTTCTGTGATCCGAAGAGTCCGTGGCAGCGCGGGAGTAACGAGAATACGAATGGTCTTCTCCGCCAATATCTTCCTCGTCACCTCGATCTGCGCACCTACAGCCAGGCTGATCTCGATGCCATCGCCGACGAACTCAACGGGCGCCCTCGACAAACCCTCGGATTCAGAACACCATCAGAAGCACTCGATGAAGTGTTGCGATAACCGCCTGAACCCGCACCGCATATCGCGCTGACAGAACCGGCCATCGCGGCGCAGCGGAAGATCTACCAGCAGAGCGCTTCCGCTGAGCCGGGTGCTGGCCGAAACCGGTTCTGTGCCTGCCGAACTCAGTTCCCGCGCGTTTCGCCGTCGCCTGATCGCGCGCACGCTGGAACGAGATCGGATGCCCCAGGAAGTCGGGGCATACGGATTAGTTGAATCGTCGACATTTCACTATGCTGGGCGGTTAGCGTTTGCCCGGCACAGCACACAATCTGGAGGTAAGCGTGAAACGTGGTCTCACAATTCTTGTTCTCGCGGGCGGGTTGATCAGCGCGGTTTCGGCCGGTTCCGCCGTGGCGGCTCCAGGCGCACAATCCGTCGCGGACTCCGGCAGCTCGGTCCTCTCGGCCGGTTCTGCGATGATGCAGGGCATGGGATGCGCTTCCAAGTATCCGGTGCCAGCGGAATGCGACACCTTCCTCGAGCGGTTGCTGAACGGGATTTCCGCCGGGTCGGCCGAATTCCAGCGCTGATCGGAGCGGTCACGAAGAACGCCCGAAGATCAATGGGCTAAAGCAATCTCGATGATCTGCAAAGCATTCTTCTGCCGCATGTCGCGCTGAGTGAACCGGCCAACGCGAGACCTCGTCGGATCTGCTGCGTAGTCGGACCTGAAGGACTGTTGGCGGTCGAGGGCAGCGATCTTCGGAATGCCGACCGCAGTAGTCCGGGCGAGAATGATCGAATGATATCGGTCCAGCGGGAGGAACCGCCTCGGATTTCCGGAGAACGCCAGACGCTCACCGGTTTTCTCCAACTCCAGCGAGAAACCTTGGCGTGGAAGTGTTCAGAGCTCTCGGCTGCCCAGTTGCGTCAGCAGGCGGTGCCAACGTCGAAGCTGTCGTTGCTCGGACTTGTCCGCCACATGACCGACGTGGAGCGAGGCTGGTTCGCCCGCACCCTCGGTGGCGTGGACGCGCCCGCGTTCTACTGGCGTGCGGACCGATCCGCGGACGTGGACTTCGATGTCGCGGATGCGGACGTGGATGAGGCGTTTCGCTTGTGGCACGAGGAATGTGCGCGCTCGCGTGCACTGGTAGCTCACTGCGAGTCCCTCGACACTGTAGGTACCCACCAGCCCAGCGGTCTCGATTTCAGCTTGCGCTGGATTCTCATACACATGATCGAGGAGTACGCCCGCCACAACGGCAGACCTACTGAGGGAACAACTCGACGGTCACACGGGCGAATAGGGCCGATCGCGCAGGTATCCGGTCATGCCGCGACCCGCGCGTTGGTCGGCCGTCCAAATCAGTTGGCCGCCAGCGCTTCCCAACGCACGCTACTGCCGAATTGAGGTCGTTGGGGAATGTTGCCCACGAGACGAGAGGGCGGTCCGGCGCAGATCGCTGGACCACTTTGAGTTCGGTGCTGCGTATCCGCCTCGATCCCTACGAGCTGGACAGATTCAGCTCGATCGCTGCGGTATCGGACGGGCCGCCAATGTTTCCGGCACGGTCTGTGGCGGTGTAGTAGAACTTGTGCGATCCATTGCCAAGGCTCGTGAGCTGCGCACGTGTGTACTGAAGTTTCACACCTTGGAAGACTTGGTCACGGCTGGTCGTGTGTGTTGGGCCGGGGATCGAGCCCGGGTCGCTGTAGAGGGCGATGTCATCGCCCTCCGCCAAGTCGTCGTAGCTCACGACCACTGTCAGGACTTCACCATGCCGAGCCAGGCTCTCATCGGTGACGATATCGTCGACACCAATGAAATACGGTGCGCGGAAACTGTTCTGACCGGGTGGGGTCGAGTCGACGGAGACCAGAACGTCGTCGGTGCCGGAAGGCGCGGCGAGGTTGTCATCGACCGTGATCGGGGTGTAGGTCAACTGCACGTCGTCCTGCGATTCGTTCGACACAGCGAGCCTTTCTCGAAAGCCATTGAAACCACCATCATTTCACAGACATCCGAGCACGATTCATCCTTCGCGGGACGTACTCATCTGCCGCGTCCCGCGCGTCGGTCGGTTGTCCAAACTGACTGGCCGACAGCGCTTCCCAATGCCCGCACATGCCGATTCTCGGATATTGAGACGCGCTAACTCGTTGCAGCACAGAACTAGTCGGTGCTGGGTACGCTATTCGGGCCATTCATCGAATCGCGAGAGGAACCAGATATGCCCGAGGAGGATGCCACGAACTCGGCGACGGGAAGCCCGTTCGAGAGTGGCCTGGAGACCGGAAAGTTCTTCCCCAAGCTTGAGGGATCCAACGAAGATTTGAAAAACTCGCCGGAGGAACCAGACAACATGCCTCCCGCTGGCGGGCGGATCGTGTAAGGCCGAATCAGCTGCGCGGGTCTCTGAATCGAGCGTCCGCTCATGCCGCGACCCGCGCGTTCCGGCGCGGTAGGCAGCGCTCCGCCGAAGACCAACGGCTCGAGGCGAACCCGAGCCGCTTCAGTGCACGCTAAGCCGATGACTACTCGAGACCTTGAACCTAGTCGGGAGCTTGCGAGTCCGCTGCACCGTCGGCGGCCTGGCCATCTGCGGGGAAGGGCCAGGCCGAATCCGTGCCGGAGTCCGTGCGCTGCTGGGCGAGATCCCCCAGGGAGCCGATGCCCTGCGTGCGGTCGCTCAGGGTCTGATCGAAGGGCAGCAGGAAAGAATGCGGTTGCCTCGGGGTTTCGTCGTCGGGTTCCCGGATGATATCGGACATGGTGACTGTCTCCTGTTCCGGCGCCCGGCCGGTCGACGGGAAGTCCGCGGCTACGGCAGTGCCGGGTAGCGGGCGGATCGCACGGGCGACTCGCGGAAAGATCATCCCAGAGGCGGACAGCGGGCGTCCAGCCGACGACGACTCCGGACTTTGGCTATTGCCGCACAACACCATTCAGCGGGCTGCCACCACCTCATGCCGTGATGCCTGTTGCGCGGACATCGACCGGGCACGACGATAGAGACTTTGGCTTCATGATCGGTATGCCATGAGAGTCGGATACATGCGGCATGGAAGTCGCGCATCATGATCGCACCAACGGTGCTCAACATCGACTACGACGCCAGTTTGGACTACGCATCCGAACGCGATGGCAACGTGGTCACCCTCATCGGACCGCGGACGGGCGTAGCCCTGACGGCTGGCCGGACGATGCTCTTGTCCGGCCAGGCCACCAACACACTGTCCTGCCGCGACCCGCGCGGTTGGAACCGGCCATCGCAGCGCCCCGAAAGTCAACTGGCCGAGAGCATCCCACCGAATTCGGACCCGCCTTCCCGGCGGCTGCACTCGCCGGCGTGCGAGCTGATCCTCCCGAAAACAGTCAGCTCGCACCAGGTACGACGTTATATCTCGAGCTCGGTGACGGACTTCAAAAGATCGGTGACAGGCCGCAGCTCCATCACAACTCTGGTCAGACTGTGGACGGTGATCGTCCATGCCTGATCGGGTGTCGAACTGCCCGTGAAATACACGCGCTCCTCGTCGCACTCAAACTGGGGCACTACGGCCTCCCGGTCCTCCTTCCACGAACCTATCCACAGCGTCTGACCGCCATGGCCGCGGAGAAGCAAGTGGTCCCTGAGATTGTCCTCTTCCTCCCAGGTCTGAAGATTGCAGAGAAATCCATCGCCCTCTGTCCCTACTTCGCCCTCTTTCGCCACTTTCCACGCATCGGAATGGGACAGCAACGTTTCATTCACAAAGAATTCCTTCACAGGATTCCCCTCGATAGGTCCGGGCGGCAAACACGTTGTCGCGGAGATCATCTCAGAACCGGACCAGCCGTGCACCGCCCGGCTGTTCCTGCCCTCAGTGGGCTGCGCGAAGCGCGGCTGCAATGGGGGCCTCGTCGCGAACGAGTGCCGGCAGCGTGGCGCAATATCCGTCGAGTGGCGGAGTATCCGTCGAATTGATACACGAGCCTGCCGCGAGCTGCGTGGTTCGAAGCGGTCACGCGGCAGGCGCGAAGATCAACGGGCAGAGATTATCTCGATCATCGGCAACGTACTGATCTGCCGCGACCCGCGCGTTGGCCGGCCGCCCAAATTGGTTGGCCGCCAGCGCTTCCAAACGTCCGCAACTGCCGCGACCTGCGCGTTGCGAACCGGCCAGCGCGGGCGCCGGAAGATCAAGTGGCCGTATCCATCCGAGGCTGGCCGAACGCACGCTCTTGCCTGCGGTCTCAATGGGTCAGCGCAACACTAGGTTTGTCCTGCTGAGCATGGTGGTGTGCGATGACGAGAACTTCTTTGTCCGAGGCCGAAGCCGACGAGGTCTGGCGCCGATGGAGGTCCGGGCAAGCGGTCAGGGTGCTCGCCCGTGAGATGCGCCGAAGTCCCTCCACCGTGCGTGAGCTGCTCAAACGCTGCGGCGGGGTCCGTCCTGTGGCCCGCCATCGCGGTAACCTGCGTTTGAGCGTGGTTGAGCGCGAGGAGATTTCACGGGGACTGTCCGCGGGACAATCACTGCGCGCGATCGCCCGAGGTTTGGGACGAGCGCCCTCGACCATCTCCCGCGAGGTCGCCGACAACGGCGGGCGTTTCGCGTATCGGGCGCTGAGCGCCGATCGGGCGGCATGGGCGCGCGCGGTCCGACCCAAATCGACGACACTGTCGAAGAATCCGCGATTGGCGCAACTGGTGACCCAGAAACTGACCCAGCACTGGTCACCGCAGCAGATCGCGGGCTGGCTGGCCCGAAATCCGCAGTCCAGCATGGGTTATGTGTCGCACGAAACGATCTACCGGTCACTGTTCATCCAGGCCCGCGGCGAGCTGCGCCACGAACTGACCCACTATCTGCGCAGCCCACGATCGATGCGCCGACCGCGCAAAGCCCGCCTGCCCGACGGACGCGGTGCCCGGCCGGGACTCATGAACATCTCCCAGCGCCCGGCCGAGGCGGCGGACCGGGCGGTGCCCGGGCACTGGGAAGGTGACCTGATCTTCGGGCGCGGGATGTCCCCGGTCGCGACCCTGGTCGAGCGCTCGACCCGGTTCCTGCTGCTCATCGCGCTGCCAGAGGGGCACCGCGCCGATCTGGTCGCGCCCGCGCTCGCCGCCAAGATCCTCACCCTGCCGGTTGCGTTGCGCCGCACCCTGACCTGGGATCAAGGCCACGAGATGGCCGAGCACGCCGCGTTCACCATCGCTACCGGGGTCGAGGTCTATTTCTGCGACCCGAAGAGTCCTTGGCAGCGCGGCAGCAACGAGAACACCAATGGTCTTGTCCGCCAATATCTTCCCCGCCGCCTCGATCTGCGCACCCGTCAGCCAGGCCGACCTCGATGCCATCGCTGACGAACTCAGCGGACGCCCTCGACAAACCCTCGGATTCCGCACACCATCAGAAGCACTCGATGAAGTGTTGCGATGACCGCTTGAACCCGCACCGCTACCCGCGTGTTGGCCGGTCGTCCAAACTGGTTGGCTGACAGCGTTTCCCAACGCTCGCACAATGCCGAATGGCGAGTTTCCGCCGCACTAATCCGTTGCCATGCTCATCGCGAGATTCGGTGCATCGTGGAGCTGTAACCACCGCCGGGAAAGGTCCACTTTCCGACGTTGGTGTCCTCGTCGACGAAGGTGCCTGTATAGAACGACGAGGATCCGATTTCGCCGCCCCAGATGGTCAGGCTGTCGCCGTCCAATTCGTACACGTAGTCGAGGGTGTTGCCGCGGGTGTCGTAGGCACGCGACCGGATCTCGGAGGTCGGTGGCTCTCCGAAGGGCTGCAGATGGCCGATGACCTCCAACGCGGTGATGTCGCTGCCGAAAAGGTGCATGTTGACGTGTTGAAGGAGGAAAAAGCCGCCGTTCATCCACTCGTAGATGACGGTGCCGGAGCTGTCGCCGCTGAGTTGCCAGGTGCCGACCAGCCGGTCCAGGGACTGCATGGCAAGGCTGGGTGCCGCGGTGTTCTCGTTCATGTTGTTCCTCTCCCGCCGATAGGTGTCCACTTACGGTAGGAAGGTGGCGTGGCTGAGATATCTCAGAAATCCGCAGGTTTGCCCGACCGGAACAGGGTCTTGCTGGAGAGCGGGCTGTTGGAGCCGGAGACGTTCGACCGGTACTTCGAGGTCCGTGCGTTCGAGCCTGCCGCCGAAGTCGCGACGTGCGTGTCGCATTACTGGGTGATGCGGTGGCGGCTGCCGTACAACGTGACTTATCGACCGACCGAGGTGCTCCCAGCCCCGATGGTGCACGCTTTCTTCACCACACAGGGCGCATTCGTGCATGGCGTGTCTGACGGGCCCCTCAGCTATGACACCGCCGGTACCGGCATCATGGCAGGCATCGCGTTCAAGCCCGGCGGTTTCGCGCCGTATTGGGACGGACCTACGAGTCGCCTGCGTGGCGGCGACCGAATCGAGATGGCCGCGGTGTTCCCTGTGGTCGACGAGCTCTTCTGTAGCCAGCTCTTACAGCAGTCCGAGGAGCAGATCGTGCGCACGCTCGATGCGCTTCTGCGTTCGAAGCAGGCCGAACCTTCCCGCCGGCACCTGCAGCTGATCGCTGACGCCGTCGCAGCCATGATGCGAGAAGACAGCCCCACCACGGTCAGCGCCTTGGCCGCTGAACTCTTCCGCAGCGAGCGGAGCCTGCAGGCCGTCTTCACAGAATATGTCGGCGTCGGCCCCAAGTGGCTCCTGAAACGACAACGCCTCTTGCGGGCGATCGGAAAAATCGCCGACACCGAACGTCCCGATTTGGCCGGTATCGCCGCCGACATGGGCTATAGCAGCCAGACGCATTTCCTGAACGACTTCAAGCACGTCGTCGGAGTCACACCTGCGGTCTATCTTCGCCAACTACACCGGCAGCGCTAGTGCGGAATCGGAGTCGCGTCGAGCAAGAGCCCGCGGGTCGCGCGTCATGTCGCGGATAGATCGAAGTCCGCTGCAGTCCAAGTAGTTACGCGAATCGAGCGCGGTCTCAGTATCGATTCATGATGGCGACAGGGTCGGGCAGGCTGACAGAACCTCCCAGGGCCTATTCGTCAAGCCACACTGCGATCGAACCCAGCTGTGACACGTCACCGTCGACCGCGATCCCGAAGCGGTAGCTGCTCTACGGACTCGACGTCCGAATCTGCCGCGACCCGCGCGATCGGAATCGGCTGCGGCCAGGATGGCGAGCGCGCTCTCCTGCCGAAGGCCGGATCACGCCTCCCGGGACGGGATCGTCCGCCATGGCAAGCTCACCGCATGGACAGCCCGCTTACCTTCGAGACCGAGCGGTCCGTCTTGCTGGATCGGGGCACCTACCATTGGGCGAGGCTGCAGACGTTCCGAATTGACTCAGCGCGGCCGGTCTCGGAGTTGCTGACCGCACTTGTCGCTCATCCGCGTTACCGCGACCACTTCGCGACTGCTTTCGAAGGTCAAGGCATCCACACGCTGCACGGACCGTACCGGGTGGAGTGCATCGCGGCAGATACCTTCCGGCCGATCAGCTCTACGTCGGCACGGATCTTGTTGCAGGACTGGGCGGACAATGCTGGAGTGCCAGTATCCCGGGAGATCCAGGCCGAGTTGGACACGCAAGTGTTTCCGTTGTTGGAGGCACCGGAGTTGCTTCAACTGCCCGACCTTCGCCCTGATGCCCAGCATGACTGGGGTTGGGTTGTGGGCGTCGACGGCTTTCATGAACTAGTAGCGATCGATCAAGCGGATCGAGTGCTCACTCTTATCGTGGCGGCGGACGACTAGCGAAGACATCCGGTCATGCCGCATATCGCCGCTGAGAGAGTCGGCCAAAGCGCGACCAGGGGAGCTGTGAACTTCTCTCCGCGCGAATCGGCCTTCGATGACCAGCTATGTGGCCGAACGTATTGCAGTGCAGTAGATCTGGCGCGATTCGAATATGACTAGGCCGAAAACTGCACATCTGCTACTCAAATAGCCATTATCGGGCGAATAGAAACGCTCTGACCTGCAACGACGCGTGTTGCCGCCGTTATCGCTTGAAGAATCCTGCTGCGGTGGCATCGCCGGAACTCGGCGCTGACAGACCGCGGGGTGTGAGCGGGTGTTCATGTCAAGATAGTTCAATGACGACCGCAGGGGATTCAGCGAACCGAACGATCGACCAGTCCAGTGTTCTGCAGACGGTCGGCCAGGCGCTGGTCGACGCAGTTCCCTTCGGATGGAAGCAGATTCGGTTCGAATTTCTGGGTACGGTGCAGATAGACGCGGCCAGGTTGGACGTTGTCGGCGACGACGGTGCCGCGGAACGGTATTCGACTCCGCGTGTCGCGTGGCGGCAGTTTGATCAACTGCGGTCCGCGATGTACCAGCCGGAGGTCGGGACCTGGTACACCGCACGATATGTCATCGATCGTTCCGGAGAGTTCACGATCGAATTCGACTACGAGCACGAGCCCGATTTCGTGCCGCCGCTGACAGCGGGGGCTTATGCCCTCGACTTCGAGCACTTTCCTCGCGACGATGCGCATACCCCAGACTGGTTGCGAGACAAGCTTCTCGAGTGCCTACCTCGGTGAGGCCAGGGTGGCAGCACGCGGACTGTGTCGACAGTTGAGAAGTCCGCCCTCACGTCGCCTGCGCCCGCACTCACCCAGCAGCTTCCTCCGAGGGCTACATAGCGGATTCTGGCTTGACCTCACGCGATTCTGGACCGCAGCTATTCCGATTCGGACGAGGCGTGATGATTGTCAGATGCGGGGTAACCGGTACAGCCGCTCGCCCGCCTTCGATGTCCATTCGTCGACGAAGAGCGCGGAATGGGTCATGACCAGTTTCGGTAGCTGGGTGCTGGAGCGGAGTTGTTCGCTGATTCCACCAACGAGGCGCGCAGGTCCTCGGGGGATAATTATCAGGGCGGGATCAACGGTGGCGGAGGGACTTTCGAACGTGACTGATCGTCGTAGGTGACGCGGGAGCGAAGCAGGCCACAGTTGGTGAAGCGCAGTGTGGCGTGGTCGTTGTGGTGTTGAAAGGCCGTGGTGTGTAGAGGAACTGGGTGCCCGGGTGCGGAGGCCGCGTCGACCGGCCAGGCGTAGAGGACACCTATCATCAAAGCGTGATCACAGGCGGAGGACTGGTCATCGCAGTCCAGATTTGCCGACAGCCCGACCCATAGCGCACCGCTGTGCTCGACGTAGCCGAGTTGGAGCCTTCCGAGGCTGGCGCGAACCCTGGAGGTTCGTGCCATGACCGGGAATGCTGATGGACGGCGTGCCCGTAGGATGCGAGGTGTGCTGATGTGGCTGATCGCCGGGGTGCTGGTGCTGGTGGTGTTGTCCTTCGCCCGGTGGGCGCGTCGGGATTACAAGTTGCGAGCCACCACTAGCCAGATGCGCGCATGGCTCGAGTACCGTGGCTTCGTCATCGAGGCAGATCGGACTCTCACCTCGGCGGAGGGTCCGATCGGAGGGATCATTCTCGCCCGCCGTTCTTGAGATGACCTCTGTGCGTTGATCTTCGAGGCCGCCGAGTGGCCCGCTCAGTGAGCGCGACATGCGGCTACTTGATCGAGGCGTATGCGCGCCTCAAATACCGGTAGAGCAACACCGACAGCGCCGTGGTGAGCTGCATAAGCCAGGGTGCTTCGCATACCCAGCCGACCGCGGTTCGGGCTGTCGATGGGTTCGCCGCGCCGAAAGTCGAGACGGCGATCCATGAGCCGAGGATGAATGGCCACCAGACCACCAAGTACGCCACGAGAAAGGTCAGGCACAGTCCGACGAGCGCGACAATCGGGCCGCCGCCACCGCTGGATCGGTACCGGGTGGTCGGTCGTCGTCCTCCCCACGCTGCGCCGGCTGATAGCGGGCCGACTCCTGCCCCAATGCCACGAGTGGACACTCCGGCACGGACGCCGAATACTTTGCCGCCGACGCCGATTCGCATCGTGGCATTGGAGCACGAGCAGTCGGATTCAGTCCATGGCTTAGTAGTGTTCGGGCACGGGATGTCTCAGGGTTGGCGACACAGCGAGAGGCGGACGCTATATCGGCTTCCTGCCGTTTTCAGCTGCGGAATGGCGATCTCAGGGTAGTTGCGCACTGCAGCGCACAGCCGCATCATTTGGAAGGCATCGAATCGGTGCCAGCCAATTCGATAGACGGATCTCCAGAGGAAGACATCACATCCCTTTACAACGAAGTCGTGTCCCGTCTCGGTCATCCGATAACCTGCCCCGACAGGTGAATCTCCAACATGCACTTGAGGCGAGTCCCACTGCGTAGCGGACGTATCTGAAATGACAAAGCAGGTGCGATGGGTGATCTTGCAGGCCAACGTATCCGCGGGACCCGCTCCGGCTGTAGCCAGAAGCCAGCGGGCGCAGGGAACGAACCCTGGCAGGGCTGAGTTTCAACTGACCGTGAGGTGGCCACGGTGGACTCCCTCAACACGCCCTATTCTGCCGCTGACCGCGCTGATCGAAACGACCAGCGCCGGGTGGCGAAATACCAACCACCCGTGCGTTTCTGAGTCGCGCGGAACATCCTCAACTGCTGAATGTGCTGTGCCAGAACCGCTTTGGCAGCTGGCCCATAATGTTCGCGAACGAGCACCTCTGGCTCTGGCCAGTCCGTTGGGTGAGATCGACGCAAACCACTTGGTTCAGTAACGGCAGAAGGCTGTTCAGTGCAGCGAGATATGAAGTGGCCTTTAATGGTTTGCGCCGGCTCTCTCGCGCTGGGATGCTCGGCCGGACAGCCATCGAGAGGGAGAACGAAATGGCCGCTTCCAGCAAGCGGGCTGAGTCCGTGCCCGAGGTCCGCACGGTGGCCGGTGCGCTGCGCGGCGGCTGGGAGGCGGGGCTTGCGGTGTTCCGAGGCATCCCGTTCGCCGAGCCGCCGGTCGGCGATCGGCGTTTCGCCGCGCCCCAGCCGGTGCGCGGCTGGGATGGGGTGCGGCCCGCCGTCGCCTTCGGCCCGCCGCCTCCGCAGTCCGCCGTGCTCGCGGTGTCCCGGGACACCGCCGGAGAGGACTGGCTGACGGTCAATGTCTGGACGCCGGAACTGGATTCGGCCTCCGAGCTACCGGTGATGGTGTGGATTCCAGGCGGTGGCTATGCCATGGGCCACTCCGGCCTGCCGGAATACGATGCCGGGCACCTCGCCGCGAGCGGGACCGTGGTCGTGACTCTCAACTACCGTCTCGGCATCGAGGGGTTCGCCCAGATCGAGGGTGCCCCAGCCAACCGCGGACTGCTCGACCAGGTCGCGGCCCTGGAGTGGGTGCGAGACAACATCCGTGTGTTCGGCGGCGGCCCTGACCGAGTGACGGTGTTCGGACAGTCGGCGGGTGCCGGATCGGTCGCCGCACTGCTCGCGATGCCGCGCGCCGCCGGGCTCTTCCGCCGGGCGGTCGCACAGAGTGTGCCGGGGACGTTCTTCTCTCCCGAGCTGGCCGCCGACCTCACCGCGGCCTTCGCCGCGGAGCTGGGGGTGGCGCCCACGGTATCCGGGCTGTCGGCCGTGGCCCCGGACCTGCTACCCGCCGCTGGCGACGCGGTCTTCGCCAAGATGGAACGGTGGCGGGAGCGCTGGGGGAAGATCACCCACCGGCCGATTCCGTACGCGCCGGTCGTCGACGGTGACGTGCTGCCCACGACCCCCTGGCAGGCGCTGGCCGAGGGCGCGGCCCGGGACGTCGAGCTTGTCGTCGGGCACACGCGGGACGAGCAGAGATTGTTCAGCCTGATCGATGGTGTCCTCGGCCAGGTCACGCACGAGCAGACCGAGACCGCGCTGCACGTTCTAGGCACCGGGCCGGACAGCGCACGCAGGTATCGGGAGGCGTTCCCGGCCGCGGCCGACGAAGAGCTCTACGAGCTGGTCAACGCCGACTGGTTGTTCCGCATGCCGAGCGTCCGGCTCGCCGACGCGCAGATCGCCGGCGGCGGCCGGGCCTACCTCTACGAGCTGATGTGGACTGCCCCCGGGATGGGCGGCGCTCTCGGCGCGTGCCACGGGCTGGACGTGCCGCTCGTTTTCGGCAACCTGAGCAGTGGGCAGACCGCCATGCTGATCGGCGACCCGCCCTCGCCGGAGGCGGTAGAGCTGTCGGCGCGAATCCGCGGGTCGTGGACGTCGTTCGCCGCCCACGGCAACCCGGGTTGGCCCGCGTACGACGCCGAGCACCGCCTCGCGCAGGTCTTCGACACGCCGTCGAAGGTAACCTCCTACCCGGAGAGCGCCTCGCGTCTGCTGTGGGAGGACTTCACCTTCCCGGCGCTCCCGCTGCTGGCGCGGTGAGATCTGGGCAACGGGGCCCGGCACCCGCGCGTCAGTCGGCCGTCCAAACCGATTGGCCGACAGCTCCTTCTAGCGGATTGGCTCTCCCGGCACTCCGAAGGGTTCTGAACTCCTCACGGACAGGCGCTGTTTCACCCGGTAGGAGAATGAACTCGGGATCGGTCGCGGTCGGATCAGTGCAGACCGAGGTCCGGTAGCGGGCCTCGGAATGCCACCGTGCGGACTGCTGTCCCGCACACGATCTCGGTCGGACCGCCGCGCGCTCAGCCGAGCGTGAACGTCGCGTGGCCCGCGATGTGCTCCAGATCCACATTCTTCGGATAGACCTCGGAGTACGTGTCGATCGTCGCCTCGACCTTCCCGGCGCCCGGCCCCATACCCATACCGGTGATCACATTGTCCGGCATGCCGACCACCGTGGTGCCTTCGATGCGCTGTGACTGTCCACCTGTCTGGCCGGTGTCGTCATTCCGCCAATGCACGGTGACCTGGTATGCCCCGCAGAACTCCCCGGTCTGCGTGATCTTCAACCGGACACCGAACACACCGGACTGCGGCTGTGCTACGGTCTCGGCTCCGATGATCGCGGCACAGTCGGGACCCGGAACCCGTGTGAGAGTCGAGGTGAACTGGGTGACCGGATCGGTGGAGTTGGCACCGGCGGTCCCGGTGAACCCGCTCCACGCGGCCACCATCGCCACCGCGACCACACCCGTGCGGAGCGTGAACTGTTGCAGGGAAACGTTTTTCAATCGCATACCCGTCTGTCGTTCTGCGCCGGGATGACGTTATGCCTTCCCGGGCCCACACTTTCAGGGGCTGGCCATCACCCGCCAGAACGCGCAGTCCGCCGAGACGGAGACCACGAATGTCCGAGACCATCAACGCGTTTCACATCGACATCCCGCAGGCCAAGCTCGACGATCTTCGCCTGCGCCTGGCACGAACTCGATGGCCCGAGCGACAACCGGTTCCGGACTGGTCTCAAGGCATTCCGCTGGACACCATGATCGGCCTGTGCCGGTACTGGATGGAGGAATACGACTGGCGTGCCACCGAACGACGTCTGAACCAGATCTCACAATTCCGCACTACCATCGACGGCCTGCGGATTCACTTCCTCCATGTGCGCTCCCGCGACCCGGAAGCCACGCCGGTGGTGCTCACCCACGGCTGGCCCGGCTCCTTCCTGGAATTCGAGAACCTGATTCCGCTGCTCACCAACCCACCCGACGGCGAGCCGGCATTCCATGTCGTCATTCCATCGCTACCTGGATATGCGTTCAGCGGTAAGCCCGAAACCACCGGCTGGGGCATCGGCCGCATAGCCCGCGCCTGGTGTGCATTGATGACCCGTTTGGAATATTCACGTTTCCTAGCCGCGGGTAGCGATTGGGGGACCAGTATCTCCACCAAAATCGCGCTCCAGCAACCACATCGGTTGATCGGCCTGCATCTCGTACCGCCGCTCGCCCCGCCCGATCACAACACGACTCTCACCGACGGCGAACGCGCGTCACTGGCCGACCTGGATGAACGCACTCGCACCGGATCCGGATACTCGGCCATGCACAGCACCCGGCCGCAGACGATGGGGTACGGGCTGACCGACTCACCGGCCGCCCTCGCCGCATGGATCGCGGAAAAGCTGTACACCTGGACCGGCGATCCCGGCCTGACCCGCGACCAGATCCTCGACAACGTCACCCTCTACTGGCTCACCGGCACCAGCACATCTTCGATTCGGTTGTACTGGGAGAGCATCGCGGAGGTCAGCCGGTGGTTCACCGCCTCCGTCGATGACACGATCGACGTGCCGACCGGCTGCAGCGTCTACCCCGAAGAGGTCCCCCGCCCCGCACGCCGCTGGGCAGCCCGTCGATTCACCAATATCGTGCATTGGAGCGAACCCGCCCACGGCGGACACTTCGCCGCATGGGAGCGACCCGAACTCTTCGTCAGCGACCTGCGCGCGACCGCCGCCGCCATCTTCGCCGCCCCGGGCCACCGCACGTCTCGATCGTGAGTTCCGTTGCAACCCTGGCGTTTCGAACCGGCCGGCAAGCACGTCCGAAGATCGGCAGTGTCTGACCCTCGCCACAATCTCGGACGAGCACGGGTCGACGTGAAACGTGTCAATCGCGGTGTGGCGGAAGCAAGCGAAGCGCCAGGCGTGGGCACAGTTCTACGGCATCGCGGGCGGCGGCGGTCTGTGCCGCCGCCAGGCGCGGCCGGCGGCGGCCATCGCGCGAGATCGGGTAACCCCAGTCGTCGCGGGACAGGGTTTCGGGGAGCAGATCGCTGCACAAGCCGCGTGCTGCGCAGCGGGTCCAGTCGATATGCAGTTCCCAATCGCGGTCACCGGAGTCGGGGTGAGTCATCGGGGCGCCAGCGTTCTCGTTGCGGCATAGGCGATTCGGCAGGTGCCGTGCTGATGCGCGCGGACGTCGTCAGCGAAGACTGCGAGGGTGGAGCGGACGAATCGTGCGGTGCCGTCGGGATGATGGCAGGCGCCGCGGCCGTCGACGAGTCCGGCGAGCCGGGCGATTTCGTGGACATCGGTGGGCCGTCCTGCGGCCAGGTCGGCGAGAGTTGTTGCCAAGGCGGGTAATCCGAAGCGGCACGGTCCGCATTGGCCCGCGCTCTGGTCGGCGAGGTAGGAGGTGATCTCGGCGGCGGCGCGCAACCCGCATTCGGTGGTGGGCAGCACTCGGATGATGCCCGCTCCCGGCGAAGCGTGCAGCGGACGCAACGCCGCGGCCGATAACGTGGTGCTCCGGAGCGCCCCGGCGGGAATCCACGCGCCGTGGTATCCGCCGATCAGCACCGCGCGCACGGCCCTCGGATCGGTGTACCCGGCGTAGGCGATCAGGTCCGGTAGCGGCATGCCCAGTGGTACCTCGAAGACGCCGGCGCCGGACAGGGTGACGAGCATGGTGCCGGGTTCGTCGGCGGTGCCGAATTCGCGAAACCAGCGGGCGCCGTACCGGGCGATCAGGGCAATGTGCGCGAGCGTCTCGACATTGTGAACCAGGGTCGGGCGACCGCGCAGTCCGGCCCGCGAGGTACTCACCAACTGATCGCTGGGCAGGGCCGCCCGCCCGGCGATCCGATTGATCACCGCGGTCTTCTCACCGTCGAGGAAATGTCCTGCGGCAGTGGTGAGTTCGACGCGATGCCGGTCGTATCCGGCTGCCCGGCGTTCGGCGAGTGCGCGCCGCACCGAGACGAGTGCGGGCTCCGGGGCGTACAGATGACATTCGCGGGCCCCGGCCGCGTCCGCGGCGGCCGCCAGACCGTCGAGCACCAGATGCGGTGCGCGGGTGAGCAGGACGGCGTCCTTGCTGCTTTCGGGTTCGCCTTCGGCGCCATTGGCGATGACGATCGGGCGGGAGCCGGCGGCGACCGCGGCCAGCTTGCGCGCGGCCGGGAATGCCGCGCCGCCGCGACCGCGCAGCCCGGCGGCGGCCACGGCGTCGATGAGGGTGGCGGCCTGACCCGCAGGGAGCGGTCCGTAGGCGGTGAGGTGGGCATTCAGATCGGGATTCGCCGCGACCAGCAGGCGGCGTACGCCGCGTGGTGGGGCAGCGGTGCGGGCGCTGTTCATCGGAAGCTCCGTTCGGGTGTGCGGCGGTACACATCGAATTCGCGGTTGAGGCGCCACATCACGGCGGCGGTGACGGTGAGCAGGCAGGACGCGGCGATCGACAGCATCCACGGGCGGCCGGCGTCGGTGCCGGTGCCGAGCGCGTGGGCGAACGCGATCGGCCAGAGCGCATAGGTTGCGTAGTGCACCATTCGGAAGATGTTGGGACCCAATCGATGTCGGAGCAGTGCGGTGACCGTGACCGCGACGAGCAGATCCACCGCGACGGTGCCCAGCCCCAGCCAGATCGCCCGGCGCTGCCCGGCGAAGGGCACCAGTACATCCAGCAGGCGCAGTTGTGCGTACGGATCGATCAGCAGGCTCGACACATGGATGACAACGAGCACTGCCGCGGTCAGCGCCGCGCCGCGATGGAATTCGGCGAGCCCGGCCCGCGGCAGCAACACGGCTCGACCCGAGCGCGCGGCGACGCCCAGCGCTACCGACACGGTGAGCAGGACGAGCGCGATGATTCCGGTACCTCGTCCGAACGCCCACAGCGCCTGGTCCATCCCGGTCTGTCCCATCAGATACTCCGCCCTTCCGGTTCCGTGGGCCACGCGCCGACAGTGACGACCCGCCCTGTTCGATCCACCAGCCGCGCGGGCAGTCCGGATCGGCGCAGCTTGCCCAGCGCATCGCGGCCGCGAACAATGCTCGCGGTGCTGGCCGCATTCGCGGTCAGACAGGTTTCGGCGGCGACCGTCACAGTGCGCCAGCAGGTTTCGGCTGCCGCACCGGTGCGTGGGTCCACGATGTGATGCACCGCGAGGCCGCCGCGCCACCACCGCCGGCGCAGCGTGCTGGAGGTGGCCAGGGCGGCGCCGGCCGGCAGTCGCACCTGGCAGGCCGGTTCGCCCGGGTCGTCCTGAACCAGGATCTGCCAACCGCTTACCGGCGCGGGTCCCGCAGTGGCGATATCGCCACCCAGGCTGACCAGCACTCCGCAGCCGAGCCGCTCGGTGACCAGGCGCGCACACCGGTCCGCCGCGACCGCTTTGGCGGTAGCGCCCAGATCGAGCTGAAAACCGGCGGGCATTGTGACGATTCGCTCGTCGAGCATCACCTGTGTCCAGTCGGCTCGGCGAGTGATGGTCAGCGGCACCGACGCACCGGTGTCGGAGCCGGCGATGAGTTCCCAATCGCGGTCGTAGCCGAGCTCCACCAGTGCCGCGCCGACCGTCGGGTCCACGTCCCCATCGGTCTGCGCCGCGACTGTCAGCGCGGCACGCAGGTATTCGGCGCACAGCTCGCTGACCGGGAATGACCCGCCGCCGTGGGCGGCCAGCCGTGAAATCTCCGAGTCGGCACGAAACCGGCTGCAGGCACGGTCGACGGCAATCAGATGCTCGCACACCAGCGTTCGCGCAGCAGGCAGCGACCGTGGGTTCGTCACCACCAACCGTGCCGTGGTGCTCCATACCGACCATTCGGCGAAAGCGGTGTCACCGGTTCGGATTTCGCCGGTTCGGGTTGCCATCATGACCCGTGCGACCGCGCGTGCGAGGACCCGGATCCGCTGCTGATCTGTGGTGCGGTGCCGGACTCGGGTGCGCTGCTCGAATCGGATGCTGTGGTCGAACCGGTGTCCGAGGTCGCAGGTGCGGCGGAACTGTGCGTGCTGCTGTAGGCGAGCACGGAGACGCCGAGCGTGCCCGCGACGCTGACCACGGCCAATGCCAGCGTCGCGGTGCGGCCGGATCGCCGGTGCGGATGTAGTTGGGCCATGTCTACCTGCTCCTCGATGTTCGGACGAGATGTCTGCGGTGGCCGATGGCTTCAGCATCCGCGACGGTTCTTGGAGCGCTCTGAGAATTCGACTGGGAGGTAGCTGCGGATCACCCGATGGGAGCGGAAAGTGGCAGGCTGGTTCCCATGACGACATCGGAGACCACCGCGCCGCGGGTGCTGCTGGTCGAGGACGATCGCCAATTGGCCGAGATGCTCTCCGCGCTGCTGACCGAGGAGGGCTACCGGATCACGATCGCCCCCGACGGTCAGCGCGGACTACATGCGGCATTGACTCTCGAATTCGAGGTATTGATCATCGACCGGGGGATACCGGTCCTGGAGGGCTTGGACCTGTTGCGGGCCTTGCGTGGTCGCGGCGTCAACACACCGGCGCTGGTGCTCACCGCGCGCGGCACATTGGCCGATCGGGTCGAGGGTCTGGACGCCGGCGCCGAGGACTATCTGGTGAAGCCGTTCGAGATTCCGGAGCTGCTGGCCCGGGTGCGGGCGCTGCATCGCCGGCAGTTGACCGCGCTGGCCGCGCTGCCGGTCGGCGCGCGGCTGCTGGTGCCGGCGTCTCGGACCGTGGTCGATCCGGGCGGCCGTACGGCCGAGGTGGCGCTCTCCGAGCGCGAGTGCGCATTGCTGACGGTGCTGGCCCGGTCGCCGCGACAGGTGTTCACCCGTCAGCAGTTGCTGGAGTTGGTGTTCGATCGGGCCGACACCGGCGGCACCGTCGATACATATGTGCACTACCTGCGGCGCAAACTCGGCCGCACGGCGATCGACACCGTGCGCGGGGTCGGATATCGGCTGGGCACCCGATGAAGACGGGCCGCCGCCTGCCTGTCGAACTCTCGCCCGAGGCTGTGCTGCTGCGGCGCACCACGCGTATGGCGGCGGTGCAGACAACGCTCGCGCTGGGCGCGGTGCTGCTGCTCGTCGGTGTTGTTTTCTACGTGGTCGATTCGCACATCCAGTCCCGTCAGATCGATGCGCTGTTGTCCGAGGTGGCCGCTCAGGTCGACGATGTGGACGACCCTCCTCCGGGAATGTCGCTCGCCATCGCGCGACCGGACGGATCGATTCTCCTCAGCGCACACGCGCCCGCGCCGATGACGGCCTTGGTTACCGGCCCCACCGGCTATCACGACCTGAGTTCGAACGACGTCGACTATCGCGCGCTGGTGATCGTCCAGCGCCACAATCGCAGGGTCGCCGTGCTGACGGATCTGACACAGTGGCAGCAGAGCCGGGACCGGTTGCTGGAGGCGCTGCTGATCGCGGAGATTGCCGGCCTGGTATCGGCGGGCGCCGTGTCGGTGCTGCTCTCCCGGCGTGCGATCCGGCCGTTGGTCGCAGCCCTGGAACTCCAACGGCGTTTCGTCGCCGATGCGTCGCACGAGTTGCGCGCACCGCTGACCGTGTTGCACACGCGCGCGCAGCTGCTGGCCCGCCGAGCGGAACGCGAGGATCTCGACGCCGTGGTCGCCGACCAGTTGCACGGCTTGGTCGCCGATACTCGTGCGCTCTCCGATATCGTCGACGATCTGCTGACTGTCGCTGCCGCCGAGCGTGAGCCGGCCCGGACCGAGCGGGTCGACCTGGCGGAGCTGTGCCGGGAAGTTCGGGAAAGTGTTGTCGCGCACGCGAGTTCCCGCGATATCGCGGTCGAGGTGGTCCTCTCGCCGGAGCCCGCGTTCGTCGACGGAGTCCGCCCTGCGTTGCGACGGGCCATCTTTGCCTTGACCGACAATGCGCTCAATCACGAAAGTCCGGGCGGCACAGTCACCTTGGGCGTAGCCCGTGCCGGTGCCGACGTCGAGGTCACGGTTTCCGACACCGGCGCGGGACTCGATCCGCGTCATGCCGAGCGGTTGTTCCGCCGTTTCGCGCACGGTGACGGCCACAGTGCCGGAGCCCGGCCGTACGGCATCGGTCTCGCGCTGGTCCGGGACGTCGTCGATGCCCATCACGGAAGCATCATTGTCGATGGCGCGCCCGGTCACGGGGCCGCATTCACGCTGCGCCTGCCCGCTGCCGACCCCGAGCACTGAATCGCGACGACTCCTGCGGGCGTGCGGGCACACCGGGGTTTGGGGACCACTTTTCTGGCTATTGCAAGATCGCCGCACAGAGTTCCGAGCCCGGGAGTGCGTGCAGACCTTGGGAGGGCGAAGTCATTGATGCAGGCTCTACCGGGCAACTCGGCCACTGACGATGGAGGACTTCTGATGCCGTATCGAGGAATACGCCGTACTTTGGCGGGCGCGCCGCTGGCCGCCGTTCTTCTGACAGCCATGCTGACCACCGGTTGTGACCAAGCGAAAGAGGCTGTGAACAAGGGCGGCGAAACGCCGTGCAGCGAATTCGTGGCGCAGGACAGCGACAAACAGCACGTCACCGTGCGCAAGTACCTACAGAACGATACGAAACTCACCACCTCTACGCCGAACAGCGACACCGTAGACGGTGCGATCACCGCCATCACGCTCATGTGTCGTGCGCAGGCGAACCCCGACACCCCGATCAAAAACGCAGATCTGACCGGTGTGCTGGTGCCCAAGAAGTAGTTCGCGTGATGGTCCGCGGTGCAGCCCGCAGACGGCCTGGGCGGGTGAATCGCGTGAGTGCGATTCAACATCGGTGGATGGCCTGGGTGGGGCGATCATAGCGGAACACCCGCCGCCCAGGCAGTATGACAGTCTCCGAATTCGGCAGGCGCGGAAGGGAATCGAACCCGTGACCGGGCGCGCCCGAGTTCGTCACGGTGATCGGCGGATTGATCTCGAAGTAGTTGGCGCTCGATCACGTTGATGGAAACTATGATTCGTCGCCCCGCGAGGGCGTAGTCGACGTGATCGACGCTTCGGGCCAGTCGCCGAGCCAGCTCCGGAGAGCGCTGTAGACCGCCTCGTGGTTGAGCAGGCTGAAATGGTTCGCGCCGGGCAGGTGCAGGCCGTTGGCGTCGTCGAATCCGAGGCGCCGGGCACGGTTTCGCCCGGACCCGCTGCTGGGCAGGACCAGGCCGTCGCCGATGAGGCGGCCGAGTGGGTGTCGTGGACTGCGGGTGATGGATGCGGTGACGAAATAGTGGTCGGCGCCGGGCAGGAGTGGAACCTCCTGAATGGCTTTGCGCCGCAGGGCATCCACATCGAGGTCCTGCCAGTCCACGTCCACCAGTGAGCCCTGGCGCAGATCGCGGATTCCGGCACTGCGACGGCGCAGCAGGCGGGCGAACGGGCGGGTCTCGGGCACTTGGTCCAGGACTGCGGAGGCGTAGTGGACAAACTGTTCGAGGGGCGCGCCCAGATGCGGGGAACCCAGGCAGACGATCTGGCGGACTCGGCGCACCCAGTCCTGCTGTTCGCCGTCCGCTTCGTGGCACGCGCCGCGTGCGATCAGGCCACCCATCGAATGGCAGACCAGTGCGATCTCCCGCACCTCGACCGGCCAGTGCGCGAACAGTTCCCGCAGGAGTGCGTCGAGCTGGCGGGCGTTCTCGGCGATGTGCAAGCCGCTGTTGTATCGCACCATCAGGGTGGTGCGGTCGAGATCGGAGTCGAGTCGCTCGGCGTAACTGGGTCGCCCGCCGAGGCGCCATGCATGCTCGGTCTCCACCAGCCCATGGAGGAAGACCACGATCCGCGGGCGCGGATTCGCCACCACCGCACCGAGGCCTCGCGGGCCGACAGGTGCGCCGTCGACGCGAAAAGTCATGGGCGAGGCCAGGATCGGCCGCTCCTGCTCGAGATTGTCGCCGATCAGCCCCTGGAGTGTGGCGATCAGGCCCGATCCGTACACGGTGCGTGAGGGGGTGGGAAGTCCGGGGAGCTCTGCCGCGAGTTCCCCCACTGATCCGGCCGCGACCGCGCCTGCGCTCACCACCCGGTACACCCCCGAGGTGATGGCATCGTACACAGTCTTGACCGGCCGCGCGGCCGGGCCGATACCCCACGACGCCGCCGCGAATACATGATCGCTGACCGCTCGGTGCACGGTCCCGATCCCGTCGATCGCACCCCCGAGTTCATCGCCTGCGAGATGCGCGAGTTCTCGGATCTCCGCTCGCCGCTGCATCGACTCCATCATGGATTCAGTGTACGAGTGTGCACTGAATGGTGCCCGCCGGTGGGAGGTATGTGCGCCACTCCATTGACCAGGGGTGAGGAGCGGCTCAATTCAACCCGCGCTTCCCGGATTCGGCGAGTGTTCATGTGACACAACGATATTCGAAGGTATAGATTGTGTCCCCGACGATCAAGGCTTCGGCGACGTCGGAGAGCTTCTCGACGACCTGATAGATGTCGGCGCTGCCTGTTGAAGCGCCGACAGATCATGGTCAGCGCGCGCAGCGCTGAGTCGCCCGGTGTTGCGTCGCTACCGGGAGCCTTCTCGGTTTTCCAGGCCGACGGCGTCGGTGAGTTCGTTGCGGTGGTGTTCCAGCTCGGGGTAGTTGCGGCTGAGTTCGCCCATCAGATCGGCGAGCGCGTCGGCTACGGTGTTGAATTTCTGCTGGGTGGCGTGGTCTGTGCGGGCCTGGGTGTTCTGCAGGAGGGCGACCAGTAGGAAGGTGATGATCGTGCGCACCGCAAACATCCAGCCGATGCGCGTGTTCGGCAGCGGGAACCTGTGCTCCGAGGTCGTCACGTTAGAGCAGATGTATGCGGGGTATCCGGGGTTCGACCAGGAGGTCGAGGTACGGATCGAGACCGGCTGTGCGGTCGGCGAACGATGCCACCACTGCTGAAAACTGCACTAACACTGCAGGATTCAGGTACGGAGAGAGAAAATGAGTGCATATGCGAACAGCGGCCGGAGAATGCGCGGAGGTCCGGCGGTGGGGATAGGCGGCATCGTCGCGGTGCTGGTCATCGTCTGGCTGATCATCGGTGCCGTCGCCGCCGGGCAGCGTCACTACTACGACAGCGCGCCGACCAACTGCGCGAGCAGCGGAACCATCGCGGTGACGATCATCGCCGGGCCCCTGAACTACATGGGTGTGAACCCGAAAGTCGCTGACTGCCATGTCAATGTGCCGCAACCCAGCCCGTAGTGCGCGGTAATCGGCGCGCCGCCGCGACGGGGTGCGCCGTTCCGACTCTGTGTGCGCACGCATTAGCTATTTATGAAGTTTCATCGGCGGCACGGAGTTTCGACAGCAGCGGTCCGGCCGCTTCGGCGAAGAACCGGTCCTGTTGTTCATCGCCGATCTGGACCAGGGCGACGTCAGTGAAGCCCGCGTCCTGGTAAGGCCGTACCGCGGCGACGATGGCGTCCAGATCGGGTCCGCAGGCGATCTTCTCGGCGAGGTCTTCGGGGCGCACGAACTGTGTCGCGGCGGCGAAGCTCGCCGGGGTCGGCAGGTTCGAGTTGACATCCCAGCCGCCTACCGACCACCGGAACTGTTCGTGCGCGCGCTGAATTGCCTTGTCGCGGTCGGTATCCCAGCTGATCGGCAATTGCCCTGTCACCCGCGATACTCCCGGGCCGCTCTGCTCGGTCATCAGCGTATATCCGAATCGGGTCACTCTCGTTTCCTTTCTCGATTGGGCGGATACCTGCGGATACGGTTTGCCCGCTTTTGACCTGCATACACAGGAGTGGATTCGCGTAGGCGGCTGTTTCGGGGTCGAACTTCGGGGTAGATCTCCGATATTCCTGCTGCTCAGCCGATCGACTGGCACTCGAGCCGAGTGTGAATGGAGGCATGTCATGACGGAAGAACGTACGGCGGCAACGCGCCTGTCCGACCAGTCGGCGGGGTTCAGGCGATCAGGTGAACCCAGGAAACATGGCGGCGAAGGTGTTGAAGACGGCTTCAACGTCTCGGGGATGATTCTCCTCGGTCTCGGCGTCTTGGCAGTGGCACTCGCGTTGGTCGCTGCCGGCTACGGGTTCGCCAGATGGGCCGTTGCGGGAGCGATTGTGTCCGGTGTGCTGATCGTGTCCGGCATTGCGGTGCTGGTCTTGGAGTGGCGTCGGCGACGCACCCGCGCAGGGTTGACTCCTGATGTGCGGCAGGGACATTGAGTGTTCAGTGGCTGCCCCATGGCCCGTGCCCGGAAGTGTTGTTAAGGCCGTTCCTCTCGGGGTATCCGGCCGCCAGGAGGTAAGAGAAATGGTTGCTTTGCTGCTGGTGCTGCTCCTGGCTCTGATTCTGTTCGGAGCGGGTTTCGCGTTGAAGGCGCTCTGGTGGGTCGCGGTGATCGTCCTGGTGATCTGGGCCCTGGGCTTCGTGTTCCGCGGAGCAGAGTCCGGTAATCGCTGGTATCGCTGGTAAAAAGCCGCTGCCATGCCGTTCGGGTATCCGAATGCACATAGCCGCCGGATCGGTGTCAATGACACAGAGCTGCAATCGCTGTGTCCGGTCTGCCATCGAGTGGGGGAGTACCCCGAATTCGGGGCGCTCCCCACTCGAATCCGTTGTTACGCTTGGTGACCCGGATCGGCCGATCTTCACGAGTCCATGTCGGGCGGTCAGT
This sequence comes from Nocardia sp. NPDC006630, assembly GCF_040611495.1. NCBI lineage: Bacteria > Bacillati > Actinomycetota > Actinomycetes > Mycobacteriales > Nocardiaceae > Nocardia > Nocardia sp. NPDC006630. Next base: position 24,397 of record NZ_JBEXOK010000016.1, read on the forward strand.
GCGGGGTGTCGCCCTCGTAGTCCATATTCGCGGCCTGATCTTCGGTCGTAGCCGGCGCGTCCTCGTTCGCTTCCTGCTGCTCGCCGTCGTCGTGCCGGGTTTCGGGCTCTTCGGGATCGGTGGTGCCGGGTCCGGAGGTCATGATCTCAGTCCTTCCCGAGTGCTTCGGCCAGTTCGGCTTTGGTCATGGTGGAGCGGCCCTTGATATTTCGCTGCCTCGCCTCGTTGTAGAGCTGGTCGCGAGTGAGGCCTTTGGGGCCGCCGTGTCCGGAGCGTTGTCCGCCACGCTGCTGCGGGGACTTGCCCTTGATCGAGGTCGGGCTGGCGGTTTTCGTCTGGCCGGCCCGAGCACGGATCTTGTTCACGGTGCGGGCGCCGATCTCCTTGGCGCGTTCGGCGCTGGCGCCGCGCTTGCGCGCGGAATCCTTGATGTGTTCGTACTCGCGTTCCTGCTTGGCAGTCCATTCCTTCGGCATGTCGAACCTCCTGGTCTGGTGCGACGAATATTCAGGGAGTCAGCCCCTCGGAGCGATCAAACTTCCGGTCGGGTCCTACCCGATTTGATCGTGAATATTCATGTGCTGACGGGATGCCCATTCGATCACCTGCCGTCGAACGCCTCCGATGAAGCCTGCTCGGCTGAATCCGTGCGGGGTACCGGCATTTGGGCGGCAATGACGTCATCAACAGTCGGCTGCACGAGGAGCAAGGGGCCAAACATGTAGTGACCGAGCAGCAAAGCGACGCGTGAGCGTTCACCGGGCTGGTGCCATCGGCGTCACCGGCCTACCGCCGCTCGGTGCGGAGCGCGTGACAGCAACCGGCCGAAACGGCGATTCGGTCAAGGGCAGGAGGCGGCACCGGGGAGATGTGTCGCACCTTGGCGTGGTCCTGGCGCTGTTTCACACGGGCGCGACCGCCGCAGCTGTACACACCAATGCCCTACGGCCTCGCCGGTAAGGGCGTTCTGGCGCCCGGCTACGACGCCGATATCGCGCTCGCCGATCCCAACTCGCAGTGAGCGGTACATGCCGCGGATTCGGAATCCGCGCAGGAATGTCCGCCGTTCGTGGACAGTGTCATGCACAGCAATCGTGTGCGCGAAGACCGGGTCCACCCATCGGCCTGAGGAGGCGGCTTGCATGGCATCGGCGCGTATAACGGCTCAGAGGGGAATTGAGCGTGCGTCCAGTATGAATTGCTCCCGAATAACCATAGCTCCTCCAAATCGAGGTAACACACGGCCTGACACATTCGAAGAAGGGGTATCGAATTACAAAGTCTGGGAGTGATTCACGATGTCGGCAAGAACATTTACAGCCGTGGTCGTCGCGGCGGCCGCGGTTGCGCTCAGCGCTTCGTCGGCGGTGGCGGACCCCGCCACGACCACGACACCCGCCCCGGGCGTAGGTCTCGGGCTCGGTGTCGACGTCGGTATCGGTGGCACTGGCGGGGCGAACGCGGCGGGCGGCGGCGCCGTGACCACGGCACCGGGCGCGGCGGGCGGGGGTAATGGATCTCCCAGCGGCGGGGGAGCCGGGTTGGGTATCGGCGTGCAGGGCGGTGGCAATGCCGGCGTGTCCGCCCAACCGAGTATCAGCGTGAATCCCGGCGTGCAAACCGGTGGCGGTGTGCAGGTCGGCGGGAACGCCGGCGGCGGTGTCCAGGCCGGTGGCAACGGGGATCTCGGGGCAGGCGGGCAAACCGGTGGGAACCCTAGCGGTGGTGCTGAGGTCGGCGGTACTGCTGGTGGTGGTGTGCAGACCGGTGGTGGTGTGCAGGTCGGTGGGGACGCCGGTGGCGGTGTGCAGACCGGTGGTGGTGTGCAGGTCGGTGGGAATGCCGGTGGCGGTGTGCAGACTGGCGGTGGTGTGCAGGTCGGTGGGAATGCCGGTGGCGGTGTGCAGACTGGCGGTGGTGTGCAAGTTGGTGGGAATGCCGGTGGCGGTGTGCAGACCGGTGGTGGCGTGCAGGTCGGTGGGAATGCCGGTGGCGGTGTGCAGACCGGTGGCGCGGTTCAGGCGGGCGGTCTGGGTGGCATCGATCTGGTGGCCGCGGGAGCCGGTGCGGCCGGAGCGGACACGGTGTACGGCATGGAAATCCCATCGGCGGCGACCACTGGCATCACCGGCGGTGTTGCGGTCACCGACCAGGTCCCGGTGGGCGGATACGTGGTTCCCAAGGGTGCACCGGAAACCGGTGCGGGCGGTATGGCCCGTGTCGTGAGCGCACAGTGATCACCGCGCGCGCAAAGACCATGAGTACGTGGAGAATTCGCCGGACACCGTTCGCTGCCCTCGCCGCCTCGGTTGCGATCGCCGCGACCCTCGTCGCGGGCTGCGGATCCTCCGCCGACACCTCTCCGGCAGCGAGCATGACCGCTGCGGCGGCACCGGCCTCCGGTGTGCAGACGGCAGCATCGATCAGCCGATCCACGCCGGTATCGTTCGACATCGCCTCGATCAAGGCGTCCGGTTCGCTGATCTCGTTGGGCCGCAACACCGATGGCTCGGTCCAGGTTCCCGCGGACTACCAGCAGGCGGGCTGGTACCAGCAGGGCCCCGCCCCCGGCGAGCAGGGCTCGGCGGTCATCCTCGGCCATGTCGACTCCTACAAGGGCACCGGTATCTTCTTCTCGCTCAAGAAGGTCAAGCCGGGTGACATGATCGATGTGAGCCGCGCGGACGGGAAGACTGCGCATTTCAAGGTCACCGACGTCCGGATGTACCTCAAATCCCAATTCCCCGACCAACTCGTCTTCGGCCCGCGCGGTGGCGCAACTCTGCAGGTAGTCACCTGCGGCGGCGATTTCGACCAATCCGCCAAGAGCTACCTCTCCAACGTGGTGGTCTTCTCCTCCCTCGACTCGGTCACCTAGCCGAAGTGGCAGCGCCTGATTGATGCTGCCCTGACCGGTCACGCGGGCAACGAACGAGAATTTGCGTCACCGACAAGTTCTTGCTGACCAGGACGTATCCGTGCTGAAGGTCAGGCGTCGATCGTGGGTGTCAGCTCGCCGATGTCGCCGACCACGCCGCGCAGCTGTGCTCGCCCGTCGGCGAGCTTGTAAGTGACCCCCGCGATCGCGCAGTCTCCGGCCTCGACGGCTGCAGCGATGATTTGCGAGCGCTGCACGAGCAGTTTGCTGGTCTCCACGACGTGGCGGGCTTCGAGTTCGTCGACCTCGGTCAGGCCCTCGCGGCGCCCCAACAGGACCGAGGGGGTGACTCGTTCGACGAGGCTGCGGATGAACCCGCCCGGGACCACGCCGCCGTCGAGGGCGTCGATGGTGGCTGCTACGGCGCCGCAGCTGTCGTGGCCGAGTACCACGATCAGCGGTACTCCCAGCACCTGTACTCCGTACTCGATGGACCCCAGGACCGAGGCGTCCAGGACGTGGCCCGCGGTGCGGACGACGAACATATCGCCCAGGCCCTGGTCGAAGATGATTTCCGCGGCGACCCGGGAGTCGGCGCAGCCGAACAGAATCGCCGAGGGCTGCTGCCCGGCCACCAGCTTGGCCCGGTCCGTGGCACCTTGCCCGGGGTGCGCCAACACACCACCCACGAACCGCTCGTTGCCCTCACGCAGGGATTTCCAGGCACTGACTGCACTTGTACGAGGCATATGTCCGATTTACCACAGGGCCGGGCCGCGTGAGGCACGGACCCTGCTGAGCCGGGCATCGCCCGCGGAACACTGCGCCGCAATGGCACGCGTACGCAGGATCACCCCGGGTGCACACGGTGCCCGCCCGCATGACAGCCCGGCGGGTGCCAGCCGCCAGCCCCAGGTTTTGGGGTCACGGGTTCGGCTAACAGATCCATCGGATGATCCGACGAACAGCGCGGGAGTTATCACGTGGACCGGCAGTTTCGCGTGTGAACGATGTCGGATCGCCCGATGTCGATATCCCGACACCTGACAGGAGTTCGATCACCTGTGCCGTTAACAGCGAAGTCGCACAACATGAAACGCGTGGCGGCGGCCGCCGCCATGGGCGTGGTCTCGACCTTCGCCGCCTTGTCGGTTCCGTCAGCGTCCGCGACCGTCACCAGCATCGCGATCGCGCCCTCCGCGACCTTCGGCGGCCACCACTACGGGACAACCTGCTCGTATACCGTGACGGTGTCGGTCGACGATTACAGCCAGACCGTCTACTTCTTCGAAGAAGGCCAGGGCCCTGGCGGATTCGCCGAGGCGAAGCCTTCCGGCGGCGTGGCGAAGGCGACCTGGACTCCGTCCTCCACGAAGGTCACCTACATCTACGCCGTCCAGCCGAATGCCACCGGCCAGATCAGGCAACCCGTGGACATCGGGAGCGGCATCAATGCCGGATCGGCTTGCATTTCAACCTAATTCACCCAGATCGACTACCGGGTGCGGTAGCCGATCTCGCCCTGAGGAGTTCTGAATGCGCGTAAAGCGTGGAGTTTTCGTCGGCGTGCTGGTCGCCGCGGCGACCATGACTGCCGTCGGCCCCGCCGCGGCATCCGCCGTCGCCCTCGAATCGCCGGCGCCGTCGGCGACCGAGCCGGTTTCGGGCGGCTGGTGCAACCTCGACCCCGTCTTGGCCCTGTGGTGCCTGATCGCCAGCCCCTCGGCCTAGCGCTCACCTGAAAGTCCTTGCGATGCCGACGACAAGCGTCACCCGAGTGTGTCGCGGGTCGTCGGCATTCGGCGATCACCTGGCGCATCGGACGATCGTTGGCGGCCTGCAATGCGATCAAGCCGCCGTAGCTCCAGCCGAAAAGCGTTGCCGGACCGGCGAGTTCTCCTAACAGGGTGAGATCCTCGAGTTCGGTCCGCATCGAGTACCGGTCGGTCAATGGCCCGGATGGAGCGCGGCCCCGGTGGTTCACGACCGCTACCGACGGCCAGGCGTCGATAGCGTGCGCGACGTGGCGCCAGGTGTGCGCGTCACTCATCCGCATCGAACGAGCGCTCCAGGACGGCGACCTGCCGGCCGACACCAGTGCGGCAGTACTGACCAAACTGATCCAGGCCATCTGGGATGGACTGTCGGTCCAGGCCAGCCTCGGCACGCCGCGCGAAGACCTCCTCGCGACTGCGCGCCTCGCTGGCCAGCTGATCTGCGGGCCGATCACCTCACCGATTACCTGCCCCGCGGCCAGCACGTGATCAACCCGGCTGCACGAACACGGCCGTGTCGCATACCGCGCTGATGGAACCGGCCACGCGGCACGGCCGAAGGTCAACGCACAGAGATCATCTCAGCTAGCCGAACGCACTGAACTGCAGAATTCAGCGCATCGGATTGGTTCCGCACCGCACTGGGAGGCGCTGGGCGATCCATGCTCCGGCTGTTTGTATCGGTCATGGGTGTTACTGCGGCAGAACGGGATCCGACCGTGCCTGAAGTCCAGATCACCCTGCTTCCGTGGTCGATAGCGATATCAGATCGTCGGCCAGTGCCCTGAGCCGGATCGCCGGTCCACCCGTCGGGTAGATCCCGCCGACCGCGAAGGCGCCGACGATAGCGATATGGAGTTGATCGGCAAGCCGGTCGTTGTCGCTGACGCCGAGCCGTGCGGTCAGCGCGCGTAGCCGGCGCGCAAGCTCGTGTTCGTGTGCGGCGCAACGCTGCCGGATTCGCTGTGAATCCGCACTCCTGAATTCCGCGGCGGTGTTGACGAACGCGCAACCACGGTAGCCCTCTCGTGTCGCCAGCTCCTGGATCCAGGCGAGCTGTGCATCGAGTTCGGCCCGTGCGTCGGGGTACTGTGCCGCGGTCCGGTCCCACCGAGCCCAGAAGTTGTCATCGCGCTGCTGCAGCACAGCCAGAACGAGGTCGTCCTTGGCGGGGAACCATCGGTACAGGCTCGCCTTCGCCATCCCCGCTCGTCGCACGACCTCATCGACACCGATGGCACGCACACCATTGTCGTAGAACAGTTCGCTCGCGATACCGATGAGCTTGTCGCGCACCGCGATACCGCGTAGCTGCTTGGGTTTTTCGTTCGCAGCCTCGCTCATGTGCGCTCCGGTGTGTTCACCACGATCGCGGCCTTTCCGAAGCCGCGCCGATCCTTGACCCAGCGCTGCGCCTCGGCGGCATGGGACAGATCGAACTCTGCGCCGACAACGACGCGAACCGCGCCCGAATCGACCAACTCCGAGACTGTCGCGAGTGCTATGGGATCGGGTTCCACCAAGCAGGAGGCCACGCGAATACCCCGCTGCGCCGCCGCGTCCCGGTATCCCTCGATCGACCATGCGGTCGCCAAGGCGATCGCGCCGCCGGGTGTCACGTGATCGAAAAGCGATGCGCCGAAATCGAATCCCACCAGATCGAGCGCCGCGTCGAACTTCCCACTCGCCGTGACAGCGGCGGGATCGGTGTAGTCCACGCAGGTATGTGCGCCCAATTCGTGGAGTGTGGCGTGGTGATCGGGGCGCGCCAGCGCGGTGACCGTGGCGCCGCGCGCGACCGCCAATTGCACCGCGAGGTGCCCCACGCCGCCGGAAGCTCCACTGATCAGGACCTGCCGACCGGCACGTGCCTCGACAGCCTCGAGCATCTGCCAGGCCGTCAGCGCGGCCATCGGAAAGCATGCCGCCTCCACGAAGGATGCCGACCTCGGCATCGGCGCCAGATGGTAGGCGGGAACGGTCAGGTATTCGGCGTATGTGCCTGCGGGATAGGGAAACCAGGCCAGACCGTAGAGGCGGTCACCCACCGGTCGGAGAAGCGGGCGGAGCCCGGCAGATGATCACCGAGGCGCCTGTGACAACCCAGAACTCACCATGGCATTCGGGTTTCACGTCACTCCGTTCCCGAAGGGCGTGATCGGTTACCGCTCGGGCAACCAGTTCGGGGCATCCTGCCTGATCAAGATAACGATCACCTGACCGGCGCGCTGACTCCGAAGACATAACGCTGGCTGTTCACGCACGCACGTTCTGCACTGCCGCGGCCGCCTATGCGCACCACGCTCAGCGGTACACGGGCACCGCGAAAAGCAGGCCTACACCGCGAGGGTGCGGCAACGGCACCGCGGCAGGCTGAGGCGACAGGACGCCGACGGCACCCCCACCCGCGATCAGGCTCGCAGGTGCGGGCTGCGTTCGGACACAGCGAGCGGCAGGTGATCGAATCGGCATCGACCGTCGCGTCGTCCGGCGCCCCAGTCGGCGTGTCGGACGCACCAGGGGTTTGTGTCGGCAGGGCCCGGGTATCGATGGGTTCGGGTCATTGCACCCGATCCTGCGACCTGTTCAAGTGCCCGTCCCTGCCCCATGCTCCGAGCCCAAGGAGACCGCGTGCCCCAAATGCGAGAACCGATCGCAGCGTTCGGTCGCCCACTGCCGGGACGTCTCGATGGCGAATAGCGAGTTCGCCGTTTTCGACTGCGCATAGGCAATCTGTGGGTCGAATCAGGACTGTCTTGCTGATCGTAGGCGGGGCTCCTTCGCGGGCAACGGGAACGGATCGAGGCCGGTGAGCGCCGAACTGGCGGACCATAATTCGGCGGCGGTGCCGGGGTCGGTCATGTGCGCTCGGGGCGTCTCCCGGTGTGCTTGTCCGCGAAGGCCGAAAACCCTTGGCCCCCAAAGTTCCCCGCTGTTGATATCGGTGTCCAGGACAGCTCGGGCGATCGCTCGGGCCCCCGCGTGCTTGCCGTGCAACACCATCCCTGTGGGTAGTCCGCGGATTCGCTGGGACGTGGTGCGGACGAACAGCGGTGGCCGCGACGGAGTCAGCGAGTCCAGCGCGCCGCCGGGATGGACGACGATGCTGGCGGTGGTGGCACCGCGTGCCCTCAGGCGTCGATCCAGTTCGAAGCCGAACAGCATCTGAGCCAGTTTCGATCTTCCGTAGCTGCGCTTGGGGCGATAGTCGTGCTCCGATTGCAGATCCGCAAGTTCGAGCCGCTCCGATCGCGCGGCGAAGCTTCCCACGGTGATCACCCGGCTGTTCTCGGTGGCGGTCAGGACAGGCTCCAGGTGGGCAACCAGGGCGAAGTGTCCGAGATGGTTTGTCGCGAACATCAATTCGTGGCCTCGGGTGTTGACGCGGCGGTCCGGACCCGAGGTCATCACCCCGGCGTTGAGTACGACCGCGTCCAGACTCTCGATACCGAGGTCGGCCACCGTCCCGGGCATCGAAGAGAGATCCGCCAGATCCAGGCGCACCGATCGCAGCCGAGCGTCCGGAACTCGTGCACGAATTGCCTGTGCCGCGAGCTCGGCCTTGGTGGTGTCGCGGCAGCCCAGCACCACTGTGGCGCCACCGGCCGCGAGCTGCTCGGCGACGAAATACCCGATGCCCGCGCTGGCGCCGGTAACCAGAACCGTCTTTTCCTCGGCCCGTCGGCCGATATGCCATGTCATGCTGTCGAGCCTCACTGTCCGCGCTTGCACCACGCTCACATTCCGCTGGCGCGTCACCTCAGGGGGATTGGTGGCTGCCACAACACTTCTGTCCGTAGCTCTATGACGCGACCGGATGCTGGTAGCGCAGCGCTTGGGTTGCGACCCGGGCGCCGAGGTGGTGCGCGGTGGTTATGTCGGCGGTGTGGACGGCGTCCGGGCCCTGGTCATTCCAGGTTTGAGCACCCGCGCCCAGGTAGAACCCGAGCCGATTGTCATCGTGTTCACTGCCGGTGGTGGTATTCCAGCCAGGCAGCAAGCCCAGGCTGACCCAGTGCATGCCGTGTTGCGCCGCCAGCAGTGCCAGGTACTGCAGCGTGTGCAGCTTGTCGCCACTCATCGACCCGGAGTTGGTGAAACCGGACGCGAGTTTGTCCAGCCATTGCTGGGTCATCCAGCGCTGGGAGGTCGCTTCGGCGAATGCGTGGAACGCCCCGGATGCCGACCCCATATAGGTCGGTGTTCCGAAGATGATCGCGTCACCGGCATCGAGGATCGCCCACTTGGCGTCGGTCATATCGGCGACGTCGACCATGTCGGCGCGGGCCTCGGGCACCGACTCGATACCGTCTCGAACGGCCTTGGTGAGCTCGAGGGTGTGCCCGTAACCGGAGTAGTAAGCGATGGCGACATGAACGGATGGCATGTTGAAGCCTTTCGGTGGTCGGCGAGAGAGATCTCTGGCGGGCTGTATGTCGCTTCCGTCTCTCGCCGTGTTGACGTTGATAACGTTATGACCGTTACAGTGTCATTGTCAACGTCAACAGTTTTCCGTTATCATCGGATCATGTCACCAGGCGATCGACGCAGCGGTTCGGACGATCAGCGCGAGCACATCCTGGGCGCGGCGGTGAAACTACTCGGCGACGCTGGGCCATCAGGGCTGTCCACCCGGGCGGTCGCGACAGCGGCTGGAGTGCAGACACCGACCCTGTATCGGTTGTTCGGCGACAAGGACGCACTGCTCGACGCGGTGGCCAGCTTCGGTTTCGAGAGCTACCTTGCCGAGAAGCGTGCGTTCGTCCCTAGCCAGGACCCGGTCGAGGATCTGCGCCGAGGCTGGGAGACGCATGTGGAGTTCGGCTTGGCCAACCCCGCCATCTACACGCTGATGTACGCCAACCTACGACCGGACCACCACCCCGCGGCAGTAACGGAAAACCGGGCCATCCTGCGCGGCATGCTCGAACGCGCCAACGAACAAGGGCTGCTCCGGGTACCGGTCGAGGCAGCCATGGTAGCCATCGAGGCGTCCACGACCGGTGCGGTCCTGCACCTGCTGGCCCAGCCGGAACAGGCGCGGGACGCCCAGCTGATCCGGCCACTACGCGACATCGTGCTCGACGCCCTCACCGAGCAAGCCACATCCCGTGCCGATCACCCCATCGCCGATCGCGCCCAGTCGCTACTCGGAATCATCACCCCCGCCGGCAACACCGACCCCGCGACAGAAGCAGGCTTCAGCGTTTTCGAAGCCGGCCTGCTGCGCGAATGGCTCACACGGCTCAACGACGCCTGCCGACCCCGCGGACAGCAGCAACCAGCATCTCGATAACCATTCCGCGTGACCGACAACAACATCCTCAGGCTCGTAGGCTGAGCTCAACGAAACGCCCTGTATTGGCTCCCATGCCGCGCTGTTCGGAAAGGCAGCGCAGCGGCTCGGAAATCAACCGGCAGCCATCTATCTGGCACCGGCCGAACACTGTGCCGTCTGCAGTGAATCCCCCAGTGAGTCGGGCCAGCCGCCGCAGAGGTGTCAGTTCACGCCGGAGGTGGACCAACCTATTCGCGGTGCGCGCGGGTGCTGCGACCTCGCAGAATCAGCGGTCTGCCAGGCTCCTGGCGATGACAAGCCGCTGAATCTGGTTGGTGCCCTCGAAGATCTGGGTGATCTTGGCTTCCCGCATATACCGCTCGACCGGGAAGTCCTGGGTGTAGCCGTAGCCACCGAGGACCTGGACGGCGTCGGTGGTGACCTTCATGGCGGCGTCGGTGGCGATGAGTTTCGCGACGCTGGCCTGGCGGGAGTAGGGGAGGCCGGCGTCGCGGCGGCGGGCGGCGTCTAGGTAGGTGGCGCGGGCGGAGTCGACGGCGGCTGCCATATCGGCGAGCACGAAGCCGAGGCCCTGATGGTCGATGATGGCGCGGCCGAAGGCTTCTCGCTCCTTGGCGTAGGCGACGGCATCGTCCAGGGCGCGCTGGGCGATGCCGGTGGCGACGGCGGCAATGCCGAGGCGGCCGGAGTCGAGCGCGCTGAAGGCGATCGAAAGTCCTTGGCCGGGTGCGCCGATGAGGCGGTCGGCGGGGATGAAGGCGTCGTCGTAGGCCGCGGTGGTGGTGGGGACGGCGCGCAGGCCCATTTTCTCCTCGGGCTTGCCGAAGGACAGGCCCTCGGTATCCGCGGGGACCAGGAAGCAGGAGATACCGCGCGAGCCCTCACCGGTGCGGGCGAAGAGCGTGTAGTAATCGGCCTTGCCGCCGTTGGTGATCCACGCCTTGGTGCCGGTGATGCGGTAGCCGCCGTCGGTCTCGGCGGCCCGGCACCGCAGCGCGGCCGCATCGGACCCGGCATGCGCCTCGGACAGGCTGTAGGCGCCGATCAGGTTGCCGGACAGCATCTCCGGCAACCAGCGCTCCTGCTGCTCCGGGGTTCCGTACCCGAACAGCGGATGGCAGGACAGGCTGTGCACGCTCACCGCGACCGCGACGGCGGCCCAGCGCGCACCCAGCTCCTCGAGCACCTGCAGATACACCTCGTACGGCTGCCCGCCACCGCCGAATTCCTCGGGATACGGCAGGCTCAGCAGCCCGGCCCGGCCGAGCGCGCGGAAGGCTTCCTCGGGATAGCGCTCCTGCTTCTCGTAGGCGGCGGCATTCGGTTCCAGCACCTTGTCCGCGATCTCGCGGGTGAGCTCGAGGAGGTCACGGGCTTCGGACGTGGGCAGCAGGCGGTCGACGGGCATGGTCGAGACATTACGACCAGCACCCAATTGCGTGCAAGGCAGCACGCAATTACAGCTAGACTGACGCGGTGTCAGCCGCCCTGCCCCCGAACAAACACCAGGAGAAGAGCCTGCGTACGCGGGCACTGCTGCTGGACGCCGCCATCGACAGCCTCGCCGAGGTCGGCTACGCCAGCGCCTCCATTGCCGATATCACCGCACGCGCGGGCGTGACGCGGGGCGCGCAGCTGCACCACTTCCACACCCGGCAGGAATTGTTCGCGCAGACCATCGAACATCTGACCCAGCGGCAGCAGGAGGCCTTGCAGCGGCGGGCGCGGACACTGGGCGCGGCACCCGCGGGGGAGATCCTGGTGCAGTTGGTGACCGCACCGTTCGCGGGAAAGCTGGGCAAGGCGGCGGTCGAGCTCTACGTCGGCATCGCCAATGAGCGTGAGCTGCGCCGGAATATGCTGCGCGTGCAGCACGAACTGACGGTCGAACTCCTCGGCGCGTGCGCGCAGCGCATCGATGTCTCCGCCGAACGCCTCGAATCGGCCTTCTGGCTGACCATCAATCTGGTGCGCGGTGCGACCCTCGATGAAATGGTCGGGCGGGATCGATTGCGGCGCAAGCAGGTTCTCGCCGACTGGGCGCGCATGGCCGACGGCCTGCTCGCCTGAAACGGGATGCCTGACGGCCGCGATACACCGGCCGTAAGGACGTTCTGAATACTGCCCGGTGTAGTCCGGGCGCAGCCTCGGGGGAGGGCATCGCCATGGCGATGAATCGGCGGAGCATGTTGCGCGCCACCGCATTGGGCGCGGCGTGCGCCGGCCTGGGACTACGGTCCATATCCGGTGGTGCACCGGAATCAGCTGCGGGGCAGGTGGATTGGAATGCACTGCGGCAGCGCCTCACCGGGACACTCACGCTGCCTGCGGATTCGGACTATGCGACCGCGAAACTGGCCTTCAACCCGCGCTTCGACGACCGGAACCCGGCAGCCGTCGTGCGCAGTGCGAACGCCGCGGATGTGCAGGCGTGTGTCGCCGTCGCTGCGGAGTGCGCCGTGCCGATCGCGGCCCGCAGCGGCGGCCACAGTTACGCCGGATACTCCACACCTGACGCCGGACTGATTGTCGATGTGGGGGCGATGAATTCGGTGCAGGTCGCCGCGGACGGCACCGCCACGATCGGCGCGGGCGCGCGCCTGATCGACGTGTACGCGGGCTTGGCTCAGGCGGGGCGCTGCCTGCCGGGCGGTTCCTGCCCCACGGTCGGCATTGCGGGACTGACCCTCGGCGGCGGTCTCGGCGTGCTGGCGGGCAAATACGGATTGACCTGTGACAACCTGCTTTCCGCGCGGATCGTCACCGCGGACGGCGTGCTGCGCAGGGCCGCCGCCGATTCCGAACCGGATCTCTACTGGGCGCTACGCGGCGGTGGCGGCGGGAATTTCGGCGTCGTCACCGAATTCACCTTCCGGACGGTCGAGGCCCCGCAGCTGGCGGTCTTCCAGGTGCGATTCCCGGATGGAGCATTGACCGAGGTGCTGGGCGCCTGGCAATCGTTCACCCGATCGGCCCCGGACGAATTCTGGTCCACCCTGGGCATTTCCGCCGGGAGCCCACCCTCGTGCCGAATCAATGGCTGCTACGTAGGGGCCGAGGGCGATATGAACGCACTCCTCGACAAGCTGGTGGCGGCCACCGGATCGCAAACCACCAATCGGTACTCCCTATCCCTGGACTACCTCTCGGCAATGAAGTATTTCGGCGGCTGCGCGAATTATTCGACGGAACAATGCCATCCGAGCTGGAATGGCGGCGGTGTGCTCGGCCGGGAATCGTTCACCGCCTCGTCCCGGGTGCTGACCCAGCCCCTGGCGGACCCGAGCCGGCTCACCGACATGCTCACCGGGCGTGCGGGCATGGACATTCTCCTGGACAGTCTGGCCGGGGCCGCAGGCCGAATCGGGGCCTGCGACACCGCTTTCCCGTATCGCGGCGCATTGGCGACCGCGCAGATCTATGTCGGTGCTACCACTTCCGAAGCGCGCACCGCGGTGAGCGAGGTCCGGGACGCGCTGGGAACCCTGGTCGGCAATACCGGGTTCGTGAACTACATCGACCACGACCTGTCGGACTGGTCGACGGCCTACTACGGCGGCAATGCGCCTCGACTGCGCCGCATTGCCGGACAGTACGACCCGCACTGCGTCTTCGGTTTCGATCAGTCGGTGACGAAGATGTGAGCCGGTCTCAGAACGGCGCGGGCAGCCGGGTGTAGACGCCGGGGAATCCCGCCTCGGCCGCGCCCCGGCCCCACGAGGTGAGTCCGACCAGCTTGCCGTCCTCGCCGAGTAGTGGCCCGCCACTGTCGAAGTCGCCGGTATCGGCCTTGGTCGACCCGGCGCACACCATCTCTCGTGCATCGAACGCACCGGGATAGGCATGGGCGCAGTCGGCATCGGTCGCGAACGGCACGGTCGCTCCGCGCAGGCGGATATTCGAGCTGTCACTGTCGGAGGTGCCGCCCCAGCCGAGCACGGTGGCCGAACTGCCCTGCGGTGCGGCGATCTGCACGGTCGGCCGATCCTGCGGCTGAGTCAGCGTCAGCACGGCGACGTCGTGGTGATACACCAGCACCCCGTCCACGTCGTCGGTGCGGAAGTCCGGATCGATACGCACCGCGGTCACGGTCGCGGTGACCCCGTCGCCGGACTGCAGATCCGAGCGCCCGAAGGTGACCGTCAGCCATTCCGGCAGTTGCTGCGCGACCTGCACGCAGTGCGCCGCTGTCAGCACCTGATCGGGTGCGATGAGCGCGCCGCCGCAGAACTGGCCGGACGGGCGTACGAGGTGGAACAGCGGGCTGCCCACCGCCGCGAGCCACGGGTACGCGCTGGCCTGCACCTCACCGCCGCCGACCACCGCACCGGCGGACCCGGGGATCAGGCATCCGATGAGTACCGCGGTGACGACCGCGATCCGGCGAGGGAGAAACACCAGCGCACCTTCCGCGATCGCACGACCAGAACACTTCATTCAAACAGACTCACCGCCGGTGTGCGGACCGGGAGTTGTCGGTGGTCCTGCGTATCGTCGCGGTATGACGTCTTGGACCGAGTTCGCCGAGGCCGCTCCGCGCATCGCCGAGATCTTCACCCGCCGTCACGCCGCCACCGGCAATCTGTGCCTGCTGGCCACCCTGCGCGCGGACGGTTCGCCGCGCATCAGCCCGCTGGAACCCCGCGTTTTCGAGGGTGAACTATGGCTGGTCGGCATGCCCGGCACCACCAAATTCCAGGATCTGGCTCGCGATCCGCGCTTCTGCCTGCACACCGCCACCGTCGATACCGAGGTCACCGACGGTGATGCGAAGCTGTTCGGCGCGGTGCACGATGTGCGGGATCCGGTGCTGCATCAGCGCTGGGCGGAGGATCTCTTCGCCGAGTCCGGTTTCGACCTGCGCGGGGAGGTCTTCGATCGGTTCTACGCCGCGGATATCACCGGCGCCTCCGCCGTCGAGGTCGGGAACGGGCATATGGATGTCACCATCTGGAAGCCCGGGCAGCCGGAACATGTGGTGCGCAAGCACTGATGGGCGTGGAAACACCGATGGGCCCGGCAATCCGAAGGCATGACATGCAATATTGCAGCGAATGCAAGACGGCAGGAGATGCATTCGCGCACGAGGTGCCGAACAGAGCCTCTCGCAACGGGTTTCGTGAGTCGCCACCTGTGGATCTACCGGATGCCGCGGATGTGTATGTGCCGCAGGACTATCGGGAACGCCCCTCCGGCATTCCGGGCGCGGTGGTGTGGACGCGTGACATCACGGCAGACTCGACAGCTCCGGTCCTGCCGGACGGCTGTATGGATCTGCTGTGGATCAACGATCGACTCATGGTGGCAGGCCCCGACACTCGCGCACATCACCCGAGCGCCGGTGGCAACCCGCAGGTGTCCGGCATCCGATTCTTTCCCGGCACGGCTCCGGCATTGCTGGCGATCCCCGCGCACGAATTCCGCAATGCGCGAGTGGATATGGCTGCCGTCTGGAGTCCCGCCCTGCATCGCCATGCCATCGACCTCCTCACCGCTGCGTGCACTCCCACGGCAGGTTTGGAAGCGGTAGCCCGATGGCGCTCTACCGGCGCAGATCCCGTGGCCCCCGCCATGATTCGCATAGTGGCCGAACTCCGCGCGGGCACCCGCGTTGCCGATCTCGCCGACACCCTCGGTCTGGGCACCCGCCGCCTGCACCGCATGTCCCTGGACGCCTTCGGCTACGGCCCCAAAACCCTCGCCCGCATCCTGCGCATGCAACAGGCCTTGGCCCTGGCCCGCTCCGGCACACCCCTGGCCGTCACCGCCGCCCAGGCCGGCTACTCCGACCAATCCCATCTCTCCCGGGAAATCAAAGAATTGGCCGGAGTTCCCCTGACCCACCTGCTACAGCGCTAAGCCTTCACCCAAGCGCCGCATACAAATCCACCCCATTCCCATCCGGATCGTGCACGGTCGCATACCGCTGCCCCCAGAACGCATCGAACGGCTTCAACTCGCCGTGATATCCCGCCCCCACCAATTCCTCGAATATCGCATCGACCTCACCGGTCGTCCCGCAGCGGAATGCCAGCCCCATCCGCCCGCCGCCGCTCCCGGCATTCCACTCCGGATGGAACGACCGAACCGTCGCCTCCGTATCCAATGCCAGCTTGATCCCACCCGCGAGCACCGCCTCGACATGCGGTTCATTGTCCGAACCCTCCGCGAACCCGACCCCGAGCCGCCGATAGAACGCCAGCGACGCACCCATATCGGCAACAACAATTCCGATCACATCCAATTGAAGAGTCATACCCGAACCGTAGGCCCGCCTCACCCCCGCTGTCTTGAAGAAATCGGACGCCGGAGGCCAGCAGAACGCTGTCGTCCCGTCTGAGTCCCGTCGCTCGGCCGTTCCTGCGGGGAACGGAGGCGCTACCTCCTCGGGGTACTCAATATTCGAGCGAACAGGTCGTGGTGGCACTGCGAGGTGTGAGCCGGGCGCACCTCGTTCCCGCGCCCGGCGCCTCGATCAGTGTGCGCGCAGGCCGATGATCAGGCCGTCCTTCGCGCAGATCGAGGGCATGGTGGCGTCGGGCTGGGCATTGCAGCTCCAGCCGTCGACGGTCGCGACATCGGAATCGCTGATCGTGTTCGCGTAGTCGGTGGCCGCGGTGAGGGCGGTGCCGCAGCCGACCCGTCCCGCTGAGGTGCCGACCGCGATCACCTCGCGGGGGTCGCCGCCCGCGTCGGTGATCAGGCCGCAGCTGAGGTCTTCGACCGGCTGAGTAGCGGGTTGCGGCTGAGCTTGCGGTTTCGCGGTCTCGGGCTTGGCGACCGGACGCGGAGCCTGGGTAATCGGACGCGGGGCCTGGGTAATCGGACGCGGGGCCTGAGTGGTCGGACGCGGGGCCTGGGTGGTCGGACGGGGGGGCCGGCGCGGCCGGTGGAGATGTGCCCACAGCCGGCAGGGGAGCCGCGCCCGGAGTGCCGAGGTGGTTAGCGGTTGTGGGAGTGGTGGGACCGGTGGCAGTGACGTCGCCGTCGCAGCCGGTGAGCATTGCGGCGAGTACCGCGGTGGTGGTGGCGATTCCGGCACAGTGGACGAGTTTCATGGACAGTCTCCGATCGGGATGGCTGGATGGGGAGCCTCGGCGACGCGGTGGCGCGCCGAGGGAGTGAGTTAGGTGAGCGTGAGCCGGTCAGGCTGTCGCGCGACGGAAGTGGTTGCTGTTGGAGGTCCACCACATGAGCACGACCGCCGCCAGCACGGCAGCGAACTGCAGCCACCCGTAAAAGCTCCGGACGGCGTCGCCCCACAGCGTGAAGAGGCTGAGGGCTCCGAGCGCGGTCAGCACGATGCGGGCCCAGTTGGCTCCGCGCCGCATGCGAGTGGCGAACCACACCTGGACCAGGCTGAGCACGATAACGAGTCCGGCGGTGGCGGCCAGCACGGTGGTGGATTCACCTGCGGCAGAACCGACTCCGGCGGCGTTCGCGGCACCGCTTCCGATCAGCAGCGCGACCGCGCCGATCATGGTGAACAGCGGCAGCGTGACCCATACGGCGAAGGAGGCGCGCACGGCGGCGGGCACGGTGTTGCGGACGGTGAATGCGGTCATGTGGCACCTCGAAAGTTCAAGTGGCGGAGGCGAATGTGCTGTTCCGATGTCCGGCTCCGCGGGCCTCGTGGGCCGCTCCGTTCATCTTCTGCACATAGATTCGCACCGCTGGCGCCCCGGGAAATCGGCCGCACGGCCGGTCTTCACGGCCGGTATCGGCCATTCGGCTGATAGGCCGGTACTGCCATCCGGACAGCTGACCCGGTCAGTGCATCAGCCCGGATTCCCATATGCGGGCGGCGATTTCGACGCGATTGCGCACGTTCAACCGGGACTGAATGCTGGACAGGTGGGACTTGACCGTGCCGAGCGAGATCACCAAGTCGTCGGCGATCTCGGTATTGGTGCGGCCACGAGCGACCAGTCGCGCCACTTCGGTCTCGCGTTCGGTCAGCTGCGAGACGCCGGTATCCGCGGTCGCGCGCCCAGCGCCTCGGGTGCGTTCGAGCAGCCGCACCGTCAATTCCGGACTGATCAGCGCATCGCCGGAGGCAGCCGCGCGCACGCCGGCGAGCAGCAGCGCCGGACCCGAACCCTTGAGCAGAAATCCGGAGGCCCCGTTGGCCAGTGCGGTGTCGACGTATTCGTCGTGGTCGAAGGTGGTCACGATGACAACGCGCGTGCTGTCGGAGACGGCCTTGGTCACCGCGAGACCATCCAGTCGCGGCATCCGGATATCGAGCAGCGCGACATCGGGGCGGTGCTTGCGAATCGCCTCGACGGCCTCGACCCCGTCCGCGCACTGCGCGACGACCTCGATGTCCTCGGCGGCATCGAGGATCATCGCGAAGCCCATCCGCACCATTTCCTGGTCGTCGGCGAGCACCACCCGGATCGTCACGCTGTGTCCTCCTCTGGTCACTCGGGCGTCGCGCGGGGCAGGGTTGCCAGCACGGTCCACTGCCCGTTCTCGTCCCGGCCCGCCTGGGTAGTGCCGCCGAGCGCGGCGGCACGTTCACCGACCCCGAGCAAACCGTAGCCGCTGCCGCCGCCGATGCCCGCGTCGCCGGTTCCGTCATCGGTGACTCGCAGCATCAGTGTGGTGCTGTCGGCCGTCACCGAAATCTGCACGGTGCGCGCGTCGCCCGCGTGCCGGCGGACATTGGTCAGCGCCTCACCGAGAATTCGATGCGCGGCAATGGCGACCGGCACCGGCAGGTCGATGTCATCGAGGTGCGCCTGGACCTCCGCGCTGCTGGAGCGCGTGAACTCGTCGACGAGTCCGCGCAGCGCCGCGAGGTCGGTCGCCTGCGGTGGCAGTGGTTCCACACCCGGATCGGCACGCAATGTCGACACCATGGCCCGGATCTCACCGAGCGCCCGCAATCCCGAGGATTCGATGCGCTCGAGTACCTGTCGAGTGGTCGTCTCGGCGGTGAGGGAGGCGGCCGCCTGCGCCAGCACCACCATCCCGGTGACCTCGTGTGCGATCACATCGTGCAGCTCGCGCGCCATATCGCGGCGTTCCATCGCCAGCACCGCCTGCCGAGTCTCGCGCGCCCGCAGCCGATTCGACCGCACCAGCAGGCCGATGCCGACCGCGGTGATCACCGCGGTCGCGAGCGCGAGCATGAGGGCGATCCGGAACGAGTCCTGCGGCAGGGACGGTGCGCACACCCAGGGCGCGGTCACCACCGCCAGCGCGATCAGCCCCGTGAGCAGCAGATCGACGGCGGTGCGGATCCGGCTGGCGCTCGCGCCCGCCAGCACGATCAGAGACCACGAAACTGCCAGTGGCCACACACCTTCCACCTCGCGCCCGACCATGACGGTGGTGATTTCACTCGATACCAGGGCAATGGGTATCAACAGTCGTGCCGACGGTGGCTCGGCCCGTGCCACCCGCACCGCGACGGCGGCGTTCACAATTGCCGCGAGCCCGGACGCCAGCGTCACCGAACCCTGCGCGATCAGCGCATCCGCTGTGATCAAGAGCAGCAGCGGCACCACCAGCACGGCGAGCATGACTCGATTCACGTTCCACAGCCTAGGGTTACCGATCGGCATTCCGGATCTTCCGGGCTTCGCGACACGATTCGGCCCGGACACCGAGCCGGAGAGATACATGGGTGGGTTCCAGCCTGTCGGAGTACGGGGATGCCGCCACGACGGTAGGGCTACGATCCGCGCGCCCGCCTCGGCCGATCAGCTGAAGTCCGCAGTGGGCGATCAGCCTTTCGGCCTATGGCCATTGCGGGAGCAATCATCTGGCGGGCGTCGCCTCCTCCGACGCCCGCACGAAACCCGCGCGCCGTTCGCGGGCACGATCCGCACCAACCCTGATAACGGCGCAGGCAACTGACACGTGTGCGGTCCGACCGAGGAAATCGACTGGCCCGCAGACGTATTCAACGGTTCCGAATGAACTCGCCCATTTCGGCCAGTGCCTGCCGCCCCTCCGGAACGATGTCTGCGAAGAGCTGGAAGACGTGGAGCTGACCGGTCCAGAGCTTCAGCTCGGAGGGGACGCCCTGTTCGGTGAGCCGCTGCTGTAGCAGATGTGCGTCGAGGGCGAGGATTTCGCTCTCGGCGGCGTGGATCAGGAAGGGCGGCAGGCCCTTCAGATTCGATCGGATCGGCGACAGTGCGGCGGCCTGCTCGATACCTCGGGCGAGGACGTGATTCGCCATCAGGGCTCCGCCGCTCATCGGCCACGCACCGGCGATGGGGATCATGGGGTCCAGGCGTGCACGCGGGTCGGCGATCTTCTCGGTAGGGTCGAAGTCGATCCAGGGGCTGATGATGGCCAGTGCCGCGGGCTGTGTGAGACCTTCGTCGCGGATTCGCACCGCCATGGCCACCGCGATTGCGGCAGCTCCGGAGTCCGCGCCGATCACCGTCCGCGCCGGATCTGTGCCATTGGCGAGCACGGCGCGATAGGCGGCAAGAGCGTCTTCGACGGCATCGACGAACTCGTGCTCGATCAGCAGGCGGAACTCGACCGTGTAGACCGGTGTCCGCGCCTCCTGCGAGAGCCGGGACAGCATCCGCCGATGCGAGTTGAAGCCGCCCGCGACGAGCCCACCGCCGTGGAACCAGAGGATGGCCGCATTCTCCCGGTCGGCGCCGGGGCCGCTCACGCGCTCGATGCGCGGTGGGCAGCCCGGCAGCGAAAGCAGTTCGACGGAACTACCTTCCAGCGGGCGAACCGGCAAGAGCAGGTAGTCGGACGCGGAGACCAATTTCTGCAGCCACCGCGCCTTCGCCGTACCCTCCGGGCCGACCTTGATCATCATGCCGTAGAGGCTGATCAGCGCGTTCAGCGACGGTTTGATGAAGATCCGGCTCAGGCGCATCAGCGTCCGGGACTGCGGGCTCGCCGGCCCGGGCGTCACGCTGAAGGTGGAGATCGGCTCGGGCGCAGCCTTTTTACGGGGACGAGACTTCCTCGGGGTGGTCATTTTCCGGGCTCCCGCACTCGACTGCGCGCGATACTGGAGTAGTCCAGATTCGTCGGAATACCCTGCCCGTTGAACGGGACCCTGCCCCATTCGTCATCGACGAGTTCGCCCATCGAGCTGAGCGTCGTCCACGCCCACTGCCCGACGCGGGTCTGCAGTAGCTTCGCCCCGATTCGCATCACCACCGGGAATTCGGCAGGCGCTGCCGGGGGATATCCCAGATAATCGAGGCCCGCGTCGAAGACATTCTCGACCACCGCGTCGTGGAAGTACCGCGCGAACAGCGGCCAGACGATCTTGGCGGCGAGCGCGGTGAAGGCCGTATGGGCATCTACCGGCACCTCCCGCTCGTGAAAGTTGCGGGATACTCCGAAGTACTTGTCGTCGAACGCGTAGTGGTAGCGCTCCATCACTTTGGGCATGGTGACTCCTTTGGGCGGAGTTATTGTCTCGGTGGGGGTTTCACAGATGTGAGTGCAGTACGGACTTGGGACCGTGTGGGGTTTTGAGCGCTCGAAACTCGGTCAGTGCGGAGTCGAGGGCTCGGGCCCGCTGAGCGGGTTCGCCGGCCTCGAGAATCGTTTCGGAGGTGAGCTGCGCCAATCCCGCGTCCAGCAATTCCATTGCCGCCGGGTTGTAATCGATGCCCACGCTATTGCGGAGTGCCTCGCGATCGGCGTGGCGGAATAGCAGCCCGAACCGATCAACGGCTCGGCCGAAGCGGCGACGCCGGGGCGAACCGATTGCGGGGAGCGGGTCGCTGGAACCGACACGGGCGAAGCGATAGTCGTTGACGACGTCGAAGGTGTGGTTGTCGTACCAGGCCTTGAGCGTGGACGTGGGCCGGATGAGGGGCACGTCGCCGTGCTCACCGAAGAAGTAGCCCTCCTTCGGATTGCAGTTGTTGTTGAAGAAGGATGTGTACTTCATGCGGCTGAGGCAGAACCGGTAGTAGCGGTCGTTGGCCTCCTGGGTCACCTGGATCTCGGTGGCGCCGCGCTTGCGCGCCTCGACGAGGCACCGAATGAGGTGTCGTGCGGCGAAATCGACGGACAGCGCGTAGGAGTGGCCGGTGAAGCTGTACGGGCCGATCGGCAGGAACGCGTTGGGCGCCGAAGGCACAGTGGCGCCGTGGAATGCCTGGATGCGTATCTCCTGGAACAGCTTCCGCAGATCCTTGCCGTCGCGGCCGTCGATCGGCAGCGGGGGTTGGTCCTCGTAGCCGCGGAAACCGGTTGCCATGACGATCATGTCGACCGGGCGGTGCGTCCCGTCGGTCGACCAGATGCCGTCGGCATCGATGCGGTCGATGCCGTCGGTGACCAGTTCGACGTTGGTGCGAGTGAACGCGGGGTAGTACTTGTTCGACACCGTCGGGAACGTGCAGCCCCAACCAGATCGCGGGGTGAGCCGCTTGCGGAGGTCCGGATCCCTGACGCCTATCCGCAGGTTGAGCAGGCACAGGCGCTCGATGGTCCGGACTATCCAGGGCGCCTTGGTGAAATAGACCATCCCGAATGTCTTCACCAGCTCCGCCGCGGCATGGATGACCAATGCGATGCCCTTGAGCAGACCGGGGAATCGGCGAAACAGCGCGCGCACGAATCCCGGGATCGGCGGATCCGGGCGCGGCATGACCCACACCGGCGTGCGCTGGTAGACGTCGAGCTGTGCGACATCGGGCGCCATCGTGGGAATTACCTGCACCGCGGAGGCGCCGGTGCCGATCACCGCGACCCGTTTGCCTTGATAGTCGTAGTCGTGGTCCCAGCGCGCGGTATGCATGACGGTGCCGGAAAACGATTCCAGTCCAGGTACATCCGCGTATTTGGGTTTTTGCAGGACACCCCAGCCGCCGATGACGAAGCGGCAGGTGACGGTGTTCCCGGTATCGAGATGAGCGCGCCAGAGATGATTGCGCTCGTCATACTCCGCGCCGAGCACCTCGACGCCGAGGATCGCGTGCTTGCGGAGCTGGTACTTCTCGACGCAGTGATCGATATAGCCCTTGATCTCGTGACCGAGCGGAAAGGTCTTCTGCCACTCCGGGTACGGCTCTTCATGGAAGGTGTACAGCATGCCCGGCAGGTCGACAGCGATCCCCGGATAGGTGTTCACATGCCAGGTGCCGCCGAAGTCGGTATCCTTGTCCATCATGAGGAAGTTGTGGATGCCCGCCTGCTGCAGGGCGATTGCCGTGCCGATACCGGCATAGCCGGCGCCGAGGATGGCGAATTCGAAATCAGGTGCTTCGAATTCGTCCACTGGAACCGCGGAGTCGTGGATTGCTGGATTCATCGGGTTCTCCGTTGCTGTCGCCTATATGGAGGCGACGAGGATGGGCATGAGCTTGGAGAGGCGGTGGACTCGGGCCGGCATCGCCTGGGTCTGGGTGGCGTCCACCAGGCGGGGTGCGCCGACAACGCGGCGCTGACCATTCGGAAACTCGATTTCCGCTGTCCCGGCGGCGATTACGTCGTGCACCCAGCGCCGGTTCTTCCCGTACGGCAGCGGGATTGCGACCGTGTCACCGTGGAACAGCGCAACAGCTCGCACGGTCCGGCCGCCGGCCGTGATCGATATGTAGGGGTTGCGCTCGGCCGTCAGTGCGGCCAACCGCCCGGCGATGAACCGGTCGGCGCCACGCAACCGGCTCGGCAGCAGCGCATCGCTGTCATCCGGGCGGCGGGTGAGCATGAGCGGCGCCCAGTGATAGCGCCGTTCTTCCGGGTGCAGGCCGATCGAGTTGAACAGCATCGCCAACTGGTCGTAGAGCCCGATCACGAAGAACAGTTCGGCGAGGCGGCGCTCATCGAGGAAGGGCGACAACTCTTTCCACGTCGCATCGCTGATCAGCCGATCGCGTTGAATTTCGTCGACGGCCCGGATGAGTGCGCGCTGCTCGTCGGTCCAGCCCGGTTGGTCGGGGCCCTGCGTGACTCGTTCGATGGTCTCCGGTGAGACGCCGCCGAGCCGGGACACATGGAAATGGACGTACCACTCGTAGCGGCCGTGCGCATTCCACACCGTGCGCAGAATGACCAATTGGATATTGGGATCGCGCCTGCGGCGCAACGGTGTGATGGACGCGCCGTAGAGGGCCCACGGCCACAGCAGCCAGGGATTGAGCGACAGGGCTTCCGCGCCTTTGAGCGAGGGGGTGCCCAGGACCAGTCCGGCAGCGCGGTGCGCGAGCCAGTTGACCGGACCGACCTTCCGCAGCGCACCGAGTTCGGTTCGCGCCTCAGGAATGTCGAACTGTCCGCCATTGAGCGTGCGTTCCAGGATCGGGGATCCATCGGCGGTCATGCCTGCACCTCCGCACTCCGCTGTGTTCCGGGCTGCGGTCTGCGCGCGGGGAGACTGGTGAACGAGTAGTCGGCTCGGTCGAAGTTGCGCACCGAGAACCAGCTGAACAGTCCGAGACTGGGCCGCAGGAACGGCGCATCGCCGTGCTCGTCGGTGTAGTAGCTGTTGGAACCACTGCAACTCGGACTGTTGAATACCTCGTTGCCGACCTTGCGCAGGGTCTCGGCCAGAAACCGCTGGTGTGCTTCGTGAGTCGGCGCGACGCGTGTCGCGTGCCGCCTGTGCGCCTCGCCGATGACCTTCGCCGCATGGGTCACACCGAGATCGATGGTCCCGAACCAGGATGCGCCCGAGACCCCGTAGGGCCCCGGCACCAGGAACAGATTCGGGAACTGTGGGAGCGTCGATCCCTGATAGGCCTGCTTGCGGTCATCCGCCCAGAGCTGTTCCAGATCGAGGCCGTCGATGCCGCGAATCGTGTACGGCACATCGAACACCTTGAATCCCGTTGCCAGTACTACGGCGTCGACCTTGCGCGTCTGCCCGGATTCGGTGGTGATCCCGTCGTCGGTGACCCGCGCGATCGGATCGGTGACCAGTTCGACGTCATCCCGATTGAACGCGCGCAGATAGGTATTGGAGAACGACGGCCGCTTGCACCCGAACCCGTATGCGGGCGTCAGCTTGCGGCGGATGGCCGCATCCCGGACTTGGATGCGCAGCTGCATCCGGCAGACTGCCGCGATCACCTTGGGCAGGAAGGGGAGTTGCCTGTGGTAGACCGCGCCGAGGATCACGGTGCCGTCGCTGAGCGCGGTCGTCACCAGCCGCACGGTGCGCTGTGCCAGCGGCACCGTGGCGAATATCCATTGCAGCGCACGGGGAATGGGCGGGTTGATCTTCGGCATCACCCAGATGGCGGTGCGCTGGTAGACGTCCAGCTGCGCGGTCTGCTCCGCGATGGCCGGCACGATCTGCAACGCGCTCGCGCCGGTGCCGATCACCGCGACCCGCTTACCGGTGTAGTCGTAGCTGTGGTCCCAGGCCGCCGATCGCAGGACCTTGCCCCGGAAGTTCTCCAGGCCGGGGATATTCGGCCGGACGGGGGTGACCAGCACGCCGTGGCAGGAGATCAGGAACCGTGCGGTGAGCGTCGTGCCGTCGTCGAGGGTCAGCGTCCACCGGTGATAGGTGTCATCGTATTCGGCGATCTCGACGGAAGTGTTGAACCGCAGCCGATCTCGGAGCCGGTACTTGTCGGCGATACCGGTCGCGTACCGCATCAGTTCGGCGCCGGGCGCGAAGGCCCGCGACCAATTCGGGTTCTGGTCGAAGTGATACGAGTAGGTGAAGGACGGAATATCCACGCCCACACCGGGATACGTATTGTCGCGCCAGGTCCCGCCGACATCCTCGCGCCGCTCGACGACGAGGAAATCCTCGATGCCGATCTCCCGGAGCTTGATCGCGGCTCCCATGCCCGCGAACCCCGCCCCGACGATCACGACCTCATGGTCCGGTTGCCCGCTCATCGCGCCGCCTTCGCATTCCAGGCCTGCAGCCCGCCGGGCAGCCACTGCGCGATCATCCACGCCGGGACCAGTGCGTCGTTACCGATGACGTCGACGAGCAGCGTCAGCGCGGCCACCAATACGACTCCGCCGGTCATGATCACCCTGCCGACGGTTCCGCGTCGGGCGCTCTCGGCGGCTACTCGCAGCACCGGCCGCATCAGTGGCAGGCGTCTGAGCCTTGATGCCTGCTGTTGATCGCGTGGGGCTGAATCTGTCGTGGACGCCATTCGGTCACATCCTCACTCGGGTTGTCCGGCAGCCCCCAATAGCTGGCTGACTCGTCAACCGGTTAATTGCGATTCATCCTGACGATCTACGACTGGCGTGTCAACCATGTAATTATTCGCAGGTAGGAGTGAGGTAATTAGCTGCGATGATGCCTTCGTGCGGTCGCGGGCGGTAGGCTGGGCCGGTGACGGCGAAGAACAGTAAGACGGCTGATGTCCGCCCCGCCGGTCCCGGCCGACCCGCGGACCCCGCGCTTGCCGAGCGCCGCCGCCAGCAACTCGTCGAGGCCGCCTATGCGATTTTCGCCGAGCGCGGCTACCACAACACCGGGATCACCGAGATCACGCAGCAGGCCGGACTCGGCCGCGGCACCTTCTATCTGTACTTCAACACCAAGCGCGACATCCTCGACGGTGTCATCGATTTCATCACCGAGAAGATCATTTCGGCGGTCGCGGTGGACGTCGGCACGGAGCAGTTGACCAGCCTCGGAGAATTCGAGGTCCTGATGCGCAGGATTTCCGGCAATCTGTTCGCGCTGCTCGATGAGAACCCCGAACTGTCCACCGTCATGATCCAGAACGGCATGATCGACGAGGCCATCACCTCGCGCATGCTCGCGCTGAGCGATATCTTCCTCGCCGCTATCGAATCGTATGTCATTGTGGGACAAGAGAATGCGGTGATCGATCCCGGCGCGGACAGTTCCTCGATCGCACTGGCCGTCAGTGGATTCGCGATCGCCGGACTACTGCGCGGCCTGCAGCGCCCGTTCCCGCTCGCGGAACGCGAGCGCTATCTGGACACGGGACTCGAGCTCATCAGGGCCTTTGCGGTCAAACCATCCGCGAGGTAGCGGCTCCACCGCCACGCAATCGGCTCGATGTGCGGAATGCCCAGATCGACGGGCGCTACGACCGGGACAGTCAGTGTCGCAACTGGGAGGCGGGGGCCAGCGGTAGCGTCAGGTACGAGGCCGCGCTGTTGTTGCGTTCGAGGTCGTAGGTGCTGCCCAGCAGGGCCGGGTAGTCCTTCGGGTTGAGGATGTGGGTGGGGAAATCGCCGGTGCCGACGGTGATTTGGAGGCGGTGGCCGGGTTCGAAGACGTGGAAGGCGGGGCGGACCTTGATGTTGTATTCGGTCACCTCGCCGGGGACCACGGGCAGCATCGATTCGCGGCTGCCGGGGTGGAAGGCGCCCTGCACGCTGCCGTCCGGGGTACGCCAGGTCCGATCCTCGTCCAGCGCGCGGTAATTACCGGCCAGCTGACCGTCGGTGAGCGCGGTGACGGTGCCGTCCGGTGCGATGTCCTGCACGGTCACATTGAACGCTGACGCCGGTTTGTTGGAGACGGCGTACAGGGTCGCTCCGATGGGCCCGGCCAGGACGGTCGATTCGGTGAACGCGTCGGTGGTGTAGACCGGATTCACCAGTACCGGAGGCACATTCGGCTCCGCGGGGAATTGCGCGCACGGATCGTCCACACCGATCAGGGTGGTCAGCAACTGGTATACACCGGCGAAGTTGCGGGAGAAGGACGCGTTGCAGACGGTGCCCGCATTGATCGGGGTGAAATCGAGGCGGTCCGAGCCGGCGGCATCGGCCGGCTTGTCGGCCGAAAGCTGGCCGCCCCCTGCGAGATACAGGCGCTTGGCGGGGGCTTCGCGCACCGGGTAGGTAGCGCTCTCGATGACATTGCCATTGACATCGATGGCGTGCAGCGGGGTCTTGGTCTCGTCGATGCCGTTGTGGTCGTTCTTCAGCCAGCGGTCGAACCAGGCCAGCTCGATCGCGTGCATATCCACGTCATTGGTAGTGCGCTGGCTGCCGGGCTGGATGTGAAACCACGGGCCCGTGAGCATTTGATAGCGGCCGCTCGACTGGGCGTCCGCGGGCATCGGGCCGTTGTGCGAGCGTCCGGCATAGGCGTTCTGTAATCCGGCGAAGGTACGCGGGGTGCCGTCCTGCAGCAGGTCGTACTGCCCGCCGATCAAATAGGTCGGAATGTCGTTGCGGGCAATGTTTTCCACCACATTGTCGATGGCGCGCGACTCCCAGTACGGGCTGTTGTACAGCTTGTCGCCGTCGAGCAGCGCATTGATGACCGACGGCCAGGTGCCGCTGTCGCGGAAGTGTGAG
Organism: Nocardia sp. NPDC006630; assembly: GCF_040611495.1. Classification (NCBI taxonomy): domain Bacteria; kingdom Bacillati; phylum Actinomycetota; class Actinomycetes; order Mycobacteriales; family Nocardiaceae; genus Nocardia; species Nocardia sp. NPDC006630. The sequence continues at coordinate 52,565 of NZ_JBEXOK010000016.1, forward strand.
ATCAGGTGGTCGACGAAGACGCTGAGCATCTTGTCCGGCTGCTGGTACAGGCCGAGGATCGGGTCGATCTGCGGCAGCGCGGTGACCGGAACCTCGAGGATCGCGGCGAGGAAGGAGATATTGAGGAATCCGTCGTGGTCCAGCAGATCCTGGAACATATGGTTGCCGGGCATGAGCGGGAACAGTGCCTTGATCGGCGAACCGGGTTCCATGACCCCGGCGGTGAGCAGTTCGCTCATGCCGAGGTACGACAGCCCCCACAGACCGATCTCACCGGTCGAATCGGGCAGCGCCGCAGCCCAGTTCACCACCCGCTTGGAATCCTCGCGTTCCTGCGGCTGCAGAATGCTCCACTGTCCGCCGGAGGATCCGGTGCCCCGGATATCGACGACGACGCTGATGTAACCGCGCTTCACGAAGTAATCGCCGTACCCGGCGGCGTCGGTGATCTGCTTGGCGACGTCGATGACGGACGGCAGTGCGTTCTGCAGGAGCGGGCCGATGCCGTCGTAGGACAGCAGCCGCAGGAACCCCTCGCTGTCTTTGCCGTAGGCGGTCTGGGTCAGGACGATCGGGAACGGTCCCGGTGCGGGCGCGCCGGACGCATCGGTGGGATAGCGCACGTCGGCGCGCAGCACCACACCGTCCGCCATCGGGATCTCCACATTCTTGTGCTCGCCGACGCCGTAGCTCTCCGGTCCGGGATTCCAGCCGTCCGGTAATCCGGTGCGAGAGTTCGCCTTCGGGAACGCATCACCCGATGCCGGGACAGCGCCCGCGGGCAGGGTCGACGACAGCGCCGCCGCGACGACCATCGCCCCGACGACTGCGGCCCTGCGGAAGGTTCGTGTGCGCGCCCGGGTGGCGGCGGTGCGGTATCGCACCGGCGCGCCTGCGGAGGCGATGGCTATCTTCATTGATCACCTATCGGTCATCGCGAACCCGTTGGCTCGCAGCGTGTTTCCTAGTGGGAGGCGCCGGGTGCGGCCGGCTCGCCGGTGAGATCGCGGCGCAGCAGCTTGCCGGTGCTGGTGCGGGGGAGTGCGTCGACGAAGCTGACGTCCCGGGGCACCTTGAACCGCGCCAGATTGGCCTTCACGTAGGCCCGCACCGCATTGCCGTCCAGGGCGGCGTCCGGCTGCAGCACCACGAAAGCCGCGAGGCGCTGGCCGAATTCGTCGTCCGGCACCGCGATGATGGCGGCCTCGGCGATGTCCGGATGCGCGTAGAGCAGTTCTTCGATCTCGCCCGGGAAGACGTTCTCACCGCCGGAGACGATCATGTCGTCGTCGCGGCCGTCGATGAAGAGCCGGCCACCGGCATCCCAGTGGCCCACATCGCCGGACGAGAGCAGACCGTCGATCGATTTCTTGTTGCCGCCGCCGGAGTAGCCGGTGAAGGACAGCAAACTGCGGCAATAGACGGTGCCGCGCTGCCCGGGTTCGGTGACGAGCGCGCCGTGGTCGTCGTACAGGCGGACGGTGCACATGGTCGGCGGCTTGCCCACCGTGCCCGGCGCCGCTCGCCAGTCCGCCGGTGTCGCGATGGTCGCGACACCGACCTCGGTGGAGCCGTAGAAGTTGTAGAGCACCTCGCCGAACACCTCGGTCGCGGCATCGCCGAGTGCCGCGGGCAGGGCCGATCCGGCGCTGAAGATCACCGTCAGACTGGAGAAGTCGTAGCGGCCCAGCGTCTGCGGGCCGAGCTCCAGAATGCGGCGCAGCATGGTCGGGACCAGCACCAGCACCGCCGCGCGCTGCTCGGCGACGGCCGCCAGGGTGGCTTCGGCGTCGAATCGCCTGCGCAGCACCACCGTCGAGGCCAGCGACAGCGCCATCAGGAATTGGTTCAGCGCGGTGCCGTGGAACAGTGGTGCGGCCAGCACCAGGGTCTGATTGCGGCGCAGCGGAATTCGCTCCAGCAGCCCGGCCGCGGCGAGCGGTGACCGCACCTGGCGGGGCACGCCCTTGGGAGTACCGGTGGTGCCTCCGGTCAGCAGCACGAACCCGCCCTGGCTCGCGGGCGGCGGCAGTTCGGCGGGGGAGTGTCCGGCGATCAGCCCGGCCACCGTCGGCAGGTCACCGGCGCTGTCGTGCATGGCGAGCACACGCCAGACCTGCGGCGGCAGCACCGTCATCAGGTCGGCGAATTCCTGGTCGTAGACAACGACATTCACGCCTTCGCGCACCGCGACATCGGCCAGCTGCGGTCCGGCGAACCCGGTATTGAGCAGCACCAGCCGGGCCCCCGCCTTGGCGGCGGCGAGCATGGTGTCGACCAGTTCGCGGCGGTCCCGCACCAGGGAGCCGACGGTGCTGCCGGGGCCGATCCCCTGTGCCGCGAAGCCGCGGGCCAGCGCATTACTGCGTTCGTCGAGCTCGCGGTAGGTGAGCGAGCCGAGTTCGTCGATCACCGCCACCCGATCGGGCTCGCGCAGTGCCGACATGCGGACCGGTCCCGCAATGGGTCCCCACTGCCGGACCAGGCGCGCGGCTCGTGCCGTATCCGCCGGGGCCAGCAGATTGATCAATCCGGCGCGCTGCAATACGCCGACCGAGTGCGCATTGACCGCGAGGGCGCGGGCGGCTGCGAAGGACATCGATACTCCGTCCAGAGTCGTATTCGGAAGAGAATTACTGCTGGCCGATGGCCTGTCCGACCAGGGCCTGTGCCATGGGCGGCAGAATGTCGCCGAGTGCCTGGCCGAATGCCGGATCGGTCAGCGTGGTGGTCGGATTGGTGATGGTGCAGCCGCTGGGCGCGGGAACTCCATTGAGCCGGTCGCGCAGCCAGTTGAAGGCGCCGGGCAGATGTGTGACGACTCCGGAGATGTGTTCGGCCGCGAATTCCCGCACGTAGGTGACGCTGGGCGCACCGTCACGGCAATACTTGTCGATCACGGCGTCGGTTCCCGCGATCGGGAGCAGTTCGTCGTTCTGCGCATGGTAGAAGTACACCGGCAGGGTGGGTGTGCGCTGGCCCAGTGAATTGTCCGCGATGGCGTTCCGAATCTCCGGCAGCGCAAGCGGATCGGTGCCCTGGAAGGTGCCGAGGTAGTTGAACCCCGGGAACAGCAGCGCCCCCTGCGGATGGCACAGCACCTTCTTCGATCCCAGGACGAGCTGGCCGAACACATCCACCCGGTCGCGCAGCACCTGCGCCATATCCGGGTACTCGCTGGCCAGTCCGACGAATGCGGTCGAGATCAGCCCGGCGTAGACGCCATTGTTGTTGTGCCGCACCACTGCTGCGTAATCGGTCGGCGCCGTGCCGCCCGCCGCAGTGCCCACGATATTCAGTTCGGGTGCATAGCTGTCCTTGATTTCGGGGACGAATGCGGTCGGGATCGTGCCGCCCGAATAGCCCCACAGTGCGGTCGGCGTACTCGCGCCGCTCAACTGCGCGGGTTCGAAATTCTCGGCAGCCCGAATGCCGTCGAGGGTGGCCTGTGCATTCATTCGCGAGGCGCCGTAGGCCGAATTGGCGCCCTCGTAATCCGGAATCGCGACCGTCCAGCCCTGGCCGATGCCCGCGGCGACGGGGATGAGTGTTTCGGCCGCATTCACGTAATCGACTGGCACAGCGCCGGATTGGATGACATACGAGGGCGCGCAGTACTGTGCCCCGGCGTCCTCGGCGATCTGGTACGACAGCAGCTTGCGGCCGCCGGCGGGCGCTTCGCCGCGTGGCTTCAGGACCGTCGTCACGGTGGCGATGGCCTCGCCGTGGCTGTTGTTCGTACGGTAGAGCAGCTGCCAGGCATCGACATTCACCGGCAGCAGGCCGAAGAAGGCGGGGTTTATCCGGCGCACGCGCAGAATCTCGCCGGGCTGTGCCGCGGCGACGATACCGGCCGCCGGTCGATAGAAATCGTCCAGCTCGGGCGGCAGGGTCAGGGCCGGCGCCGGTTCGATCCGCACCCCGGCCTGATCTCCCGGTGCCGCCTGGGCCGGAACCGTTGTGATCCAGGGCGTCAGCACTGCGATGACGCCCATGGTGAGGACGCGCCCGACTCTGCGCACGTTCATCCTGATTGCCTTTCCCGAATGAATGATGGAATTCGATGCCCGACTCTCCCCGTCGCGGTCATCGCAGCAGTGAGCGTAGACACCTGTTGTGCGCTTTGACCAGGGCAAACCGCACTATTTCGGAATTGAGCGCTGCGGTCATACTTTCCGAGAGCTGCGGTCCTTCCACTACGGCTCGGCAATTCCTAGGGTCGGGATCATGGGACCGCTGGAGGGTGTCAAAGTGCTGGAAATGGCCGGGCTCGCCCCGTCGCCGTTCGGCTGCATGGTTCTCGCCGATCTCGGCGCGGAAGTATTGCAAGTCAAACGTGGCGGCGGCGGTGGCGGGCTCATGCAACCGGACGGGCCGTTCGACCGCGGCAAGCAGATGATCACGATCGATATGAAGAGCCCCGACGGCAAGGCGTTGTTGCTCGAATTGGTCAAGCGGGCCGACGTTTTCATCGAAGGGTTCCGGCCCGGGGTGGCCGAGCGCCTCGGCATCGGGCCCGACGAACTGCTGGCGCACAATCCGAGGCTGATCTACGGCCGGATGACCGGCTGGGGTCAGGACGGTCCGCTCGCGCCGCGCGCCGGGCACGACATCAATTACATCGCGCTCGCCGGCGCCCTCGAACCCATCGGACGGGCCGGTGAACGCCCGCACGCTCCGCTCAATCTGATCGGCGACTTCGCCGGTGGCGGCATGCTTTTGGCCATGGGCGTGATGGCGGCGCTGTACGAGCGGGAGCGCTCGGGCGCCGGCCAGGTCATCGACGCCGCCATGATCGACGGGGCCAACCTGCTCATGTCCTTCCTGCACGGCTTCCACGCGACCGGCGGGTGGGCCGGGGGACGCGGTGCGAACATGCTCGACGGCGGTGCGGCGTTCTACGACACCTACGAGTGCGCCGACGGCAACTACGTCGCCGTCGGCTGCGTGGAACCGCAGTTCTATCAAGAGTTGCTGGTTCTGCTCGAAATAGATGAGCGGGCAGCGGAATTGGCGCTCCAATTCGATCCGAACGGCTGGGAGCACGCGCGGGGTGTGCTGGCGGCGAAGTTCAAGGAGCGCACCCGGGACGAATGGGCCGAGCTGTTCGCCGATTCCGACGCCTGTGTCTCACCGGTGCTCTCGCCCTGGGAGGCGCACGAGCACCCGCACAATCGGGCACGCGGGGCCTTCATCGAGGTGGACGGTCTGCGCCAGCCCGCCCCCGCGCCGCGCTTCAGCCGCACCGGCAATGACGTTCCCGCCGGCAAGATCGAGGGCGATCCCGTCGGCAGCCTCGGTGCCTGGGGCATCGCCGCCGACCGCGGCGCCGCTCTCCACGCGGCCGGTGCGGTGCACTGATCCGAGGCGCCGTGTGCCCGAAGCGGGCCGCCGCAACGGACGGTGTCGGCCGGGTAGCGGCGCCAGCCGATCGCTCCGGCCCGCCGTTCGCTGGGGGACGGCGGGAGCGGTGGCGATCGGCTGCGCGCTGCTATGGTCTGCCGTGGTTGCCTGCGGTTCCCCGCCGTCGAATCATCAACAGCGGGTGGATGTTCCGCCCGGGGGTCGGGGCCGAATAGGCGGGTGCCGGTTATCGGTGTCTGCGGGCGGTGTCGGTGCTGGTGCCGAGTCCCTCCACCACCATCGAAAGTGCGATAGCGCGGCAGCTCCGATGCTCGCTCCTGGATCGGGACACCGCGCCGGGGCAGATGCCGGCACCGAGGGGCGTTCCTTGCTCACCAGTGGCGCCCGAAAGTGGTTGGCGGCCTTCCGCCGCCGTGTCGTCCCGGTTGGCGCGGTCGCGTCGTGGTGGAAGGATCCGTCGATGCGGGCGGGGCGGACGACGGGTCGGTGACCGACGGTGGTGCCGGGTCTGTCGTGGAGGTGTCGGTACTGGGGGGCGGGTCCGTGGGCAGCGTCGTGGTGATCGTCGGCGGATCGGTTGTCAGGGTGCCGGTGTCGGTGCTCGGGGGCGTGTCCGAGGGCGATGTGGTGATCGTCGTGCTGTCGGTGGTGGTGGTCGTCGCGCCGCCTGCGGTGAAGGTGGCGGCGGTGACGACGCCGTTGCCGTCGGTGGTCAGGGTGATGGGGTTGGCGGTATTGATCAGCGTCTGGCAGTTGAGGTTTCCGAATGTCTGCTGGGCGCGCATGGCCAGGAAGGTGAACAGGTTGGTCGCCGCCGCCGGATCCACCGACGGGGCGGCCGAGAAGATCGCCTGATCCTTGAACACGCGCTGGATGCCGGCCGCCGTGGCGAACATGTTGGCGCAGTAGGTCACTCCGTTTCCGTTGTTCTTGGCGCCGTTGCGCGCATCGGTGACGGTGTCCTCCGGATTGTCCGCGGCCTCGTCGGTCGGATTGTCGGTGGCATCGGCCGCCGGGTTGTCGGCGACGGTATTCCGGGCGCGGATCACGCCCTGGTCCACGCCTTGCCGATACAGGTTGGTCTTGGTGACATTCGGGTTGCCGTTGTTCAGCGTCATCGGGTCGGTCAGCGGGACCAGGGCGATCGGGGCCTTTTGATGTGCCGCGGCGGATAATTCGTCCATGGCCAGGGCTGCGGACGGCTGCCCGTCACTGGATTGATTCGGAGTCGTCCACGGCGCGCACCCCAGTGCCGGATCGATGAATCGGCTCAGCAGCAGGTTGTCGCTGCCATTGGCCAGGTCGACGGGATTCGCCAGTTTCGCCGTATTCGCCGCGTTGTTCTGGGCGATTTGACCGTTCGCGGTGGCCAGGTAGTGGGTGACGACATTGTCGCTCTGGTCTTGATCGACGACCGAGAAATCACGGACGGTCGGGCAGGGCAGTCCGTCTTTCGCGGTGCCCAGCGCCGGCACCTGTAGTTGGTGACGTTTCGCGGCGACGAAGAATGCCGGAGCGTTGCAATAGGCGAACTGCCCGAAGATCGACCCACGCGGCAAGCCGTTGACGCAATGGCCCTGTGCCAGAGCGTTTGTGCCGTCGGCCGACTTCAGCGTCAAGCCGGCGCCGTTGAACCCGAACCAGATGGCCACCGTAGCGCCGGGAGTCACCGTGGCCGGCACCGTCGGTGCGGCCGGTTGGGTGCCCTGGTCGATGACCAGTGGGTCGTACGTGATCAGTTGCCCGTTCTCGGACAGGATCGCCGCTTCGACGAAAGCCGACTGAGTGGGGTTCGCCTCGTTGCACGGTCCGGCCGCCGGATCGGTGGCGATCAGCTGGTAGGGCGTCGCCAGACCCCGGGCGGAGAGCGGGTCGGCCGGTGCGATCAGCGTGCAGTTCTGGTTGAGGTTCGCGGGGGCTGCCCCGGCTTCGCCGACATTGCTGATGATCAGGGCGGCGCCGCCCGTGAGCAGAGCTGCGGCGGCAGTGCAGGCGGCGGTGACAGTGGCTACGAATGTGGTCGTGGGGTGCTGAGCGCTCGGCAAAGGTACTCCTCGAAACATGAAGGATCGCTTATCTCGGATCGATCTCGGTGGATCGCGTGAGTAATACATTCGGCCGGTGGGACTACTCGCCACGGATTCAACGACCGGTTCTTCCTACGGTAGGTATACGGCCCGAAAGCGGTCAAGACTTCGGTGATATCGGATACTCCAATTGCAAACAGGACGACTGGCCGGTTCTCGTTGGCAGTTTTTCTGGAGTTCCAAGACGGCGTGATTATTGGGGATTCCGTTATCGAGTCAGGGATTCACTTATCCGAGAATTCGCTGAATCATTGTGGCGGTTGCGGAACCTTTTCCGCCGAGATCTGGAGATGAGGGAAACAATCGTGCATGTCTGGAAATCCGTCGTGGCCGGCACGCTGGTGGTTGTCGCGCTCGGCATCGGCACGGCCGGAGTCGAAGCTGCTCCGGCGGGCGATCAAGCCGTCGGCTTCACGACGCGAACCACGCCCACCAGCGCCACTATCAAGACCGATGCCGGTTCCATGGCCGTCGAGGACGGCGTCTTCAAAATCAAGTCACCGAACGGCGCCACCCTGGCGGGCGCTGATATGAAGTTCCGGGTCGGCGATTTCGAGTTCCCCATTGCGGCGGATATCGCCGACCGGACCGCGACTCTGATTCCGCAGTTCGATGTCGACCACGCGGTATACAAGCCTGTCGCTCTGCCTTTCGAGGATCTCGCGCCGTTCAAGACTCCGTTCGACCGGGAGCAGGCGGCCTTCAACCGTTTGAAGGACACGATCGCTCTCGGCGCCACCGTCGGCACGGCGGTCGGCGGTCTCGGGGGCAGCGCTCTGGGCTGCGTCCTCGGCGGTGTGGCCGGTGCGACCGTCACGGCGGCGACCATCGTCGGACTCTTCGGGCCGTTTCTGCCCGCCGGCGTACTCGGCTGCCTCGGCGGTATCGCCGCGGTCGGCGCGCTGGGCACACTCGCGGGTCAGCTGCTGATTACCGCGCCGGTGACCATCCTGGCCGCGGTGCAGTACTTCGCCACCGTCAATCAGCCGTTTCCGGCGAAGTGACGGCGCGAATGGCCTGACGGTGGCCGGCTGTCCGGCTACCGCAGGGAGCATCGGGGGCGACATCACCGCGCCGAAATGTGTCGCCCCCGATCGCGTTCCACGTTCTCACCGCATCGATGATCCCGATTCCGAAATGAGTGCCTCATGGTGAAACGCCACTCCATCGAAGTATGTCGAGATGTGCTCACGGTGGCCGTCCTCGGCCGCTCGGTCGCTCGTCTCATCGCCGACCGATCCAGCCGAACACGAATGATCCGCACCTGGCGAGAGCACGGCGAGATCGGTTCTCGCCGAACGCCGCCGACGCATTCCGAGCGGCGCGAGCTCGCTGCGGCCAGACAGCGAATCATCGCACTCGAGTGCGAGATCGAGGCGATCAAATCGATCTCACCGCTGCTGGCCTTCTGCCCGTTCGGCCGGCAGGCAGAGTTTTGAAGATGACTGATACCGGGGTCGAGGTGTCCGGTGCCCAGGACGATTTCGCCGGCGATGCCGGCGACTTCGACACGCTGCCCGCGCAGCGAATACCAGCCCGGCACAACGGGTTCCGGAGGCTCGGCCGCCGTCGCTGGATTTCGGGCGGGCCGCCACTGCTCGAGATTCGGGAGCCGGGGCGGGCCTCGCGCCGTGCGAGCCTGAGCGGACCGATCACTATCGGCCGTTCCCATCACGGCATTCGGCTGACCGATCCGAGGGTCTCGCGCGAGCATGTGCGGCTGGTGCCCGGTCCCACGGGGCTGTCCCTCGTCGATCTGGGCAGCCGCAACGGTACGTGGGTCAACGGGTCCGCGCTGACCGGGCGGGTGACGCTCAGAGCCGGGGACGCGGTCGAACTCGGCGACACGGTCATCGTCGTGCTGTACGCCCCGTCCGCCGATCCCGATGAGCGCCCCGAGACCGCGGCGGTTGCCACGGCGGCCGAGCCGCCGTCATCGGCGGCCGCCCGTGCGCCGACCGGCTGGATCTCGCTGGCCAGTACGTTGCTCGGGATCGATCCCACCGGCCGGCGTGAGCTGTTTCCGGCCTTCACCGATCTGCCCGCCCGGATTCCGACGCGCTTCTGGCGATACATCCAATTCGTCAGTGTCACAATATATCTGGCAGATATCGTGGCCATGGTGGTGCGGCCGGCCGTCGGATTGTTCGTATTCTTCGGTGTGGTGGTTCCGCTGCTGCCGGGATTGTTCCTGCTCGCCCCCGGCGCCTGGCGGAACAGTTGCCCGCTCGCGGCGGTGAATCAGATACCTCGGCTACGCGGTTTCAGCCGGGGGAAGCAGCCGCCGGCGTGGTTGTACTCCCGGGGCTATCTGATCTCGGTGGCGCTGTTCTTCGGAATCGCGGGCGCGCGGCTGGCGGGATTGGATCACAATGGGATCGCGGCCGGAATCGTACTGCTGTCGGTGCTGATCGCGGCCTTCGCCGGCGGGGTGCGGTACAAGGGCAAGAGCGGCTGGTGCAGCACCATCTGCCCACTGTTCGCACTGCAGCGAGCCTACGGGCAGACACCGTTCGTCAACCTGCGCAATGCGCACTGCGAGCCCTGTGTGGGTTGCGCCAAGAATTGCTTCGACCTGCGGCCGCGCAGCGCGTATCAGGCCGACCTCGTCGATCCGGCCGCATCGTGGAGTGGCCCGCGCAGGCTCTTCGCCGCCGCCCTGCCGGGCTTCGTCCTCGGATTCTTCACACTCACCGGACACGGTGCACTCGGTGTGGCGCAACGCTATTCGCTGCTGGCATTGTTCATGACCGTCGCCGTGGCGATCTACTTCACCGTGGACGCGACGACCAGGCTCAGCCCGGCCATGGTCAGTGTCGGGTCCGCCGCGCTCGCACTGAACATCTTCTACTGGTACACCGGAGTTTCCCTGGCGCACTCGGTCTCAGCGTTCCTCGGGATGGACGTTCAGTGGATGCGATGGCAGTTCCGGGGCACCGTGCTGATCGCCACCGTGGTGTGGATCGCCCGCACCCGCGTCGTGGAACTGCAGCACGCCGTGCACACCGGATCCAGGAGCCGGCCCGTGCTGTTGCCGATGCCACGGGTGGGAACCCGGCGATCGCCCGAAGAGTCGCTGGTATCGGTCACTTTCGACCCGGACCGGACCGCGGTCACCGCCGAACCTGGTTCGAGTCTGCTCGAGATCGCCGAGAAGGGCGGCCGGCGGATCGAATCCGGATGCCGCATGGGGGTGTGCGGGGCCGACCCGGTGGCGGTCATCGAGGGCGCGGACGCGTTGTCGGCGCCGGGGCCCGATGAGCTGAACACGCTGTGCCGATTGGGTTTAGCGGAGAACGCGCGGATGGCATGCTGTGCGCGCGTCAGCAGTGGTTCGGTGCGGGTGTCACTCACACCGCAGCAGGTACGCACAAATACCACGGCCCCAGTGCATTTCGACCGATCGATCGTCAGTGTTGTGGTGGTGGGCAGTGGCATCGCCGGCGTGACCGCGGCCGATTTCATCCGGCGCGGTCATCCCGATTGCGAAATCCACCTGGTCGGGCAGGAGTCGCACGGTCCCTACAACCGGATGGGGATCTCGCGTGTGGTGTACGGACGCTCTGCCATGCAGGGGCTTTCGCTGCTGCCGGATGGCTGGTACGACAAGCACCGGGTCACCGCGTGGCTCAATACCCTGGCCACCGGCGTCGATCTGGCGGCGCGGCAGGTCCTGCTCGCCACCGGGCAGGCGCTGCCCTACGACCGCCTGATTCTCGCGACGGGCGCCCGCAGTCTCACGCCGCAGATCGACGGTCTCTGGCGCCCGGGGAGTTTCGCGCTGCACGAGGCCGACGACGCCATGCGGATTCGCTCCTACATACAGCAGTTCGGTTGTGACGACGCCGTCATCGCCGGCGCCGGACTACTCGGCGTCGAGATCGCCTCCGCCCTGCACCGGCTCGGGCTGACGGTCACGGTGCTCGAACGTGGTGAATATCTGCTCTCCCGATACCTCGACCCGCGGTGCTCGCAACTGCTGCTCGAGCATCTCTCGGCGATGGGGATCCAGGTGCTGCAGCGATCCGAATGCGCCCGCGTCGCAGGCGATCCGGCGGTGAGTGGGGTCGAGCTGGTGGACGGCCGGCGGCTGGAATGCGATCTCTTCCTGACCGCCACCGGGATTCGGCCCAATATCGACCTGGCTCGGGCCGCCGGCATTCCGGTCGGGCACGGGATACTCGTCGACAACCGGATGCGGACGGGGGCGCCCGATGTCTACGCCGCCGGTGATGCCGCCGAATATCGCGGACACGTCGCCGGGCTCTGGCCGATCGCGGCTGAACAGGGTCAGGTCGCCGCAGTCAACGCGCTGGGCGGAAACCGGTCTCCGGTCGACGTGGCCTCGGCGGTGATGCTGAAAGATGTTGGCCTGGAGCTCTTCTCGCTGGGCAAGGTCGATCCGGAACCCGGGGGCGAGGTGATCGTCGTGGAGCACTCGGCGTCGTACCGGCGCCTGGTTGTCGAAGGAGAGTGCGTTGTGGGGGTGACGGTGCTGGGACATCATCCCGGTGACGCTGCCGCCGCCCAGCATGCGCTGCGGACCCGTACGCCGATCCCGCGGGGCGCGCGCGGCGCGTTGCACGCCGGTGATTGGTCGGTGCTGGCGCGGTGATATCGGCGCCGGCGTGGTGACACAGCTCGTTGCTCGTGACCGGTCCGGTTATCCCGTGTGCCAGCAGCAATTCTGCGGGAATGCCGTGACCGGTCAGGTCCGACGACGAACTCCGGTTGCAGGCGAATTCTTACGAGGCGAGGACGGTGCCGGTGGTGAGCGGGGATTGCAGGATCTGGGTGTGCGCCGTGGCGGTGGCGGCCGCGTCCTGCTCGTCACTCGGTAGCCGTAATCGGGATAGCTCTTTCTCGAGTTCCCTGATGCGTTTTTGCGCGGCGGCGAGTTCGGCCAGGCCGGCGCGGGTGAGTGGCGCTTGTCCGGTGGCGATGAGTTCTTGGCGACGCCAGTTGTAGATGGTCTGTTCGGCAATGCCCAGGTCTGCGGATACGCGCGCGACCGTGCGACCGGCGGTGATCAGCTCGAGTACCTTGCGGCGGATTTCTTCGGAATAGCGCTTCGGCATGAAGATTTCTCCTTCGGCAGTGCCAGTGATCCATCGGGAGCGTGATGCAGGGGGGAGACGACGGGTAGAGCGGAGGCAACCATTGACCACATGTGCCCACAGTCGACGAGAGAATGACGCGGGGCGTCGAACCGACCGAGAAATCGGTTCGTGATGAAAAGGTGATTGGTTCTCTGTTCAAGTGTGACCTAGACAATATATTTTCGCACTCGATTCGGTCAAGCGTTTAGGAGTATTGGAATCCCATATAAGCGAGTCTTAGCGACTGGTTGGTTTCTATTGGGCAAATTAAGAAGTTTGTCCCAAAGTCTGTCGGGAAAGAACGGCTCAATGCCGAGATCCGGCCACTGAAAAGGTGCTCAGTCCGTGGTATCGACACCATCGCGGACCGGTGATCGAGGTGTGGTCAGTGGTCTTACCAAGGGGTCGTGTTCGCGCGTCGCATTTATATTGGTTTCACACCGCGGAATCAGCGCATGCGTATATTGCCTAATATTCGGTGTTATGCGTCGGCGCGGTAAGAGCCGGGTGGGCTGCCGGTCCAGCGGCGGAAAGCGCGGCGGAAGGCGCTGGGCTCGGAGAAACCCAGGCGGGTCGACAGTTCTTCCACGGTCTCGTTACCGCGCACGAGGCCGGCAATGGCGGCATCTCGGAGGATGTCTTCGCGGATCTTGGTGACGGAGGTGTCCTCCTCGCCGAGTTTGCGGCGCACCGTCTGCGGGCTCATGGCCAGGCAGCGGGCGACCTCTTCGGCATTGGGCCAGTCGCCGGTCAGGCCGCGCGTGAGAATTCGCCGTACCTGTTCGGACAGCGAAGTGCCGTATTCGCGGCGCGAGAGCAGATCGGCGGGTGCGTTGCGATTCCAGGCGATCAGGGACTCTTCGGTCTGGGTGATCGGCGAGGACAGCAGCGCACTGTCGAAGACCAGTGCGGCGGTGCCGGCGTCGAAAACCAGTGGGGCGGCGAACAAGAGGTCGTAGTCACCGATATTCCGCGGTTTCGGGAAGGGGAATTCGACCTGCCGTAAAGGAATTCGGCGGCCGATGCCCCACGCCATCATTCGGTGCGCCGAAGCCAGCAGGAATGAGGTCATCAGATGTTCGGGATCATCGAGGATCGAGGTGTCGACGGTGAATCGGGTACGGGACCGCTCGGTCGCCGCGATCATCGGCGGCAAGCCGGGCGCGAGGCGCTGATAGTCGGCGAAACGGGTGAGGGCGGACCCGAGATCCGGGCACACCACCAGCCCGAAACAGATCAGCCGCAGCGTTCCGCGGGGGACCGGTTGCCGCCCGAGACCGAACATTTCGTCATCGCTGATCCGCCACAGCTGCTGCACGGTGCGGGTCATCTGCGCGACGGTCACCCGGGCGCGATCCTGCGCCATCAGCTCGGGCGCCACGCCGACCGATTCCAGTAGCCATGCGGTGTCCACGCCCCGCCGCCCCGCCATCGCCACGGCGGCGCGGACGAAATCGATCGGCACCGTCCGCGCGATATCGGCGGGCATTGTTCGCGCCGTCACCACATCCTCCTGCTCCCAGCCATCGAAAGTGACCGTACCAGCCGGTATCAGGTGAGCGCGGAGGTCACCGAACCTGCGCTGCGCGGTCATCCCCGGACCGTCGCGGCGTCCATACCGTGAGTGGCGTCCAGGCAATGAGACAAACGGAGAGCAATGACGGACGGCACCGATTTCAATCTCGAGCGACTCGGGTGCTGGGGCGCGCAGGACACCTTCGTGGTGGAGCGTGAACGCACCATCGCCTACGCCGAAGCCACCAATGATCCGATCCGCGCCCATCGTGAGGGTCGTTACGCACCCCCGGTTTTCGCCGTGGTGCCGGTCATGGTCATGATGGCCGACGCCGCCATGTGCGTGGTGCCGGACGATCTGATGCTGCGAATCCTGCACGGCGAACACGACTTCCGGTTCCGCCGGCCCATCGAGCCGGGGGAGACGCTGTCGGTGCGCGCGCGGCCGGTCGCCCTCGAGGGCAAGTCCTCGGGTGTCGTGGTGACCAGCCAGATCGAGACGCGCAGCGTCAGCAACGGCGATCTGGTGAACGAGCAGTACTTCACCGGATTCTTCCGGGGCGGGCAGTTCGACGGCGCGCTCGGGGAGGCCGCTGCGGCCCACGGCTTCGACGAGACACTGCGGGCGCAGGATCCGGTGTGCACGGTGACACAGCGCTTCGATGCGGATCAGACCTTTCGCTACGCGGGCCCGGCCGGTGATCCGATGCCGATCCACCTCGACGACGACTTCGCCAAATCTACTGGGCTGCCGGGGATTATCATGCACGGCCTGTGCACCATCGCGTTCACTTCGCACGCGCTGATCACCGAATTCAGCCCTGCCGATCCGACCCGGCTCGAGCGTCTGGCGGTGCGCTTGGCCTCGCCCGCCTTTCCCGGCCGGCAGGTCACCACCTCGGTGTGGTCGGCAGGTGCGCGGGACGGCCGCGACGTGTATGCCTTCGAAACCGAGGCCGACAACGGCAAATTTGTCATCAGGGACGGACTCGCGGAGTTCGCGAGCTGAGTTCGCGTCCAACGACTTTCATCGCACCAGAAGGAGATTGCTGTGACCGAACGGGTTTTCGTCATCGGCGTCGGCATGACGAAGTTCGAGAAGCCGGGGCGCCGGGAGGGCTGGGACTATCCGGCCATGGCCGCCGAATCCGGTATCAAGGCCCTGGACGACGCGGGCATCCGTTACGAACAGGTACAGGAAGCGTATGTCGGCTATTGCTACGGTGATTCGACCGCCGGGCAGCGGGGCATCTATGAACTCGGCCTGACCGGGATCCCGGTCGCCAATGTCAACAACAACTGCTCCACGGGGTCCACCGCGCTGTACCTGGCCGCTCGAGCCATTCGCGGCGGCCTGTCCGACTGTGCCATGGCGCTGGGTTTCGAGAAGATGCAATCCGGTTCGCTGGAGGCCGGGTATACCGACCGCGAGCAGCCGCTGATTCGCCATATCGAGGCCCTTGCGCAGCTGCGCGAGTTCGCTATGCCGGTAGCGCCGTGGATGTTCGGTGCGGCCGGGGTGGAGCATATGGAGAACTACGGCTCCACGCCCGAGCACTTCGCCAAGATCGCCGAGAAGAATCACCGGCATTCGGTGAACAACCCGTACGCGCAGTTCCAGAGCCCGTACACGCTCGAGGAGATCCAGAACGCCAAGATGGTCTACGAGCCCCTGCAGATGACCCGGCTGCAGTGCTCGCCGACCTCCGACGGCTCGGGCGCGGCCGTACTGGCCAGCGAGCGTTTCGTCGAGGAGCACGACCTGGGCGACCGGGCGGTGGAGATCGTCGGACAGGCCATGGTCACCGATCTGGAATCCACCTTCGGCACCAAGACGGCGCGCTCACTGGTCGGTGTGGATATGAGCGCGGCCGCGGCGCGGAAGGTCTACGCACAGGCCGGAATCGGGCCCGCCGATATCGACGTGATCGAGTTGCACGACTGCTTCGCGCCCAATGAGCTGCTCACCTACGAGGCGCTCGGACTGTGCGGAGAAGGCGAGGGGCACACGCTGATCGACGCCGGTGAGACCACCTACGGCGGACGCTGGGTGGTGAATCCTTCCGGTGGCCTGATCTCCAAGGGTCACCCGCTCGGCGCGACGGGCCTGGCGCAGTGCGCGGAACTCACCTGGCAGCTGCGCGGCGACGCGGACGCTCGCCAGGTCGACGGTGCGCGCATTGCTCTTGCGCACAATATCGGGCTCGGCGGCGCGGCTGTCGTCACCGCGTACCGCCCCGCCGACCGCTGAAACCCCATCTCCCGCAAAAGAACAGGAATATCCGTATGGCACACGTGAACGTCTCCAAGCAACTGGCCGCCGGTCAGCAGACGGTCTGGGCCGCCCTCACCAGTCCGCTGCGCTACGAGGAGTGGCTGACCCTGCACACCAAGTGGAAGGAAGAGCCGCCCGCCGAGGTGACCGAGGGCAGCCGGATGACCGAGGTGCTGACCATCATGGGCATGGCCAACACCATCACCTGGAACACCGATTCCTACGACGCGCCGAATTCGATGAGCATTTCCGGGACGGGGATGGCGGGAGCCAAGCTCACCCTCACCATGTCTGTTGCCGCCCAAGATGATTCGACCTCCGTGGCCACCATCGAGGCCGACTTCGTCAGTCAGATGATGGTCGGCGCGATCGGTGGCGCCATCGAGCGCGCCACGACCAGTGAACTCGTTGCGTCCCTGGAGAACTTCTCCACTTTGCTCGCCTGAACCGCTTCTCTGTCAACAACGTTCGAAAGGATCGATATGAGTTCGCTGGACGGGCGCATTGCCGTCGTCACCGGTGCCGGACGTGGCATCGGCCGGGAACATGCGCTGCTGCTGGCCCGCGAGGGCGCGGCCGTGGTGGTCAATGACCTGGGCGGCGGCAATGACGGCGCGGGCGCCGACGCCGGACCTGCCCAGCAGGTCGCCGACGAGATCACCGCGGCCGGCGGCCGGGCGGTGGCCAATACCGGCAATATCGCCGAGTGGGCCGGCGCCGAGGCGCTGATCGCCCAGGCCGTCACCGAGTTCGGCGGTCTGGACATCGTGGTCAACAATGCGGGCATCCTGCGTGATGCGTTCATCGCCTCCATGGATGAAAGCCATTGGGACACAGTGATCGCCGTGCACTTGAAAGGTCATTTCGCGGTACTGCACCACGCGGCGGTGTACTGGAAGGAGCAGTTCAAGTCGGGCAGTCCGGTCACGGCGTCGGTGATCAATACCGCCTCGGCGTCGGGCACGTTCATGCCCAATCCAGGACAGGCGAACTACGGTGCGGCCAAGGCGGGAATCGCCGCCCTGACCCAGGTCGCCGCCCTGGAACTCGAGCGATACGGCGTGCGCGCCAACGCGATTGCTCCCATTGCGCGCACGCGACTGACGCTCGCCACCCCCGGAATGAGCGCCATGTTCGCCGAGGAGGTCCCCGAGGGCCACTTCGATGCCTTCGCCCCCGCGAATATCGCACCGATCGTCGCCTACCTGGCACAGGAGAAGTGCCCCATCAACGGCCAGGTTTTCGCTGTCCAGGGCGGAGCCATCTCGGTCCTCGACGGCTGGTCCACCCACCGGACCATCGAAACCGACGGCCCCTGGCTCGTCGAAGATCTGGCCCAGCGACTACCCGCCCTGCTCTGACTTCCAGACGGCCGCGGAGGCAACGGTCACCGATGTCGCCGAGCAACTCGGTCTCGACCACTCCGGCGCCGGCCGTATGGTGCGTGACGCCGTCGCGGCCGGTCGGAGTGAAATCGGAACCGGCGGGCGATGGAAATTCCGGCAGCGGAACTCGCGACCGACGAAAGGTCGCCGGTGAAAGGTGTTCAGCCGCAGCACTTGCAATCCTCGCCGTTGCTCGGGCTGTTCGGGCCGGGTGCTGGGGGAGCGGGACAGCAGGTGTCCCCGCGCCAGGCGTCGAGGCCCTCCTTGGCCGCGATGACCGCGATCACGAGCGCGGCGAGCGGGTCGGCCCATGACCAGCCCAGCAGGCTGTTGAGCAGCAATCCCGCCAGCAGCACCGCTGATAGATAGGTGCACAGCAACGTTTGTTTCGAATCGGCGACCGCTGTCGCTGAACCGAGCTCGCGTCCCGCACGCCGTTGCGCCCACGACAACACCGGCATGATCACCGCACTGATTGCCGCCAGCGCGATTCCGATCACGGAGTGACGGGCTTGTTCCGCACCGGACAGGGCACGTACCGAATCCGCGGTGACAAAGGCGGCCAGTGCGAAAAACGAGAAGGCGATGATCCGCAATGCGGTCTTCTCCCGGTGCTGCGGGTCCCGGGCGGTGAACTGCCACGCCACAGCCGCCGCCGACGACACCTCGATGACCGAGTCCAGCCCGAATCCGATCAGTGCGGTCGAGGAGGCGCGAGTGCCCTCCGAGAGGGCGATGACGGCCTCGATCATGTTGTAGGAGATGGTCGCCGCGACGAACCAGCGGACCTGCTGCGACAACTCGGTTCTCCGCTGCAACGACGGTCCATTCGGTGATGGCGCCGGCACGGTGAGGGGATGCGCCATCAGCAGCACCCTGCAGCGCCGGAGTCCGGGCAGCACGCCGGGTCGACGGCCAATACCAGCCCGGTGAGATCCGCGAGTGCCCGCCCGATGCGCGGGTCGGCCAGCTCATAACGCGACCTGCGCCCCTCGGGCACCGCCACCACGAGCCCGCAACCACGCAGGCACGCAAGGTGATTCGACAGAATCTGCCGCGAGACTCCGATCTGTGCGGCCAGGTCGGACGGGTAACTCGGCGCGGTACTCAGAGTCAGCAGGATCTGCGTTCTGGTCGGGTCGGACAGGGCGTGCCCGAATCGGGCCAGTGCGTCACGATGCAGCAAGGTCTCCACGCAGGGATAGTACAGCTAATTCTGTATTCAGAAAATTCTGAACTACTGATCTGGCATGTGGTGGTCGCCGACGAGACCGTGCTTGACGAGGCGGACGCGCACGAACACTTTCATGAGCGCGGCGGTGAAGAAGATCAGCGGGACGTAGAGCAGCGCCATCATCGCGGGCGGTTACGAGGCCGGCGCGGCGGAGAATCGACAGCTGTACATCAAACCGTCGTCCATCGGGGCGGCCATGAAACATGCGGTGCCACTGGCGGATTCAGGTCAGCTCTCACGACCGGCAGAAGTCCGGATCGGAGTTCCTCGCGAAATCAGACTCCTCAGGATTGTTCGAAGTTTGCGGTACGACACGCCCGGCACGTGAGTAGCGTCTGCCCGCACACGGAAGGAATACCTCATGTCGAATCTCGATATAACGCTCAAGGACATGATGCTCATCGATGGCGCCCTCGGCGCCGCCGTCGTCGACTACGACAGCGGTATGCCTCTGGGGATGCGCAACGGCTCCAAGGCTCTGGACCTGGAGGTCGCGGTGATCGGCAGCACCGAGGTGGTGCGCGCCAAGGTGCGCACCATCGAACAACTCGGCATCGACGAATCCATCGAGGACATCCTCGTCTCCCTGTCGAGCCAGTATCACGTCATCCGCCCCATGGCCGGTCGCCATTCCCGCGGCATGCTCCTCTACCTGATCTTGGACCGAACCACCTCCAATCTGGCCCTGGCTCGCCACCGTCTCCGCGCCATCGAGCAGACCCTCGAAATCTGATCCGGACGTAGACGTCACACCTCGTGCGACAGCCCTTGCGCGCCTTTGGTTTCGGCACCACCCGTAGATCGTGGTCATCTGGACTGGATTCGGAAACGGTGGCTGCTCGACGCCGGAGTGAGAATTCTGCAACTGAGTAGCTGCGCATTCGCCATCGCCCCGCTATGCTGTAAAAGCCTAGCCAATGTAGCGAAACCATCACTGCCACAGGGGAGCCGGTCGGGACCGAGCTGCCGGTCCAGGTTGCCGAGATCGTTCGGAACCGATGCTGCAGCGGAACTTGCCGGTTTCGGTTCGTCTGGAACGGCAGTGCGAGTGCGCGCGAATGGTGCAGCAACCCAGCAGGAGTCACCCTCAACGATGGAATGCGCTGCGTGCGATACGGATGACGCCCGCGGCCGAGCGGATCTCATTCACAAGCGGGCTGTCCGAATAGTCGGCGTCGATCGCGGTGGGACGGATGACCTCGGGCAACGGTCCAGGAAGGGGCGATTTGTTTGCACTCTCACCCGGAATCGCCGAGCAGTGACATCGAAGCCCACCTATCGGGATTGCGACAGCGCGTTCCCCACCTGGTCGGCGCGGTCGTGGCGTCGAGTGACGGTTTGCTGATCGCAGCCGATCTACCCGAGACGATCGAGCCCACCGGTATCGCAGCCTTGGCGGCCGCGCAGCTTTCGTTATCGCTGACATTCGTTGCCACGACCCATGGTTCGAACCTGCACGAGGTGACCATCGACAGCGGCGGGGGACACGTGGTCGTCTACGCCGCGGGACCGGCCGCGCTGCTGACGGTTCTGACCGACATCGACGCCGTCTTGGGGCGGGTGCATCTGGAAGCGCGTCCGGCCGCCCGGGCGATCGCGGATCTGTTGACCCCGGCCGTCGTGCCGGCGGAAGTGACGATGACCGGTAGTGGATTCGCACTCACGTCCAACGGATCCCGGCCCGAAGTTCCGAAAATCCACTGAGCCGCACCACTATTTCCACTGAGCCGCAGCACAATGCGGGAGAGAGGCGAGCGATGTCGAACCTGGATGTGGCATTGAAGGACATGATGACCATCGACGGCGCGCTGGGCGCGGCGGTCGTCGACTACACCAGCGGGATGACCCTGGGCACAGCCGGAGGTTCCCGGACACTTGATCTTCAGGTCGGCGCGGCCGGCAATACCGAGGTGATGCGCGCCAAGATACGCACGATCGAGCAGCTGGGCCTGAACGAGGGGATCGAGGACATCCTGATCACCCTGTCCGGGCAGTACCACATCCTGCGCCCGCTGAGCGCCCAGCGTTCCACCGGACTGTTCCTCTACCTGGCGCTGGACCGCATGCGTGCCAATTTGGCTCTCGCCCGCCATCACCTGCGCAAAATCGACGGCGAACTGGAGATCTGACCGACGGTCAGCCCAGTGGACACGGAGTCTCGTCGAACTGCTTCCCCGACTATGAATCAGGGGGTTTGGACGGGGCTGGCCCGGGTAGCCGCGAAGGAGGATCGGAAACTGGGTGGTGAGGCTGCTTCACCTGCCCCGCAAGGGTATTGGAGGCGATCGGGATGCCACGGTGCCCGTCGCGGATGACACGGATTCGACGAATGGCGCCGTGGGGCCGCAATCCCCTGATGCGTGCTTCGGACCGATTCGAAGGATCGATCTGCCTCCTGATCGTGATGGTCATGGTGGCCGCGATACCGATCTCGCTGCTTATCGCCTGTGCCACCCACTCATCCGCGGTGGCGCGAATTCGTCTCGACGATGGGGGCAAGGTGCCGGCGACCGCGACGGTCGTCGCGGAGCCGCTGCACGGGCCGGTGGTGGCGGGGGTGGCGCCCGGCCGTCCGCAGGCGCCGGTGCGCTGGAACGAGCGCGGCCGCCTCATTCAGGCGGTGACGGAGGTTCCCGCGGCGGCGAAAGCCGGTGATCGGATCACATTGTGGCTCGCGCCGGATGGGCATCCGACGGCTCCGCCGCGGCCGCTGGATGCGGCCGTGATCGAGGGAGTCGGCACGGGATTCGCGACGCTGCTCGCCATGTGGCTCGGTGCGGGCATCCTGTACGTGCTGACCGGCTTTGCGCTCAGCCGGCATCGCAGCGTCGCCTGGGCGCGGGAGTGGTCGCATATCGGCGGTGTGGTCAGACATCGCAAGCAATGACCTTGGGCATACGGGAGATCGATGACAGCGGTCACGCGCGCTTCACCATTCGCTGGAGCTCGGGCAGGTGAAACCCAACGGCATGTTCGGGAAGGTCTATCTGGCCGCGATCGGGCCGTGGCGCACCCAGACCCACGTTCCGGCGATTGCGGCCAGCAGTGCGGGTTTGTTGAGGATCAGTGCGAAAGTGCCCAGCAGGACGACATTTCCGGCGAGATAGACCGGGCCCATGATCAGGACGTGCAGCGCGCCGAACACGGCCCACGCGGCGGTGACGCGGCGATGCAGTCGCACGCGTGCGGCAGGGTCGGCGGGTGGGGTGGGCTCGATACGGAGCCTGCGGCAGATCGGCAAGGTCAGCGGCGTCGCGGTTGCCGAGCTGATCGCGCAGGCGACGGCGAGGACGGCGTAGAGGATCAGCGGTGGCAGGAAGAAGTCGCGGCCCTCGCCTGTGGTGGCGGCTATCGCGGAGAACACGATGACGAGGGCGGCCGATGCGCCGACGACCTTGGGGCGGTCGCCGTGACGGATCCGGACTGCGCCGACCACCAGCGCGGTCAGCACGGCGGCGATGATGCCCGTGGTAATGCCGTGTACGGCGAAGCCGAGGATATAGCCGAGGATCGGCGCGGCGCCGTCGATGAGGTGGCGGCCACCGCCCATGTCATGCATCTTCGCGCGCATCTCTGCGATGCCGGAAGCCGGTTCGATCGGAGCGGGATCGGGTACGGGTGGATTGTTCACGGGGCCAACGCCTTCGGTGAGCCGGGATGATTCGGACACCGGGTCAGTCGGCCAGAGACGGAGGAGGTGTTTCGCCGGGCGTACCGATGGCTGCGGCGGCTTCGGGTCCACCGAACCGATCGATCAGTTCCGCCTGGTCCGTTTTGGCGCGTTTGTCGACGGCTTCGGTCGATTCCGGGTCCAGCACCTGGGTGAGCTCGGCGATCAGATCGATGACCACCCCGGCGTGCGCGGGATCAGCGGCCAGATCGCGGGTCTGGTCGGGGTCGGCGGCGACATCGTAGAGTTCGGGTTCGTAGCCGACGTAGTAGTGCAGGGCGTAGTCGCCCTTGCGGATCAGGAACGCGGCGCTCGGCGCTCCCATCGCGTGGTATTCGCTGAACACCGCCCGCGCCGGATCGGTTTCGGCCGTGGCGAGTTCACGCAGCGAGACCCCGGCGCGTTCGGTACCGGCCGGGGTGACCCCCGCGGCCTCGAGGATGGTCGGGTACAGATCGATCAGGCTGGCGGGAGTGTCGCAGACGTGACCTGCCGGGACGCCGGGACCGGCCATGATCAGTGGGACACCGGAAGATTCGGTGTACATCAGGGATTTGCCCCACAGGCCGCGGCTGCCGACCATATCGCCATGGTCGCTGGTGTAGACCACCACCGTATTGCCGGTCTGGCCGCCGGCCTCGAGCGCGGCGAGAATGCGGCCTAGATTGTGGTCGGTATAGGTGACCAGCGCGTAGTAGGCGGCTGCCGCGCGGCGGCGTTCCTCCTCGGTATTGGCAGCGTCCAGCCCCGGCAGGACACCGGCGAAGGTCTCTACCCACGGATGGCGAGTGTGCCCGTGCTCGGGACGCATTGTCGGAGTGGGCATTCGGTCGGGGTCGTACATGTCGAAGAACTCCGGCGGCGCTAGATACGGAAAGTGCGGGGCCAGCAGCCCGGTGTAGAGCACCCACGGTTCGCGGCGGTTGTCCTCATCGGTCAGCCAGGCGCAGGTTCGATCGGTCACGGCGGCGTCGTAGCGGGTGTAATCCGATTCCGCACCACCGGAGATCGACACCATCAGTGGCGCGTTGTCCCGGCGGGGCAGCGGATCGCGCACCGACCCCCACACCTGCCCGATACCGTCCTTGAGATGCATCGGCAGGTGCTGGACATCGAACCCGGTGGGGTCGGAAGCATTGCGGTAGTGCAGTTTTCCGATCGATTCGACACGGCGCCCGGCGCGCTGCAACTCGTGCCCCCACCCCGGTGTCGTGCCGTCGTAGCCCATCGCGTTGTCCCAGTTCCCGGTCTGGTGCGGATACAGGCCCGTGGCGAACGCGGCGCGCGAGGGCACGCAGATCGGACTGGCACAGTAGGCAGCCGAGAAGCGGGTGCCGCGGGCCGCCAGCGCGTCCATGTTCGGCGTGTGAATCAGCGGATTGCCCGCTGCGTGAAGGACTTTCGGGTTGTGCTGGTCGGACATGACAACGAGGACGTTCATCGGTTGTTCGGACACGGCGTGCCCCTTTCTGTGAGGTGGACGGTTCGCGGTCAGCGCGCGACCCGGAATCCGGTGTTGCCGCTGGTGGAGTCGGGGGAGTTGTGGATGCGGGCCGCGACGCGGTAGCGATTGCAGTAGCTGTCGTGGCACAGATAGGACCCGCCGCGCAGCACGTGATCGGCGCCGGTGGCCGGGCCGCGCGGATCGGCGACGAGGCTGCGCGAGTGGTCGGTGTGCCAACGATCGGCACACCATTCCCATACATTGCCGGCCATGTTGTAGGCCCCGAATGCGTTGGGCGCGAACGCATCCACCGGCGCGGTGCCGGCATATCCGTCGGCGGCGGTGTTCCGGGCGGGAAAGGAGCCACGGAAGATATTGGCGCGGAAGTGAGTACCGGATTCGGGCTCGTCACCCCAGGGGTACCGAGCCTGGTCGAGCCCGCCGCGCGCGGTGTATTCCCACTCGGCCTCGGTGGGCAGTCGTACTCCCGCCCAGGTGCAGAATGCCTGCGCATCATGCCAGGACACGTGCACCACAGGATGGTTCCCGCGCCCGTCGAGGCCGCTGCCCGGACCCTCCGGCGCGCACCAGGTGGCGCCGGGGACCGCGCACCACCACGGAGTGGCGTCCGGGCGGCGGGCGTCGCGGCGCAGCGCGGCGGGCAGGAAACCGGCGAACACATAGGACCAGCCGTAGCGCTGTGCATCGGTGAGATACCCGGTCGCGGTGATGAATTGCGTGAACTGGTCATTGGTGACGGCATGCGCGGCGATCGCGAATTCCGATACCTGCACCGGACGCACCGGACCTTCACCGTCGCCCCGATAGCAGTCCGGGTCCTCACTCCCCATCGCGAACTCGCCTCCCGGCAGCGTGATCAGCGCGGGGGACGGCCCGACGGCCTCGGGGGTCATCACCGGTCTGGAGACCGCTGCCTCAGTGCGGGCCGGTGCGCAGCAACTCGATTGCGCACCCGATTCCAGGATCGCGACCGGTGCGTTCACTGGGTGTGAGGCGGATGATTGCATACGCGGGTCTTCCTTTCCGAAACTGCTGGGAGTCATAGGTTCAGGCCGACGGTGGCGGTGATCGCCGCGACGGTGACCGCGGTCGCGACGGTGGTGATGAGCGCGCGGATCCGGTGCGGCCGACGTGATCGCAACTGGATATTGCGGCGATAGCAGCAGCCCGCGATGACAACCACTGCGGCGGCGGCAGCGGTGAATGCGACAGTGGCGCTGTCCATTACGGCGGCATGAGCGAGCGCGGCGAGCGTGAGCACCGACGAGAGGGTGGTACGCCGCCACGCCAGCGCGGTGCGCTCGACCGCCAGACCCGGATCGGCCTGCCACGGAGCGGGCAGACTGCTCACGACACGACAACCGCTACGCCTGCGGCCAGTGCGATCACGCTCACGCCGAAAGCCAGCATCGGCACCAACACCGAATCGGGCAGCTGGTCCCCGCAGCGCATGGTGGCTTCGACGCGGAGCCACCGCGAACGCGCAACCGTCGCGAGCACTACCGCCAGGGCTGTGCAGGACGCGGCGAGCGCGCGCCGGAATTCCGGGGTGGAGAACTGCTCGGCGAGTGCCTGCACCGCGACCCCGCCGGCCAGCAGTCCGAGTGCGGTGCGGATCCAGGCCAGGAAAGTGCGTTCGTTGGCGAGGCTGAATCGATAGTCGATCGGGTCGGCGGGAGCGTCACCGTGGGTATCCACCTCGGCCGTCGTGGGTGTGGGCGCCGGCGTTCTGGGCCGCAGTTCGCTGGTGTTGCTGTGCACCTGAATCGTCCTCGTTGTGTCGTGATCGAAGAATCACCCCCGTTGGACATCATGCACAGAAATAGACAGCATGTCCAGAAAACTTCGGGAACTCTCAGCGGCGTCTCACGCAACCGCCCAACCCTCGAATCGGGAGGGGTGGCAGGCGTCAGCCGTTCGGCAGCAACCGGCCGCGCGCACGACAAATCGACCGGGCCGCCAGGCGCCGGTCGTCGATTGGGGTGGATCAGCGATCAGGGACGCGCGGGCGGCTGATCGTCGAAGCCGGAGGCCCAGTAGCGGCCGCGCAGCGACAGATTGAGCAGCTGATCGGTGACGTCCTCGGGGGTCTGGGGCATGCCTTCCTCGAGCCACCAGGCCAGCACCTCGACCATTTCTCCCACCCAGGCGCGTGCCAGCAGATCCACCGGAAGGCGTAGCTGCACGCCCTGTGCGGCAGCGCGGGCGGTGAACACCTGCGCGGCGGCGGCGGTGCGATCGGCGGTGAAGCGGCGTAATGCGCGACCGTCGCCTTCGCCGCGCAGCACGACCCGGTAGGCGTCACGTTCCTCGGCGGCGTGACGGAACAACTCCAGCACCGGCTTGCCGGTGAAACCCTTCGCCGAGCTCTCCACCGTCGGTTGCAGCCGGCGCTGCATCTCCTCGATCAGCTCTGTCACCACCGCGTCGAGCAGGGCGTCCTTATCGGTGTAGTGACCGTAGAAGGTGGCCCGGCTCAGATCCGCGCGTTCGGCGATGTCTTCGACAGTCACGGACGCATAGCCGCGCTCGAGCAGCAGTGCCACGAATGCCTCCCGCAACATGCGGCGGCTACGGCGTACACGGCGATCTTCGGTTGCCACCAGGATCCTTTCCGGCTCTCGATATTCCCGACAGCATAACCGCATTGGACACACTGCATGAAGATGGACACCTCGTCAGGTTAAGCGACGGTGAGGCCGGTACTAGACAATATGTCTAGAAATGTGTAGGTTCGGCTCCGCTCTGAGATCCAGGTCACTAATTCAGTCGAATGTGACCCGGGCATCAGCTCCACCGATGGCACCGCAGATGAGGAACCGATGAGAACGACCCGATATGTCCTGACAGCGCTGATGGCTGCCGCAAGCATCGAGCTCGCCACCGCGGCCGCGGTCCACGCCGAAACCGGTGCTGCGACAACCCCGGTCGGTTACCGGGTGGTGGTGGACGGGACCGATGTCGTCGCCACCGTCGAGAGCGGCAGCTTCGCCGATGCCGGCGACGGGCAGGCCGTCGTCCTTCGCGACAGCGCCGCCGCATCCGTGGAGACGGTCCCGCTCTTCTATTCTCTCGACGGGTCGCGCCACCCCATCCGACATCACATCTCCGATGACGGACGTATCGTGCGGCTGACTCCCGACACCACTGGTGTCGATCGCGGCGCCCTGCAGCCGGTGGCGTCGCCGATGGAAAACCAGCTGGCGATGAACGATCTGATCAACAGCGTCAGCATCGGGACATCGATCGGCAGCCTCATCGGCACCGTCGTCGGCGCGGTCGCCGGAATCGGTGTCGGATTCGCCCTCGCCGGCGCCTCCTGCCTCGTCCTGAGCTTGGGCTGCGTTGTCGCGGTGCTGCCGATCGTGGCCCTCACCGCCGGTGTGGGCGGCATCGCCGGGCTCGCTCTCGGAGGCGCCCCGACCGCCGCCTATTCGCTCTTCGAGTACGTCCGGACCCTGCAGGCGCCTGCGGGGACCTCGAAGTACGGCGACTACTACCAGGGCAGGCAACCGCAGGTTCCGGTCGCCGGCCTGCCCCGATAGCTCGCGACAAATCAGGAGAGTCTCGTGAAAATCTGTTCCCTCGGCATCGCCGGCTCAGCGGTCGCCGCCCTGCTCGGTACCGCACCCGCGCACGCGCAGCTGCCGGAACCGGCCTATACCGCGACGATCGAGGGCGAATCGGTCGTCTTGACCCTCGAACAAGCCACTGTCGGCCTCGGTCCAAGCCGGACCCTGCTGATCAGCGACGATCGGTCCGGCGCCGCACTCGCCCCGCTGCCGTTGGGTTTCACCCTCAACGGGCAGTACGGCGATATCGGCTACGCCATCTCCAGTGATCAGCGCACGCTGACCCTCACCCCCGACTTGACCACCCTGCGTCGGCCGACCGCTCAGGAGATCGCCTCACCGCTGGAAGAACAGGCTGCCCTCGACGACCTCGCGTCCGGTCTGACACGGAACACATTCGTCGGAATGGCCGTCGGCACCGTCGTCGGCGCCCTGGTGGGCGGAGCGATCGGCGTAGCCTCCTGTGTCGTGGTCGGCCCCGGGTGCCTGGCGACGCTGCCCGCGGCCGTGACCGCATTCGCCGCGGGCGGTGGCCTCGCCGGCACCATTGCCGGCGGCGGTGCGACCTTGGCAACCGGCGTGTGGAAGTACGTCACCACCCGCAATTCGCCTCCGGGACAAAGCACTTACGCCCACGACCCGAACGACCCGAACAGCACCGGTGTGCCCGACGCCCACCTGCGCCTACCCACCGGATCAGCCAGTGGCCTCAAATCGGGTTCCTCGGGTGGTTCGTCACACTGAACGCACGTCCCCTCGCCACCGGTGACTTGTCAGTCCAGGTGTCGTAGGCCGGGCCAGAGTTGTGCCCAGGTTCCGTGCGGTTGGGTGCACAGGTAAATGGCGGCGTGCTGGGCGGTTTCCTGATCGGTCAGCCCGGGTGGCAGTGTGATGGGTGCGATTTCGATGACGTTGGACCAGAAGCGGTGCAGGTAGTCGGTGTTCCACTCGCCCACGCACAGCGCGGTGTCGGGTGTGCCCGGTGGTGGTCCCCACAGCAGGTAGTTGTTGTGAGCACTGAGAATTCGCCGGTGCAGGCCCGCGTCGGGCCCGAGGACGGTCAATGCCCCGGCTTCGCCGTAGGTGCTGGTGAAGATGGGGACATCGGCCGGTAAAGGTGTTGCGGCACGGGCGATCTGGTCGACGAATCCCGGCCAGCCATAGGTTTCCATCTGCTGCGGGTTGATCGGTCGCAGGGCTGTCTCCGCGCGGGGGCTGAGTACCGGCCATCCGATCACGATCGCGATGATCGCGGCGGCGGCGACCGCGGCGGGCCAGCCGAAGCGACCGCGGGCGGTGGCGGCGGTTTCGACGCGGACCGCCCCGGCCGCGAACAGACCGGCCAGTGCCGGGGCAGCGTAGTAGACCCTGCCGCCGCTGATGGTGAACAGCACCGCCACCGTGACCGTCGCGGCTAGTAGCCAGCGCTGCTCGTCACGCGAAACAAGTTGGCGCACACCGGCATACCACAGTGCGATCAACGGCGGGCCGGCGAGCAGCAACACCAGGACCGGCAAGTGGGTCAGCGCGCCCAGCGTGCCGCCCTGCTGTTCGGCGAGTTCTCGGGCCATGCGCAGATTCACCCACTGGTGTCGCACGTCCCAGACGATGTTCGGTGCGGCGATCACGGCGGCCGCCCCGCATGCCAGCCAGGGGCCGCGGCTGCGCAGCGCGTCGCGGCGAAACAACACCATGCCGACCGCGAGGCCGACCAGCAGCACCGCGAGGGTGTCCTTGGTCTGCAATCCGAGACCGGCCACCACACCCGCGGCGAGCCAGGCTTGTGCCGAACGCCGCCGCAGCGCTCTGGCTGTCAGCACGAGCACGCCCACCCAGACCAGCTGATCGACGACCGTCGTGCCGAAAAACAGTGCTGCGGCGACGAATACCGGACACGCCGCGACCGCCGCCGCGGCCAGGATCTGAGCTCGTCGACGGCCGCCGAGTTCTGCGGTGAGCACCGACGTCAGCACAATGCACCCGATCTCGGCAGCGATCGCCAGCAGCCGCAGCGGCAACACCCCGCCGGTAAGGTCGGCGGCACACCTTGCCAGCAGCGGCACCAGTGGCGGCTGATCGACATACCCCCAGTCCAGGCGCCGCCCGCAGATCACGTAGTAGAACTCATCGCGATGCCAGCCGAAGTGGCCGGCCACCAGCAGATGCACCATCGCCGTCACCGCGGCTACCCCGAGCACCGGGCGCCAGGCCACCTGCGGACGACCGCACGGATGCTGCTCGAACTTTGGTGACGGGGCCGGGTCGTGTTGCGTTGCTGCGGAGCCGATTTCAGTCATCGTTGCGCTCTCCCCGTTATTGCCGGTCCGGGCCGGCGGCCGGGACGAACGCAGCAATCAGCAAGTAGCGGACCGTCGTGCGGCTGCCCACGTCGTCGAGCATGGCCGAGTCGGGATCGCCGTGGCGGTGCATGGCGAACCAGGCGATCGTCTCCACCACGAATCTGGCCGCGGCCCCGACGTCGGGAACCGGCCGCAGTCGGTGCGCGTCGATTCGCGATTGCAGAAACTCGCCCAGCTGCTCGAGCATCGCCCGGCGGCGCTGCACGAAATACAGCTGGGCCAGCTCGGGCAACTCGCTCGCGCACCACTCGACAAGTTCGAGGATCTGCCGATTGCGATCGATGAATTCGTAGAGCTCGTCGAGGATTTCGCCGAGCTCCTGCTCGACCGGTCGATCCGGCAGACGGGCGGCAGACTCCGCGAGGATCGGCAAGCCTGCCTGATCGGCAACCCAGGAGTCGAACATGCCGGTAAGCCGATGCGGCGCGACGGCGGCCACGGGCAATGTGAGAGTGTCCACCTCGCCGGGCCGCAGCGCGCGCAGCAGCGCAAGATGTAGCAGAGCCTGCTTGCTCTCGACATAGGTGTACAGCGCGCCATGGCTGAGCCCGAGGGCCGCTGCCACGTCGGAGATCCCGGCCGAGCGGAATCCCTTGTCCGCGAACACCTGACACGCCGCATCGGCGATATCGGCCAACGGCCGAGCTGCCACACGCCCACGCATCGCGTCCTCCATGATTGACTGACTAAGTCAGTCAATCATAAGATCGGGGTGTTGTATACCGCACGCATGCGGACGAGTGTCGGAGCCTATCCTGGGTTTTCTGACTGGCAGGCAACGGTATTCGGGTAATTCACGGCGCCTCTCGTGTACTTGACACTGCCGCCGAGTCGGTCGATCTTCAGTGGGCAATGTCGATCTTCAGTGAGCAATAGGGAGAAGGCGGCAGTGGAAGAGGCACCGAACAGCGCGGGTTCCGGCGGCCGGCAGATTCGACTGCTGTGGATCGTGGCCGTGGTCGTCTATCTGATCGATGTGTCGAGCAAAGCGGCGGTGGTGGCCGGGCTGGAGGGACGGCCCGCGGTGCCGGTGTTCGGCGCCTGGATGCAATTGCGAGTCGAACGAAATCCCGGTGCGGCGTTCGGTATCGGCTCGGCAGCGACCATCGTGTTTTCGGTGCTCGCGGCTGTCGTTGCCGTTGTCGTGGTCCGGTTGTCGCGCCGATTGACGAGCCGATCGTGGGCACTGGCGCTGGGACTGGTGCTCGGCGGTGCGCTCGGCAACCTCACCGACCGAGTGTTCCGCGCTCCGGCACACCTGTCCGGTGCGGTGGTCGACTTCATCGCCGTCCGCGGCTTCAGCGTCATGAACCTCGCGGACTGGGCTATCAGCTGCGGAGCCGTCGTTGCGATCGCGGCATCGGTCCGAGCACGCCAACCTGCCGGCTCCGAAGGGTGACCGCCGTATGACGCATATTTACAAGACCCAGGAACTGGCCGCTGGTTGACGTCCAGCCCATCCGCCGATCATGTTCTGTAGCAGCATGTACGACGACGATGTCAACGATCATCACTGAGCAACCACAGAACAGGACACTCGATGAAGAAGTTCGTCATTGCCACCGTCATGACCGCAGCACTGGCCGCACCGGCGGGAATGGCGGACGCCGCACCGGTTGCGACCACAGCTGCGGCGAACCCTGTTGCGGCGCCCGCGGGTTCGTCGTCTGCCGATGTGTTCTGTGCCGTCATCATGTTCCTGAAGGGCGGCTGGGCCGGCCGGCAGACCGATTGCTCGTTCTGATCCACAGCCTCTCAAGGTAGCCGCATGCGACGCGGAGAAGTCCGGTGGCCCGAGCTCGATGAGCGGCGGCCTGTGGTGTTGTGCCCAGATCACTGCCCTGAGCCGTCGTAGACTCGAACTCCGCGCGTGCGCAACCGTTCGGAGGACAGCTATGCAGTTTCCGCTCACCGTCAACGACTTCCTCGATCGTGCGTTCACCGTGTATCCGGATCGGGTGGCGATCGTCGACGAGCCTGATCAGCCGGCGGCGTCCTGGGGTGAGATCACCTATGCGCAGCTGCGGGACCGGGCCCGGGCTCAGGCGGGTGCGCTGGATGGTTTGGGGGTGCGACCGGGCGCCCGGGTGGCGGTGGTGTCGCAGAACTCCGCGCGGCTGCTGAGCAGTTTCTTCGGTGTGAGCGGGTGGGGGCGGGTGCTGGTGCCGGTCAATTTCCGGCTCGGCGGGGATGAGATCGCCTATATCGTCGAGCATTCCGGCGCGGAGGTGGTGATGGTGGATCCCGCGCTGAAGTCCGTGCTCGACGAGGTCGATTGCCGGGTGAAGTTCGTCTTCGGGGACGATGACGACAAGATCTGGGCGGCGGGCGCCGAACCTGATGCCTGGCACGAGATTTCGGAGTCGGCGACCGCGACGATCAATTACACCTCCGGGACCACCGCCCGGCCCAAGGGGGTGCAGCTCACCCATCGCAATCTGTGGCTCAATGCGACCGTATTCGGCTGGCATACCGGCGTGAACGACCGCGATGTGTACCTGCACACCCTGCCGATGTTCCATGCCAATGGCTGGGGGCAGCCGTTCGCGGCGACCGCGATGGGTGTCAAGCAGGTGGTGATCCGCCAGATCGACGGTGCGGAGATCCTGCGGCGCATCGACGAGCACGGTGTCACGTATCTGTGTGCCGCGCCTGCGGTGATCAGCGCGGTATTGGAGGCGGCCCGCGCCTGGGACGGCCCGATCCCCGGTCGTGATCGGGTGCGGGCCATCGTCGCCGGCGCGCCGCCGCCCACCCGGGTGATCGAGCAGGTGCGCAGCGAGCTCGGCTGGGAGTTCATCCAGATCTACGGGCTCACCGAAACCGCACCGCTGCTGACCATGTCGCGCATGCGCGCCGAATGGGATGAGCTGCCCGCGCCCCAGCAGGCCCGGCTGCTCGGCCGGGCGGGCGCACCCGCACTGGGTGTGCGGATCGATATCGACGCCACCGGCGAGATCCTCGCGCAGTCCAATCACAACCTGCTCGGTTACTGGAACAACCCGGACGCGACCGCGGAGGCGTTGGCGGGCAACTGGTTTCACACCGGCGACGGCGGCACCGTATCCGATGGTTATCTGACGATCACCGATCGCAAGAAGGACGTGATCATCACCGGGGGAGAGAACGTGTCCTCCATCGAGGTCGAGGATGCGCTGCTGCTGCACGATGCGGTCCGCGAAGCCGCGGTTATCGGCATCGCCGACGAGAAGTGGGGTGAACTGGTCACCGCCCTGGTCGTGACCGCCACCCCGATCACCGCCGAGGAACTCATCGCCCACTGCCGCACTCATCTGGCCGGATACAAGTGCCCCAAGCGCATCGAATTCCGTACCGAACTGGCCCGTACCGCCACCGGCAAACTGCAGAAATTCAAACTGCGCCGGCAATTCTCGGCCGAATGATCGGCCACAACCGTGCCGGGCCCGTCAGGATTCGGCGTGGCGGTGGTCGGTCAGCGTCTGGGTGATCCGCCACAGGCGGTGCGGTAGATCGCCCTCTGTCACCGTTCGGATATCGCGCAGGCCCCAGCCCTCGGCGAGGTCGACTACGAGATAGCGCGGGAAGAAATGCACGGCGAGGCCGTCGTGTTCGAAAGTGTCGTCCCCGTGGGCGATTCCGACGCAGAAGTCGGGGTCGCCGGTGTGGCGGACCGTGTAGACGAAGGTGCCGCCCGGCCGCAGCACCCGGCGGATCTCGCTGACCAGATCGGTAATCTCACCGGTGGACAACGCCATGCACAGCAGCAGGTGTGCGAACACGGCATCCACGGACGCATCGGCCAGGGGTAATGGCTGTCGTACCTCGAGCACCGCCGTCCGCAGGTTGTGCAGCCCCTCCGCGGCAGCCTGCTCGCTGAGCTGTTCGATGCCGACATCGCTGAAATCCGTTGCCTGTACCGCGAATCCGAGCCGCGCGAAGTGCAGGCTGTCGCGGCCCTGTCCGGCGCCCAACTCCAGGACGTCATGTGCGCCCGCCGTGCGGAACACCTCGGCCGCATACCGCGCGGGTGCCGACGGCTCATCGCCGTACATCCGCGGATGAGCGCTGTACCTCTGCTGCCAGTACTCGTGCTGGAGTCCGGCCAGCTTCCGGTCCTGTCCCTGCATCATCGTGAGGTCATTGTTTGCAGTTGATCGATCCGCTCTTCGGTGCGAGGTCAGGGCCATTCGTTCGGGCCGGGGGCGAGCCTGGGGAAATCGGCCTCGGAGGTGGCGCCGGTGGTGTGCATTGGGCAGTCCTTCTCACGCGACATTGCGGGTCGGGCCCGGAACACGCAGCGTTGAGCCTCGATCCGCTGATACTTCCAGTACACGCTGCTCGGAGACCAGTGTCAACGGCGTAGATCTACAGTCACCGCGAATCGGTCGGGCGGTCGTGATGATCGTGCGGCGCCCGCCCGGCAATCCGCTGGTTGCCACTGGGCGCGGCTCGCTTCGATATGGCCGATTTCCGCTGTAGGTTCACGAGATGTTCGATCCCTACGGTTCGCAGCTCAACGGTCCCGTAATGTGGTCGCGACCGCAGCACGGCCCGCAGGAGCATCCGCACGCCATGATGGTGCTGATCCTGGGTGTGCTCGGGGTGTTCTGCTGTGGGGCGTGCGCGCCCGTCGCGTGGGCCCTCGGCGCCCGATCCCTCCGGGAGATCGATGCCTCCGGCGGTAGCTACGGCGGCCGGCACCAGGTCATGATCGGCCTCGTCCTCGGCATCATCGGCACCATCATCATGGTCGCCGGCGGCATCCTGTTCCTGCTGCTCGTCGTCGGAGGCCGCAGCTGATCGGCGGCACTGATTCGATCGAGAAGTCCGGGGTAGTTCCCGAGTAGAGGTGTGCAGCACCGATATTCGACAAGGACGGGCGATGAGTAACACCAATAAGATCAGAAACAAGTTCGACCGATTGACCGGCCAGGCAAAGCAGTTCGCCGGAGAAACCCTCGGCGATCGCCGCATGGCCGGAGCAGGTCGCCGCAAACAGCTCAAGGCCGACCTCAAGGACGTGGGTGAAAAGCTCAAGGACGCAATCGGCTCCGGCCGCACCCGCCGCACGAGACGCCCCCGCATCGACACGAAGCGATAAGAGAGCCGACGCGCCCGCAGGCCGCTGAGCGCTCAGGGGCGGGCGTGGACCGCGGCCAGGCGGGCGGAGCGGATGGCGTTCCAGAGGGGGCGGAGGAGAGATTCCTGGGCGGCTATGGCGGTGGCCGAGGTGGGGGCGGAGGCGGGGGCCCGTTCCGCGACGGTGAGGATGGCCGCCACCTGGTCGGCGGTATCGAGGATGCGGCGGGCGCGCAGGGGGAGGGAGTCGGGGTACTGGTGCTGGGAGTAGGCGGCCAGTTCGTCTTCGATGAGGTCGCGGGGGCTGGGGCCGCCGGCATCGTCCACGCGGGTGGTCTGCAGCTGCTGGAGGGCGTCGGCGGCATCCCGGACTGCCTGGCGCATGGTGTATTCGGCTTCTCCCAGCGGCATTTCGGGTTCGACGGTCCGGGGGATGGGGGTGGCGTAGACGCGCCACTGGAGGCTGTCGTCATCGGTCCAGACCGGGACCAGGCCGGTGCCGTCGGCGCCGGGGGAGCCGACGTAGAGCCCCTCACCGGCTTCGGTTGCGGCGGCGGCGAATTCGGTGCCGACCGGCAGACCGCGCACATCTCCGGAGACCGGCAGCACCAGGCGCAGCTGGGCCTCGGGCCCGGCCATGGCTTCACGGATGAGCTTGAGCAGCACCATGATTCCCGCGCCGCGACTGGTATCGGCGGTTTCCTCGGCGGCCCAGGGCAATCCGGTGTGGCCGCCGGTGACGGGATCCCCGGCAGCGACGGTCTGGCGCTGCGCCCAGGCGCGCAGCGCATCCAGCACATCGTCGGGGGCGCTGCGGCCGGCGAGCCAGGATGCGGCCCAGACCGTCAGCGTGGCGCTCGGGGAACTCATGAACACAGGATAACTGGCGGGCTACTGCGGGTCGGTGACGAAATCGATCAGTCGTTCGACGGCGCCGATCAGCGGGGTCTCCAGGTCGCGAAAGGATTCCACGCCGTTGTAGACGCGCCGCCACCCTTCCTGCGGTGTGCCCCAGCCGAGGCGGCGGCATACGCCGGTCTTCCAGTCCTCGCCGCGCGGCACATCCGGCCAGGCCTCGATGCCGAGTACCGCCGGCCGAACCGCTTGCCACACATCGATATACGGGTGACCGGTGACCAGCACGTGCGGTCCCAATCCGGTGGTGAGGTGCGTCTCCTTGGAGCCTGTCACCAGATGGTCGACAAGTACGCCCACACGACTGCCGGGCCCGGGTTCGAATTCCCCGAGCCGCGCGCCGAGATGATCGAGCCCTTCGAGCTGTTCCACCACGACACCTTCGACCCGCAGATCGTGTCCCCACACCCGCTCCACGATCGCCGCATCGTGCACGCCCTCCACCCAGATCCGGCTGGCCCGCGCGACCCGCGCCCGCGCGCCCTCGACCCGCGTGGATCCCGAGGCCGACCGCGTCGGCTGCTTGGGCGCCACCGCCGCCGGCCGCACCAGCGTCACCGGCTGCCCGTCGATCAGGAACGCCGCCTCGCGCAGCGCGAACAATCGCACCCGCCCGCCGCGATCCTCGAGTTTGACGAAGTCGCCGTCGTAGGTCCGCTCGAAACCGATTACGGCGCCGCAGAATCCGCTGGCCGCGTCCTCCGCGACAAGATCGCGTTCGGCCACCACCTTCGGTATCTCACGCTTACGCGTCCGCGCATGCCCGGAGTAGATGTCGCCGCTGTAGATGTCACGCCCGCTCACCGCATCGAAGGTACCGGTCGAATAACGAAATGCCCCGCTCCGACGCGCGAATTCGGCACGCCGCCCGAAACGGACCGCGCCCGGAGTCGATCTCCGGCCCAGCCGCTCCCGAGCGATTACTGTGGACTCGTGGCGGCAATTGTGTTTCTGGTCGCGGGGTTGCTCCTCGCGGCGGCGGAGATGCTCACGGGTGATCTCACGCTGCTCATGCTGGGCAGCGCGGCGGTGATCACGGCCGGGGTGAGCGGCCTGGCCGGCACCTCGCTGGTGGTGGATGCGGTGATCTTCGGTATCACCGCGGTTGCGTTACTCCTGCTCGTTCGTCCACTCTTGTTGCGTCGCTACGCGATTCCACCGCCCACACCGACCGGTGTGGATGCGCTGCCGGGTAAGACGGCCCGGGTGCTCGAGGCGGTCGACGAGAACGGGGGGCGGGTGAAGCTGGGCGGTGAGGTGTGGAGCGCGCGCCCGTTCGAACCGGGCGACCACTATCCGGAGGGTTCGACCGTCTACATCATGAGGATCGACGGCGCGCACGTCGTCGTGTGGAAGGGGCCCTAATGGCAGTACTCATTGTCGCCGTCGTACTGGTCCTGCTGGTGGTGGTTGTCGTCTTCAAGTCGGTGGCGCTGGTGCCGCAGGCCGAAGCGGCGGTCATCGAACGGCTGGGCCGTTATTCGCGCACCGTGTCGGGACAGCTGACGTTCCTGGTGCCGTTCGCCGATCGCGTTCGCGCCAAGGTGGATCTGCGCGAGCGGGTCGTCTCGTTCCCGCCGCAGCCGGTGATCACCCAGGACAACCTGACGGTGCAGATCGACTCCGTGGTCTATTTCCAGGTCACCAGCCCGCAGGCCGCGGTGTACGAAATCAGCAATTACATTGCCGCCGTGGAGCAGTTGACCATCACCACGCTGCGCAATGTCGTCGGTGGCATGACGCTCGAGGAGACGCTGACTTCGCGTGATCAGATCAACCACCAGCTGCGCGGAGTGCTGGACGAGGCCACCGGCCGCTGGGGCCTGCGCGTTTCGCGCGTGGAGCTCAAGGCCATCGATCCGCCGCCATCGATTCAGGAATCGATGGAGAAGCAGATGAAGGCCGATCGCGAGAAGCGGGCCATCATCCTCACCGCCGAGGGCCAGCGCGAGGCGTCCATCAAGACCGCCGAGGGCCAGAAGCAGGCCGCGATCCTGTCCGCCGAGGGTGGTAAGCAGGCCGCGATTCTGTCGGCCGAAGGTGAGCGGCAGTCCCGCATCCTACGCGCGCAGGGTGAGCGCGCCGCCGCCTACCTGCAGGCGCAAGGTCAGGCCAAGGCCATCGAGAAAGTGTTCGCCGCCATCAAGAACGGCAAGCCGACGCCCGAACTGCTGGCCTACCAGTACCTGCAGACCCTGCCCGAGGTGGCGAAGGGTGATGCCAACAAGGTGTGGCTGGTGCCCAGCGATTTCGGCAAGGCCCTGGAGGGTTTCGCCCGCAACTTCGGCACCAAGGGCGAGGACGGCACCTTCCGCTACGAGCCCAGCCCGGACGGTGGGCCCGCCGAGCGGGCCGAGGACGATTCCGAGGAGGTGGCGGACTGGTTCGACACCGCGACCGATCCGGCCGCCGAGCGGGCGGTGCGGGCGGCGGAGGCCGATGCGCGGGTCCCGGCGGACCCGTCGGCGCTGCCCTCCACCACCAAGCCGCGGGAAACCCCACCGCTGCAACAGCGCCCGGATGCGACGCAGGCATTACCGCAGGATCCGCCGCAGCAGTACCGCCAGGACCCGCCGGCCGGTGACCCGCGGTGGCAGCAGCCTCCGCCGCCGCCCCGGCCGCTGGGCCGTTAGCCCCGGAACTGCCTGGGGCACAGACGCGAATCGGGGACGGTCAGTCCGAGTTCACGCTCGGGGTGCCGTCCTCGATCCGTCCGGTGACGCGCCGGTAGAAGTCCGGATCGCCCTCAGCGGTGATCTCGAGGTCGTACCACCCGTCGTAGGTCGCCCATTCGAGTCGCTGTCCGCCTCCCGCCGCGAGCTCGACGCGCTGGGCATCGCCGCCGTAGCGGCGCGGGGTGATGTGCATGATCACCGCGCTCGCACCGTGATTGGCGAGCACGAGCACGGCGGTCGCCCGGCTCACGGCCTCGGTCCCGACCCGCACACCAGCCGCCGGTCCACCGACCGAGCCGCGCAGTTCGTGCCAGAACCGGTTCGGCCCCTGGATCACCAGATCGTATTTCCCTGTCACCGTGAGTTTCTCGGTGAGCTTGGTGGCGACGTCGTAGTGGCGCGGATCGCCCGGGACGCCCGCGAATGGGTAGATCGTGAAGTGCGCCGACGCTTTTCCGCTGTCGGCGAGCGTCACCGACAGCACCGATCCGTCCAGCGCGCTGGAGACCGACGGTTGATACGGCAGCGGCCGGGACGGGCGCATTTCGAGCTCCTGCACCGGAAGCGATTGCGCCCCCGGCGGATCGGGCTTCCAGCGCGCGATCGCCGCCGGAATCGGCCCGGGCGCGGCCACATGCGGCCGCTTGCCCGCGGTCGTGAAATCGAAGGCCGAGGTCATATCGCCGCAGACGGTGCGCCGCCAGGTACTGATATTCGGTTCCCGCACCCCGGTCCACGTTTCCAGGAACCGCAGCACCGAGGTGTGATCGAACACCTCCGAGGAGACGAAACCGCCCATGGTCCACGGCGAGATGATGGTCATGGGCACCCGTACGCCCAGCCCGATGGCCTTGCCGTCGTACCAGTCGTCGCCATTGCCGGAGCTGGGCCGCGGCGGCACCGGCGGCGGCACATGGTCGAAATAGCCGTCGTTCTCGTCGAAGGTCAGGAATATCGCTGTCTTGGACCAGGTGTCGATATCGCCGCCGATGATATCGAGCAGCCGGTGGATGAAGGTCGCACTGCCGACCGGCGTCGATTCGGAGGGGTGCTCGGAATACTGCGCGGGCGGCACCAGCCAGCTGACCTTCGGAAGCCGGTCCGCCGCAATATCATCGGCGAAGCGCTGCAGCAGCGTATCGGGTTCACTGCGGTACATCCCGCGGTCGAACAGGCTGCGCTCGGCGGCGGTCAGGGTATCCCGTGCGGCGCTCAGCTGCCGCACCATCCGCTGCTGCTCGCCGTAGGACCGCCCGGCCAGCGATTCGTAGAACTTCTCGGTGGTGCGGTAGCGGCCGCTCACCTCGGCCAGCATCTTCTTCCCGATCCGCTTGAACGGCGCGAAGTATTCGACCGGATTGTCGGTGAAGTTGTCCCACTCCTGATAGATCTGCCACGAGACGCCCGCGGCCTCGAGCCGCTCCGGATAGGTGGTCCAGTCGTAGCCCTTGTGTTTGGCGTCGTAGGCGGCATTGTCGACCGCGCGCTTCTTCCCGCCGGGTTCGAATCCCGTTGTGCCGGTGAAGAAATAGTTGCGATTGGGATTGGTGCCGCCGAACATCGAACAGTGGTAGGCATCGCAGGTGGTGAAGGTGTCGGCCAGTTCGTACTGCAGCGGCAGATCGCGACGCTCGTAATAGGTCATGGTGGCCGGGCTCTTGGCCTCGATCCAGCGATCCCACCAGCCCTGTGACCAGGCCTGGGTGCTGCCGTTCCACTCGTGGTCGAGGCTGTCGAGGTATTGGATGTCGCTGTCGGGGCGTCCGGCCAGCGTCGCGGCATCCCGCACCGAGAACGGCAGTACATCCCCGTCCAGCGAGCCCTGCCGCCGTGGTTGCTGAAACGCCGTGCGACCGTTGCGCAATCGTAGCGGAGAGTCGTCCCCGAACCCGCGCACCCCCGCGAGCGACCCGAAGTAGTGGTCAAATGACCGGTTCTCCTGCATGAGCAGGACCACATGTTCGATAGCACCCAGCCCGCCTGCCGGAACCGGTGCCGCCATGGCGCGTTGCAGGGAAGATGGCAGCAATGAAGCCGCTGCCGCCCCCACCGCGATGCCTGCCATCGAGCCGAGTATACGTCTGCGAGAGACGTTGACCATGCTTAGAAGTAGAGCAGCGGTTCCGGAACGCTGGGTGATCGCCGAATGATCGCCGTATGAAGGTCAGGCGGGCCAAGATGTCCGAAACACGGCCTGCGAGCGGCGGCCCGCCGAACACCCGGTGCGCGACCATACGGAGTAGAAAGGACCTATGGGAAGACAGGCAGCGCTCGCGCTCTACGTGGTGGCGATGGTGGTCGTCGTGATCGGCGTGGATGTCCTGATCTTCAGACACCACTTCTGGCCGCGCCTGCTGGTGAACGTCGGGATCGTCCTGGTATTCGGGGCATTCTATCTGAGGTTCCTGAAGGCTTCGTAATCGCCCGCGACAGCCCGAGGGC
Organism: Nocardia sp. NPDC006630; assembly: GCF_040611495.1. Lineage (NCBI taxonomy): Bacteria > Bacillati > Actinomycetota > Actinomycetes > Mycobacteriales > Nocardiaceae > Nocardia > Nocardia sp. NPDC006630. The sequence goes on from NZ_JBEXOK010000016.1 coordinate 93,684, forward strand.
CTTCGGCGACTACCGAAGGCCCTCGGGACTATTCGTGTCAGCGGTCAGTTGCCGCTGAACTTCGCACCGGCGATGGAGCGGGACGACTGCCCGTCCACACCCACCGGAACATCACCTTCGAGCGTGGTGCGGTAGAGCACCCGGGTGACATCGAGGTGATCGAGATCGCTGGGTGCGAGGTGCGCGGTGGCGCGGTTGTCCCAGAACGCGAGACTGCCCTTCTCCCAGCGGAATCGGACCGTGTAGGACGGAGCGGAGATCTCCGCGAACAGCAATTCCAGCAGGGCGTCGCTCTGCCGCGGGCTCAGCCCGACAATGCGGGTGGTGAAGCCGGGGTTCACGAACAGCACCCGCTCACCGGTCACCGGATGCACCCGGACCACCGGGTGCTCGGTGACCAGCGGCGCCTTGGCGACCTTCTTGGCGTAGTCGCTGTCGGCGTCCCAGATCGGCCGGTTACCGCCGAAGCGGTGCTCGGCGTAGAGGCCGTCCAGGAACGTCTTCAGCGATTCGGGCAGGTTGGCGTAGGCGGCGGCCAGATTGGTCCACTGGGTGTCGCCACCGCGCTCGGGTGCGATCTCGGCGCGCAGCAGTGACGCGGCCGGGGGATTGATCAGTGCCGACACATCGGTGTGCCACTGATTGGTGTAGCTGAATTTCCGCACCCCGAAACGCTTTTCGTACAGCCGGCTGTCGACGGCCAGGATCTCCGGGAATTCGGTGGGCGCGTCGTCGTCGTAGGGATGCGACGGCGTGACCGCACCGAACCGTCGCGAGAAGGCGATGTGCTCGGCATGCCCGATCTCCTGATTGCGGAAGAACAGCACCTTGTATTCGTACAGCGCGGCCTGCAGCTGTGCGACCTGCTCATCGGAAAGCTCGTTGCGCAGATCGATATTGCTGATCTCCGCGCCGATGTGGCCGGCGACCGGACTGATCAGGAGTGTGCCCGTGGGAGTTTCGGCGACAGTGGTCATGATCGTGCCTTTCGTACTCGAACTATCGGTTGTGGCGACGTAGGGGGTGCGACTCAGGCGGTGGCCTGGATATCGGTGTGTGCGAATTGGCTCTCCACGGGCTCGAGCCCGTAGTGCCCGCGCAGGGTGGTGGCGGTGTATTCGGTCCGGAAGAGCCCGCGCTCCTGCAGGATCGGCACGACCTGGTCGACGAAGTCCTCCAGTCCGCCGGGCAGGTACGGCGGCATGATGTTGAAGCCGTCGGCCGCCCCGCCCTCGAACCAGGACTGCAGATCATCGGCGATCTGCACGGGTGTGCCGGCGAGCGTGCGATGCCCGCGCCCGCCGCCGAGCTTGCCGATCAACTGCCGCACGGTGAGCTCTTCCTTCTCCGCCAGCTCCTTCACCAGCGTGAAACGGCTCTTGCCGCCCTGGATTTCGCTTTCTTCCGGCAGCGGGGGCAGCGGTGCATCGAGTGCATGTTCGGTGAGATCGATGCCCAGCAGCGAGGAGAGCTGCCGCAGTGCGTAATCGGGCGAGATGAGGTCGGTGAACTCCTGCTCCAGGGCCCGCGCCTGCTCCTCGGTCTCGGCGATGAACGGCACCAGACCCGGCAGCACCTTCAGCTCGTCGGCCGAGCGCCCGTACTTGGGCAGCCGCGATTTGAGATCCCGGTAGAACTGCTGCCCCTCTTCGAGCGTGCGCTGTGCGGTGAACACGGCCTCGGCGTAGTGGGCGGCGAAATCCTTACCGCTCTCGGAGGATCCGGCCTGCACCAGCAGCGGCCGTCCCTGCGGACCGCGCGGGGAGTTCAGCGGTCCGCGGATCCGGAACCGCTCACCGTCGTAGTCGATGGTGTGCACCTTGTCCGGATCGGCGAATACGCCCTCCTCCGGATCGAGCACGATGGCGTCGGACTCCCAGCTGTCCCAGAGCTGAATGGCCACATCGACGAATTCCTCGGCCCGCTCGTAGCGGCGCGCGTGCTCGGGAATGGAGTCGTAGCCGAAGTTGAACGCCTCCTCCTCATTTCCGGAGGTGACAATGTTCCAGCCCGCGCGCCCGCCGCTGATGTGATCGAGCGAGGCGAACTTGCGCGCCAGATTGAACGGCTCGTTGTAGGTCGTGGACGCGGTGGCGATCAGTCCCACATGTTCGGTGGCGGTGGCGATTGCCGCGAGCAGCGTGACCGGTTCGAAGACGGCGAGGGTATTGCGCTTGATGCGCGGCCCGACCGCGAGCCCGTCGGCGAAGAACACCGAATCGAGCTTGCCGCGTTCGGCGATGCGACCGAGCTCCCGGAAGTGCTCCACCTCGAGAACCTGGTGCTCCCTGGTGCGCGGGTGCCGCCAGGCGGCCTCATGATGCCCGACGCCCATGAGAAAGGCGTTGATGTGAAAGCTTTTACGCGACATGGAGAAGTATTTCCTTCGAGAGTTATTGAGCGGCGGGCGTACGCCAGCGGGACAGTCGGCGTTCGATGGCGACCAGTACGCCGTTGAACGTCAGCCCCAGCAGGGCGATGGCGACAATGCCCGCGTACATATCGGGAATCTGGAAGTTCTGCTGCGCGGCGGTGATCAGATAACCGAGTCCGGCCCGCGCACCGACCATTTCGGCGGCGATGAGCACCATGATCGACGCGGACGCCGCCATGCGAACACCGGTGAAGATGCTGGGCACCGAGGCGGGCAGCACCACCTTCACGAACAGCGGAATGGGGGAGAAGCCCAGGGAGACTGCCGATTTGACCAGCAGCGGATCCACCGACCGCACACCGGAGATGGTGTTCAGCAGAATCGGGAAGAAGCTGGCGTACACCACCAGGGCGATCTTGGAGGTTTCGCCGATGCCCAGAATGAGCACGAAGACCGGGAGCAGCGCGAGCGCCGCGGTATTGCGGAACAATTCCAGCACCGGATTGATGAGTTCCGCGATCGGCCGATACCAGGCGATCGCCACGCCCACCGGAATTGCCGTGGCCACCGCTATGGAGAACCCGATGAGCGAGCGGGTGACGCTGGCCGAGACATTCTCCTGCATCTGGCCGTTGCGGATCAGTTCCAGCCCGGCGGACCAGACATCCGAGAACGGCGGCAGGAATACCGGATCGACCAGACCGAGTTTCGGCGCCAGCTGCCACAGCACCAGGAAGGCGCCGATCACCAGACCGGGCTTGACAATTCGCCAGGCCAGCCGGCCGGCGACGCGCGCGACCCGGCTCCACGGCACGGGTGTTGCGGGCGTGGCCGGTGGCGCCGGCGGTGACAGCACCGGAGTCTCGGCAATCTGCAGTGCACTAGACATGACTGGATCTCCTGTCGGTGGCGGCGATGGCGGCCGCTTCCTGCCCCTGCGCCCGGGCGACCTCATCGCGCAGCAGCGACCAGATGTGGTGCCGGACTTCCCGGAAGCTCTCGCTGGAGCGGATATCCGGATCACCCTCGCGGTCGAGATCGATATCGACGACCGCCTTGACCCGGCCGGGCCGCGAGGTCAGCACCGCCACCCGCTGCCCGAGATAGACGGCCTCGTCGATGCCGTGGGTGATGAAGAGAATGGTCTTGCCGGTGGCGCGCCAGATGCGAAGCAGCTCGTCCTGCAACGATTCCCGCGTCTGTGCGTCCAAGGCCGCGAACGGCTCGTCCATGAGCAGCACTTCGGGATCGAAGGCGAGGCTGCGCGCAATGGCGACGCGCTGCTTCATACCGCCGGACAGTTCGTGCGGGTACCGGTCCCCGAATCCGGCCAGCCCGACCAGCTCAAGATAGTGCTCGGCGATCTGCTGCCGTTCCCGTTTGCGAATCTTCTTGGCTTCCAAGCCGAATTCGATATTCGTGCGCGCCGTGCGCCAGGGCAGCAGCGCGTACTGCTGGAAGACGATGCCGCGGTCCAGTCCGGGCCCGGTGATCGGCGCGCCGTCGAGCAGAATCTGCCCGGTCGTCGGCTTGGTCAGACCGCCGAGCAGATCCAGCAGCGTCGACTTGCCCGAACCGCTGGGGCCGACGAGTACGAGGAACTCACCCTCACGCACATCGACCGTAATGTCCTCGATCGCCGTGAAAGAGGCCCGTTCCCCGCGTATCGGGAACTCCTTGCGCACACCGCTGAGTGCGAGTTTCACCGCGGCGCTCATTTCGCCACCACCGCTTCGCCGGTCGGCCCGCTGGTCGGCGGGTAGGTGCCGTTGTCGTACGGGTTGTCCTGATTGGTGTAGAGGTCCTTGGCCGTAAATTTGCCCTGGGGCAGTTCGTTATTGCGCACCAGCCAGTCGATCCAGACCTGGAACTCGCGTTCGGCGATCACGGCGCCGGGGACCGGAACGCCGTAGCTGGTGTAGTACTTCAGCAGGCCGGTGTTCTCATTGCGCCCGCGCTTGTTGATGATCGATTCGAACTTGGCGACGACCTCGTCGTGCGGAGTCGTCTGCAGCCAGCGGGTGGCACGTGCGGTGCCCTGCACGAAGTCCTTGACCGCGTCGGCGTGGTCCTTCAGGTAGTCGTTGCGGAAAACATAAGTGCCGTAATCGAACTGCCCGAACAGATCCTTGTCGGTGTAGAGCGAGTGCAGTCCGCCGCGTGCGATCGCGGTGTCCCGGAAGACCGAGCCCAGCGCCGCGACGTCGATCTGTCCCTTGCGCAGCGCGTCCTCGGTGCTGACCGGCGGCAGTACCACGAACTGCACCTGCTTGATCTCCGCCTCGCTCAGGCCCTGCTGGTGCAGCCACTCGCGGGTGATGAATTCGTGGTGCGCGCCGAGGGTGTTGACCCCCACCTTCTTGCCGATGAGGTCCCGCGCGGAGGTGATGCCGGAGTCGTCGCGCACGAAGTATCCGGTGTAGTTCTTGTCATCGGCCCCATAGGAACTGAGCACGGCCTTCACCGGTGCGCCGCCCGCGATGAGCTTGACCACCGCGCCGTTGAACGCGCTGCCGAATTCGATCTGCTTGGTGGCGGCCGCCTGGATATTGGCGGGTCCGCTGGTGGTGTCGCCCTCCCAGTGCAGGTTGATCTTGGTGAAGTAGCCGAGGTCGGCGGCCAGCTCGTAGGCCGTCACCTGTCCGGTCGTGCCCTGGTATCGGACAACGTCTTTGCCGTCGGCCGTGGTGGTCGGTCCGGAGGTGCCGCACGCGGTCAGGGAAAGGGCGGCGGTGGCTACGGCGAATGCGGCGGCCAGGGCGCGCAGTGACCGTGAAGGTCGAAAGGGGGAGGGCATGCGGATTCTTTCGGTGAATGCGTCTGTCGCAAGCGGAGATAGGGGCACGGCGTATCAGCCGCGACATACCCCGGGCGCGACGCGCATCAAATCGACTGCACGCCGTTGCGTCAGAAAAGTGAATGGGATCATTCCAGGCCCTTTGTGAGAGTTCGGAAGTGGTAATGATCAGGTTGTTCATATCGTGCGGTCGTCCGGGGCGCCGGGCAACCGTCTTTTCACGATGTGGAAATCAGCGTGATTCTAATTCGAAGGCGGAATCCGTTGGGCCGCCGTGGGTTTGGAAGAGCGGGCCGATCCGGCCGGCGGTGGCCCGCATGGCCGGAACGATACTGCGCACCAGGTCCGCATCCAGGCGCGCGGACCTGGCCTGTACGGCCAGCGCGCCCCGGACTCTTTTGTCCGGCCCGACGATGGGCACGGCGATCGCCCGGATCGGATCATCGGTCGGGACGAGTTCGCTGGCGAAGCCGGTACGCCGCACCCGATCGAGATCGGTGTGCAGCCCGCCCGTGCGGACCAGCTGCGAGTTCCGTCGTTCGGCGTGCTCCTCGGCGATCGTGCTGATGGGCGAGAAGGCCAGCAGTGCGTGCCCCACCGCGCTGGCGCGCAGCGGCTGCCTGGCCCGCGGCACCTGATTCGGGCAGAAGTACACCGGTGGCCTGGCCTGGAACACCGTGACCGCATCACGGTCCTCCACCACGCTCACGCTGACCGTGATGCGGATGCCCGCGGCCAGCGCGTAGAGGTGCGGTGCGGCCGACTCCAGGCCCAGCCGGGCCAGTGCCGGTCGCGCCAGCGATGCCAGTCCGTGACCGATGCGGTAGCGATCGTTGGCGGGGTTCTGATCGAGCAGCCGTCCCCGGACCAGTGCCTGTGCGAGCCGGTGCACGGTGCTCACGGGCAGGTCGGCGAGGTGGGCCAGCTCGCTGACCGAGAGCTCGGGATCGTCGCCCTCGAAGCAGTTGAGCACCTGGATCGCACGATCGACGGCGCGGGCGCCGGAACGGGGTTCATCGGGGCTCATGGTGCCTCCTGCAGGGGCCGAAACAGTGTCCCCGGAACTATCGCCATTGCTCTGACCGGGGGCAATGATTCCGCGCAGCGCGATCCGAGCCGGTCGTATCGGGGGTCCCCGAGTAAAACTGATCGGTTTGTTTCGGGTCCGATGAACGCACTCATCGTTTGATTTCGTGCTGTATTACGCGATCCGGATCACCATTTTTCAGTGGCGTCGGTCACATATTCGGGGGTGAATTCGATAAATGTAATTCACCGATCTCCCGATGCGATCTGGGGAAAGTCTGTGAGTGCGGTCGAATCCAATTTGTCAACCGACCGTGATCACCCCGTGATTAGTCGTGATTGTTCCGTTACCGTCGTTCACGGCTCGGATCAATGCCGAGCTCCAACTCGAACCGCCGAACACCGGCAACCCCGTCCCGCGGTTCGAAGCGACACCGACATCCCTGGGGACGGGGACCCGCAGCTGAGAGCGCGGGCCGGATGGGCGCAGGCCAGGGAATCATCTATGACTCGCAACCGGAAGTTCAGCACCCGCATGATCGTCGCCACCGCGGCCGCCGGCCTGTTCGCCGCCGTCCCGCTGACGCTGACCACCGCGACCGCCTCCGCCGCCTCCGGCGACTGGGATGCCGTCGCCAACTGCGAGAGCAGCGGCAACTGGGGCGCCAACACCGGTAACGGCTTCTACGGTGGTCTGCAGTTCACCCAGAGCACCTGGAACGCCTACGGCGGCCAGGGCAACGCTGCCAACGCCAGCCGCTCGGAGCAGATCCGCGTGGCCGAGAACGTGCTCGCCGGCCAGGGCCGCGGCGCGTGGCCGGTCTGCGGCGCCTACCTGTAAAGGTATCGCCGTCGCCGGGTGACCGGCACCTCAGCATGACGATGGCCCCGGATCGCACTGTCGCGATCCGGGGCCATCGGTCTGTATCACGGTGGGTGGTCCGAGGTCGGACCTAGCGGTGTGCGTCGTAGATCGCCTGTGCCAGTTCGGATTTCAACGCCTGGAACTCCGGCGTGGCGGTGACCGCCAGGTCCCGCACGCGTCCGTCCCCGGACGCCGTATCCCCGGGGAGCGCAGCGTCACCGGGAAGCTCGATGCGCCGGTCCACGATGACGCGCCCCGGCCGGGCGCTCATGACCAGCACCCGGGTGGACAGGAACACCGCCTCCTCCACCGAGTGCGTGACAAACACGATGGTCTTGCCCGCTTGTCGCCACAGCCGCAGCAGCTCCACCTGCAATCGCTCCCGGGTGAGCTGGTCGAGGGCCCCGAACGGCTCATCCATCAGGATGATGCGCGGATCGTTGATCAGTACCCGGGCGATCTGTGCCCGCTGCTGCATACCCCCGGAGAGTTCGTAGGGCCGCTTGGCGCCCACATCGCCCAGTCCGACCAGCTGCAGCAGCCGATCGGACTCCGCTCGCCGTGTCTTCTTGTCGACGCCGCGCACCTTCGGGCCGAACTCGATATTGCCGCGCACCGACAGCCAGGGGTACAGCGTCGGGGCCTGGAACACCACCCCGCGCTCGGCGCTCGGACCGTCGATGGCATCCGCGCCCACCCGCAGCTCACCGGTGGTCGGCGTCAGGAACCCGCCGAGCAACTGCAGCAGTGTGGTCTTCCCACAGCCGGACGGTCCGACAATGCTCACGAACTCGCCCGGTGCGATGGTCAGATCGGTGGGGGAGAGCGCCACCGTATCGCCGGTGGCCGTCTCGTAGGTCTTCGACACCTCGCGCAGCACGACCTGATCGCGCTGCGCGACGGCCGAACTCACTTGGCGCTCACTGCTTTTGCCGCATCGGCGTAGACGGCTCCCGCGTACTTCTCCGGCGCGGCCACACCCTGAATCTGCCCCTGGGTCAGCAGGAACTGCGCCGATGTCTGCAGATCCGTACCGAGCTGCTTGCCCAGATACGGCGCACCGGCCTGCGTCGCGGCATCGAGGAAGGCGTAGCCGGTGATCTGCTTGCGCACCGCGTCCACCGGAATGCCCAGCTGCGCGGCGATATGCGTCGCCGCACCCTGCGGATCGCCGGCCAGCTGCTGGACGGCCCAGTTCTGCGCGGCGGTCCATACGGTGAGGAACTTCGGGTTGGCGGCGACGAAGTCCGAGCGCGCACCCTCGAGATCGAACGTCGGCTTACCGGCCTTGGCGGTCTCGGCGGCGGTGGTCACGGTGTGCCCGTTCTTCAGCAACTCGGTCAGCGTGGGCTCCCAGATGAACGCCGCGTCGATACTGCTGTCACGCCATGCTGCGGGAATCGCGTCGGGCGTGAGGTTCACGAGCGTCACGTCCCGCTCGATTCCGGCCGCCTGTAGCGCCGCGAGCAGGCTGTAGTGCGAGGTACTGGCGAACGGCACCGCGATCTTCTTCCCGCGCAGCCCGGCGACCGAGGTGATGGCCGGATCCTTCGCCACCAGCGATTCGGCCGAGCCGATCACGTCGTGGATCCACACCACCTTCATATCCAGATTCAACGGTGCCGAAAGCGCCTGCGCCGCAGCGGAACTGCCGAGCAGTCCGAGGTCGAGCGAATTGGACCCGAACGCCTGGATGACCGTCGCGCCGGAGGCGAACTTGCTCCAGGTGATCTTGGCCTTCGGCAGGCAGGTCTCCAGCAGCCCCGCATCCTTCACCACCAGTGCGCCGTTGGGGATGTCCTGATACCCCAAACGCACTGTCCCGGTGAAGGAGTCGTCCACGGCCACGGGGCAGGCAACCTTGTCGCCTTCGGCGCGGGACTGGTCGGAGCGCCCCGAGGACACGCATCCGGACAGTGCTGCCGCGAGAACTCCGGCCAATGCCACTGCGACGAGCTTGCGTTTCACGCCTTGCCTTTCCACGGAACGGCGATCTCGCCGATCCACTTGATCGCCGCGTCCAGAGCGAGCGCGGTGAGTCCGATAACGATGATGCAGGCCATGGTGAGGGCGGTGTCGAGGCGCTGACCTGCCACGTAGGCGAGACCGCCGATGCCGGGGATGCCATTGTCGAGTTCGGCGGCGACCACGGTGGTCCACGCGAATCCGACCGCCACGCGCACGCCGGTGATGACCTCGGGCAGGGTGGCGGGGAGCAGGACCCGCGTGATCACCTGGCGTTTGCTCGCTCCCAGTGATCGCGCCGCATTGATTCGATCGGCCGAAACCCCTTGTACGCCCGTAATAGTCGCGATGACCACGGGCGGAAAGGCCGCCAGGAACAGCAGCCAGATCTTCGAGGTGTCGCCGATGCCGAACCACACGATGAGCAGTCCGATGTACCCGAGCGGCGGTAGTGCCCGCAGGAAATTCAGATAGGGCTCGACAATCGCCCCGATCGTCCGCGAGGTCCCGAGCGCGAATCCCACCAGCGGACCGAGGATCACGGCCGCGCCCGCCCCGACGGCAATGCGCTGCAGGCTCGCGATCAGGTGTTCCCAGAGGAAGTAGTTCTGCTCCCCGCGCACCTGCCGGGGCACCCCGGGCGCGATCTCGTGCCAGCTGTTCGCGCGCACGAACGCCCGCCACACCGCCGCGGGCGTCGGAAGGAACTGCTGTTCGACGATTTTCGCGGCGCTGATCGCCCACCAGAGCGCGATCAGCACGGCCAGCGACAGCACGCGCACCGACACCCCGCGTGCCCGAGCCCACCCGCCGGCGCTCCAGGCCCGGCCGAACTCGACTGCGCGTGCGCCGTTTCGGGTCGCCCCGATGCTGATCATGCCGTCCTCCGTCGAATTCGCTGTCCGGATGCCTCGCCCGGAATCGGACCCGGGCCGAGACCGTCCGGTCCGATCCTTTCCTGCGGAAGACACGCAGGACAGATCCACGATCACCGTGATTTCAATGCCCCGGCCAGGCCGGTCTGCTCCGGGTTCGCAGTAGCCGCCGAAGGTGAATGGTGCACTCCTGCAAGGAGATCCAGGAGGAAAACAATTGCAGGAATGTCGGACCCGGCGGTTATGCTCTGCTACGTTCGGCGCCGCGAGACAGGGGCGTCACACCAGAAGGGGAGTCTGGAATGCTTTTTTCGCAATCGAGCCGTGTGTCGAAACTGCTCACCACCGCGGTCCTGACGATCGGACTGTCCGCGCTGTTCGCGGCGCCCGCACAAGCACAGTCGGGGGGCACCTGGGGCGCGATCGCCATCGGCAATCACATGCGCGCCTACGCGATTGTCACCGGTTACCCCAGCATGCAGGAGGCCAAGGACGCCGCGGAATCGAAATGCGGCTTCACCGACTGTGCCTGGCGCACCAATTGGGACGCGGACCGATCCGATAATCTCCGCTGCGGCGCTGCGGCAGTGGCCTCCGACGGTCACTGGGGTTGGGCGCAGGGGTCGTCCTCGGATGAGGCCGAACAGGACGCCATCAATATCGCGGGTCCCGGCGCCGGCGCCCAGGTATCGGGCTGCGACACCATCACTCGCGGTCCCCAGAACTGAGCCTGCCCCGGCGATGTGACGACGGGCATACCTGCTCAGGGCGCGGCAGAGACTCGATGCCGGGAATGAGAAGGTAGGCGAATGGACTCCTGGCGCTCGCAGATCGATACGGTGCGAGCCCGGGTTGTCCGGGCGGGTCGAGAGGGTGTGCGCGCCGGCGCCAATGGCGTGCGGGAGCGATTGCTGCCGCAGGAGGAGGCCGGGCCGCCGCGTCCCATCACGATTCTCGGGCTGGATTTTGTGGGCCTGGTGTTCGCGCTGTTCTTCTTCGCCTGGAGTCTGAGCCCGTCGCTGCTGCCGCGGGACTGGGTCTTTCAGGGCATCGTCAGTGGATTCACCAGCGTGACCGGCTACGGCGTCGGAGTGCTGCTCGCATTTCCGATGCGCCGGTGGGTGGCGCCGCGAATCGCGTGGCGGCGCTTCGAACGCCGGGTCGAGCTGGTGCTGGAGATCGTCGTCGCACTGCTCGCGGTATTCACCGTGATCAGCACATTGCTGGTGGCGGCGAATTGGCAGGACGATGTCGACGGGCTGATGGGGATGTCCCCGTCGGCCGAAATCGCCTACCTGCGTACGGGTCTGATCATCGTGGCCATCTTCCTGCTGGTGCTGCTGGCCGCCCGGGGACTCCGGCGCACGGCGCACGCGATCGCCCGGGTGCTGTCGGCGCGGTTGCACATCTCCCTGCCGCTGGCGCATGTGATCGCGCCGATCACGCTCGCCCTGGCGGTGGCGCTCTTTGTCGGCAAGGTGCTGCTGGCCGGAAGTTCCGACGCCGCTCGGGCGGTATTCGCCGGGCAGAACAATGGAACGGAACACGGTGTCGTGCAACCGATCCAGCCAGAACGGTCGGGTAGCCCGGCGTCGGCCGCGCCGTGGGACACCCTGGGATTGCAGGGCCGGACGTTCGTCGCCGGCGGAATCGGCGCGGCGCGGCTGGCGGCGCTCAGCGGAGTCCCTGCGCGAGAACCGATCCGGGTCTACGCCGGACTCGGATCTGCCGTCGACACCGCGGCGCGAGTGCGGCTGATCCTCGCGGAACTGGACCGCACCGGTGCGTGGGACCGCAAGGTTCTGGTCGTGACCGGTACCACCGGCACCGGATGGGTCAGTCCCGCCGCGGCCGATTCGCTGGAGCTGATGTACAACGGCGACTCCGCCATTGCCGCCATGCAGTATTCCTTCCTGCCCAGCTGGATCTCGTTTCTGGTGGACCGCTCCGCGGCGGCGACCGCGGGCGCCGCGCTCATTGACGGCATTCACCAGCGCTGGGCCCAGCTACCGGAGGGGCATCGACCGCGCCTGATCGTCTACGGCGAAAGCCTCGGCTCGCAATCGGCCGAGAGCGCCTTCGGAAGCCTCGCGGATCTCCGCAAATCCGTGGACGGCGCCCTGTTCGTCGGCCCGCCGAACTCCAATCACCTGTGGAACGAGATCAAGGATCGGCGCGATCCCGGCACTCCCGAAGTACTTCCCACCTATGCCGGGGGATTGATCGTCCGATTCGCCGCAGGGAAGCAGGATCTGCCGGCGCCGCAGCAGAATTCGGCACTGCGCGACCCGTGGCCGGAACCACGCGTGCTGTATCTGCAGCATGCCTCCGACCCCGTGGTCTGGTGGAATACCGATCTGCTGTTCACCCGCCCCGACTGGCTGACCGAAGCGCCGGGCCGAGACCGAACCTCCGCCATGAGCTGGTACCCCATTGTCACCTTCTGGCAGGTCAGCGCCGATCTGGTGCGCGCGCAGTCGCCGCCGTCCGGCCACGGCCACAATTACGGAGACCTGATGCCCTACGCCTGGGCCGCGGTCACCGCCCCGCCCGGCTGGACGGAGGCGGACAGCGATCGCGTCGCCGCGAACCTGGTGGCACTGCGGGTGGACAGCTGATCGGTCATGGGACCAATGGCCGGATCTGTTCGGCGACGAAGCGGACGAACCCGGCGGGGTCGGGCTCATCGGCGGTGGGCTGCAGGACAACACTGGTGGCCCCGGCTTCGGCCCAGCGGATGACGGTGTCGGCGATCGCCTGGGCGTCACCTGCGATACCGACGTCCGGGATGGTGTCGCGTTCCTTGCCGCGCAACTCCGCGGCGATCCGGTCGGCAGCACCGGGGCCGGTGGCCGTCAGCAGGTAGGCGACCACCAGATACGGCTGTGGCGCGGCCTGTTCCGGCCGCGCGGCGCGAATGATGTCGACGGCCGCGCGAATACCGTCCGCGGACTTGGAACTGTCCAGGATGACGCCGTCGGCGGCCGCGCCGACCAGCGCCAGCGTGCGCGGCCCGGACGCGGCGGCCAGCACCGCCGGCGCGGTGGCGGGCGGCCAATCCAGGGCGACGTCGTCGAGCTGGATATACCTGCCCTTCACGGTGATTCGCTCACCGGCCAGCAATCCGCGCAGTGCATCCAGATATTCACCCAGCAGTGTGACCGGCGAAGCTACCCGTGCCCCCACCTGCCCCATCCACTCCTGCACGCCATGGCCGACGCCCCAGATCGCCCGTCCGTCGAACATCCGCTCCAGTGTCGCGATCTCCATTGCGGTGATCGCGGCATTCCGTAGCGGCACCGGCAGCACGCCGACCCCGATCCGAAGCTGCTCGCTCCAGGCCAATGCGGCCGCGGCGCTCGAGATCCCGCCCTCTTGAAAACAGTCCTCCCACAACCACAATTCGTCGAGCCCCGCCTGCTCGGCCGCCCGAACCACCGCCCGCAGCCGCTCCGGCGGATTGTGCGGACGGAACACGGCACCCAGAGTCGTCATGAACCCATGACTACCAGACCACACCGACATCTCGGGGTCGGGTTCGCGGCGCGGATCAGGTCAGTGCGGCAGTTCTGCCGGCGCCCGATCGGATCCGCGATGCCGGTGCCGCGCCATGATAGAAATGCCGGCCCAGGCCGATGGAGAACACGAGTATTCCGTACACCGAATGCTCGACCGAGGCGGTGAACAGCGACTGCGTCCGCAGATACCGGGTCGCGAAGATCCAGCCGCCCACACCGCTCGCGGCCACCGAGAACCAGCTGCCGAAGATGATGTGCACGTAGCCGAAGGCGGCGGCGCTGGCGGCGACCATGCCCGCACCGTCACCGAATACCGGCGCATACCGGTGGAACAGGAACGACCGGAAGATCAGCTCCTGCGGATACACGCTCAATGCCGGGTACAGCAGCATGACCGCAAGCCACAGCAGCGGATTCCGCCGCGGCAGGTCGAACAGATCCTCGCGCCGCAGCAGTGCGGTCGCCGCGGTGAGCGCGAGCGCGCTGGACCCGGCCGTCACCGCCATCGGCCGCGCCTGATCGCGAAATGCCCCGGCCCGCCACAGCGAGTCCCGGTCGAACCCGCGTGAGCGCCGCAGATAGACGGTGGCGGCGGTCCCCAGCACCAGCAGTGCCGGAATCGGCGGCCGCCCGCGCAGCACCGCGTTGTAAGCGGTCGTTCCCCCGAAGAACAATGCCGCGTACTCCGCGGCCAGATATGCCCGCCGCCACCGCCGAATCCTCATGCGCACAACCCTAATTTCCGGATCGTGACCGCGCCGAGCAGCGACGGGATTTCATGTGCGGGCCATCTGCCGCACACCGGCCTGCGGACTTTAAGCGATTTGTAATCCCTGAAATGCACAGTGATCCATGCGCGCTGCCCCCTCCTGATGGGTCCGGCGCACAGCCAGATCCTCGCCACTCCGAAGCACCCTGGGAGACCTTTTGTTCCGCACCGGTATCGCGTGCATCGCCCTGCTCGCCGCGGTCACACTCAGCGCCTGCGGCTCCGACAAGACACCCGCCGCAACCACTGCGACGAATACCGGCGCGGCCCCCACCAGCGCCGCAGCGCAGACCTCGGCGGCCGCACAACCGAGTTCGGGCGGCGACGCCTGCACCGAAGTCCAATACGAGATCGACCTCGTCCACGATCTGCAGCAGGGCAAGGAACCTGCTGATTCCGCCGCCGCGATCCAGCGCCTGAGCACGTTCCGCGTCAGCGCCCCCGCCGAAATCATCGCCACGGTGGCGCAAACCGAGGCCGTCGTCGTCGGCCACCTGCAACACCGCGGCGCGGATCAGATCAACCAGCCCGCCACCGGCATCTTCCTGGACAAACTCACCCAGTGGAAGAGTGCCAACTGCTGACATTCCTGTTGGTTGTCGTTCACCCGCGATGCCTGAAGAACCGGTGCTGATCACGCGGTGAGGAAGGTGCCCGCGTGCAGCGTGGTGCCGAATCCCGGTGCGAAGGCGCCGTATTCGTAAACCACGTGGCCGCCGACCACGGTGGCCGCGACCGCCGCGTCATTGCGATTGACCATGCGGGAGACGCCGCTGCCGGGTAGTTCCGCCTCGGCGTAGGCGGCGCTGGAGCCGTCGAAGCCCGCCGGGTCGATGACGGCGATATCGGCGCGGGCGCCGACGGCCAGCTTTCCGGCATCGAGTCCGTACCAGTCCGCCAGCTCACCGGTCAGCCGGTGCACCGCCTGCTCGATCGGCATGAAGCCGCGCTGCCGCACCCGCTCGAGCATGCGCAGCCCGGAGTTGTAGAAGGCCATATTGCGAAGGTGCGCACCGGAATCCGCGAAACCGATCTGCACCATGGGGGAGGTCTGCAGCCGGTCCAGGACATCATCGCGATCATTGGCGATGGTGGTGCGCCAGCGCAGCGCCGCACCGTGTTCGACGGTCAGATCCAACAGTGCGTCCGGTGCGGTGATGCCGCGCTCGGTGGCCACCGCGGCGAAGGATTTGCCGATGACCGACGCATCGGGGCAGGCCATGATCTGCGCGTCACCGAGATCGCGATGCCAGACGCGGGGGCCGAATCGTTTGGACAGGTCCTTACGGAAGCGACGGCGGTACTCCTCGTCCTTCAGCAGTGCACTGCGCTCGAGCACCTGGCGGATATTCAATGCCGCTGCCCCGGAACCGAATTCCTCGAAGATGACAAGATCGATGCCGTCGGCGTACACCTCGAACGGCACCGGCAGATGCTGCCAGCGAAAATCGGCCCTGCCGAGCCGATTGGCCACCCACGCCGCGCCCACCGCGATCCGCGCCACCGTCCGATCAGCTTTGATATCAGCGGCCGACAGCAATGAGGTCTTGAGCGGCCGCCGCCCGAACAGTCGGCCGGCACTCTGCGCGAAGTAGCGTGCGATCTCCACTCGCGAGGTGAGATTCGGCGTGCTCTGATGAACCCGGCCGTACTGGCGCAGTACCGAATTCAGCCGCCCGTACTCCGCCCAGGTGGCATAGGTCGAAGGCAGTTGGCGGGTGGGAAAGCGCGTCCCCTCGAGCTTGGAAAACGAACTGCGAATGGTGGACAGTCCGACGAATCCCGCATCGAGCGCCTCGGCGAGCATGTCCGCCATTCGATCCAGCTCACCACCGGTGGGCCGCTCATTTGCGTCCACCGCACGCCCCAGACCCATCACAGCCACCCGAATATCCGAATGCCCCAGAAACGCAGCCACATTCACCCCGAGCGGCTTGCCGCCGATGGCCTCCACATACGACTTGGGATCCACCCACGTCTTATGCTCCTTGACCGCGTCATTGACCACATCCCACGGCAGCGCCTCCACCCGCGCGAACATATCCGCACAGTCCTGCGCCTCGGCATACACCGTCGACAGCGAGCAATTGCCGAACACCACCGAAGTCACCCCGTGCCTGGCCGATTCACCCAGCCCCGGCCCGGTGAGCACCTCCGCGTCGTAATGCGTATGCACATCGATCATCCCCGGAATGACCCACTTACCGCTCGCATCGATCGTGCGCCGCCCCTCCGGAAGCCCCGCTTCAACAGCCACGACCCGCCCATCCCGCACCGCCACATCCGCCACCATCGGAGCCCCTCCGGTGCCGTCGTAGACGGATCCGCCCCGGATCACGACGTCATAGTCGGCCATCACGTTCTCCCTGCTCACGGGTATCGAATACTCGTGAGTATCAAGCGCTTCGGTCGACCACGTCAACAGCCGTGCGGCGGGCCATGATCGGCGACGCGAATTACCTTGGCGCGGCGGGAGTTACGGGCTGATCGGCCCGAGATCGCACCTGATCATGACTGCCGACGAAGTCCAGGAAGCGGGGAAGTATCTGTTCCGGGTTCGCCCACAGTAGATCGTGTCCTATGCCCGGATAGATTTCGACGTCGGCCGACGGGATGTGGTTGCGGGCGCGGGCCGCACCGAGTTCGGGATCGCTGACGACCGTATCGGCCCCGAAGAGAATCAGGCTCGGGGCGGTGATGGCGGCCAGTTGTTCGTCAGTGAACGGGCGATCCCACGGCATCGCCATCCGGAACTTCACGGCGGCCAGGGCGAAGGCGGATTCCTCATCGCTGAGTTCGAAGCCGGGCATCAGCCACCTGTTGAACTTTCGCATCCGCTCGGGAGTCGGCCGTGCGCCCGCCACAATGAATTTGAACAGCAGACTCAATCGCACCTTCGCGAACGTCGAGGCGCTGGGCTCGAACATGGTCAGACTGGCCAGCCGCTCGGACCGGTGCACGGCGATGGCGCCCGCCAGCCATGCGCCCAGGGAGTTTCCCGCCAGATGGACACGATCCTCGCCGAGCCCGTCGAGCGTCTCGGCCATCCACTTCGCGATGTCTTCCGTATCGCGCAGTGGCGCGGTCTGGACGCAGCGTCCGGCCCACCCGATGACGTCCGGCGTGTACACAACGCGGTCGCGCGCCAACTCCTCGATGAACCGGAACCAGACTTGACCATTGCCGCCGATACCCGGCAGTAGCACGATCGGTGCGCCTGCACCGCTTCCGGACTTGCGCACTCGTGTTGTGCCGAACGATGTTTCGACGTCGATATAGGTAGAGGGCGCCGGCCATTTCGCTGCTATCTCATCGTAGGCACGTAGGAAGGTGGACTTCGCTTCCTCGCTGGTGAATCGCCCGATCTTCGGCATGAGCCTCCCCTTCATCAGTTTTTACGGTATGAACGTATCATCTACGCGGTATGAACGTATCACGTAAGCGGTACCTGCGTACCATCAACCGGACGAGGTTCTGCGAACAGGAGGTGAGGGGTCGCGTGCCACGATTGGTCGACCATGAAGTGCGACGCCGGGAGATCACCGACGCCGTCCGGCGAGTCATCGTCGGGGGCGGCCTGGAAGCCGTGACATTCCAGACGGTGGCGTCCGAGGCCGGGATCTCGGTACGGCTGGTGCAGTACTACTTCGGAACGAAGAGCGAATTCCTGCTGGCGACCCACCGATCGGTCATGGCGGATGCCGGTGCGCGATTCATGCAGCGGTGGACCGCGCTCGGTGCGGACGCCACCCCCCGTGAAGCGATCCGCGCCGTGCTGACCGAGCTGTTGCCCTTGGACAGCCAGCGTCGAGAGGAGGCCATCGTTCTCGGCGCCTTCGGTACGGCGGCAATTACCGGTCAGGGCATCACGGCCGAGGAAACGTTCGCCGCCCCACGCGCTTTGGCCACGATCGTCACTGATCAACTCAGGCGCGCCCAGGTCGCTGACGCCTCCGCACACCGCATTCATCCCGACCTCGACGCCGACCTCGTTCTGATGGCGATCGGCGGACTCGCCCAGGGCATGCTCCAGGGCTACGGCACCGCGAAGTCGGCAGTCGAGCTCGTCGATCACCTTCTCGATCGGGTACTTGGGACGGAAACGTGAACCTCCGGGTCCGATGATTTTCACGATCTCGTGCCGTCGGAACACCAATACGTTTCTCGAACCGGAGGGAAGTTGTCATGAGCGTTGGCCGGGAGCCGAATCCGTCGCTGGCCGAGTTGGCAGTGCTGGGTGGCGAATGGGTGATCGAGTTGTCGGATGCGGAATTTCTGCCGAGTCCGGACACCAGGGTGCAGGGGCGGGTGACCGCGGAGTGGATCGATAATGCCGCCTTGGTGATGCGGCAGTTCGGGGATGAAGGGGAGTCGGCGACCTGGATCATGGGTCGCGACGAGTCCGAGTCGGAGTACACCGTGCTGTACTCCGACGCTCGCGGCTTCTCCCGTGTATATCGGATGACTTTCGCCGAGCGTGAATGGCAGATGTGGCGCAGCACACCGAAATTCACGCAGCGCTTCCAATCGCAGGTGAGCTCGGACGGCGACACCATCACCGGCGAATGGCAGAAGTCCTACGACAGCGGTGAGACCTGGGTGCACGATTTCGCGATCGAGTACCGGCGCGAGAGCTGACCCGCGGCGGCTGAGTTCGGTTAGTCGGCTGCTTCGAGTGCAGGTTCGGGCACCCCGAGGCGGGTATCGACGATGAGCCCGATGATGCCCACCGCCAGGCAGGCGACCGTCACGATGAGCTGCGCGGGGGAGGTGCGGTTGGTGAGGGCGTCGCCCAGCCAGACCGTGCCGATGGTGCCCGGGATGATGCCGACGACGGTCGCGATGAGGTAGGGCGTCAGGCGGACCGATGACAATGCGGCGCAATAGTTCACGATGGCGAACGGTGCGAAGGCGATCAATCGCAGTGATCCGACCGCGAGCCAGCCGCGCCTGGCCAGGCGGGTGTCGACCGCCTGCACCGTGGGATGGGTGAGCCGCGCGGCGACCCGCTCGCGCCCGAGCGCGCGAACCAGTAGCAATGCCAGCACCGCACTCAGCGTGGTCGCGGAGATGGCCAGCGCCAAGCCGAGCACCGGCCCGAAAAGCATGCCCGCACTGAGCGTGAATATGGTGCGGGGGAACGGCACAATGCAGATCAGTGCATGCGCCAGGAAGAAGACGACGGGCAGCAGCGGTCCGACCGAGTCGGCCCATTCCCGGATCTGCTGCGGTGCCGGATGCGGTGCGAAAGCCGCCAGCCCGAACAGGACTGCGCAAATGATCAGCACCCCGAGCACCCGGGGCTGCCGTAGCCGGGCCAGGATTTCGGCGACCGCGCCAAGCTTTCCGATATCGCGCGTTTCGGAGACAGCGATCGAAGTTTCGGGTACAGCGATCGAGGATTCGGGAACTCCACCGAGCGGCACGGAAACCTCGCTGAGCTGCGCGGACCCCGGCTCGAGCGGTCCGCGGACGGTTGTTGGCACCGCGCCAGGTTACCCGCTGGTAGCGGGACTCTGTGGACAGTAATCACTCTTGTCCAGCTAGCATCAGGGTAAAGACGAGGAATGCTCGTTAACCGAAATGACCTCTGAGCAGTGTTGATGCAGTGCAAACCGGTCGTTCGGTCGGTGAGTGGAAGAAGGAACAGGGGCTATGCCGATTGCTTCAGACCCGGACACCGAGCCGGTGCCCGGGTACGCCGACTGGCGCAAGGGTGTTGCCGGAGTATTGGCCAAGGCCCGCAGGGTCGACGCCACTGAACTCCCGGACGAGCCCGAGCAGCTGCTCGCGGTCAAGACGTACGACGGCCTGACGGTCAATCCCCTCTATACCCGCCGCGACGAGCTGCCCGAGCAGCCGCTGCCGGGTGCTTTCCCGTTCGTGCGCGGCACCGACGCCACCCGCGATGTGCATCGCGGGTGGTATGTCAGCCAGCGTTTCGGCGGCGCCGAGGGTGCGACCGTGAACCGGCAGATCCTCGATGCGCTGGAGAACGGCGTGAGCGCGGTCTGGCTGGGCGTCGCCGAGCGCGGCGTTCCGGTGGCCGAGCTGCCCGCCGCCCTGCGCGGCCTGCTGTTCGAGCTGGCCCCGCTGACCCTGGACGCCGGTCCGGCCGCGAACGAGGCCGCCGCACAATTGTTCTCGGTGCTCGATGGCTATGACGTGGCTGACCGCAAGGACATTCAGGTCTACCTCGGCGCGACCCCGCTGACGAGCCTGTTCGCCGGCTCCACCGCCATCGACCTGGACGGCGCGATCGCGCTGGCCCAGCAGGCCGTGGCGCGTCCGGAGACGGTGCGCGCAATCACCGTGTGCGGCGTGGCATTCCACAATGCCGGCGCCTCCGACGCCCAGGAACTCGGCGCCGCCGTGGCCGCGGGCCTGGAATACCTGCGCGCGCTCACCGATGCGGGCGCCGATATCGCCGAGGCGCTGAGCCAGCTGGCCTTCCGCTTCGCCGCCACCGATGACCAGTTCGAGACCATCGCCAAATTCCGTGCCGGACGGCGACTCTGGGCGCGCGTCGCCCAGGTCTGCGGTGCCCCGGATTACGGCAATGCCCCGCAGCAGGCCATCACCTCCCCGGCCATGATGACCCAGCGTGATCCGTGGGTGAACATGCTGCGCACCACCCTCGCGGCCTTCGGTGCCGGTGTCGGCGGCGCCGATATCGTCACCGTGCTGCCGTTCGACAATGCCCTGCCCGCAGGCGAAATCGGTGTGTCACCGGCGTTCACCGAGCGCATGGCGCGCAATACCCAGCTACTGCTGCTCGAAGAGTCGCACCTGGGCCACGTGCAGGATCCGGGCGCCGGTTCCTGGTTCGTGGAATCGCTGACCGATGAGATCGCCGCCAAGGCCTGGGAATTCATGCAGGAGATCGAGGCGGCCGGTGGTTATCTGGCGGCGCTGCAGGCGGGCCTGCTCGCCGAGCGCATCGAGGAGACCCGCGTCCAGCGCGATTCCGATGTGGCGCACCGCAAGACGGCCGTCACCGGCGTCAACGAATTCCCGAACCTGGGCGAGGATCCGCTGTCCGAGGCGGCCCGCGAGCCCAGCCCGATCGCCCGCTACGGCGCGGCCTTCGAGACCCTGCGCAATCGTTCCGACGCCTACCTCGCCGCCCACGGCGCGCGGCCCAAGGCGCTGCTGGTACCGCTGGGCCCGGTGTCGGAGAACAATGTGCGCATTACCTTCACGGCGAATGTGCTGGCTTCCGGCGGTATCGAACCGGTGAACCCGGGTGCGCTGGCGCTGGACGGAATCGGCGCGGCGGCAACCGAATCGGGTGTCTCCGTGGCGGTGCTGTGTGGTTCCGATTCGCGCTACGGCGCGGAGGCCGGTGTGGCCGCCGACGCCCTGCGCGCGGCGGGCGTCACCACTGTTCTGCTGGCCGGACCCGAGAAGGCGGTCGCGGATCTGACCGGCGCGCAGCGTCCGGACGGATTCCTGACGGCGCGGATGGATGCGGTGACGGCGCTGTCCGGCCTGCTGGAGAAGCTGGGAGCATAGAGATGAGCGATATCAAGCACCTGATCGGCAATTTCGCCGAAGTTCCGCTGGCTGAGCCGAATGCGGCCGAGGTCGCGCCGGTGGCGGCCGAGCAGGTCGAGGCCTTCGTGGCCGAGGCCGCCGCCGCCAATCACTATGCGCCGGAACAGTTGACCTGGGCGACGCCCGAGGGCATCGATGTAGCACCGGTTTTCACCAAGGCCGACCGCGATGCCATTGTCGCCGAGGGTTATCCGCTCGACAGCGTGCCGGGTCTGGCGCCGTTCGTGCGTGGCCCGTACCCGACCATGTACGTGAACCAGCCGTGGACCATTCGCCAGTACGCGGGCTTCTCCACCGCCGCGGACTCGAATGCCTTCTACCGCCGCAACCTGGCGTCGGGTCAGAAGGGCCTGTCGGTCGCCTTCGACCTGGCCACGCACCGTGGTTACGATTCCGATCACCCGCGCGTCACCGGTGACGTCGGCATGGCCGGCGTCGCCATCGACTCCATCCTGGATATGCGGGAACTGTTCGATCAGATTCCGCTGGACCAGGTTTCGGTGTCCATGACCATGAACGGCGCGGTGCTGCCGATTCTGGCGCTGTACGTCGTCGCCGCCGAGGAGCAGGGCGTCAAGCCCGAGCAGCTGGCCGGAACCATTCAGAACGACATTCTGAAAGAGTTCATGGTCCGCAATACCTACATCTATCCGCCCAAGCCCTCGATGCGGATCATCTCCGACATCTTCGCCTACACCTCCGCGAAGATGCCGAAGTTCAACTCGATCTCCATCTCCGGCTACCACATTCAGGAAGCCGGAGCCACGGCCGATCTGGAGCTGGCGTACACCCTCGCCGACGGTGTGGAGTACCTGCGCGCCGGTATCGACGCGGGTATGCCGGTCGACAAGTTCGCGCCGCGGCTGTCGTTCTTCTGGGCCATCGGCATGAACTTCTTCATGGAGGTCGCCAAACTCCGTGCGGGACGGCTGCTCTGGAGTGAACTGGTCGCCAAGTTCGAGCCCGAGAACGCGAAATCGCTGTCGCTGCGCACACATTCGCAGACCTCGGGCTGGTCGCTGACCGCGCAGGACGTGTTCAACAATGTCCCGCGCACGTGCGTGGAGGCCATGGCCGCCACACAGGGCCACACCCAGTCGCTGCACACCAACGCGCTCGACGAGGCGCTGGCGCTGCCGACGGACTTCTCCGCACGCATCGCCCGCAATACCCAGCTGCTGATTCAGCAGGAGTCCAATACGACTCGTCCGATCGACCCGTGGGGCGGCTCGTACTACGTCGAGTGGCTGACCCATCAGCTCGCGCAGCGGGCTCGCGCCCACATTGCCGAGGTGGAGGCGCACGGCGGTATGGCGCAGGCGATTTCGGAGGGCATCCCGAAGCTGCGCATCGAAGAGGCCGCCGCTCGCACCCAGGCGCGCATCGATACCGGGCAGCAGGCGGTCATCGGCGTCAATAAGTATCAGGCCGAAGAGGACCAGGCGATCGAGGTTCTCAAGGTCGAGAACTCGCGCGTGCGGGTCGAGCAGAACGAGAAGCTCGTCCGGCTGCGCGCCGAGCGCGACAGTGCCGAGTGCGAGCGCGCGCTGGCCGATTTGACCCGTGCCGCAGCCTCTTCCGAGGGCGGCATGGAGAACAACCTGATGGCGCTGGCCATTGCCGCCGCCCGCGCCAAGGCCACCGTCGGTGAGATCTCCGACGCGCTGGAGAAGGTGTACGGCCGCCATCAGGCCGAAATCCGCACGCTCTCCGGTGTTTACCGCGAGGAGGCCGGCAAGGTGACCAATATCAGCGACGCCATCGAGCTGGTCGAGGAATTCGCCGAGGCGGAGGGACGCCGTCCCCGCATCCTGGTCTGCAAGATGGGTCAGGACGGCCACGACCGCGGCCAGAAGGTGATCGCGACCGCCTTCGCCGACCTCGGCATGGATGTCGATGTGGGCCCGCTGTTCCAGACGCCCGAAGAGGTGGCTCAGCAGGCGGCCGACAACGACGTGCACATTGTCGGCGTCTCCTCGCTCGCGGCCGGTCACCTCACCCTGGTGCCCGCCCTCAAGCAGGCGCTGGCCGATGTCGGCCGCCCCGACATCATGGTGGTTGTCGGCGGCGTCATCCCGCCCGGCGACTTCGACGAGCTGTACCGGGCCGGCGCGGCCTCGATCTTCGCGCCCGGCACAGTCATCGCCGACGCCGCCATCGACCTGATCAAGAAGCTGGCCGATTCGCTGGGCCACGAGATCGGCACCGGCGCAAGCGAATGAGCGACGCGCCGCGCACAGCCGAGGGTGGTTCCGGCCACCCTCGGCTCGGCACCACCTCCGGCACCGGCGTGGCGGGGAGCGGACCCAGTTCCGCGGGCCGGGCCGCCAAGCGGATCATCGACGTCGACCAGCTGGCCGCATCGGTGCGGGCGGGGGAGCGGTCGGGCCTCGCCCGCGCCATCACCCTGGTCGAATCCGCGCGCGGTGATCACCGGGAGCTGGCGCAGCAATTGCTGCTGCGGGTCACCCCCGACGCCGATGCCGCGGTCTCGAATCGTGTTGGCATCACCGGTGTTCCGGGTGTCGGCAAGTCGACCTTCATCGACGCGCTGGGTATGAAGCTGCTCGCCGAGGGCCACCGGGTGGCCGTACTGGCGGTGGATCCGTCCTCGACTCGCACCGGCGGTTCCATCCTCGGCGACAAGACCCGCATGGCGCGATTGTCCCTGGAGCGCGATGCTTTCATCCGCCCGTCCCCGACCGCGGGCACCCTCGGCGGTGTGGCCAAGGCGACCCGCGAAACCATCGTGCTGCTCGAAGCCGCAGGCTACGACACCATTCTGGTGGAGACGGTCGGCGTCGGCCAGTCCGAGGTCACCGTCGCCAATATGGTCGACGTCTTCTGCTTCCTCACCCTCGCCCGGACCGGCGACCAACTCCAGGGCATCAAGAAGGGCGTCCTGGAACTGGCCGATCTGGTCGCGGTCAACAAGGCCGACGGCAAACACGAACTCGAAGCCAAATCCGCCGCCCGCGAACTGGCCGGCGCCATGCGCCTGATCCACCCCCGCCAATCCCTCTGGCACCCACCGGTGATCACCATGAGCGGCCTGGAAGGCACCGGCCTGGAACAGTTCTGGGACACCGTCCTGCAACACCGCCAGGTCCTCACCGACGCAGGCGAATTCGACGAAAAGCGCCGCCGCCAGCAAATCGACTGGACCTGGACCATGGTCCACGACCACCTCCTCCGCCGCCTCACCGACAACCCCGACGTCAAATCCCTCCGCCCCCAGGTGGAAAAACAAGTCCGCGACGGCTCCCTCACCCCCGCCCTGGCCGCCGAAGAAATCCTCCGCGTCTTCGACAACCGCCCCTGACCGTGTGACGACGCAGCCCGCGTCCTGGCTGCACAGACCGGGTGGAGACTGTGCGGCGTTGGGGCGGGCTGTGGCATCGAGGGAAGTGGGGGCGGGGTTTTCGAGCGTGTGGGGGATGGGTTTGGTGTGGTGCGTAGGGTCGGCGGGTGTGATCGGTTCTGTGGAGGCGTCGGCGGCTGTTGGGCATGAACGGGTGTGGGGTGCGCCGATTTTCGTGCTGGGTGGGTTGCAGTTGCTGGTGGTGCTCGATGGGACGGTGGTGGCGCTGGCGCTGCCGAATATTCGGCGTGCGCTGGATTTGTCGGAGTCGGGCGGGAATTGGATCATTACCGCGTATGTGGTCGCTTTCGGCGGTCTCATGCTGCTGGGTGGGCGTTTGGGGGATACTTTCGGCCGGAAGCGGGTCTTCACGGCCGGTGTCCTGCTTTTCACCCTCACCTCGCTGCTGTGCGGAATTGCTTGGAATCCGGTTGTTCTGGTGATCGGGCGGGCGTTGCAGGGGGTGGCTGCCGCGATCGCGGCGCCGACGTCCATGGCCCTGGTGGCTACCACCTACGCGCCGGGTAAGCCGCGCAGCCAGGCGTTCGCGGTATACGCGGCGCTGACGGGGGTTGGTTCGGTGGCCGGGCTGATCGCGGGCGGCGTGCTCACCGAATTGTCCTGGCGGCTCGTGTTCTTGATCAATGTGCCGATCGGCGTGCTCGTCACCGTGGGTGCGGTGCTGTGCCTGCGGGAGTCGCGCGGTACCCGCTCCGAGCTGGACGTAGCGGGCGCGGTTCTGGCCACCGTGGGCGTCACGCTGGCGGTCTTCGCCATGAACGCGGGGTCGAGCGGCTGGTCCCGCCCGATCGTCGTCGTGCCGGCGGTTGTCGCCGTTCTGACGCTGGCGGCTTTCCTGCGGGTCGAACGGCGAGCCGCGCATCCGCTGCTGCCGTTCGGCCTGTTCGGCAATCGCAGCCGGGTCGCCGCATTGACGGCGATCGTCCTCGCGGGCGCCATCATGATGTGCCTGGCGGTCTTCATCTCCCTGTATCTGCAAGGCGTGCTGCGTTATTCGCCGCTGCAGGCGGGACTGGCCGTCATTCCGTTCGCGTTCGGGCTCGGCGCTGCCGCCGCGCTCTCGTCGCGGCTCGCGCTGAGGTTCGCCCCGCGCTGGCTGGTCATCGCCGGGGGCGCGATCATCCTGACCGGTTGCCTGTACGCGAGCATGATCGTCTCGGACCGGCCGGCGTACTTCCCGAGCATCGCGGTCCCGGTGCTCATTATCGGATTCGGGTTCGGCTTCGCGGTCATCCCGCTGACGCTCTCGGCCATCGCCGGTGTCGAGGCCTCCGATATCGGCCCGCTGACCGCTCTCGCCCAGGTGGCCCAAAATCTCGGCGGCGCCGTCGGATTGGTCTCGGTCGGCGCGATCGTGTCCTCCCGCATCCTGTCCGAGGGCGGTACGAACGCCACCGTCGAGCACCCCTCCGACGGCCAGCTGCATGCCCTGGCCGGTGGTTACGGGCTGGCATTCACCTGCTGCGCCATCCTCGCGGTAGCAGCCGGAGCAGTGGTCCTCTCGATGCGATTCACCGCCGAAGACGTCGCGGAAGGCCAATCCGCCCAGGAGTCCGCGCATTCCGGCTGACCGGCGTGAACGCTACTGCGCCGAGCGGAGTTTCGATGCCAGGACGGCGGCTTGGGTCCGGCGTTCCATCCCGAGTTTGGCGAGCAGCCGTGAGACGTAGTTCTTGACCGTCTTCTCGGCGAGCATGATCGCCCGTCCAATCTGTGGCGTCTGCCGATCAACATAGACCTGTGAATCGGACCTGACGATGGCCCAAAGTCCTCTCTTCGATGGATGATCCGAACGGTTCGTGCCGGGCTATCGCGCCAGGGCTCCGGCGACGACAGTGATCACCACGGCAGTGACCGCCGCGGTTTCGGGCGGGGCGGCGGTGCGATCGGCGAAGAGCAGATGCCCGGCGCCGATGAGTGTGGGTGCGAGCGAGTCGATATCGGCATCGTCGCGCACCCGGCCCAGATCCTGCTCGGCGGTGAGATATCCGGCGATCATGGCGGTCGCCTCGGCCAGCAGCGGCACGCCGGTCGGGCGGTGCTGCCGCAATCGCGCCCGCAGTTCGTCCCGGAAGATCACGAGGCTGACGATCGCCACGGCGAGGGATCCGAATACGGCGCTCAATGCCTCGGTGAGGTTCCCGGTGACGGTGCCGGTTCCGGCGGATTCGCGTAAAGCCCCGGCCTGCTGATCGATTCGGGTGATGCGGTCCAGCACCAGCTCGGCGAGGAAGTCGTCGAAATCGGCGAAGTGCCGGTGCAGCACGCCTTTCGCGCAGCCCGCCTCCGTGGTGACGGCCCGGCTGGTCAGCGCGCTCGGACCGTCCCGCAGCACAACCCGCTCAGCGGCGTCGAACAATTGCGCCCGTACGTCACGTATGGCCATCCCTGTCGGCACCGGCACTCTCCCTACGTTGTTCGCCTGATCCATTGTCGAGTGGGCATGTGCCCACTTATAGTGGGCGCATGCCCACTATAAGCCCGGAACCCACACCGCCCGCCCCGGCGGCACCGCACCAGTACCGGCACGTCGCGGAGTCCTTCGGCACGAACCCCGAACGCTACGACCGCACCCGGCCCGCGTACCCCGCCGCACTGATCAACCGGATAGTCACCGAGTCCCCGGGACCGGACCTGCTCGATGTCGGCTGCGGCACCGGCATCGCGGCCCGGCAGTTCCGGGAGGCGGGCTGCACGACTCTCGGAGTCGAACCCGATGCGCGCATGGCTGATTTCGCACGTCGAAGCGGAATCGACGTCGAGGTCGCGACCTTCGAGGCATGGGACCCCGCCGGACGGACCTTCGATGCCATCGTCGCCGGACAGGCGTGGCACTGGGTCGATCCGATTGCGGGAGCGGCCAAATCGGCACAGGTGCTGCGGGCCGGTGGCAGATTGGCGCCGTTCTGGCATGTATTCCAGCTGCCGTTCGACGTGGCGCAGGCTTTCGCCGAGGTCTACGAGCGCGTCATCCCCGGCTCGCCGTTCAATATCCAGCCCGCGCGTGGTCCGGTGCTGGGGGTGTATCAGCCGATATTGACGAAGGCGGCCGACGGGATCCGCGCGGCAGGCGGTTTCACCGACCCGCAGCAGTGGCGCTTCGAGTGGGAGCACTACTACACCCGGGAGGCCTGGCTCGATCAGCTGCCCAGCCACGGCCCGCTCACACAGCTCCCGCCGGAGCAGTTGGCACCGATACTCGACGGCGTCGGCGCCGCGATCGATGCGCTCGGCGGCGGCTTCACGATGCCGTATACGACGGTGGTGGTCACTGCCACACGAACGGCTGCCCGGTGAGGTCGCGTGCTGAATAGCCAGCTCCCGCACCGACATTCGACAGCCGGCGCCCGCGACTACATCCAGGTCAGACGATGCCGAACTCCCGTGCGGCATTGCCGTAGCAAACCCCGCGCAGCCAGTCCTCGCCGAGCTCGAGGCGCTCCAGCGCCTGCAGCGCATGCCCGTACGAGTACGGGATATTGGGGAAGTCGCTGCCGAACAGAATCCGATCGCCGAACTCGCGCAACCGCCCGCGCTCGCCGACCGGGAACGGATCGGCCGCCTCGAAGAAGTCGGTGAAATTCATGGTGGTATCGAGCAGCACGCCGTCGTACGCCGCTGCGATATCGAGGAATTCGCTGTATTCGGGCGCACCCATATGGGCGATGATGAGCCGTAGTCGCGGAAACCGTTCCAGCAGTGCGGCAATGGGTCCCGGACCGGTGAACTTCCCGGCCGTGGGCCCGGATCCGCAGTGCACGACGACCGGAACCCCGGCGTCCTGGATCAGTCCCCACACCTCGGTCAGCAGCGGATCGACCGGCGAGAACTGCCCGACCTGTATGTGCACCTTGAAGATTCGCGCCCCCGCCGCCAGTGCCTCGGCCACGTACTCGGCCGCACCGGGCTCCGGATAGAAGGTCGAGGTGTGCAGACAGTCGGGGGTGCGGGCGGCGAAGTCGGCCGACCACTGGTTGAGCCAGGCCGCCATCTCGGCCTTGTGCGGATACACCATCGAGGTGAAGGCGCGAACCCCGAAGCCGCGCAGGGTCTTCAGCCGCACCTGCTCCTCATCGCGGTAGGCGATGGGCCAGCTGCGCCCGATCAGCGGTCCGGCGGAGTCGAAGTAGTCCCACACCTTGCGCAGCACCTGCTCGGGCATGAAATGCGTATGGATATCGATGATTCCGGACAGCCCGAGCCGGGTGCGGAAGTCGGCGGCGTAGTCGTCCTCGCTCACCGGCTCCGCGGCCCTTCCTGCGGGGGATAGGTGGCCCGTGCCAGATCTCCGACACGGCTCACGAGCCGTTCGAAGAACAACTCCGGATCGGTCCCGACCACAATGTCGGCATTGGGTTCCCGCTCCCACATGCCGTCCCAGTCGGCGACTGTGGTGGCGCGGGTGATGGTCCCTGCCAGCTCGACATCGACTGTCGCGGGTTTGGTGACGGCCAGTCGCGGATCCAATGCCACTGCTGCGGTGAATGGATCGTGCATATGGGCCAGATACACCTTTTCGTACAGCAGGTGGAAATCGAAGTAGAAGCGGATCGCATCGGTGAGATACCGGACGATCGGATTGCTCGCCGCCGACCGCGCCTCGGGTGGATCGGTCTCGGTCACCGTCTCCACCGGCTCGCTGCCGGCGCGTTCGGCCAAGAGCGCCAGATGCTTCGGCCGCATCTCGATGGTCTCGGTGATGTCCAGCGCGCACACGATCGGCCGCCGGTCCGCCGGCGCCGCCGCGAACGCGTCGAACACCTCCTTGGCGGCTTCCGGGTCCACGTGCACATTCCACTCGTTGGTGGGTGTGGTGTTGCCGGGATGATTGAACGCCCCGCCCATGATCACCAGCCGCTGCAGCAACCGGGGCAGCTCGGGCTCGATCCGCAGCGCCAGCGCGAGATTGGTGAGCGGCCCGGTGCACAGCCCGACGATCTCGCCGGGATGATCCCGGACCAGATCCACCCACATCTGCGCCGCCGAACGGTCCGACAGCCGGCGCGCGGAGACCGGCAGCTCCGCATACCCGACACCCTGCGGCCCGTGCGTGTCCTCGGTGGTGCGCAAGGGAATCGCCAGCGGCTGCGCCGCCCCGAGCGCCACTTCGAGCTCGGGAGCCCGGCACAGGTCGAGCAGGGCGAGATTATTGGCCGCCACCCGGTCCGCGGGCACATTGCCCGCGGTGGAGGCGATTCCGACGATCTCGGCCTCGGGGGAGGCCAATAGGTAGAGCAGACCGAGGGAGTCATCGATGCCGGTGTCATTGTCCATGATGATCTTCTGCCGCACGGTTCGAGCGTAGTCGTCGCGCATCAGTAGCTGGGAAGCACGTAGTCCTCGGTGGTGTCGAGCATCTTGGTCATGATCGGCCGGAACGCGCGGGACATCATGAGCTTGCCGAATTGCACCATGACCTTCAGGCCGACCTTGCTGGTCGGGATCATCATCTTGAGCCCGCCGCCCGGCAGCGTCTTGGCCTTCTCCAGGAACGGGTTCACCGCGGCCTCGTAGCGCACCAGCGCACCGTCGATATCGCCTGGGGTAGCGGCGATTTCGCCCGCGAGCAGATAGGCGCCCACCAGTGCCATGGCGGTGCCCATACCGGTCAGCGGCGATCCGCAGTACCCGGCATCGCCCAGCAGGGTGATGCGCCCGGCCGACAGTGCCGGCATGTCCACGCGCACCAGTTCGTCGAAATAGAAGTCGGTCGCCTCATCGAGTCTCGCCAGAATCTCCGGTGCGCACCATCCGGCCGGGGCGAGCATGTCGCGAATGAGCTGCTGCTGCGCGGTGGTATCGCGGCGCAGGGCCGGATCCGCGTCGATGCGGAAGGTCAGAATGGCCTTCGAGGTCGCCGGATCGGCGTCGGAGCGAACGCCGACCGAGGCCCGCGGGATCACGTGCATGGCCATCCAATCCTGCACGGCCGCTTCAGGGGTCGGGATGGTGTAGAAGGACATGTAACCGCCGAGGTAGGTGGTGAACTGCTCCTCGGGGCCGAAGGCGAGCTTGCGCGTACCGGAGTGCACGCCGTCGGCGCCGATGACCAGGTCGTAGCGCTCACTGAGCCCGGAGGCGAAGCCGACGGTCACACCGCTACCGTCCTGGTCCAGGCTCTCGATCCAGTCGCCGTAGCGGTAGTCGAGTTCGCCTGCGACACCGGCGAGTTCGGTGAGCAGCACGCCATTGAGGTCGCCGCGGCTGATCTCGACCTCGGCGATCGCGCCATTGCCCTCGAACATCTCCATCGGCATCTCGTAGATGGTGCGGCCGTCGGCATCGACCTGGACCATGCCCTTCTCGTGCAGCTGGTGCTTGCGCACGCCGTCCATGAGGCCCATGCGCTCGGCCACCTCGCGACTGGGTCCGCGCAGATCGACCGCCTGGCCGCCGGGCCGGGGAGCGGTGGCCCGCTCGACGACGGTGGTGGCGATGCCGGCCCGAACCAGCTGCAGGGCAACGGCATTGCCGGCGATGCCGCCGCCGGCGACCAGGATGCGGAGGTTGGTGTTGGTGCTCATCGGTATCTCCCGTGGTGGTGAAGTACGTCCGTCTAAGACATATGTCTAACAGACTTTGGCACGGCTGTCTAGAACAAATGTCTAAGACGCTGGTAGGGTGGGTTTATGGGAAACCGAGAAGACCTACTGACAGGCGCTCGCCAGGCAATCCTCGACCGCGGCCTGGCCAAGGTGACCGCGCGCGATATCGCCAATGCCGCCGGAGTGAGCCTGGCGGCCATCGGCTATCACTTCGGTTCCAAGGATCGCCTGGTCATGGAGGCACTCACGCTGGGCGTCGGCACCGAGATCGGTGACGAGATGGACGCGGCCATCAAGGATGCGGGGGAGGGGCGATCGCTCATGGACGCGCTCGCGCCCACCTGGGACGGACTCATCGAGGTCGTCCTGCGCAATCGCGAGAATCTCCTGCTGAGTCTCGAGAACGGTGTGCAGCTCGCGCGCTCCCCGGAATCGCAGGGATTCATGGAGCAGGCCAGCGCCGGGGCGTACGCCGACATCTCCGAGGTGCTGCGCGCGACGCATCCGCAGCTCTCCGAAGTGCAGGCGACCGCCCTGGCCAAAACGCTCTTCATGCTCTTTCAGGGCTTGGCGATGCAGTCGCTCATCGCGCCCGCCACCGTCGATCAGTTCACCGGTGCCGACCTGGCCACCGCCGTCGCGGCCATCTGCGGGAACTGAATCAGCCCGGCGGGATATGCCGCAGCCGCAGGACCGCGATTCCTGCCAGCAGCAGCGCGGCCACGGCCGCAATGGCGGAGGTCAGGTGCATGCCGGTGAGGAACGCGTGCTTGGCCGACTCCGCCACCGCGTCGCCCAGTTTGCCGGGCAGCCCGTTCGCGACCTCCATGGCCGCGCCGAGGGTATCGCGCGCGCTGTGCACATCGGCATCACGCAGTCCGGCGGGCAGCGTGGAGCCCAGCTGGCTGCGATAGATCGCGATACTGAGGCTGCCGAGCATGGAAATCCCCAGCGCCCCACCGAATTCGGCCCCGGTCTCGGACAGCCCGGAGGCGGCCCCGGCCTGCTCCGGCGGCGCGGTGCCGACAATGAGCTCGGTGGTGATGCCGAAGACCGGCGCCAGGCCGAAGGACACCAGCAGCGAGGCGATGATGGTCAACCCCACGCCGCCGGTCTCGGTGATCCTGGTCAGCAGCAGTAGTCCGCCCGCCGCCATGACCATGCCGACCCCGATCATGTACGCGGGCCGCACCACCTTGCCGATTCTCGGGCCGAGTTGCGAGCCGATCATGAAGCCCAAACCGGCTGGGATGGTGGCGATTCCGGCGCGCAGCGGTGACATGCCCAGCACCAGCTGGAAATACTGGCCCACGAACAGGAAGTAGCCGAACGCCGCGAAGATGGCGACCATATTCACCGTCAGGGCCATGCGGAAGCTGCTGAGCCGGAACAGTTTCAGATCCAGCATGGGTTCGGGCGTGGTCAGTTGCCGGCGAATGAACATCGACCCGATGACGAGCCCGGCGGCCAGCGCGCCGATCGCCATGGGCACCGGGCCGTCCTGGGCGATCTCCTTCATGCCGTACACCACCAGCAGCACCGCGCTGGTGCACATCAGCGCGCTGAGCAGATCCAGCCGGCCCGCGCCCGGATCCCGGAATTCCGGCAGCACCCGCGGCGCGAGGATCAGCAGCAGCACCATGACCGGCACCGCCAGCAGGAATACCGAACCCCACCAGAAGTGTTCGAGCATCAGGCCGCCGGCCAGCGGGCCGATCGAACCGCCGACCGAGTACGAGCCCACCCATACGCCGACGGCCAGCGACCGCTGCTTGGTATCGGGAAACATGGTGAAGATCAACGAGAGGGTGGACGGTGCGAGCGTCGCACCGGCGACCCCCAGCAGCGCCCGGCAACCGATGAGCACCGGGGCCGACGGCGCGAACGCGGCGATGATGGACACCGCCGCGAAGGCTGCCGCGCCGGTCATGAGTAGTCGTCTTCGCCCGATGCGGTCGCCGATCGTACCCATGGTCAGCAACAGACCGGCCACCATGAACCCGTAAACGTCGATGATCCATAGCAATTGGGAGCTGGTGGGTCGCAGTACCTCACTTATCTGTGGCACGGCGAGGTGCAGGACCGTGAGGTCCATGGAGTACACCAAACACGCCAGCGCCAACACCGCCAACCCGGTCCATTCCCGGCGACCAACTTTTGTAGTGGTGCCATCCGCTGCCACAGTCAGCAGGGGGCCTGGTATGTCCACGATGACGTCCTCCATCCGCATGCCGGCACAAGCGCCGACATTATCGATGTCGGTTTCAGCATCTCACCTATTAACGACATTAAAACGATATGCGCGAAGGGAATTCGCATTATTCGCCGATGTGTTTGCGGGTGTGCGTGCAGGCGATCGCACACCCGGTTCAGCTACTGAGAACCGTCCGGTCGGACTGCCCAGATTGGGGCATGTGTGCCGTATTGCGAAGCCGGCCACGGATGATCCGGATATTCCGTCAGCGCTGGTCGCGCGGTCGTCACGCCATCGTGGGTCACCGCGTACTCCGCCGCGGGCGCCTGCGCCGGTGGATGGCCGGGGGTGCGGCCCGGTGCCGTGAGCAGCCAGGAACCGGTACGTGCCAGCGCAACTCGCACCTCACGCCCGATACCGTCCTGTTCCCGCGCGGTGAGCGCGTCGAGCACCCCCGCGGCGAGCAGATATCCGCTGGCGTGATCGAGCGCCTGGGCGGGCAGTGCGCCGACGGTGGCCGCGGCGCGCGAATTGTCCTGTGCGCCTTCGATGAGTGATATTCCGGATGCTGCTTGCACAATACTGTCGAAACCACGTCGATCGCCCCACGGTCCGCGCTCACCCCAGGCGGAAACCCGGCCGTATACAATTCCTGGCCGAATATCGCTCGCTACCACGCCGAGCCGTTCCAAGGCGCCCGGTCGGTAACCTGTGATCAGTACATCAGATTCGCTGAGAAGCTTCCGCAATACGGGAAGTTCGGTACGCAAATCCAGTAGGGTTGAGCGCTTACCCTGGCCGGTATCCAGGAATTGCCATTCGATCTCCGGGAGCTGCGGCGGATCGACCCGCAGCACGTCCGCGCCGAGCAGAGCCAGCGCCCGGGTCGCGACCGGTCCGGCGATGACGCGCGTGAGATCCAGTACGCGGATTCCGCGCAGCGGCAGCATCTGCGTTGCGGCGGTGGGGGATTCGATCTCGCCGCGATCCGCCCGCGGCTCGATGGCCACCAGTGGGCCGTCGGCGGCCGCCCTGCCCTGCGGGCTGTCCGCCCACTCCTGTTCGGTGCGCACCCGAACCGCGATGGCCCCGGTTTCGGCCGCGCGCTCTTCTATCTCCGTGCCGGACAGCTCGGCGATGCGAGCTGCAGCGGCAGCCCGGTCGGTATTTTCCGGCAATCCGAGAACAGCCAGCAGCCGCGCGCGATGATGCGAGTAGTTGGCGTGCGTTCGCACCCAGCCGTCCGCACTCGGGAAGAAGCCCGACAGTTCTGCGAAGGCGTCGGGGGCTACGTCGTTCACCCGGAAGAGCCGCTCGCTGGAGAAGGCCGCCGCCACCCGGGCGGGGTCGAGCACGCTCTCCAGTGTCGTCAATCCGCAGGCCGCCCGCCGTCGGTCG
Source organism: Nocardia sp. NPDC006630 (assembly GCF_040611495.1). NCBI lineage: Bacteria > Bacillati > Actinomycetota > Actinomycetes > Mycobacteriales > Nocardiaceae > Nocardia > Nocardia sp. NPDC006630. The sequence goes on from NZ_JBEXOK010000016.1 coordinate 128,949, forward strand.
GCCGCGGCCGCGAAACTGGCCACCGCGCCGCCCGCCAGGGACCACACCGGCAGCGTTGCAGCCAGATTCGCGCCCGGGTCGAGGGCGGGCATACTCGATCCGGTGATGCCAACCCCGGACTCGTAGTCGTGAACCAGCGTTGTGTAGGCAGTCACGAGTCCCGACCCTAGTCTGTGAAGGAGAAACCCGCCGTGGTGGTCATGCTCACCGGTACCGACTGGTTGCGCGTGCTGAAGCCCGATGCCGACCCGCGAAACGTACTGGTGTGCTTCCCGCCCGGCGGCGGTTCCGTCACCGCCTACCGTCCGCTCGCTCGGCATTTCGGCACGGGCACAGCCGTTTTCGCGGTGCAGTACCCCGGTCGTCAGGATCGACTGGGCGACAAGCCGATTCCGGACCTCACCGAGCTCGCGGACGAGATCGCACAGGACCTGCGGCGCTGGCCCGCCGCAACGCGCCCCGTTCTGTTCGGCCACAGCATGGGCGCGACCCTGGCCTTCGAGACCGCCCGCCGCCTGGAAGCCGCCGGCCGCCCTCTCGCCCACCTGTTCGTATCCGGCCGCCCCGCACCGGCCTTCGAGGAACCCGGCCGTCTGCACCTGGCCTCCGACGACGCCCTCATCGCCGACCTGGAACGCCTCGCGAACGATCCGGAGCCGGTCGGCATCCTCCGCACCGAACCCACCCTCGCCGAAATGATCCTCCCCGCGGTCCGCAGCGACTATCAGGCGGTGGAGACCTACCGCTACCAACCGGGCGAACCGCTGAGCACCCCGATCACCGCACTGGTGAGCACCGCCGATCCCACCACCTCCCTGGCGCAGGCGGGCGACTGGCGCAACCACACTTCGGCCGATTTCGAGACCGCCACGTTTCCGGGCGCCCACTTCTACCTCGACCTCCCCGAAAACCAGCCCGCCCTAGCCGCTTTGATCACCCGCCGCCTGTCCCACGGCTGAGGTCCGTCGCCCCGATCGTTCGCCGCTCAGGCACTCGTCGCGGCAAATGCCGAGTGAGTGCCGCCCTGAGTTCCTGGTGGGCGTTGCTTCACATCGGCAGCCGCCGGGTGAGCGATTAATTTCCGGCGACCATGGCGTCCCTACATGGAGGCGGCTCGATTCGCGATCCGCCGGACTGCGACAAGGATTGACGATGGCGACATATGTGCTGATCCCCGGTGCCGGGTCCGACTCTTCGTACTGGTACCTCGTGGCCCCGCTGCTGCGGGCGCTGGGCCACGAGGTGGTCACTCCTGATCTGCCGTGTGAGGACGAGAACGCCGGTCTCGCGGAGTACACCGAGGTTGTGCTGGACGCGATCGGTGATCGGACCGATCTGGTGCTCGTTGCCCAGTCCATGGGCGGGTTCACCGCCCCGCTGGTCTGCGAACGGGTGCCGGTCGAGCTGATGGTGCTGGTGGCGGCGATGGTTCCGGTGCCGGGGGAGACGCCGGGGGACTGGTGGGCCAATACGGGTCAGCGGGAGGCCAGGCGTGCGCAGGATGCACGGGAGGGCCGCGATCCCGATGCGCCGTTCGACCCGATGGTCACCTTCCTGCACGACTTGCCGCCGGATGTGCTCGCGGTGGCGCTGCAGCAGCGTCCGCTCGAACAAGCCGAGGCGCCGTTCCTGAAGCCCTGGCCGCTGCCGAGCTGGCCGGATGTGCCGACCAAATTCCTGCTGTGCCGTCAGGACCGCATGTTCCCGGCCGACTTCCAGCGCCGCGTGGTCCGGGAACGACTGGGCTTCATCCCCGACGAGATGGACGGCGGGCATCTCCCGGCCCTGGCGCACTCCCGTGAGCTCGTCGAACGGCTCGAGGCATACCGCACGGCTGCGGGAGTTCGCTGACGGGAACAGTTGTCCGGGAACGTGTTACGGCACCTATCAGCCGAGGTACTCGGATTCGAGCACGAGATCCTTCAGGAACGACTGGTACTCGACATGGGTGCTGTGCTCGACGGTCCGCCAGGTGCGGCCCTGCTCCTGTCGCATGTAGGCCAGGTAGTCGGGAACGCCGGGCACTTTGACATTGTCGGCGACCACCATCGTGCCGGGATGCAACCAGCCTTCGTCCATCATGGTCTTCAAGTCGGCGAGGTAGGCCTCCTTCGCATGGTCGAGGAAGACGAAATCGACTGAACCGGGTGCGAATCCGTGCTCGGCAGTGAGCAGTTGCACGGTCTTGCCGCCGTCGCCGATGGTCCCGACAACCACGCTGACACGATCCGCGAGCCCGGCGTGCGCGATAATCGCCCGCGCCACTTCGGCATTCGCGGCGCTGAATTCCACCGACACCAGGCGCGCACCGCCGGGCAGCAACCGGCCGCTGCGCACGGCGCTGTACCCGCAGTAGGTCCCTAGCTCGAGCAGTAGCTTCGGCTGCGCTCGCCGTACCGCGGCGTCGAGGATCACACCCTTCTCGTCCCCGACATTGACCAGTATGCTGCGGGTGCGGGCGAACCTGTCGATGGTGACGAGCACACTCTCCGGATCGCCCGCGCGCGCGTTCGCGAGCACGTAGTCACGAGCGGCCGCTTCCCGGCCGTCGCCGATCTGACCGGTGCGAGTGAATCTCCGCATACCCAGTGCCAGCCGGACCATCGAATACAGCTGGCGGCCTCGATCATTGAGCGTCGACACCAGCGTCCTGCCGGCCATGGATTCTCCTGTCCTCGCGGTGACGCCTGCTGCGGACACCTCAGCTCAGCAGTGCGCGCCCGTACCAGTCGTTCACATCGGTGACGCCGGGCAGCACGAAGAAGTATCCGCCGCCGAACGGCTGCACGTAGTCGGTCAGCGGCTCGCCGGCCAACCGGGTCTGAATCTGCTCGAACTGACGCTGCACATCCTGCTGGAAGCAGGTGAAGATGTGCCCGGCGGCCATATTGCCGTTCGGACCCATGCCCAGATCGTAGTTGTAGGAACGCCGAACCAGTTGCTGCCGTGCGGTATCGGGGGTGCGCGGGTTGGCGAGGCGGATGTGCGAGGTCAGCGGAATGACCGTGCCGTCGTGATCCCGCTCGTAGTCGGGGGTGTCGAATTCCTGATTGCCGTCCAGCGGCGCACCCGAATCCCGGCGGCGCCCGAACATGTTCTCCTGCTCGTTGATCGAGACCCGGTCCCAGAACTCCACGAGCATGCGGATCAGCCGCACCACCTGATAGGTGCCGTCGCGGGTCCAGGCCGGCTCGGCGGGATCGCCGGTCCAGATCAGCGCTTCGGCGTCCTTACCGGTCGGATTGGCCGTGCCGTCCTTGAAGCCCAGCAGGTTCCGGCCGGTGCCCGAGGGACGCGGCGGCGAGTTGTAGCCCTCGATCTTCCAGCGCAGCTGCAGCGCGCCGCGGGTCTGGCGGGTGATGTCACGGATCGCGTGGTGGACGGTATCGGGGTGATGGGCGCAGAGCTGCAGCATCACATCGCCGTGCATCCACGCGTCCTCCGGCGAGTCGTCCGGGAAGATCTTCATCGGTGTCAGATGCGCCGGCTTGAGCTTTGCGAGCCCGAACCGGTCGTCGAACAGGCTCGCGCCCACACCGGTGGTCACGGTGAGCCCGTCGGCGGGCGTATCCGGGCCGAGCACGTCACTGTCCGACGGCGGCTGACCCAGGCCGAGGTCAGGCGGGGTGTAGTCGGCGGTGAGCAAGCGGGCGCGCCCGGTGAGCGTCTTCATCAGCTCGGCCAGTTCGGCCTTGTTCGACACGGTGACATCGAACGACGCGTAGCAGGAGGCGTTCTGCTTGTCCGCCGGGCCCGGGGTGAGGATGCCCGCCTGATGCACGCCGTGGAACGGGTAGGCCGAGGCAGGGGAGGGCGTGCCCGAGGCCGCGGCGTCCACCCGGGCGCCTTCGGCGACGAGTCCCGCGGTCAGGGCCGTTCCCGCCGCACCGGCGGCGGCACCGGAGAGGAATCTGCGTCGGCTGAGGTTCATCGGAGGCAAGCCTTACGTGTCGAGGATCAGTGGGCGGCGGGAACTTCCAGCAACCGGGGAACCCGGGCCAGAACTTCCAGGGCGCCGCCGAGTGCGGCCTTCACGGACTGCTGTGCGGCAGGTGGGGTCTGGGCGGGCGGACGCCACTTGCCGCCGTCCTGGGTGGCCAGCAGCGCCCGCTGCAGGGTGTCCAGGCGCGCGGTGATGGTCGCGCGCAGGTCCGGCGCCCGCTCATCGAGCAGCGGGCCCAGGCCGCTGATCACGGTGCGGGTGATATCGATATCGGCCAGTGTGAGCGGATAGGCGGCGCCGCCGCCCAAGTCGTCCATGCCCGAAATATGGTCGCGCAGTGCGTCTTCGAGGATCTCGTGCGCGCGGATCGGCAGGTTGGTCGGGTCGCCGGCCAGATCGGTCGAGCTCAGGTTCTGCTGCACCGTGGCGATATCGGCGCCCAGTCTGTCCAGGATCGGCAGCAGTTGCGCGGCGCCCTGTCCGTGCCACAGGCCGTACTCGAGGCGGTGCAGGCCGGTGAAGCCGACATCGTTCACCCCGTCGGGGAGACCACCGGGCAGGCCGGCCACGGCGGTGCCCGCCGCACCGAAACTGTTGTAGGAGGCGCCGACCCGCTCCCACTGCTCCTGGGCGGCCAGCCAATCCGCCTGCGCCGCGGCGATATTGTTCGCGTGCAGGTCGTTGCGGAGGGCGCCGAGGGTTCCGGTGAGCCGGCCGAGCGTCTGCGCGGCGGCGGCCTGGTAGGCGTCGTTCGCGGGCGTGAGGTCGTCCTGGCTGACCGGTTTCACCGCCGGCGGCGCATCCGCGGTACCGCTGACCTGCACCGTGGCCGAACTCGTCACCGCCTGGCCCGACATCGCGCACTTGACGGTGTAACTGCCGCGGCTCAAAGTCGCGGTCATATCGGCCGTGGTGCCCGCACCGATCGTCTCGATCTCACCGACGATCGCGCCGTCGGCATCGACCAGGGTGATCTCCCCCGCCTTACCGCTGTCATTCTTCACCGATAACGTCCGGCTGCCCGAACGAGCCGAACTCCATTCCGGCGCACACGAATTCGAGGTGATCGAGACCGCCTGGACAGCGCCTTCGCTCGCGGCGGGCAGCAGCGCGATGGCCAGGCCCGCGGCCAGCGCCGGCACCAGTACCAGGGCCGCGCCCACCACCGCCAGGCGCTTGCCCGCGATCCGCTCGAACCAGTCGCCGGCATGCTCGTGCTCGCCGGCGGGCTCGGGCTTGGGCGCCGCCGGCTGCGGGGCCGTGGCGCCCGCGCGGACGAACATGGTGAGCACCACGACGAGGTAGACCGCCCAGGCCACCACCTGCAGCACGGTCATCTTCGGCTGCAGAGCGGTGACGCCGGTGATGAGCGAGGCCCACCAGGAGTTGGCGTCGATATGGGCGCTCAGGTCGAAGGCGATCCACTGCGCGCCCGGGATCAGGCCCGCGTTCTGCAGTTCGCCCAGCCCGTACGCCAGCACGCCCGCGGCGATCACGATCAGCAGCAGCGCGGTTCGGCTGAAGAACACACCCAGGTTGAGCCGCACACTCTGGCGGTACAGCAACCAGCACAGCACGATCGCGGCGATCAGGCCGATGGTGGCGCCGACCAGGGGCGCCAGCGTGGCCCCGGAGGCCCGGACCGCGGTCCACACGAACAGCGTGGTCTCCAACCCCTCCCGCCCGACCGCCAGGAATGCGGTCACCGCCAGCGCACCCGCCCCGATGGCCGCGGCTCGGGTCACCTCACCGCGCAGCTGCTTCGACAGGGTCGAGGCGGTGCGGCGCATCCAGAACACCATCCAGGTGACCAGTGCGACCGCCAGCACGCTCAGCACTCCGCCGACGGTCTCCTGCGCCGAACTCGACATCACGCTGGTCGAATAGGTCAGCACGGCAGCGAAACTGGCCGCCACCGACACCGCCCCGAGCAGCCCGAGCCAGACCGGTGTCGCAGACAACGGACGCTCGGCCGTCGACGCCTTGCGCACGGCTGCCAGCAGGATCGTCACCACGAGACCGGCCTCGAGGCCTTCCCGCAAGCAGATCAGAAGGTTTGGTACTGCCTCGGCCCAACTCACTTGGTAAAGGTAAGGCATACCTACTTATCTGGTCCAGCCAGCCCAGCTCAGCGGCCGGTTTTCGTCGACGAGACCGTCGTATCGGCGCGGCGGAATCGCCACACCAGTGTGACCCACGACACGATCGCGGCCACTGCCACAAGTACTCGCACCAGCTCGAGCGCCCTGCGGGGGTAGAGCACGCGGTGACGTAGTGATCGATGAACCGGTGCCAGTCTGTCGAGGCTGTTCAGGAGTGATTTCACGGCTTCGGAGGCAAGGCCCCGGGCGCTTTATTGGGGGTGTTCTTGGAGGGGGCACCCGCACCTGTCGCTGACCGCGCTGACCGGACAGGCCAGCGCGCGCTCGCGGAAGATCCACTGGCCGCTCTCATTCGCGGCCGGCGGACCACGCCGAGTTCGGAGTGGACCGACTCGAGTTGCGTTCGTTTCTCGGGTGGAACGGGTAGCACCAGAGGTCGAAGAGGTCTGGCGGCGGTGGCGATCAGGGCGAACGATCAAGCTGCTGGCCCGTGCGATGCGAAGGCATCCCTCAACGGTGCGGGAATTGCTCACGACGATCTCGAGGGAAGTCGCCGCTCACGGCGAGGTCATCGGTGATCGTCTCCCCGAGGCCGTCCATCGCGTTCGGTACTCGCCCGTTCCTGCCTGGGCGTGACGCTGGCTCGCTGATCAGAAGTCCGTTGCTACCAAGTGATATTGACGGGGACGATGCGAAATGGATGGGACTGTGATTGCGTAGTCAGGGGTCGGAGAGTTGAGTGGCCAACTCGTCGAGAGTCTCGGTGTGCGAGTCCGAAGGATTGGTGCCGTATGACACGGTGTTGTCGTGCACAGGCATTCGGCCCCAGCCGTCGTTCGCGACATGAACGTGCGTGGATCTTTCCGGGCCAGGAACAGCACCTGTTCGGCGTTCATCGGGAGTGGCCCGTCCGCCTCGCAGCACCTGCTGCGACCGCTGACATGGACGGTGATCTCCGCGGGCGTGTCAATCTTGGTTGGTGGCAGGACTCGTGAGACATGAAGTGTGTAGTCTGCCCCACCCTGTACGGCGCCGGTTCTCTCGGCGGTAATCGTCCCTACGACAATGAGAGTTCTTGATGAACGGGTCCCGATCCCGTTCGCAACCCTCGGTTCCGACCGGCCTGCGTCGATTCATATTGCCTCGATAAAACTGTCGCAGAACAGAGTTCGGGTCTGATGGCCGGGCAGGCTCAACCCGGCGGAACCTGACTGCCTCGCCACATCGTCCATGCTCCGGTGGGAGACTTCCCTCGGGCTGACGAATTGTGGCCGACGATCCAGGCCCGTGACACGTCGGATTCGGCTGGAAACGATGCGCGCCGATCAACGTTTGGCGGTTGCGTCAGAGTGGCAGGGCAATGCACAGGGGCGGATTGTTCCAAACGTGCACGCACAGTTCACCGTTCCGATTCGCGTTGAGAATCAGTGCGGTGGCTACCCGTATGCCGACGAATTGACCCGACGACTGACCGGCGAAACCCAGTAGACCGCGGCGGAATTGTCGCAGCCACTTCCAGACCCGCCCGCCGGTCCTCGCCGTTGCTGCGACAGTCACTACCCCCGCCTTGTGTACCCGAAACGATATGGTTCGCAGTCGGTTTCGCAAAACCAACCCGAGCTTATGCGGCCCGTAAGCTTTGCGGCCAGTAGCGGCGGCGTCGGATCTGTTGCCCTGGATCGCTAGACCGATCAGTCAATGTCAACCAGCACAACGGATCCAGGTACGACCTGCCATGCGGCGTTGCTCGGCCCGAGCTCACATGTGGCCGCAGGTATCCGACGCCGCGCCGCAGCCATGCCACTGCGGTCGCACGGATCTCGGTATCCACCCCCACCTGCGTTTCCAGGATGCCAGCGTCCCAACGATTTCCGCGTTACGACATGTGGGCAACGGCCAGTGCCAGGAGTTCGTACAGCACGAACACAAACGGGGCCAGAATCAAACCGATTGTCAACACAAGTCCCAGCAGTAGTAGCGCCCACGCCCGTGCGCGCCGCCGAATTGCGGCTACTGTCGAATCACCATGCCGCGCGGCGAATCCCATCCCATCCTCCCTATTCTCGGACATTACCAGGGAGGCAGGACCGCGAACCGGTGGCGGAACATCCGCTCTGTCACCAGTCGCGGCAACTGAACCGGCACCGACTCCACCTTCCTCGAAGCCCTGTCCGAACGCGTCACCGCGTCCGTCAGTGCTTCCACCCCACTCTCAGGTAATCCATTGCTTCCCTGTCATATTCGAGCATGCCCCGCGCAGTGCTCTGTTGTCGATCGCTTGCCCGAGGTTGACCCAGTGGAAGATGTCGACGACTTCGCCGCCACTGACATTGCTGCTGGAGGACGTCATACCCAATCCCAATTGGTTCCAAAGGCATCAGAATCTCGTTGGCCTCCACGTGATTCGGGGAAGTACTGTCGGGCCTCATGGGGGCGAAAAGTTTCTTTGTTCGGGCAATCGTGTCGGTAGCGGTCTCGGCGTGCGTGTTGCCGGTTGCCGCGTGCGGATCTCACGGCAGTACTGGTACGGAACGTGCGACCGCATCGACGACGATGAATTCGACGACGACAGCGGCCGCGACCACAACGCTGACAACCACATCCAAGCCCCCGGTTGCGGACGCGGCACTCCCGCTGTGCGGCGACCTCGATCGCGATCCCCCGGCGGAACCCACGGATTGCAAGCTGATCTCCCACGACCGTGCCGGGTACACCTTCATCGTGCGGTTCAGCGGCCCCGATCCGGTGGGTCATCGAAATCGCATGACCATCACCGTAATCGCAGATGGAAAGGTTCGTCAGACCGTCATCAGCACACTGAGCTCGATCATGCGCGAACCGCCCGAGCTGCGGAACCTGGCCGATGACGGGCGTGATCAGCTGGTGGTACCGGTAGACGCCGGAACCGGAGGGACGGACTACGAGATCTACCGCGCCACGGATTCGGCACCGGAATTCGTCGACGCCGGAGAGGTCCAAGGACTGGACGAGGGACGGGTATTGGGGATGGGAGTCCAGCGCACACCGGACGGCTACGTCGCCGCGATGGCGAAAAGTGGGCCCGCTGACCACTATCTCGCGTTCTGGCACTTCGTCGGCGCACGCCTGGAATTGGTAGCCGAGATCATCCTCACTTACCGCGCGGACGGCTCGGCCCCCGCCTGTCGCGCGGACGATGAGGGCCCACGCGGGGATTCCGGACTGAGCGATGCGGGAGTGGCCCAACGTTTCTGCGGCGAGAAGACCTTCCCGGCCACGCCGGTACCGTGATCAGCGTCGGGTCGCTACCTGCGCACGAGAAATTGGCGGCCACTATCCGGATCTGGCATCAAATTCGGCATCACGACGGGCGGGAGTCATCGGTCGGGTGGGATAAGGCGGACGCCGTGGATCACTCGGGCGGTCGGGCTCGTCGCAAACGCCAACGACTGGTTTACGCTCGATCATGGTGTCGCCCTTCCTTGGAGGGGCCGTGGGAGGTGCGCATGGTAGTGGTGTTGGATACCGGTCTGCTCCCGATGAGCGAACGCATCGCGGCAGCGCAGGATCTGCTGGCCGACAATGAGATTCCCTCGATCAATCAATTCGGCGCGGTCGCCGGCCAGTTGTGGCATCGATTCGCCGTGTGGGATCTGGGCGAGGGCGTGCATGCGACACAGTTCATCGGCACTGGCCTGAGCGTGCTGCGCGGCGCCGCACAGTTGCGTGTGGCCGCACCCGAACGCGTCGGCCTCGGTGTGCAACTCACCGGATCCGGGACCTTCGAACACTGCGGTGCGGACCAGATCATCGACGTGGGCGAGCTCTCGCTCACAGACGGCACCAGCACCTCGGCTTACTCATCCAACGGTGTCGGTGGCTCGAAAGTGGTGATCTTCGATTACGACCAGCTGGCGCTGCCGGTGGAAACCGTTCGCAGCGCGGCCACCAAACTCAAATCGAGCCCACTGTACGGGCTGGTCACCGCCCATATCGCCGCACTCGGCGAGCAAGGCGATATCGAGCCCGGATCCGCGCGGATCATGCTCAAATCAGCCACTACCCAATTGGTTCGGGCCCTGATCACCACTGCCGCAGACGACCCTCGCCAGCGCGGGGACCTGCACGACACGCTCTATCTCCGCATAGCCGCGTATATAGAACAGCGTCTCTGGGATCCGGGCCTCAACCCTGACCAGATCGCGCGAGCACACAACATTTCGGTGCGGCACCTATACAACATCTGGTCCGCGCGCGGAATCCCGTTGAGCCAGTGGATCGTCGGCGCGCGTCTCGAGGGTGCGCATGCCGACCTGGCGCGCCTGGGCCGAGGCACGCCCATCGGCGCTGTGGCGTGTCACTGGGGTTTCACCAACCTCTCCCACTTCGCCCGGCGTTTCCGCGGTGCGTACGGTATGTCCCCCCGGGACTGGCAGCGAGCCAACGACCAACCCTGAACCACCTGCGCACACAGGTGGATTCAGGGCCGAGTTCCGCGACCGGGGGCGTCGACGAGTCTCGCTGCTCAGGAGCGAATGAATGCGAGCAGGTCGGCGTTGATGGTCGCGGCCTCGGTGGTCGGCATTCCGTGGGGGAAGCCCGGATAGGTCTTCAGGGTGCTGTTGGGCAGCAGTTCGGCCGAGCGGATGCCGCTGTCGGCGATCGGGACCACCTGGTCGTCCTCCCCGTGCAGGACGAGGGTGGGAATCGTGATCTTCGTCAGTTCCTCGGTGAAATCGGTCTGAGAGAACGCGACGACACCGTCGTAGTGCGCTTTGGCGCCACCTGCCATACCTTGACGCCACCAGTTGGCGATCACCCCTTCCGAGGGCTGCGCGCCGGGCCGGTTGTAGCCGTAGAACGGTCCTTCAGCGAACGAGCGGAAGAAGTCCGCCCGGCGTGTGGCGACTTGTTCCTGGATGTCGTCGAAGACCGACTTGTCCAAACCGCCTGGATTATCGGCGGTCTTCACCATGATCGGCGGTACCGAACTGATCAGCACGGCTTTGGCCGCCCGGTCCTGTCCGTGCCGCGAGAGGTAACGCACAACCTCCCCACCGCCGGTGGAATGACCGATATGAACCGCGTCGGACAGATTGAGATGGGTGACTACCGCGGCCAGGTCGTCGGCGTAGTGGTCCATATCGTGGCCTTCGGCAACCTGCGCGGAACGACCGTGGCCGCGCCGGTCGTGAGCAACAACCCGGAACCCGTGGGAGAGGAAGAACATCAGTTGTGCGTCCCAGTCGTCCGAGGACAGGGGCCAGCCGTGACTGAAGACGATGGGCTGTCCTGTGCCCCAGTCCTTGTAGTAGATGTCGACGCCGTCCGGCGTGGTGATGATAGGCATGTGGGACCCCTTCTGATCGGATACTGGATGCGTTGCCCGAAGGCTCGCTGAAAAGCTGGAACCTGTTGGACCACAGAGCTTCTGAATGATCGGCGCAGGATAAGTGTGCGCGTTCTCGGGACCGTGCGCCCCCCTTTGTGCGCCATGAATACCGCATTTTCCGCCATGGACTCGTCGCGGATATCGCTGGGCGCGTGTGGAGCGCACGTTCGAACAGGTGCGGACCGGCAAGAACGTTCACGCCCGCGGCGGCATTCGCGCCGAGGCTCTTCCGCCGCCCGGGTAAGTCAGGCGAAGCGCTGGAGGAATTTGAGGCTGGATTCGGCTACCTCTTGCCAGCCGCTGTCGATGGTGAGGGTGTGGCCGCGGTGGGGGAATTCGAGGAACTCGGTGATACCGGGGTTCTTACGCTGCAGGTGGAAGGTGGCTTCGGAGATGGCGCGGGGGACGGTGTTGTCCTTCTCGCCGGAGATGACCAGCAGTGGGCCGCGTTCGGGATTCTCGGTGTCCACCTTGGCTTCCGACCAAGGGTTGAGATTGGCGGCGGCGGCCTGGAACAGCGGCGCGCCGGGGGCGGCCACGGCGAAGGTGTCGTACAGCTGGTGGGCCTCGTCCTCGCTGACCGCGTTGGCGAAGCCGAAGCGGAACTGGTCGAAGGTCAGTAGGACAGCGCGATGGCGGTTGGCCGGATTGTGCAGGACGGGGGCGGCCGAGCGCAGCGACGAGATCGGCAAGGGCAGCACACCGCGGAACGGAGCGGCGTCGATCGCGACCGAGGCCGCCGACAGGCCACGGCCGGCGACGATCTGGGTCAGCAGCCCACCGAAGGAATGCCCGATCACCGCGGGCTTGCGGGCCAGCTTGCCGATGATGTCCGCGACATGGTCGGCGACCTGGCCGACAGTCTTGTCCGCAAACACTTCCGGATGCTCGTGCGCCTCGGCGACGGTGGCCGGATCGTCGGGCCAGTCGGCGGTAACGGTCGCGTATCCGGCATCGGTGAAAAGCTCGGCCCAGCGGTCCCAGCTGCCGGCCAGCAGCCACAGTCCGTGCACGAAAACCACGGGGGTGCGGCCGCTTTCGTTGGCACGGGCGATTTGGTCGAGAGTGGATTGGTCAACCGGTGATGCGGTCATGGCAGTGTCCTTACTGAGCGGCTTGTTCGATGAAGCCGGCGACTACGGCCGGTTGAGAGACCAGTGAAGCGTGCGAGGCATCGACCTCGGCATCGTGGACGTTGGTGATCACGGCACCGCCGTAGGAGTGTCCAACGAGGACGACCGGTCCGTCGATGCTGTCGAGTGTGTACTCGATGGCGGCGGCATCATTGGCGATTCAACTCGCGGTGGTTGTTGGCGAACAGATGGGATTCGGACGATAACGCGCGCATCGTCCGCGGAACGCTGTGCCGGTGAAATCCTGCACGGAGAGAACAGTTGTGATCGGTGGCGTGCGCGGGCAGCACATCGGGACCGCCGAATCATCGAACGGCCGCAAACAGATCCGGTCAATGTGCACTCGGTCGCGCTGGCAGCGCTGCGGGCACCGAACCTGCGTCGGGTCTCCGCTGATCCGGAATTGATCGCGTGGGTTTGCGCCGACCGCCTCGATGAACTCGCCGCCCCGGCACCCGAACCGTCAACCTAATCCCACCGGCATAATGTCTCTAACTGCGCAAACGTTCCATGGTGGCCGCCTATTTGATGGCCCGACCGTATCGGCTCTGCGAGGCACGGAACCGGAACCCGACCCAGGAGGCGAGCACGCAGACGGCAACCAGCACCCGGACGAGATCCAGGGCGCTGCGCGGGTACAGCACGCCGGTGATGTAGTGATCGATGAACCGATGCCGGTCTATCGGGGCTGGTCAGGGCTGATTTTACGGGCTCCGAGGCACGGCCCCGGGCGCTCCATCTTGCCTAGAGCTTGCCAACCTGCCGTGCTCTGCGTTCGCCGTCTGCTCCGAAGAGTGCGGCTCCGGCCGCCTGCAGATCGGCAGGATGCGCGTCGGAGTAGATGCTCAACGACATGGCCGGATCGTGCCCGTGCCACGCCGCGACGATGTGCACCGGGATCGCCGAGGCGAGCATCAGCGACACCGACGTGTTCCGCAGCCCCTTCAACGGAATTCGGCGCAGTCCGGCGCGCGCACGGATGCGCTGGAACTCGCCGGAATACCACTCGGGCCGCACGGGGCTCCCGTCCTCGTGCACCGCGATCAGCCGATCGTCGGACCAGGATTCACCCCGTGCCAGGCACTCGGCCTTCTGCCGGGTCTTCAACGCGCGCAGCGCGGCCGCCAGATCCGGGGGCGGCGGAAGATCGCGACGGCTCCGGCGAGACTTGGGCAGGTTCTCCTCGGTCTCCGTGCCGATGACGACCCGCCCCCGGCGCACCCGCAACGCGGTGCCGTCGAGCCGGCGCCACCGCGCGCCCAGCACTTCCGAGCGGCGCATCCCGTAACACGACATCAGCCAGCACGCGGCCAGGCGCTCGCCGGCGATCGCGGCCCGGAAGGCTTCGACCTCGCTCATGGTCCAGGACTTGGCGTTCGTCTCGTCCTCATCGTGGTCGGTGATGACGTCGGCCGGCCGGTCCACCAGCGCAATGACGTTGCGCGGCAGCACACCCTGATCGACGTAGGACTGCACCATCATCGCGAAGGTGCTCAGCGTCGACCTGACCGTGACCGGCTTGACGCCTCCAGGCGCCGCAGCGGTGACCGGCGGTGGCGTCAGGACATAGACGGCTCGTCGCGGGCGGGACACCCGACCTGCTTGGACGAGACTCGCCAGACTATGGTGCACCTTCCTGCCGAACTGGGCGGTGAGTTCCGCGGTCGAGATGCCGTCCGGGTGAAGCGCTATCAGTGCGGCGACCTGGGACGCCATGCTGTCGGGCCGAGGCTGGCGGGGGGAGCGCCGCCCCTCGGACAGCATCCACTCCACCAGCGCGTCCCCGTCCTTCTTGGTCAGTTGCGCCAGCTTCTTGTTGCCGAGTCGGCGGCGTACCGGCTTCAGGTCCTGGCGGCAGCGCTCGAGTGAGTTCCGCCGGATCCTGCGACGATCGGCCAGCCACTGATCGCACGCTTCCTCGACGGTGATCTCCGTGAGCGCGGCGTAGGTTCCGCGGGCGACTTCTGTTGTGATCCGGCGATATTCGCGCCGTGCCTCGGCCAGGGTCCGATAGGTGGACTGCTGCCGGTTGCGAGTGCCGTCGGGCTTGGTTCCGATGTCGACCTGGAACCGGTAGGTCACCGTGCCGTTCTTCGCGACATGCTTGTCGATCGGCTCGGCCCGGCGTCTCCTTCTGGCCGGGGGTGATGTGCCGGGCATGCGGGGTCTCCTGTCTGCGGGTAGATCGTGGGGGTGGATCGGTGATGCCGACTCGGGCCGGCGACCATTCGAGCTACCAGCCGGATTCGGCGAATTATTTTCGGGTGCAAGCATTTCGGCACCGTGAGGCATCGACGACGAAGTGTGAAAGGGGTGCGAATGCGGGTGCACCGAACACGCAAGGTCGCGTGCCGTTGTTTCCCCTCGGCGTCCGTTCGAGGGGCAGGCATGAGGAAGTGGGATTACCCTTCGACCGAGCGGAAGTGGGACCTTCCCGTTGTCCGGCGCAGGATGTGCACTACGTGGTCAACGAGCATGGCGACGGACGGCGGAATGCTGTGCCGGCCGGTCGCGGAAGCGCTACCGTGTGCCGATGTCCGGTTCGTCATCGACCCGTAGTGCCTCGCGAATCCATGTGGACGGAATGCGCACTCGGTGGCCGACCCGAATAGCGGGTACCTCACCGGATTTGACCGCGGCATAGACGGTGGAACGTCCGATCCCGAGGAGCCTGGCCGCGTCAGGGATCGATATCGTCGGCTCGGCCAGCAAGCGTCGCAATGCTTCTCCCGCACCCGTGTCGGTGCCATCGCGTGGAATACGAGGGTGTTCGGACATGAAGGCTCCTGACAGGCTCGTTGCCCGGCCAGTCCCTCGCGACCTTCAGGATACCGTTCTGTTCTGTCAGTGCCGTTCGGTCTGATCCGCTGCCGACGGGGAAACATTGTCGCTCGGCGGAATTCACCAACGCTGCGAGTACGGTCGCTGTCATTGACAATCGAGGGGGCGTTGGCAGCAAACGGCGAGATTGATCTTGATAATCGAGTATTGGTAGCGGGGTCGGTGCGGTGTCCGAGCTCGATCGAGAATCGGTGCAACGCCCTTACATACCGTGCCGATGCGATAGGTGCCGGGTCTCGACCGGCTTTTTGATGACGGTGCTTGCCGAGTTGTAGAAGGGTTGGACTGTGGCCCGCCCGAGACTGTCCAAGGGGCAGAACTTGCCGCTGCCAGGTCATATTTGTCGCGTCGAAGTCCTCATCGGATGGGCGGATTCGAGGATCGAGCTCGATGCGTCGGCACTGCTACTCGGCGCGGACGGAAAGGTGTTCTCGGACAGGGATTTCGTCTTCTTCAACCAGTCCGTGTCGCTGAACGGCTCGGTGCGATTCCTTGGTAGCGCCGAAGCTGGTGAGGGCTCGCAGGCGCGCATCGCGATCGATCTCTCGGCGGTTCCGCGCAATATTCAGACGGTGGCTCTGGTGGGAAGTCTCGCTTCCGGCACCTTCGGGGCGCTCGGTAAGCTCACGTTCATCGTCGTAGATGGAGCGGGTCGGGCGTTGGCGGAGTACATCATCGCGGATGCCTTCACGGAGTCGGCACTGCAATTCGGCGAAGTCTACCGACGCGGCGACGGATGGAAGATCCGAGCGGTCGGGCAAGGCTGGACGTCCGGGCTGGCAGGTCTGGCAACGGATTTCGGTGTCGAGATCGACGATGATCCGGAAACCGAGCCGATCGAAACCCGAGTTCCCCCGGCGGACGTGAGTGACTCCGAAGCTGTGTTCGAGGCGGCACCTACGCGGCGAGCTGTAGGTACTCCGTATCGGTTGTGGACCCAGGCGCGAACTCACTATGACTATGACGTCGCCGTCGAACGACAGCATTTGCCGGCGATTCGAAGTCTGTATCCTCAGGAGTTTTCCGTGGGGGATCGGGAGCTGACCCTCGAGGTCGAGTTGGTTCCCGAACCGGAAGGCGCCCAAGGCCTGTGGACGATATCGGTCCGATCGGCCGGGCAGAGGATCGGCTATATCGGAGCTGACGAGGCCCAGAAGTGGGCAGGAGTCATCAGGCGCATCGTCGCGTCAGGATTCATGCCGACGACCTCCAGTCGAATTTGGGCGAACGAGTACGACGGTTGGGACGGCATCGAGTTCACCGCGAACATACGGATCGCCCTTGGTGACCCCGGCGACGCTGTTCCACTGAACGAACCGCCCCCGATTCCTTACACGATGCTGCCGCGGTCCGCGATCGTCCAGGTGACGAAGGAGGATGAGCACTTCGACGTCTTGCTGAAGCACGTCCCCGCGCGAGGATACGGACTGCTGTTCATCACGCTGGAAGAGCATATGCCGGAAGGAAATCGGTCGAAGGCCCGCGTCGAGATCTGTATAGACGGTGAGCGAGTAGGGCAGTTGACCCCGCAGATGAGCCAGCGTTTCTTGCCGATGATCCGGCATCTACGGGAGCGCGGACTCGCAACTTCCTGTTGGAGCGACATCACCGGCTCGGCCGTCGCAGCAAAGCTCCGCATAGACGCGATCAAAGCCAACCAGGCGAGCACAGAGGTACTGAACGGGACGCCCATCACCGTCGCCAAGCTGCGACCCGCACTGCCGGACCCACTCGCGTACGACCTGTCTGCGATGCGGTCCGTGCTCAGACCGGTTCCGCTGGTTCGTCCCACCACGCCGCCGATACCTGCAGAGCCGCCGGAGGGGTCTGTGGTGCGGTTCGACAAAGGCGGTGGCCACTACAACTATGTCGCGGTGCGCCGAGGGGGCGCCTGGGAAACTACTGCGACAGGTAGTGGGGGATCGATCGAGGAAGTGATGGTATGGACGAATTTGGCCAGACGGGTCCGGAAATTCGATATAGCGGCAGAATGGGACCTGGTCGATGGACGCAGCGACCCACGAGTCCTCGAACGTCGGGCTGTCGTGCGGTTCACGATCTGCGACATGGACTTCGCTGCGATCAATATTCACGTTGACGAACGTGAGGACGGCGACTGGTACACGACGGTCACCGAGCAAGCTGAGCAGCAGCTGCCTCTCGGTCGCCGGGCGATATGGTCCGAGATAGTGAGCAACGGGCAACGAATTCAAGTGGTGACCGCTTGGGCGCCTGTCGGCTAGCCTTTCTCTCACCATGGCGCTGTGGCGATCGGATTAGGTCCTGCCGAGGAGGCGGTCGTTGACGGAGTTGAGGTAGTACCGCTCGAACATCTTCAGGACGTTCGGTGGCGTAGATGAGGATTTTTGCTGGTGAGGATAGGTCTTGACGTGACGTGCACGCTCCTGCGCTTGGAGGACGACAGCTGCGGTCGGCGTCACTCGAGTGTTGATCTCGCGAGTACGCTGAAACTCCAGTCGGGGTGAATCGCAGGTGGTGGATGCCGGACGCCGATCCGTTCACTACGCAGCACGATGTAGGTCCGGTCGTGGCCGCGCAGCTCGGCGCTGCCGGCTTTGAGGTCGACGATGAGATCGGCCACGGTGGGTTCGGGATGGTCTACCGCTGTGTCCAGGCGGGGCTGAAACGTACGGTTGCGGTCAAGGTGCTTACCGAACCTCTCTCTGAAAACCGCGAGCGGTTCATTCGTGAACAGCAGGCGATGGGGCAGTTGACGGGTCACCCCAATATCGTCGGCGTGCTGCAGGTCGGCGAAACCGAAGGGGGATACCAGTACCTGGTTATGCCCTACTGCCGCTGTGGATCACTGGAGGCGCGCATCCGTGAGCACGGTCCGATGCCGCTGGCCGATGTGTTGCGGCTCGGTGTGAAGATGACGGGCGCGTTGGAAACCGCGCACCGCGCGGGGATTCTGCATCGCGACATCAAGCCTGGAAACATCTTGTACACCGACTATGGTGAACCGGCATTGAGCGACTTCGGGATTGCGCATGTCACGGGTGCGTTCGAGACTGAGACCGGTACATTCACCGGCTCACCCGCATTCACCGCCCCCGAAACGCTCAGTGGTGATCCGCCGAGCAAAGCATCCGATGTCTACGGGCTGGGATCGACGTTGTTCTGCGCATTGACCGGACATGCGGCTTTCGAGCGCCACCGGGGTGAACAGGTGGTGACCCAGTTCCTGCGAATCGCCACCGAGCCGACGCCTGATCCGCGTGGCAGCGGAATTCCTGACGACGTCGCGACCGTCATCGAAGGTGCCATGGCGCGGGGGCCGCAGGACCGGCCGTCGATCCTGTTGCTGGGCAGCCAACTTCGGCAGTTGCAGGACGTACACGGCTTCGCAGTCGACGATATGGCGTTGCCGGCCGAAGTCGAGGCGGCGAACTCTCCCCCGCACCCGGTCGCGCGTGCCCGCTTCCGGTCGACGCTGAGCAACCTGCCACGGGAGTTGACCAGTTTCGTCGGCCGCAGCGAGGAATTGGCGGCATTGCAGTCGCTCATGACGGAGTTTCCTCTGGTCACAGTCACGGGAATCGGTGGTATCGGCAAGACTCGGCTCGCGTTGCGTGCTGCCGCTCAGGCGCTCGATCGTTTCCCCGACGGCGTTCGGTTGGTCGAAATGGGTGAACTACGCGACGGATCCGCGGTAGTCGACCTGGTCGCCGCGCGGCTGGGATTATGCGATGACGGTGCCGGACCATTGGTGTCGACGCTGATCGAATATCTGAGTTCGCGCACGATGTTGCTTGTCCTCGACAATTGCGAGCAGGTCCTCGACGCCGCCGCAGAGCTCGTCGAATCGCTGCTATGCGGGTGTCCCGATCTGCGAGTTCTTGCCACCAGCCGGGAGGGGATGCGAATCCCGGGGGAGGCGTTGTTGGCACTGGCCCCGCTGGGGGAGGACGCGGTGACACTGTTCGCCGAGCGAGTGGCAGCCGCGGTGCCGGGTGCGACCCTCATCGGGGAGAGCGCACCGACGGTGGCCAAGATCTGCTCCCGGCTGGACGGGCTACCGTTGGCGATCGAGCTGGCGGCCGCAGAGCTGCGCACCCTCTCGCCCGAACAGATTCTGCAGCGGCTCGACAATCGATACGCACTCCTGACACGCGGCCGCAGGGGCGCTCCGCGGCGGCAGCAGTCGCTCGCATGGAGCATCGGCTGGAGTTACGACCTGTGTACTCCGGCCGAGCAGCAACTCTGGGCCCGGTTGTCGGTATTCGCGGGCAGCTTCGAACTCGAAGCGGCGGAGGATGTGTGCGGTACGGAACGGGTCGAGGATGTGCTCGATCCGTTGTCTGCGCTGGTGGACAAGTCGATTCTGATCCGCACCGAATCCCATGGTGCGGTTCGGTTTCGGCTCCTCGAGACGGTACGGGATTTCGGCCGTGAGAAGCTCGGGGAATCAGGTGAGGATGCCGAGCTGCGCCGCAGGCATCTGGCTTGGGCACGGCGAGTAACCGGCGACTTCACGGCGGCGTGGTTCGGTCCGCAGCAGATCGATTGGATCCGGCGTCTCGATCGCGAGCTGCCGAATCTGCGGGAGGCGATGGAGTTCGGCCTGTCCGCCGCTCCCTCGACCGCGTCCCGGATGGCAATCAGCCTGTTTCAGTTCTTTGCTGCGCGTGGCCTACTCGGCGAGGGACGCCGGTGGCTGGATCGGGCACTGGCCGCGCAGCCGGCGGAGCCGCCCTTCGAACGAGTCGAAACCCTGTACTGCGCCAGCTTGCTGGCCAGCGACCAGGGTGATCCCGATGCAGCGGCTGCCTTCGTCCAGCAGGCGCGTGCTTTGCTGGAGCGGCTGACGGATCCGGAGGCGCGGGCGCTGGTCGATATCGCAGACGGGTTCGTGATGCTATTGCGCGGCAATCCGGAGCTCGCCCGCATATACCTCGACGCCGCGGTAGCCGGGTCCGCGGAGCTCGTGACGCAGGCGACTGCTTTGACGCTACTGGCGCGGGCACATGAATCGCGCGGTGATGCGGAATCGGCGCTGGTCTGCAATCAGCGGATTCTCGAAATATCAGGAGCGCACGGCGAATCCGTCTCCCGTGCCTGGGCGTTGTGGAGTGTCGGTATCGAACTCTGGCGCAGGGGTGAACGGGATAATGTGGCCCGGCTGATCGATGAGGGGCTCGAGTTGGCACACAGCCTGCAGGATGTTCGCGGCGCCGCATCGTTTCTCGAAGTACTGGCCTGGGTGGCCGCCGAGGAGGACCAGCCTGGACCTGCCGCGATCATGCTGGCGGCCGCGGAAACGTTGGGTGGCATCGTGCAGAACTATGCCTTTCTGTTTCCGAATCTGCCTGTCTTCCACGAAGAGTGCGAGCAGCGCGTCCGGAACACCATCGATCCACACGAGTACGACGTTGCTCGGGAAACGGGCCGCTCGCTGAGCTTCGACGACGCGATCGGGTACGCGCGCTCTGTCAGAACGTCCTCCTGGTGAACGAGACTAAGCCGTAGCGATTACGAGCCGAGGACGCCGGCGAGCCGGTCTCGAATGAGTTCGTGTGCGCCGGTGAGGATTCGGGCGATCAGCTCGGCGACGGTCGGGATATCGTCGATGAGTCCCTGGGAGATGCCTGCTGTCCAGATGCCCAGATCGATATCGCCTTCCTCGTACACGCGGCGGCCGCGGGCCCCGGCCACGAGGTCGCGGACATCGTCGAACTGCCCGCCGCCGTCGAGAATTGCGACGACTTCCCGGCTCACGGCATTGCCGGCGACCCGTGCGGTATTGCGCAGTTGCCGGAATATCACATCGGTGTCGAGTTCGGTCGCCGCCACCAGGCGCCGCTTGACGTTGTCGTGGACCGGCGCCTCGACGGTGGCGAGAAACCTTGTGCCCATGTTGATTCCGTCGGCTCCCAGTGCGAGGGCCGCCACCAGGCCGCGCGCATCGGCGAATCCTCCCGACGCGAGCATCGGGATCGTAATCTGTTGCGCTGCCGCCGGTATGAGCACCAGTCCGGGGATATCGTCCTCGCCCGGATGGCCGGCGCATTCGAAGCCGTCGATCGAGATGCCGTCGACGCCGAGAGCCTGAGCCTTCACCGCGTGCCGGACGCTGGTGCATTTGTGCAGCACCTTCACTCCGCCGGCGCGGAATGCCGGTAGATGCTCGGCGGGATTGAATCCTGCGGTCTCCACGACCGGAACACCGGATTCCACGATCACGTCGCGGTATTCCGCATACGGCGGCGGAGTGATCGAGGGGAGGATTGTCAGATTCACACCAAAGGGTTTGTCGGTCATCTCGCGGCAGCGCACGATCTCCTTCGCGAGAGCTTCGGGTGTCGGCTGGGTCAGCGCGGTGAGGAAGCCCAGGCACCCCGCGTTCGCCACCGCGGATACCAATTCGGCCCGGCCCACCCACTGCATGCCGCCCTGGACAATGGGATAGTCGACGCCGAATACGTCGCAGAACTTTGTGCGCACCATCGCGGAGGACCCTTTCGATTGCTCATCGGCTGCCCGTGTGGACGCCGGAGACGATCGCATGGTCGAGCCGATCGTCGGCGCGGTGTTCCTGGTGACTGGGATACCTGCAGGCAGTCAGCCCTTGGCGGCTTCGACAAGATTCTCGATGCTGGTGAACTTCACACGCGGACGTCCGCCGGCTCGGCCCGCGGCCGTCTCCGCCTGATCGATGGCCTTCCAGCCGTCGCGGCCCACCTGGTCGGGCTGCCGGGCGTTCAGCAGTTCCTCCAGTGCGGCGCGGTTGCCTTGCGGGGCAGCGAGTTTGGTGCCGATGAAGTCCTGGAGGAGCTGGTCGACGGTCTCCCGCGAGTCGACGCGGTTGGAGCCGATGACACCGCGGGGGCCGCGCTTGATCCAGCCGGAGACGTACACGCCTGGGACTGGATTGCCGTCGGCGTCGACAACGCGGCCCTTTATATTGGGAATGATGCCGTCGTTCCTGTTGAACGGAACGCCCGCGACCGGTTCACCGTGATAGCCCACCGACCGCAGCACCATTGAGACGTCGAGCGACCCGGTGCGGTCGGAGGCGCGGGCCACGATGCGGCCGTTCTGCTCGGCGAGTTCGTTGTGCACGTACTCGACGGTCTCGACCTTGCCGTCTCCGGTGATCTCGGTCGGAGAAACCAGGTAGTGGAAGACGATTCGCTTGTTGCCCGGCTTCGGCTTGTTGACCGAGTACTCCTGCGCGAGGGTGTATTTGAGCTTCAGCGAGGGCTCCACCTGGGGATCCTCGAGCTCCGCCCGGCTGGCCGGATCGAGCTCCAGATCGGCGGGATCGACAATGATGTCGACGCCCTTCAGATGCCCCAGCGCCAGGAACTCCGAGGAGGTGTAGGCGGCCTGCAGCGGCCCGCGGCGGCCGAGCACCACGACCTCCTGGATATTGCTGCGGCGCAGCGCATCCAGGGCATGGTCGGCGATATCGGTCTTGGCCAGCACATCCGGATCGACGGTCAGCACGCGCGCGACATCCAGCGCGACATTGCCGTTGCCGACGATGACGGCCCGCTCACCGGACAGATCGAATTCGCGGTCCGCGAAATCTGGATGCCCGTTGTACCAGGCGACGAATTCGGTGGCCGAAATGCTGCCGGACAGTTCCTCACCCGGGACGCCGAGGCGGCGATCGGTGGAGGCGCCGTGCGCGTACAGCACCGCGTGGTGGTGCCGCAGCAGCTCCTCGTGCGAAATGTGCTTGCCGACCTCGACATTGAGCCGGAACGCCAGTGCGTCGCGGCGGAAGGCCGACTCGAACAGGGTCGCCACCGATTTGGTGCCCGGGTGATCCGGGGCGACGCCCGCGCGCACCAGGCCGTAGGGGGTGGGCAGCCGGTCGAACAGCTCCACCTCCACATCGGCGCGGCGCAGTAGCTCCTCGGCCGCGTAGCTGGCGGCCGGCCCGGCGCCGACGATGGCGACGCGCAGGGTGCCCAGCTCCTTGGGCGCGCGGCTGGGCGGCACCAGCGGCTCGAAGTTCGACTCCAGGGGGTGCCGGACGAAGTACGCGGCATTGATGTCCTGGAACCTGGCCAGCGACGCGAGCAGGTC
>NZ_JBEXOK010000017.1:0-135674 GCF_040611495.1 Nocardia sp. NPDC006630
ACACCTCGGGATCGATGATGCCGTTGACCTCCGCACCACCGACCAGCGGCCGCTCCGCCTCCGCCCGCGCCTCCGCCGAAATCTTCGACAGCGCAGCCTCATTCGGCTTGCCCTCGGCATCGACGAGACCGATCTCGTCGCCGCCCATATCCTTGCGGCCACCGGCCAGCAGGTACGGCGCCTTGGCATAGCCGTGATCGCGCAGCGACATGATCAGCAGCTTCGGCGACAGCGGCTTACCGGTATTCCAAGCGGGACACTGGGATTGGCAGCGACCGCATTCGGTGCAGGTGGTGACGTCGAGGATGTCCTTCCAGGAGAAGTCCTCGAACTTGCCGACGCCGAAGGTGTCGTTGTCCGGGTCGGCGGTCTCCATATCGATCGGCTTGCCCTGCGACATCATGGGCTTCAGCGCGCCGAGCGCGACGGTGCCGTCGGCCTCACGCTTGAAGTAGATGTTGAAGAACGCCGAGAAACGGTGCCACGCAACGCCCCAGGTGATGTTGCGGCCGACGAGCAGCAGGAACATGGCGCCGGACATGAGCTTGATGAACGCGAAGATCGACACCATGGTGACGTTCGCGGGCAGCAGCTTGGCGACCTCCTGGGTGAAGAAGTCACTCCAGGTGTGGGATTCGCCGTAGGTGGCGATCTTGCCGGCCTTCACGAAGATCATGCCCAGGCCCTCGATGAGGACGATGGCCTCGATGACGTAGGCGGGCGCGAACTTGGAACCGCTGAAGCGTGAGAGCCGCTCCGGCCGGCGCGGGTGATTCAGCTGGCGGATGGTGATCAGCGTGACGATGCCGATGACCGTTCCGATGCCGAGGATCTCGTCCACCAGGTGGTAGATGCCCCAGGCGCCGACGATGGGCCAGTGGAATTCGGGGTCGAAGACCTGACCGTAGGCCTCGAACCAGAGGATGAAGCCCGCGAGGAAGCCGATCATGACCAGCCAGTGCGCCCAGCCGACCGTGCGGAACTTGTTCATCCGCGTATGCGCGAGGAACTCGATCAGCATGGTTTTCAGGCGCGGGAAGAACGGCCGCCACCGATCCGGTGCGGACTGGCCGACCATGATGGTGCGCACGATGCTTCGCGCGCCACCGATGAGCGATGCCCAACAGAAGATGGTGAGCACCGCTCCAATCGTGCCCAGTGTCACTGTCAGGGCATTCATGTCGCGACCTTTCTGACCGGTTCAACAAGCTTCCGGGGACGGCCTGGTCCGCCTCGGTTGGCTCGTATCCTAACGAACAGTAAGTTACCCGTCGGTAACTTAACTGTCCAGCGTGTTCCCACACCGTAAATCCCGGCAAATCGCACGCTTAACAAAGGGCAGGCTTACTTCGAACGTCACAGTAAAGACACAGTTCTTGGGGGCAGCAGGAATCTCGCTAACCGGCAAACCTTCGATTAAGATCACTCCGTCCGACGTCTGTGCGCATCTTCACATGCTCGGGGAGTGTTTGCCGTTAGCGCGTGGCAGGGCCCGAGGGAAGCCAGGGCCTCGCGTGGCGAAGGTGCGGACGATGGATCGAACCTGATGAAGGATTGGAAAAACCGAATGAAGTTTCGCAGCACCACTGCGGCGGCTGCCTTGGTCATCGGCGCAATGACCACGGGGATGACCGTTGCCCATGCCGACGATGCTCCGGCACCGGCTCAGCCCGCGGGGATCTCGTACTCCACCAAGCTTGTCGACAGCCACATCGTCGATGGCAAGCAGGTGGACGGTAAGACCGTCGTGTCCACGTTGAAGAACGGGACCTTCGAGCTCACTCAGCAGGATGGCGCTACGCCCGAGGACCCGAAGCAGACGGTCGTGAACGTCAAGGACGTTCAGGGGGCGACTGTGATCTCCTTCCCGCTGCAGTTCGACGTCGCGGGCACCAAGGTTCCGGCCACGGCCGATGTCAAGGAGGACGGCAAGGTCCTCGAGGTCGTGCCGACCAAGCCGGCCGATGCGCAGATCAGCACCCAGCCGGTCGCGGTCGCTCCGGTCGCGGCTGCCCAGCCCATCGCCTCGCCGATGGAAAACCAGCGCGCGATGAATGACTTCTCCAGCAAGTTCGGTATCGCCACCGCCATCGGCGGCTTCGTCGGCACTGCCGTCGGCGCGATCATCGGCTGCATTGTCACCATCGTCGCCGCCTGCGTCCCCGGCCTGCTCGCGGGCGCCGGCATCGGCGGCATCCTCGGCACCATCGCCGTGGGTGGCCCGGCGCTGCTCGCCACCGGTATCGACCTCATCAACACGATGCAGGCGCCCGATGGCACCACCCAGTGGGCCTCCGGTAAGTAATTCGCCCACCGCTCGGTTCGGCCCGCCCGCTTCGTCGGGGCGGGCCGGTCGTGTTTCCGGGGCCGGGTAATCCCCGGGCGTGTCTTCTCAGTCGGGCAGTTCGAGCCGGCCGTGGAAGGACACCGTGCCCTTGCGGCGGCCGAAGCGCGCGAAGGTGCGCTCGGTCATCTCGAAGCGCCCGTCCTCGCGCACCAGCAGCACGGTGCTGCACCGGGTTCCGTGCAGCGGATGGTTGACGAAACGCGACGAGGCCACGCGCTCACCGAGTTTGCCGATGCCGGTGTCCGGTAGTTCCGCGTCCGCGGCCCGTGTGCGGTCCGCCAGCACCCCGAGGTAGGCCGACATCGCCGGGATCGTTTTCGACGACCCTGCGCAAGCTCAGCACCCCTTCCCGGACCTTCGGCCACGCCGGGGCGCCCGTGCCGGTGCGGATTTCACCGCCGGTCTCCAGGGATGCGGCGAGCGCGCCATTGGACAGGCCGTGGAAGCCGGGGGTCAATTCGCGCGGACCCTGCTCGCTGCGATTGCCGTACCACCACAGCGTCTCCAGATCGGACACAACGAGATTGAAACCGTTGTATTCGTCCGAGGCGGCCGCGACGCCGCGCACGAATTTCTCCGAATCCGCCTCACCCCGCAGGAAATCCAGCAGCAGCGCGCCTCGGGAGCGCGCATCGGCGCGCTTCTCGTTCACCCCGCGCACATTGGTCACCGTGGCGAATCGATGCGATTCCCGGGCCAGACCCAGCCAGGTGCCCGGCACCGGGCCCCCGGCGCCCAGGTCCCGCCCCGCCAGCAATCCGGGCGCCTCGTCCCACCAGCGCAGCGATTCCGTTGGACGCGTGAAGAACTCGTCCCGATTGGCGGCGACGATCAACCGATACTCCGGATGCGCCCGCCACCCGAGCAACACCAAACACATATATCCAGCATGACCGATCGGCCGGTGCGCGGACCACGGCTCAACAGTGCCGTTTCCGGGCGACTTGCCGCCCGATCGCTGCCACTGCCCGGACCGGGAATGCGAAAAGGCCGGTAGCACTGGGCTACCGGCCTTTTCAGCTGCTCATGCTCAGTTGGTGCGGACGCGCAATCCGGGGTTGTCGGAGAGCACGGTGCTGATCGGCTGCGCGAACAGCTGCGGGGCATTGCCCGTGATCAGGCCGATGAGGTTGGGGATCTCGCAGATCGGGTAGTCGGCGACCGAGGACGCGCTGGAGATGCCCAGGGCCAGGGTGCCGGTGACGATCGGGCCGCCGCTGTCGCCGGGGAGGGCGCAGATATTGGCGGAGAAGCTCTCGGTCTGCTGGTGGTCGCCGACCTGGACGGTCTGGTCGACGGCGTTCACCACGCCGCAGCTGAAGCCGGTGCGCGAACCCGACTTGCAGACGGGCGCGCCGACGACCGGATCGGCCACGCCGGTGATGGCGACCGGCGCCGCGCCGGGGACACGAACCAGGTTGTTGCTGAAGCGGTCACGGGACTGATCGTTGATCGAGACGATCGAGTAGTCCTGCGCGGCCAGGATCGACTTCTGGAAGGAGCCGAGCTGATTGCCGATGTGATCACCCGCGGCCAGTTCGTACACGCCGGGAGCGTTCGCGCCACCGGCCGCCGGGATGTTCGGATCGCAGTGTCCCGCAGTGATATTCACGACAGCGCCATTGAGGTCACCGTTGAAGCCCAGCGAGCAGCGCAGCGACATGCGGCCGGCCACCGAGGCGTAGGAGTCGCCCGCGGCCAGGGGGCCGCCGCCCGCTCCGGCGACCGGATCGGCCTGCGGGACAGTGGCGTCCTCGCCGCCGGTCGGCGGCACGGCCATCACGATGACCTGCGCCGGATCGACGAAACTGGGCAGTGCCAGGCCGGCCTGGTCGACCCGCACCGCGATGCTGTTGTTCATGGTGTTGATGGCCACACCGCGCACGGCCTTGGCGACCGTATCGGGCTGACCCTCCAGCCACTTCTGGAAGGCGTTCTTCTCGCCGCGCAGTGTGGTCTCGCTCTTGGCGACGTCCTTGACGGTGAAACCGGCGTCCGAGACGGCCTTGCGGGCGCCGTCGATGCCGTCGCCGTTGGCCAGCGCCACAACGGCCTTACCGTTCTCGTCCAGCCAGGAGCCGGCGAACACCTGCGGGAACTGGCGCTGCGCGGTGGCGGAGAAGGCGGCCACCTTCTGGCCGAGGGTCGCGCGGTCCAGGTATTCCTGGGGCGAAATCTTGAGGTCGCGAGTGATTGCGGTGATCAGTTCCGCGGGCAGCGCCGGGCCGGCCGGAGCCGGGGGAGCGGCGGGGTCTGCGTGTGCGCTTGCCGCCATCGGCCCGGCGACCAGCAGCGCGGCGGCTGCGATCGCGGCGGATCGGGCGAGGGACCGTGGCCTGCGGCCCACGGGCAGCGAGGAATAGCGCATACGTGGCAGGAGCATGACGCCGACTATATGGGCTCCAGCCCGTTATGCCTACTTATTGCCGCGCGCCCGAGCGTAATTCCTGAGCGTTTCGCGCTGAGGGTTCGTGGGCATAGGCGTAGGGTGCGCGGCTCGATCACAAACGCGAGCCGAACCGCGAACCTGCAGGGGATTCGGGTTCGGCTCGCGTTCGGCCGAAGTTCAGATTCAGTTCGTGTTGGAGCGTGAACGCACCTGAATGCCGCTGCCGAGCCCGCCGCCGGAATTCGCGTCGATATCGGTGAGAATGGCGCGGATCGGAATGCCCAGGCTCGCGGTTCCACCGTACTGCGCCAGCTGGGTATTGGCCTCGTTGCAATTCGGCGCGTCGGCGGCATTCGAGCCGCTGGTGATGCCGAGCGCCATGGTGCCCGACACGATCGCGCCACCGCTGTCACCGCCGAGGGTGCAGGCGCTGCTGGCGAAACCGCGCACCGTCTTGGACTGGCCCTCCGAGGTGTACAGCTGCGTCTCGACCCGATCGGCCACGACGAAACCACAAGTGAACGTGGAGGATTGGCCCGACTTGCAGACCGGCGCGCCGGTGATCGGGTCGGCCACACCGGTAATGGTGAGCGTGGTGCCGTTGGCGCCGCGCACCGACGGCTGATCCATGCCCGCCTTCACCGCGGAGTCGTTGAGCTTGATCACCGAGTAGTCGAGGGCATTGCCGCCACCCAGCTGTGAGCGCACGAAGCTGCCCAGCTGCGGGCTGGCGGTCAGATTGTGAACATTCGGCAGGTAGACATCGGCCTGCTGATTGTCCTTGCCGATATTCGGATTGCAGTGCCCGGCACTGATGTTCAGCGCATTGCCGGAGGAATCGACGCTGTTGAATCCGAACGAGCAGACATCCACGGTCGTCAACGCCGAATCATTGAGCGAGGTGGGGGCACTGATATAGGTGTCGCCACCCATCGGGCGCCGCTCGACCGGGCCGCCGCTGTCCGGTGACAGCACCACCTTGATATTCGCGATCAGGGTCGGCAGATTCAGCAGATGTCCGGCCGGAGTGTTCGCAACACTCAGCACCAGTTGGCTGTTGAGGAAATCGATTGCCACCGAGTTGATGGCGCCGGAGATTTCCCGCGGCAGGCTCGTGATCCAGTGGTTCAGCTGATCCACCGAACCCTCGAGATTGTCGGCGCTGATCGGGGCCAGCCGGGTCTGGTAACCGTCGGCGGCGACCACCTTGGCCGCGTCGAGGGAGGTGACCGCGAGGACCGGCTTACCGTCGGTGCCCATCCAGGCGCCCGCGAACTCGTCGGGGCGTTGAGTGCGGAATTCCGTTGCGTAGTCCCGCAATTGCTGAGCCTTGGCGGCGCGGTCCAGATATTCGGACGGCGTCATCTTCAGATCGCGCGAAATCGCCTGCACCAGTTCGGCAGGCAGCTTGTCGGCGGCGAGTTGATCGGCCGGCTCGGCGCCGGCGGGAATCGATGCGAACAAGGTTCCGACTAGGACGGTCGAAGCGAACGTGATGGTTGCAGCTCGGACCGTGGCGCGGCGCGCCATGAACTTGCGCATGGAGTCCCTTCGTAGTGCACCAGCAGACCGACAATCCGGTTACTTTGCGGAACATCGGTCAGCGCACCACTTTAGGGTACAAACCACAGAAGGTCTCTACTAAGTCAGTACGGACTCTGTGGCCAGGGGTCCTGGAAGACCGGAGCCGTCGGCAGCTGCCAGGTGGGCACCGGCGGGTACGTGTAATACGGCGGGTAGCCCCGCGTAGTGGGTGGTGTGGTGGGCCGAACCGTGGTGGTCGGCGGTGGTGGTTCGGTGGTGGTGGGCGGCGGGACCGTGGTGCTGGGCGGTTCCGTCGTGGTCGGGACGTCGTACGAATCGGCGGGCGCCGGCACCACGGCCGCCGACGGCCCGGGACTCGGCGGTAGCAGCGGCGGTACCGCGCCCGCGGTCGCCGCCGGCTGATTGGCCACCTCACCGCGCGGCGGGCCCGGCGGGGAATCGTCCGGACGCAACACCGCCGCCACTCCGAGGCCACCCAGGAGCAACCCGATAATGGCTGTGGCCGCGGCGATCATGTACGGGCCGCGATTGGCGCGCTGCTTCGGCAGCTGCACGATCGGCTGCTCGGCGGTGATCGGACCGACCGCGGAATCGACGGTGGTGGCCGCCGGGAAGGCCGCCGAATACGCCTGCGCCAGCGGCTCGGGCGCGGACAGCGCGGGCAGGATATCGGTGACGTCGGCGGCATTCTGGGTGCTCGCGGTGGGATCGGGCGGGGTCAGACCGGCGGGGGTCGCCAGCACCGCGGCCAGTGCGGCGCGAGCGGCATTGTGTGCGAACGACTTTCCGGTGTCGTCGGCGTCCGGCTGCGGCAGATCGCGTTCGCTGACCAGCACCACCGACTTCAGGCCCAGATAGTCCAGGGCCTCGCGCAGGGCCTGGACGTTCTCCTCCGGCCACCCCGTCGGATGGGTGGCATAGAACTCGGCCGGGCCGTTCAGATGATCGGCGGCCAGATTGATCAGGCAGAAGGCGGCGGTGGCCATCAGGTCTTCGGCGCGGTACGCCTCGCCCTCGTCGACCGGCATGCCCGCCGGATCGCCGACGGCGCTCACGAATCCGCGGATCGAATTCGACGGGCCCTCCGGCGGATCGCCGCCGAGCACCGCATCACCGTCATCGGCCATGTGCAGGATCGACTCGCGCACGATGTAGTGCACCGGGAGTGTCGCGTCATCGCCCGTGACGACGGCCACGACGGATTCGTCGTCGGCTATCCGCAGGCCCACCCCTGTGGCCATCGTGGTTACCTCACTCGGTGCGTCCTGGTTTTCCTCCGCGCCGTGGTCATACGAGGAGTGAACCGTGACCCATGGCGCGGAGCATTGACAATAACTCCGAACGCGAGCTCGCACCGATCCGACGCCGTATCCGGGCGACGTGATGCTCGACGGTTTTCGCGGAGATATAGAGGCGAGCCCCGATTTCCCGGTAGGTCAGGCCGAGCAGTACGAGCTCCGCGACCTCTCGCTCGCGTTCACTCAGGACCGTATCGGTGCGCGGTTCCGGGCGTGGCGGCGGGGCGGCCGGAGCCGGTGCGCGCACCTCCGGCGGGCGGGCCCGGGTGCGCAGGGTCCGGGCCAGCTTGAGCAGGGCGGTCGCGGTGACCGGGTCGCCGGCGGCCAGGGCGGCCTCGCTGGCGAGGCGCGCGGCATCCCAGATCAGGCCGAGTCCGGCCAGGCGGCCGACCGCCGCCTCCACCTGACTGCGTTCCACCTGACCGCGCAGCACCAGCACCCAGGTGCGGCCCGCGTCCGCCAGTGCGGCGGCCTGCGGATCGCCGGATTCGGCGGCGGCCTTGAGCCGATGTGCGTGCGGCACCAGGTCGTTCGGGCTCTCGTGGGCGATGGCGGCCTGAATCGCGTACCAGTGGAAGGCATTCGACCAGGCGGGCGGGTCGCCCAGGCCGCGCAGCAGTTCTCCGGCCGTGTCGACCAGGGTTGTCATCCGGCCCTCATCGCGCAATCGGATTCCGGCAAGCCACAATTCACCGATCGGAAGCAGGGCCAGCAGGTCCGCGCTCACCTCGTCGAACAGCGGGTAGGCCTGCTGCCAAGCCAGAGTCAGGGCCGTGTGATCGCCGCTGCGCCTGGCCAATCCGACGATGACGCCGTGCGCCAGCAGCCGGTCCCTGGGATCCAGCGCGGCCAGGTCCAGCCCAGCGACCATGGTGGCCGCGGACTGCTCGTCCCCGCCCAGCATGGCGACCCACGCGCCGAGCACCAGGCTCTGCGGATTGTGGCCGGCGCCGCGCAATGCGTCCGCCGCCCGCCGGGGTTCGCCCATGGACAGGCACAGCAGCGTGGCAATCGACACCGCCGAGCACGGCAGGAATCGATCCCCGCCATTCTCATTGGGCGCCACCCCGGAATGCGCCGCGTGAATCAGCGCCGATGCCGCCGCGACCGCCGCACTCCGCCCGGCCTCGCCCGCCCGAGTCGTGAAACGCGGTGGAACCGGCGCGAGTTCGGACGAACCATGCGTCATGGCGCTCAATCGGGCAGCGCCGGTGAGGGCCGGCCGTTCCACGCCTTCAGCACCCCGATCAGCTGTGCCCCGGGCGGCATGGGCGCTGGGCAGGTGCGACGCTGGGGAGAATCGGCTGGCGTCGGTCGAGAACGGGTGCGGCGCTGCGTCGAATCCGGTGACGTCGGCGGTGGGCGGGTGTGCCGCAGGGCCGAATCCGGTGGCATCGGGAGCGGGCAGATGTGACGCTCGGCCGAATCCGGCGGCATCGGGAGCGGGCAGATGTGACGCTCGGCCGAATCCGGTGACGTCGGCGGCGGGCAGGTGCGCCGCTGGGGCGAATCCGGCGGTGGGTCGCTGTGGGGATGGCGCGAACTGGGTGGCGTCGGCGGGGGTCAGGTAGGTGCGGGTCGCGGGATCCGCTGTGAAATATGCCGGGGGTGGGAGGGTTTCGACCGAGCCGGACAGGGCGTCGGCGATGAGGGCGGTGCGGGCGGTGGCCTCGGTGGGCGGCCAGTTGGCGGAGCAGGTGGACATGGCGCGGGCGGTGGGCGCGTGACCCGCGAGGTACAGGACGGTGGCGGCTACCGCCCAGTCCGCGCCGACTCGGTCCGCGCCGAGCCAGGTGTAGAGCTGCGCGGCCCGATTGGCGAGACCGCGGCGGGTCCAGACGCCCGCGCAGATGCGCACCGCGGCAGCGAGTTCCGCAGCCGCGGCCTGCGGGCGAGCCAGGACGGGTTCGGCGAGGCGGAGGGCGGTGTCGCAGTCGCCGGTGCGGGCGGCGGCATCGGCCCAGCGCAGGGCGATGGCATCGAGATCGGCGCCGGCCGTCGCCGCGGCGGCGTAGTGGCGGACGGCTTCGTCACCCGCCTTCTCTGCTGTGGCGCAGAGGAATTCGGCCAGTCGGGGGTCGCGGACGCCGGATTCGGCCAGCAGGAGGGCGGTGTGATCGCGCAGCAGGCCGGCGTCCAGCCGGGCCTGCAGAAGTCTGCGCTGCACGGCGAGCAGCCTGCGGTCGCCGACCAGGGTGCGCAGCGGTGCGATGGCAGGGGTCAGCAGGAGATCGGCATCGGTGACCAGTGCGCTGCCGCGGGCGCGATCCACCAGATCCTGTGCGGCCGTGGGGGTCACGTCCAGCACCTCGGCGAGTTCGGCGGTATCCAGGCCCGCGCCGATGGCGGCCACCACGAAGGTGTCCAGCAGGTCCGGATCGGCGTCGTCCAGCCGGCCGCGCGCCCAGGCGGCGACGGCATCGTCGACCGCGGTGAGACCCGCGTCCAACCGGGTGGCGCAGGCCGCGGTCAGCGCCGCCACCACGCCGCCGTGGATTCCGGCGGTCTGGCGGTGGATGTGCTGCGCCAGGCCGCGCGGCACCATCATGCCGAGTTCGCGTGCGAAGGGGGCGATCTCGGTCGCACCGAGCGCCCGCAGATCGACCACCCGCCCGCGCCGCGCCACCAGCTCGGCCAGGGCGCGCAGTCGGGTGTCGTGCGGTCTGGGCAGCGTCGCGATCACGACGGTGCAGGCGCCGGATTCGGCGACGGCACACAACCTGTCGAACTCCGCCGGACTCAAACCGTGCGCATCGTCGACCACCACGGCGACCCGGGACCGGGCCGCCGCCCCAGAACCGCTGCGGGCTTGCTGCACTGCGCCCGCAACCGAGTCGGCAGCACCTCCGGAACCGCTGCGGGCCTGCTGTATTGCGCTCGGGACCGGGTCGGCAGCGCCTCCGGAACCGCTGCGGGCTTGCTGCATTGCGCTCGGGGCCGAGTCCGCCAGGGCTCCGGAACTGTTGCGGGCTCGGCGAATTGCTCCCGCGACCGAGTCGGTCGGGGTGTCGGAACCACCGCGGGCCTGTTGCACTGCAACCGCGTCAGCTCGGGTGCCGGAACCACCGTGGCTGCCTGCGACCGGCTCGGCGGAGGCGCCGGGTCGAGGGAGGTCGTGACGTGACGGTGCGGGGTCGGCCGAGGTGATTGCGGCGGCCTCGATCAGCTGGATACCGCGGGCGCGGAGGCGATTGCGGATGGCGGTGAGCAGGGTTGACTTGCCGGTGCCGGAGCGCCCGCGAATCAGGTACAGCAGGGGAGCGGGATCATCGGAATCCAACTCCCGGAAGATCTCTCGCGTGCACGGCAGGGAATCCAGTGCGACGGGGGTATTGCCTATCACGGGAGAACCAACTCTCAGCCACCGATATGCGGAATGGTCGGCACCGTGGGAACTGCCTTACCGAGCTGGCCCAGATCGGGAAGCTGGACCGTCGGCGCGGTGATCACGGGCTGCGGAACAGTCGGCAGTTGCGGCTGGGGTGCGGCCGGAACCGTCTGGGGTGCGGGGGGAACCGTCTGGGGTGCAGGGGAATTCGCCTGCTCCGGTGCGGGTGCGGCCGCGGGTGCTCCAGGTGCTCCGGGTGTTGCCGGTGCCGCCGTGCCCGGCTGGGTAGGAGCACCCGCCTGTGCCGGAGCCCCCGCATGCGTGACCGGTATCGTCTGCCCGCCGGTATTTGCCGTCTGCCCACCGGCGTTCACCGGGGCAGCAGACGGATTCGGTGCGACGACCGAAGTCGTGGACGCCTGCGGTGCAGTGGAATTCGAGGGCGCGGACTGCGCACCGGTGCCCATGGCCAGGGTTCCGGTGGCGAGAGCGGCCACCGCGATGGCCACCGCGCCGATCACCGCGACTCTGCGCCAGTGTGTGAAACCGGTGCGTGGCTCCTCGTCGGGTAGCTCGGGTAGCGGTGGAACCGCCGCTGCCACAGTGCTTCCGGCGCCATCGCCTGTGCTCACGGCGGCAGCGGGTTCGACGGCGCCGCCGGACCGATCGTCGATCGCGGCGATCTGCATGCTGCGCGGGTCATCGAGTCGAGTAGCCATGTCGCGCTGGGTATTTCCACGTTCGACCGCAGGAGTCCGGGCACCGCCGCCGTCGTGATCATCGCGATGCACCAGAGGTGCGATGGCCGGATGCGCTTCGGTGTCGGTGGTGTCGGCCAGCAGATCGGCGGCCAGCAATGCCGCGCCGTGCGCACTGAGGTGAGCCGGGTCGGCCGCGGCCGCCACTGGGACGCCGAACTCGGTGGAGAGCAATTCGGTGACCAGCGGGATGGCCGCACCGCCGCCGGTGAGCAGGATGCCGTCCACTTCGGCGGCGGTCAGTCCGGCGCGGCGCACGGCCTCGTGGACCAGGTCGATGGAGGCGACCAGCGGGCCCCGGTAGAGATCTTCGGCTTCATCACGCACCAGGCGGACATCGATCGGGTCCTGGCCGGGCATGCGGACCGGAATCACGGTCGCCGTTTGTTTGGAGAGCGCTTCCTTCGCGGTTTTGCAGCGCACCCGCAGTTCTGCGAGTTCCTGTTCGACCAGCGGATCGAAGGGGTCGAAATCCGTTTCGCCCATGGCGAGTCCCAGGGCGTATCGCATGGTCAGGAGGTCGAATTCGGCCCCAGCCACGGCGGTCGACCGCACCGGCTCGCCGAGCAGACCGGACAGCGCGCCGGTGCGCGCCACCGAAACGGTCAAACCCGTTGCACCCAGGTCGTACACGATCATGGCGCCGTCGTGGGTGGATTCGTGCACCTCCTGCAGCCAGCGCATGGCGGCCGCGGGTTCCGGTACCAGGGCCACACTGTCGAGTCCGGCGGCGGTGAGGGCCGCGCGCTGTACCTCCACTGTGTGTTGTGACCACCAGGCCGGATAGCAGGCCACCATGGCCGCGGCGAGGCCGGAATCGTCCACCGCCCGGCCGATCGCCGCGGCCACGAGATCCGCTGCGCGCACAGCGGATCCGTCTCGCATCCGGATATCCACCGGGTCTCCGACCCTGGACAGGAAACTTTCCGGAAGTTCATGCTCCGCGCCGATCATGCTCGGCCGGATATGCAGTCTGCGCTGTCCCCCCGAAGTCGTCACGGCAACCGTATTGGACGTCCCGACAGTAATGCCGAGCGCCATCCCCTGACTCATTCGAGATCCCCTGTCGATCGAAACACGCGTCGGGTGATTCGCGTGCTGGCCGAAAGCTGTTACGTCCGAAATGTGCGAAAGGCTGTGGTGCAGGCCGGATGACCCATGGGACCTGTCGGTTGCTGGGGGACCGCCGTTACCGTTTCCCGCGCGATTCCGGGGAAATTCCCCTAATCGCCATCTACCCCCTACGGAGGGGACACGCGAAACGGGGGGAATTCACCCCGTTACGGCGTAACGGGTCGGGTTCCTAGCGTGAATAGCAATTCGAACAGTGCGGGTCAGCCGGGCCCGCCCACCCAGGAGACGATTCGCCATGAGCCCCAATGCAATTCTCGAGTTCATCCTCAACCTGCTGCGGGATCACGAAGCCGCCGCGAGCTACTGCACCAACCCCGCGCAGTCGCTGGCCGACGCCGGGCTCGGGTCGGTGACACCGGAGGACATCACCGCCGTCGCGCCGATGGTGGCCGAATCCGCCCTGGTAGCGGGAGGTTCGCAGCTGTCCGCGATCTGCGCCGCCGGGGCCGGGGCCGACACCGGCGCCGGGCTCAACGGGAACCTCGGAGGGAACGGGGGCCTCGGGCTGAACGGGTCCGGTGGGCTCACCGGTGCCGCCGGGCTGAATGGTGCGGGTGGGCTCAATGGTGCCGCCGGGCTGAACGGTGCCAGCGGGCTGAACGGTGCCGTGGGTCTCAATGGTGCGGTAGGGGTGAACACCGGCACGGTCGCGGCGGGGACGACCGGCGCCACGGTGAACATCAGCACGGCCACTGCGACCGGCACCGAGGTCTGCTTCAACGGCGATGCCGGCACCGGCCTCGAACTCGGCCTCTCCTCCGGAATCGGCGCCCTGGCCGGTGCCGCCTCCACCCTCGGCGCGGGCCTCTCCGCCGGCCTCGACGGTGCAGCCAACGCCGCAACCGGCCTGGAAGCCAACCTCTCCGGCGTCCTCGGCGCCCAAGCCGCCGCCGACCTCACCTCGGCCCTCACCGGCGGCCTCTCCGCCGGAGCCGGCCTGACCGCCGGAATCCAAGGCGCGGCTGACGCCCTCGGCCAAGCCGGAGCCACCCTCACCACCGGCCTCACCGGCGCCCTCGACACCGCCGCCGGCCTCGAAACCAACCTCACCTCCGCCCTCGGCGCCGCCACCGACCTGGGAGCCAACCTCTCCGGCGCAGTCAATGCAGGCACCGCCGCTGCCACCGATCTCGGCGCGACCCTCTCCGGCGCGGCCACCGCCGCGGCGGGCGTAGGAGGCGGCCTCGCAACGGGCCTGGCCGGTGCGGTGAACGCAGGCACCGGCGCAGCCGCGGATCTCGGAGCCAACCTCTCCGGCGGCCTGAACACGGCCCTCGGCGCGGGCGGCGGCCTCCAGACCGGCCTCAACGGCGCACTGAACGGCGCGACCGACCTCGGCGCGCACCTCGGAAGTGATCTCGGCGCAGGACTTTCCGGAGGTATCGATTCTGCGATCGGTGTGGGTGCGCAGGCGGGTGCGGGGCTCGGAGGTGGTTTGGAGACCGGCCTGAATGGTGCGGTAAATGGCGCAACCGGCCTCGGTGCCCAGCTCGGGAGTGAACTCAACACGGGGCTTTCCGGAGGTATCGATTCCGCGATCGGTGCGGGTGCGCAGGCCGGTGCGGGGCTCGGCGGTGGCCTGCAGACCGGCCTCAACGGCGCGGCCAATGGCGCGACCGATCTCGGTGCGCACCTCGGAAGTGAGCTCGGCGC
Organism: Nocardia sp. NPDC006630; assembly: GCF_040611495.1. Lineage (NCBI taxonomy): Bacteria > Bacillati > Actinomycetota > Actinomycetes > Mycobacteriales > Nocardiaceae > Nocardia > Nocardia sp. NPDC006630. Next base: position 14,453 of record NZ_JBEXOK010000017.1, read on the forward strand.
AGGGCTTTCCAGCGGTATCGATTCCACAGTCGGCGCCGGTGCGGGGCTCGGTGGCGGTTTGGAGACTGGCCTGAATGGTGCGACCGGCCTGGGTGCCCAGCTCGGGAGTGAGCTGAATACGGGGCTTTCCGGTGGTTTGGCGACCGGTGTGGGGGCAGGCGCGCAGATCGGAAGTGGTTTGGAGACAGGGCTTTCCGGGGCAGCGAACGCGGCTGTCGGGGGCGGAACTCAGCTCGGTGCCGGTCTGAATACCGGGATCGATGCCGGTGCGCAGACTGCCGGTGGTCTCGGGGCGGGCCTCGATTCGGGGCTGAATGCTGCCCTGCATGGTGGTTCGCAGGTTGGTGCCGGACTCGAGACCGGGTTGAACGGCGGTATCGATTCGGCGGTCGGCGCTGGCGTGCACGCCGGGAATGATTTGTCTGCCGGGCTTTCCGGCGGGCTGGGGACCGGTGTGGATATCGGTGCGCAGACCGCCGGCGGTGTCGGTGCGGGGCTCAACTCCGGTGTGGATACGGCGCTGCACGGTGGTTCGCAGGTTGGCGCTGGTCTCTCGACCGGGCTTACCAGTGGCATCGATGTCGGTGCGCAGACTGCCGGTGGCGTTGGCGCGGGGCTCAATTCGGGGCTGGATGCGGCGCTGCACGATGGTTCGCAGGTGGGGGCGGGGCTTACGGGTGGGGTTGACTCTGCGGTTGGTGCGGGGGTGCATGCCGGGAATGAATTGGAGGCCGGGGTTTCCGGTGGGTTGGGGACCGGTGTGGATGTCGGTGCGCAGGGTGTGGGCGGGGTGGGGGCTCAGGTGGGGAGTGGGATCGATGCGGGGGCGCATGGTGTGGGCGGAACTGAGGTCGGGGTGGGGACGGGGTTGAATCCTTGGGCGGGCCTGGATGTTTCGAATGCGTTCGGGGAAGGGGTGCATGCGGGGGGCGCGGATGCGGGGTTGTTCGGGGATGGCGGGGTGCACGGCGGGATCGATCTGGGGACGCATCCGGGTGGGGACATCATCGGGGACATGCTGCACTCGTGAGTGCGATGCAGCCCGGTGCCGGGCGAGTATTGGCGGTAGGCCGCATCTCTGACGGGATGCGGCCTCGGAGAAAAGATGTGCGAGGACTGCGATGACCGGGATCGTGGCGGTTGATCCGTTGCTGTCGATACTGTCCGAAACCATAGCGGTGGCGGAGGGGTCGGAGCGCGGGGATCTGGTCGCGCAGCTGGAGGCGGTGGCGGGGCGGGTGCGCGACCCCCGGCGGCGGATCGTGGTGTGCGGGTTGGGGAATCAGGGGCGAAGCCAGTTCGTGAACGCCCTGATCAATCTGGATATCTGCCCGGTGGCCGACGATACGACGACCACGGTGACAACCGTATTGGCGTTCGGGGAGACGGCGCGGGCGGAGCTGGTGGTCGCGGGCGCCCAGGACGGGGAGGTCACCCGGTTGGCGGTGCCCGTCGAGGAGATCGGCGCCGTCGGTGCGCGGTCACCGCATGCGCAGGGGCGTGCCGTATTACGCCTGGAGGTCGAGGTGCCGAATCGGCTGCTCGCCGATGGAATCGTGGTGGTCGATACACCCGCGCTGGGTGCGCACGGCGGCAGCGGTGTGGCGGGAGTGCTCGGCGCGGTGCCGACGGCCGATGCGGTGCTGGTGCTCACCGACGCATCCACCGAGCTCACCGATCCGGAGGTCGAATTCCTGCGACAGGTGCGAGAGCTGTGCCCGGCCGTCGCGGTGCTGCTCACCAAGATCGATCTGTATCCGCACTGGCGGCAGGTGTTCGAAGCCAATCGAAATCACCTGAGCCGTGCGGGAATCGATGTGCCCATGCTGCCGGTGTCCTCGGTGCTGCGCACCCATGCGCTGCGCCTGCAGGATGAGCAGCTCGGGCGCGAATCCGGGTTCGGAGAGGTCTTCGGCTTCCTGCGGGATCATGTGGTCGCCCGCGATCAGGCGGCCGTGCGGCGCGCGGTGGCACTCGATATCAATTCCGCCACAGAGCATTTGGCGCTGGCCCTCGGCAGTGAACTGGTGGCGCTGCGGGATCCGGAACGCGGCGCCGCCGCGGTACGCGAATTGCAGTCCGCGAGAACAGCTGCCGAGCAATTGCATCGTAAGACCTCCGTCTGGCAGCAGACGCTCGGCGACGGAATCACCGATCTGGTCGGCGATGTCGATCATGACCTGCGCAATCGGCTGCGGAATATCTCCCGCACCGCCGAGGACTGGATCGACGAGCATGATCCGGGGCGGCACTGGGAGCGCATGGAGGAGTGGCTCACCGGCACCGTCGGCACCGCGGTCGGCGACAATCTGCTGTGGACGCGCACGCGGGCGGTGCGGCTGGCCGAACAGGTCTCCACCCACTTCACCGAACTGGGCGCGGTCGACCTGCCCGATGTGCGAGAAACCTTGGACGGCGACGCTTCTCGCGCCGGCTCCTGCACGCTCTCGGATCTGGAACCGGACCTCGGCCTCGGCCACAAACTCCTGGTCGGCGTGCGTGGTTCGTACGGCGGCGTGGTCATGGCCGGCCTGGTCGGCACGCTCGCGGGCCTGTCCCTGGTCAACCCGCTGTCCCTGGGCGCCGGACTGCTCCTCGGCAGCAAGGCCTTCCGCGACGACAAGCAGGCGCGCCTGGCCAAACGCCGCGCCGATGCCAAACTCGCCGTGCGCCGCTACCTGGACGACGTCGCCTTCCACACCGCCAAGGAGACCAAGGACCGCCTGCACCGCATCCACCGCCTGCTCCGCGACCACTTCACCGCGATCGCCGAACGCACCCTCCGCTCCCTCGACGAATCTCTCCGCGCCGCGCAGGAGGCCGCCACCCTCGAATCGACCGCCCGAGCCAACCGCACCGCCCTCCTCGAGCGCCGCCTGCACGCCGTAGCCGACCTCCGCCGCCGCGCCGCAACCCTGGCACCCGCCCAGCCTCCGGCGGCTCTACCGCCGCCCGCGTGAAGGGCCGGGCGGTCAGTGTCGACCACGGTTCCAGTGCGCTGGTCGTCGCACTGGAGGCGCTGGGCATCGGCCCCGGCGGGCGGTCGGTGGCGCGGGCGGTGTTCCAGGTGGCGGCGAAGCGGGGTGCTGACTGCACCTCTGCCTAAGCACACGCCTCCCGGTAGCCGCCCCGTCATCCCGGCATGCTTTTGGCCGGGATCCACCAGGGCAGGTGCAGCCACACGGTTGTGGATTCCGGCCAAAGCGCGCCGGGATGACGGGGAGCATGCGCCGGGATGACGGGGAGGGTATGCGCCGGGATGGCGGGGAGGATGCGCCGGGAAGACCGGAATCTGCGGGGTCGCGCACTCGCCGGAACTGGTGTGTTGCTAACACCGGGCGGGGTTGGGGCGAAAGGTTGGCGATGTGTGCGGTGTGTGGTTCGGGTCTGGAGCGCTATGAGATTTGATGTGGGCGGGCCCGGATACGGGGTGGGGGGTGAGACGCGGGGACTGCTGGCGGCGGCCCGGCGGTCCTTTGCCGACCGCGGACGGGTGCGCGGGCAGCTCGAGGAATGTGCGCGGCGGCTGGACGAGCCGCTGCGGATCGCGCTGGCCGGGCAGCTCAAGGCGGGCAAGTCGACGCTGTTGAATGCGCTGGTGGGGCAGGATATCGCGCCCACCGATGCGACCGAGTGCACGCGCCTGGTGACCTGGTACCGGCACGGCGCGGCCCCGCGCGTCACCGCGTACTCGCCGGAGGGCTCGCACGCCGATGTGGTGGTGCGCCGCGGCCGGAGCGCGGAGGGGCTGCCGGGTGCGCACGGGCTCACCTTCGATCTGGCGGCGCTGCGCTGGAATGCGGGCGGTGCGCGTGAGGTCGACCACCTGGCGGTGGAGTGGCCGTCCGCGGAATTGGCGCAGACCACGATTATCGACACTCCCGGAATCTCGTCCCTGTCGCGGGACGTATCGGCGCGCACCTCGCGGTTGCTCACGCCCGGCGGGACCGGAGTTGCCCTGCCCGGTGCGGATGCGGTCGTCTATCTGCTGCGCAGGCTCGACACCGCCGACGTGGATTTCCTGGAACACATCGGCGCCGGCACCGGAGCCGGCGGACCGCTCGGGGTGATCGGCGTGGTGTCGCGCGCGGATGAGATCGGTGCGGGACGCATCGACGCTCTGCATTCCGCGCGCGATGTGGCCTCGCGATTCGCGGGCGAATTGGAGCGAACCGGGCTGTGCCAGTCGGTGATTCCGGTCGCGGGTCTGCTGGCCTTCGCCGCGGCCACCCTGCGGCAGCGCGAGTACGCGGCATTCGAGGCATTGGCAGCCGCGCCCGTGGACGAGGTGAGCGCTGCCCTGCTGTCGGCCGACCGATTCGCCCGCCCGGATCTGCCGCTGCCGGTACCGCCGGACTTGCGCGCCCACCTCGCGGCGCGCTTCGGCCTGTTCGGTATTCGCCTGGCCGTCACCCTGATTCGCCTCGGTGTACGCGACTCCGCCACGCTGGCAGCCGAACTCACCGCCCGCAGCGGCCTCGATGAACTCCGCACCGTCCTGGATGTGCAATTCGCCCAGCGCGCAGAGGAATTGAAGGCGCACTCCGCACTGACCGCCCTGGCGCGCATCCTCGTCGCCAACCCTGGTACCGAGGCCGATGCCCTGCTGCCCCGGGTGAAGACTCTGCTCTCCGATGTACACGGCTTCGCCGAACTCCGGCTGCTGGGCCACCTGCGCACCGACGAATTACCCCTGCCCCCACCCGATCTCGCGGAACTGCACCGCCTGATCGGCGGCATAGGCGTGGCCCCCCACCGCCGCCTCGGCCTGCCCCCGCACACCGATATCCACACGCAGCGCGAGCAGGCTCTGACCGCAGTCCACAAATGGCGCACCCGAGCCCGCCACCCCCTGGCCGACCAATCCATGGTCAATGCCTGCCTGACCGCCTCCCGCAGCGCCGAAGGCCTCCTGGAAATCCTCCACGAACCCCCCACCACCCCCTTCGCCCGAATCCCTCCGCCACACAACTGAGGTGTTCCCGCCCACCAGCCCGGTCGAAGTCAGAGGCGCGCCCGCCCGCACACGAGGTCAGCCGGTACGCACGAATTATGGTGTCGCGCAGTAGATCGCCACAGATTGCGTGCGCGGCAGGTGAGGAAATGTGTGGGTCGGTGGGCTCGGTCAGAGGGTGGTGGCGGTGCTGGCCGGGTCGATGAGGATTTTGGCGTGGTGGTCGGGGGAGGCGAGGGTGGTGTACGCGGGGTCGACGCCGTCCAGGCCGACGGTGCCGGTGATGAGAGGGGAGGGGTCGACTTTGCCGTCGGCGATCATGTGCAGGGTGTCGCGGAATTCGCCGGGGTCGTAGCCGAGGACGAAGCGCAGCTCGATTTCCTTGTTGATGGCGGTGGCCGGATGGATGCGATCCGATTCCATGCACACGCCGACCACCACGATGCGGGACATCGGCGGTGCGGCGGTGAGGATCTGGTCGAGCATGCCCGGCACGCCGACACATTCGAAAATGACCGGCCCGGCGGGACCCTTGTTGAGGGTGTGCGCGGCCCGGAATATGTACCACCAGGGCAGATTCGGAATCCGCCGCAGCCGCTCCATGGCGTCGAACCCGAGATTGAGAATGTCACTGGCGCCGGTGATGCGCGTCTTCTTGGGCGAGGCCGTCCACGGCGAGTCGACGCCCGGATCGACCACCACATCCGCGCCGCAGGCCGCGGCGAGTTCCCGGCGGCGCGGGGAGAAGTCACTGGCGATGACCAGTGCGACACCGGACGCCTTCAACATGGTGATGACGGCGAGACCGATGGGCCCGCAACCGATGACGAACGCGGTCTGCCCCTTGCCGACACGCCCCTTGCGCACGGCGTGCCAGGCGACGGCCATCGGTTCGGTGAGCGCCGCATGCTCGGCGGAGAGTCCGTTCGGAATCGGGAACGTCATCGATTCCTGCACCAGCACCTGTTCGGCATACCCGCCGGGCGCGTCGACGGACAGCCCCGTGAGGTGGGGTGTGCGGCCGGTCCGCAGAATGGGCAGCGACACCACCGGCGTGCCCGGCTTCCATCGCCGCCGGGTGCCCGAGCCGTAATCTACGACCTCGCCGGAGAATTCGTGCCCCATCACCACGCTCTGGTCCGAGCGCATGAAGTGCTGGTAGCCGGTGGCGGCGGCCATATCGGCGAGTTCGTCGCAGTGCACCCGGGCGTGCAGGTCGGAGCCGCAGATGCCGCACCGCAGTACGTTCACCAGCACCTGCCCGGGACCGGGAGTGGGAGCGGGCAGCTCCTGTACTCGGAATTCGCCCTTGGTTACCGTGACCGCGCGCATGGCTGACTCCCGTCGAAAGACATTGTCAGTCGGATTCTTCCGCGCCCGGCGTGCTGTGGAAAGCACAACTGTCCACAGCGCCGGTGTGCACCGAGGCTGTGGACAGTTGTGGATAGATCAGACCTGCACCAATTCGTCGTCCACCAACTCGTGGACTTCCAGCTTGGTGTCCTTGGGCAGTGCCGCGAATCCCAGGCAGACCAGCACCATGATGCCGATGCCCCACTCCAGCGTGTGGTCGAAGGTGTGCGCGAAATTGACGGCCGTGGCCTCCTTGCCCGCCTTGGCCAGCGTGACGCCCATGGCCGGGTCGCCGCCGGTGCTCCGGCAGCTGGCGGGCACGACCGACGGATCCACCTCGGCGGACCGATCCTGCACGCAGGCACGGAAATTGGCGAGTATCTGATCCTGTGCGGGCCCGGGCAGCCCGGCCGCACTCAACTCCGTGCGGGTCTGCGCCGCGACCGCGTCCACACCGCGCCCGGAATCATGATCGAGCTGTGTGAAGAACACGATCCCGACCAGCGCCACGCCCAGCGCCATCCCCAGCTGCTGGCCGGTATTGAGCAACCCCGAGGCCGCTCCGGCCTCCCCATCGGGAATCTGGCCGAGCAGCATATCGATGGTCGGCGCGACCACGATGCCGAATCCGGTGCCGGTGATGATGAGCGGCAGGACCATCTGCCAGGACGCGAAATCCGAACCGTAGTGCGCGGCCATCCAGCCGTACAACCCGAATCCGGCCGCCGTGACGAGCCCGCCGCCCATCAGCACCCAGCGCCCGAAGCGCGGGGCCAGCAGACTCACCGAGGTTCCGGCGCCGATGCCCGCACCGACGGCGAAGAAGACCGAGGTCAATCCGGCGCGCATGGGTGACCAGCCGAGCCCGGCCTGCATGAACAGGGTCCAGATGAGGAAGAACCCGCCGAAGCCGATCCAGAACAGCAGCCAGCTCGCCAGGCCGACGGTGAAGGCCCGGGACCGGAACAGCTCGAGGTCGATGAGCGGGGAGCCGACGGTGCGCGAGCGCCACCGCTCGTAGAGCACGAAGGCCGTGAAGGTGACCGCGGAAGCGCCGATCAGCACGAAAGTCCAAGTGGGCCAATCCAAGCGGCGACCTTCGGTGAGCGGGTACACCAGCAGTACCACCGCGGACACGGCCAGCACCATGCCGATGATGTCCAGGCGCGGCGGCTGCGGCGAGCGCGAATCCCGCATGACGACCGCGGCGGCGGCCAGCGCGAGAATGCCGATCGGGATGTTCACCAGGAAGATCGGCCGCCAGCCCAGATCGAGCACATTCCACTGCACCAGCAGTCCGCCCAGTGCCAGGCCGACGGCGGACGCGGAACCGCCGACACCGCTGTAGATGGCAATCGCCTTGGTGCGCTCCTCTTTCGGGAAGGTGACGCGAATGATGGCGAGGATCTGCGGCACCATCAGTCCGGCCATGGCGCCCTGCACGAATCGTGACGTGATGAGCATGGTCGGGTCGGAGGCCAGTCCGCCGGCGGCCGAGGCCAGCGTGAATCCGGTCATGCCGAGCAGGAACATGCGTTTGCGGCCGTAGATGTCACCGAGCCGGCCGCCGGTGATCAGCACTGCCGCGAAGGCCAGGACGTAGGCGGCGATGATCCATTCGATCTGCGCGTACTCGGCGCCCAGATCCTTCTGGATGCTGGGCACCGCGACATTGACGATGGTCACGTCGAGCAGGTCCATGAACCCGGCGGCCAGCACGACGGCGAAGGCGATCCACCGGCGTGGATCGAGGGTGGTGGGGATGGTGTCGGATTCCACGGCGAGCTCTCTTCGACTGGGTGGGGGTGATACGACCCCTCAAACTATGCACTTGAAGTGATTATCACGCAAGATGGCAATCATGATTAGTGCTCGCATGTAGAATTCCGGTGTGACCGACGCCGATCCTCGCCACGTGCTGCTCGCCGACTCCATCCCCTTCCTGCTGGGGCAATTGGGTACGCATTCGGCCTACCGGTTCACCGACCTGCTGGCTCCGCTCGGCATCAAGCCGCAGCAGTTCGGCATGCTGCGCATCCTCGAGGCCAGTGGTGGGCGCTCGCAGCAGCAGTTGTCCGAAGCGCTCGGCATCCACCGCAATGTGATGGTCGGGCTCGTCGACGATCTGGAGAAACGCGGGCTCGCCGAGCGCCGCAAACATCCGACCGATCGGCGTGCGCACGCCGTGTACCTGCTGCCCGCCGGTCGCGAAATGCTCGCGCGCGGAGCGGAAATCGCTGCCGGGCTGGAACGGGAGATCACCTCGGAGCTCGATGCCGCGGAACGGGCGACACTGCTGGTTCTGCTGCAGAAGGCGGCGGCCGGAAGCGGTCTGCTGCCCGGCATCCATCCTGGATTCACTACCGAACGACCCGATGATTCTGGATGTGATGCAGGTCACTGACATTGCCGGTCACAGCGGCCCGCGGCCGGTGTCCAACCAGGTGAAGGCAAAATTCACCCGGAAGGACAGCCATCATGGCCCGCATCGACGTACTCGACTCGTTCCTCAACTACAGCGACACCGGCAGCGGTGACATCCCCGTGGTGTTCCTGCACGGCAATCCCACCTCGTCATACATCTGGCGCAATGTGATTCCGTATGTCAGCGGTGAAACCCGAGTGCTGGCACCGGATCTCATCGGCATGGGAGCTTCGGGCAAGCCCGACAGCGACTACCGGTTCGTCGACCATGCCCGCTACCTCGACGCCTGGTTCGAGGCGCTCGGGCTGGAGCAGGTGATCATCGCCGGTCACGACTGGGGCGGTGCACTCGGAATGGACTGGGCCGCAAGGCATCCCGGCCGAGTTCGCGGCATCGCCCTGGTGGAGACCTTCCTCCGCCCCATGCACTGGTCGGATATGCCGCCGCAGGGCGCGGAACTCTTCCGCCGCTTCCGCTCCCCGGAGGGGGAGGAGATGGTGCTGGAACGCAATATGTTCATCGAATTCAACCTGCCCGCCTCCACCCACAAGCTGTCCCTGGAAGCTCTCGACGCCTACCGCGCGCCCTACCCGACGCCGGAATCCCGCAAGCCGATGCTGGTGTGGCCGCGCGAATTCCCGCTCGACGGCGAACCGGCCGATGTGGTCGCGATCATCGAGAACTACGACCGCTGGATGGCCGCCACCCCGGAGGTGCCCAAGCTGGTCATGGCCGTCGAGAACGGCGTCGGCCTCGGTTCCCCGGAGACGATCGACTGGGCGGCGTCCACCTTCGCCGCCGTCGAGATCGCGAATATCGGCCCTGCCGGACATCACTGCCCGGAGGACCAGCCCGATGCCATCGGTTCCGCGGTCGCGGAATGGATTGAGCGCCACGCGCTGACCACATCCCCGGTGATTGCCTGACCGTCGAACTACCTTGCATCGCCCCGCCTTCGCGCCCAAGCTGGCAGGATGGAGACCGATGGCAGTAGGCGGACTTCCGCCGACGAGTCCGCCCTGCGGTTGGACAGCGCCGTGAGCAGTTCCGGCACCGACACTGCCCGAAGTGTCGTGCCGGAGGCTGTGCTGGAGGTCGATGGGCCGGACGCGGCGCATGCGGTTGAGGTGGCGGCCGGGCCGGATGCGGCGGAGCGGGAGTTGGTGACGCGGGCGGTCGGCGGGGAGCGGGCGGCGATCTCCGAAGTGGTTCGGCTGCTGCAGGATCCGATCTATCGGCTGGCGCTGCGCATGCTGTGGCGGCCGGCCGATGCGGAGGATGCCAGCCAGGAGATCCTGCTGCGGGTGGTCGGCAAGCTCGGCACCTGGCGGGGTGAGGCCAAACTGCTCACCTGGGCGTACCGGATCGGGGTCAACTATCTGCTCAACCTGAAACGCCGGACGCCGCAGGAGCGGCAGCAGCTCAGCCTCGACGAATTCGGCGAAGGCCTGAAAGACGGTCTGGCCGAACAGGATTACCGCGGTCCGGAAGCCACCCTGCTCACCCACGAGGTGCGGCTCAATTGCAGTCAGGCCATGCTGCAGTGCCTGGCCCGCGACGAGCGCATTGCCTTCGTGCTCTCCGAGATCTTCGAACTCAGCTCCACCGAGGCCGCCTGGATTTCCGGCACCACCGCCCCCGCCTACCGGAAGCGCCTGGAGCGAGCCAAGAAACGCCTCGGCAACTTCCTCACCTCGACCTGCGGACTGGCGAACCCGGAGGCCCTCTGCCGCTGCTCACGCCGCGTGGAGAAGGCCGTCGACCTGGGCCGCATCGACCCCCGCCGCCCCACCTTCGCCGCCCACCCCCTCACCCCGGGCGGCCGCACCGTCGACACCGCCGCCCGCCAACTCACTGCGGGCGGCCGCGCCGTCGATACCGCCGCCCGCCGACTGCCCCGCCCCCGCCCCGTGACACCGCCAACCGGCGGTCGCGCCGCTCAGGAGGCTGAGCACCAGATGGCACAGCTGCACGACGCCGCCGCCGTACTCGGCGCCCACCCGGATTACGCTGCGCCCCAAGCCAAAATGGACGCCATAGCCGGCCTCCTCAACTCCGGCCACTTCCCCCTACTGGACTGACCGCCGTCATGCCCCGCAATCCAGGTCATCAGCCCCGGTCATCCCCCAACCCTGGTCATCGCCCCGTCATCCCGGCATGCTTTTGTCCGGGATCCACACCGGCTGCGCTTCAACGTGTTTGGTGTATCCCGGCCAAAAGCGCGCCGGGATGACGGATGGTTTCGCGTCGGATGGCGGGCGGGTGTTGCGGCGTCAGCTCAGGAGTTCGCGGGCGGCGGGGACTACGCGGCGGGCGAAGCGGTGGACCTGGTCTACGTCGAAGCCTGGAGGCCAGTAGATGAAGGTGTCGAAGCGGGCGTTCTTGTGCAGGGCGGCAATGATTTCCGCCCATTCCCGGGCGGAGCCTTGGATGGGGTCGTTGCCGCGGGGGCGGGGTTGGAGTTGCTGATCGCTGATGACGCCGGGGAGTGCGGCCATGCGGGTGATGATTCGGGGATCGCGGTGTTCCGCGAGTGCGGCCGCGTCGATGCGATCCTGTGCCGCCCGCCACCGTTCCCAGGGCAGCCAATTCGGCAGTGGCGCAACCCATCCGTCGGCAACCCGGCCCACCAGGTCGAGGGCCTGCGGCCCCATGGCGCCGATCCAGATGCCGATCCGGTGCGCCGGCGCGGGCCCGCCCGCGATGCCCTGCACCGTGTATTCATCGCCCCGCACCGAGACCAGGCGCCCGGGTCTCCAGGTGGCGCGAATGATCTCGATCCCCTCCTCGAGCGCCCGCAGGGCCGCCCGCCCGGCGAGCGCCGGCCCGCCCATGGCGACCACACCGTCCTCGAAAGCGCCCGCCCCGACCCCGAGTTCGAACCGCCCGCCGCTCAGCAGATCGAATGTGGCGGCCTGCTTGGCCAGCATCGAGGGCCGCCGCAGCGGCATATTCGCTACCCCTGGATAGACACTGATCCGCGTGGTCGCGCTCAAACAGGCTCCGAGCACCGCGAAGGTGTCCCCGAATTCCGCCGCATACGGATGATCCTGAATCCCCACCAGATCCAGCCCCTCGTCCTCGGCGGCCTTCGCCATATCGAGGACGTCCTCCAGCGCCGCCGCGGTGGGCGGGATCGAAATGCCGAATCGAATATCCATCCCGCCTCCTTCGCGTGCGACGCCAAGAGGATCTTCGACTGCCCGGGGAGCGATGCCCGGAATTCCCGATTTGCCAGCGTGTCTTACCGCTATGACAGCTGGTGAAGGCGTTAGATGCAGCTCCCGATTGAAGTCCCACCGCCTCCGCCGCATTCGGTGGGTGGAATCGAGCGGCCGCCGCGCCCCGGAAGTGGTGTGTACCTGCCGGTCCGCACCCGGAGAACCGCTGGGTATGCCCGCTTCGTCCGGCTAGTCGAGGGTGGGGCCGTTACCCTTCGGGGGTGAGTGCGAGGTCGTCCGATGCGTCGGGGTTTGCGAGCGCCGGGCGAATGCGGGCCCGGGATGTGGATCGGGTGGATACGCGCGCCCGCCTCGATGCCGCTTATGAGGAAGGGCAGCTGGGGGCGGACGAGTACGACCAGCGGTCGCAGCGGGCTCAGGCCGCGCAGACGATCGCGGAGCTCGCGCAGCTGGTGGGGGATTTGCAACCCGGGCGGAACGAGGCGCCGCCGACGGCCACGCCCGCGAAACCGGCGGAGCTGAGCCGGTATCCGACCCGGACTCGGGCACGGGACAGTGATCGTGCGGCGACCGCCCTGCTCCTGGACGCGGCGCTGGCCGACGGGCAGCTGAACGAGGCCGATCATCGGGCGCTCATCGAACTCGCCGGGGAAGCCTCGACCCTGGGCGAACTGGCCGACCTGACCTCGGACCTGCAGCGGCCGGACAATGCGCCCGCCGTTGCGCAACCGCCGAAGATGCACCGGCGCAAGGTTTTCGGGTGGGCGGTGCTCGCGGCCTGTGCGGCAATGTTCGCGGCCGGATTCGTGGCGGTGGATCAGCCGCCGGATATTCCGGCGGGTGCGCCCGTCGCGCCGCTCGGCGTGGTCCAGCCGGTAGTCGTGCCGATGCCGAATCTTCTTACCGCGGAGGGCTTTACCACCTTCCGCGATCTGTACCGCGCCAAGTTCGGTGACGTTCTCACCGATGATCTGACGCTGTACCCCGGCTACGCCATCCTGACGCGGTCCGTGCCGGGCCAGTCGAACAGGCAGGTCCGCTACGACTATCGCGGGGGCTTCGCCGCGGGCGACAATCCCACCACCCGCAAGCTGAACACCCCCGTATTCGATTTGGGCGCAGTCGATCCGGCGGCCCTCGGCCGTTTGATCAGCACCGCGCTGACCACAATGAACGTCGACCAGGGCACCATCAGCGACATTATGTTCGACATGGAGGACGTGTCCTCGGCGCGCGGCGGCGGGTCCGCACCGACCGTGCGCGTCTACGTGAGCAACAAGGCGAACGAGGCCGGCTACGTCGAGGCGACGCCCGCGGGCGTCATCACCCGATCCTCCCCGTTCCGCGGATAGGCGAAGAGATGGCCGAGAACCGGAACCAAGGCATGCGCGCCCGCGACTCCGATCGTGTGGACGCCTGTGCACTACTCGACAATGCCCGTGCCCAAGGCGAATTGACCGAGGCCGAGCATGCGCGGCGAACGGCGGACGCCATGCAGGCGCGGACCTTCGGTGCGCTCGATGTGCTGATCAGCGATCTGCAGATTCCGCGCAATCTGGTCGGCACCCCGCTGCTGCATCCGCCGCGGCGGAACAGTGCGCTGCGCTGGAAGATCGCGGCCGGTGCGCTGTCGGTGGCGCTGCTGGCCGGTGCGCTGGGCGGCTGCCTCGCCCGTGCCACCGTGTCGAAACCGGCCATGCCGGACGCGACCACGCCCGCCGGGCTCGCGAGTTTCCTTGCGGCATACCGCAATCACTACGGTGACGCCGTGGCCGATGAGGTCACGCTGTTTCCGACCTATGTGGTGGTGGAACGGCGAGTGGGGCAGACCGATACCTCCGACCGCATCCGCTACGACGGCGGTTTCGACTCCATGGACAACTCCACGCGGATGTCCGGCACCGACTCGATCGATCTGGCCACGCTCGATCTTCCGAAGCTCGCGGGCCTGATCGCAGGCGCGCCGCAGACGCTCTCGATGCCCGGCCGTGCGGTGAGTCACATAGATATCGAGCACAGGACCGGCAAGGACCCGGTGGTCGGCATCTACGTCGCGAACGGCTCCAAAACCGGAAACCTGCAGGTATCGCTCCAGGGCGAGCCGATCCAGGTGAACCTCCCGCAGTAATCTCGACCCTGCCCGAAAAATTTCTGCGCTCCCTGGAATAGATGTCGAGAGTCGCCCGTTGGTGCTGTTCAGACAAGGTTGAGCGAGACCGACTCAAGTTCAACTTGCACCAGACGGACAACCGGTGCAGGATTGAGCCGACCACGCTCAGTGTTGCTGAGGATCCTGCTCCAATTCGGGGCAAGATCCCGCCGCTAGGACACATCGGTACGTCAATCAGGAGGAATCACCATGGCTCGTGCGGTCGGTATCGACCTCGGGACCACGAACTCGGTCATCGCCGTTCTCGAAGGCGGTGAGCCGGTAGTCGTCGCCAACTCCGAGGGCTCGCGCACTACTCCGTCGATCGTCGCTTTCGCGAAGAACGGCGAAGTTCTCGTGGGTCAGCCCGCGAAGAACCAGGCGGTCACCAACGTCGACCGCACCATCCGGTCCGTCAAGCGCCACATGGGCGAGGACTGGTCCGTGGAGATCGACGGCAAGAAGTACACGCCGCAGGAGATTTCCGCGCGCACGCTGATGAAGCTGAAGCGCGATGCCGAGGCCTACCTCGGTGAGGAGATCACCGACGCGGTCATCACCGTCCCCGCCTACTTCGAGGACGCGCAGCGCCAGGCCACCAAGGAGGCCGGGCAGATCGCGGGCCTGAACGTCCTGCGCATCGTCAACGAGCCCACCGCGGCCGCACTGGCGTACGGCCTGGACAAGGGCGACAAGGAACAGTCCATCCTGGTCTTCGACCTCGGTGGCGGCACCTTCGACGTCTCCCTGCTCGACATCGGCGAGGGTGTTGTCGAGGTCCGCGCGACCTCCGGCGACAACCACCTCGGTGGCGACGACTGGGACGAGCGCATCGTGACCTGGCTGGTCGACAAGTTCAAGGCGTCCTCGGGCATCGACCTGACCAAGGACAAGATGGCCATGCAGCGCCTGCGTGAGGCCGCGGAGAAGGCCAAGATCGAACTGTCGTCCTCGCAGTCGACCTCGATCAACCTGCCCTACATCACGGTCGACGCGGACAAGAACCCGCTGTTCCTCGACGAGCAGCTGACCCGCGCCGAGTTCCAGAAGATCACCTCCGATCTGCTGGACCGCACCCGCAAGCCGTTCCAGTCGGTCATCAAGGACGCCGGCATCGCCGTCGCCGATATCGATCACGTTGTGCTCGTGGGTGGTTCGACCCGTATGCCCGCCGTCTCGGAGCTGGTCAAGGAACTGACCGGCGGCCGTGAGCCCAACAAGGGCGTGAACCCGGACGAGGTCGTCGCCGTCGGCGCCGCCCTGCAGGCCGGTGTGCTCAAGGGTGAGGTCAAGGACGTCCTGCTGCTCGATGTCACCCCGCTGTCGCTGGGTATCGAGACCAAGGGCGGCGTGATGACCAAGCTCATCGAGCGCAACACCACCATCCCGACCAAGCGGTCCGAGACCTTCACCACGGCCGATGACAATCAGCCGTCCGTGCAGATCCAGGTCTTCCAGGGTGAGCGCGAAATCGCTTCGCACAACAAGCTGCTCGGATCCTTCGAGCTGACCGGCATCCCGCCGGCCCCGCGCGGCGTGCCGCAGATCGAGGTCATCTTCGACATCGACGCCAATGGCATCGTGCACGTGACGGCCAAGGACAAGGGCACCGGCAAGGAGAACACGATCAAGATCCAGGACGGCTCCGGCCTGTCCAAGGAGGAGATCGATCGCATGGTCAAGGACGCCGAGGCGCACGCTTCGGAGGACAAGGCCCGTCGCGAAGAGGCCGAGACCCGCAACCAGGCCGAATCGCTGGTGCACCAGACCGAGAAGTTCATCAAGGACAACGAGGACAAGGTCCCGGCCGAGATCAAGACCAAGGTCGAGGAGGCCATCGCCGACGCCAACAAGGCGCTCGAGGGCACCGATATCGCGGCCATCAAGACCGCGGTGGAGAAGCTCGCGACCGAGTCGCAGGCGCTGGGCCAGGCCATCTACGACGCCAGTGCCGCGGATCAGGCCGCCTCGAGCAATGGCTCGAGCGCGCCCGACGCCGATGACACCGTCGTCGACGCCGAGGTCGTCGAGGAGCCGGAGAAGAAGTGACGAACCCGAACCCGGAACAAGAACCGATCACGGTCTCGGGTGAGGGCGGCCCGGCCGCGGCGGACGGATTCGCCGCGGCCTCGGCCGCGGATGATGTTGCCATGAGCGAGGATTCGCTCGCCGACACCATCACCGCCGAGCTCGCCGAGCGCACCAACGATCTGCAGCGGCTCACCGCCGAATACGCCAACTACCGCCGCCGCGTCGAACGGGACCGCAAGGCCACCATCGACAATGCCAAGGCGACGGTCGTGAGCGAACTGCTGGCCGTGCTCGACGATCTCGACCGTGCCCGCGCACACGGCGACCTGGACAATGGACCGCTCAAATCCGTTGCCGACAAACTGGTCACCGCCCTGCAGAAGCAGGGCCTCGAGGACTTCGGTTCGGAGGGCGAGCCTTTCGACCCGACCCTGCACGAGGCCGTGCAGCACGAGGGCTCCGGGCACGACCCGGTGATCGGCATGGTCATGCGCAAGGGTTACCGCTTCGGCGACCGCGTCCTGCGCCACGCGCTGGTCGGCGTCACCGACGGGGTGGCAGATCTGAACGGCTCGGCCGCATCGGATTCGACGAACGCCGGCCCCGATGCCGCTGGCGCCTAATACGGTGGCGGCCCCGTATGGGGCCACCACGTCGGTCCCATACGGGATGCCGACATCGAGGAATCTGGAAGGAGGAGATGCCCGGTGAACCGGGAGTGGCTCGAAAAGGACTTCTACAAGGAGCTGGGTATCGCCTCCGGCGCGACCCAGGAAGAGATCAAGAAGGCGTACCGCAAGCTCGCCCGTGATCTGCATCCGGACAAGAACCCGGGTGACGCCAAGGCGGAGGAGCGGTTCAAGGTCGTCAGCGAGGCGCATGCCGTGCTGTCGGATCCGGAGAAGCGCAAGGAGTACGACGAGGCGCGAAAGCTCTTCGCCAACGGCGGTTTCGGCCGCGGTGGCTTCTCGCCCGGCGGTGGTGGTGGCTACGGCCAGCCCGGCGGATTCTCCGGCGACTTCAACCTGGGCGATATCTTCGGCGGTCAGACGGCCGGAGCCGGCGCGGGCGACGGCGGGCTGGGCGATCTGCTCGGCGGGCTGTTCAATCGCGGCGGCACCCGCACCTCCTCGCGCCCTCGGCGCGGCAGCGATGTGGAAACCGAGACGACACTGGGCTTCCGCGAGGCCGCCCAGGGTGTGACGGTTCCACTGCGCATGACCAGTCCGGCGGCCTGCACCACCTGCCACGGCAGCGGCGCCAAGCCGGGCACCAGCCCGCGGGTCTGCCCGCACTGCAACGGATCCGGAGTGGTCAGCCGGAACCAGGGTGCGTTCGGATTCAGCGAGCCGTGCGAGGACTGCCGGGGCACCGGGTCGATCATCGACGACCCGTGCGTCGACTGCCACGGCAGCGGCATCCAGAACCGGACCCGGACCATCACCGTGCGCATTCCCCCGGGGGTGCGTGATGGTCAGCGAATCCGGTTGGCGGGCCAGGGCGAAGCGGGACTGCGCGGTGCGCCGCCCGGTGACCTCTTCGTCGCCGTGCACGTCAGCCAGGACAAGGTCTTCGGCCGCAATGGCGACGACCTGACCCTGGTGCTGCCGGTCAGTTACAGCGAACTGGTGTTGGGGACAACGGTTTCCGTGCCCACGCTGGAGGGACGCGTCGGCGTCAAGGTGCCCCCGGGCACCGCCGACGGCCGTACCCTGCGCGTGCGCGGACGCGGTGTGCCCAAGCGCGACGGCGTCGCGGGCGATCTGCTCGTGACCGTCAAGGTCGCGATCCCGCAGAAACTGGACGACGAGGCCACCGAGGCGCTGCGGCGCTATGCGGAGGCGGAGAAGACCAGTGGTTTCGATCCGCGAGCCGGCTGGGCAGGTGCGTGATGAATCCCGATCCGAAACAGGCCGCCGAGGCTCAGTACTTCCTGATCTCGGTGGCTGCGCAGCTGGCGGGCATGCACGCCCAGACGCTGCGTACCTATGACCGGCTGGGTCTGGTGTCGCCGCAACGTACTTCGGGCGGCGGCCGGCGCTACTCGGACCGGGATGTGCAGCTGCTCCGCGAGGTGCAGCGGCTGTCCCAGGACGAGGGCGTCAACCTGGCGGGCATCAAACGGATCATCGAACTCACCAATCAGGTCGAGCAGCTGCAGCAGCGAGTTGCCGAACTGGGCGCCGAAGTGGACAGGCTCCGGTCGGGCTACCGCCCGGATCTGAGTCCGCCGCAGCGCAGTACGGCGCTGGTCGTGTGGCAACCGCGTCACCGCCGCACCTGACCGGTGCGGTGTAAGGGATTTCCGGGGACCATGTCCCCGGGCCCCGGAGAGAAGGAACAGCGTCCCGTGATCGGGGCGCTGTTTTTCTTTGTTGCAGGCAATGTGCTGAGTTTCTTTGTGTAAGTGAAAGATTGTGGATAACTTTGGGGGAGTATTAAATACAGACCGGCCGGTTGCTAATATCTTCCGATTGAGAGTTTTGTCCTTATATCGCAACGCCTTTCGGTAGCCATCGAGGTTGCGGGAGGATCGCTCCTTTTCTGAGTCTTGCAAAACGAATGTCCCAGATTCGACGTGCGAAACCCCGTGTCCCACGGTGATTCCCAGTTGAACAGTCTGTTTTCCGGGTAGTTTGCTTGCTGCTTGTTCGTTTTTAGGGAATTACAGGCACGTAGTTGAAACGTCCCGTTCCGTTGCTGGCAAACCTCGCCTACACTTGCTCAGCAACGGCAGCTGTCGAGTGTCCCGCAGCACTGCACTCACCGGCCCGGGCTGTGTTCGAGTGCGAAATGGGGTTGTGACACAAATGGATTCGCGGACCGTCGCATTGATTAGAACGACGTTCAAGTCGGTTGCTGCGGAAGACGGTGGCCCTGAAAAGCTCGCTCGTTCGTTCTACGCCATTCTCTTCACGGAGTATCCCCAGGTGCGGGATTTCTTCCCCGCCGCGCTGGATGCCCAGCGCGACAGGTTGGTGAAAGCGATCGCCTATGTGGTCGACCGGCTGGAGGAGCCGGACAAGTTGCTGCCCTTCCTCGCCCAGCTCGGCCGCGACCACCGCAAATACGGGGTGGTGCCCGAACACTATGCGGCCGTGGGCAAATCCCTGAAGACGGCCATGCAGGCCTACGCGGGTACCGAGATGTGGACCGATGAGGTCGACAGCGCCTGGGACGAGGGGCTCGGCGTCATCGCCGGCACCATGATGGGCGCGGCCGAGAAGGAAAGCACCCCGCCGGTGTGGACCGGCACCGTCATCGAACATCGTGAGGTACTGCGCAATCTCGCCATCGTGCGCCTCAAGCTGGATCAGCCGATGCAGTACGCGGCCGGGCAGTACATGAGTGTGCAGATCCCGTCCCGCCCGCGGATGTGGCGGTATCTCTCCCCGGCCATCCCCGCCAATGCCGGCGGTGAGATCGAATTCCATGTGCGCGGCGTCACCGGCGGCTGGGTCAGCCCGGCCATGGTCGGCCACACCAAGGTCGGCGAACACTGGCTGATCGGATCATCGCTCGGCGGACTCGGCGTCCCGCGCAATACCCGCCGCAAAATGCTGATGATCGCCTGCGGCACCGGAATCGCCCCGCTCCGTGCACAACTCATGGCCATGACGCAGCGCCGGTCCAATCCGAAGGTCGATCTGTTCGTGGGCGGTCACTACCCCTGCGATCTCTACGACCTCGAAATTCTCAGTCAGCTCGCCCTGGCCAACAAGTGGCTCACCGTCACCCCGGTCACCGAGAGCGATGAGAATCCCTGGTGGCAGCTCACCAATTCCAGTGAGCCTCAGGAACATCCGGGTCTGCAGCCGCGCCGGGTCGGCCAGATCGGCAAGATAGTCGCCGGTTTCGGGCCCTGGGAGGATCGCGACGTGCAGATCGTCGGGTCGCCCTCGATGGTGCAGACCACCAAGTTCCGTCTCATGGCGGCGGGTACCTCCACCGAGAACATCCGCCACGACCCGCTGTTCTGACGCGGGCCCCCAAGCCCCCGCGCCGCTGTCGGTCTTCGGGCAGCGGTGCGGGGTACCAAACGTTCGGTGCGGGTACCGAACGTTCACATCCGTGCGAGCGGCTCAAAACCCTTCGTAGCGAATGGCTTCCGGAGCCGTTCCGGTGGCGACGAGCCGTTCGACGGCCGAATGCACGGCAGCGGTATTGCCGCACACCACGATGTGCTGATGGTCCAGCGGCGCGAAGCGGGTGACGATCTCCGCCAGGGTGCCGGGCAGCAGCTCCTCCGGCTCGAATCCGATATCCACCCGGCAGGCTTCGTACCAGTGGTCGGTCCAGTCCGGATTGTCCTCGTCCAACACCACGGGAAGCACTGTGAGCCAAGGTAGTTCATTGGCCATCAGATGCAGCATATCGTCGGCGTAGAGGTCGCGAGGGTATCTGCCGGCCACGAACAGATGCGTGCGCGGCGGCGTCTCGCGACGTGAGAGGTCCAGCAGCAGTGCGCGCATGGGGGCCAGTCCGACACTGTCGGCGAGCATGACCACCTCGGTGGCCGCCTCGTCCACGGCCAGCCAACCGGCGGGTGCGCTGATGCGCCATTCGTCACCGGTCCGGGTGTCCGAGACCAGGGAACCGCTGCACCAGCCGCCGGGGACGGTGCGGATGTGGAATTCCAGCTTGCCGTCGAGCGAGGGCGGCAGCGCGGGATAGAGGCGGCGCACCATATTCGGGTGCTGCGGCGTGCGCACCTCCACCGACTGGCCGGGCGCGAAGGGTACGAATTCGCCGATCAGCCGGACCACCGCGAGATCCTCGCGCAGGCGGTGCGCGCCGACCACCGTGGCCGTCCACTCGGCGGTATCGCCGATCCTGATGGGGCCGGTATCGTCCGGGCCGAGGGTCACCGCATTCTCCTGATCATCCACACACCTTGCACTGCAACCATATTCGCCCCGACCGGCGGCCGGGGCGCGCTCACACCGGATCGCAGGCGATGGCCGACTCCGGGGTGCCCACCGCGAGCAGTGCCCGCTTGGTATCGGCGATCATGCGCGCCGAACCGGCGATCTGGATCTGCCGATCCGCCCACGCGCCGAAACTGGCCACCACCGCGCCCAGATTACCGATCAGCCGCCGGTGCATACCGAACGGCGGATCGGCGGGCGCGTACGGATGCCACCACGGATTGGTCTCGTTCTCGCAGACCGGAATCACCGTCAACCACGGATTGCTCTGCGAGAGCTGCCACATGTTCTCGACGTCGTACAGATCGCACGGATAGCGCCCGCCCATGAACAGGTGCACCCGCGGATTGATACCGCGGCGGCCCATCTCGATCAGCTGTGCGCGGATCGGCGCGATACCGGTGCCCGAACTGATCATCAGCACATCGCGGCGACTGCGCAGATCCACGTGCAGACCGCCCAGCGGGGAGGCGATCATCCAGCGATCGCCGACCTTGGTCTCATTGATGATGGCCGGGCTCACCCAGCCGGTGCGCACCTTGCGCACGTGGAATTCGATCTCACCGTACGGATTGGTGGGAATGGCCGGGGACAGATAGCGCCACATCTTCGGCCGCTGCGGAATCGCCACCGGTACGTACTGGCCCGCCTGATACGGGATCGGCGTATCCGATTGCAGCCGCACGATCGCCAGATCGTCGACCACCCGGCGGTGGCCGACCACCGTCGCCTCCCAATAGGGTTGCGACTTATCGGAATTGGCTCCTATGGCCATCGACGCCGAGATCAGAATGGTGATGTCGCGCCATCCCGCCTCCAGCTGCCGGCTCCAGTTCGCCACTCCGTTGTAGGAGCGGAACGCGGAGAGCAGCGCACGACCGGCAATGTCGTAATGCGCTGCTTCTACTCCATATTTGCGATGGTCACGCGCGAGTTGTTCCAGGAAACGCTGTGCGCGGTCCCAGTCCTCCAGATTGTCGAGCACGTACTGAATGGCCGTCATCAGCCGCTTGGGCTGCATATCCATCGCCGTGGGGAACAGTTCCCGCAGGGCGGGGATCTCCGCGAAGAGGTGACCGTAGAACGCGCTGATAAGCCGTTCGGCGCCCTGAGGGGCTGCGACGACTGTCCGGAAGTTTGCGCGGACCAGCGCTGCTGAACGCGCATCCACGACGTCGAGCTTTCCTTTCCTTGCTACTACACCGGACGCACCTGGTTCCAGGCCGTCCTCCGCGTCAAGTATCCCTGAAAAAACGGTGGTCGCACGGATATAGCGGAGGCAGCTCGATAGTTCAGATAACCAGCACCGTCTTACCGCGCGCGCCTGAGGCGCCGATCACATCGGGCGCCGCCTCCAGCGGAGGCGTGTTGTCGATGGGCACCACCAGATCGCCATTGCCCACATGACGCAGCAATTCCCGCAATTCTGTTGCGCCCCCGGTGGATTCGAAGTTGCCGCCCGTGATGCCGCGCGCCTTCAGATCCGCCTCGTCGGCCGACCCGATGGTGGACAGGGCGGTACCGCCGGCTTTGACCAGGCTCGCATTGTCGGCGAAGACCGGGGGCGGGCTCACCAGATCGAACAGCACATCCACACCGCCCGGGACGCTGGTGCGCACCGAATCGGCGACCGAAAGCTGTGAGTCCTCCGGGTGGGTGGGGGAGTCGGTGACGGTGATGCGGCCGTAGTCGACCACCTCGGTCGCGCCCAGCCGGATCATCCGGTCGGTGTCGTCGGGGCGGGCGGTGGCAATGACGTGCGCGCCGGCCAGGGCGGCCAACTGCACCAGGAAGGAGCCGACGCCGCCCGCCGCGCCGACGATCAGCACGTGCTGCCCGGAGGTGACCGCGGCGGACTTGATCAGATCGAGGGCGGTCAGGCCCGCGGTGGGCAGCGCGGCGGCCTGGATCGCGGTGATCTCGTCCGGGACCTTGGCAATGGTGCTGTCGCGCGGGACCACGATGAATTCGGCGAAGGTGCCGTGCCCGACCGGTGGGATGAGGAACTTGCCGACCACCCGGTCGCCGATCTCGAAATCGTCGACGCCCGCGCCCATGGCCACGACCCGGCCCGCGCCGTCCACGCCCGGGATGAGCGGAAAGTCGTGCGGCAGTTTGCCATCCAGGAAGCCGTCGATAATCCGTTTGTCGAAGGGGTTGACGCCCGCGGCCTCGAGTTCGATCTTGAGGGTGCCTGGCCCGGCCTCGGGGGCGGGCATATCCGTGGCCTCGGGGCGGCCGCCGAACTCACGTACCACGATCGCGCGCATTGCTGCTCCATTCGTCCGGGATATCCGAGCTTGCGGTGAGCGGGTGATGCGTCAACGAACCCGGACCATCGTAAGCAGCTCACCTCCGAGAACTCCGCGATTCAGGCCTTTCGGTCTTGGCCGTGGCGCGTAGCGTGAACGATGACCTTCGACTCTTTCGGTCGCGCCGAAAATTTTGCAGACTTGAGCGGAACAGACTCAACTCTTGTCGCGTTGGATCCGGTAAGCGCTGCATCGAATAAGTGCTGCATCGAATAAATGCCTAGCAGGAAGGTGAACGTGGACTCGTTCAATCCCACCACCAAGACTCAGGCGGCTCTGACCGCCGCTCTGCAGGCGGCCTCCGCCGCGGGAAATCCGGAAATTCGTCCGGCACACTTGCTGGTGGCGTTGCTGGATCAGACCGACGGCATCGCCGCACCCCTGTTGAAGGCCGTCGCAGTCGATCCGGCAACGGTTCGGCGCGAGGCCCAGGACATTGTCGACCGGCTGCCCCGCGCCTCCGGAGCGACCACGCAGCCGCAACTCGGCCGGGAGGCGCTCGCCGCCATCACGGCCGCCCAGCGGCTAGCCACCGAAATGGGCGACGAATACGTCTCCACCGAACACCTCATGGTCGGCCTCGCCGCCGGTGACTCCGATGTCTCGCAGCTGCTGCTGAAGTACGGGGCCACCGCCGACGCACTGCGTGAGGCGTTCACCACCGTGCGCGGCAACACCCGCGTCACCACCGCCGATCCCGAGGGCAGCTACCAGGCGCTGGAGAAGTACTCCACCGACCTGACCGCCGCCGCCCGCGAGGGCAAACTGGACCCGGTCATCGGGCGCGACACCGAGATTCGGCGCGTCGTGCAGGTGCTGTCGCGGCGCACCAAGAACAATCCGGTGCTCATCGGCGAACCCGGCGTGGGCAAGACCGCCATCGTGGAGGGCCTCGCGCAGCGCATCATCGCCGGTGATGTGCCGGAGTCGCTGCGCGGTAAGAAGCTCGTCTCGCTGGACCTCGGCGCCATGGTCGCCGGCGCGAAGTACCGCGGTGAGTTCGAGGAGCGGCTCAAGGCCGTGCTGGAAGAGATCAAATCCAGTGCGGGACAGATCATCACGTTCATCGACGAGCTGCACACCATTGTCGGTGCGGGCGCGACCGGTGAATCCGCCATGGACGCGGGCAATATGATCAAGCCCATGCTGGCGCGCGGCGAACTGCGGCTTGTCGGCGCGACCACGCTCGACGAATTCCGCCAGCACATCGAGAAGGATCCGGCCCTGGAACGCCGCTTCCAGCAGGTGTTCGTCGGTGAACCCTCGGTGGAGGACACCGTCGGTATTCTGCGCGGGCTCAAGGAGCGCTACGAGAATCACCACCACGTCCGCATCACCGACTCGGCGCTGGTCGCCGCGGCCACGCTGTCGGACCGCTACATCACCTCCCGGTTCCTGCCGGACAAGGCCATCGACCTGATCGACGAGGCCTCGTCCCGGCTGCGCATGGAAATCGATTCCCGCCCGGTGGAAATCGATCAGGTCGAGCGGGCGGTGCGGCGCCTCGAGATCGAGGAGGTCGCGCTCGCCAAGGAGACCGACGAAGCCTCCAAGCAGCGCCTGGAGAAGCTGCGTTCCGAATTGGCCGACGACCGTGAGCAACTCAACCAATTGATGACCCGCTGGCAGAACGAGAAGCAGGCCATCGATTCGGTGAGTGGGCTCAAGGAGGAGCTGGAGGCACTGCGCGGGGAATCCGAGCGCGCCGAGCGCGACGGTGATCTGGGCAAGGCCGCCGAACTCCGCTACGGGCGAATCCCCAAGCTGGAGAAGGAACTCGCCGAGGCGGAGACCAAGGCCAAGGGCGCCTCCGACGGTGACGTCATGCTCAAGGAGGAGGTCGGGCCCGACGATATCGCCGAGGTGGTGTCGGCGTGGACCGGAATCCCCGTCGGCCGCATGCTGGAGGGCGAAACCCAGAAGCTGCTCCGTATGGAAGACGAGCTGCGCCACCGGGTCATCGGTCAGACCGAGCCCGTGCAGGCCGTCTCCGATGCGGTGCGCCGGGCCCGGGCCGGGGTCGCCGACCCGAATCGGCCGACCGGATCGTTCATGTTCGTCGGACCCACCGGCGTCGGCAAGACCGAATTGGCAAAGGCCCTGGCCGATTTCCTGTTCGACGACGAGCGAGCCATGATCCGCATCGATATGAGCGAGTACAGCGAGAAGCATTCGGTGGCTCGCCTGGTCGGGGCCCCGCCCGGATACGTCGGCTACGACCAGGGTGGTCAGCTGACCGAAGCGGTGCGGCGGCGGCCGTACTCGGTGGTGCTCTTCGACGAGATCGAGAAGGCGCACCTGGACGTCTTCGACATCCTGCTGCAGGTGCTCGACGAAGGCCGGCTCACCGACAGCCAGGGTCGCACGGTCGACTTCCGGAACACGATCCTCATCCTCACCTCCAACCTGGGTGCGGGTGGCTCGCACGAGATGGTCATGAATGCCGTGCGCGCGGCGTTCAAGCCGGAGTTCCTGAACCGGCTCGACGATGTGGTCATGTTCCATCCGCTCGACGAGGAGCAGCTGGAGGAGATCGTCGGCATCCAGCTGAACCAGCTCCAGAAGCGGCTCGCCCAGCGCCGGCTCACCCTGGAGGTCTCCGATTCGGCCCGCTTCTGGCTCGCGGTCCGCGGCTACGACCCGGCCTACGGGGCGCGCCCGCTGCGCCGCCTCATCCAGCAGTCCATCGGCGACACCCTCGCCAAGGAATTGCTGGCGGGCGAGGTCCAGGACGGCGACACCGTGAAGGTCAACGTCACACCCGACGGAGACTCCCTCATCGTCGGCCGCTGATTCGGCCTGCACACAGTCCACGGCCCCGAAGACACAGGTCTTCGGGGCCGTCGCCTTGTCAACATCCATTCCAAGTTCGTGGCCCGCCCGGGTCTGGACTGAGCGGAGCTGTGCCGCGCAGCGGCGAGCGCAGGGAGGGAAGAACCGGGTAACAGGGCCACGAACCCGCCGAAGCGAAGCGTAGGCAATTAAACACAGCCCGAGTTCAAGGCTCGAGCGAGCTCGGCCACCTAGTCTGGAGGTCATGACTAGTCCGAGCGATCCGTGGTCGCGGCGGCCCGAACCTGAGCCGGTGGATGGTCCGACCGAGAAGGTCGGGTCCGGCGCCGGGCAGGCGGGGCAGCCTTCGGAAGTCTCGCCGACCGAATACTTCGCGCAGCAGCAGGGGCCGGAGGCCACCCGGGTGCTGCCGCCGCACGACCCGCAGTGGGGTGGCTACGAGAGCGGCGGCGAGTATCCGCCGACCGCCGCCTATCCGCCGGTGTCCGGCTACGGGCCGACGCCGGGCAACCCCGGAGGCATGAGTTACGGGCCGACTGCCCAGTACGCCGCGCCCGGGTATCCGGGCGGACCCGGTGGGCCCGGCGGCGGGTATCAACCGGCAGGGTTCCCGCAGCAGCCGGGGCCACCGCCACCACCCTCGCGGACCAACCTCTGGATCGGCCTCGGCATCGCCGCGTTCGCGCTGGTCGCACTGGTCGGCGTGGTGGTGGGAGTGCTACTGGCGCACAAGGATTCGTCCGACAGTGCCGCCTCGGCGACCACCACGCGAACGACCGGATTCGCGATCCCGGGCTTCCCCGGCAACACCTCCGCGCAGTCGCCGCCGAGCGGTGTCCCGACCATCCCCGGCCTCGGCGATATCGACCAGCTCGGCGCGAATATGGGCACCATCGCGAGCAATGACGGCACCACCCTGACCATGACCTCCCTGTCCGGCACTACGGTGACCGTGCACACCGATGAACGGACGCAGGTGATTTCGCTGAGCA
The DNA here is from genome assembly GCF_040611495.1 of Nocardia sp. NPDC006630. Taxonomy (NCBI): domain Bacteria; kingdom Bacillati; phylum Actinomycetota; class Actinomycetes; order Mycobacteriales; family Nocardiaceae; genus Nocardia; species Nocardia sp. NPDC006630. Next base: position 41,572 of record NZ_JBEXOK010000017.1, read on the forward strand.
GTACCAAGGTGGCGGATCTACCCGTGGGCGAGATGGTGATGGTGCAGGGCGACAAGAACGCCGACGGATCCGTTCAGGCCAAGATCATCATCAGCACATCGCTGCCGGGTGGACCTCGGTGACATATAAGGGTGCAGGCGTACCGGGCACACACCCGCCCGGCTGGATAGGGTAGGCGGCGATGACGGCTATATGGTTCGGGTTGGCGGCGATCGCGCTGGTGGGTGCGATCGTGCTGCTCTATTTCGATCGGCTGCAACGGCAGCGCACGGGACATGTGCGACAGGTCTGGGCGAAATCCCAGGGCTACACCTATGTCTCGGTGGAACCGGCGCTGGCCTCCACCTGGCGGCGCGGCGCGCTCGCCAAGCTCGGCTACCTGTCCGCGGTGGATGTGGTGTCCGGCAACCGCAAGGGCGAGAAGTTCGTGCTCTTCGATCTGGAGGACGCCGCCACCCTGGTCGCGGTGCGCCGGCAGATCGGCTCGGACATCGATATCGACCTGCGCCTGAAGACGGCCGCACCGCCCAAGGACCACGATCTGGAACTCCTTGGCGCCATTGGTGATCGGGTCGTGTTCGCCACGAATCCGGATATCGCCAGGCATGCCGTGGACCAGCGCATGGTGGCGTTCATCGAATCGCTGCCCGATACCGTGCAGCAGCTGTGGAGTGAGGGCAACTGGACCCTCGGCATGCTGCACGTGGCCTCCGTGTCCAAGGACTGGGAGATGGCCATCGACGCGGTGCTGCGGCTGTCCGGGCTGCTGCACGTGCTGCCGCCGGTCATCAGCTCCGAGCGCGGTCGCGACGAACTTCCGGAACCCGGTCGCTCGCACCCGGTTCCGGAGGACGAGGACTACGACGGTTATGACGAGGACGGCGATTACGACCGCCCCGCCGCCCGCCCGGCGCGTGCCGGAGAACCGGACGACGAGGACGAGTACAGCCCGCTGCTGAACGATATCGCCGGCGAGGAATCCGAGTCCGAGTCCGAGAACTGGCGCCCCGCACTGAAAGTCGTGCCGGATCCGCGTAATCGCCCGCGCCGCAACTGGCCACCCGCACCCGAGGCCGAGGGCGAGTGGTCCGACGAGGACGCCGAGGGCCGGCCCCGCCGCCCCCTGGTCGGCGACGACGACTGGCACGACGCCGAATCCGGCGACTGGCACGAGGACGACTCCGAAGACCTTCCGGACGAAGAGCCCGAAGAGGGCTGGCGCAAGGATCAGGGCCGCAGCGCCCCGCCCGGCGGCCCCTTCCATCCCGGCTTCCGGCCGTTCCAGGGACCCGCTCCCCGGTGAGTCGCCACGCCCCGGTCTACAAGACCGGGGCGTTTTCGTGCGTGTATTCGCCGCGCGGAGAGCCGCGAGGGACCACAATGGGTCCGCAGTCCCGGTCATCGCCGACCGTGCCCATATCGTGCGAGTGACGGGTTGTCGATGACCGAGAGCTCTCCTGATGATCATGTAGATGACGCCGCGATGAGCGCCGCGCGTTTGCCCGGTGCGCATCGCCCCGTGGCCTTGGTCACCGGGCCGACGTCCGGTATCGGTCAGGCGTACGCGCTGCGGCTCGCGGCCCTCGGCTACGACCTGGTGCTGGTGGCGCGGGACCGAGCGCGGCTCGCGACACTCGCCCACGAGGTCGAGGTGCGATTCGGGGCGCGCGCACAGGTGCTGCCCGCCGATCTGGCGCTCGCGGCGGATCGGGATCGGGTGGCCGCCCGGCTGGGCGAGGGCGTCCAATTCCTGGTCAACAATGCGGGATTCGATCTGTCCGGTGAGTTCTGGACGCTGGCGCCGGACGCCCTGCAGGCGCAATTGGATGTGAACGTCACCGCGGTCGTGCAATTGACCAGGGCGGCGGTGCCGTCCATGGTGCACGCCGCCGACGGCACGGTGGTGAATCTGGCCAGCATGGCCGGTCTGATACCCGGTAGGGGTTCGACCTATTCGGCCTCCAAGGCGTACGTCGTATCCTTCTCGCAAGGGCTGGCAGGCGGGCTGGCCGGGACCGGAGTCCGGGTGCAGGCATTGTGCCCGGGGTTCGTCCACACCGAATTCCACGAACGGGCCGGAATCGATATGGGCTCGCTGCCGCGACCCCTGTGGCTGACCGTGGACGAGGTGGTGGCGGGCTCACTGGCCGATCTGGAGAAGAACCGGGTGATCAGCGTGCCCGGCGCGCAGTACAAAGCGATCGCCGCGGTCGCCGGACTGATCCCACGGTCCCTGGTGACCCGCCTGAATCGTGGCCTTTTCAACGCACGCGGAAGGACATAGACACAGCAATGCAGGTAACGACGACCGACCGGGACAGACTGGCCGAACTGGTGCGCGCACTCGCTGTCGTGCACGGCAAGGTCACCCTGTCCTCGGGCAAGGAAGCCGACTACTACGTGGACCTGCGGCGCGCCACCCTGCACCACGAGGCGGCGCCGCTCATCGGCAAACTGCTGCGTGAGCTCGTGGCGGACTGGGACTTCGAGGCTGTCGGCGGGCTCACGATGGGTGCGGATCCGGTAGCGGCCGCGGTGCTGCACGCACCGGGCCGGCCCGTCAATGCGTTCGTGGTCCGCAAGGCCGCCAAGACGCACGGCATGCAGCGGCAGATCGAGGGGCCCGACATCGTGGGCAAGCGCGTACTGGTGGTGGAGGACACCACGACGACCGGTAACTCGCCGGTCACCGCGGTGCGCGCACTGCGTGACGCCGGTGCCATTGTGGTCGGTGTGGCGACTGTGGTGGACCGGGAAACCGGGGCCGATGGCGTGATCGCGGCTGAAGGACTGGAGTATCGGTCCATTCTCGGGCTGAAGGATCTGGCTCTGGGCTGATTCGGTGCCCTGGGTTAGCCTGAGTGCTGGTTTTCTGTCCGACAATGTTGTCGAACTGCTGTTGTGAAGGGTCGTGTGAGTCACCTGTGGTGAGCATTGCAATCAACAAGGGTCATCAGAATGTTGCGATGCTCGGCATCGGTGCCTATCGCCCCGAGCGCATCGTCAGCAATGCTGAGGTGTGCGAGCGGCTCGACTCCACTCCCGAGTGGATCTTCGACCGCACCGGCATTCACAACCGGCGCTGGATCAGTGGCGACGAGACGATTCGATCGATGTCGGTGGCGGCGGGCGAGCGCGCGCTGAAGAACACCGGCATCGATCGGTCCAAGATCGGCGCCCTGGTGCTGTGCACCTCCAGCTGGCTCAAACTCACCCCGCACGGCGCGCCGAGTGTCGCCTCCGACCTGGGCATGAACGGTATTCCGGCCTTCGACCTGGTCTCCGGCTGCGGTGGCTTCTGCTACGGCCTCGGGGTGGCGACGGACATGATCCGTTCGGGCTCGGCCGAATACATTCTGGTCATCGGCGCCGAGACCATGACCGTCGGACTCGACCCGACCGATCGCGGCACCGCCATGATCTTCGGCGACGGTGCGGGCGCGGTCGTGATCGGCCCGAGCGAGGAGAACGGCATCTCCCCGACGGTGTGGGGCAGCGACGGCGAGAACGCCGAGGCCATCTCCCAGGACGTGGACTTCCTCGCGTACATGAACAAGGCGCAGGCCATGCAGGGCACCGATCCCGAGGTCGAGCCCATCGGGCGCATGTCGCTGCATATGGAGGGCCCCAAGGTTTTCCGCTGGGCCGCGGTCACGCTGCCGCGCGCGCTCTCCAGCGCCATCGAGCTGTCGGGTGTGGCCAAGGAGGACATCGAGGTGTTCGTTCCGCATCAGGCCAATGCCCGCATCAACGAGCTCATGCGCAAGAACCTCGGGCTGCCCGACGATCTGCCCATGGCCAATGACATCGAGAACACCGGCAATACCTCGGCGGCGTCGGTCCCCCTCGCCATCGAGGAGATGCTGGTGACCGGTAAGGCCAAGGGCGGTCAGCTCGCGCTGCTGCTCGGTTTCGGCGCGGGCCTGTCCTATGCCGGCCAGGTCGCCGTGCTGCCCCCCGCCCCGGCCGAAGCCAGCTTCTGAGCCGAGATCCGCTGATGCCCAGGCCATTCCGAGCCGCGTTTGCCGGCGCCGCAGCCGTGACGGTGTTCGGCGCCGTCACCGGCCGCGACAAACTCCAGTGGGCCGCAAAGCCTTTGCTGATGCCGCTGCTGGCGGCGGATGTCGCCACCAATGACGACGGCCTCGACCCGGCGGACCGCACCGTGCTGCTCGGCGCCCTCGCCGCGGCGACGGTCGGCGACATCCTGCTCATCGCACCGGACGACGATCGCCGATTGATCGCGGGCGCTTCCTCTTTCGCGCTCATGCAGTCGGCCTACTCCTGGCTGTGGTGGCGTCGCGGCGCCCGCCCCCGCCCCCAAATCGCCGCACCTCGCCTCGCCGCCTGGCTGGGCGCTGCCGCCCTCATGCGCGCTAAGGCTCCCACAGTCGCTCTGCCGCTCACCGCATACGGAGCCACCCTCGGCACCGCCGCCACCCTGGCAGGCGACCCCGGCCTCGCCCCCGGCGCGAAAAACATTGCAGGCCTGAACATCCCAGGCCGCGACCCCCGCACCCGCCTCGGCCTCGGCGCTCTCCTCTTCACCATCTCCGACGGCCTCATAGTGCTGCGCAAGATCTTCGCCCGCACCCCTCGCTCCCGCCACGTCACCGAGGGTGTCATCCTCGGAACCTACGCCGCTGCCCAATATCTCCTGGCCGATCCCCGCGCCCACCGCTGAGAGCCCGTCATCCCGGGTGCGGGAGGCTGCCCCGTCATCCCGGGTGCGCGGAGGCTGCCCCGTCATCCCGGCATGCTTTTGGCCGGGATCCACAGCGGCCCAATTCGTTTGCGGTGGATTCCGGCCAAAAGCGCGCCGGGATGACGATGGGTGCGCCGACGCGCACGCCGGGATGCGGGTTTTCGCTCAGCGGTGGCGGAGGTGGGTGAGGAGGGGCTCGCCTTCGGTTGTCCACCACTCGGTGTGGCCGAGGAAGTAGTGGTGGTAGGCGATTTCGGCGTTGGGGGGGTTGCCGGTGGGGATGACGCTGAGGAAGTAGTCGATTTCGGAGAGTTCGTATTCGGCGTGGACCAGGGGGAGCAGTGCTGGGAGGGCGCGGGATTCGGCGCTGGTGAGGGGGCGGAGGGATTCGTAGCCGTGGAGTAGGGCGTCGACCTGGTCGACCTGGATGCGTGCGGGGCCGCCATTGCGCAGGGAGATCCAGTCGACGGCGCAGCGCTCGAGGGCGATGGCGACGTCGTGGATGGCGGTGGTGCGGTCGCAGAGGCCGAAATCTATGACGGTGGAGGGGGTTTCGTACTGCCAGAGCAGGTTGGTGCCGTGCCAGTCATTGTGGGTCCACCTGGGGGATAGGCCGTCCAGTAGCGGGTGGAGGCGGGCGTGGAACGGTAGGTGGAGGCGCTCCACATCGGTGCGCCAGTCGCGTGCGTCCAGGAATGCGGTGAGCGCGGGGCGGGCGGCGGCCAGTTTTTCGATGGCCGCGATCGGATCGGGGGAGGAGAAGACCGTGAAGCTCCCCAGCAGGGGGCGGGGCGGCCGCGCCGGAGCGTCGTATCCGAGTGCGGCCAGGTGCACTCGGGCCAGCATGCGCCCGGCGGATTCGGCCTGCGCCAGGGATTGATAGGGCGACCAGGTGAACGTTCCCCGGTACAGATCGTCGCCGATCCCCAGTTCCTGTACCTCGTAGACGAATTCGCCCATTTCGCGGGTGAGCAGCACTCGCGGGATCGGAATTCCGTTCTCCCGCAGGTGATTCATGAAGCCGTGCTCCTCGGCGAGCGCTGCCGCATCACGCAGGCTGCGCGGCAGCCGCTTGACGATGACCACGAGGCCGCTGGCGGCGCGGACCTGCGCGGTGGCGGAAAGTGGTCGGGGACTGCGCCATTCGATGACGGCGTCCGCATCGAGCAGGGTCATGATCTCGGGCTGGGTCAGCGGCGGCCAGTCGGGTGCGACCAGCGGATCCGACCCCATCCCGAAGACACGCTCACCCGCTGCGGAATCAGACCCTGCCATCGGCCGGTGCCCTCCGCCGCTGTGCCACAACAAGAACGGCGGTCACCGCAGCGGCCACCAGCCAGGAGAACAGGGAGGCCGAGGACCACCAGCCGGGATGGAAACCGATGCCGTCCTGCACCTTGGTCCAGAAGCTCACCCACCAGTCGATGGAGCCCGGATTGCAGAGCTGATAGACCACGAATCCGCAGATCCAGGGCAGCAGCATGAGCGGGCGGGTGGGAGCGTCCTGAGCGAGATTCCAGCCGTGCCGTCCGCTGCCGAAGAAGTAGTCGACGATCAGCACCGCGCTCAGAGGCACGAAGACCGACCCGATCAGGTAGAGGAAATTGGCGTAGCTGCTGAAGTCGTGCACCGGCAGCGCCAGCAGCGTGACGACCACGCCGACACCGAGGGTCAGCAGGCGGCGGTCCACCCGTGGCAGCAGGTTCTGGATGGACATGGCGGTCGAGTACACGTTCGCGAAGGACTGATCGGCCTCCCGCAGCACCAGCACCGCGAAGAAGGCCCAGCCCGCCGTGACGCCGAGGAAGGTGTCGAAGATGCGGGTGGCATCGCCGCCCGCCTGCAGAATGGCGAGAATGCCGAGCAGATAGCACCAGAACTGCGCCACCGAGTAGCCGAGCACGGTGGCTCCGGCAGCGGTACGCGCCGAGCGCGAGTGCCGGGTGTAGTCGGCGGCCAGCGGCACGAACGACACCGATACCGCGAGCGTGGTGTCCACAGCCGGGAAGAATCCGCTCCAGCTGGTGCCCGTGACCGCCGGAATCGGTTGCCGCAGTAGCTGAATCGTGAAGTAGATGAGCGCGATGCCCACCGCCACAGCCACGTACTTGCGCAGGATGTGCATAACTCGCAACGGCCAGATGGCCATGACGGTGGAGAGCACGCCCCCTGCCACGATCACCAGTGCGTGCGGAACATGATCGTGGGTGAGCGCCGAAACACCCAGCGCGATGACGGTGAGTTCGTACACGCCCCAGCCGATGCACTGCACGATATTGGCGGCCGTCGGCAGGTAGGAGAGCTTGGTGCCGAAGAGTCCGCGCAGCACCGCCATGGCGGGCGCGCCGGTTCGGGTGCCGACCGCTCCGGTGCCGGCGACCATGGCGATACCGGCCACGGTGCCCACCAGGGTGGCCAGCAACGCGCCCGCGATCGGCAGCGGCGGATGGCCGGTGGGGAACAGGACGTAGGCCGCACCGCTGAACCCGATGAGGCTGACGCCGAGATTCAGCCAGAAGGCCGCCTGGTCACTGAAGCTCAGCGTGCGCGGCGGCTCGGTATCGAGCAGCAGCGGCGCTTCCTGGCGGTCGGGCGGTGTAGCGGTGGTCATGACCAGTGATGCTACGGGGCGGGTCGGGCAAAACGGGCAGCTAGCCGCCCTCGCGGGCGGGACACCGCCCGCCATCCAGCCGTGGCCCGCCCGCTGTCCCGCCTGGCCCGCTCGTCATCCCGGCGTGCTTTCGGCCGGGATCCACACCGTCCTCAGCGCCACCGCTCGGTCGCTCTCACAGGCACAGCATGATGCGGTCGCGGTTGCGCGGATCGACGCGGATCGAAAGTATGCCGCCCACTGCGATTCTCGGCTGCACCACCGGTTCGACGTCGAAGACGATGCTGCCGTGATAGGTCTCCGACCCCGGCACCACCAATTCCAGATCGAGTGCGGTGAGCTCGGTGCAGTGATCGGTGCGACTGAGCGGGTGCACACCCTCGATGGTCGCCCAGCCCTCCAGGCCGTAGCGCTTGAGCCGCCGATCCTGGCGAGAGGGCTGCTGCGCCAGCAGCATTCCGAGGCCGAGGAAGGTGCCGAACAGGCCGACGAGCACAACTATCTGCAGCGGTACGGTGCCGGGTGGAGTCAGTGGCTCGAGCCAGGCCAGCCAGATGCAGAGTGAGACGACATATGCGGCCGTCACGCCGAGCACAGTGCGAAAAATACGCGCGTGGTCCATCGAGACCCTCCAACCACGGCTTCCGGGACTCCAGGATAGTCCCGAATTTCCGTCCGCGTAGCGGATCGGGCGAGGTCAGGCCGTTGTGCGCAGTGCGGTAAGCGCATCCAGGTCGAGGGGGAGGGTGATGCCGTCCAGTTCGAGGGTCACCTGTCCCGAGTACTCACCGGTCGGTTCGTAGCGGCTGTCGCGCAGCCGGTGCGTGGACAGTCGCACCGACCCTTCGGTATCGAGCAGCCAGTAGTGCTCGATACCGCATTGCGCGTACTCCGCGAATTTCATGACCCGATCGGTGCGGCGCGAGCCCGGCGAGACGATCTCGATGGCCGCCAATACATCCGGGGGCAGTACCCGGGTGGCATGCGCCGCGCCCGCCTCACCGCCCACCACCAGCACGTCCGGCACTCGGACGGTTGCCGGATGTGCCTGCTCGATGACCAATTCGATGCGGGCCAGTGCCGCGACCCGCCTGGGTAGCGCGGGTTCCAACTGGGCCGCCAGCCGCCACACCGCCAGCTGATGGCGGGGCGGTTGCGGCGCCAGTACCAGCACTCCGTCCACCAGTTCGCGGCAGCGCCCGCGCTGCTCCTCGGGGAACGCCGACCATTCGGCCAGTGTCAACAGGTGATCAGGCCAGGACTCAACAGCTTTCATTGTTTCCGCCAGCGCTACCGCAGGACTCGACCGACGCATTCCGCCAGTCTTTCACGCTCGGCAACCCCGCAGCGACGTTTCAACCCTTCAATCGCAGAACCGCCAGCACCCGCCGGTGATGCAGATCCGACGGCGGCAACTCCAGCTTGGTGAAGATATTGCCGATGTGCTTCTCCACCGCTCGTTCGGTCACCGTGAGCGCCTGCGCCAGCGCGGAATTGGACAGGCCCTGCGCCATCAGTTCCAGCACCTCCCGCTCGCGCGGCGTGAGCCTGGCCAGCGAATCCTGTTGCCGGGCCGCACCCATCAGCTGGCTCACCACCTCCGGATCGAGTGCGGTGCCGCCGGTCGCGACCCGTTGCAGGGCATCCACGAAATCACCGATATCGGCCACCCGATCCTTGAGCAGATAGCCCACCCCGCCCGCTCCGGAGGCGAGAAGTTCGGTGGCATAGCGGGTTTCGATCCACTGCGAGAAGACCAGCACCCCGATTTCGGGATGACTGCGGCGCAGCGCGAGGGCCGCCAGCAAACCCTCGTCGGTGAAGCTCGGCGGCATGCGCACATCCACCACCGCCACATCGGGACGGTACTCACCCACGGCCGCCGCCAGCCCGTCCGCATCACCCACCGCCGCGACCACCGCATGACCACGCTCGGTGAGCAGCGCGGTCAGCCCATCGCGCAGAATCCCGTTGTCCTCGGCGATCACCACCCGCAACGGCACAGGCCCGGCGCCCGCGGTGCCGTTCATGCGGCGCTCGGGTGCTCGGCGCGATCACGGTCGGCGGCCGGAGCGCATGGCCCGGCTATCGCTTCGTCGCGGCGGTCCGCTCGTGTGGCGCGTGCGGACGCCTTCACTGTGGGCCGGCCAAGGGTAGGACCAGTGTCACGACGGTGGGACCGCCGCTGGGGCTGTCCACAGTCAGGGTGCCGTCGACCGAGCGGGCGCGGGCGGCCAGGCCCGAAAGCCCGCCCGCGACAGCGGCTTCGCCGTGGCCGATCGCCGGTTGCAGCGCACCACCCTGGCCGTTGTCGCGCACGCTCACCATCAGGGCGTCCGCGCCGGTGGGCAGGACCGCCACCCAGATGCGGTTCGCACCAGCGTGTTTCACCACATTGGTGAGCAGTTCGGCCACCGAGAAGTAGGCGATGGCCTCGATGGCGGGGCTGGGGCGCACCGGCAGCAGCACCCGCAGCTCCACCGGTATCGCGCACCGGGCGGCCAGGGTTTCCAGGGCGGCCTCCAGTCCCAGATCCAGTGCGGGCGGGTGGATGCCGCGCACCAGTTCGCGCAGTTCGGTCAGCGCCTCCTTGGAACCGGTGCGGGCCTGGGCGATGAGTTCACCGGCGTCGCCGCCGGTGGCCAGCCGCTCCTCGGCGCGGCCGAGCATCATGGCAATACTGACCAGTCGCGCCTGGGTGCCGTCGTGCAGATCGCGTTCCAGCCGGCGCAGGGTGGCGGCGGAATCGTCGACCGCGGCACGCCGGCTCTCCTGCAGTTCGACCAGCCGGCGGTCGCGGGCGGTGGGTGTGAGCAGCCACTGCCCCAGCAACCGGTGCAGCAGGCAGACGCCGCGGATCAGCCACGGCAGCAGGAAGCAGCCCAGCACGCCCAGCGCCGAGAAGGCGAGCACTCGCGGCCAGGTGTCCACGAAGTACTGGTTGAACTGCATGAGCGAATGGTGTTCCACCCCATCGGCATCCACATTCGTGGGATTGAACAGCGCCCACGGGATGGGGGAGAGCGCCAGGAATCCCGTCATGGCGACGACCATCAGCGTCAGATAGCCGACCCCGATGCCGAGCACACCCTCGAAGGCCAGGAAAAGCACTGCGCGCCAGGAGGTTCGATCGGTGAACGCACCGCGCAGCCAGCCCCAGATGCCGGGCCGGAAGGTGAACGGGGGCGGCTCCGGCAGCGGCGTACCCAGCAGCAGCGTGGACAGCACCCGGTAGATCCGGCCCCAGATCCGGCCGCCGAGGATGACGCAGGCCATCAGCGGGATGCCGATCAGGACGATGAACGCGTACAGGCTGCCCGCGAATCCGAAGGCAAGGTAGACCGCGCCGATGCAGCCGAGCCCGAAGGTGATGATCAGATAGGCGAATTCCTTCCAGGTGCGCGCCCGGAACGGGGTCAGCAGGAAGGTGCGCAGCATGGCGGCCGGATCGGGGCGCGGCGGCGGCGCGGGTTCCGGATCGGGCATATCGAGCACGATAGTGGGGAATCCTGCCGTTTCGCTCATACCTCATCGTGGCTGGCAGACGGTACCGGGCACGAGCGAGCAGACCCGTCGATACGGGGTGTGGCCAGCACGACCATCGCGCGATTTGTCGCGCTCCGGCATGAATCGTCGTTCCGGGATATGGCGAAATACCATGGTGCTGTGAGCTATCCGCCTTACGGCTACCAGGGTTATCCCGGTTACCCCATCCGGCCGCCGGACCATCCGCAGGCGACGACGGTCATGGTGCTCGGGATCATCAGCCTGGTCGGCGGGTTCCTGTGCCTGGTCCCCATGCTGCTCGGCCCGGTCGCGTGGGTGATGGGCGCCAAGGCCCGCCGGGAGGTGCAGCTTTCGGGCGGCATGCTGGGCGGGAGCGGCAATCTGCTGGCCGGAATGATCTGCGGGATCGTCGCGACCGTGATCCTCGGCCTGGCGATCCTGGTCTACGGCGGGATCATTCTGTTCGCGATCATCAACAGCCACTGACCGGCTGGGCAGGTGCGCCCTGACCTGTCATTACGATGACGCAGGTGAGTTCCAGCCCGACTGCCGACGAATCGCTCGCCCCCGGTCCTACCGAATGGGGTGAGCATCCGCACGGGGTCGGGCCGTGGCGCGAGGAGTACGGCACCGAACCGCCGGACGATCCGCGCCTGGACCCGGAATTGCTCGCACACGGCGATCGCCGCAATGTGGTGGACGCCTACCGCTATTGGGCCCGCGAGGCCATCATCGCCGATATCGACAGCCGCCGGCATCCCTTCCACGTGGCCATCGAGAACTTCGGTCACGATGCGAATATCGGCACGGTCGTGCGCACCGCCAATGCCTTCGGCGCGGCCGCCGTGCACATTGTCGGCCGCAAGCGCTGGAACCGCCGCGGCGCCATGGTCACCGACCGCTACCAGCACATCCACCATCACGCCGATACCGCCGAACTGCTGAAGTTCGCCGCGGCCGAGGGCCTGACCGTGGTCGCGGTCGACAATGTTCCCGGTTCGGTCCCGCTGGAAACCGCTCGGCTGCCTCGCGATTGCCTGCTGCTCTTCGGCCAGGAGGGCCCGGGCGTCACCGATGCCGCGCGTGACGCCGCCGTCCTGACCGTGTCGATCGCCCAGTTCGGCTCCACCCGGAGCATCAATGCGGGTGTGGCCGCGGGCATCGCCATGCATGCCTGGATCAGAGAACATGCGGATCTGTCACACGCCTGGTAACAAATCAGCCACGAAACCGGGCGTGCGGCTGGCACTATTTGTCCTATGACTTCGCGGACCGGGCGCAATATCGAGCCGACCGCTGCGCTCTGGTCGGAGCGTGCCGATCTGGCCGAGTCGGCGATCGTTTCGCGGCATCTGAGAACGCTGTGGGCGGTGCCGGGAACAGCGCTCGGGGTGGTGGGGTGGCCCGCGACCAAACGCGAACGCGGCTTCGCGAACTGGCACTACTGGTGGCAGGCGCATCTGGTGGACTGCGCGGTGGATGCGGCGAATCGGGCGCCGACACCGGTGCGGCAGCGCCGGATCTGGTCGATCGCCCGCGGTATGCGGATGCGCAATCTCTCCGGCTGGACCAATAACTACTACGACGATATGGCCTGGCTGACAATCTCTTTGGAGCGTGCCGAGCGCACCCAGCAGGTCACCGAGGTCCGGGGTGCGCTGATCGCGCTGGACAAGGAGCTGTACAACGGTTTCGAGCCGGAGTTCGGCGCGGTGCCGTGGCGCAAGAACTCCGATTTCTTCAATGCCCCCGCGAACGGTCCGGTCGGTATTGCGATGGCCCGGCTCGGCCGCTACGCCCGCGCCCAGGAGATCTCCGACTGGCTCGACAACACCCTGCGCGACAAGGAAACCGGTCTCATCTTCGACGGCGTCCATCTGCCGTCGGGTGAGGTCGAACGTCCCGTCTACAGCTACTGCCAGGGTGTGGTGCTGGGCCTGGAAACCGAACTCGCCGTGCACACCGGGGAGCCCCGGCACGTCGAGCGGGCCGTGCGCCTGCTCGCCGCGATCGAGGAGCATATGGTCGGTGGCGGTGTGGTCATCGGCGGCGGTGGCGGAGACGGCGGCCTGTTCAACGGCATTCTCGTGCGCTACCTGGCGCTCATGGCGCTGATGCTGCCCGGTGCGGACAGCGCGCAGGTCAACGCGCGCCGCACCGCGGCCGCCATCGTGCGCGATTCCGCGACGGCCGCCTGGGAGAACCGCCTGGAGGTGGAGGGCGATCCGCTCTTCGGCCCGGACTGGCGATTACCCGCCCGACTACCCGCGGTATCGGGTGCGGGGCGCTTCGAAGGGGGATCGGTCTCCGCCTCGCGCACCCCCGAACGCGATCTGTCCGTTCAGCTTTCGGGCTGGAAGCTCATGGAGGCGGCGCACACCGTCTCGGCCGCCGGACTCTGACTCGAACCCCGTCATCCCGGCATGCTTTCGGCCGGGATCAACAGCGTGGAACGTCAGATATTCTTCCGCCGCACCTCGGGCGGCACGGTTTCGCATTCGCTGTCGAGGTCGAAATCCTCGACCGGCCGCGACATTTCGGCCCGGTACTGGCGTACGCCGACCAGGGTGCCCAGAATCAAGCCGACCACGAGCGTCCCGATCACGGCGGGCATCAGCCAGGACACCTGTTCCAGGAAGCTGCCCGCGTAGTAGCCGACCAGTAGCAGCACCGGCGCCCAGATGATCGCGCCGATGGTGGAGGCGATCGTGTACTTGCGGTGATCCATCTCCGCGGCCCCGGCGACCATGGGGCACAGCGTGCGCACCCACGGAATCCACCGCGCCACCAGCACGGCCAGGAACCCGTGCCGGTGCAGTAGTTCGGCCACCCGCCCGAGATTCCGGGTATTGATGTATTTGCCGTTCTTACGCGCCACCAGGTGATGCCCGGTGCGCTGTCCGACCACATAGCCGACCTGATTGCCCGCGACCGCGGCGATCATGGTTCCGCCCGCCAGCGCCCAGATGTGCAATTGGCCGCTGGCCTGCGAGGCCAGCACGACACCGGCGGTGATGAGCATCGAATCCCCGGGCAGGAACAGCCCGATGATGAACGCGCACTCCAGGAAAACGAAGGTGAGGACAACAGTCCACACCAGCACCGGCCCGGCCGTCTCGAGCGGTCCGAAGCCGCTGAGCGCGAGGGTTAGTGGGGTGGTCGACACCGATGGCTCAGTGCGTCGGCTCGTTCGACGTGGCGGCCAGCTCCGGCGCCGCGCCACGATTGCGCAGGTTCTTCACCACGGTGACGATGCCCGGCAGGATCGAGACGAGCACGATGAGCAGGAAGATGGCCTCAACGTTCTTACGAATGAATTCGACATTGCCCAGGAAGTAGCCGAGCACGGTGACGCCGCCACCCCAGAGGATCGCGCCGACGATGTCGAAGGTGACGAACTTGCGGTATTCCATCTTCGAGACACCGGCCAGCACCGGCATGAACGTGCGCACGATGGGCACGAAGCGGGCCAGGATGATGGTCTTCGGCCCGTGCTTCTCGAAGAATTCGTGGGTCTCGGTGACATACCGCTTCTTGAAGAAGCGACTGTCCTCCTTCTGGAACAGCGCGGGGCCGATGGCCCTGCCTATCCAGTAACCGGACTGGTCGCCGAGGAACGCGATCACGATGACCGAGAACAGCAGCACCCAGAAATTGACCGGCGGGTTCGACTGCGCGGACAGCAGACCGCCAGTGAACAACAGCGAGTCGCCCGGCAGGATCGGGAACAGCAGCCCTGTCTCGATGAAAACAATCACCAAGATCGCCGGGAGCACCGCGTGCTTCATCCAGGTATCCGTTAGGAGATGCATCGGATCGAGAATCGCGGGCAGGGCGGCGTTGGTCGTCACGGCATCTGACAAGGCCAGCAAGGTCACGGCGACCACCCTACCGGTGAATGCGGTCTGCCACAGAATGTCGCACAGCGTGCTCTCAGGTGGTTCGCTTCCAGGGCACCGCTTATGGCGAAACACGACTGCCCTAGGGTGTCGCCTGACAGAATTTGTTGTACACAGCACACCACTACGGAGGTCATTGTGCCCATCGCGACTCCGGAGATCTACGCCGAGATGATTGCTCGGGCCAAGGAGAACTCCTTCGCGTTCCCCGCGATCAACTGCACCTCGTCCGAGACGATCAATGCCGCGATCAAGGGTTTCGCCGACGCGGGCAGTGACGGCATCATCCAGTTCTCCACCGGCGGCGCCGAATTCGGTTCCGGCCTGGGTGTGAAGAGCATGGTGACCGGCGCGGTCGCGCTCGCCGAGTTCGCGCATGTGATCGCGGCTGAGTACGACATCACCATCGCGCTGCACACCGACCACTGCCCGAAGGACAAGCTGGACACCTTCGTCCGCCCGCTGCTTGCCATTTCGGCCGAGCGTGTGAAGGCCGGGCAGAACCCGCTGTTCCAGTCGCACATGTGGGACGGCTCGGCGATTCCGATCGACGAGAACCTGGAGATCGCGAAGGAGCTGCTCAAGCAGTGCCACGCGGCCAACATCATTCTCGAGGTCGAGATCGGCGTCGTCGGCGGTGAAGAGGACGGCGTAGAGGCCGAGATCAACGAGAAGCTCTACACCTCCCCCGAGGATTTCCAGAAGACCATCGACGCGCTCGGCGCCGGCGAGAACGGCAAGTACCTGCTCGCCGCCACCTTCGGCAATGTGCACGGTGTGTACAAGCCCGGCAATGTGGTGCTCAAGCCCGAGGTGCTGGCCGAGGGCCAGCGGGTCGCGGCCGCCAAGCTGGGTCTGGGCCCCGACGCGCAGCCGTTCGACTTCGTCTTCCACGGCGGCAGCGGTTCGCTGAAGTCGGAGATCGAGGATTCGCTGCGCTACGGCGTGGTGAAGATGAACGTCGACACCGACACCCAGTACGCCTTCACCCGCCCGCTGGCCGGGCATATGTTCGCCAACTACGACGGCGTGCTGAAGATCGACGGTGAGGTCGGCAACAAGAAGGTCTACGACCCGCGCAGCTACCTCAAGAAGGCGGAGTCCTCCATGGCCGCACGCGTTTTCGAGGCCGCCAACGACCTGAAGTCGGCCGGTCGCTCCATCAGCGCCAAGTAAGGTTGAAACCCGAGGCCGGAGAAAACTCCGGCCAGGTGAGCAGAGCGTGCCGCGGTAGCCGTTCGGTCTCCGACCGAATCGGTCGCCGCGGCGGCTCGCTTGTAATACGAGGTGCAGCGCAATGACTCTCGATGTGCGGGTCCTCGGACCTGTGCAAGTGCTGGTCGGCGGCCGGCCGGTACTGGTCGGCGGCCCGAAGCCGCGCGCACTGCTGGCGGCATTGACGGTGAACCGGCGGCGTGCGGTGTCCTCGCAGGCCCTGGCCGATATCGTCTGGAACGACGAACCGCCGGACTCCTATCAGGCCAGCCTGCAGGTGTTCGTCTCGAATATCCGGAAGACGCTCCGCAATGCGGGCATCGATCCGGCCGCCGTGCTGCGCACCGAATCTTCCGGGTACCGGCTCGAAATCCCCGATGAGAATTGCGATATCGGGCGTTTCGAGAGCATTCGCCGATCCGGTACCGAGGCCGCCAATGCGGGCGATCACGAGGGCGCGGCGCGACTGTACGCGGCGGCCCTGGCCGAGTGGACCGGGCGCGCGCTGGACGATCTGCCGGGGCTGTCCTTCGCCGAAAGTTTCGCCACCGCAATGGATGAGGAGCGGCTGCTGGTCGCCTCCGCCCGGGTCGATGCCGAAATTGCCTGCGGGCGAGCCTCATCGGTGGTCGGCGAGCTGGTGTCCATGACCAATGCGCATCCGCTGCGGGAACCGCTGTGGGCGCAGCTGATCACGGCGCTGTACCTATCGGGCCGGCAGGCCGACGCGCTGGAGGCCTGCCGCCGGGTGCGCGGTGTGCTCTCCGATGAGCTCGGCATCGATCCGGGTCCGGCGCTGGTGGCGCTGGAACAGCAGGTGCTGCGGCAGGAACCCTTGCTGACCGGGCAGATCGCCGAGGTCGAGCGGTTGGCCAAGGCCATGACCGAGACGGTCACCGAAATGCCGCGGGCGGTGCGGGCGGGCCAGTTGCTCACCGCGGAGGGCCGGGTGCTGCCCATTGCGGTGGGCGGTATGAAGATCGGCCGGATGACCGACAACGATCTGGTGCTGGACGATCCCAAGGCCAGTCGGTACCACGCGCACATCACGCCCAGCCGGGCCGGATTGCTCATCAAGGATCTGCATTCGGCGAACGGGGTGTACATCAACGAGGCGGCCATCGAGAGTGCCGCGGTGCTCGCCGACGGTGACGCCATTCGGATCGGCGCTACTGTCTTCATCTTTCAAGCCACGCGCTGACGGGCGGTCAGGCGGCGCCGGCTTTGGCCAGCAGATCCACCGTTTCCCGCAGCGCCTGCCGGTCTTCCATATCGGGTGGCCGGTAGCCGCCGCTCACGGTGACGGTGATGGTGTCGCCCGCGCACAGCTCCAGATCGTCGAGGCACAGCGGCAGCATGCCGACGAATAGCCGGTGTTCCTTGCAGGTCAGAATGATGTGCGAGGTATGGCAGCTGGTGAGCTGAGCGAGTTCCTCGGCCAGTTCCACGCTGATCGGCCCGGTCAGGGTTACGTCCTCCACGTACACGACCCCACTGTATTACGCTGCTGCCCAGTTGGTTTCGGTTCGTATTTATCCGCGCGGCGATCCGCTGGATATCGATTCGATCGATCTTGGGCGAGTGCCGGTCGTTCGCCGGGGGCGGCGGGTAGGGTCTGCGGCCGGATGTGTCCGGTGGGCCCGAATTGGCGAGAGGTTGTGTGCATGGCCGAGCGGCTGCTGGCCGCGGTGGGAGCGGTGGTGTTCGGGGCAGGTGTGCTGGTGTCCGCGAACCCGTCGATCGCCGTGGCTGCTCCGGCGGAACCCGGTGCGGTAGCGACGATTCCCGGTATCGGGGCGTGCCACACCGACCCGAAACCAGCGCATGAATCGCTGGTGCCCAAAACCGTGGAGGTGCCGGTCTCGTATCCGGTGGTCACGGTGGATCCCGGGCCCGCGGTGGAGAGCACCAAGCGGGTCAAGATGGAGCTGCCGACCGATCCGTGCATCAATCCGTGCCCGGATCTCACCGATCAGCCGGTGCCGCCGCCCGGTCCGGCTGAGCAGCTGGGGATTCCGCGGCTCATCATTCATCCGCAGCCGTTCAATTTCGCCTTCCCCGACCCGAATCCGCCCGCGGTGCCGCCCGGCCCCGATCCGGTGTTCCCGAGCATCGAGGCCGCGGCGCAGTCCCCGGCCCGGCCCGCGCCGCAGGTATCGGACGTGCACGAGGTCGCCAAGCTGACCGGGGCAGATTCGGTCAACCGCACCGATAAGCGCTGGCAGGTGCAGGGCACCGATCTGGGCATCATGTGGGAGAGCGCGCCCGGGGAGGTCGCCGTCGCCTTCGGTGACACCGTGGGCCGCGACTTCCATCCGCCGGGCGGTATGGGTGAGGACTGGCGCAGTAATCTGCTGGCCTTCAGCACCAATCGCAATCTCGCCGACGGGGTGGTCTTCGACCGCATGGTCACCGACGACCGCTGCCACGCCAGCGAACTGCTGAGCAGCCGCAAAATGGACAATATCGAGATCACCACCATCCCGACCTCGGGCTTCGCCATCGGTGATCGGCAGTACATGAGCTATATGTCCATTCGCACCTGGAACAGCATTCCGGGCACCTGGTACACCAACTACGGCGGCCTCGCCTACTCCGACGATCACGGTGAAACCTGGACAAAAGACCCACATGCCAAGTGGGACAATATCTTCGGCGTCTCGAACTTCCAGGTGGCGGCCATGGTGCCGCAGGGCGATTTCGTCTACATGTTCGGCACGCCCAATACCCGGCTGGGGTCGGTCGGGCTGGCCCGGGTGCCCAAGGATCAGGTTCTCAACACCACCGCCTACCAGTACTGGCGGGACGGCCAGTGGACGCCGGTCGGCGGATACGCCGCTGCCACACCGATTGTCGACGCACCCGCCGGCGAACTGTCGGTCCGCTACGACGCCGATCGCAAGATCTGGCAGATGAGCTACCTGGACACCGCCAAGGCATCTCTCGTTGTGCGCGAATCGGATTCACCCCAGGGCGTCTGGTCCGACAGCACCGCCACCGTCAGCGCCCTCCAATTCCCGGAACTCTACGGCGGTTTCATCCACCCCTGGTCCACCGGCAAAGACCTCTACTTCACCATGTCCACCTGGAGCGACTACAACGTCTACCTGATGCACGCCACCCTGGAGTGAGGCGCGCACAGAAAACGGGCGGCCGCGCGAAATGCGCGGCCGCCCGTTGTGGTCAGACCGAGGGGGAGTTCAGGACAAGCGCACGTCGGCGACGGCGCGGCCGAAGAGCTTCTTACCTTCCGAGGTGGCGCCGAGAACGATGGTGGCGGAACCGGTTTCGGCGTTCACGGACTTCACCTTGCCGGTGAACTCCACGAAGGTGGGCGCCGTCTGCTCGACCGGGACGAAGCCGGAGAAGCGCACGCTGAACTTGGAGAGGGCGGCCGGATCGCCCAGCCAGGACACCAGGTAGCTCGCGGTCAGGCCCATGGTGAGCATGCCGTGCGCCACCACGGTCGGCAGGCCGACCAGGCGTGCGGCGGCGTCGCTGAAGTGAATCGGGTTGGGATCGCCGGAAACTCCGGCGTAGTTCACCAGATCGCCACGGGTGACGGGCATTTTGGCGGCAGGCAGTTCGGTCCCGGCCACCAGGGTCGCGGCGGTGGGTGTGGTGTGCACCGGGCGGGCCGGGGCGGGGTCGCGGAAATCGGTGACCTCCTCCGGCGCGAGCAGGATGAGCCCGGTCGGATCGGTGGCGCCGGAGTCGTCGGGGACGTGGCCGTGCATGACCACGCCGATCACCGTCTCCGCGCTCGCCGGATCGATCTCCACGCCGCGGCGGGCCACGATGGTGGTGGTAGCCACCAGCACCGGCAGGGCGTCGGCGTCGGTCAGCGTCACCTTGACGGTGATGAAGTCGTTGTCGCCGTAGGAGCGGATCTGCTCGATGCCCACATCCACCGACAGCAGGTCACCGGCCAGAATCGGGCGGTGGTACTCGAAGGTCTGATCGGTCTGCAGGAACTGCGAGACGTCGTACTCGGTGAGCACGGTGCCGATCAGTGCGCGGGTGGTGGCGGCGCCGATCACCGAGGCGAAGGTCGGCGAGGCGATCAGACCGGAGTAGCCGATCGCGAGGGCATCGTCTTCCCGGTGGTGGGCGGGGTGATCATTTCGTACGGCGCGCGCGAATTCGCGGACCTTCTCACGGCCCACGTCATAGTGATCGCGGACGCGGAAGTGCCGTCCGACCAGATCGGTGGCGGTGGTGGCGGCTAGCGCCTCGGCCGTCTCCGGCATGGTGTTCAGCTCCCTGCAAAGTTCGAAACCTGGTGGGCCGGTGGCGGATCGGTGTCAGCGCAGCCGACGGCCGAAGCCGCGCATGCGCCGACGTGCCGTCATGGCTGGCCCAGACAATCCGCGCTATATTACCGGCGTGTTGGTCTGCTGACCAGGTGTTTGTGATGTTCATCGCGGGCAGGTGCGCGAATGCGTCACCCGCCCACAGGGAACATCTGCAGGTCGATGTGGAGCGTTAGCAGATCAGTGTGGAGTGTTGGCTGGATCGCAGACTTTCCAGCCGTCGGTGGTGTGCTGCAGATTGAACGTGCGCGATGACGTTTTCGCCGGATCCGCCTCGGTGTACACCGTGGCCTGCGCGATCGCGGAATCTCCGGTGATCTTGACGGCGTCCACGCTCTTCACCACCGGAATGCTCTTCTGCTCCTTCGACGTTCGGTACACCCCGGCGAACTGATCCGCCGAAATATTCTGGTAGAAGTCGTGCTGCGTGCCGCAGGTGATACCGCGCAGCTTGTCCAGATCACCGGCCGCCAGCCCCGCCGTGTACGTCGAAATCGACGCCGTGACCTGCGAGTCCGGCGAATTGTCCGACGAACCCTTCGCCACTGCGATCACCACGCCGATCACCACGAGCACCGCCACGGCCGCCGCGGCGATAATCCAGACCCGCTTCTTGGATCCGCCACCGGCCGCCGCAGGCTCCGCCACTTCACCGGCAGCAGGCACCCGCTGCGGCGCGGCAATGACCCGAGTCGCGTCCTGTCCTGGCCCCTGAACACCCGCAGCGCCCTGCTGGCCGCCACCGGGACCCTGCGCGCCCTGGCCGCCACCGGGACCCTGAGGCGCGCCCTGGCCACCGGCGGCCTGAGGGCCAAGGCCACCCTGGCCGCCACCGGGCCCTCGAGGTCCACCCGGGCTCTGAGGTCCGTTCGGACTTTGAGGTCCGCCGAGGCCCTGAGGTCCATTCGGACCTTGAACTGGACCGGCACCCTTGGGTCCGTTCGGACCCTGTGGTGCGCCGGGACCCTGGGGTCCGTTCGGACCTTGGGGTGCAGCGGGACCTTGAGGTCCGTTCGGACCTTGCAGTGCACTGGGTCCCTGAGGTCCGTTCGGACCCTGCGGCGCGCCCGCCCCGACCCGCTGCGGGCCCGGCGGAACGGCGCGCGGTCCGCGAACCGGATGTGCGGGCATGGTCGGCTGCATATCGGCAGGCGAAGGCGCACTTGCCGGTTGGCGCGGCGCATTCGGCCGCGGCGGCGGCGAAGGCCGCGTCTCCTCGACCCCGCCCACCTGCTCCGGCGCATTCCCGCGCGGACCGACATTGCGCGGCCCCGCATTCAAGCGCGGCGACGCCGGCGGCTTGCTCACCGCCCGCCCCTGCGGCCCCGAAACCCGAATCTTCTCGGTAGCCTGCTCACCCGTAACGATCGGCAGCAGCGTAGTGGCGTCCCCGGACCCATCCGGAACCTTCGACAGCGCAACGGTTTCCGAATCCGCCGCCCTCGAATCCGCACCGCCCCCGGCATTCCCGCCCGTGCCATCCGAGTCGGCAGCCCCGTCCGGCCCCGTGCCCTTCGCATCGCCGGACCCCGGCGCACCATCACCGGTCCCGCCCGCACCTGACGCACCGCCCTGCGCCGCCGCAGCCGGTTGAGCTACCTCGCCCGCCGCGCCACCCGCCTGGCTGGAATCGCGCCCGCCCTGCGTCCCAGCACCGGCGACATCGCCACGTGAGCCACCCTGCCCACCACCGGCATTCCCCCCGGAACCGGTGGCCGCAGTATCGGACTGACCGCCCGCATCTTGCTTTCGATCATCACCGGGCGCATCCGAAGGGCCCCGCCCAGCTGCTCCAGCCGCCGCGCCCGCCGCCGCCGCAGCCGCCGACTTCCCGCCCGCGCCAGCGCTATCCGCCTGTCCGGCGGCACTATTCGCCTGCTCACCCACACCGCGCGCCGACCCGGTCGGCGCATCCTGCCGTTGAACAACTTTGAACTGCGTAGTGACATCCGCAGACGGAGGCGGATTCCCCGGCCCCGCCGGCGTAGTCGACCGCCCAACCTGCCGCGCCCCGAAAACCTGCGAAGCCCCCTGCTGCCCGCCGCCGCCCTGCGCGGCCGGGCCACCCTGCGGGCCCGAACCACGCTGCGCGGCAAAGTCACTCTGCGAGCCTGGGCCGCCCTGCGAACCGGAACCGCCTTGAGAACCGGGCCCACCCCGCGGCGCCGAACCGCCTTGTGCGACAGAGCCACTCTGCGAAGCGGGGCCACCTTGCCGCGCGGGATCACCCTGCGAGCTCGGGCCGCCCTGCGACGTGGGACCACTCGCCGACGCCGGGTTGCCACCCTGCGGAGCCGAGCCACGCTGTGCGGCAAAGCCACTCTGCGAAGGACCGCCATCCTGCCGCACGGGATCACCCTGCGCTGCGGGGCCACCCTGTGAGCCGGGGCCGCCCTGTGAGCCGGGGGCGCCCTGTGAGCCGGGGGCGCCCTGCTGGGCGGGACCGCTTGCCGACCCTGCGTTGCCACCCTGCGGGGTCGCGCCGCGCTGGGGGATCGAACTACCTTGTGCGGCAAAGCCACTCTGCGATGGTCCGCTACCTTGCCGCGCGGAATCAGCCTGTGCGGCGGGGCCGCCCTGCAACGCCGGGCCACTCGCCGACCCGGCGTTGCCACCCTGGGAGGCAGCGCCGCGCTGCGGGATCGAACCACCTTGTGCGGCAGCGCCACTCCGAGAGTCGGGGGTGCCCTGCTGGGTGGGACCGCTCGCAGACCCGGCGTTGCCGCCGGGGGTCGAACCACCTTGCGGGGCCGGACTACCCGGCGCGGCGGGGTTGCCGCCCTGGCCCGGGCCGCTCGGCGGGGTTGTGCCCGCGCGGGGGGTGGTGGGGATGCGGGTGGTGGGGCCTTCGGCCGGTTCGTACTTGATGGTGGCGAAGTTGGATTTGCCCTGCGGGGTCGGGGGCAGGGGGGAGGGGGCGACGCCGCGGGTGCGGATGATTTCGGTGGCGGCGGTCGGTGCCGGGTTCGACGATGCGGGCGGCTGCTTGCCGGCCGGCGCCTGGGGAGTGTCCTGTTCGGCGCCCGTGCCCGGGGCTGCCGGGCGGGCAGGGTCCTGTGGCTGCTGGTCGTCGTTCGAGTCGGACACGCGCTACCCCTCGCTTCGGCGGAACTGTGATTCGACGGTCAGCCTACTGAGCATTTCGATGGTCGGTGCAGAATGATCGGCATGACGTCCTTCGGTGATCTGCTCGGACCGCAACCGGTACTCCTCCCGGAAAACTCGGATGCGGAGGAAGCGCTGCTGGAGAACCAGGATCCGGTGCTGGTCGCAGCCGCGCATCCGACGGCCTCCATTGCCTGGGCGTACCTCGCCGAGGCCGCTCTCATCGCCGGCGCCGGCGAGGTGAACGCCGACACGCTGGCGGCCTACGCCTTCGCCCGCACCGGCTACCACCGCGGCCTGGACCTGTTGCGCCGCAATGGCTGGAAGGGCTTCGGCCCGGTGCCGTGGAGCCACGAACCCAACCAGGGTTTCCTGCGTGCCGTCGCGGTGCTGGCCAAGGCCGCCCGCACCATCGGCGAGAACGACGAATACGCCCGCTGCCTGGACCTGCTCGAGGATTGCGACCCGCGCGCCGCGGGCGAACTCGGGCTCGACTGACACTTTGACCAGTGGCCTGGGCACCACCTTCGACGCCGCCAAGGACAGCGGTGTGGCACGCATGCGCACCGCAGCCGCCCGGGTTCGTCTCTCGCTGCTGCCGATCGTGCAGTGCGCGGTCGGGGCGGGCCTGGCCTGGTTCATCGCACATAAGATAATCGGTCACCCACAGCCGTTTTTCGCGCCCATGGCCGCCATGATCTCGATCGGTGTGTCGTTCGGCGCCCGTCTGCGCCGGGCGGTCGAGTTGATCGCCGGTGTCTCCGTCGGCATCGGCATCGGCGACCTGTTCGTCTCCTACTTCGGCACCGGCGTCTGGCAGATCTCGCTGCTGGTGATCTTCGCCATGTGCGCGGCGGTGTTCCTGGACGGCGGACCGGTCATCACCATGCAGGCGGCGTCCTCGGCGGTGCTGGTCGCCACCCTGATCCCGCCGCACAGCGGAGCTTCGCACTTCCGCATTGTGGATGCCCTGGTCGGCGGCATGGTCGGCATTGTCGTGGTGGCGGCGATCCCGCTGCATCCGGTGCGCCGGGCCAGACAGCAGGCGGCCGACATTCTCGGTGTCATGGGCAAGGCGCTCACCGATGCCGCGGACGGACTGCTGGAGCACGACGCCGACAAGATCAAGGCGGCGCTGGAGGCGGTGCGCGGCACCCAGACTCGTCTCGACACCCTGCGCAGCACTCTCGCGGGCGGCCGGGAGATCAGCAGAATCTCACCGCTGTACTGGAATTCGCGCGCCCGCCTGGAGCGCATTCAGGACACCGCGGACCCGATCGACAATGCCGTCCGCAATACCCGCGTATTGCTGCGCCGCGCACTGTCTCTCGTGCGTGACGACGAGGTCCTCAACCCGAGCCTGACCCTCGAGGTGGAGCAGCTCGGCAAGGCCGTGGAGGTGGTCCGCGAAATGGTCCTCGCCGATCCCGGCGAACAACCCGATGCCGCGGAGGCCACCCGCGTCCTGCGTTCGGTCGCCAAGGGCGCCACCAAGGACATGGTCGAGGGCGCGGGCATTTCCGCGCACGTGGTGTTCGCTCAGATCCGTTCGATCCTGGTAGATCTCATGCAGGTGTGCGGTATGCGCAGGCTCTCGTCCATCGCCCTGCTGCCGCCGACCGTGCCGAATCCCTATGTGACGCCGATCGATTAGGTCCAGAAGCGCGTCAGCGATCCGCCCCAGCTCGACCAGATCGACGGCACGCCCGACAGGCCGAACAGCGCGCGAATGCCGTCGAAGAACGCGATATTGATCTGCGGCACGAACAGCAGCGCGATCAGGATCAAGAGTCCGTACGGCTTGATCTGATCCATGGACCGCCGCGTCTCATAGCTCAGCGACGGCTCCAGAATCCCGTAACCGTCCGTGCCCGGCACCGGGATCAGATTCAGCACGGTCGCCATGATCTGCAGGAACGCAAGGTAACTCAGGCCGAACCAGAATGCGGCGTGCGAGGACGAACTGCCCCACAGCCGCACGATGATCAGCAGCACGATCGCGCACGCGGCATTGACCGCCGGACCCGCACCGCTCACGGTCCGCTGCGTCCGGGCGTTGAAGGCCCCCGAATTCACGTACACCGCACCACCCGGCAGCGCGAACCCGCCGATGGCGATGAACAGGATCGGCAACCCGATCGACAGCAGCGGATGACTGTATTTCAGCGGATTCAGCGTGAGATACCCGCGCAATTCCACATCCCGGTCCCCGGCCCGCCACGCCACATACGCGTGCGCGAACTCGTGCAGGCAGAGCGAGACGATCCAGCCCGCCACCACCATGACGAAAACGCCGAACTGGGCCTGGCGCGAGAGCAGATCGGAGATCCACGCCACCACGCCACCCGCCACGGCAATCGCGATGACCAGCAGGAAGATCGGGCTCGGCCGCACGGCCCCCGGGGTTCGGCCGAGCGCGCGGGGAGAGCTCATCGGACTCCTTGTATGAGAACCCCGGTGCGCCACCGGGAGCGGATCAGCGGACCAGCAACCACGGTTCGTGATGCCGGTAGAAAGTGGAGCGCCGCACCGGCTTATCGGTGGTGATGCCGTCGCGGGTGACGATGGCGCCGCGGGTGCCGAGCTGCATGGCCCGGCCTTCCACCCAGCGCTTCTTCCGCAATCCGCGGTGCACGCTCGCGTGCAGGCCGGGCAGCTCCAGTGTGGGGGAGACCAGCAGGGCGGCGACCTTTCCGGTGAAGAGCCGCGTGTCGTCCACGTACGCTTCGCCTTCCAGCTTGCCGCCGTCCTCGGCGACGAGGGTGGCGCGGCCGATGAGCACCTTGCCGGTGTCGTCGCGAATCAGCGGGGTCTCCTGTGGCTTGCCGTCGAGCGCGCGTTTCGCGGCGGCGCTGCCGGTGCCGGTCTCGTAGGCCCGGGAGCCGTAGGTGCGGTCCACGGGTACGTAACCGATCTCGACGCCGAGCCGCTCGGTGCGCATCAGGTGGGTCAGCACGGCGGCCAGGCCGGCGTCCTCACCGAGCACGATCAAGCGGGGGAGACTGTCGGCGGCCATGACGGGCAGCAGCTCGTCCAGCACCGTGGTGTCCGGAATCGCCGAGGTCTGGGTGAGGGGGAGAGAGGCGAGAGCGATCGGTACCGGTGCGCCGTCGCAGCGGAGAACATGGGTACTCAACTGCCGTACACCCTCCTCTGACCTGACAACACCATCGCCTCGCTGCGTTCTCGCGGACCCCCTGCCGGTCCGGCTACCCGTGCCACCATAGCCCCGGTTCCAGGGCCGTGCCGCGTGCCGTGTCCAATTTGCGACACCGGTCCGTTCTGGACGGCGATCGCCCGGTGAAGCCCGTGGGTCGGGCGTTAAACCGGTGGTCGAAGGGCATCTATTAGACTGTGCGTCCGGCCACCGCCTTCTGACGGCGGGTAGCTGCAGCATCACCGGTGCTGCGCGTCGAACCCGTAGGAGACTCCTAATGCCGGCAATCGTGCTGATCGGCGCCCAGTGGGGCGACGAGGGCAAGGGCAAAGCGACCGATCTGCTCGGTGGCCGTGTCCAGTGGGTAGTGCGGTACCAGGGCGGTAATAACGCGGGTCACACCGTGGTGCTGCCCAATGGCGACAACTTCGCACTGCACCTGATTCCCTCCGGCATCCTCACCCCGGGTGTGACCAACGTCATCGGCAACGGCGTGGTGGTCGATCCGGGCGTGCTGCTCGACGAACTCGCGGGCCTGGAACAGCGCGGCGTGGACACCTCCCGCCTGCTGCTGTCGGCCGACGCGCACCTGATCATGCCGTACCACGTGGCCATCGATAAGGTCACCGAACGCTTCCTCGGCAACAAGAAGATCGGCACCACCGGCCGCGGCATCGGGCCCTGCTACCAGGACAAGGTCGCCCGCGTCGGCGTCCGCGTGGCCGATGTGCTGGACGAGAAGATCCTCACCCAGAAGGTCGAGGCCGCACTGGAATTCAAGAACCAGGTGCTGGTGAAGATCTACAACCGCCGCGCGCTCGACCCGCAGCAGGTGGTCGACGAGGTGCTCGAGAAGGCCGAAGGCTTCAAGCACCGCATCGCCGACACCCGCCTGCTGCTGAACCAGGCCATCGAGGGCGGTGAGATCGTGCTGCTGGAAGGCTCGCAGGGCACCCTGCTCGATGTCGACCACGGCACCTACCCGTACGTCACCTCCTCCAACCCGACCTCGGGCGGCGCGGCGGTCGGTTCGGGCATCGGCCCCAACAAGATCGAGACCGTGCTCGGCATCCTGAAGGCGTACACCACCCGCGTCGGCTCCGGCCCCTTCCCGACCGAACTCTTCGACGAGTCCGGCGTGTACCTGGCCAAGACCGGCGGCGAGGTCGGCGTCACCACCGGCCGCGCCCGCCGCACCGGCTGGTTCGACGCCGTGATCGCCCGCTACGCCACCCGCGTCAACGGCATCACCGACTACTTCCTCACCAAGCTGGACGTCCTCTCCAGCCTGGACACCATCCCGATCTGCGTGGCCTACGAGGTCGACGGCGAGCGCGTCGAGCAAATGCCCACCACGCAAACCGATTTCCACCACGCCAAGCCCATCTACGAGGAAATGCCCGGCTGGTGGGAAGACATCTCCGGCGCCCGTACCTTCGAGGAACTACCCCCCAACGCCCAGGCCTACGTCCTGCGCCTGGAAGAACTCTCCGGCGCCCGCATGTCCTGCATCGGCGTAGGCCCCGGCCGCGACCAGACCATCGTCCGCCACGACATCTTGAGTTGAATTTCACGGAGATCACTTCTCCCTGAATGACTTTCGCCCCTGCTGCCTGAAAATGCAGCGGGGGCGAGTCATTTCGGACAAGCACTCCAAACCGACCTTCGTGAGCCGTCCCTCGATGGCCGCGCAACCGGACAGCCTGTGCCCCTATCGAACAGCACGCGTCGCTATCGAACAGCCACTACATGGGTTGTTCAGCCGGCGTGCGGGCTGCATGGTGCGATCGCGGCCGGGCGCATCCTGTGTCGCGACCGTGCGGCCTGTGTCGTCGCCGAATATCCGGCGTCGACATCGAACAGCGGGCGTCGCTGTCGAACAGCCGCTGCCTGGGCTGTTCGGCTGGTATGTGGGCGGTGTGGTGCGATCGGGAGTCGGTCAGTAGCAGGTCAGTGGTGTCAGCGGCTCTACGGCGTGGGGGGTGAGGGAGTTGTAGGCGGCTGCCAGGCACTTGACGCCGATTCGGATGTCGGCTTCCTCGTGGGTGAAGGGGAGGCGGAGGAAGCGTTCGAAGGCGCCCTGGACGCCGAAGCGGGGGCCCGCGGCGAGGAGGACGCCGTGGTTGGGGGCGGTGGCGGCGAGGGCGGTGGAGACGGGGGCGGGGAGTTGGGCCCAGAGGGACATGCCGCCGGCGCCGGGGGAGACGCGCCAGTCGGGGAGATCCTCGGCGAGGGCGTCGAGGAGGGTGGCGCGGCGGGAGCGGAGCTGTTGCCTTCGGACGGTGAGGATTTCGTCGGCGTGCTGGAGCAGGTGGACGGTGGCCAGCTGGTCCATGACGGGGGTGCCGAGATCCATGGTGGAGCGGGTGCCGAGGAGTTTGGTGATGAGGGATTGGTTGGCGCGGACCCAGCCGACGCGCAGGCCGCCCCAGAAGGATTTCGACGCCGAGCCGATGGTCACGATCTCCGAGCCGCGCGCGAATGCCGCTACCGGAGGCATGATTTCGTCATCGGTGAGGTGCAGATCCACCATCGATTCGTCGACGATCACCGTCATGCGGGTTTCGCGGGCGATGGCCGCCAGCTCGGCGCGGCCCTCGGCGGACAGCAGCAGTCCGGTCGGATTGTGGTAATCCGGCACCAGGTACGCGATGCTCGCCGCGGTTTGCCTTGCGGCACTGCGGATTCCGTCCAGATCCCAGCCGTCCGGGCGCAGCGGCACCGGCACCGGCCGCGCGCCCACATCGCGAATGGCCTCGATGGCATTGGGATAGCTGGGGTGATCGATGAGCACCCGCTCCGCCGGAGTGGTGAGCACATTCAGCAGTAGCCGCAATCCGTGCTGCGCGCCGAGGGTGACCAGGATCTGATCGGGATCGGTGGGCAGCCCGCGCTCGGTGTACCGCCGGGCCAGCGCCTCGCGCAGCATGAGCATGCCGACCGGGTCCATGCCGTGCGTTCCGAGATACGTCGGAAGTCCTTGCAGCGCAGTGGTGTACGCATCCATCATCTCCACCGGAGCGGACATGGCGGCATATGTCATATCGATGGTCGGCAGCTCCGGCTGCGCCATCATGGCGAGCAGGCTGCGCGCCGGTTTGGTGCCGTCGTGCACCACCGTCGGCGGCAGCGCCACCGTGCTGCGCGAACCCTGCCTGCTGATCAGATAACCGTGCTCGCGCAGCAGCGAGTACGCGGAGGTGACGGTGGTGCGGCTGACGCGCAGGCTGGTGGCCAGATCGCGTTCGCTGGGCAGGGCCACGCCCAGCGGCGCGCGCCCGTCGTGAATGAGCAGCCGGACGCTCTCGGCCAGCGCGACATACGCGGGCCGGGTGGTGCGCCTGCTGTCGGTCGCCGGGGCGGCGCCGGGTTCGTCGTGCCGCCACCGGCCCAGGTCGCGGGTAAGGCTGGCCGCGCCGATCACTCGTATCGCCATAAAGGCCAGTATCCGGGTACTGGATATTTTCTTCAAGTCCAGACCGGACCACTATGGGGTGATGATCGTAATGCTCGCTTCGCTGCTGGTTGTCGCGGCCTTCGCCGGGATCGTCTACCGATTCGCTCCCAAGCCGGACGAGCGCTGGGGCGTGCTGCTGGAGCGGTACCGTCCGCATGCGCCGATGTCAGACTGGTCGGTCGCGGAATATGAAGGGGCACGGCAATACTCCGACCTCTCCGCGGCGGCCGCGCACCAGGATGTCCTCGAACCCGAACGTCCGGTGCGCCGTGTTCGCCGCCATGCGCCGGCCCGCCCTGATCTCGCGAATATCCCGTGCCGTGGAGAATCAGTCCAGTTCTAGAGAACTGGACTGATGCAACTGGACTTGTCGGTACCTCGGTGCACACTGGCTCTATGTCGCAACCCGACCGCCCGCTCGCCTCGGCGGCGCTCTTCGACACCGCCATCGGTACCTGCGCCCTCGCCTGGAGCGCCGCCGGAGTGCTGCGCTTCGCCCTCCCCGAGGCCGATCCCGCGGCCACGCTCGCGTACATCCTGCGCCGCCACCGCACCTTCGATGTCCGGGAAGCCGCGCCCACTCCCGACATCGCCGCGGTCATCGAGAAAATCCGCGCCCACCTCGCCGGTGATCTCGACGACCTGCACTGGATCCCGCTGGATACCAGTCCTTTCAACGATTTCGACCGCGCCGTCTACGCCGTGGCCCGCGCCATCGACCCCGGCCACACCCTGAGCTACGGCGATATCGCGCACCGCATCGGCGCCCCCGGTAGCGCCCAGGCCGTAGGCCAATCCCTGGGCCGCAACCCCATCCCCCTGATCATCCCCTGCCACCGCGTGCTGGCCGCCGATCACGCCCTGCACGGCTTCTCCGCTCCCGGTGGCCTGGACACCAAACAGCGCCTACTCGAAATCGAGCGCACCCCAGGCTTCGGCGAACCCACCCTCTTCTGATCTCGCTCGGCAGATTCCACGATTCAGGCGAGAATGCCGATGGCATGAAAAAGCGCCTGTGCCATACGAATTCGTATGACACAGGCGCTGTGGTTCGCGCTGGATGTAGCTAGAACGCGCCACCGAGGAAGCCGCCGCCGGCACCGCCCGCGGCACCACCGACAACGCCGCCGACCACGGCTGCGGGAATGCCGACGATGGCGGCTCCGGCCGCTCCACCGACGCCTGCGCCGATCAGCGCGCCACCGATCGGGCCGCCGACAGCGTCGATGGGCAATGTCCACGGCAGGACGGTCGCCCCGATCGCGCCGAGGCCGGCCCCGATGCCTGCGCCGATAGCCGCACCGACAATCGCGCCCGGTACTGCACCCATGATCGCGGCCGGAACACCGGCGATCAGGGCGCCGCCGGTGGCGCCCGCTGCTACGCCGGCGAGGGTGCCGCCGGCGATGCGGTCGGAGCGGGTGGGGTTGATGCCGATGGAGTTGAAGCCGGTGGCGATGGCGGCTTCGGCGGTGGCCGCGGTGGTGTTCACCGGGTTCAGGATGTTGTCGGGGAGTTGATCCGGGGCGGTGGTGGTGAAGTTGCCCAGGCGCAGGGTACGGGGCGGGGGTGCGATGGGGGCCACGGGGGTGACGACGGTGGGCGCGTGCAGTTCCTGCCAGTTGATGGCGGGGGCGGCCTCGGGCTGGGGGATGGCGCGGAAGTTCGGCGGGACAGCGTAATTCGCGCTGGTGCCGCCGCTCGCGCCCGGTGCGGCGGGCTGGGGCACGGTGGTGACGCCGGGCTGGATCGGTCCGGGGCGGGATTGCAGGCGGTCGGCATTGGTGGCGGGTGCGGCCACGCCAGGCTGCGCGGTGCGCGGATTGGCGAATTGTGGTGCGGTCGCACCGTTTCCGGGCGCCTGCGCTAAGCCCTCACCGCGCGATTGCGCACCAGGGGACTGCGCGGCGCCGGGAGCCTGTGCCCCGCCCGGTGTCTGCGAGCTGCTCGACGGCCCGGTGACGGTGCCGTTGGCGCTACTCGACGGTGCGGCGCTCTGCGGTTCGGTGGCACTCGAGCACGCCACGGCGAGGGCGAGCGGAAGCGTGCCCACCATCATCGCGCGCCGTGCCGCGCCGGTCTTCCTATCGAAATTCCGACGAGTCACGCCGGATCACCACCCTCATCAGTAATCGGATCTACATCTGTTGATCAATGCGCACATCGACTTCCCGCCCCATCCGATTCGATGGTGCGCGCCGCCGATCGCCGCTGTACCCGCCTCCGGAACTTCGCACCCCCTCGCCTGCGCGAGTCGCGATCGGCCGCCGGAGTCAGGGTCGAAACCGCACACGCCACCGGTCGCAGAGCGGACCCGATGACTGCGGCGATGCCGAAGCATCCGCGCCATAGGTTCCCGAGGGGCTTGCCGGACTCTGGCCCGGGCGAGGGAATGGGAAGCTCAGTCGCAAGATCCGCTGCCTACGACTCATGCCGAAACACCACCCTCATCAGATTGGAACCGTCACCCGGAGACCGGGCTCGGTCACCTTCGCGGGGGATGGTAGCTGATGAGAAACCAGTAATTCCAGATCGGAATCAATCGATCCGATCGATGACGTCATGCGGCGAGACAAATCCCACAAACGCTGGTAGAAGCTTTTTACGGGCGCTGTACTGGTCAGCTTTCCGATTTGCCCACAGATGACCCGCCACGCATGAGCTCGGCCAGCGCCTCCCGATCGGTGACGTCGAGCTTGATGCAGGCGCGATAGAGGTGACCCTCCACCGTGCGCACCGAGACGGTGAGCCGATCGGCGATCTGCCGATTGGACAGCCCGGCGGCAACCAGGCTCGCGATCTCCCGTTCCCGCGAAGTGAGCGGCAACGGCTGCGCGGACTGCCGCAGCGCGGGCGTACTGGCCCCGCCGCACGCGGCGGCGAGCCGGTTGGCGGTGGCCGCGGATTCCAGCAGCCGGCGGCGATCACCCGCGCGCTCGTGTGCGGACGCGGCCTGCGCGGCGGCGTCGGCCGCCGACAGCAGCACCCCGATCTCCTCGAATTCGGCTGCGGCAGTGTCCAACCCGGCCCCGTCGTGCGCCGCGACCGCCACCGCGTGCCGGGACTGGACCTGCACCAGCCGCCCATCCACCCGAGCGGCCAGATCCGCGAGCCGGCCCGCCACCGAATGATCACCGAAGCGGGCCGCGGTGTGCAGCGCCATGGCCTCGATGGCGTGCTGATGTGAGCGCGCCGCCGCATCGGCCGCACCGAGCGCCAGCCGGATCGCGGGGGTCACGGTGCCCTCGGCGCCGGCCTGCCAGGCCTTGGCGATCTCCAGCATCGGTTCGTACACGGCACTGTGCCGCCCGCCGCGCTCGATGGCGGCCGCAATGGATTCGGCCGCGTCGGCGGCGCGCCCCACCGCCGAATACGCCTCGGCCAGACGAAGTCTCGCGGGGAACATCCAGGCGGCCGCACCCTCGGTGGTGAGCGCGGCGAGCGCCTGTTCGAGATTGTCGATGCCCTGCGGGAACCTGCCCTGCGCCACATCGACGGTGCCCTGCAGGATCTTCGTCATACCCCAGGCGAGGTACTGGCCGGGCGAGGAATAGGTGTAAGGGCTACTGGCACAGCGCCTTGCGGCATCCAGATCCCCGGTGAAGGTGAGCGCCAGCACTTCCGCGTGCGCGGACATGAACCGATTGAGCCCGTCGATATGCGATTCGATGGCATGCCCGCGCTGCGCGTACTGCCGGGCGGCATCACCACGTCCCATGAGCGCCAGGGCGAGTCCGCCGCCGAAGGCCGCCCACCAGACCGCCCACGGCGGCGCGTCCTCGGCGGCCATGACGGGTTCGGCCAGCGCGAAAGCCTCGTCGAGCTTGTTCTCATTGACCGCGCACGCGGAGGCGAGCCCGTCCAGCGTCGCCACGATCTTGGGATGCTTCGCCCGGCTGCGCACCGAGTCCAGCACTTCGTCCGCGCGATCGGCATCGCCCATGGACCACAGCAGATTCGAGACGCGGGTACTGCCCCAGCGGGCCAGTTGCACCTCGTTCAGCTGATCCGGATCGAAGACCGCGAGCGTGCGCTCGGCCTCGATGCGATGCCCCTGCCACAGCAGTGCGCGCGCCAGCAGATCGGCGGCCTCGACACCACCGCGCCGCTCCACCGCAGCCCGCGCGAACCGTTCTCCCAGAGGCAGATTCGCCAACCCGATGGCATCGGCGGCCGCGGCCTCGAACAGCTCGAGATCGGCGGATTTGTCACTGTCCAAAGCCAATTCGGCGAGCCGGATGCGATCGGGAGCGGAATTGATGGGCCGTTCCCGCAGCGACGTGTACAGCCGCCCGCGCAATCGCCGCGCCGAGGCGATGCCGAGCCGCCGCCGGATCACCTCGCCGAACAGCGGATGGTTGTACCGCACCAGCAATTGCCTGCCGTGCTCGACAATCCTTATGACACCGCGTGATTCGGCGGTCTCCACGGCTTCCTCGCCCGCGAGTTCGGCCAGCACATCCAGATCGATCGGCTCACAGAAGGTGAGCAGCTCCAGCACCCGCAGCACCGATTCGGGCAGCTGCTCCACCCGATCCTCCAGCAGCGCAGCCAATTCCGAGGTGACGGCCGCCCGCCCGCGCAACTGCCACACGCCCTTGACCTGCCGCAGCGTGCCCGCCTCCAGCGCGCCCTCGACCAGATGCCGCAGGAACAGCGCGTTCCCGCCGGAGGATTCCCACATGAGATTGGCGGTGAAGCCCTCCAGCTGCCCGCCGAGCATATTCTCGACCAGCTCCACGCTCTGCCGCTGACTGAACGGCGACAGATCGATGCGCAGCAGATGCCCGTCCTTCCACAGCGAGGTCACCGCATCCGGCACCGGCACCCCGCTGCGCACGGTCGCCACAATGTGCGCGGCCTTGTCGATGGCGAGCTGCAGCAGCAGGGTGGCGGACAGCTGATCGAGCAGGTGGGCATCGTCGACGCCGATGATGGTGTGCCCGTCCGCGAGCAGCGCCTCCCGCGCGGCCGCCATGAAGGTCACCGGATCGTGCGCGGTGTACACGCCGACCATATGCGCGAACACACCGAGCGGAATGCTGCGTGCGGATTCGGTCCCCGCGACCCAGCGAATATTTCCGGCACTGCCGTTCACCGCGGCCGTGGCCAGCCGGGCCAGCGTGGTTTTGCCGACCCCCGCGTCTCCGGTGAGGACCGCTCCGACGAAATCAGTGCCGGTCAGCGCGGACGTGATCGTTTCGAGCTCGTTCTCGCGTTCGACCATCGGCCAATTCCGAGCCATAGGTCAACTGTAGTTCGCCCGCCCTTGGTGAGCGGGGGGAACGAACGGGCCCACAATGCCGAGATTTATTCGTTGACCAGCCGCAATCCGGGCGCCTGCACCTTGCGGCGATCGACCAGCCACACCTGGATGCTCAGGTCGGCGGCCGGGTCGAGGGTTTCGATTTCCACCTCGACGTGCCCGCGCAGCGGATGCTCGATGAGCAGCACCCGGCTGCGATAGTCGATAACCCGGTGTTCCCGCCAGCGCCGATCGAATTCCGGATAGCGCTGCAGGGCGGTGATCCGCGCTTCGAGACTGCGGTCATCGGTGAATCGGGTCTGCGCATTGCGCAGTGCGGAGGCGGCGATATCGGCGGCATCTGACCAATTGCTGAAATAGCGCTGCGCGTCGGGGTGTGCGAAGAGATAGTTCGCGAAATTGCCGCCCGCGGATTCGTCGAACAGGCCGAGGGGTTCGGCGAAATCACGCCAGGACGGATTCCAGGCCAGCAGATCCATCCAGCGCCCGAGCACGAAGGCCGGTGTGGGGTGCATGGAGTCGATGACCGCGCGCAGCGTCTCGGAGACCTGTTCGCCGGCCTGGCCGGCGGTGGGGCAGGTCTCCTTCTGCTCCATGCCCAGGGCGAGCCTGCCGAAGTGATGCCGTTCGACTTCATTGAGCCGCAGTGCGTCCGCGAGCGCGCCCAGGACCGAGGTGGAGGGATTGGTATCCCGGCCCTGCTCGAGGCGGGCCAGATAGTCTGCGCTCACCCCGGCTAGCGCGGCGACCTCTTCACGGCGCAGTCCTGGCGTGCGACGACGCCGGCCGGAGGGCAGGCCGACCTCTTCGGGCTGCAGTTGCGCGCGCCGCGCAATGAGAAACTCGGCGAATTCGGATCGGGACACCCCTCCATGGTGCCCTGTCCTGGTCCCGTTAGCCCCGCCCTGCCAATGCCAGGATCAGGACGGTGTGGATATCCGGACTGAAGTCCGGTTAGGCTTCCGGCATGACGACTTCTGAGCAGACCGTGATCGCCCCCGGCTCCTGGACCCTGGATACCGCCCACTCCTCGGTCAACTTCACCGCCCGCCACCTGGGAATCTCCAAGGTTCGCGGCCGTTTCAACAAGTTCGAGACCAGCTTCGTCGCCGACGATGCCGGCAAGGCCGTCATCGAGGCCACCATCTACCTCGACTCCTTCGACACCGGCAACGAGCAGCGGGACGGCCACGTCCGCAGCGCCGACATCCTCGACACCGCGAACCTGAGCACGCTGCACTTCAAGGTCACCGAGCCGGTCGCCGTCGCCGCCGAGTTCGAGGTCACCGGCGAGGTCACCCTCGGCAATGTGACCAAGCCCGTCACCCTCGACGTCGAATGGGGCGGCGTTCAGGTCCACCCCGGCGACCAGAAGCAGCACGCCGGCTTCAATGCCACCGGCACCATCAAGCGCAGCGAGTTCAATATCGCCGCCGGCCTCCCCACCGCCATGCTCGGCGACAAGATCGCCATCGAGCTCGACATCCAGCTCGTCGAGCCGTCCGCCTGATCCCTCCGGCGTAAATCAGCGAAATGCCAAGCGGCGGCACCCATTCGGGTGCCGCCGCTGGATTTTGTTGTGATTACGGGGTGACTCCGGCCGCGCCGGCTCCGGCACCCACCGCGGCACCGATGCCCGCGCCCACCGCTGCGGCGGGCAGGCCCAGTGCGGCCGCGCCGAGCGCGCCACCGCCAACCGCGCCGAGTGCCGCGCCGACGGCAATGCCACCGGCCGCGCCGGCGGCCTCGGCGGCCAGCCCGGCCACCAGCACCGGTCCGTCGATGGTGCACCAGGTGGTGACACAGCCGACGACCGCAGCGGTCAGCGCCGCGACGCCGGGTGCGCCGATGCCGACCAGGAATCCGGCGCCCGCCCCGACCACGCCACCGGCGACGGCTCCACCAGCGCCGCCGATGAGGGCGGCGGGAACACCGGCGGCGAGTGCGCCGATCCCCGCTCCGGCCAGGGCGGCATTACCGACCTTCACCGGATCCGGGCCGGGCGCATCGACCGGTGCGGCCGGAACCGGCTGGGCGGCAATCGGTTCGGCGGAAATCGGTGCGGCGGCTGCCGGCTGCACCGGCAGCGGTGCGGATACCGCGGCGGGCGCGCTGATCGCCCGATCGATCGGTGCGGCCTGTGCCATACCGGCGCACACGACCGCGACGGCGACAGGCATGGAGAGAACGGCCGCGGTGCGACCGGCGAGCAGCGTCGAACGACGTGAGAACAAAATTACCCCCGAGTAAGTTTTGCAGAGGGCTCCGACGCTATCGGTTGGCAATCTAGATACTCAAGCTAAAGACCGGATTAAGACCTGTGATCTGTGCCGAATCCCGCTCCGGATCATGTAAATCGGCTATCACCCTCGTGGTTCAAATCCACAGCGGCGAAACCCAATCGGGTTTCGCCGCTGCTAGTTCGATGTGACTCGAAAAGCTAGTCCGCCCAGACGCTTTCGATCGGGGTGCCCTCGTTCGGCGGCGGGGTCGGGATGCCGCCCGGTGTGCGGGAGAAGCGGGGCGCGGGTGCGTGCTGCACGACGCCGTCGATCTCGATGAGGCCCGAGCGCGCCACGATGTGCGGATTCTGTTCCGCCTCGGTGAAGGTCAGCACGGGGGTGGTGCACGCGTCGGTGTGCTCGAAGATGGCCCACCACTCGTCGCGGGTCTTGGTCTTGAACTTCTCGGTGAACAGCTTGCGCAGCTGGTCCTGGCCGTTGGGGTCGATCTGGTAGGGCAGGCCCTCCGGATCGATCTCCAGGCCCTTCAGCATCTCGGCGTAGAACTGCGGTTCGATGCAGCCGACCGCCATGTACTTGCCGTCGGAGGTCTCGTAGGTGTCGTAGAAGGCCATGCCGGTGTCGAGCAGGTTGGTGCCGCGCTCATCGGACCACAGGCCCATGCCCTTCATGCCCCAGATCATGTGCGAAAGGGCAAGCGCCCCATCGATCATGGCGGAGTCGATGACCTGACCCTTACCCGAGTTCTGCCGTTCCACCAGCGCGGCCAGAATGCCGAAGACCAGGAACATGGAGCCGCCGCCGAAGTCGCCCACCATGTTCAGCGGCGGCACCGGGCGTTCGCCCTTGCGGCCGATGGCATTCAGCACACCGGTCAGCGAGATGTAGTTGATGTCGTGCCCGGCGCGATCGGCCATCGGCCCGTCCTGGCCCCAGCCGGTCATGCGGCCGTAGACCAGTCGCGGATTGCGCGCGAGCGCCGCATCGGGACCCAGGCCCATGCGCTCGGTGACGCCCGGCCGGAAGCCCTCGATGAGCACATCGGCCTTCTCGACGAGCTCGAGCACCTTCTCGATATCGGCCGGATCCTTGAGATTCGCCTCGACGATGGTGCGGCCACGCCACTGCGGCCGTTCCATGAGTCCGGGGAACTGGTTCGGCCGCTGCACCCGGACCACGTCCGCGCCGAGATCCGCGAGCAGCAGCGCCGCATGTGGACCGGGGCCGATCCCGGCCAGTTCAACAACCCGGACGCCCGCGAGCGGGCCCTGCTTGGCGGTGGATAGAGTGCTCACGACCTACCTCGGTTCATCGTCGATCCAGTGCGCACCGGCTCACAACACCGGTGTTGACGGTATGACAATAACGCGAGGGTGCGGACGGACGGCAAGCCCGGTACTAGCGCTCGATCTTCGGCAGCGGCATGGTGTCCGGCGGCGGGGGCAGTTCGGAGCGGTGCAGGCGCAGCGTCGGCGATTGCGGGGTGAACAGCGGCAGCGTCGGCGTCGGATCCGCGAAGCGGGGTTCCTTGGCGGGCAGCCGGTAGAAGGCGCGCGCATTGTCTTCCAGCACCCGGTGCAGGTCGGCACCGACCGCATCGGCGATCACCTTGATATCCCGGTCCAGGAACGGCCGCCCGGCGCGGGTGCCGGGCAGATCGGAGCCGAACATGAGCGCCTCCGGATTCACCGCGTGAATCCGGCGCAGCGCGGCGCCCACATTCATCGAGACGCGGCCGAATCCGGACGCCTTCACCTTCGCCCCGCGATTGACAAGATTCAGCAGGTACGGCAGGCAGTCGTCGGACATGCCGAGGTGATCGATGGACAGCGTCGGCAGTTTGGTGATGACCGGTTCCAGCGATCCGAGCATGGACCCGTCGATATACAGCTCCACATGCCAGCCGACCAGCTCATAGGCCCGCAGCGCCAACATGGTGAGCCCGACGATATCGCCGCCCGCGCGCTTGAAATTGAACCGGATCGCACGCACGCCGGCGCGGTCCAGCTCGATGATCTCCTCGTCGGTGGCGTCCTCGCTCAGATTCGCGACGCCGACCCAGCCCTCGCCCAATTCGGCGAGGGCGGCCCGGAGAAAAGTGTGCTCGTTGCCCTGGAAGGAACCGGCGACCACCGCGCCACTGTCGATATCGAAGCGCTGCATGCGCCGCCGATAGTCGGCAATGGTGTACGGGTCGGGCAGGTAGCCCTCGTTCTCGGCCAGCGGGAACCGCGGGTCGAAGATGTGGAGATGGGCATCGAACACGTGATCAGCATGCCTCACAACGGTGACAAGTGCGGAAGACCTTGTCCACCTGGCGGATTCAGCCAGGTCAGGGCTATCAGGAAACCTTGTCCGGCTCGCTCGCGCGAATCATGTCCTCGCGCTCGACAACCTTCACCCGCTCGCGGCCTTCCGGCTCGCCCAGGGCGCGCTCGTGCGCGTCCAGGCGGTACCAGCCGGCCCAGGTGGTGAAGGGGACGCCCTTGCTCTCCAGGAACGAGGTCACCGCGTCCAGCTCCGGCTCGGCAGCCGGGGTGAAACCGGCGGCGTCGTCGAGCAGGCAGGCGATGGTCTCGTTCGCGTCGCCCTTGGTGTGGCCGATGAGGCCGACCGGGCCGCGCTTGATCCAACCGGTGACGTAGGTCTGCGGCATGAAGCGCGCCGCGCCGTCGGCATCCTCGTCGAGGAGGACGCGCCCGGCCTCGTTGGGGACGGTGCCGGCCTGGTCGTCGAACGGCAGGGCCGGAATGTTCTGCGACAGGTAGCCGACCGCGCGGTACACGGCCTGGACGTCGAAGTCCTTGAAAGTGCCGGAGCCCTTGACGTTTCCGGTGCCGTCGAGCGCGGTGCGCTCGGTGCGCAGGCCGATGACCTTGCCGTCGGCGTCACCGAGGATCTCGGCGGGGCTCTCGAAGAAGTGCAGGAACAGCTTGTGCGGGCGGTCGCCCACATCGCGAATGGCCCACTGCTCGAGGGTGTTGCAGATCATGTCGACCTGCTTCGAGTGCCGGCGTGCGGCCTCTGAACCCTCGTCGTAGTCGATGTCCTCGGGGTCGACGATGACCTCGATGGTCGGGGAGTGGTCCAGTTCGCGTAGCTCGAGCGGGGTGAACTTGGCCTGTGCGGGGCCGCGGCGTCCGAAGACGTGCACCTCGAGCGCCTTGTTCTCCTTCAGGCCCGCGTACACGTTCGGCGGGATCTCGGTGGGGAGCAGTTCGTCGCCGGTCTTGGCGAGCACGCGCGCCACATCCAGGGCCACATTGCCGACGCCCAGCACGGCAACCTTTTCGGCGTCCAGCGGCCAGGTGCGCGGCACGTCCGGATGCCCGTCGTACCAGGAGACGAAGTCGGCGGCGCCGAAGCTGCCCTCGAGCTCGATGCCCGGGACCTCGAGCGCGCGGTCGGCGTTCGCGCCGGTGGAGAAGATGACCGCGTCGTAGAAGCGCTGCAGGTCTTCCAGGGTGATGTCGACGCCGTAGTCGATATTGCCGAGCAGGCGGACCTGCTCCTTGTCGAGCACCTTGTGCAGGGCGGTGATGATGCCCTTGATGCGCGGGTGGTCGGGGGCGACGCCGTAGCGGATCAGACCGAACGGTGCGGGCATCCGCTCGTAGAGGTCGATGCTCACGTCGGCGTCGGACTTCATCAACGCGTCGGCGGCGTAGATTCCGGCCGGACCGGCGCCCACGATCGCAATGCGGAGCGGGCGGGTCACCGCACCGTGGTGCGAGTCGGACACCGCCCCGGACTGCGTATCGGTCGCTGCACTCTGTTCGGTCATTCTCACGCGCACCTTTGGTTGGAACTATCTGTCGTCAAGTCTCAGCCGTCGTTCTTAGCTTAGGCTAAGTTGACGCCCTCGCCCCGGGTGCCTCCGTTGGATCCCCGAAGCTGCAGCGTTGCTGCCTGGTATCGCTATTCCCGCGCTCGCGCGGAAATTCAGCTGATTCTATCGGTGGAAGGAACCCCCCGCCCGCGCCGGTGCGGTGAACTGTACGAATGCCCATCCCGCTCGCTGACCGGTGCGGCGGACCGCGCGCTCCGGCGCTACGGGCATGATCTACCCATGAGCGACGTCGATGACCAGGCGGTTCCGATCGATCAGGACGAGGCCAGGAGCATGCTGCCGTTCCTGTTGGCGGCCGGCATCCTGGTGCTGGTGGTTATCGGGATCGTGATCGCCACCCTGATGTCGCCGGCTGAGAAGAATCTCACAGATTCCGGTCAGCTGGCCGTCGCCGCCCGAAATTTCATCCAATCCCGCAGTGACGGTGGCGCACTCGATCCGGCCGTGGTGTGCAAGGGCTTCGACGACAACCGCTCGCCGCTGAAAACCGCGGTCGAGGGCGGCCCGAAACTCGACATCGTGGGGCTCGCCGACTCGAAAATCGACGGCGATCGCGCGACGGCCGCGGTCACCTTCCGCGCCGACAGCCACGATACGACCGCCACCTGGGCTTTCACCCGTGCCGACGGCAACTGGCTGGTCTGTAATTCCTGAGGGTCGATGGCCCCGTGTGACAGGCGGGACAAACCGACCGCAGTGGTTTGACAGGGGGGCATGATTTTCGGCAATCTCAACCCAGGTCATGAGTATCAGCGCGAAGCCCCGGCTGGCTGATCGGCAACCCTCCTCCGCGGCGGGGTGCTCCGGGTGACGACCTGGCCGCGCATCGGGCAACGGTGCGGCAAGTGCGGATTCACAGGAGGTCGATATGAGTTACGCGGGTGACCTGACGCCGAAGCAGGCGTGGGAACTGTTGCGGGACAATCCGAATGCGGTGCTGGTGGATGTGCGCACCGAAGCCGAGTGGCGCTTTGTCGGCGTCCCCGATACCAGTGGCATCGGGCGGCCGACCGCACTGATCGAATGGGTCGACGCCACCGGCACGCGCAATGCCCGGTTCGTGGACCAGTTGAAGCAGGCGCTCGCCGATCGTGAGCCGGATTCGGAGGCGCCGGTGATCTTCATCTGTCGCTCCGGCCAGCGCTCCATCGGTGCGGCGACGGCGGCGACGGGCATCGGGCTCGCACCGGCCTTCAATGTCCTCGAGGGTTTCGAAGGCGCGCTCGACGCGCAGGGACACCGCGGCAGCGAGGGCTGGCGCGCCGATGGGCTGCCGTGGAGGCAGTCATGAGGGCGCGCCGATGGGGCTCTATCGATTGGAGGCAGTCATGATCACCGGTGGTTCGTTCGAGCGACCGCTTCCCGAGGGCGTCGGCCCGTCCACGCTCGGCGTGCGAGGTGGCTTGCGCCGCTCCGGTTTCGATGAGACCTCCGAGGCGCTGTTCCTGAATTCGGGCTTCGTCTACGAGAGTGCCGAGGCCGCCGAGGCCGCGTTCACCGGCGATATCAAGCATTTCGTCTACTCGCGCTACGGCAATCCGACGGTCGCCATGTTCGAGGAGCGCCTGCGCCTGCTCGACGGCGCCGAAGCGTGTTTCGCCACCGCCAGTGGCATGTCCGCGGTCTTCACCGCACTGGGTGCGCTGCTCGGCGCGGGTGACCGCCTGGTCGCCGCCCGCAGTCTCTTCGGTTCCTGCTTCGTGGTGGCCAATGAGATCCTGCCGCGCTGGGGTGTGGAG
This sequence comes from Nocardia sp. NPDC006630, assembly GCF_040611495.1. Lineage (NCBI taxonomy): Bacteria > Bacillati > Actinomycetota > Actinomycetes > Mycobacteriales > Nocardiaceae > Nocardia > Nocardia sp. NPDC006630. The sequence goes on from NZ_JBEXOK010000017.1 coordinate 84,639, forward strand.
ACCGTCTTCGTCGACGGCGAGGATCTGGCGCAGTGGGAAGAGGCGCTCTCGGTGCCGACCCAGGCCGTCTTCTTCGAGACCCCGTCCAACCCCATGCAGACGCTGGTGGATGTGCGCGCGGTCTGCGATCTCGCGCATGCCGCGGGCGCACAGGTGGTGCTGGACAACGTCTTTGCCACTCCGCTGCTGCAGAAGGGCTTCGATCTCGGCGCGGATGTGCTGGTGTACTCCGGCACCAAGCACATCGACGGCCAGGGCCGGGTGCTCGGCGGCGCGATTCTGGGTTCGCACGAGTACATCGACGGTCCGGTGAAAAACCTTATGCGCCATACCGGTCCGGCGCTGAGCCCGTTCAATGCCTGGACGCTGCTCAAGGGTCTGGAGACCATGCCGCTGCGGGTGCGCCAGTCCACCGAGTCCGCGCTGCGGATCGCCGAATTCCTGGAGCAGCATCCGGCGGTGTCCTGGGTGAAATACCCGTTCCTGCCGTCACATCCGCAGTACGAGCTGGCCAGGAAGCAGATGTCCGGCGGCGGCACGGTGGTGACCTTCGAGCTGAAGGCGCTGCCGGAGGAGGCCAAGAAGCGGGCGTTCGAGGTGCTCAACGGCCTGCGCATCATCGACATCTCCAATAACCTCGGCGATTCGAAGACGCTGATCACGCACCCCGCCACCACCACCCATCGGGCGATGGGGCCGGAAGGCCGTGCGGCCATCGGCATTACCGATGGCGTCGTCCGCATCTCCATCGGTCTCGAGGATGTCGAGGATCTGCTGAACGATCTGGGCAACGCGCTGAGCTGATCGGAATCAGCTTCAGGGCCGGAACTGTCGATGACGGTTCCGGCCCTTGTTGTTTGCGCGCATCGAATCTTTGACAGGATGCTGTCAAACATGACAGTATGCTGTCATGACGAAAACAGTGCACCTCGCCGTCTACGACACCTTCTCCGACTGGGAAGCCGGGCACACCACCGCGCATATCCATCGCCCGCTGTGGCATCGCGAGCCGGGCGCCTGGCAGATCCGGACCGTCGGCTTCACCACGGATGCCGTCGTCTCGATGGGCGGTCTGCGGGTGACCCCCGATATCGCTCTCGACGAACTCGACCCGGCCGACAGTGCCATGCTGATCCTGCCCGGGTCGTCGACCTGGGAGGCCGGCGAGCTGAAGGCCTTCGCCGATAAGGCGGGCGATTTCCTCGCGGCCGGTGTTCCGGTCGCCGCCATCTGCGGCGCGACCTTCGGCCTGGCGACCGCCGGGCTGCTGGATGACCGCCCGCACACCAGCAATGCGGCCGAATACCTTGCCATGAGCGGATATTCGGGCGGCGACAACTTCGTTCCCGAGCCCGCGGTGATCGCGGGTGATCTGGTCACCGCCAGCGGTACTACACCGGTGGACTTCGCCCGGGCGATCTTCGAACGCCTGGACATCTTCGAACCCCACGTCCTCGACGCCTGGTACCGCCTCTACGCGCACAATGAGCCGGCGGCTTTCTTCGCCCTCGCCGAGTACGAGCAGAGCCGGGCAACCGATCCGGCGGCATGATGAGGGAGAATTCCCCGGCAGCGCCCGCCCCGGGCGGACAGGAGGCGAGATGAATCCCGAGCAGGAGCTGTTCAGTACCGCCGCCATCACCTCGTTCAAGCTCAACGGCCAATTCCTCACCATTGCAGAGGAATTGGCGCGTCCGGCCGATATCACCGCCGCCTGGTGGCAGGTCCTGGGCGCGGTACTGCACGAGCCGCTGCCGGTGGCGGGCATCGCCCGCGAGATGGGTATCACCCGCCAGAGCGTGCAGCGCATAGCGGATCTACTGGTGGACAAGGGTTTTGCCGAATACCGCACCAACCCGGCGCACCGCCGCGCCAAACTGGTCGCCATTACGGAGGCCGGTCACGAGGCGGTACGTCGCATCGGCCCGCGGCACGCCAAATTGGCCGCCCGCCTCACCGCCCAGCTGGGCGTCGAACAGTTCACCCGGATCGTCGAATCGCTCACGACCTTGTCAGCCGCGCTCGACTCCTTCGAAACCGACTGAGCGCCGGCCCGACCGACCCGGTAGGGCTGCGGGGACGGACCCCCGTCATCCCGGCATGCTTTTAGCCGGGATCTATACGGCCGCTGTGGATCCCGGCCAAAAGCGCGCCGGGATGGCGAGGGTGTGCGCTGGGGGTGACGGGGGTGTGCGCCGGGGTGACGGGGGTGTGCGCCGGGGTGACGGGGGCTGTCAGGGGGCGAAGGGGTCCTTGGTTTTGCCGACCAGGTCTGCAACGGAGTGCAGGATGGCGGTCGGGCGGTAGGGGTACTGCTCGACGGTGGAGTGGGTGGAGATGCCGGTGGTGACCAGGATGGTGCGCAGCCCGGCTTCCAGTCCGGAGATCACATCGGTGTCCATGCGGTCGCCGATCATGACGGTGGACTGCGAGTGCGCGTCGATGCGGCGCAGCGCCGAGCGCATCATGAGCGGGTTGGGTTTGCCCACGTAGTAGGGCTCTTTGCCGGTGGCCCTGGTGATGAGGGCGGCGACCGAACCGGTGGCGGGCAGAATGCCCTCGCGGGACGGGCCGGTGGCGTCCGGATTGGTGGCGATGAAGCGCGCGCCCGCCGAGATCAGCCGGATGGCGGTGGTGATGGCCTCGAACGAGTAGGTGCGGGTCTCGCCGAGCACCACGTAGTCCGGTTCGCTGTCGGTGAGTACGTAGCCGATTTCGTGCAGTGCGGTGGTGAGCCCGGATTCGCCTACGACATAGGCGGTTCCGTTCGGCCGCTGATCGCGCAGGAAGGTCGCGGTGGCGAGCGCCGAGGTCCAGATGGATTCGATCGGAATGTCGAGACCGGTGTGCTGCAGCCGGGCCTGCAGATCGCGCGCGGTGTAGATGGAGTTGTTGGTCAACACCAGGAACGGGATCTCATTGTCACGCAGTTCGGCGAGGAACTGGTCGGCGCCGGGCACCATGTGGTTCTCGTGCACGAGAACGCCGTCCATGTCGGTCAGATAGGACAGGATCGGTTCGTCGTTTGAGGTCACGGGTCAATTGTCCGCTATCACGATCGAGTGTGGCGGCAGGAGGGCGGTTTCTTTACCGTCCGGTTGGTTTCTCTAGCGGAATACCCGTGCTCACACGCCGGTTCGACCACGTGGGTGCGACCCCCGACACACCTCTGACTATGGTGCGAAGAGACCGTTCGCCGGGCGCATGTTCGGCGGCAGTGCGGGAGGTTGGCCCGCACAAACCAAGCGCAGCAAGGCGACAGGAGTGGCGCGGTGAAGGATCTCAAGCTCGGATACAAGGCGTCGGCGGAGCAGTTCGGCCCCCGGGAACTGGTGGAGATCGCGGTGGCGGCCGAGGAGCACGGCCTCGACAGCGCCACGGTGAGCGATCATTTCCAGCCCTGGCGGCACAATGGCGGGCACGCCCCGTTCTCGCTGGCCTGGATGGCCGCGACCGGTGAGCGCACCGAGCGCATTCAACTCGGCACCTCGGTGCTGACCCCGACCTTCCGCTACAACCCGGCGGTGATCGCACAGGCGTTCGCGACCATGGGCTGCCTGTACCCGGATCGCATCATGCTGGGTGTGGGTTCCGGTGAGGCGCTCAATGAGATCGCCACCGGCTACAAGGGTGAATGGCCGGAGTTCAAGGAGCGTTTCGCGCGCCTGCGCGAGTCGGTGGATCTCATGCGCGCTCTGTGGACGGGTGACCGCGTCGACTTCGAGGGCGAGTACTACAGCACCGTCGGCGCCTCGATCTACGACGTGCCCAAGGGCGGCATCCCGGTCTACATCGCCGCGGGCGGCCCACTGGTGGCCCGGTACGCCGGCCGCGCCGGTGACGGCTTCATCTGCACCTCGGGCAAGGGCATGGACCTGTACACCGAGAAGCTCATGCCCGCCGTCGCCGAGGGCGCCGCGAAGGTCGGCCGCACGGTCGAGGATATCGACCGCATGATCGAGATCAAGATCTCCTACGACACCGATCCCGCACTGGCGCTGGAGAATACGCGCTTCTGGGCGCCGCTGTCCCTGACGCCCGAGCAGAAGCACTCCATTACCGATCCGATCGAGATGGAGGCCGCCGCCGACGCACTGCCGATCGAGCAGATCGCCAAGCGCTGGATCGTGGCCAGCGATCCGGACCAGGCCGTCGAACTCATCAAGCCCTACCTGGACGCGGGCCTCAACCACCTGGTCTTCCACGCCCCCGGTCACGACCAGCTCCGCTTCCTGGACCTGTTCAAGCGCGACCTGGGCCCCCGCCTGCGCGCCCTGGCCTGACGCGTTCGTCACCGCCTGACCCTCCGTCATCCCGGCGTGCCTTGGCCGGGATCCACCACTGCCGCTGTGGATCCCGGCCAAAAGTGTGCCGGGATGACGGGGTGTGTTCTACACGATCAGACCGATACCGGTGCGTCCAATGGCGTGAGCTCCCACCCGCCGCCGCCGGTGATATCGAGCCGCTGATTGTGATGCCGATCCACCGTGCTGCGGTGGGCGACGCTGACCAGCACGGTATTCGGTGCTTCGGTCCGCACCAGGTTGTAGAGCGTGTACTCGAGCCCCTCGTCGACAGCCGAGGTGGCCTCGTCGAGGAACGCGAGTTTGGGCTGCAGCAACAGGATTCGCGCGAAGGCGATGCGCTGCTGCTCGCCGGGGGAGAGCGTCGAACCCCAGTTGTCGTCCTCGTCGAGCCGGTCCGCCAGGTGCCCGAGGCTGACCTTGATCAGGATCTCCCGCAGGGCCACATCGTCGAGCGCGTCCGGAGTGACCGGGTAGGTGATGGCGCCGCGCAGATTGCCGAGCGGCAGGTACGGCCGCTGCGACAGGAACAGGGAGTCGTCGCCCAGCGGTCGCTGCACGGATCCCGTTGTATAGGGCCACAATTCGCCGATGCTCCGGAGCAGCGTCGTCTTGCCGACACCGGAGTCACCCTTGATGACAAGCGCGTCTCCGGGGACGAGCCGCAGGGACAGGTCGGTGATCAGCGGCGTGCCGTCCGGCTTGTTGACGTCTACCCCCGTCAGTTCGAGGCCTTCGAGCAGTTCGGCGGTGTCGATGGTCGGTAGATCCCGGGCTTTGTCATCGGCGTCCTGTAGTCCGTCGAGACGGACCAGGGTGGCGCGAACGTAGGTGAACGCGTCGTAGGAGTTCTGCGGCATCGAGACGGCCCCCTGCAGACTGGTGAACGCGCTGCCCGCCTGTTGCATATTGCCGAGTGTGGTGGTGCCTGCGAGTACCTGCGGCCCCATGACCAGGCCGACGAAGACGGCAGAAGTCTGGTTGGTCAATAGGTTCCAGCCGTAGAACTTCACCAGCCGGAAGATGCGCTCCCAGGTGTTCTCGATAACGGCATCGAACCGGTAGTTCAAGCCTGCCCGCTCTTCGTTCTCACCGTGGTAGAAGGCAACGTTCTCGGCGTTCTCACGCAGTCGCACCAGCCCGAAGCGATAGTTGGCCGTAAGGCGCTGGAACCAGAAGTTCAGCTTGATCAGCGGGTGCCCTATCCAGAACGCGACTACGGTGGCGAGCAGGGTGAAGATGAACACCGCGAACACCAGTCCTCGCGGTATGTGCTGGCCGAAGAGGTCCATCGGAAGGGACAGTTTCCACAGGATCGGCGTGAACGACACCACCGTGAGTCCGCTGCCGATCACGCCGCCGCCACTGACGCCGTACGGACCGACATTGCCGCCGAAGCTCAGCGCGAACATGCCGTTCACGAAATCTTGCACATCCTGCTGGATGCGCTGGTCGGCATTGTCTATGGTGTCGTCGACGAACCTGTTGCGGTAGTAGGCCTTACCGGTCATCCAGTCATCGAGGTAGCGCGTGTTCAGCCACTTCCACCAGTGGATCTGAAAGGCATTGTTCAGCCAGTACGTGACCATGCCCATCGCGACGTAGATGGTGGCGAGCACGCCGAATACACCCATGCTCTGCCAGAACAGGGTTTTGGCATGATCGGCGTCCGCCGCATTGTGCTCCGCCAGGGCTTGCACCCCGAGCTGGAGCGAGGAGTACATGTCGTTGTAGTAGTAGGTGAACAGGCCGCTGATACGCACGCTGTACACAGCGAGTAATACGACGATCGCCAATAGTCCCCAGGCGGGCCAGCTTTGGCGGCCCCTGAAATATCCGCCGCTGATCCGCCAGAACATGCGGCCCCAGCCCGTGAATTTGATGATCACTGTCGCGACCACGAGGAAGATCGCCGACGTGATGACGAATCCCTTCGCGATCCACCACAGGCTGTTGAAAAGCTCGTGTCCCCAATCGAGACCGGAAGCGCCTACCATGCGCGGCAGCGTAATGGCAGTTGCTGGGAATCTCGTGTCAACCGGTTAACGGCGTGCAACGCGGTCTCCGGTGTGGCACGCGGCACTTGTTCTCCCGTGCACGCGCGGATCCACACATAACGGTCGGTAGGCTCTCGCTCATGACTGCGGCACCGGTCTCGAGTGTGTACATCGCGTCGCCCGAGGGCGACACGGGCAAATCGACCGTGGCGCTGGGGGTGCTGCAGGCACTGGCCGCCACCACCCCGCGTGTGGGCGTGTTCCGCCCCATCACGCGGTCGGCGACCGAGCGGGATTACATCCTCGAGTTGCTGCTCGAGCATTCCACCGCGGACGACGACTACGACCAGTCCATCGGCGTGACCTATGAACAGGTGCACGAGGATCCGGACGGGGCGATCAGCGAGATCGTCATGCGCTATCACGCCATGGCCAAGCAGTGTGATGCCGTGCTCATCCTCGGCAGCGATTACACCGATGTCGCCAGCCCCAGCGAGCTGCGCTTCAATGCCCGCATCGCGGTGAATCTCGGTGCGCCGGTACTGCTCGTGGTGCGCGGCGCCGAACGCACGACCGCGGAGCTGATGCAGCTGGTGGAGCTGTGCCGCACCGAGCTGGTGGCCGAGCACGCCAAGCTGGTCGCGGTGATCGCCAATCGCTGCGAACCCGATCAGCTGGAGGCCGATACCGAGGCGCTGCGCCAGGCGGCCGCGGTGCCGTCCTGGACGCTGCCGGAGGTGCCGCTGCTGCAGGCCCCCACCATGGACGAGCTGTGCCATGCCATCGACGGCGAAATGTACAGCGGCGACCCGGAATTGCTGCAGCGCGAAGCACTGGACGTGATCATCGGCGGCATGACGATCGAGCACATTCTGGAGCGGCTCACCGACGGCGTCGTCGTCATCACACCCGGCGATCGCTCGGAGGTGCTGCTGGCACTGGTGAATGCCCATGAGGCGGAGGGTTTTCCGTCGCTGGCCGGCATCATCATGAACGGCGATATGGAGCCCGCGCCGTCCATCGCGCGACTCATGGCGGGTTTGAAGCCGAGGCTGCCGATCCTCTCGACCGCCCTGGGCACCTTCGCGACCGCCAAGGCCGCCGCCCGCACCCGCGGCCGGGTGTCGCTGTCCAGCATTCGCAAGGTCGACACCGCGCTCGCCCTCATGGAGGAGCGGGTGAATGCCCGGGAGTTGTTGGAGCAGATCGAGATTCCCATCCCGGACGTCACCACCCCGCAGATGTTCGAGTACCAGCTGATCGAGCGCGCCCGCGGTGACCGCAAGCGCATCGTGCTGCCGGAGGGCGACGACGACCGCATTCTGCGCGCCGCCGGCCGGGTGCTGCAGCGCAAGATCGCCGACCTCACCATCCTCGGTGACGAGACCGCCGTGCGTAATCGCGCCGCCGAACTCGGGGTGGATATCGAGGCCGCCGAGGTGCTCGATCCGCTGACCTGTCCGCTGCGTGACGAATTCGCCGAGGAGTACACCCGGCTGCGCGCGCACAAGGGTATGACGGTGGACCGCGCCCGCGAATACCTGGCCGATATCTCGTATTTCGGCACCATGATGGTGCATATAGGCGTCGCGGACGGCATGGTGTCCGGCGCCGCGCACACCACCGCGCACACCATTCGCCCGGCATTCGAGATCATCAAGACCACACCCGGCGTCTCCACGGTGTCGAGCGTGTTCCTCATGTGCCTGGCGGACCGGGTGCTGGCCTACGGCGACTGCGCGGTGGTACCGGATCCGACCTCGGATCAGCTGGCCGATATCGCCATTTCCTCGGCGAAGACCGCCGCCCAGTTCGGCATCGAGCCGCGGGTGGCCATGCTGTCGTACTCGACCGGTGAATCCGGCTCGGGCGCCGATGTGGAGAAGGTGCGCACCGCGACCAAGCTGGTGCACGAGCGTGCGCCGGAATTGCTGGTGGAGGGCCCGATTCAGTACGACGCCGCCATCGAACCGACCGTGGCGCGCACCAAACTGCCGGATTCGGCGGTGGCCGGGCAGGCGACGGTCTTCATCTTCCCGGACCTGAATACCGGCAACAACACCTACAAGGCGGTGCAGCGCAGCGCGGGCGCGGTGGCCATCGGCCCGGTGCTGCAGGGTCTGCGCAAGCCGGTCAACGATCTCTCGCGCGGCGCGCTGGTCGCCGACATCGTCAATACCGTTGCCATCACCGCGATTCAGGCCCAGCAGGAGGCGCAGTGAAGGTCCTGGTAATCAATTCGGGATCGTCGTCCATCAAATACCAGCTGCTGGACCCGGAATCGGCGGGCGTGGTCGCCTCGGGTGTGGTGCAGCGCATCGGCGAACCGGTCGTGGCGGGCTCGCCCACCATCGAACACCAGAGTGACGGAAAGACTTTCGAGCACGACGGGGAGGTGGCCGATCACGCCGCCGGACTCCGGCTGGTCTTCGATATCTTCGCCGAGAGCGGGCACGATCTGGCCGATGAGGGCCTGCGTGCGGTCGGCCACCGCGTGGTGCACGGCGGTGAGGTGTTCTACGAGCCGACACTCATCACCGATGAGGTGGTGGAGGCGATCTCCAACCTGTCCTCCCTTGCCCCGCTGCACAATCCGGCCAATGTGGTCGGCATCGAGAGCGCCCGCAAGCTGCTGCCGGACGTGCCGCAGGTGGCGGTGTTCGACACCGCCTTCTTCCACGGTCTGCCCGCCGCGGCCAAGACCTATGCCATCGATGCGAAAGTCGCTGCCGCGCATGGTGTGCGGCGCTACGGCTTCCACGGCACCTCGCACGAGTACGTCTCGGGTCAGGTCGCGGAATTCCTCGGCCGCGACCGCGGCGAGCTCAATCAGATTGTGCTGCACCTGGGTAACGGCGCATCCGCCTCCGCTATTCGCGGAGGTAAGGCCGTAGACACCACCATGGGCCTGACCCCGCTCGAGGGCCTGGTCATGGGCACCCGCTCGGGTGATCTCGATCCCGGCATCATCTTCCACCTGATCCGCACCGCCGATATGGACGTCGACGATGTGGACGCCCTGCTCAACCGGCAATCCGGTATCAAGGGCCTCTCGGGTGTGAACGACTTCCGGGAACTCGGCCGCCTCATCGAAACCGGTGATGCCGCAGCACGACTCGCCTTCGATGTCTACATCCACCGGCTGCGCCGCTATATCGGTGCGTACCTGGTGGAACTCGGCCGCGTGGACGCCATCACCTTCACCGCGGGCGTCGGCGAGAACGATGCGAAGGTGCGCGCGGCGGCCCTGGCCGATCTCGGGCGCTTCGGCATCACGGTCGATCCGGAGCGCAATACCGCGAAAGATCGCTCCGCCCGGTACATCTCACCCGAGGGCGCCGAGGTGGCGGTACTGGTGGTGCCCACCAACGAGGAGCTGGCCATCGCCCGCGCGGCCGCCCGCCTGGTCGGCTGAGCTTCATACAATCCTCACGATCGCGCTGACAGAGTGGCACTCGGTTCCGGTTCCTCCGGCGCCACCGGAACCCGTGTCGCACACGCACAGCTGCGGTAGGAACTGACCTTCCCTCGCCAGAACCGCCGACGCCTCGGCTGCCCCGAGGGTCACCGCAGCGCGGCACGGGGACCTTCCGGTCCCCGGTCAGAACCAGGATTTGGCGCGCACCGCATTGGCGAGATCCACCAGCGCGTAGCGGTGGGTGCGCCCGGGTGCGGAGCGGGCGATGCCGCGCAGGCCGGTCTCTATGCCGCGCCGCAGTTCTCGTTCGGTGAACGGTGCGCCGAAGATCTCGGCGTCCGATGTGTTCGGAATGCGACCGGCCTGCAGCCAGCCCAGCGCGGTCCCCAGCACGAGGACGCGCAATTGCGCCGAGCGGCCTTCACCGGCCGGCAGCGCCTGCACCCGGGCGGCGGCCACATACAGCGTTGCCTCATCGATTTCCCCGACCGGAGCCGAGGTCAACAGCATGAGCACGGCGGTCATCCGCGCTTCGGCATAGTGCCGGGACGCGGGCGGAACCTCGTCCAGGGCGTGCACGGCGGCATTGATATCCCCGGCGGCCGCGAGCTGCCGGGCCAGGCCGAAGGCGGCGCTCACCACACCCCGGTCGGTGCGCCAGACGGTGGCGTAGTAGTTCTCGGCGTAGGCGCGCCACTCCTCCGGATCGGGTGAATCCCAGTGCTGGAGTGTGAGTTCGGCGGTAGCGGCCAGGGCCAGCTTGGGTGCGATCTCGCCCGGAACGGCCTGCAGCACCGAGTCGAAGTGCGCGAAGGCGCGCTCGAAATCCTGTTCCAGCAGTTCGGTCATGCCGAGATACCAGTCGGTGCGCCAGTCCGCGGCGTCCGGGGTGCCGGTGAGGCGTTCCAGCACCAGGCGGGCGGCGGCGGGCTCGAACAGATCGAGATGCGCGCGGGCCTCGGCCAGCGTCACCTCCATCTCGAAAGTATCCGGCGCACCGGCGGGTTCGGCCGCCGCGCGCTGGCGGGAATGCCGCAGTTCGTCCAGCGCGTGCCGGGGTTCCGGATGCGCCGCGCCCGCCAGCAGCGGTGCGGACGGGTCGGCGGGATCGATGATCGGCACCGGCAGCGCGGCCACCACATCGCGCGGGCGCAGCAGCGTGCTGCGGGCGATGCCGTCGATGATGCCGTCGGTCTGCGCGACGAACTCCCCGGTCCCGAAACTGGTGCGGGGCGGGCTGAACAGCGTGGACAGCTGCGGATGCTCATTGCCGAGTTCGACGGCGAGGATTTCCCGCAGCACGCCCATGAGCTGACTGCCGAGCAGCCGGGCCGACCCGAATCGGCGATCCGGATCCGGATCGGTGGCGCGCAGCAGCAGCCGGTGGAAGAACTCGTGCCGGGCCAGCACCGGCTGATCCTGCGGGTTCGGGATGCCGTCGACGTAGGCGCCCTTCTCCATCGGCAGATTCAGCGTGAGCACGGCCAGCGTGCGGCCCACCGTATAGATGTCGGAGGCTGCGGTCGGCCCGGTCTGCGCGACCTCCGGGGCCTGATAACCCCTGGTGCCGTACAGGTTTCCGTACGCCTCGAACTGCGCCACCGCACCCAGGTCGATGAGTTCCACCCGCTCGGAGGTGACCATCACATTGTCGGGTTTGAGATCGTTGTAGGCCAGCCCGCCGGAGTGCAGATACTCCAGTGCCGGAAGGACTTCCAGCACATAGGCAATGGCCTCGGCCACCGGCATGCGCTCGGGCCGCACATGCTGATCGAGCATATCGCGCAGCGAGTGCCCGCCCACGTACTCCATGACGATGTAGCCGATGGGGGAGCCGTCCGGCCCCGGATGCTCCACGAAATTGTGGATCTTCACAATGCTCGGATGCGCCACCTCGGCCAGGAACTGCCGTTCGGCGACCGCCACCGCCTGTGCCTCGGCATCACCGGAGTGCAGCAGGCCCTTGAGCACCACCCACCGGTCGCTGACATTGCGGTCGATGGCGAGATAGATCCAGCCCAGGCCGCCGTGTGCGATACAGCCCTGGATCTCGTACTGGCCCGCCACCACATCACCCTGATGCAGTGACGGCCGGAAATCATAAGGCGCACCGCATGTTTCACAGGTGCCCGCGGCGTGCGCCGGATGTGTCGCGGTCGCCCGTCCCACGGGTTTGCCGCAGCGCCAGCAGAATCGGCGACCCTCGGACACCTCCGGATCGGCGAGCACCGCCTGTTCCGGATCCACCGGCGCGACCGCCGGAATGGGGACCAGTCCGGCCCCGAGCCGCGGCACCACCGGCCGCTGCCGCGACATCCGCGCCGTGCGCTGTGACGGCCGAGTCGGGGTCCGGCCCTCTCCTTCGTGTCCGTCGAGACCGGAACCCGGGGAAACACCTTCCACCGCAACTGCTTCCGGCTCCGACGGCACGCCGGTACCGTCCTCGCCGAACCGCTCGGTGGAACGGGTCGGCGCCCCGTTCATATTCTCGGTGGCCTGGGTGATCGGGTGCGCCTCCTCGATGCGCTCGGTGGCCTGGGTCGGCGGTGCCTCCGCACCCGCGTGCTGCGCGAAGTGGGTCGGCTCACCGATATCGTTCGGGTCGCTCATATCAATCCTGATACCTGGGCGGCGGCGGGATCGCGGCATCGCCGAGTTCGCTTGCGAGCCAGCGCTGATAGCTGCGGTTCCAGGTGCCGTCACCGCGAATGCGCTCCAGCGTCGCATTGACGGCGCGGACCAGATCGTCGGAGCCCTTGGAGATGCCGATGCCGTACTGCTCGGTGCTGAGATCGGGCCCGACCACCTCGGTCTGCGGATCCTGTTCGGACAGTCCGGCGAGCAGCGTGTCATCGGTGCTGATGGCATCGGCCTGGCGCTGCTGCAGCACCACCAGGCAGTCGGCCCAGCTGGGCACGGTGACGATGGAGGCGGCGGGCTGCTGACTGCGGACCAGATCGATGGAGGTGGTGCCGGGCACCACGCACACCCGTTTGCCCGCCAGATCCGCGAGCCCGGTGATGCCGGAATCGCGCACGGTCAGCACCCGCTGATGCGCCTGCAGATAGGAGGTGGAGAACGTAACCCGTTGCCGCCGGTCGCAATTGATGGTCATGGTCTTCACCACGACATCGACGGTGTGCTCCTGCAGTGCGCGTTCCCGCTCGGCGGAACCGAGAATGCGGAATTCGACGAGATCGGGATTGCCGAGCAGATCCCGCGCCACCTCCCTGGCGATATCCACATCGAATCCGGCCAGCGCCCCGGTGGTCGGATCGCGGAAGCTGAACAGATTGCTGCCCGGATCGAGCCCGACCAGCAGTCGCCCCCGATTGCGGATGGCATCGAGATCGGGCCCGGTCCGAGCGCCGGTCGGCCGCAGGCTGGCGGTCGGGTCACCGCAGTTCACCGGCACCGGTGGCGCGGCCGCATTGGCCGGTGCGACCGTGGCCCCCGAGGGCAGCGGCGGTTCGGCATAGCTGGGCACCCGCGGCAATTGCGGTGCGGGAGTGGAATTGTCGGCACAGGCCGAAGTCAGTGCGACCGTGCAGAGGGTCAGCGCGGCCACCGCCGGTCGCCAGGTCGCCCGGGCGATACGGCCGCCGTCGAAGGGAGTGCGCCGCCGGCTCATCGGTACTCCCGCAGGCGCGGCCACAGCCCGGCCGCCACCAGCACGGCCGCCGCGGTGCTCAGCACCAGTGCGCCGGGCGCCAGCAGATCGAGGGTGCGGGCGGCATGGGAGGCATTGGTGCGCAGCGTGTTCCGGGTATCGGTGATGCCGTCGCCGAGTGCGTGGTCGAGGGTGTCCACCTGGGCGGTGGCCTCGTTCGCGCCGGGTCCGGTGGCGACCGCGCCCGCGCCGATGAAGTCGCCGCGCGAGAGTGCGTCGTTCATGCGCTGATGCGCGGCGCGCCAATGACTCAGGGCGTCGCTCGCGGTCTTCACCTCGCTCGCGCCAGGTGCGTCCTTCGAATAACCGGCCAGAATGCCGCTCAGTTTAGTGGTGGCCTGGTCGAAGGTGTTGTCGTATTCGGCGCTGGTATCGCGGCGCACCAGCTTCAGGGTTTCGGCGGCGCGGGCCTGCTGCGCGAGAATGCGGCTCTCGGTGAGCGCCGCGGTGGGGACGCTGCCGTCGTCGCGGGAATGGGTGGTGGAGACCGCGGAGATGACGCCCGCCAGCACCGTCCAGCCCAGCAGCGCCACCATGATGGCGGTGGCCAGCAGCAGTCCCGGATTGAGCACCCGATTCCAGCGCCGGAACAGGAACAGCTGTGCCGTGACCAGGGCCGCGACCGCCAGCAGCGGCAGGATGATCGCCGACCAAGGCGGCTGCACATGATGGTGCTGGGTCGCGGCGATGGCGGCCGAGCGATGCTCCTGCAGTTCCTGCGCCATGGGCAGCATGGTCGACTGCATGAGGTTGGACGCCTCGCTCAGATAGGCCGCGCCGACGGGCAGGCTGTTGCGATTGTCGGTGCGGGCCGTCTCCACCAGTCCGCTGTATACGGGCAATCTGGTGGCTATCCCGGAGCGCAGATCGGTGTCGGTGTCCCCACCGCTGCGATCGGACTGCGTCACCAGCTCCGCCGCCGCCTCGCCGATGGCCTGGTTGTACCTGTCCCGCACCGGTTTCGGTTCCAGCCCGCCGGAGATGAACGCGGTGCCGGCCGAGGCGTCGGCCACCGACAGCGAGGTGTAGAGCCGCTGTGCCGAATAGGCATCCGGCTCGGACTGATCCAAAAGCACGTCGAGCGCGTGCTGACGATGGTTGACCGCGGTGGCGGTGACCACCCCGGCGGCCACGCACATGCCCAGCAGCACCAGCCCCACCGCGATCAATTTCGCCGGTGAGGAGTGCGCGAACGTCCGCATATCGGTCTTCGAGAACCGCTCCCGGACGGCGGCGGCCGCGGCCCGCGGCGACAGCTCGTCGAGCCGCAACTCCTCGTTGCGAACCATGTTCACCTCCCACTGACCGAAACCGGACGATCGACTTGATGCTGTCGAATGAGCTTATTGTGGACGTACCTGTGCCGTGACGCGGGAACACCCGGCAGTCATCGCGGCGCGGTCCGAGGATGGGATTGCGAAGTATGCGTGGTGACGGCGACGGCTGGGCCGAGAGCCCCGATGGCACCCGTCAGTGGGGACGCTTCGGAGCTGCCGGACTGTTGCTGCGCGCACCGCTCGTGGACGGGGGATCGGCGGTGCTGCTGCAGCATCGGGCCGCCTGGAGTCATCAGGGCGGCACCTGGGCGCTGCCCGGCGGCGCGCGCGACAGCCACGAGACCACCGTGCACGCCGCGGTCCGCGAGGCCGAGGAGGAGGCGGGCATCACCGCCGGATCCATCCGGGTGCGGGCCTCCCGGGTCACCGCCGTCGCGGACAGCGGCTGGACGTACACCACGGTCATCGCCGACGCGCTCACCCAATTGCGCACCCAGGCCAATCTCGAATCCACCGAATTGGCGTGGGTGCCGGAGGACGAGGTGGACGCGCGGCCGCTGCATCCCGGTTTCGCGGCCGCCTGGCCGCTGCTGCGCGCCACCCCGACCCGGGTGAGCCTGGACGGACTGGACGATCCGGCGGCGGTGGCGGCCGCATTGCCACGCACCCTGGAACTGTCCGATGCGGAGTTCCTGTGGCTGTGCTCGGGCGGCGACGGCGATGCCCGCACCGCGCGGATCGGTGCGGCCGAGCCGCGCCCCGATGCGGCCGATATGGCCGGAAATGTGTTGTTCCTCACGCTCGCCCAGGTGTTGTCTTGAGACGTGACCCAGCGTGAGATTCCCACGTACTGCCGGATCTGCGAACCGCTCTGCGGGCTGATCGCCACCGTCGAGGACGGGAAACTGGTGCGGTTGCGCGCCGATAAGGAGCACCCGCTATCGCTGGGCAATGCGTGCCCGAAGGGCATCGCGTTCACGGAGATCCAGAACGATCCGGATCGGGTGCTGTATCCGATGCGGCGAACGGGCGAGGGTTTCGAGCGCGTCTCGTGGGCGGAGGCGCTCGACGATATCGGCGCCCGGCTGCGCGCGATCATCGGCGCGCACGGACGGGAAAGTCTCGGTTGGTATTTCGGGAATCCGTCCTCGTTCTCCTATTCACATACGCTGTGGCTGGTCGGTTTTCAGCTGGCCGCCGGTCTGCGGCATATGTATTCGGCGGGCTCGCAGGACATCAACAATCGCTTCGTCGCCAGTGAGCTGCTGTACGGCTCGCTCACCTCGGTGCCGGTCCCGGATCTGGAGCGCACCGATTTCCTGCTCATGCTCGGCGCGAATCCCGTTGTCTCACACGGTAGTGCGATGAGCATGCCGCGAATCCGGGAGAAGCTCACCGCGATCACCAAGCGCGGCGGCCGGGTCGTGGTGGTCGATCCGCGCCGGACGGAGACCGCGCGCCTGTTCGAGCACGTCGGTGTGCGGCCGGACAGTGATGCCTGGCTGCTCGCCGCGCTGCTGCAGGTCATTTTCGCGGAGGGCCTGGCCGATGCGCAGGCGCTGCGCCGCCAAGCCGCCGGGGTGCGCGAATTACGCGATGCCGTCAGCCGATTCACCCCGGAGGCGACCGCCGTCGTGACCGGCGTGGAACCGGACCGGGTGCGCGCACTCGCTCGCGATCTGGCCCGCGCCGGCAGCGCCGCCGTCTACGGCCGCACCGGCACCTGCCTGGGCCGCCACGCCACCCTGGTCGCCTTCCTCATCGATGCGCTGGCCCTGGTGACCGGCAATCTGGATGCTCCCGGCGGCTCGGTATTCGGTAAGGAACTGGTGGCCGTCTCCAAGCTCAATGCCCGCCTCGGCCTCATCGGCTACGGCAAAAACCGTTCCCGCATAGGCGATTTCCCGGATGTGCTGGGCACCTTCCCGGCCGCCATCATGGCCCAGGAGATCACCACTCCGGGCCCGGGTCAGCTGCGCGCGCTGTTCACCTCGGCGGGCAATCCGGTGTCCTCGGTCCCCAATGGCCGCGAATTGTTCTCCGCCCTGGCGCAACTCGACCTGTTCGTCTCGATCGACCTCTACATGAACGAGACCAATCGAATGGCGGACTACATCCTGCCCGCCACCACGTTCCTGGAGCGCGATGATCTTCCGCTGCCCTTCACGGCGCTGTCGCCCACCCCGTACACCCAGTACACCGAGCGGGTCCTGGAGCCGTACGGCGAGGCCCGCGAGGAATGGCGCATCATCGACGATATCGCCACCCGAATCGGCGTGCAGCCCTTCATGATCGGCCCCAAGGCCGCCGGTGGCCTGCTGAGCCGCCTGCGCGGTCTGCCCGGCGGCCGCAATGTCCGGCCCACTCCGAAGGTGCTGGCCGACCTTGCCATTCGCACGGGTCCGTACGGCGATCTGTTCGGCCTGCGCCGTGGTGGCCTGAGCCTCCGCATGCTGCGCCGCCACCCGCACGGCGTGGTGCTCGCCGATGCCGTCACCACCGGCGTGCTGCGAGAAGTGGTGCAGCACAAGGATAAACGGGTCAACTTGGCCCCGGGGGAGATTCTCGCGGAACTCCACGGCCTCGAAACCCCGGAGGTGGACCCGGCCTATCCGCTGCGCGTCATCGGCATGCGCGAGCTGAAATCCCACAACTCCTGGATGCACAATTCCGAGCTGCTCATGCGCGGCGATCGCACCCATGCGGCCCGCATCAACCCGAAAGATGCTGCCGTGGCCGGTATCTCGGAGGGCGTCCGGTGCCGGGTCAGCTCCGCGCACGGTTCGATCGAAGTGACGGCCCGCCTCACCGAGGATATGACGGAGGGCACCGTGGCCATCCCGCACGGCTGGGGGCACAGCGGCGGCTGGCAGCGCGCGAACGCCGCGGGCGGCGCCAATGTCAACGACCTGATGTCGTCCGACATCGCCGATGTCGAACGCCTCGCGGGCATGTCCAACCTCAACGGCGTCCCGATCCGCCTGGACCCATTGCCGGCCGGCTGAATTCGCCCGTCATTCCGGCGTGCTTCCGGCCGGAATCCACAGCGAGCGGCCGATCCACCACGGTCCCGGCCGAAGCCATGCTGGGACGAAGGGGTGGTTCTCAGCGGTCGAGGTTGTCCAGAATGCGCTGCTTCAGGGCGCGGGCGGCGGCCTCGGGGTCGGCGGCGGCGGTAATGGCGCGCACCACCACGATGCGGGTCGCACCGGCGGCGAGCACCTCGGGCAGTCGTACGTCGTCGATGCCGCCGATGGCGAACCACGGGCGGGTGGTGTGCGATTCGGCCGTGGAGCGCACGAGGTCCAGCCCCGCGGGCTGGCGTCCAGGCTTGGTCGGAGTCGCGTACACCGGGCCGGTGGCGAAGTAGTCGATATGTTCGTCGACCCCCGCGAGCCCGGCTTGAGCGCGATTGTGGGTGGAGCGCCCGATCACGACATCCGGGCCGAGAATTCTGCGGGCGTAGAAGGGCGGTAGATCGCCCTGGCCCAGGTGCAGCACATCGGCGCCGGCGGCGAGGGCGATATCGGCGCGATCGTTCACGGCGATGAGCGCCCCGTGGCGGCGGGCGGCCGCCTTCAGTTCGGCGAGGACGCCGAGTTCGGCCTTGGCCTCGAGGGAGCCGAACTGCTGCTCCCCGGGCGAACCCTTGTCGCGTAGCTGGATGATGTCGACACCGCCCGCGAGGGCCGCATCGGCGAAGGCGGCCAGATCGCCCTTTTCCCGCCGCGCGTCGGTGCACAAATACAGGCGCGCGTCGGCCAGACGTTCGCGCGGTGCCGCAGGGCGGCCAGGGTGGGAGGGCTGCACGTTTCAGACCGTAGTCGCGCTACCGTGGGCATGTGGAATGCCTCGCGGTCAATTACGCGTGAACAGGCGTTTACGTCAGATGTGCTTACAGATGCAATTGCAGTTCCCGGTTTGTCCGGGTAGTGAGGTGGAACCAGATGCGGACCCTGGCCGTCGTCGGCGGAGGTGTGATCGGGCTCTCGGTGGCCTGGCGGGCCGCCGAATCGGGCTGGACGGTCACCCTGCTGGACCCGGCGCAGGGGACGGGAGCCTCCTGGGTCGCCGGCGGCATGCTCGCCCCGCTCTCCGAGGGCTGGCCGGGTGAGGACGGCGCCCTCGAATTCGGGGCCGCCTCGCTCGCCCGCTGGCCCGATTTCGCGGCCCGCCTGCGAGCCCGCACGGGTGCGGACCTGTTCACCGCGAGCCGCACCCTCACCGTCGCCCTCGACGCCGCCGACGCGGCCGATCTGCGCACCATCGCCGACTGGGTCAATGCCCGCGGACATGCCCTGCAACTGCTGGATCGGGCCGGTGTCCGTGCGGCCGAACCCGGCCTGGCCCGCACGGTCCGCGCCGGACTGCTGGCGACTTCCGAACCGGCCGTGGACAATCGCGCCCTGGTGACCGCCCTGCACGAGGCCTGCCTCGCCGCCGGGGTCGAATTTCGCGCCGAGCAGGTGACGGCCCTGGAGGATCTCCCGCACGATCGGATCGTGCTCGCCGCGGGCGCTGCCGCCGCAGCACTGTGGCCGGGCCTGCCGGTGCGCCCGGTGAAGGGTGAGATCCTGCGCCTGCGCCGCCGGCCCAGCGCACCCGTCCCGCCGCAGGGCGTGATCCGGGCGCGCGTGCACGGCCGCCCCATCTACCTGGTCCCGCGCGCGGACGGAATCGTCTTGGGCGCAACCCAATACGAGCAGGGTTTCGACACCGCCGTGACGGTCGCCGGCGTCCGCGACCTCATCACCGATGCCGAGGCGATTCTTCCGGGCATCGGCGAATACGAATTCGCCGAAGCCGCAGCGGGTTCCCGTCCGGGCTCACCGGACAGCGTCCCCCTGATCGGCTACCTGGACAATCGGGTGATCGCCGCGACCGGCCACGGCCGCAATGGAATTCTGGGTACGCCCGTCACCGCCGATGCGGTGCTCGCCCTGCTCGCCGATACCGAACTGCCCGAGGCCGCGCCCGCCGACCCCGGTCGCTTCGCCCGTACCGGCACGGCCGATATCCGGCCTGCCCGCACCGATGCCCCGACTTCTCCAGGAGGAATTCGATGACCGCTATCCCGATCGGCGTCACCGTGAACGGTGAGGACCACTCGTTCGCCGAGTCGCTCACGGTGCGCGAGCTACTGGAACAGCTGAAGCTGCCGTCCCAGGGCGTCGCGGTGGCGGTGGACGGTTCGCTGTTCCCCAAATCCAATTGGGATCAGCAGGTCGAACGCGGCTGGGAGATCGAGGTTTTGACGGCGGTGCAGGGTGGCTAGCCCGATCGGACCGCTGGTGATCGCGGGCCGCGAATTCGGCTCCCGCCTGATCATGGGTACCGGCGGGGCGGAGAACCTCACGGTGCTGGAGGAGGCGCTGATCGCCTCGGGCACCGAACTGACCACGGTCGCCATGCGCCGGGTGGACGCCGCCGGCGGCACCGGGGTGCTGGATCTGCTGAAGCGCTTGGATATCGCGCCGCTGCCCAATACCGCGGGCTGCCGCACCGCCGCCGAGGCCGTGCTCACCGCGCAGCTCGGCCGCGAGGCCCTCGACACCGACTGGGTGAAGCTCGAGGTCATCGCCGACGAGCGCACCCTGCTCCCGGACGCCATCGAACTGGTCAGTGCCGCAGAGCAATTGGTGGACGACGGTTTCACGGTGCTGCCCTACACCACCGACGATCCGGTGCTGGCCCGCCGGCTCGAGGACATCGGCTGCGCCGCCGTCATGCCGCTGGGCTCGCCCATCGGCACCGGCCTGGGCATCGGCAATCCGCACAATATCGAGATGATCGTCGCCGCCGCGGGCGTCCCGATCATTCTGGACGCGGGCATCGGCACCGCCAGCGATGCCGCGCTGGCCATGGAACTGGGCTGTTCCGCGGTGCTGCTGGCCACGGCCGTCACCCGGGCCCGCCGGCCCGCGCTGATGGCCGCCGCCATGGCCCATGCCGTGCAGGGCGGTCTGCTCGCGAGGGAGGCGGGCCGTATTCCGAAGCGCTTCTGGGCCCAGGCGTCCTCGCCCGCGGTATGACCGCTCGAAATTGCGTTGCCGCAGCTCCCCGTCCAGGGGGATGATCCTCGGGGGAGCTCGGGACCAGGTCATCCTCGAGGGGGATGCGACGCGCGACCTCGGGTCGATAGTGCCCGGCCGCATCTTCGGGAAGACTGGGCGTCATGATCGAACTGAGGGGCCTGACCAAACACTACGGGCAGACCGTCGCGGTGTCGGATCTGACGTTCACCGTGCGTCCGGGACTGGTGACCGGCTTTCTCGGCCCGAACGGGGCGGGCAAGTCGACCACCATGCGGATGATTCTGGGGTTGGACGAACCGACGTCCGGTACGGCGCTCGTCAACGGTAAGCCGTATCGAGCTCTGAAGCGCCCGCTGGAAGAGGTCGGCGCGCTGCTCGATGCCAAGTGGGTGCATCCGAACCGTTCGGCGCGTGCGCATCTGCGCTGGATGGCGGCATCCAATGACATTCCCGCCTCCCGGGTGGAGGAGGTGCTGCGTCTGGTCGGCCTCTCGGAGGTCGCCAATCGCAATGCGGGCGGTTTCTCGCTCGGCATGTCGCAGCGACTCGGCCTGGCCGGCGCGCTGCTCGGTGATCCGAAGGTGCTGCTGTTCGACGAACCGGTGAACGGCCTTGATCCCGAAGGCATTCTGTGGATTCGGCGTTTCATGCAGCGGCTCGCGAGCGAGGGCCGCACCGTGCTGGTGTCGAGCCATCTGCTGTCGGAAATGGCGCAGACCGCCGAACAGCTCATCGTGATCGGCCGCGGCAAGCTCATGGCCGATGTGTCCACCAAGGATTTCATCGAGCGCGCCTCGGAACACTCTGTGCGCGTGCGTAGTCCGCAGCTGGATCAGTTGCGCAGCGTGCTCACCTCGGGCGGTATGACGGTGCGCGAGGAGGGCGCGGACGCCGCCGGCGCCGCCCTGATCGTCACCGGCGTCACCTCCGACGCGGTCGGAAAACTGGCCGGCGCCAACGACATCACGCTCTACGAGCTGTCGCCGCAGCGCGCCTCGCTGGAGGAGGCGTTCATGCGGATGACAGGCAGCGCGGTGGAATACCACGGCGAAGGTTTCGACCAGGTGATGGGAGGGGCGCTCTGATGGGCGTGCTCGCAGCGGAACGTATCAAGCTCACCTCGACCCGGTCACCGTGGTGGTGCTCGGCCATTATCGTGGCGCTGGGTCTGGGCTTCGCCGCGCTGATCGCGGCGGTCAATCGCAACCCGAAGGCCGATTCGCCGCCGCTGAGCGTGACGAACGTCGTCGGCGGCGTGAGCGGCTTCGGCGTGCTGGTGCTGATGATTCTGGCGTCGCTGGCGGTGACCAGTGAATACCGTTTCGGCACAATCAAATCCACCTTCCTGGCCACCCCGAAGCGCGATAAGGTGCTCACCACCAAGGCGCTCATGATCGGCGTGTACGGCGCGGTGCTCATCGGGGTGCTGACCCTGCTGGCCTTCGGCCTGGCCAAGATCATCACCGGTTCCAGCGGCGGTTCCGCGCTGGAACTCTCGACCTCGGCCAATGCGCGGGCGATCTACGGCCCGGCCATCTACGCCTTCCTCGCCGTGCTGCTCGCGGTCGGTATCGGCGTCCTGGTCCGGCAGACGGCCGCCGCCATTTCGCTGATCATCCTGTGGCCCACCGTGATCGAGTCGCTGCTGAGCGCCTTTGGTAGCTTCGGCCGGAACGTGGGTGCGTTCATGCCCTTCGCCAACGCCTCGCACTTCTACTCGGTGTCCGACGGCGGCAGTACCGATTGGCACTGGGGCCCGTGGGGGAGCCTGGTGTACTTCGCGGCCTTCGTCGCGATCATTTTCGGCGCGGCATTGTTCATGGTGAACAAGCGCGACGCATAGACCCTGCCCGGGGATGCCGCCGGCCACTGCCCGGTTCGGCGGCGATCATCGGCCCGATACGGACTGGTTCCGTATCGGGCCGTTGTATGTGCGCAGAAGAGTCATGTGCGCAGAAGAACAGTGTGTGAAAACTATCGCTCCATTACCCACTCGCCTGGCTATCCAAACCACGCGTCGGTAGCATCGTTCCAGCAACCAAAACACTCCATACATCGGCGGGCCCAACGATGTGGCCGCTCAGACCGATCGGAAGGTGTGCAGGTGGCAATCATTCATCCATCCGGAGATCAAGCCCTGAGATACGCTCTGGGCGTGAGCGAGCGACCCTCCGACGACGGCGAACGCGCATCCGACGCCTCCCGTTCGGAAGGATTGGGCACCGATCGCAACCGGTCGCGTGAGGCGAACGGTGCTCGCGCGCGTGATGCGCGTGCCCCCCGTATCGACCCCGACCTGGTGATCCCGCTGGTCCCGACCGAAACGGTCGACGACAGCGACGAGTCCGATGCCGCTCCGGGCCGCCGGCGTTTCCCCGGTGGTCAGTTGTCGGGACTGGTCTCCGCCGCGAACGCGCACGGCGATCTCATCGGCGCGATCCGCAAGGCCCGCGAAAGTCTCCCCGGCGATCCCGGCTTCGGTGATCCGCTGTCGGTGTCCGGCCCCGGCAGTGCGCGCGCGGTCGCCCGCGCCGCGGACAAGCTGACCGGTGATTCGCCCAGCGCCGCACGCGAATTGGGGCTGGGCGCGCTGCAGGTCTGGCAGGCCATGCTGGAACGGGTCGGCAAGGGTCGCGGCACGCAGGAGATCACCATCATGTTCACCGATCTGGTGGCCTTCTCCAGCTGGTCCCTGACCGCCGGCGACGAACAGACCCTGGAGCTGCTGCGCCGGGTCGCCAAGGCCATCGAGCCGCCCATCGCCGATCGCGGCGGCACGGTCATCAAGCGCATGGGCGACGGCCTGATGGCCGTCTTCCCGTCCGCCGACCGGGCCGTACGGGCCGCGGTGGCGGCCAAGGAGAACCTGACCGGCGTGACCGTCGGCGGCTACCGCCCGCAGATGCGGATGGGCCTGCACACGGGCACCCCGCGCGAGATCGGCGGGGATTGGCTGGGCCTGGACGTCACGATCGCCGCACGGGTCATGGAGGCCGGTGGAAACGGCAACACCATGCTGTCGGCGGCCACCCTGGACTCCCTGCACGATGAGACGCTCGAGGAGCTGGGCTTCGGTGTGAAGCCCTATCGCCGCAGTTTCTTCGCGGCTCCTCTCAGCGGCGTGCCCGAGGATCTGCGCATCTTCCGGCTCGACGCCGAGTAGCCGACGAGCCGAGTAGCTAACTATTAGCTAAATCACGTAGAGGATCGCGCCCGCCACCGCCAGCACTCCGGCCACGCCGAGTGCGATGGCGAGCGGGCGCAGGGTCTTCCAGGTCGAATAGGCCCCGCCGAGCAGGAAGCCGGCCAGGGCAAGCAGCACGATCACGCTGACATCTGAGGACACCCGACCCAGTTTGCCTGGTGGCTCGGCTCCCGGGTGCGGCGGTGTCGGCAATTAACAAGCACGCAGGCTTGATTTTTTTCTGGGGCGATGTGACCCTGTAAGCGACCGCGGCGAAGAGGCTGCGCGAACGCGGTGTGCACAGGGAGGCCCAGTAATGAGTCAGCTCGGCGATGATCCGGAGCTCATTCGGATCGGCAACTGCTCCGGCTTCTACGGGGACCGGATGAGCGCTATGCGCGAGATGCTCGAGGGTGGGGAGCTGGATGTGCTCACCGGCGACTATCTCGCCGAGCTCACCATGCTGATCCTGGGGCGCGATCGTATGAAGGACGCGAACCTGGGTTATGCCAAGACCTTTGTGCGGCAGCTGGAGAACAGCCTCGGGCTGGCCCTCGAATCGGGTGTGCGCATTGTGGCCAATGCCGGTGGGTTGAACCCGGCGGGGCTGGCGCAGCGGGTGCGGGAGGCCGCCGAAAAGCTCGGGCTGGCACCGAAAGTCGCGTATGTGTCCGGTGACGATCTGCTGCCGCGCGCCGCGGAGCTGGGGTTGGGGGCGCCGCTGACGGCCAATGCGTACCTGGGCGCCTGGGGTATCGCCGAATGCCTGAACGCGGGCGCGGACATTGTGGTGACGGGGCGCGTCACCGACGCCGCCCTGGTCGTCGGTCCCGCCGCCGCGCACTTCGGCTGGGGGCGTGGGGATTACGACGCGCTGGCCGGAGCCGTGGTGGCCGGACACGTCATCGAGTGCGGAACACAGGCCACCGGAGGCAATTTCGCCTTCTTCACCGAGATCGCCGATCTGATGCGCCCGGGCTTCCCGATCGCCGAGGTGCGCCGCGACGGCAGCACGGTGATCACCAAGCATGCGGGCACCGGCGGCGCGGTCACCGTGGACACGGTGGAAGCGCAGCTCATGTACGAGATCCAGAGCGCGCGCTACGCCGGACCGGATGTGACCACCCGGCTCGACAGCATCGCGCTCACGCAGGAGGGACCGGATCGGGTCCTCATCAGCGGTGTGCGGGGTGAAGCGCCGCCGCCGCGAACCAAGGTGTCGCTCAACACCATCGGCGGTTTCCGCAACGAGATGGAATTCATTCTCACCGGCCTCGATATCGAGGCGAAGGTCGAACTGGTGCAGCGGCAGCTGGAAGCCTGGCTGCCGGTGCGCCCGGCGGAGCTGGACTGGACGCTCGCCCGCCTGGACCGCCCCGATGCCGAGACCGAGGAGCAGGCCAGCGCGCTGCTGCGCTGTGTGGTGCGCGATCCGGACCCGAACAAGGTCGGCCGCGGATTCTCCGCTGTGGCAGTGGAATTGGCGCTGGCCAGCTATGCGGGCTTCTCGCTGACCACGCTGCCCGGCAATGGCTCGCCCTACGGCGTGTTCACCCCCGGATACGTGGATGCGAAGGAGGTTCCGCACCTCGCGACGCTGCCCGACGGCAGCACGGTGGACATCGCCCCGGCGGGGGAGACCCTGGAACTGGCCGAGGTGCCGGAACCGGCACTGCCGCAGCTACTTCCGCAGGGCGAGACCCGCCGTGTCCCACTCGGCACCATCGCGCTGGCGCGCAGTGGTGACAAGGGCGGCAATGCCAATATCGGCGTCTGGGTGCGCACCGACGAGCAGTGGCGCTGGCTGGTGCACTCGCTCACCGTCGACGAGCTGCGCCTGCTGCTGCCGGAAACCGCGAAACTGCCCATCACCCGGCACGTACTGCCGAATCTGCGCGCGATCAATTTCATTGTCGAGGGCCTGCTCGGCGCTGGCGTGGCCTATCAGGCGCGCTTCGATCCGCAGGCCAAGGGGCTCGGGGAATGGCTGCGAGCCCGGCACATCGAGATACCTGTGGAGCTTCTGGCATGAGCGGTCAGGGCCCGAAGGAGGCAGCCTGCGTAACCACGCAGGTCCCCCGAGCATGCCGAAAGGGCACAGCATGAGCTACGTGAACCAGTGGGAGACGCCCGAGCGGCGCGAATTGCGCGCCACCGTGCGCGGATTCACCGAGCGCGAGGTGCTGCCGTACCTGAACGACTGGGAGCGGGACGGCCTGCTCCCGCGTGAGCTGCACAAGAAGGCCGGTGCGCTGGGCCTGCTCGGCATCCAGTTCCCGGAGTCCGCGGGCGGTGCCAGCGGCGATCCCATCGACGCGGCCATCGTGTGCGAGGAAATGCACTACGCCGGTGGCTCGGGCGGCCTGTTCGCCTCGCTGTTCACCTGCGGTATCGCGGTGCCGCACATTATCGCCTCCGGCAATGCCGAGCACATCGAGCGCTGGGTGAAGCCGACCCTCGCGGGCGAGCTGATCGGTTCGCTGGCCATTACCGAGCCCGGCGGCGGCTCCGATGTCGGGCACCTCACCACCAGCGCGGTCCGCGACGGCGACGAGTTCATCGTCAACGGCGCGAAGACCTTCATCACCTCCGGTGTGCGCGCCGACTACGTGGTGACGGCCGTGCGCACGGGCGGCAAAGGCGCGGCAGGGGTTTCGCTGCTGGTGGTGGAGAAGGGCACGCCCGGATTCACCGTCAGCCGCAAGCTGGACAAGATGGGCTGGCTCTGCTCCGATACGGCGGAACTGTCGTATGTGGATGTGCGCGTACCGGTCTCGAATCTGGTCGGCCCGGAAAACTCCGGATTCGCCCAGATCGCCAATGCTTTCGTGAGCGAGCGGGTCGGCCTGGCCACCCAGTCCTACGCGCACGCGCAGCGCTGCCTGGACCTCACTCTGGCCTGGTGCCGCGACCGCGAGACCTTCGGCCGCCCGCTCATCAGCCGTCAGGCCGTGCAGAACACGCTGTCGGAGATGGCCCGTCGCATCGATGTGGCCCGGGTGTACTCCCGGCATGTGGCCGAACGCGCCGCGAGCGGTGAGACCGATCTGATCGCCGAGGTGTGCTTCGCCAAGAACACCGCGGTGGAGACGGCCGAATGGGTGGCCCACCAGGCCGTGCAGCTGTTCGGCGGGCTCGGCTACATGCGTGAGTCCGAAGTCGAGCGCCAATACCGGGACGTGCGCATTCTCGGCATCGGCGGCGGCACCAACGAGATCCTGACCGCCCTGGCGGCAAAGCGATTGGGGTTCCAGTCTTGAGTATTCTGCGCACCTCCGTAGACCCGAAGTCGGCGGACTATCAGGCCGCCGCCGAGGCGATGACGGCCAAACTCGACGAGGTCGAGGCCGAGTACGAGAAGAACATCGCCGGCGGCGGGCCGGACAAGATGGCGCGGCATCGCAAGCGCGGCAAGCTGACCGCGCGCGAACGCATCGAACTGCTGCTCGATGAGGATTCGCCGTTCCTGGAGCTGGCGCCGCTCGCCGCGTGGGGCAGCGATTTCCATGTCGGCGCCAGCGTCATCGCGGGCATCGGCATTGTCGAAGGCGTCGAATGCATGATCGTGGCGCCCGATCCGACCGTGCGCGGCGGCACCTCGAATCCGTGGACGCTGCGGAAGAACCTGCGCATGAACGATATCGCGCTGGAGAACCGCCTGCCGGTCATCGGCCTGGTGGAGTCCGGTGGTGCGGATCTGCCCACGCAGAAAGAGGTTTTCGTCCCGGGCGGCCGGATGTTCCGCGACCTGACCCGGTTGTCGGCGGCCGGAATCCCCACCATCGCACTGGTTTTCGGCAATTCGACCGCCGGTGGCGCGTACATCCCCGGCATGTCGGACTACACCGTGATGATCAAGGATCGCTCCAAGGTATTCCTCGGCGGCCCGCCGCTGGTGAAGATGGCCACCGGTGAGGAGTCCGACGACGAATCGCTGGGCGGCGCCGAAATGCACGCTCGCGTCTCGGGTTTGGCGGACTACCTGGCCGTCGACGAGCAGGACGCGATTCGCCTCGGCCGCTCGATCATCCGCCGGTTGAACTGGGAGAAGAAGGGCCCGGCCCCGCGCGCGATCACCGAGGTGATCGAGCCGCTGTACAGCCAGGAGGAGCTGGTCGGCATCGTGCCGGGCGACCTCAAGATCCCGTTCGACCCCCGCGAGGTCATCGCCCGCGTGGTGGACGGTTCCGATTTCGACGAGTTCAAGCCGCTCTACGGCTCCAGCCTCGTGACGGGATGGGCTGAGCTGCACGGTTATCCGGTCGGCATTCTGGCCAATGCCCGCGGCGTGCTCTTCTCGGAGGAGGCGCAGAAGGCGGCGCAGTTCATCCAGCTGGCCAATCAGAAGAACACCCCGCTGCTGTTCCTGCACAACACCACCGGCTACATGGTCGGCAAGGAGTACGAGCAGAAGGGCATCATCAAGCACGGCGCGATGATGATCAATGCGGTGTCCAACTCCAAGGTGCCGCATATTTCGCTGCTCATGGGCGCGTCCTACGGCGCGGGCCACTACGGCATGTGCGGTCGCGCCTACGATCCGCGCTTCGTCTTCGCCTGGCCCAGTGCGAAATCCGCCGTCATGGGCGGTGCGCAGCTGGCCGGTGTCATCTCCATCGTCGGCCGGGCCGCCAATGAGGCGCGCGGCATTCCGTTCGACGAGGCCGCCGACGCCGGTATCCGCGCCATGATCGAGGCGCAGATCGAGGCCGAATCGCTGCCCATGTTCATGTCGGGCCGCCTCTACGACGACGGCGTCATCGACCCCCGTGATACCCGCACGGTATTGGGAATGGCCTTGTCCGCCATCCACAATGCCCCGATCAAGGGCGCCGAGGGCTTCGGCGTCTTCCGAATGTGAGTGCGGTTATGGACATTACGAACGTTCTGGTCGCCAATCGTGGTGAGATCGCGCGCCGAGTATTCGCCACCTGCCGTCGCATGGGAATCGCCACCACCGCGGTGTATTCGGACGCCGATGCCGCCGCACCGCATGTGGCC
Organism: Nocardia sp. NPDC006630; assembly: GCF_040611495.1. NCBI lineage: Bacteria > Bacillati > Actinomycetota > Actinomycetes > Mycobacteriales > Nocardiaceae > Nocardia > Nocardia sp. NPDC006630. The sequence goes on from NZ_JBEXOK010000017.1 coordinate 113,525, forward strand.
GAAGCCGATGCGGCCATCCGGCTGCCGGGCAACACCCCGGCAGAGACCTACCTGCGCGCCGATCTGATCATCGAAGCCGCCCGGGCAGCGGGAGCCGACGCCATTCACCCCGGCTACGGATTCCTTTCGGAGAACGCCGAATTCGCGCGCGCAGTCCTGGACGCGGGCCTGACCTGGATCGGCCCGCCGGTCGAGGCCATCGAGCAGATGGGCTCCAAGGTCGAGTCCAAGAAGATGATGGACGCCGCCGGTGTCCCGGTGCTCGCCGAGCTCGACCCGGCCGAGGTCACCGCGGACATGCTGCCGGTGCTCATCAAGGCCTCCGCCGGCGGCGGCGGCCGAGGTATGCGCGTGGTGCGCGACCTCGCCGAGCTGACCGAGCAGCTGGAAGGCGCACGGCGCGAGGCGGCGTCGGCCTTCGGCGATCCGACCGTGTTCTGTGAGCGCTACCTGGAGACCGGCCGTCATATCGAGGTCCAGGTCATGGCCGATACGCAGGGCACCGTGTGGGCCGTCAGCGAGCGCGAATGCTCCATCCAGCGTCGCCATCAGAAGGTTGTCGAAGAAGCGCCGTCGCCGCTCGTCGAGAAGATCGACGGGATGCGGGCGCGGCTTTTCGAGGCGGCCCGGCTGGCGACCGAGGCCATCGGTTACGACGGTGCGGGCACCGTCGAATTCCTGGCCGACGAGAAGGGCGACTTCTTCTTCCTGGAGATGAATACCCGTCTGCAGGTGGAACATCCGGTCACCGAACAGGTGACCGGGCTGGATCTGGTGCGCCTGCAATTGCAGGTGGCGGCGGGTCGCCCGCTGCCGGCGCAGCAGCCCGCCATGCGCGGTCACTCCATCGAGGTGCGGCTCTACGCCGAGGATCCGGCGCACGACTGGCAGCCGCAGAGCGGTCCGGTGCACAAGCTCGAAATCCCGGGCACCATAGGTGAATTCACCGTGCTGACCGAGCCGGGCGTGCGCCTGGACACCGGTGTGGTGGACGGTTCCGTGGTCGGCGTGCACTACGACCCGATGCTGTCGAAGGTCATCTCCTACGCCGACACCCGCGACGAGGCCGCGCACCTGCTGGCATCGGCCTTGCAGCGGGCCAAGATTCACGGCCTGGTCACCAATCGGGACCTGCTGGTGCGGGTGCTGCGGCATCCGGCCTTCCTGGCCGGGGACACCGATACCGCCTTCTTCGCCACGCACGGCCTGGACGTGCTGTCCGCACCGCTGGCCTCGGAGCCCGATGAGGCGCTGTCCATCGTGGCGGCCGCCCTCGCCGATGCCGCCGCGAATCGGCAGGCGGCACGGGTGGTTCGGGGCCTGCCGAGCGGCTGGCGCAATCTGCCGTCGCAGACCCAGTCCAAGTCCTACGAGAGCCGTCTGACCGGTAAGCACGAGGTGCGCTACCGGCTCACCCGCGCCGGTGTCGAGGTGGATGGGCATCCCGGGCTCGAATTGCTGGAAGCCACACCGGATCTCGTGGTGCTGCAGGTGCCGGGGGAGCGCGGTGCGGTCCGCCGCCGCTTCGAGATCGCCCGCTACGGCGATCTGGTGGCCGTCGATTCCCCGCTCGGTCCGGTGGCGGTGCGCCGCCTGCCGCGTTTCGAGGATCCCGCCGATCAGGTGGCCGAGGGCTCACTGCTCGCACCCATGCCCGGCGCCGTCATTCGCGTCGCGGCGGAAGCGGGCAGCCGGGTCGAGAAGGGCCAGCCGATCCTGTGGCTGGAGGCGATGAAGATGGAGCACACCATCGCCGCCCCCGTCACCGGAATTCTCACCGAATTGAACGTCACCACCGGCCAGCAGGTCGAGGTCGGCACCGTACTGGCCGTGGTCCAGGCCGACAGCGAAGATCAGGAGTAGGCAATGAGTTTCGTGGAAACCGACGAACAGAAGGCGCTGCGCGCCGCGGTAGCTCAGCTGGCCGCCAAGTACAACTTCCGCGATTACGCCGGACCCAAGGCCCGCAAGGGTGAGCCGTTCGACGAATTGTGGGACGAGGCGGGCAAACTCGGCTTCCTCGGCGTGAACCTGCCGGAGGAGTACGGCGGTGGCGGCGCGGGCATCTACGAGCTGGCGCTGGTGCAGGAGGAACTGGCCGCGCGCGGCTGCGGCCTGCTGCTCATGGTGGTGTCCCCGGCCATCTGCGGCACCATCATCACCAAGTACGGTACCGAGGCGCAGAAGCAGGAGTGGCTGACCAAGCTGGCCGATGGCTCCGGCAAGATGGTGTTCGGCATTACCGAGCCGGACGCCGGTTCGAACTCGCACAAGATCACCACCACCGCGCGCCGCGACGGTGAGGACTGGATCCTCAGCGGCCGCAAGATCTTCATCTCCGGTGTGGATCAGGCCGAGGCCGTGCTCATCGTGGCCCGCAGCGAGAATGCCAAGACCGGCAATCTGCAGCCCGCCCTGTTCATCGTCCCGACCGACGCCCCCGGCTTCGTGAAGACGAAGCAGGAGATGGACATCATCGAGCCGGACAATCAGTTCACGCTCTTCCTCGATGATGTGCGCCTGCCCGCCACCGCGCTGGTCGGCAAGGAGGACGCCGCCATCGCGCAGCTGTTCGCCGGACTCAATCCGGAGCGCATCATGGGTGCGGCCATGGCCGTGGGCATGGGCCGCTACGCCATCGACCAGGCCGTCGCCTACGCCAAGGAGCGTTCGGTGTGGAAGGGTGTGCCGATCGGTGCGCACCAGGGTATTTCGCATCCGCTGGCCCAGGTGAAGATCGAACTGGAGCTGGCCAAGCTGATGATGCAGAAGGCCGCGCACCTCTACGACGCCGGTGACGAATTCGGTGCGGCGGAGGCGGCCAATATGTCGAAATACGCTGCGGCGGAGGCCAGTATCAAGGCGCTCGATCAGTCCATCCAGACGCACGGCGGGGCGGGCCTGACCTCCGATGTCGGCCTGGCGGGCATGCTCGCCGCCTCGCGCATCGCCCGGGTCGCCCCGGTCAGCCGCGAGATGATCCTCAACTTCGTCGCGCAGCATTCGCTCGGTTTGCCCCGGTCGTACTGAGCCGCACCGATATTCGAGAAGCCAGGAGATCTCATGAGTGACACCGCCCCCGACGCGCCGTTCGTGCGCTACGAGGTGCAGGACGGGTTCGCCGTGCTCACCCTCGATTCCCCGCACAATCGCAATGCGCTCTCGTCCCGGCTGGTGACCGAGCTGCTACAGGGGCTCGGCCGGGCGGCCGAGGACACCGAGGTGCGCGGGGTGGTGCTCACTCATACCGGCAATACCTTCTGTGCCGGTGCGGATCTGCGCGAGGCCATCGACGCCGACCCGTCGGCGGCCGCCGAGATCCGGACCGGCTGGATGGTGCAGGTGCTGCGCCGCATCCTGGAACTGCCCAAGCCGGTGCTCGCCCGGATCGACGGCAATGTGCGCGCGGGCGGTATGGGCATCGTCGCCGCCTGCGATATCGCGGTCGCGGGTCGCGGCAGCAGTTTCGCGCTCACCGAGGCGCGATTGGGGCTGGCCCCGTTCGTGATTTCGCTGACGTTGCTGCCGCGGATGACCTCCCGGGCCGCCGCCCGGTACTTCCAGACCGGTGAGACCTTCGACGCCGCGGAGGCCGAACGCACCGGACTCATCACCATTGCCGCGGACGATCCGGTAGCCGAGGTGAATCAGCTGGTCAGCGCGCTGCGCAAGGGGTCCCCGCAGGGCCTGGCCGAGAGCAAGCGGCTCACCACCGCGGCCACGCTGCGCGAGTTCGACGGCTATGCCGACACCCTGGCCAAACGCTCCGGCAGCTTCTTCGGCACCGCCGAGGTGATCGAGGGCATGACGGCCTTCTTCGAGCGCCGCCCGCCGAGCTGGGCACAATAGCCACCATGGCTACACCCCACGAACCCAAGCAGGACCGCAGCCGGGCCACCCGGCAGCGGCTGCTGGAGGCGACCATCGACTGCCTGGCCGAAACCGGCTGGGCAGCGGCGACGGTCGCCGTGGTCGCCGAACGGGCCGGGGTGTCACGCGGCGCGGCACAGCATCACTTCCCGACTCGGGAGGATCTGATCACCGCCGCCCTCGAGTACATGTTCGACACCCGCATGGCCCAGTCGCTGGCCGATTCCAAGGCCATCGGCGAGGTGGCCGCGGGTGTGGGTCGCACCGAAGCCGTGGTGACCGCGCTGGTCGAAGGCTTCACCACGCCGCTGTTCAAGGCCGCCCTCCAGGTGTGGACACATGCGGCCGCCGATCCCGCGCTGCGAGAGCGCATCGTGCCGCTCGAGGCCCGCTTCGGCCGCGTCTCACACCGCATGGCGGTGGAGGCGCTCGGCGTGGACGACTCCGATCCTGTTGCGCACCACCTGGTTCAGGCCACCCTCGACCTGGCACGCGGCCTGGGCCTCGCCGATGTGCTGACCGACGACTCCCTGCGCCGCAAGGAGATCGTCCAGCAGTGGGCCGCCACGCTGCATACCGCACTCGCTGCCACCCAGCACTGACTGCGAATCCATACTCGGGACCACCCCCCGTCATCCCGGCATGCTTGTGGCCGGGATCCGCGCATGCTGGTCGGAAGTCCGGGGTAGATCCCGGCCGAAAACGCGCCGGGATGACAGGGGTGCGGGGCGTCGTACCTGCGGTGACGGCAGCCACGATTGCCGTGACGGGTGCTGCGAATCACGCCTGAACTGCGACGATACGTGAATTGCATCATTGTTGGGCGCTTGTCCAGTGGCATACGTTGGGCTAACTCTGAACCCGATCCTCGAAGGACAACGCTGTGCCCATCATCGATCTCGGCTCTGCCGCACTGAATCTCGCGAATGTTGTCACCAGCATCGCGTCCAACATCACGTACCTGCTGCACTCGTGGGGCCTCGCCTGATTCGGATGCCTCACCGGTGGTAATACGTCACTGGCGATAGACAACAGAACGCCCGGCACCACTGGTGCCGGGCGTTCTGCTGTCCCCTGGCTGCCGGTCCGACCCGGCTGCGAGGTTTTACTGCGGTGTCGCGGTCTTCGGTGCGGTCAGGTCGTAGAGGGTTACCCCGTCCACCTGCTTCGCGGTGAAGTTCGCCTGCACCCACTGGGAGATTTCGGAACTCGCATTGCTGCCGCCGGTCCCGGCGGTGCCGCCGCGGCCGCCGCCGCCACCGTCACCACTGCTGATGAAGTAGTGGATCTCGCCGCCCGCGACATCCTGCTGGAACTGCTGCAGCGTCGGCGACGGATCGCTGCCGTTGAAGCCGCCGATCGGCATGACCGGCAGCTGCGTGGCCAGCTGGAAGCCGGCGGCGCTATTGGAGCCGATGGCCGCGGCCACCCAGGTGTAGGAGTCGCCGTTCGCCGCCAGCAGGGCGGTGACCTGCGCACTCGGCTTGCTGGCCATCATGAGCCCGCCTGCCGCGCCACCCATGCGATCGCCGCCGCCCCAGCCCGCCGCCCCGGGACCTTGGCCTGCCCCCGCTCCCTGACCTGCGCCGGGTGCCTGGCCTCCGCCTGGTGTCTGGCCCGCGCCCGGTCCGGCATTGTTGCGGTGATTGCCACCGCCCGCGTTCGGGCCGTGATTGCCACCGCCACCCTGTCGCGGTCCGCCGAAGCCACCGAAGCCGCCGCGTACCGCCGGTCCGGCACTGGGGATCGGTCCCTCGTGTCCGGTCGCGAGGGTATCCACCGTGTAGGCGAGCGGTCCGGCGAGGCCGATGAGCACCGCGGCACTCGCCGCGACCAGCGACAGCTTGCGCGGCAGCGGGATCAGCAGCGTCACCGTGGCGGCAATCCCGGCGATCAGCACGGTCCAGCGCAACCACGGCTGGAAGGATTCGGTGCGGGAGAGCAGCATCCACGACGTCGCGACGGTCAGGCCCAGTGCCAGCGCCAATGTCGCACGCACCCAAGGCTTTTCGCGTTCGGCCCAGAGCTGTACCACGCCGATGCCGATCAAAGCCGCCACCGCGGGGGCCAAGGCCACCGTGTAGTACTGGTGGAAAATGCCCTTCATGAAGCTGAAGACCAGTCCGGTGGTGAGCAGCCAGCCGCCCCACATGATCAGTGCGGCGCGCTTCTGATCGGTGCGAGCGAGCCTGCCGCGCAGGACGAGTCCGGCGACCAGCAGCACCAGCGCCGCCGGAATGAGCCAGGCGATCTGCCCGCCCTGTGCGGGCTGGAACAGCCGGGTGATACCGGTTTCGCCCCACATGCCGTGCCCGCCGGCCCCGCCACCCGGGCCGCCGCCTCCGGTGCTGCCGGTCTCATCGCCATTGAGGCGGCCGAGGCCGTTGTAGCCGAAGGTCAGTTCGAGAATCGAATTGTGCTGGGAGCCACCGAAGTACGGGTGGTCGTCATCCGGCCACAGTTCCGCGATGAGCAGCCACCAGCCCGCGCCCGCCACCATGGCCGCGCCCGCGGTGCACAGCTGCGCGATGCGCTTGCCGAGCTTGGGCGGTCCGGCGATGAGATAGGCCAGCGCCAGCGGGGGCACCACCAGCAGCACCTGCAGCTGTTTGGTCAGGAAGCCGAGGCCGAGGAACACTCCGGCGGAAAGCATCCAGCGCCACCGCCCGTCCTCCACCGCCCGGGTCATGGCCCAGGTGCCGGCGACCATGAGCAGCACCAGCAGCGCGTCCGGATTGTTGAACCGGAACATCAGTGCCGCAACGGGAGTCACGGCCAGAACCAGTCCGGCCAGCAGCCCGGCGACCGGGCCGAAGCTCCGGCGTACGGTCGCCCACAGCAGCGCCACCGAGGCCACGCCGATGAGCGCCTGCGGCAGCAGCACGCTCCAGTAGTGCAGTCCGAAGATCCGCACCGAGATTTCCATCGGCCACAGCGACAGCGGGGTCTTGTCCACCGTGATGGAGTTCGCGCCGTCGGAGGAGCCGAAGAAGAAGGCCTTCCAGGACACCGAACCCGCTTGCACCGCAGCGGCATAGAACGAATTCGCCCAGCCGTTGACCGACAGGTTCTGCAGATACGCGATCGCGGTCCCGATCAGCAGCACCGCCAGCGCCGGGTACTCCCAGCGCCGGTTGCGCGTCTGTACGGGGGGAACGTCGGGAGCGATCGGCCGGGGATCGGCCAGTGTCGCCGTCACGGGCGGATCCCGGTCACGGTCGCCCGGTGCGGCGAGGCTCCGGCCTGGCGAAACACCCAGCGCAGACCCACGAATCGGATCAGCGTGGCCAGCAGGTTGGCAATGACCAGCACCGCAAGTTCCAGATGCACGGCGGAGTCCGGAGCCCAGTGATGCAGGGCGAAGAGCGATCCGCTGGTCAGGAACAGGCCGATGCCGAACAGCAGCAGACCTTGCAGTTGATGCGATACCGCCTGGGTCGCGCCGCGCACACCGAAGGTGAAGGTGCGGTTGGCCGCGGTGTTCGCGACGGCGGTGATGAGCAGTGCCAGGAAGTTGGCGACCTGTGCGCCCGTGAACGATTGCAGCAGCACGTACAGCAGCATGTAGGCGAGCGTGGAGCCGATGCCGACGATGCCGAAGCGCACCAGCTGCCCGACCATGCCCAGCGGCACGCCCTCCATGAGCGGTTCCCGGCCGATGGCCGCGCGCAGCTCATTGATGGGCAGGCGCCCGCTGCCCAGCGCGCGCCCGACGCGCCACACGCCCTGCAGATCCTTGCGGGCGGTGTCGATGATGTCGACGCTGCTGTCCGGATCGTCGATCCAGTCCACCGGCACCTCGTGGATGCGTAGTCCGATGCGCTCGGCCAGCACCAGTAGCTCGGTGTCGAAGAACCATTCGCCGTCCTCCACCAGCGGCAGCACCATGCGGGCCACCTGGGCGCGCATGGCCTTGAAGCCACACTGCGCATCGGAGAACTTGGCCTGCAGCGAGGTGCGCAGGATGAGGTTGTAGCAGCGCGAGATGAATTCGCGCTTGGGTCCGCGGACCACCCGTGAGGAGGCGGCGAGCCGGGTGCCGATGGCCAGATCCGAATGTCCGGAGACCAGCGGCGCCACCAGCGGCAGCAGTGCGTTCAGATCGGTCGAGAGATCGACGTCCATGTACGCGACGACCTGTGCGTCGGAGCCCTGCCAGACCTCCCGCAGCGCCCGCCCGCGGCCCTTGCGATCGAGATGCACCACGCGCACCCCTTCGAGCTGGTCGGCGAGATGGTTCGCGACCTGCAGGGTGGAATCGGTGGATGCGTTGTCGGCGATGGTGATTCGCGCCGTGAACGGAAAATTGTCATTGAGAAACGCGTGCAGCCGCAGCACACACGGCCCGAGGTCAGCTTCCTCGTTGTAGACGGGAACGACCACATCCACGACGGGCGTGGTCACGGACTCTACTGGTTCCGCCGCCCGGACGGCGGTCACGGTCTCCGACATGATCACTACGCTCGCCGACCACGCTGGGCCGGGACTGCGGCAGAGCTGGGAAGTTCCTGGGAGCAAGTAGCTGTTTGTTCGCGCTCACCTGCTATTGATCAGCTATCGCAGGCGGTGGCGGCCCGGGGGATGGCCGGCGCAAGATCCACGAAAATATCGCGCACGTGCTGGTGAACAATAGGAAGCCGCCGACTGCGGCTCGGCGATCGACGTGGCCGGCGAGTTTGCATCACATTCGCTGGGGTGATCTCGCATCCCAGCTATCGAGCCTCGGATACCGTCCTGCGAGCCGGGCGTGTCGTGGACCGGACCTACCCGAACCCGCCCCTCGGTGCCGGACGACCCGATGGCCGTGGGTCGTCCGGCGATCAGCAGCGTTTAGCCGCTGAGGGAGCCGAGCAGGTTGGTGAGCGAGCTGCCCGAGGAGGTGCCCTGGGTGACGGTCACATTCACCGGCCCGGGCTCGGGGGTCGCGGCGGACAGGTAGCCGATGGCGACCCAGAGTGAGTGCGCGCCAACGGTGTTCGGGGTCCAGTTCACCGAGATCTGCTGGTGCGCGCTGGTGGTGAAGCCGTCGGCGATCTTGACCCGGTTGCTCGGGTCGTTGTTGACGTTGTCGTAGACGCTGTAGCTGGCGCCGGTGAACTGGCTGCCGTCGAAGGACAGCTGGTAGGTCTGGCCCGTCTGGTAGGCGGAGCCGGACAGGGTGAGGCCGTTGTTGGTGATGTCGGCGGCCGCGAACGGAGCGGCCAGCGCGACAGTGGCGGTCAGGGCTGCGATGCCCGCCGTGACCGCGCCGATGCGGTGGGCCTTGGTGTTCTTCATAATCCGAAACGTTATCCGTTCAGATCGGTCCCCAACAAGACCGAAAACTAGGGTCTGGCATCGCCGGGAGTGAGCACTGCCGCGGTTACTGCGGACCCGTGTGCAGTCGCCACAGCGGGGACACCGGGCCGTGGCCCGCGCCCAGATCGTAGGAGGCCTCGAGACAGCGGAAGGTCCACTCCTTGGCGAAGGCCACCGCGTCCGGCACCGAATAGCCGTGTGCGAGCGCGCAGGTGGTGGCGGCCGCGAGGGTGTCGCCGCCGCCGTGGTCATTGCCGGTGGTCAGGCGCGGGGCGGGGAGCTCGTGGAAGGTGTCGCCGTCGAAGAGCAGATCGGTGCTCATATCGGAGGTGCGCAGGTGCCCGCCCTTGACGATGGCCCACTGCGCGCCGAGTGCGTGCAGCGCCTCGGCGGCCTTGCGGGCGGTGACCTCGTCGACGACCTCGATGCCGGTGAGCAGTCGCACCTCGTCGAGATTGGGGGTGACGAGGGTGGCGAGCGGAATGAGCGTGTGCCGCAGCGCGTCCAGGGCTTCGGCGTGCAGCAGTGGATCGCCGTGCATGGAGGCCGCGACCGGGTCCACCACCAGCGGAATGCCGCCATTGCGGCCGATGCCGACCTCCTGGCAGACCGCCGCGACCGCCTCGATGATGGCGGTGGAGGCCAGCATGCCGGTTTTGGCGGCGCCGATGCCGATATCGCCGACCACGGTGCGCACCTGGCCCGCCACGATCTCCGGCGGGATCTCGTGGAAACCGCTGACGCCCAGCGTGTTCTGCACGGTGACCGCGGCGACCGCCACGCACGCATGGACGCCGCACAGCGCCATGGTGCGGGAGTCGGCCTGAATGCCGGCGCCGCCGCCGGAGTCGGTGCCCGCGATGGTGAGTGCGCGGACGGGTGTCTGCCCGTTGGGGGAGAGCGGCAGGAGTTTCACGACACCGACCCTACTTTTCTCGCGACCCGGCGTGGGAGACCCCACCCTGTCACTGTTAATGAAAACCATTATCATTATTCGATGACTTCAGACCGAGAACCCGCCAAGCTGCCCGTGACCGTGCTCTCCGGCTTCTTGGGCGCGGGTAAGACGACCCTGCTCAACCACATCCTGGCCAATCGCGAGGGCCGCCGGGTGGCGGTCATCGTCAATGACATGAGCGAGGTGAATATCGACGCGGCGCTGGTCGCCGGCCAGGGGCATCTGGACCGCACGCAGGAGAAGCTCGTCGAGCTCACCAACGGCTGCATCTGCTGCACCCTGCGCGAGGACCTCATCGAATCGGTGGGTCGGCTGGCCCGCGAGGGCCGTTTCGATCAGCTGATCATCGAATCCACCGGCATCTCCGAACCCATGCCGGTGGCCGCCACCTTCGAATGGGAATTCGAGGACGGTTTCACCCTCGGCGAGCTGGCCCGGCTCGACACCATGGTGACCGTGGTGGACGCCTCCACCTTCCTCTCCGAGGTGGTGCAGGGGCAGGCGCTCGCGGAGCGGAATCTGCAAGCGGGCGAAGGGGATGCGCGCACGATTGCCGATCTGCTGGTGGATCAGGTCGAGTTCGCGAACGTCCTGGTGCTCAACAAGACCGATCTGGTGAGCGCGAAAGCCGTTGGCACCGTGGAGGCTACGATCCGGCGGCTGAATCCGGCCGCGCGCATCGTGCACGCCTCGCACGGTGTGGTGGACTTGGCCGAGGTGCTCGGCACCGGTCTCTACAACCCGGATATCGCCGCCCAGTTCGAGGGCTGGGACTCCGAGCTCGCGGGCGGGCATACCCCGGAGACCGAGGAATACGGGATCAGCAGCATCACCTTCACCGCCGATCGGCCGTTCCATCCCGAACGCCTGGATGCCGCTCTGGCGCAACTGCATCGGCTGTTGCGCAGCAAGGGCTTCTTCTGGCTCGCCAGCCGGCCGGATATGGCGGCCATCTGGTCGCAAGCCGGGCCCAATCTGACTTTCGAGGCGGGGGCGTACTGGTCCGCACTGGAGATGCAGCCCGGTCAGGAAATCGTTTTCATCGGGGTGAAGCTGGATCGCCCGCATGTGCGGGACCTGCTCTACTCCGCACTGCTCACCGACGCCGAAATGGAATCCGGGCGGCAGGCCTGGCTGGGCTTCCGCGATCCCTTTCCGTCCTGGGGCGCGGCCCACGAGCACGCCTGAGACGCGTCAGCGCCCGCACTCCGATCACGGAATGCGGGCCGCTGCTGCGAGATTCAGCTCAGCTGGGCGAAGAACTGCCGGATATCGGCGATCAAAACCTCGGGTGCCTCGTGTGCGGCGTAGTGCCCGGCCGCGTCATTGGCACCGGTGGAATCCGGGCTCACGTCGTAGGCGTGCCAGCTCACGATGTTCTTGTGATCGCGATCGGCGAAGCGCCGGATGGACTGGAAATCACCCTTGAACATGGCCAGCGCCGTCGGCGTGGTGGTCGGTTCGGTCGGCTGCTCGGTGGCGTGCTGGTCCTCGTAGTAGAAGCGGATCGAGGACCCCGAGGTGCCGGTCAGCCAGTAGATCGCCACATTGCCGATCACGAATTCATTGTCGAGGCTCTCGCCGAAAAGCTGTGCGTTCCAGCCCAGCAATCCGATCGGCGAATCCGCGAGTGCGAAGGCCAGGGTCTGCGGCTGCTGACCGTGCAGTGAGCTGAAGGCCATCTTGTTCTCGTAGAACCACTGCAGCTGCTGCAGTCCGGCCAGATCCTCCTCGGACAGGTCCGCCATCTCGGCGGGATCGCCGGAGGGGAACGAGAACAGTTGTGTCACATGGACTCCGATGACCTGCTCCGGGGCGATGCGCCCCATTTCGGGTGCGACGAACGAGCCGCCATCATTGCCGATGGTCCCGAATCGGTTGTACCCCAGTCGATTCATGAGTTCCACCCAGGCACGGGCGGTGCGGAAGCGGTTCCAGCCGGTGCTGCGGGTCGGTCCGGAGAAGCCGAAGCCGGGCAGCGACGGAATGACCACGTGGAAGGCCGGATCCGCGGCGGATTCGGGTGCGGTGAGCGGTGCGATGACATCCAGGTACTCCAGGATCGAACCCGGCCAGCCGTGGGTCAGGATGACCGGCGTGGCATCCGGGCGCTCGGAGCGGATGTGCAGGAAGTGGATGTCCTCACCGTCGATCTCGGTGGTGAACTGCGGGTAGGCGTTCAACTTCGCCTCCAGGGCCCGCCAGTCGAAGCTCTGCGCCCAGTACTCGGCCAGCCCGCGAATGCGGTCGTTCGGGACGCCGTACGCATCGGCGACGCCGGGGAGCTCGTTCGGCCACAGCGCCCGGTGCAGTCGATCGGCCAGATCGTCGAGCTGGGCCTGGGGGACGTCGATGCGGAAGGGGCGGATGGCGGTCATGATGTTCTCCTTGTTGGAACGGAATGTTTCGTTCTGTTTCAAACCATAGCGGAACGGATCATTCCGTTCAAGTGGTATTCTCGATTCATGCCCGAATCAGTCGAAGTCCCAGCTCAGCGCGCCCTGCCGGGCCGCAAGGCGCAGGCCGCCCGCAATGACGAGCTCATCCTGGCCGCCGCCCGCGATGTCTTCCTCGCCGAACCCAAGGCCCCCATCTCGGCGGTGGCCGAGCGCGCGGGAGTGGGTATCAGCGCGCTCTACCGCCGCTACCCCAGTAAGGAGGATCTGCTGCGGACCCTCTGCTACGACGGGTTGCGCCGCTACAACACCGAAGCCGAAGCGGCGCTGACCGATCCGGACGGCTGGCACGGGTTCGTCGGCTTCCTGGAACGTGTCGTGGATGCCGATGTGCACTCGCTGACAACACATTTGGCCGGCACCTTCACGCCCGACGAGTCGATCGTCCCGGACGTCATGCGCTCCGCCGAGCTGAACGACGAGATCCTGCGCCGCGCCCGCGAATCCGGCAGGCTGCGCAAGGATGTCACCACCCCGGACCTGGGCCTGATCCTCGAATCCTGTGCCGCCATCACACTTCCCGACCCGCACCGCGCCGCCCAGCTGCGCCGCCGCGTCCTGGCGCTGCTCATCGACGGTCTGACCGGTGTCGGAGATCTGCCGGGTCCACCCCCGGCCCCGAACGAATTCGCACACCGCTGGCAACCACCCGGCCGCTGATTCCGGCGACTCGCCGCCCGAATCTTTAGTCCCGCGTAGCGTTTGCGGTCTCGTCTTCGACACATAAGCCGTACCCCCGTTATCGACCACAGGAGTTTCGATGCGCTGGTTCCGCTCATTGCTCGCAGTTCCGTTCGCCGCCGGCGCCCTGCTCGCCGTGGCCGCACCGGCCCAGGCCGATCCCGTCACCACTTTCACGCCCGCCTATACGATCGGCGGCGGGGCCTTCCCCTGCGCCGGTCAGATCGTGGCGTTCCACGACCCGCAGAACACCTTCTACGGCAAGCAAACCGTGTGGGTGCGAGCCGATTTCACCTATCTGCCCGTGCTGACCGGCGGTTGCGGCGCGACCGCGATCCTCAGCTGGAAGAACCTCGACAGCGGAGCGAGCGGCACCTTCCCGCCGGTCCCGCTCGGTGACGACACCCCCTTCGGCCCCACCGATGCGCTCTGGGTTCCGGAAACCCTTCCGACCGGCCCCGGTCGTGTCCAGGTCACCATCGACACCAACTTCCCGCACATTGCCGGTGGCGGCACCTACTACTCGCCCGAGTAGTGGCGCGATCCCTCATCAGAACCGGCCGGTAACAGCACCTGGGTAAGGTGCGGCGGGTAGCGCAGGTGAGAGGACAGCATGAATCAGGATCCGGCGGGGATGCCGCCACAGCAGCAACCGGTTCATTCGGCGCGGGACGCGTATCCCGCGCCGCCGCTGCCGCCGGGCGCCTATCCACCCGGTCCGCCGGTGTACGGCCCCGGGCCGGGATTTCCGCCGCCGGGTCCGCCGCGCCGATCGGTGCCGAAGTGGCTGCTGGTGGCCATTCCCGCGGTGGTCGTGGCGCTTGTTGTGCTCGTGGTCGCGGCGGTCGTCTACTCGAAGAAGTCCGAGGAGACGGGCACCGCACTGCCCATGACGACGTCGGCCGCCGCGTCGGCCCCTGAATCGGCTCCTGATTCCACTACCGCACAGGCTGCACCTGCCGGAGGCGCACTACCGGCTCCCGGAACGAAACCCGATGCGGTGAGTTGTGTCTACCGGACGAAGGCCGGGCCGCAGCAGGGGCAGGCGCAAATGCCGAAAACCGATGGTGTTCCGGCGAATGCGAGTTCCTCGGTGACGCAGTATGTGATGGCCACCGGGCAGGGGAGTGTCGGGCTTAGTCTCAACAGTGCCGAATCACCCTGCACCGTCAATAGTTTCAGCAGTCTGGCGGCGCAGCACTACTTCGACGGCACACACTGCCACCGGTTGACCACCGCCGACGATCTGAAGGTGCTGCAGTGCGGCGATCCGACGGGCACCGGAATGGGCGGTCCCGGATACGAATTCGATGACGAGTATCCGACCGACACCTTCGGCTCGACCGATGCCGCGGCGGCCTCCGGACCGGTGCTGTATCCGCGCGGCACGCTCGCCATGGCGAATGCCGGCCCAGGCACGAACGGCAGTCAGTTCTTCCTCGTCTACGGCGATTCGCAATTGCCGCCCTCCTACACCGTTTTCGGGACCATCGACCCGGCCGGGCTCGCGGTGCTCGACAAGATCGCGGCCGGTGGGACGGACGAGAAAATGGGCCCGGGCGACGGCAGTCCGAAGCTTCCCGTCGATGTGAGCTCGATTCAGGCGCAGTAGATGGAACTGCGTCAATTGCGGTACTTCGTGACGGTGGCCGAGGAATTGCACTTCGGGCGGGCCGCCGAGCGATTGCATATTGCGCAGCCGGCGGTCAGCCAGCAGGTGCAGCGGCTGGAGCGGGATCTGAAAGTGCAACTGCTGGAACGCTCTCCGCGCCGGGTGCGATTGACCGAGGCGGGATTGCGGTTCCTGCCGGGGGCGCGCGCCGTGCTGGCCGCCGCCGATCAAGCGCGGGCTTCGGTGGCGGATCTGGCAGGCGGGCGTGCGGAGGTCTTCCGTCTCGGCACCGTGACCGGGCTCGGGGAGCGGTTGGACGCGCTGCTGGAGGGTTTCGCCGAGCGGGCGCCGCAGATGCGGGTCGAATTGGTGGCGCTGCCGGTGCAGGAGCGGATCAAGCAGGTGGCCGACGGGCGATTGGACGCCGCGTTCGTGCGGTCGCCGCAGGACAGTCCGGAGCTGGATCTGCTTCCCGCCTGGGATGATCCGCTCGTGGTGGCCTTGCCCGCCCGGCATGCGCTGGCCGCGCAGGAGGCGGTCAGCCTTGCCGATCTGGTCTCGCTCCCGATCCGGCTGATCGAGCGGCGCGAGCATCCGGCGCTGGTGGATCTGGTGCTTTCGGCTTGTCAGCGTGCCGGTTTCGAGCCCGTCCCGTTGCCCTCGCCCGCCTCCAGCACCTTGCAGGACACCATGGCCGCGGTGGGCGCCGGCGCACCGATGTGGACCGTCGTCTACGCGTCGAACGCTCGCCTGGTGCACAACCCGAGGGTGGCGTTCCGGCCGTTCGCGGAGGCGGGCATGTCGCTGCCCATCGGATTGGCGGTGCGGTCTGGCGCCGCGTCGCCGCAGTTGAATCTGCTGGTCAGGCTGATTTCCGAGAGTGAGCAGGTGGGTTCGGAAGCACGATAAGGATTGCTTATCGCTGCGTGAACGGACTGGCCATTGGTCGCGGCCTCGTGCTGCGGTGAACTGTTCTCAGGCCGCCGGAAGAACCGGAAATCGGACGGGGCCAATCGAATTCAGCACATCGCAGAGGAGAGCAGTCATGCCCATCGTCACCATTCAGCAGGGTCCCCGCACCGTCGAACTCAAGCGTGAGCTGGTGCGCCGGGTGACCGACGCTTTTGTCGACGCGCTGCAGATTCCCGCCGAGGCCGTGCAGGTGTGGATCCAGGAGGTCCCGACCGACAGCTGGGCCATCGGGGGAACGCTCACCGCCGACAAGAAATAGGTTGTGCGACAACAACGTCGGGGAGCACTCTCCGGCGCGGACGAACCGGGCGTGCACAACTCGGCTATGAACCGAGTAGTGCACGCCCAGTGCGTATTACGTGTGTTCTAGGAGACGACCGGCAGATAGACCTGATTGCCCGTCGAGGCGAATTCGGCCGACTTCTCGGCCATACCGGCCTCGATGGCCGCCACATCGGTGAGCCCCTGCTTCTCGGCATATTCGCGGACATCCGCGGAAATGCGCATGGAGCAGAACTTCGGGCCGCACATGGAGCAGAAGTGCGCGGTCTTGGCGGGCTCCGCGGGCATGGTCTCGTCGTGGTACTCCCGGGCCGTATCCGGATCCAGGGAGAGCGCGAACTGATCGTGCCAGCGGAATTCGAAGCGCGCCTTGGACAGTGCGTCGTCGCGGTCCTGGGCGTGCGGGTGCTGCTTGGACAGATCGGCGGCATGGGCGGCGATCTTGTAGGTGATCACGCCGACCTTGACGTCGTCCCGGTTGGGCAGGCCCAGATGCTCCTTGGGCGTGACGTAGCAGAGCATGGCGGTGCCTGCCTGCGCGATGATGGCCGCGCCGATGGCCGAGGTGATGTGGTCGTAGGCGGGCGCGATATCGGTCGCCAGCGGGCCGAGCGTGTAGAAGGGGGCCTCCTCGCAGAGTTCCTCCTCCAGCCGCACGTTCTCCACGATCTTATGCATGGGAACGTGGCCGGGGCCCTCGATCATCACCTGCACGCCATAGGATTTCGCGATTTTGGTGAGCTCGCCGAGGGTGCGCAGTTCGGCGAACTGGGCCTCGTCATTGGCGTCCGCGACCGAACCCGGGCGCAGGCCGTCACCGAGCGAGAAGGTGATGTCGTACTTGGCCAGAATCTCGCAGAGTTCGCGGAAGTTGGTGTACAGGAACGATTCCTGATGATGCGCCAGACACCACGCCGCCATGATCGAACCGCCGCGCGAGACGATCCCGGTGACGCGCTTGGCGGTGAGCGGCACATAGCGCAGCAGCACACCCGCGTGCACGGTCATATAGTCGACGCCCTGCTCGGCCTGCTCGATGACGGTGTCGCGGTACAGCTCCCAGGTGAGCTGGGTGGGATCGCCGTTCACCTTCTCCAGCGCCTGGTAGATCGGCACGGTGCCGACCGGGACGGGGGAGTTGCGCAGAATCCACTCGCGGGTTTCGTGAATGTTCTTGCCGGTGGACAGATCCATGATGTTGTCGGCGCCCCAGCGGGTGGCCCACACCATCTTCTCCACCTCCTCGGCGATGGAGGAGCTCACGGCCGAGTTGCCGATATTGGCGTTGATCTTCACCAGGAACTTCTTGCCGATGATCATCGGCTCGGATTCGGGGTGATTGTGGTTGGCCGGGATCACGGCGCGACCGGCGGCGACCTCATCGCGTACCAGCTCGGCGGCAACGCCTTCGCGGGCCGCGATGAAGTGCATCTCCGGGGTGATGATGCCCGCGCGCGCCCAGGCCAGCTGGGTGCGCGGACCCGGAACATCGGGCTTGGTCCAGGTGTCGCGGACCTTGGGCAGCCCGGCCTGCAGATCGATCACGGCATTGTCGTCGGTGTACGGCCCCGAGGTGTCGTAGACGTCGAACTTCTCGCCATTGGTGAGGTTGATGCGCCGCACCGGAATCCGCAGCGTCGTGCCATCGGCCTCGACCTGCTCGTAATGCTTGACGCTGCCCTGAATGGGTCCGGTTGTCACGGTATCGACTACGGCGGAACCGCCCTTGGGCACGACAGACTTCGATGACATGTGAATCCTCCCTACGCCGGCATTACCCGGTCAGGTTCATACGGTCGACGGCCCTGCTCCGCCCGAATGGGCTAGCCGTCCTCTCAGCCCGCTGGTGCGAGCCCCCGTTGGCATGATTACCGTGGCCGACCTTACCGGGTTGCCGGAGTACGCGGACTCGGACAATCACACAGAACTGTCCGCGCAGGTGACACGCGGGAACTGGGCGGCCACACGAGCGGCCGCCCAGCGGGTCAGTGCTCCTGCGGGCCGATGGGCCAGCCCAGTGCGCCGAAGGTGGCGTTCAGGCTGATCTCGGTCTGGGTCGCCAGGGCGTCCAGATTGCCGAGCATGGTGACCACATTGTCGGTGCGGCAGCCGACCGGATCGGGTGCGCCGGGTGCGAAGCGGCCCTTGATCCAGTTGAAGGCGTCCGCCATGCCGAGGGTGGTGAGGGTCAGGTGTTCGCTGAGATGGTCGCGCTTGTAGTAGACCGAGGTGCCGCCGTCGCACCACTGCTGCACCATGCGATCGTTGGTGTACCAGGGCACGGCCTCGTCGTAGACGCCCTGGTAGACCATGGTCGGCGCGGTGGGCGGATTGCTGCCCAGCACAGTCGAATCGAAGACCTCCTTGACCTCCGGCAGTGCCAGGAAGTCGGCGATGGGAATGGTCAGCATGCGCTGGTAGTCGGTGAACATGAGGGTGAGCGCATTGCGCGGCAGGCACTGGCCGGCGGTGCGATCCATGATCGCCCGGCCCTCCGGTGTCATATAGCGGTCGACGGCGTCCGCGAACTTCGGATAGGCATTGCGCAGTGAGGCGATGCCGACGCCGATGAGCGCGGCGAACATCGAACCATTCACGTGCAGAAGCGATTCCACGTCCGAGACGGGCGCCCCCATGGCGATGCCCTTGATATTCAGCTCGGGTGCGTAGGTCGGCTGCATCTCGGCGGCCCAGCCGCTGCCCATGCCGCCGCCGGAGTAACCCCACAGTGCGACAGGGGTATTGACACCGTCCAGGCCGAGCGGGGAGAAGCTTTCCGCCGCGCGCACGCTGTCCAGAATCATGTAGCCGGGTTCCTTGGCGACCGCGAGGTGCCCGTAAATCCCTTCGTAGTCGGGAACATTGATGGCATAGCCCTGGCTGATCGAGGCCGCCAGCTCCAGGTACTCGACCGTGGAGTGGATGCCCTCCAGCGCGGGCAGTCCGCCGCCCTGCTGCAGGACATACGACGGCGCGCAGTTCGGTGAGGTGCTGTCGTAGAAGAACTGATGCGATACCAGCGGGCGGCCGTGCGAGGTATCGGCGCCCTCCGGTATCGCGACGGTGGTGGCCGCGACCGCGGGCTGTCCGTTCAGATCGGTTGTGCGATAAAGCAATTGCCAGGAGCGAATGTGCACCGGCAATACGGTGAGCACCGCCAGCTGCACTTCGCGAGAGCGCAGGATGGTGCCCGGTGCGGTCGATTCGAAACCGTCTGGCGCACTGTAGAACTGGTCGACATTCACCGGTTCCGGCTGTGCGGCGGCCGGTGCCGTGGCCGCGCCCCCCAGCAGTACCGCGATGGATGCCGTCATTGCCGTCGAGAGCGCGGCCGCGGTAAACCGCCGCCACCCCCTCTGCCGGCGATCCCCATTGATAGCCACGTCTGTTCCCTTCCTCATCGACGTGACGACGATTACAACACGGCACCGTGTTGTCAACAAGATGTCTTTCTGAAACACTCCCGGCTATCGTCATGGCATGACCCGCAGCAAACCGGCCGCGGCGCCAGACCGGACCCCTGTGCGCCGCCGGATCCGCGGCCTCGACGCGGACGAGCGCAGTGCGCAAAGGCGCCGGCAACTGCTCGCCGCCGCCACCGAACTCTTTGCTCGGCAAAGCTATTCGGGAACGTCGATCGAGCAGATCTGTCAGCAGGCCTACGTCGGCACCAAAGGCTTCTACGACCACTTCGACAGCAAGGAGGCGTGCTATACGGCACTGCTGGAACAGATCACCGCACAGATCCAGCAGCGGGTCGCGGAAACCGCCGCCGACACCGAGGGGCAGGACTGGCCCGACCGCCTGCGCGCCCTCACCACCGCCTTCGTGCACGCCATCGCCGACGACCCCCGCCTCGCCAAGGTCACCTTCGGCGAAGCAGGCGGAATCTCCCCGGCTGTAGAAGCCAAACGCCGCAGCAACCGCCGCTGGGCCGCCGCCTTCCTCAACCAGCAATGGCCACACCAGGATTCGCTCACCGACCGCCAGGGCCTGGCCCTCTGCCTGGCCACCATCGGCGGCATGTTCGAACTGGTCGCCGACTGGCTGCACCATCACGACGATGGTGGAGAAGCCGACGCCGTCGAGACACTGACGGAGGACCTGACGCGATTCATCGCGGTGGTCGACAACGGTCGGCGGGGCGAGCGGTAAAGACAAAAGACGCCTGGACAAGAAGGACGAAAACGAAAGGCGCAGAACGGAAAGCGGCAAAAGGTGAAGATCGGATATTCTGAATATCCTTATATCACAACGTAATTCGCCTTTCGAGGTCTGTTTTCTGGAGGTAGAATAGAGGCATGGAATCAGGGGGAGAATCCGCAATCGCGACCGGTGCGCAAGCACTGGCCGCCGCGGTCGATTCCCTCACCACCCTGCCGTTGATTCCGGTGTCCGACACCGACATTGTGGCGTTGATGCAGCAGATCGAGACCTGCACTCGCCGGTTGGCGTCGGTGCAGCGGGATCTGATCGTGCAAGCCTGCGCCCGGTCGCTGCCCGCTCTCAACGGGTCGGGTAGCCCGGCGTTGTATTTGCAATCGGTGCTGCACATTTCGCACGGGGACGCGATCAACCGGTGGCGCACCGCGGAGGATCTCGCGGTGTGGCATCGCGTCGGTGACGAGCCTGACCCGGCCCCGGTGCTGCCGAACGCCGCCCAAGCCCTCGATGAGGGGGCGATCTCCCTCGATCATGTGCGGGTCATCCGGCAGGTGATGAACCGGTTGCCCGGCAAGGTCGCTCCCGAGGCACGTGCCTACGCCGAACAACAACTCGCCCGGCAGGCCCGTGCCTTGGATCCGACGCATTTGCCGCGTATTGGGGAGATGATCCTGGGCTACCTGGACCCCGACGGCAAGTTGACCGAGGACGTTGACCGGCAGAACCGGCGCAGTGCGGTTCTGAGCCCGCAACGCTACGACCTGATGTCCACCCTCACCGTCGAGCTCACCCCCGACGCGCGTGCGGCTTTCGATGCGGTCATGGCGAAGCTGGCGCGTCCGGGTATGTGCAACCCCGCGGACAAGGAAAGCCCGTGGGCTGAGGATGAGGACAACCCGGTGCCGCGGGATGTGCTGGAGGCGTGCGCGGCACGTGACGAGCGCTCGAAGGCCCAACGCCAGCACGACGCCCTCATGGCCGTGTTGCACCCGGATTTCAACCCCGCCAAGCTCGGTTCCCATCGTGGCCTGCCGGTGTCGACGATCCTGACGATGAGCATCGAGGACGTCGAACGTGTTTCCGGGGTGGCCACCACCGCCACCGGGGGCATCGTGCCGGTCCCCGACGCGGTGAAGTTGGCCGCACGCCGGTCCAAGACATACGTGCTCGTCAAGGACAAGAACGGGATGCCGTTGCACATCGGGGAAGCCCGGTTGGCGAACCCGGCACAGCGGCTGGCGTT
This sequence comes from Nocardia sp. NPDC006630, assembly GCF_040611495.1. NCBI lineage: Bacteria > Bacillati > Actinomycetota > Actinomycetes > Mycobacteriales > Nocardiaceae > Nocardia > Nocardia sp. NPDC006630. Next base: position 135,061 of record NZ_JBEXOK010000017.1, read on the forward strand.
GATCGCCACCGAACGTGGCTGCACGCGCCCGGGTTGCAGCGCTCCGGCGAGTATGGCGGCGGCTCATCATGTGACCGAGTTCAGCAAGGGCGGCCCCACTGATATCGAGAACCTGACCTTGGCGTGCGATCACTGCCACGCTCTGGTCAAGGACGGGCCACGCGGGTGGAAGACGATCAAGCTCGGTGCGGATTCGGACTTCCCGGGTCGGACGGCGTGGATCGCTCCGGCGCATGTGGATCCGTCTCGGACTCCGCGGGTCAATCACTTGCATCATCCGGCTGAGTTGTTGACTGAGGTTCCGCCATCGGTGAGCCCCCGCAGCTACTGCAATCCGGCGCGCCCGCAACCGGTTCAGGACCGCTCGATCCGCCGGACCTCCACGCCCCCGGCGCGACAATAGGTTCCCCCGCCCCTGGTGTCACCGACAGGTTGATCCTGTCGGTGCTAAAGGTCGTTGCCGGACATGGGTTTTCGGGTTCTTGTTCTCGATCCCTATGTTCCAGGCGTCCTTAGTCTTTTCGGCTCTTGTCTTTTCGTGTTGTGTCTCTGAAACCGGACCACAGCCGGTCGACCCCGCTGGTACCGCAGGTATCTCCTTGGCCCGGAAGGTA
>NZ_JBEXOK010000018.1:0-132545 GCF_040611495.1 Nocardia sp. NPDC006630
GACCTGCTCGCGTCGCTGGCCAGGTTCCAGGACATCAATGCCGCGTACTTCGTCCGGCACCCCCTGGAGTCGAACTTCGAGCCGCTGGTGCCGCCGAGCCGCGCGCCCAAGGAGCTGGGCACCCTGCGCGTCGCCATTGTCGGCGCCGGGCCGGCCGCCAGCTACGCGGCCGAGGAGCTACTGCGCCGTGCCGATGTGGAGGTGGAGCTGTTCGACCGGCTGCCCACCCCGTACGGCCTGGTGCGCGCGGGCGTCGCCCCCGACCACCCGGGCACCAAATCGGTGGCGACCCTGTTCGAATCGGCCTTCCGCCGCGATGCGCTGCAGTTCCGGCTCAATGTCGAGGTCGGCAAGCACATTTCGCACGAGGAGCTGCTGCAGCACCACCACGCGGTGCTGTACGCGCACGGCGCCTCCACCGATCGCCGTCTCGGCGTCCCGGGTGAGGAGCTGTCCGGCAGCATTTCGGCCACCGAATTCGTCGCCTGGTACAACGGGCACCCGGATTTCGCGGACCGCGAATTCGACCTGTCCGGTGAGCGGGCCGTGATTGTCGGCAACGGCAATGTCGCGCTCGATGTGGCGCGCGTGCTGACCGTCGATCCGGATGTGCTGGCCAAGACCGATATCGCCGACCACGCCCTGGATGCGCTGCGCCGCAGCAATATCCAGGAGGTCGTGGTGCTGGGCCGCCGTGGGCCGCTGCAGGCCGCCTACACCTCGTCGGAGTTCCTGGCGCTGGCGCATCTGAAGGGCGTCGACATCATTGTCGATCCCGCCGATCTGGAACTCGATCCGGCCAGCCGGGCCGAGCTCGAGGATCCGGACGTGGAGCCCTCGCTGAAGCTCAAGTACACCCTCGCGCAGGAGTACTCGGCCAACAAGCCGAAGCCGGGCAATAAGCGAATCGTCTTCCACTACCTGGTTTCGCCGACCGAGATCACCGGCGACGGCAAGGTCGAGACCGTCGAGTACGTGCACAACGAACTCGTCAAGGAGGAGGGCGGCACCGTGGCGCGGCCGTCCGATCGCACCGGCAGCCTGGAGGCGTCGCTCGTACTGCGCTCCGTCGGCTACCGGGGCACGGCGCTCGCCGATGTCCCGTTCGACGAGAGCCGGGGCGTGGTGCCCAATGCCGGTGGCCGCGTGCTCGATGCGGACGGCAACCCGGTGCAGGGCGTCTACGTCTCCGGCTGGATCAAGCGCGGCCCCCGCGGTGTGATCGGCTCCAACCGCGTCGACTCGCAGGAGACCGTCGATCACCTGATCGCCGATTTCACCAACGGCAAACTGGTTGCGCCGCAGGCGGACCGGCAGGCCCTCGCGGCGCTGCTGACCGAACGGCAGCCCGATATGGTCGGCCGCGAAGGCTGGAAGGCCATCGATCAGGCCGAACGCACCGCGGGCAAGGCCGCCGGCCGCCCCCGCGTCAAGTTCACCAGCCTCGAGGATCTCCTCAAGGCCGCCAAGGGCTGAGCGCGATACCCGAACGCCCCGCGATATCTGAAACAGTGCGGCCCCTCCGAATCGGAGGGGCCGCACTGCTGTCCGCAGATGCCGTGCCGGGTTCCGCGCGGCCGCAGCGTAATCCGCTGCGTCAGTGCGCGAGCAGGTTGATCAGCAGGCCGTCCTTGGCGCAGATGGACGGGATCGCGGGGTCGGGCTGGGCATTGCAGCTCCAGCCGTCGATGCTGGCCACATCGGTATCGCTGACGGTCTGCACGTATTGCGTTGCGACATTGATGGCTTCGGTGCAGCCGACGCGCCCGGCCGGAGTGCCGACCGCGATGATGGTGCGGAGGCCGCCGCCCGCATCGGTGACCGTGCCGCAGCTGGCGTCCCCGACCGGGGCCGGGGAGGTGGTGGGCGGCGGGGTGGTGGTCGGCGGGGCGGGCGGAGTGGGGGCCGCCGTGCCGCGCAGGCCGATCTGGAAGCCGTCCTTGAAGCAGATGTGCGGAACGTCGGTGTCCGGCTGCGGCTCACAGGTCCAGCCGTCCACCTGTGCGGCATCGCCGGTGCGGCCGGCATTGACGTAATCGCTGGCGACCGTGACGGCCTCGGTGCAGCCGGGGATACCGGCCTGGTTCGAGTACGCGATCACATCCGAGGATCCGCCGTTGGCTCCGGTGACCGGCCCGCAGTTCACATCGGCGGGTGAGGGTGTGGGCGCGGGCGGGCGAGTCGGGTTGGGCGACTGGGTCGGACCGACGGGCCCCGGCGTGGTCGTGCCCGCGGCGCTCGTCGACTTCGCGGAGGTGGTGGTGGTGCTGCTCGTCGCCGAATCCGAGGAGTGGCCGCAGGCGGTCAGCCCGACCACCAATGCCGGCGCGGCCGCGAGCAGTGTGAGACGGGCGAATCTCATGTCGGCGAACTCCTGTTCTCGACCACCGCACGGTGATCGGCACTGCGAGAGTCTGCCAGGCTAATTGTCAGCGAACGTTATTTCGCCGGGAATGTCCGGCGAGCACCACTATTCGATCAGACCGGCAGCGGGCCGATCCGGACCGTGGTGGTGGTGATCCCGCCGACCACGAACCACAGTCGCAGTACCGGATAGCCGGTCCTGTCACCGGGCTCGTAGCGGCTGCGCACACTCACGCGCTGCCGCGCCAGCACCGGCGCGATGTATTCGATGACCGCGCGATGCGGCCCGGCCACCAGCTTCGGATAGTCGACCAGATACTGCTCCACGGCCTGCCAGTACGCGGCATTGTTCACATGGTTGTACTGGTCGATATCCGTGGCGCGCACCGGAAACGTGAGGTCGGCATCGGATTCCGGCGGTGTCTGGTCGACCAGCCACGGCCGCCAGCGCAGCCGGTGCTCACTGGTCGTGCGCGAGAGTTCGGCCAGTCCCTCATCGCTGATGCGGGTCGGCATATTGGTGAACTCGTTGATATTGATCCAGAAACCCTCGGTCTCGATGAGACCGCCGTTCTCGCTGGTGACCCGGACCCGCATATTCGTCCAGCGGGTGGACATGGCCGAACACCAGCGTGTCAGCTCCACCCGTTCCGGCCAGTGGATCGGCCGCACCACGTCCACGACCGTGCGGCGCACGATCCAGGCCGGGTCGGTGCGATGGAAGAACCCGGAATGCATTTCCTCCCAGGCAATATCCTGCAAATAACGGGCTACGGCGTCGAAACGCACCCGTTGATAGGGATCCACATCGCCAGCCCGGACGGGCCACGCCGTGGCGAAACCCATGCCCTCCTGGGGAAGCGGGGCGAGTGGCTGATCGAGTGACACTGGTGCTCCTCGCGCTGCACAGGTGTGCCGCGTTTCGTGCGGTGCTTGCTGTGACTCGACTTTACGGGGCGTGTGTCACACACTCGCGGCGAGTCGCCCCTACTTGTGTCGGACGGGTCCGGAATCCCGCACGGAATGACAGTCGACCGCCCGGCCCGTAACCTTTTCCCGTTGCACGAAAGCACGGGGAGGGCGACGCGGGTGGCTGCGGAAAACAGGGCCGGTTCGCGGTTCGGACAGTACGAATTGCGCCGGCTGCTCGGCGTCGGCGGCATGGGTGAGGTCTACGAGGCGCACGACACGGTGCGCGACCGCGTGGTGGCGCTGAAACTTCTCGATGTGGACCTGGCCAAGTCGACCACCTATGTGGAGCGCTTCCGCCGGGAATCCCGCACCGCGGCCCGATTACAGGAGCCGCATGTCATTCCGGTGCACGACTGGGGTGAGGTGGACGGTGTTCTCTTCATCGATATGCGCCTGGTGCGCGGCCAGGACCTCAGCGCGCACCTGGCCACGCACGGCCCGCTCACCCCGCGGCAGGCCGTCGAGGTGGTGGAACAGATCGCCGCCGCCCTGGACGCCGCGCATGAAAGCGGTCTGGTGCATCGCGATGTCAAACCCGCCAATATTCTGCTGACCGGTGAATTGTTCGCGTACCTGGTCGATTTCGGCATCGCACACGCGGAATCCGATATGCAGCTCACCACCGCGGGCAGTGCCATCGGGTCGTTCGCATATATGGCTCCGGAACGCTTCGAGCACAGCACCGGCGCGTCGATCAGCGCCGATATTTACGCGCTGGCATGCGTGCTGTACGAAAGTCTCGTCGGTGAGACTCCGTTTCGCACCGATGGTCATCTGGCCACCATTCACGCGCACATGATGACTCCGCCGCCGCAACCCAGTCTGCGCGCGGGCGTACCCGCCGGTTTCGATCAGGTGATCGCGACCGGTATGGCGAAGGATCCGGCGCGCCGCTACACCTCGGCGAGCCAGCTGGCCCGGGCCGCCCGGGCGGCGCTGTCACCCGCGCCTGCGCAACCGCTCGTCACGGTCCCGCCGAGCGTGGGGGGTCCGGCTGTCTCGCAACCGATTCCGCTCGTCTACCCGCCGACCGGAAGCACGGGGTCACCGGCCGTGGCCAACGGCCGTCCCGCCACGGCTCCGCTCGCACCGCCGCCGAAGCGGATCCTGCGCCCGGTCGTGGCGGTCGGGGGTGTGATCGTGGGCATGGTGCTGCTCGGGGGCGTGCTGGGCTGGCGGCTGTGGTCCGGCGACGACGTCGCCGGTGGCACCACCACCGGCGGTACCACGACGACAACGACCACCACGGGCGCCGTCACCACCACCGTCGCACCGTATGTCGGCACCGTATCCGATACGGACGCACAGGGTTTCGTCGGCGGACTGCGCTGTAATGCCAGTGATCCGGCCCTGGCGGTCGGTACTACGGCGGCCTCGCGGCTCGTGGTGTGCCGGACCGATACCGGCCGCTACTACTACAGGGGGCTGCGGATCAGCGATGGTGCGACCCAGGAGATCGATGATCCGGTCCCGGTCGGAATCGGCGGATTCACCGCGACCAATCCCGCCGACGGCACCAAGTACCTCATCACCACGCATGCACTGACCATTGTCAAGGCCGGTCAGATCCTGGCCACCGAGCCGATGCTCGAATACGCCCACCGCTGACGATTTCCCTTCAGGGACATGACAGGCCGGTGCGCGGGCCGTAGCCTTTTCCTGGGGTAGGACAACACAGGGGAGGCGACGCAGGTGGTCGCAGGGGACCGGGCCGGTTCACGATTCGGGCAGTACGAGTTACGGCGCCTACTCGGCGTCGGCGGCATGGGCGAGGTCTACGACGCCTATGACACCGTCCGAGATCGCACGGTCGCGCTCAAACTGCTGGATGTCGAGCTGGCCAAATCGCCCACCTATGTGGAGCGCTTCCGCCGCGAATCCCGCACTGCCGCCCGGCTGCAGGAGCCGCACGTCATTCCGGTGCACGACTGGGGTGAGGTGGACGGTGTCCTGTTCATCGATATGCGACTGGTCAGCGGCCGAGATCTCAAGGCGTACCTGACCTCCGAGGGGCCGATGCCGCCGGGGCGCGCCGTCGAAGTGGTGGAACAGATCGCCTCGGCGCTGGACGCCGCGCATCAGGGCGGCCTGGTGCATCGCGATATCAAGCCCGCGAATATTCTGCTGACCGGTGAATTGTTCGCGTACCTGGTCGATTTCGGTATCGCACACGCGGAATCGGATGTGCAGCTGACGAGTATGGGCAGCGCCATCGGATCGTTCGCGTATATGGCGCCGGAACGCTTCGAGCACAGCACGGCGATCTCCCCGTCCGTCGATATCTACGCGCTGGCCTGTGTGCTGTACGAAAGCCTCACCGGCGAAATACCTTTCAAGACCGACAGCAATCTCGCCACCATTCGCGCGCATATGATGACCCCGCCGCCCCGGCCCAGTGCCCGGCCCGGGGTGCCGATCGGCTTCGACCAGGTGATCGCGATCGGCATGGCGAAGGATCCGGCCCGCCGGTACGCCACCGCGGGCGAGCTGGCCAGGGCGGCCCGCGCGGCGCTCGTATCCGCCGAACACGGTGCGACCACCCGCACCTCGGTCGCGCCGACCCACCTGATTTCGCATGTCCCGCAATCATTTCCGCCGACCGGCTATCTGCCGTCGCAGGGCAGCCATCCCTCCGGGCCGGTCGGTTATCCGGGCGATCACTCCTCGGGCCCGGTCGGCTACTCCTCAGGTCCGGCCGATTACCAGCCAGGCCCGGTCGGCTATTCGTCCGGCCCTGCCGATCACCCGTCGGGCCCGGTCGACTACCAGGCGTCGCAGCCGACGCAGTTCCGCATGCCGTACGCGGAACCGCTGCGCGAGCACCCGTCCGCGCCGCTGCCCCTGCCGCCCCCGCAGCGCAGTTCCCTGCCGATCGTGGTGGGTGCGCTCGTGGGTGCGGTGCTGGTGATGGGCGGCCTGCTGGGCTGGCTACTGTTGTCCGGCAAGAACAATGGCGGCAACACCACGACCACTGCGGGCGGCACTACGACGATCGCCACCACCCCGGATGCGACCGCGCCGACCGCCGCGACGGCCCCGCCCTACAGCAATCCCGCGACCAGTCCCGCCCCCGCCGCCCTGCCCCCCTTCGCCGGATCCGTATCCGGCACGGACGCACAGGGTTTCGTCGCCGGACCGCGCTGCAATGCCGACAACCCGGCCTACGCCATCGGCCGCACCACCGCCTCCCGCGTGGTGATCTGCCGAACCGGCGTCGGCCGCTACTACTACAAGGGCGCCCGCATCAGCGACGGTGCGGGCATCGAGATCGACGATCCGGTGCCGGACGGTTCCGGCGGCTTCACCGCCACCAACGGCGGCGACGGCACCCAGTACCGCGTCACCTCCAGCGCGCTGACCATCGTCCAGGGCGGCGCCACCCTCGCCGACGAGCCGATGATCGAGTACACCCACCGCTGATTACTGCCGACTCGCCCGGTGGCGGTGACACGCCATGGCTGTATGGGTTACGTTCGGCTGGTATCCAATGGTGCATTGATCGGAGTGTGTGGCATGCGTGCAGCCGTGGTGAGCAAGCTCGAGGGGCCGGAGGCCATCGAGGTTCTCGACGTACCGGAGCCCGCGGCCTACCCCGGCGGCGTTGTCATCGAGGTGCACGCGGCGGGCATCGCCTTCCCCGATGTGCTCATGACGCGCGGTCTGTACCAGATGAAGCCGCCGCTGCCGTATGTCGTCGGCTGTGAGGTCGCCGGCATCGTGCGCGAGGCTCCCGAGGACGCGCACGTCAAGGCGGGCGACCGGGTGGTGGCGCTGACGCTGCTGGGCAATGCTGCCGCCGAGGTCGCGGTGTCGCCCGCGAACATGGTGTTCACGCTGCCCGACAATGTGTCCCTCGCCGCGGGCGCGGGTGTGCTGTTCAACGATCTGACCGTGCACTTCTGCCTCACCAAGCGCGGCCGCCTGGCCTCCGGTGAGACCGTGCTGGTGCACGGCGCCGCGGGTGGTATCGGCACCTCCACACTGCGTATGGCGCAGGCGCTGGGCGCGGGCCGGGTCATCGCCGTGGTGAGCACCGAGGAGAAGGCCGAAGTGGCGCGCGCGAACGGGGCGACCGATGTGGTCCTCACCGACGGCTGGCTGGCCGCGGTCAAGGAACTGACCGGCGGGCGCGGGGTGGATATCGTGCTGGACCCGGTCGGCGGCGACCGCTTCACCGACAGCATTCGCTCGCTCGCCTCCGGCGGCCGGGTGCTGGTCGTCGGCTTCACCGCGGGCGATATCCCGACCGTGAAGGTGAATCGCCTGCTGCTCAAGAACGTCGAGGTGATCGGTGCGGCCTGGGGTGAATGGGTCATGACCCACCCCGGCTACCTGCAGGAGCAGTGGGCCGAGGTGGCGCCGCTGCTCGCCAGCGGCCAGATCGCCCCGCCGGACCCGCTGCTGTACACCCTCGAGCACACCGCCGAGGCCGTCTCCGCGCTCGACAAGCGCACCGCGACAGGCAAGGTCGTCGTCACCCTGCGCTGACCGCACCTGCCCTGAGCGTGAAATCCCGTAGCGTGGCTGCATTGTGAAGCTTTCCCGGCAGGTCCTGAACCGCACGCTGCTCTCGCGCCAGCACCTGCTGGCGCGTACCACGCTCACCGCGCCGCAGCTGTGTGCACAGCTGGTCGGATTGCAGGCGCAGGACATGCTGCCGCCGTTCGTCGCTTTATGGAGTCGCACAACCGATTTCGATCCGGCTACAGTCTCGGCGGCGCTGGACGACCGCTCGCTGGTGCGAATCACCTTGATGCGCGGCACTATTCACCTGGTCACCCCGGTGGACGCGCTGCGTATCGCCCCGCACATCCAGCCGGAGCTCGAAAAGATCCCGTTCCGTAAGGGATTCAACTACGGCGCCATGGTCGGCCTCGATCCCGAAGAGGTGCGCGCGCAGGGTGAGAAGGTCCTGGGCGAGGAGCCCATGTCCGCGGCCGACCTGCGTGCGCACGCCGCCGCGCTGTACCCCGACCGCGATCCGGGCGCGGTCCTGCAGACCTGGCTCTACCAGCTCCCCGTGCTGCAGACCCCGCCGCGCGGCCGCTGGGGAGACAGCAGCCGCCCCGTCTGGTCCCGCGCCGAACCCTGGCTGGGCGCACCCCTGGACCACGGGTATCCGCTGGAGGAACTGCTGCTGCGCTATCTGCGCGCCTTCGGACCCGCCACCACCATGGATATGCAGACCTGGTCCAAACTCACCGGCATGAAACCGGCCGTGGCCCGCCTCGGCGACCGCGTCCGCACCTACACCGACGACCGCGGCCGCACCCTCTACGACGCCGCCGACGCCGAACTCGCCGACCCGGACCTCCCCGCCCCCGTCCGCCTGCTGAGCTGGTACGACAACGCCCTGCTGTCCCACCAGGACCGCACCCGCATCATCCCCGACGGCACCGCCCCACCCCTGCAAGCCTTCGCCGCCCAGGTCTCCTCCCTCCTCGTCGACGGCTACCTCGCCGGCATCTACAAAACCTTCACCACCGCCGACACCGCCCGCCTCCGCATCAGCCCCCGCGCGGCCTGGTCACCCCGGCAGCACGCCGACGTCGAAGCGGAAGCCCATGCCCTACTGGAATTCCTGGAACCCGACCGCACACACAGTGTCGAAATCCTCCCTCCGGGAGCGAATCTCAAACCCTGATCTCCCCGGGCTGGATGCAGTCGTCATAGACAGCTCCGTTGTCGGGGTTTACCGGCATGCAATATGGGGTGGTTAGGGTGGCGGCACGGCGTTCATGGCTGAAACGGACGCAGGTGCACCGTCGGATGGAGGCGGGCGAACCAGCCGCATTTCCGGGAGGAATGCCGCATGGTGCGCTCTACTGCTCTGTCCGCTGTTATCGGTGATGTCACCGTCTATGCCGCCACTGAGGCCGGGCCGCAATGGCTTTCGGGTCAGGATGTCGTTGTCGAGGACAGTCGCGTAGTCGCGATCGGGCCCGGCGCGGGCGCCGATCGCCCGGGATCGCGGTTCGACGGGAGCGGCGGGCATCTGATTCCCGGGTTCGTCAATACCCACACCCATCTGCAGCAGTCGGTGCTGCGCGGGGCGGGGGAGGGGCTGCCGCTGCTCGAATGGCTGCACTGCGTAGGCGAATTCACGGTGACGGCCACCCCCGAGCAGACCTATCTCGCCGCATTGGCGGGCGGGCTGGAGCTGCTGCGCAGCGGCGTCACCACCGTGGTCGAGCACATGTGGCCGAACCCCTCGGAGGCCGTGCACGATGCCGCGCTGCGGGCGCTGCAGGAGCTGGGCATTCGAGTGGTCTTCGGGCGTGGTCTCGCCGATCGTGCGGACGCCTCCCGCAAATGGGGGATGGATCCGCGCCTGGTCCAACCACTTTCGGAGATCCTCGCGCATATCGACGATCTCGATGTGCGGCTGGCGGGTTCCCGCATCACCACCGCGCTGGCGGTACCGAACCCGCGCTGCCTCACGCCCGAGGGCATGGCGACCGTGCGCGATTACGCCGACCGCACCGGCAAAACCATCTCCATCCATCTGCTGGAAACCAGCACCGACGAGGACATGTGCCAATTGCATGCAGCCACGTCGGCCGTCGACTACCTCGACGCCGGCGGCCTGCTCGGCGAACGGACGCTGGCCGTGCACTGCTGCAAACTCGACGAGCGCGGCCGGGCCGTCTTCGCCGAACGCGGAGTCTCGGTGTCCTACAACCCTTTGAGCAATATGCGACTGGGCAGCGGCGTGGCCCCGGTGCCCGCCATGCTGGCCGCCGGAATCGGCGTCGGCCTCGGCGTGGACGGCGCGGCCTCCAATGACACCCAGGACATGCTGCTGGCCCTGCGCATGGGCGCCTACCTGCAGCGCGTCACCCACCAGCGCGCCGACCTGCTCGGCTTCGACGACATGCTGCGCATGGCCACCCGCGGTGCGGGCCGCGCCCTGGGCGATCCCGCCACCCATTCCGGAGTCCGGGTGGGCGACCGCGCCGACCTGGCCCTCATCCGCTTCGATCGGGATTTCGCCTGCCTCCCGGCGCGGGATCCGGGAGCCATGCTGCTCACCACCGCCTCCCCGCGCGTGGTGGACACGGTGTGGGTGGACGGGGAGGCCGTGATCCGCGACGGCCACAGCACCCGCACCGATGAACAGGCTTTGGTTAAGCAGCTCAATAGCATGCAGTGACAGTTAATCAATTGGAAACAGTCGCACGATTGCATGTAATTCAGATCGATAACACTGATCTCACGCACACAGTGCACGCAATTCCAAGCGAGAGAAGGTGAGTGCGGTGGTCCTGCAAGACACAGCGCGGAACCCGGCCGGCAGCACCGTGCACGACCTGGGGACGAACCCGGAGATCGCGTTCGCCGGCATCGGAAAGCGCTACTCCGGCAATGGATCCGGCGAGGTCATTGCACTCGCCGATATCAACCTGCAGGTGCGGAACGGCGAATTCGTCGCTGTGGTGGGACCTTCCGGCTGCGGTAAGTCCACCCTGCTGCGACTGGCCGCTGGCCTGGAACCGCCGACCTCCGGAAGCGTTGTGGTGCAGACCGATTCGGTCGGCTTCATCTTCCAGGACGCCACACTGCTCCCGTGGCGCAATGTGCTGCGCAATGTCGAACTCTGCGCCCAATTGCGCGGTATCGACCGCACCGCGCGGCGTGAGCGAGCCACCCGCGCGCTGAATGCGGTCGGCCTGGCCGATTTCGCTACCAAACTCCCCGGTCAGCTCTCCGGTGGTATGCGCATGCGGGTGTCCCTCGCCCGCGCGCTGGCCCTCGAACCACGCCTCATGCTGCTCGACGAACCCTTCGGCGCCCTCGACGAGATCACCCGGCTGAGCATGCAGGAGGAGCTGCTGCGGCTCTACCGCGACAATGCCTTCACCGCACTGTTCATCACCCATTCGGTCTCGGAGGCGGTGTTCCTGGCGGGCCGGGTGGTGGTCATGTCCGCCCGCCCCGGCCGGGTGCACGAGGTGATCGATATCGACCTGCCGTATCCGCGCGGCCGGGAACTGCGCTTCGAGCCCGCCTTCACCGAACTGGTGTCGCGGGTCTCCCGTTCTCTGAAAGAGGCTTCGTAATGGTGGGTCTCGCCCTCTCCGCCCCCGTGCACACCCGCACCACCCCGCGCCTCCCGTACCGCTGGCTCGGCAAAGCCGTTGTGCCCCTGGTCTGTATCGGCCTGGCGCTGGGCGCCTGGTACACGGTATCGCTGGTGCTGCTCGCCCCCGACCGCCGCTTCCTGCTGCCACCGCCGCACCAGGTCTTCGCCGAATCCCTCAGCAACCCGGCGAAAATGGAGGTGATGCTGCGCGCGCTGGCGGTCACCGCCAGGGTTGCGGTCACCGGACTGTTCTTCGCCGCCGTCCTGGGAATCGCCATCGGCATGCTCATGAGCCAGACCAAGGCGATCGAACGGGTGGTGTATCCGTATGCCGTAGTGCTGCAGGCGATTCCGGTGCTCGCCGTGGTCCCGCTCATCGGCCTGTGGTTCGGCTACGGGCTCACCGCCCGCGTACTGGTCTGTGTGCTCATCGCGGTGCACCCGATCATCGCCATGACCCTGTTCGGCATCCAGAGCGTCGACCGCAACCTGCGGGAACTGTTCACCCTCGGCCGGGCGAATCGACTGCGGCGCTTGATATCCCTGGAATTGCCCGCCGCCCTGCCGTCCATCATGGCCAGCCTGCGCACCGCGGCCGGACTCTCGGTGACCGGCGCGGTCATCGGCGACATGTTCTTCGCCAAGGGCCAGCCCGGAATCGGCACCCTGCTCGACACCTACCGCGCCCGGCTGCAATCGGAGGATCTGCTCGCCGCGCTGCTGCTGGCCGCCCTGTTCGGTGTCGCTGTCTTCGCGTTCTTCACCGTCGCGCAGCGACTCACCGTCGGCCGCTGGCACGCGTCGGGCCGCTGAACTTCCCGCACCCACTTATCAACAGCCTGTGGAGAACTCATGCACACCCCTCTGCGCCTCCTCGGCGCCGCCGCGATCGCCACCCTGGTCGTCGCCGCCGGTTCCGCCTGCTCCAGCTCCTCCGAGAACGATTCCGCCGCAGTGCAACTCCCGGCCGCGCCGGCCGAACAGCAACTGGCCGGCCGCTGCCCCGCGACCGTCGTGGTCCAGTTGCAATGGGATCCGGAGACCGACTCCGGCCCCATCTTCGGGCTGCTCGGGCCCGGCTATCACGTCGATTCCGACAACAACAAGGTCACCGGACTGCTGGTGGTGGACGGCAAGGACACCGGCGTCAAACTGGAGATCCGCGCCGGCGGCCCGGCCATCGGCTTCCAGACCGTGCCCTCGCAGATGTACGTCGATTCATCCATCACGCTGGGCCTGGACCACTCCGAGGACGCCATCGCGGCCTCGGGCAAGCAGCCGATCACCGCGGTCACCACCCTGCTGCGCTCCAGCCCGCAGATGCTCATGTGGGACCCCAAAACCCATCCCGACTGGCACGGCATCGCCGATATCGGCAAAGCCGGTGCACCCGTGGTGGTTTCGCAGGGCCAGCTCTATCCGGAATGGCTGGTGTCGCGAGGGCTGTTGAACGCCAAGCAGATCGACGCCTCCTACGACAACGGACCCTCCCGCTTCGTCTCCGATCCCTCCTTCGCACAGCAGGGTTTCGCCAACTCCGAGCCCTACGTCTACGAGCACGAGGTGAAAGCCTGGGACAAGCCGGTCGGCTACCAGCTGCTGCGTGACGTCGGCTACGAGGGCTACGCCCGCACCGTGAACGTGCGCACCGACAAGCTGAACGAACTGCGCCCGTGCCTGCAGCGCCTGGTCCCCATGATCCAGAGGGCCACAGCGCAATTCCGCACCGACCCGAGTCACGTCAACGATGTGGTCGTCGATGTCGTCTCCAAGAGCGCGAACCTGACGCCCTACAGCGCGGCCCTGGCCGCCTACGGCTCCAAGACGCTCATCGACAGCGGCCTGATCGGCAATGACACCGACGGCGTGCTCGGCAGTTTCGACGAAGCCCGCGTGCAGCGTGTCATCGACCAATTCGCGCCCATCCTGCGCCACGGCGGCGCGAACGTGCCGGCGGGGCTCACCGCCAAGGACCTCGTCGACAAAGAATTCCTGGACCACACCATCACCGCAGGCTGAAAGCCCCTATCAGACAGGGAAACCCATGACCAACGACACCGCCGAAGTCGCCCGCGAGAAGCAGATGGGCGGGCTGGGCGCCGAGGCTGCCCGGGACATCCGCATTATCGACCTCACCGATTTCGAGGACCGCCGCGCCGAGATCACCGAGCAGCTCTGGGCCGCCGCCACCGATATCGGCTTCTTCCAGCTCTCCGGCCACGGTATTCCACAGGAGCAGATCGACGCCGTATTCGGGCTCACCGCAGGCTTTTTCGCGCTGCCCGAGCCGGTGAAAGGCCAGTACCCACTGGTCAAAGCCGATAATGCGGGATGGGAATCGCTGAGCCAGGTGCGCCCCTCCATCGGCGTCCCCGATCAGAAGGAGTCCTACCAGATCACCCGGCCGCATATGGACGGCCGCTGGCCCACCGCTGACGAACTGCCCGGATTCACCACGGCCGTACTGGAATTCGAGAATCGCTGCTGGGGCGTCGCCATGCAGGTGCTGTCCTGCTTCGCCGACCGCCTCGGCCTGCCTCGCGAGCACTTCACCACCGCGCACAATCCGGACTCCGAGCACTACCAGTCCACCCTGCGCCTGCTGCACTACTTCGCCGTCCCCGCCGAACTGCGTGCTGTGCCCGGCCGCTGGCGGGCCGGCGCGCACACCGACTTCGACTGCCTCACACTGCTTTTCCAGCGCGACGGCCAGGGCGGACTGCAGGTCTGCCCCGGCAAGGAGATGGCCGAACAGCAGTGGACCTCCATCACCCCGTCCTCCTCGCTCATCACCTGCAATATCGGTGACATGCTCACCCGCTGGAGTGATGACCTGCTGCCCTCCAACTTCCACCGCGTCCGCAGCCCCGGCGCCGACGAATACCAGGGTGACCGCTACAGCATCGCCTACTTCGCCCAGGCCGACCGCGACGCGATCATCGAAGGCCCGCAGGGCGTCTACCCGCCCGTCACCGCCGCCGAGTTCCTCACCGAGCGCGTCCGGGCCAACTACCGGCCGCAAGGGTAATTTCGAACCGAGCACCGAAAGGACCACCATGACCGAACCGGACAGCGAACTGCTCGGCCCCTCCGTGCACCGGCAGTTGCGGCAGCTCGTGCTGTCCGGCGAACTCGCACCGGGCGCACCGCTGAGCGTCCTCGCCCTGTCCGCGCGACTCGGGGTGAGCCGCAGCCCCGTTCGCGAAGCGGTGCAGCAGCTCATCTACGAGGGACTGGCCGTGAACGTCCCGCACGCCGGGGCGCGCGTGGCCGTCGTCGACGACGCCCAGATCCGCGATGTGCTCGCGGTGCGCTCCGTCCTCGACGGCCTCGCCGCCGCCGGCGCCGCCACCCGCCTCACCGAATTCGACCTCGGCAAACTCACCGCCATGCTGTCCGAACAGGAGAACAACCTCCGCGACAATGTGGACCCGGCCCGCGACACCGATCTCGACCTCGAATTCCACAGCTTCATCCGCGACCGCTCCGGAAACCGCACCGTCGCCGAGGAACTCGCGCGCCTCGAAGCCCAGGCTCACCTCTACCGCGGCGACCTCTGGGCCCACCCCCGCAACCGCCGCACCGCCCTCCGCGAACACCGCCGCATCCTCGAAGCCCTCGAATCCGGCCATCCGGCAGACGCCCGCACCGCCGCCGAGGCCCACGTCTGCGGCCTCATCACCCGCATGAACCGCACCTGACCCCGCACACCCGAATGGCTCCAGCGCGAGGCAGTCACGTGGAGCACGAGTCAATCGCGTTGTACGTGAGGCCTCGTCGTGTCGGGGACGTCCTCGTCATCCCGGCGCATCCCTGCTTCGCACTCTCCCGACATGGCCCAGCTTCGTCACCCTGGCGTGTTCGTTCGGCCGGGAGCTACCAAGCGGTTCAGCGGTAACTTCAGTGCGAATTGCGGTAGGCCGGAGCCTTACTCGACCCGGACGGGGTGAGCGTGCGCAGCAGCGGGAGCGTGCGCTGCGGAACCACGGTGGACAGCACGATCACGCTGTGCGACCGCGATACCGAGGAGCTGCGGTCGATGCTCAGCAGCACATGCTGCAACCCGGCATGCGAATCCGCCCCGATCCGGCACATGACATCACCGGAACCGGTGGTGGCATACGCCTCCAGCACCCCCGGGATGGCCTCCAGATCGGCGGCCACCGCCTCCAGCGCACCCTGCGCGATCTCCAGCGTCACGAACGCCTGCACATCGAAACCCGCTGCGGTGACATCGATTTGCGGATCATAGGAGGCGATCACCCCCGCCTCCTCCATGCGCGCGATCCGCGACTGCACGGTCGCGCGGGCCACCCGCGTGCGCCGCGAAAGCTCCAGAATCCCGGCCTTCTGGTACTCGTGCATGGCCGTCAGAATGGCAAGATCCAGTTCGTCCAGCTTGGCGGGCGTGCGTGCCATGGCGGGACCTCCGCTCGAGGGTGATGTGGTATTCAAATTGTCCAGCACCAGGGCCCGGATGGTGGCGTAATCAACCAGGATGTCTACTGGAATTCGCCGATATTGCTCAGCTGGCACCCGCAGCGATTTGCTGATCACATGAGCATCGAGGTTGTGCCACCGGAGTCCGACGAATTACGCCGGCTGATCGGCCTGGTCGATCATGACGCGGCCGCCGATCCCTTCCCCGTCATCGGCTGGGACGCACTGGTCTGGGCGGTCGGCAATGCCACCCAGACCGCGCACTTCCTGGAGTCCGCCTTCGGCATGCGCCTGGAGGCCTACTCCGGTCCCGAAACCGGCAATCGCGACCACAAGGCCTATGTGCTGCGCAGCGGCAGCGCCCGCTTCGTGGTGTGCGGTGCGGTGGACCCCGGCAGCCCGCTGGTGGCCCATCACGACCGGCACGGGGACGGCATCACCGATATCGCCCTCGAGGTCCCGGACGTGGACCGCTGCATCACCTGGGCGCGTACCCACGGCGCCACCATTCTGGTAGAGCCGCACGACGATACCGACGAGCACGGCACCGTCCGCTCCGCCGCCCTCGCCACCTACGGCGAAACCCGGCACACCCTCATCGACCGCTCCCGCTACGACGGCCCCTATCTGCCGGGGTTCGTCGCCCGCCACTCCGAGTACGAGCCCCGCGAGGGCGCACCGAAGCGGATCTTCCAGGCCATCGACCACGTCGTCGGCAATGTCGAACTCGGGCAGATGGATACCTGGGTCGAGTTCTACCGCCGCGTCATGGGTTTCGAGAACATGGCCGAATTCGTCGGCGACGATATCGCCACCGACTACTCCGCCCTCATGAGCAAGGTGGTCGCCAACGGCAACCACCGCGTCAAATTCCCGCTCAACGAACCGGCCGTGAGCCGCAAGAAATCCCAGATCGACGAATACCTGGAGTTCTACCGCGGCCCCGGCGTCCAGCACATCGCCCTCGCCACCGGCGACATCCTCACCGCTGTCGACACCCTGCGCCGCGAGGGCATCGAATTCCTCGACACCCCCGACACCTACTACGAGGACCCAGAACTGCGCGCCCGCATCGGCCACGTCCGGGTCCCCGCCGAGGCCCTGCAGTCCCGCGGCATCCTCGTCGACCGCGACGAGGACGGCTATCTGCTGCAGATCTTCTGCAAGCCCATCACCGACCGGCCCACCGTCTTCTTCGAACTCATCGAACGCCACGGCTCCCTCGGTTTCGGCAAAGGCAATTTCAAAGCGCTGTTCCAGGCGATCGAACGCGAGCAGGAGGCCCGCGGAAACCTCTGAGCTATAGCCGAATTGCCTGATTCATGCCTTGTCGCCGCCCCGGAACCGAGCACGCGGACGCCGCGAAACGGGCCCGGCCGCGGAGTGCACGTTAGAGTCGGGGCATGCGGATCACGTCGGCGATCGTCACGGGGTTGAGCCTCGCGCTGCTGCTGTCGGCGTGCGGCGGAAAGAGCGATTCGGACAACACCACCGGACTGCGGCCACCGCCCAAAGTGGCGACGCTGGGCCCGTTCGTCGGCGAATGCGGCCACCTCACCGATGACGAGGTCCGCGACCTCGGCGGGCTCGGCAATGTCTCGCAGGTGTTCAAGAACGCGGTCGGCTGCAATTGGAAGGCCTCCGGATTGGGCTCGGCCAGCGTAACTTTCGCCTCCTATCGCGGCAGTCCCATCGACCGCGAGAAGGCCTGGGTGGCCAGCGTCGGCCGCAATCCGCAGACCATCGACGTCGGCGGCAAGAAGGGCTTCCAGGCCCTCGACCCGGCCGGCGCCGTCTGCGATCTCGCCGTGCAGCTGGACGACGACTTCTTCGAATGGTCCATCTCCTACGGCCTGTTCTCCTCCGGCAATCTGGGCAACCCGTGCGACCGCACCCACAAGATGGCGGAACTGACCGTGCAGAGGCTCGGATGAGGGGGATGGGCATGCGGCGGACCCACGGCGCGGTACTGCTCGCGGTACTCGCACTGACCACCGCCGTCGCCGGCTGCAGCAAGACGGTCCCCGGCACCGCACTGCCCGCGGGCGGCACCACCACCGACAGCGGCGGCAAGATCAATACCAATTTCGACAAGCTGCTGCGCGAATGCGATGTGGTCTCGCTCGACGACATCACCAAGACCGTCGGCGACGGCACCTATGTGAACCCGTCCTTCAACGGCGCGGTCTGCATGTGGGATATCGAGGGCGGCACCGCGGGCAGCGGCATGATCACGCTCAACTGGTACGAAGAGGGTTCGCTCGCCAACGAGAAGGCCAATAACGACAAACTGCACTACGTGACCAACGACATAACCGTGCAGGGTCGCCGCTCACTCGAAACACATCGCCCCAACGACCCCGACTCGTGCGGCGTCAGCGCACCCGCCGCCGACACGGGGATTGTTGGCTGGTGGCTCAACTATCGGGCCGGGTCCAACCACCCGGATCCGTGCGATGCGGCCCGCAAGCTGGTGGAGTTGACGCTCAATCTGTCTCGATAATCCCCTCTACCAGCTCCTGTGTGGGGACCCCTTTTTGCCCCCTGTAAACGGTGCGGGTATCGTGGACCGCTGTGCCCGGAAGCATTCGGGCAGGTTTGTGCGCGGTACGTAGGCCAGCGAGAGCGGCTGACCTCCCCAGCATGCCCGGAAACCGGGCGGTGCATTGCGCATGACACGCCCGACCCCGTGGTGAGGAAATAGCGCGGGAACTGGGCCGAAAGCTCGAATGACCAAGACATGAAGTTCCAGACATCTGGTTACTAATAAGGAAAGCCGGTCTATGCCAACCATCAACCAGCTGGTCCGCAAGGGTCGTCGCGACAAGGTCACCAAGACCAAGACCGCGGCCCTCAAGGAGAGCCCGCAGCGTCGTGGCGTGTGCACCCGCGTGTACACCACGACTCCGAAGAAGCCGAACTCCGCGCTGCGTAAGGTCGCGCGTGTTCGCCTGACCAGCGCGGTCGAGGTCACGGCCTACATCCCCGGTGAGGGTCACAACCTGCAGGAGCACTCGATGGTGCTCGTTCGCGGTGGTCGAGTGAAGGACCTCCCGGGTGTGCGCTACAAGATCATTCGCGGTTCGCTCGACACCCAGGGTGTGAAGAACCGCAAGCAGGCTCGCAGCAAGTACGGCGCCAAGAAGGAGAAGAGCTGATATGCCACGCAAGGGCCCCGCACCCAAGCGTCCGCTGATCAACGATCCGGTTTACGGGTCCCCGCTGGTTACTCAGCTGGTCAACAAGATCCTGATGGACGGCAAGAAGTCGACTTCCGAGCGCATCGTCTACGCCGCGCTGGAGCAGGCACGCGAGAAGACCGGCACCGATCCGGTCGTCACCCTCAAGCGCGCGCTCGACAACGTCAAGCCCGCCCTCGAGGTGAAGCCCCGCCGCGTCGGTGGCGCCACCTACCAGGTGCCGATCGAGGTCCGTCCGGGCCGCGCCAACACCCTGGCGCTGCGCTGGCTGGTCACCTACTCCCGTGCCCGTCGTGAGAAGACCATGGTCGAGCGTCTGGCCAATGAGCTCCTCGACGCCAGCAACGGCCTGGGCGCTTCGGTGAAGCGTCGCGAGGACACCCACAAGATGGCTGAGTCCAACCGGGCGTTCGCGCACTACCGCTGGTGATTCGGCCCCCGGCTTTTCCGTTCGGAAGTGCCGGGAGTCGAGTCACAGTCCGGCGTGGCACGCAAGCGCCACGCCGGGCGTTGACAACGTGATGACCGCTGGCTGAAATTCTCGAAAGAGCGCCAGGGGTCGTTCCCGAAGATCCCAACTAGCTACGAGCGGGGAAGATTTCCGTGGCACAGGACGTGCTCACCGACCTCAACAAGGTCCGCAACATCGGCATCATGGCCCACATCGATGCCGGTAAGACGACCACCACCGAACGCATCCTCTTCTACACCGGTATCACGTACAAGATCGGTGAGGTGCACGACGGCGCCGCCACGATGGACTGGATGGCGCAGGAGCAGGAACGCGGCATCACAATCACGTCGGCCGCGACGACCTGTTTCTGGAAGAACAACCAGATCAACATCATCGACACCCCGGGTCACGTCGACTTCACCGTCGAGGTGGAGCGTTCGCTCCGGGTGCTCGATGGCGCCGTTGCCGTATTCGACGGCAAAGAAGGTGTCGAGCCGCAGTCCGAGCAGGTGTGGCGTCAGGCCGATAAGTACGACGTGCCGCGTATCTGCTTCGTGAACAAGATGGACAAGCTCGGTGCTGATTTCTACTACACCGTGCAGACCATCAAGGATCGTCTGGGCGCGCGCCCGCTGGTGATCCAGCTGCCGATCGGCGCCGAGGATTCCTTCGAGGGCATCGTCGACCTGGTCGAGAACAATGCCAAGGTCTGGCGCGGCGAGACCAAGCTCGGCGAAGAGTACGAGGTCGTCGAGATCCCGGCCGATCTGGTCGAGAAGGCCGCTGATTACCGTCAGCAGCTGCTCGAGACCGTCGCCGAGTCCGATGAGGCGCTGCTGGAGAAGTTCTTCGGTGGTGAGGAGCTCTCGATCGATGAGATCAAGGGCGCCATCCGCAAGATGACCGTCAACTCCGAGCTCTACCCGGTGCTGTGCGGTTCGGCGTTCAAGAACAAGGGCGTTCAGCCCATGCTCGACGCCGTCATCGACTACCTGCCGACCCCGCTGGATGTGGAGTCCGTCACGGGCCACGTTCCGGGCAAGGAAGATCAGGTTCTGACTCGCCGTCCGAGCGTCGAGGAGCCGTTCGCGGCCCTGGCGTTCAAGATCGCGACGCACCCCTTCTTCGGCAAGCTGACCTACATTCGCGTGTACTCCGGCCGGGTCGATTCCGGCGCCCAGGTCATCAATGCGACCAAGGGCCGGAAGGAGCGTCTGGGCAAGCTGTTCCAGATGCACTCCAACAAGGAGAACCCGGTGCCCGAGGGCGTCGCCGGCCACATTTATGCGGTCATCGGCCTCAAGGACACCACCACGGGTGACACCCTGTGCGATCCGCAGAACCAGATCGTGCTGGAGTCCATGACCTTCCCGGACCCGGTTATCCAGGTCGCGATCGAGCCGAAGACCAAGGCCGATCAGGAGAAGCTCGGCGGCGCGATCCAGAAGTTCGCCGAAGAGGACCCGACCTTCAACGTGAAGCTCGATCAGGAGACCGGCCAGACCATCATCGGTGGTATGGGCGAGCTCCAGCTCGATATCTACGTGGACCGCATGAAGCGCGAGTTCAAGGTCGAGGCCAATATCGGCAAGCCGCAGGTCGCTTACCGCGAGACCATCACCAAGACGGTCGAGAAGCACGAGTACACCCACAAGAAGCAGACCGGTGGCTCGGGCCAGTTCGCCCGCGTGATCATCTCTGTGGAGCCGTTGACCGATGCCGAGGACGGCGCGACCTACGAGTTCCAGAACAAGGTCACCGGTGGCCGCGTTCCGCGTGAGTACATCCCTTCCGTGGACGCTGGTATCCAGGACGCCATGCAGTACGGCGTGCTGGCCGGCTTCCCGCTGGTGAATGTGCGTGCCGCGCTGCTCGACGGCGCCTACCACGAGGTCGACTCCTCGGAAATGGCGTTCAAGATCGCCGGTTCCGCCGCCCTCAAGGAAGCGGCCCGCAAGGCCGGTCCGGTGATTCTCGAGCCGCTCATGGCGGTCGAGGTCATCACGCCCGAGGACTACATGGGCGAAGTGATCGGCGACCTGAACTCTCGCCGTGGCCAGATCCAGGCCATGGAGGAGCGCAGTGGTGCCCGTATCGTCAAGGCGCTGGTTCCGCTGTCTGAGATGTTCGGCTACATCGGTGACCTGCGGTCGAAGACCCAGGGCCGGGCCAACTTCTCCATGGTGTTCGCTTCGTACGCGGAGGTTCCGGCCAACGTGGCGAAAGAGATCATCGCCAAGGCAACCGGCGAGTAGAGCACAGCGACCGAGTACTCGGTCGCTGGGTAGTCTCTCATCGGTTTCAGATCGACCCCCTGTAATACACACCGCACTGCTGCAAAAAAGCACGCACTTAACTAGTCCAGGAGGACCACAGTGGCGAAGGCGAAGTTCGAGCGGACGAAGCCCCACGTCAACATCGGCACCATCGGTCACGTCGACCATGGCAAGACCACGCTGACGGCAGCGATCACCAAGGTGCTGGCTGACAAGTACCCGACGCTGAACGCGGCGTTCGCGTTCGACCAGATCGACAAGGCGCCGGAGGAGAAGGCTCGTGGTATCACGATCAACATCTCCCACGTCGAGTACCAGACCGAGAAGCGCCACTACGCCCACGTAGACGCCCCCGGCCACGCCGACTACATCAAGAACATGATCACCGGTGCCGCGCAGATGGACGGCGCGATCCTGGTCGTGGCCGCCACTGACGGCCCGATGCCGCAGACTCGCGAGCACGTGCTGCTCGCCCGTCAGGTCGGCGTGCCCTACATCCTGGTCGCGCTGAACAAGTCGGACATGGTCGACGACGAGGAAATCCTCGAGCTCGTCGAGATGGAGGTCCGCGAACTGCTGGCCGCTCAGGAATTCGACGAGGATGCCCCGGTTATCCGCGTCTCCGGCCTGAAGGCGCTCGAGGGCGACCCGAAGTGGACCGAGTCTATCGTCGAGCTCATGAACGCGGTCGACGAGTCGATCCCGGAGCCGGTTCGTGAGACCGAGAAGCCGTTCCTCATGCCGATCGAGGACGTCTTCACGATCACCGGTCGTGGCACCGTCGTCACCGGTCGTATCGAGCGTGGCATCGTGAATGTCAACGAAGAGGTCGAGATCGTCGGCATCAAGGACAAGACGACCAAGACCACGATCACCGGCATCGAGATGTTCCGCAAGCTGCTCGACAACGGCCAGGCGGGCGACAACGTCGGTCTGCTGGTTCGTGGCATCAAGCGTGAAGATGTCGAGCGCGGCCAGGTCGTCGTGAAGCCGGGCACCACGACTCCCCACACGGAGTTCGAGGGCCAGGCCTACATCCTGTCGAAGGACGAGGGCGGCCGCCACACCCCGTTCTTCAACAACTACCGCCCGCAGTTCTACTTCCGTACCACGGACGTGACCGGCGTCGTTACCCTCCCCGAGGGCACCGAGATGGTCATGCCCGGCGACAACACCGAGATGAGCGTCAAGCTCATCCAGCCGGTCGCCATGGAAGAGGGCCTGCGTTTCGCGATCCGTGAGGGTGGCCGCACCGTTGGTGCCGGTCGCGTCACCAAGATCATCAAGTGATTTGATCCACTGAATCACTGAAAGGGCCGTTCCCCTTGGGGGAGCGGCCCTTTCGCTATTTCTGGGGCCGGTCGGTATCGGTCTCCTCGGCGAAGGCCGAGTTGCCGTCCTTGTCGACCCAGTCGCTGATCGCGGTTCCGGAGATCATGCCGCCGCTGCCGGGCAGGACGGTCGTCGGGCGATCATCGCGGTAGGACTCGGCCATCTTGTGCGCCTGTTCGCGGTGCTCCGCGAGGACTTCCGGCTCCGGTATCGCCGGCTGTGCATTCGGCGGTGTGTTCGCTGCTGCGGGCTCGTTGCCCGCGGTATCCATGCTCTCTGTGCTCATATGGCACGACTGCCCGTATGCGCCCGCGGCAAACCTGCGGCGGGCCGATGATCAGGCGAAAGGCGTGGATCCGAGCGGCCGCAGGGTCGCTCCGAGGAGCCGCCCGGAGTCGAAAGCGGCTGCGGCGGCGGGCATTTCGCCGGGGCGGTTGCTGGTGAGGACGCGGGTGGCGGCGGTACCGGTCAGCGGCCGGCCGAGGGCGTCCATGCGGCGCAGCGTCTGCCCGGCCACGGCTTCGGCACTGTCGAAGACCCGGATGCCAGGGGGTAGCGCGGCCAGAATGGCGTCGATGACGAGCGGATAGTGGGTGCAGCCGAGGACGATGCCCTCGGTGTCCGCCGGAGTGCGCCCGGCGGCCCCGGTGATCGCTTCGGCGATGGCGGGGAGATCACCGCGATCGATGGCGTCGGCGAGACCGTGGCACGCGACTCCGGTGATTTCGGCGTCGCCACCGAACCGGGTGATGAGATCGGCCTGGTACGCGCTGGCCGTGGTAGCCGCGGTCGCCCAGACCGCTACCTTCCGGCAAGCCGCGGCGGCTGGTTTGATGGCGGGCACGGTGCCGATCACCGGCACGCCCGGACCGACCTCGGCCCGCAGCGGCTCCAGCGAGGTGACACTGGCCGTATTGCACGGCACCACAATGACTTCCGCGCCCTCGCGCAGTGCGGTGCGGGCGGTTTCGAGCACGCGTTCGGTGACCCACTGCTCGGGTTTCGGTCCCCACGGCGCGCCGTCGGGGTCCATCATCAGCAGCAGATCGATATCGGGCCGCAGTTTCCGCAACCACGCCCCCGTGGGCAGCATCCCCAGTCCGGAGTCTATGAGCGCGACGATCACACCTGTCACGGTAGTGAACATCGCACCTCGATCGCGAACCGTGTCCGCCCAATGGGTGGAATGAGCCGCCGAACGGCGCGGATCCGCGCGGTTCGGAAGTGTCGGCCGGGTTCTTCGGGCCGGGGGCTCAGGAGACCGGCTGGGCTCCGGCGAGCTGTGCGCGCATCTTCATCACCTTGCCGGTCATCCCGGCGCCGACGACCGCGACCAGGGTGCCCGCGCGGAAGAGGTGGGCGAGGAACTTACGCCCCTGGTCCTCGATGATCCGGACCTCGTCGGCGAGGCCGGGGCTGCCGAGCACCTGGATCTTCACGTTGTACTGATCACTCCACACGTACGGAACATGCACGGCGGCAGGATGATCCACGCCGAGCAGGGCGTAGGCGAGAGTTTTCGCCTGCTCGCCCGCATTGGTCCAGTGCTCGACCCGCCTGTTGCGGCCGGTGCCGAGCCGCCAGGCGGCCACATCGCCGACCGCCCAGACGCCGTCCACCCCGGTGCGGCCGACCTCGTCGGTGAGCACGCCGCCGCCGTCGGCAGGCGCTGCCAGCGGGATGCCAGATTCGGCGAGCCAGTCGGTGACCGGCACGGAGCCCACGCCGACCACCACCAGGTCGGCGTCGACGACGCTGCCGTCGCTCAGCCGGACGCCGCGTACGGCCGTCTCCTCGGGCGCGCTGTCTCCGGTGGTATTCGCCTGAGCCGGAACGTCATTCGCAGCATCGTGGGTGGTGAGCAGCGCCTCGACACCGACACCGCAGCGCACGTCGACGCCCTCCTCGCGGTGCATGCGCGCCACCAGTGCGCCGATCTGCTCGCCGAGGGCGGCGGCCAGGGGAGTGGGCTGCGGTTCGACGAGGACGACGTCCACGCCGCGCGCGCGGAAGCTTGCGGTGAGTTCGCAGCCGATGAATCCGGCCCCGATGACCACGGCGCGCTGTGCGGTGCCGAGGTGCTCGCGCAGTCCGGCGGCGTCGTCGTGGGTGCGCAGCACGTGGACGCCGCGGGCCTGCGGGAAGCTGGGAATGCGCCGGGGCCGCAGTCCGGTGGCGATGACGAGCCGGTCGTAGCCGAGCGTGCTGCCGTCGCTGAGCGTGACCTGCCGGGCGCCGGTGTCGACGCCGGTGGCGGCCACGCCGAGCCGCAGGCCGATGCGCATTTCCTGGAAGAATTCGGCGGGCCGCAGGGCGGTGTCGTCGAGCTCGCCGCGGACGAACTGTTTGGACAGCGGCGGCCGGTCGTAGGGTGCGCGGTCTTCGTCGCCGAGGAGGGTCAGTTCCCCGTCGTAACCTGCGTGTCGCAGCTCCTCGGCGGTTCTCAGGCCGGCCAGTCCCGCGCCAACAATTAGAACGTGTTCTACCGAGTGCGACATATCGCACACCATATCGGTTCCGGAGGGGGCTTGACGCTGTGTCACGCACCACATCCGATCAGCTGCTGAATCGTAGCCGAGTATTTATTGATCGGGCGGTCAATCAGGACTAAACCGGTAAGTAGGACATATTCTCAGTTCTCAGCCTTGAAGGAGGCACCCCATGTTCACCGAGAGCCGCACCCAGGATGCGGTGGCCGTCGTACTCGGCGCGTACACCGCTCTGTCTTCCCTCTGGGTTGCCCATAGTGATCGCGCCATGTGGACCCTGATCGTGCTCGGCGTACTCATCGCCCTCACCGGTCTCGGCCATCTCGCCAACGCCCTCACCGGCACCGCCCAATACGCGATGGTCGTGCTCGGCGCGCTGCTGTTCATCTCCCCGTGGGTGATGAATTTCCATGACTACACCGGTGCCTCGTGGACCGCGTGGGTGGCCGGTGCGCTGACCGCGGTGATCGGACTCGCGGCAGTGCCGGCGGTGTCGGGCCGGCTGCATACGGTGACACATCACTGATGCAGATGCATCGACCCGGAGCGGGGCGTCGCCGGACCCGGAGACTCGACGGCGACGCCCGTCAGCTCATTCTCGATGCCGCGGAGAAACTGTTCGCGGCACAGGGATTCGACGCGACCCCGACGGCTGCCATTGCCGCCGGGGCCGACGTCCCCAAAGGCCTTGTCTTCTACTACTTTCCGACCAAGGATGCGATTCTGTCGGCACTCATGGCCGAACGCGTCCCCGCCGCTCCCATCGATGACATCGAATCCGTTGTCGCCCCGGGTGATCCGGCGAAGAGTCTGGTGAATCTGGATGCCGCGCTGAATCTGCGCGACAATCACTCCTCGGTATTGCGCGTCATCATGTGGCGTGAGGCCGATACCCATCCGGATGTGCGTAAACAGTTGCGCCGCATGCGTGATCAGCTGCTGGATGTGACCGCGCGGGTGTTGCAGGCCAGTGCGCCGGGCCCGGTGCAACCGGGCACATTGCGCGCCTGTGCGGCCGCGTGGGTTTCGGCCATGTTCGCCATTGCCAGCACCGATCGGCTGCATGCCCTCGACGGTGTGCCGATCCCGACCGGCGATGAGATCTTCAATGTGGCGCAGGTGGTCGCGGCGGGGATGACACACCTGGGCTGACACGGCCGGGCTGAATGTTTGCTGGCGTGTCGCTGCACACTCTGAATGCAATCCACACGACACTCGTTTCGGGATGTAATCCGGTGCGAGCACTGCAATCTGTCGTGGAGGAACTGATGAGGGCCAAATGGTTGCCACGAATACTCGGCTACTGCGGTGTGCTCACCGTGGGGCTGGTGATCGTGGCCGTCGCCCCGGCGGCGTCGGCGGAGCCCATCTATCCCGTCGCGGATCCGGACCCGTTCTATGCGCAGCCCGCCGATATGGCGAGTCACAGTCCCGGTGATGTCCTGGATTCGCGAGTCATGCCGCCGCTGTTCTACTTCCCGGACACCACCGTCACCATGATCAAGTTCCGCTCCACCAGCTCCGAGGGTGCGCCGATCGCCGCCGTCACCACGGTGCTGACGCCGCGGGAGCATCGCCCGGACGGCCCGGTGCTGTCCTATCAGCACATCATCAATGGTCTGGGCGCCCAGTGCGCGGTATCGCGGGTGCTGTACACGACGGACCCGAATCTGTTCGTGAAGGAATCCGTCGCCCTGAATGTGGCGCTGCGGCGCGGCTGGTCGGTGGCCCTGCCCGACCACCTGGGCCCGAACGTCGCCTACGGTGCGGCCAAATTGGGTGGCCAGATCACCCTGGACGGTATTCGCGCGGTGCAGCGGCTGCCGGCACTGCAGGCGGCCAACAGCCCGGTGGCAATGGCCGGATATTCCGGCGGCGGGATGGCGACGGCCTGGGCGGCGGCCATGGCATCGACCTACGCACCCGAACTGCACATTGCCGGTGCGGCCGAGGGCGGTGTCCCGATGAGTCTGCTGAAGATGGTGAATTCGCTTGGCATGCAATCACATCCGGCGTTCGGACTGGCGATGGCGGCGGCGATCGGCCTGGAACGGGAGTATCCGGATCGGCTGCCGATCAGTACGCAGATGAATCAGCGGGGCCTGGCGGCGCGCAATGCCATGGCCAATGGTTGCACCAATGAGATCATGGCCGTCGGCGCGGGTCACAGCGCCGGCGAATTCGCCGCCAGCACTTCGATGATCGATGATCCGGCGGTGCGGGGCGTCCTGGAGGAGAACAGTCTCGAGCTCTATGACGGCATTCCGAATATGCCGGTGTTCGAGTGGCATTCGCCGAGTGATCCGCTGATCCCGGTGGATGCCATAGTCGATACCGATCACCGCTACTGTGCGGCCGGGGTGACCCTGGATATGGATATGAACGGATCACCGGAACACCTGTCCGCCGCGGTGCTCGGTATGCCGTCCGCTCTGGCCTGGTTGGATGCCCGTTTGCGCGGTGAACCGGCCCCGACGAACTGCCGATAACAGTCAATCCCCCAATACCGTTGCTCGTGAATCGCTTTCGCCGCAGCCCGACTCGCACGGGCTGCGGTGGGACGGTAAGAATGTCGCCCATGGATGCCGATTACACCAACGGGCTGGGTTCGTCCCCGAACTCTCGTCAGGAGAGCTACCGTCTCACTCACCCGGACACCGCCGACCCGGGCGGTTCGCCGAACCCGGTGCTGACCGGCGTCGACACCGGTAATCACGCCATGCTCGGCCGTACCAGCCTGGACCAGCAGGAACAGCCGGTGCAGTGGTCGGCCCCGGTGAACCGCCGCAGCGCCCCCGAGGTGGATTCGCCGATCCGCCGTTCGGTGCAGAATCTGGACGCCGTCCCGCAGTGGTCGGCCGATCTCGACGCCTCACCCCGCCGCGCCGCCCCCGATCTGGATTCCACGCCGCGACTGAGCACCTCGGAACTCGAGTCGATTCCGCGCCGCGCTGCCCCGGACCTCGATTCCGCGCCGCGCCGCGCTGCCCCGGATCTCGATTCCGCGCCGCGCCGCGCCGCGCCGGATCTCGATTCCACTCCGCGACTCAGCACTCCGGATTTCGATATGTCCGCGCACCGCACGGCGACCGACGTGGACACCCCTGTCCGCCGCGTGCCCGCCGATTCGGTTCCCCGCCGCGCCGCCCCCGATCTCGACTCGTCAGCGCATCGCGCCGCCCCCGATCTCGACGCGAGCCCGCGCCGCGCCGCCCCGGACCCGGAGCCCTCTCACCGCCGCGCCGCCCCGGAACCCGAACTGCCCGAACCGTCCCCGAACCCCGATGCCGCCCGAGCCCGCGAATTCCGCGCCGAGGACGCCCCCAATATCGATCTGCACCACATCATGAGCCTGCTGGTCGCCAGCCACGACCTCGATGTAGCAGCCCAGGCCGCCGAAGCCGAAGGCGCCGTCCCCGAATTGACCCAGGCAGCCCGCCGCACCCGCGCCGCCGCAGTAGATCTGATCGCCGCCTGGTACGGCGGCCCCGAACATATGCGCAAATTCGGCGAGGTGCTGTTACAGGCCGCGGCCGAAACCGCTTGAGGCCGAGTGCCGTTCCACGGCACAAAGGGCAGCCGACGTGTCCGCCGCAGCTGGGAGCGGGCGGCGCGCGGGCTGAATGATCCGGCGCCGCCGCCGAATTGATCGGCGCGGGTGCGAATTCTTGTCGGTGGGGTGCTCGATCATGGTGTGATGGGTGAATTGACGGCGGCGGCGGTGCAGGGCGAATTGGGGAAAGTCGCCGATGCCGTGGATGCGGTGCAGTTGCAGCGGTTCTTCAAGACCGGGCCGGGGGAGTACGGGGCGGGGGATGTATTCATCGGGGTGCGGGTGCCGAAGATGCGGGCGGTGGTGAAGCCGTTCGCCGGGTTGCCGCTTTCGGAGATCGATGTGTTGCTCGACAGTGCGGTGCATGAGCATCGGCTGGCGGGTTTGGTGATTTTGAATGGGGAGATGGCGCGGGCCATGCGCAAGCGGGGCGCGGATATCGCCCGGCAGGAGCAGATCGTCGAGTTGTATCTGGCCGCGGTGCGGCGGGGGCGCGTGAACAACTGGGATCTGGTGGATGCTTCAGCGGAGTTCATTGTGGGGCCGTGGTTGCTGGAGCGGCCGCGCGCATTGCTATTCGAGTTGGCGGAGCAGGAATCGCTGTGGCAGCGGCGGGTGGCGCTGCTGTCGAGTTTCGCATTCATCAAGGCCGGTGATGCCGGTACCACGATCGAGTTGTGTGAGCGACTGCTCTCGGACAAGCGCGATCTGATTCAGAAGGCCGTCGGCTGGATGCTGCGCGAGATCGGCAAGCGGGTGGATCGGTCGATTCTCACCGGTTTTCTCGATGCGCACGCACCCGCGATGGGCCGGACAGCTTTGAGCTACGCCACAGAACACCTCCCGGCGGAGCAGCGGGCGCACTATAGATCCCTGCGCTGATCAGCGCTGATAGCGATCCTGGTGAGCGGCCTCTCGAGACCCTGCACCGTGTGTTCATCTGTAGTTAAGTTTATGTTCATGTGGCGCAATCATTCTGTGACTTGTCAGGAACAGACCGCACGTTCGGTTATAGCCAGGCGTACTCGACCTCCATGCGGAATCTCCCCGCAACACGAGACGCAGCCGGCGGCGGTGTTCACAACACAAGTCAGCAGGTCATTGCATTGCGAAAACTGTTTCCCCTCGCCATCCTCGCCGCCCTCGCGGTAGTGCCCGTCCAGGCCGCCGCGGAGGTGCCCGGTGTGCCGCCGGAGCTGCAGCAGCCCGCTGAGCAGGCCCAGCAGTACGCCGAGAACCTGCCGCAGCCGCAGCAGGATGCGGTCCGGAGTTTCGTCCAGACGCTGCCCGCGCCGTATTCGGACCTACTGCCGCCGGTCTTCGAGAACAATCTGGACGGCTGGATCAAGAACGCCCTGTACGTCATGGGTCAGCACGGCATCCCCGGCGACTACGACGGCATCTTCCGCAATATCCAGCGGGAGTCGGGCGGTAACCCGCAGGCGATCAACCTCTACGACTCCAATGCCGCCGCCGGCATCCCGTCCAAGGGCCTGCTGCAGGTCATCGACCCGACATTCCAGGCGTACCACGTCGACGGCACGTCCTGGGACATCTACGACCCGGTCGCCAACATCTCGGCCGCCTGCAACTACGCCGCGCACCGCTACGGCTCCATCTCGAACGTCTTCTCGGCCTACTGAGGGTTCCCACCTCTCGGGGGCTTCGCCCCGAGCCCCCGTGCCCGAGTATTCCTGTCCCGCAACGGGAATCGGCCGCCGCGTCCCTGACGCGGCGGCCGATATGTCCGGAGAGTCGGGTCTCAGAACTGGATTTTGAGGTGATCGGTCACCGGGCGCGCCTGGCACCCCAGGATGTACCCGTTGGCGATGTCCTCGGGATCCAGGATCTCGGAATTCCCCATCTCCACCTCACCGTCGAGCACCGTGCACGCGCAGGATCCGCACTCGCCCTCGAGGCAGGAGTAGGGCACATCGAGGCCCTTGGACAGCATGATGTCCACCAGCGTCTGGCTGCGCGGCCAGCTGAGTTCGTGTGTCTCGCCGTCGAGTTCGACCTCGACGGTGGCCGCGTCCGCGGCTTCCTCCGCGGTGATCTCGGCCGGCGCCACATCGGCGAACGGATCACCGGCGAGCGAGTTGAAGATCTCGGCGTGGGTGCGGCTGCGCGGCACCCCGAGCTGTGCGAGCGCGTCGTGCACGCAGTCCATGAACGGCTTGGGCCCGCACATGAAGGCCTCGTACCCGGCGTAGGGCGCGGTGAGCGTGGCGAGCGCGTCGACGGACGGCAGCCCCTGCAGATTCTCCAGCCAGTGGATGACGGCGACCCGCTGCGGATGCTTGCCGGCGAGTTCGCGCAGTTCGTTGGCGAAGATCACCGAGGCGTGGTCGCGGTTGGCGTACACCACGACGATGCGCCCGCTGCCGCGCGCGAGCGCGGACTTGAGGATCGACATGATCGGCGTGACTCCGGACCCGGCCGCGAACAGCAGCAGGTCGGTATCGAGGTTCTTGGGCGTGAAAATGCCGGAGGGCGGCAGTACTTCGATCTCACTGCCCGCGATCAGGTTGTCGCACACCCAGTTCGACGCGTACCCGTCGACGGTGCGCTTGACCGTCACCTTGGGCTTGTCGTCGGTGTGCGGTGAGCTGGCGAGCGAGTAGCAGCGGGCCACGGACCCGGTGCGGTCGCTGGGGATGCGCAGGGTCAGGAACTGCCCCGGCAGGTAGCTGAAGCGTTCGCGGAGGTCCTCGGGGACGTCGAATACCAGCGAACAGGAATCGGCCGTCTCATTGATGACCGCGGAGACCCGCAGCACGGCTGATCGTGAGCTGTGCGGTACGTCGACGGTGGTCATAGTGTCCTCTCGAACCAAACTAGAACGTGTTCTAGTTTGACTATACGTGGCTGTCTCGCTGCCGGACAAGCTGAGCCTCGAGTCCGGCGATCAGCACATCCATGGAGAAGTCGTAGGAGTATTTCCCACGCAGGTCGGGCAGATGCTTCATGGCCCGCTCCACCGCCTCCGGCAGCGCCCGATCCTGTAGTGCCCCACGATCACGCGGATTCACCTTGCTGCGCCCGAAGAGGTAGGTGTGGATGGTCGCATACGAGGCGAGCACATTGCGATCGTCGAATCCCGCGTCGAACAGGATCTCCATCACGGCGGCGATGAGATCGAGTTGTTTGCCGAGCATCTGTTCGATGAGCACATCGCCGAGTCCGGGATGCCGGCGCAATTTGTCGTCGATCTGATCGATGAGATCGCGCAGCCGCATTTGCCACGGCCCGAATTCCGGTGGCGGCTTGCGCACTCCGGTGAGCGCGGCGGTGGCGACCAGGTCGAGCAGCTCGCGTTTGTCGGCGACGTAGTAATACGGGGCCATCGGGGAGACGCCGAGTTCGCGGGAGAGCCGGCGCATGGAGAGTTTCTCCACTCCGTCCTGACGGACCACCCGCAGTGCGGCTTCGACGATCTCGGCTTCCGAGAGTGTGTTGCTTCCGCCCCCGCTTGTCTGCATCCGTCCGACTCCCATACCACCTCGACCGCATCCTCGGTGGGCACAGTGGGTTCGGATTTCCGTCCCCTGCCTGTTTCACCTGCTGGTTTTTTCTCCCCAGCAGTCTAGAGCGCCGGGTGTTGCCGTGGTCCGGCTGCGTACTCGGTGCGCGGACCAATCGGACTAACCGGAGCAGTGCGGCGCGCCAATCATGATTGCCAACGGTTGGCTGACTTAGCATTTGTGGAATGCGCCATGATCGCCTTCCCGATGGTTTCGGGGTGCGGATCGATCCCAGGGTGCGCACTTACTCCGGTGGACGGTTCCTGGTCGGCGGTTCGCCGAACAGATTGCTCCGCCTAGCGCCGGAGGCTGCGGCCATGATCGGTGACGGGTACCTCGAGGTGACCGACCCGAACTCAGCTCGGGTTGCCAGACGTCTGCTCGACTCCGGAGTGGCGAATCCGCGTCCGCGCCTGCTCCCTTCGCTGGAGGACGTGACCGTCATCGTGCCGGTGCACAATGATCCGGACGGTCTCACGCGGCTGCTGTCGGCCCTGCGCGGGTACACCGTGATCGTGGTGGACGACGGTTCCGATCGGCCCGTGCGGATTCCGCGGTCGCCGGGCAATCGCTGCCGGGTGACGGTGCTGCGCCGGGATCGCCGGCGGGGCGTCGCCGCCGCCCGCAATTTCGGATTGCGGTGCGCCGCGACCGAATTCGTAGCCTTCCTGGATCCGGATGTGGTACCGCGCACCGGCTGGCTGGAGGTCATGCTCGGGCACTTCAGTGATCCGAAGGTGGCCCTGGTCGCACCGCGCATCCTGGCCATGGATCCCGATTCCACCCTGCTGGCCCGCTATGAGCACACCCGCGGTTCGCTGCATCGCGGCCGCCGCGAGTCGGCGGTGCAGGCGCACGGCCCGGTGCCGTATGTGCCGAGTACCGCACTGCTGGTGCGCCGCCTCGTGCTGCTGGGGGAGGGCGGGTTCGACGAATCCATGGCCGCCGGTGGCGATATCGACCTGTGCTGGCGGCTCGATCGCGCCGGGTGGCGGCTGCGCTACGAGCCGGCCGCGCGGGTCGCGCACAGCAATCCGGTCTCGCTGCGAAAATGGTTCGCGCACAAGGTCACCCATGGTACCGGCGTGGCTCCGCTGGGGCAGCGGCATGCGGGAATGGCCGCGCCGCTGTCGATTCCGATCTGGACCGCGGTGGCGGCGCTGCTGTTCGGCAGCCTCACCCGCTGGGGCGCCATCGGCGGCACGCTGACCCTGGTCGCGACGCTGTTCCGGCTGCGCCGGGTCTTCGCCGAACTCGACAATCCGACGCGGGTGGCCGCCATATATATGGCGCGTGGTTTCTCCGGCGGCATGTGGCGCATGGCTTCTTCGATGTGCCGCCACTATTGGCCGGTGACGCTGCTGGGCATGCTGTTCTCGCGCCGCATCCGGCACCTCGCGGTGACCATCGCGGTGGCCGACGGTCTGGCCGACTGGTTCATCCATCGTGAGGCCGGAAGTCTCGACCCGACCCGGTACGTACTGTGCAAGCGGCTCGAGGATGTCGCCTACGGCACCGGCCTGTGGTGGGGTGCGGCCAAACTGCGGGACGGCGCCGCCCTGCGACCGACCCTGCCGCCCAACTGAATTCAGCCGACCGCGGTCAAGCGCACCGGCATGTGCCGGACGCCGGTGTGCTTGTTGCTGCGGGTGTGTTCGATCGGGCCGGTCAGTTCCGCCGTGCCCACCTGATCCAGCAGTGCGGTGAAGACCACCCGCATCTCCATGCGTGCCAGCGCCGAACCGAGGCAGAAGTGCCCGCCGCGCCCGAAGGCCAGATGCGGATTGGGCCGCCGGTCGATATCGAACCGGTGCGGATCGGTGAAGACCTCCGCATCCCGATTGGCCGAGGCCCACCACAGTGTCACCTTGTCCCCGGCCCGGATTCGCTGCCCGCCCAGGGTGTGATCGCGGGTGGCGGTGCGCCGGTTGTACGGCGTCGAGGAGGCCCACCGCAGCATTTCCTCCACCGCGCCGTCCACGAGCGTCCGATCCTCCCGGAGTCGCCGCCAGACGTCGGGTCGCTCGATCAGTGCCGCCATGCCGAGCGCGATCGAGTTCCGCGTGGTCTCGCTCCCCGCTGCGATCAGCAGGCTGAAGAGCATGGCCTGCTCCATATCCGAGAGCGGCTCCCCGTCGATGGTGGCGGTGGCGGCCAGCGACATCAGATCCTCGGCGGGCTCGATCCTCTTGGCCGCCAGCAGTTGTGCGCCGTAGGCGCGGGTCTCGGCCACCGCCTGCCGGGTGCGCGCGGTGACCTCACCCAATTCCCGATCCTCGTAATCGAGTGCCACATTCGCCCATGCGAACAGCTGATGCCGATCCTGCTGCGGCACCCCCAGCAATTGCGCCACCGCCTGCAGTGGCAACTCGGCAGCGAGGTCGAGCAGGAAGTCGCACTCGCCCTTGGCGATTGCGGCCGCGACGATCGCCGCGGCCCGTCCGCGCAGCTCCTCTTCGATGAGCCGCAGCGTCCGGGGCGCAACGCTGGGTGTCAGCAGTCGCCGCACCCGCGCGTGCCGGGGATCGTCCATCATGTTGAGCAAAATTCCGGCGGCCCAGTCCGCGGGCAGGTCCTCGATGATTGTTCCTCCGCCGGAACGGTTTCCGCCGCCCTGCGAGGAGAACGTGTCCGCATCCGCGGCCGCGGTGACGATATCGGCGTACCGGCTCAGTACCCAGAACCCTTCGCCGTCCGGGGTGTGCACGGTGGGTGGATGCCACCAGACCGGCGCTTTCGCCCGGAGCCGATCGAAGACCCCGTGTGGAAATCCGCGCGCGAATCCGTCCAGTGCGGTCAGGTCGATATCGTCCACGCGCTCAGGCTTACACCGCGGCCGCCGAGTCCGTGGCGCATCCGCAATTAGATGCAGCTCACATTCTGCGGGGTTCGGTTTCCGATGTGACCTGCGGGACAAACGACCAGCTTCGTACTTAGGCGTCGGACCCCGCCGGTACTCTTCGGGGACAGAAAGAAAGGCAAATGGTCAGCAATCTCGCAGGTGGGAGTAGCCCGCAGCACGGTGCCGAGCCGGGCACCCAGTTGGGTGCGCTCGAAGCCTATGCCGCTCAAGCCCACGGATATCTCAGTGTGGGCGGCGAACAGCTCAATCAGCTGCCCGGCCTCCTACGCCCCATGGTTCTCGAATCGTGGTTGCGCACGCTCCGCGGCGGTGTCGATCCTCTGGATGACAATGACGGCCGCGGGCTACGCGGAACCGATCTGGAGCGCTATCGCGTCGCGCACCCCATCGCGGCCGTGATGCCGCTGGTGGACAAGTTGCTGCTGCGCGATGCCACCAGTACGGGACTCATGGTGGTGGTCGCCGATCAGTTCGGCCGGGTGCTCTCGGTGCACGGTAATCCTGATCGGGTGCAGGCCGCGGCCGAGGCCGGTTTGCGCGAGGGCAATGACCTGAGCGAGCGCCGGGTCGGCACCAATGCCGTCGGCCTGGTGGTGCGCACCGGGCGGGCGGCGTGGATTCACGGCCCCGAGCATTTCCTGCAGCGCATGCATCAGATCACCGGAGCCGCTGCGCCCGTTCATGATCCGGACGGCCGCCTGGTCGGTGTGCTGATGATCGCCGGCGGCGTGCGGGTGGCGCGGCCGGAGATTCTGGCGCTGGTGAAGGCGGCGGCGACGGCCGCGGAGATGGATCTGCTGCTCGCCGCGGTCCGTTCCGGTCATGACCGCCGCAGTGCGGACGCGCCGATTCCGGAGCGTCTGGGCCTGGAGGTGCTCGGCCTGGGTCAGCCGCAGTTGACGGTGGCGGGGGAGCGGGTGCCGCTCTCGCAGCGGCATGCCGAGATCCTGCTGCTGCTGGCCGAACATCCCGAGGGACTGTCGGCCGATCACCTGGCGCTGCTGCTGGATGACGCCGATCTGGACAATGCGACGATTCGCGCCGCTATGTCGCGGTTGCGATCGGTGGTGGGCCCCAATGTCTTCGGTTCCCGCCCGTATCGTTTGCGGGTCCCGATCGCCACGGATGTGGAGGCGCTGCGGGCCGCCCTGGACTCCGGGGACGTCGATACGGCGGTGCGGCTCTACGCGGGCCCGGCGCTGCCGCGTTCGAACGCTCCTGGAGTTATAGACATTCGCGATGAATTGCGGGTACGTCTGCGGACCGCTGTGTTGCGTTCCGGTGAAGCTTCGGTCTTGAGCCGATGGACCGCGGGTGCCGAAGGACGCGACGATTCGGCCGCCTGGGCGGTGTATCGATCAACCGTTGACCGAGATTCTCCGCTGTATGCGCAGATCGAGGCGAAAATCCGAGTGCTCGACCGGCGCATGGGCGTCGATGCAACGCAGTTGCAACGTTTCGACTCATAGTCTTCGCAACCGGAAGTGCGCTCGGTCACAGCGCGGCTTCGTCATGTGGTCGCACCCACATTTTCTGCGGACTCTCCGCGATCTTCGGAA
Organism: Nocardia sp. NPDC006630; assembly: GCF_040611495.1. Classification (NCBI taxonomy): domain Bacteria; kingdom Bacillati; phylum Actinomycetota; class Actinomycetes; order Mycobacteriales; family Nocardiaceae; genus Nocardia; species Nocardia sp. NPDC006630. Next base: position 37,110 of record NZ_JBEXOK010000018.1, read on the forward strand.
CCAACTAGACGCTCGTCCAACTTTTTTCGGGGAAAAAGTTCCGTTTTATTACGATTCCGCCTAGTCTTCGCAATGCATGGAGGGCATCCGTGTGATGCAGGCGACAGGGCATCGCTCACCAGAGCCGGGTGAGCAGCGTTCGTAGTGAAGTTGGAGGAGATCGACAGCAGTACACCCCAGATGCGGATGACCCGGAGGCACCCGCATCCCCGGCCGCGGAATAACGGGCAACCCGGCCGGTTCGAGCACTAGTTGGATCACGCGCACGAGCGTCACCCCCGACGCCGCGCATTCGTCGAAACACCCAGGGCAGTGCGGTTCTACCGACCTGGATGCCGGTCACTCACCGGCGTCGCCAGGTCTATTTCGCGATGCCCGAAAGCGTTCGGCCACACAGCAATTCGGCATAGCGAGGAGGCTTCGGTGCAGGGTACGGAGTTGGGTGGAGTCGGAGCGGGCAGCGATCGCGGAGTGGGCAGTCCCCCCGCATCGGAACCGTTTCCCCTCACGCCCGGGCAGCTCGGCCTGTGGTACGCACAGCTCCTCGATCCCGAGGTTCCGCTCAATGTGGTCAATTACGTGGATGTGCGCGGACCGCTCGACGCACCGGTGCTCGAGCAGGCGATCAATGCCGCCATCCAGGAATTCGAATCCCTCGTGGTGCGCCTGGTCGAGATCGACGGGCAGCCCCGGCAATTCGTCGACACCGGGAATCGGTTCGACGTTCCCCTGATCGACCTGCGTGCCGACGCCGATCCGCTGGCCGCCGCCGAAGCCTGGATGCGCGCCGACTACACCGCTCCGGTGGATCTGCTGCACGGCAGCCTGTTCGCGAGCGCGGTGCTGCGGGTCGCCGACGACCATCACCTCTGGTACCTGCGTGCGCATCACATCGTGATCGACGGTTTCGGCGCCCTCACCACCATGATGCGCATGACCGAGCGATACAACGCGCTGATGAGCGGTGTCGAACCGTCCGTCATCGAGCCCGGTTCGCTGCGCGAGCTGGTCGCCGGCGAACAGGACTACCGCGACAGCGAGCGTTTCCTCGAGGACCGCGAGTACTGGGCCGGCCGGGTGCGCGGCCTGGAGGCCACCACGCTCAACCGGCGCACCGCCCCGGCCGCGGCCACCAATCTGCGACTCGGCCGGCTGCTGCCGCCGCGGGTGCTGCAGCGGCTGCACGAGGTCGCCGCCGCGCACGGGGTGAAGTTCGCCGCCGTCGTGGTCGCCGCCTTCGGCGCATACCTGGCGCGGCTCACCGATCGGGACGAAGTGGCGATCAGCCTGCCGGTGACGGCGCGTACCGATGATCTGACCCGGCGGTCGGGAGGCATGCTCTCGAATATCGTGCCGCTGCGGCTGGCGATCGGCCCGGCGGCCACCTGGGCCGATCTGCTGGCAGCCGCCCGGACCGAACTGTCCGCCGCGGTGCGCCGCCAGCGCTACCGCGCCGAGGACATTCGCCGGGACGTCGACCGGGACGGGCAGCAGACCCGGCGGGCGCTGTTCGGTCCGCAGGTGAACCTGATGATGTTCGACGTCACCCTGTCGATCGACGGTGCGCCCGCGCGCTTCCACATGGTCAGCTCGGGCCCGCTCGAGGATCTGGGCCTGCAGATGTACTACGCCGATGCGGGCAAGGTGACGCTGGAGCTGGAGGCCAATCCGAACCTCTACGGCACCGACGAACTCGCAAGGCATCACGCGCGTTTCACCACTTTCCTGGAGCGGCTGCTGGAGCTGGATCCCGCCGCGCCGCTCGCCGCCGTCCCGGTGCTCACCGAGCTGGAACGCGAAGTGAGCCTGCGGATCTGGAACGACACCCGCCGCCCGGCGGACGCCGAGGCCACGCTGGTGTCGATGTTCGCGGCGCAGGTGGCGCGCACCCCGGGCGTGGTGGCGCTGCGCTACGCCGGGGAACCGGCCACCGAACTCACCTATGCCGAACTGTCGGGTCGCGTGAATCGCCTTGCCCGCCATCTCATCTCGCTGGGAGTCGGTCCGGAGACCATGGTGGCGCTGCATCTGCGCCGCTCGCCCGAGCTGGTCACGGCGCTCTACGCCGTGCAGGCGGCGGGCGCGGCCTATGTGCCGCTGGACCCGGATCATCCGGCCGAGCGCACCGGGCACATTCTGGCCACCGCGCGACCGGCGGTCGTGCTGACCAGCACCGTGGATCGGCCCGCGGCCGACTTCGACGCGCCGGTGCTGTGCCTGGACGAACTGGACCTCGCCGATTACTCCGACGCGCTGCTCGCGCCGTCGGAACTGCTTGCGCCGCTGCGCCCTTCGAATACCGCGTACGTCATCTTCACCTCCGGTTCCACCGGTCTGCCGAAGGGTGTGGCGGTCAGCCACGCGGCCATCGTCAATCGCCTGGTCTGGATGCAGGCCGAGTACGGCCTCACCGCGGCCGATGTGGTGCTGCACAAGACGCCCGCCACCTTCGACGTATCGGTGTGGGAGTTGTTCTGGCCCTTGCAGATCGGCGCGACCATGGTGGTCGCGACACCGGACGGGCATCGGGATCCGGCGTATCTGGCGCAGGCCATCACCGCTGAGGGCGTGACGGTCGCGCACTTCGTGCCCGCCATGCTGTCGGTCTTCGTCGGCGAGCTGGTCGCGGCCTCCGCGCGCGGCATGCGGCTGCGCCTGGTCTTCGCCTCCGGTGAGGCGCTGCCCGCCGCGACGGCGCAGCGCCTGCGCGCGCTGACCGGCGCCCGGCTGCACAATCTCTACGGCCCCACCGAGGCGGCGGTCGACGTCACCTTCCATGAGGTCACAGACTTGGACATCGACGGTGTGCCGATCGGCGCCCCGGTGTCCAATACCCGGCTGTACGTGCTCGATTCACGTCTACGGCCGGTCCCCGTGGGGACCCCGGGTGAGCTGTATCTGTCGGGGGTTCAGCTCGCCCGGGGCTACGTGGCGCGACCGGGGTTGACGGCCGAACGGTTCCTCGCGGACCCGTTCGCCGGACCCGAGGAGCTCGGCCGCCCCGGTGAATTGATGTACCGCACAGGAGATCTGGTGTGCTGGACGCCGGAGGGCGAACTGCGCTACCTGGATCGCACCGACTTCCAGGTGAAGCTGCGCGGCCTGCGCATCGAACTGGGCGAGATCGAAACCGTGCTGGCGGCAATCGATTCCGTACGCCAGGCGGTCGTGCTGGTGCGCGATGAGCAGTTGGTCGCGTACGTGGTGCCGTCCGAGCCGGGTGTGCTGCCCGCCGCCCAGTTGCGGGCCGAGGCGGCCCGGGCGCTGCCCGCGTACATGGTTCCCGCCGTATTCGTCGGGCTCGAGGCCCTGCCGCTGAACTCCTCCGGCAAGCTGGATCGCCGGGCGCTGCCCGATCCGGAGCGCACGGTGGTCCGCTACCGCGCTCCGGAATCGGTGGTGCAGCGTTCGGTGGCGGCCGTCTTCGGTGAGGTGCTCGAGCGCGAGAGCATCGGCCTGGACGACGACTTCTTCACCCTGGGCGGCAACAGCTTGATCGCCACCCGGGTGGCGGCGCGGCTGAGCGGCGATCTGGGGTGCCGGATCGGCCTGCGCGAGATCTTCGGCGCACCCACGGTGGCCGCGCTGGCGGCTCTGGTGGAGCGCCAATTCCTCGACGACGATGCCGAATTCGGTACGTCGGTACCGGAATTGGCCGTCCGGGAGCGCCCGGAGGTATTGCCGCTCTCGCCCGCGCAGCAGCGCATCTGGTTCATGAACCGCTTCGATACCGCGAGCGCCGACTACAACATGCCGTTCGCCCTGCGCCTGCGCGGCGACCTGGATGTGGCGGCGCTGCGCGCGGCGGTCGCGGATGTGGTGGCGCGGCACGAGGTGCTGCGCACCGTCTTCCCGCAGACCCCGGCCGGTCCGGCCCAGCGGGTGCTGCCGGCGGCCGTGCTGTCCCCGTTCGTGCTGGAGTCGTTCGCGGAATTGTCGCTGCCGGATGTCGGCATGGCGGACTTCGAGTCGATGGGTGCGGGCCTGATCGCCGGCACCGACCTGATCGTGTCCGTCGAGCCGATCGCGGCGGCGGACCTGGATGCCGAATTGCGCGGTTTCGCGGAGCGCGGATTCGACCTGGAGAACGAGATCCCGTTCCGGGCCCGCCTTTTCGAGGTGTTTGCCGAGGGGCAGGTAGTCGACGATAGCAATCTTTCAGCTAACGAACATGCGCTGGCCGTTGTGCTGCACCACATCGCCGCCGACGGGTTGTCGCTGCCGGTGCTGGCGCGGGATCTGGTGAACGCCTACACCGCTCGCCGCGAGGGGCATGCTCCGGGCTGGACCCCGCTGGCGCTGCAGTACGCGGATTACGCACTGTGGCAGCGGGAACGGCTCGGCGATGCCGCGGATCCGCATTCCCTGCTGGCGCAGCAGTTGTCGTTCTGGACCGATACCCTCGCGGGCGCTCCGGAGCAGCTGGATCTGCCGTCGGATCGGCCGCGCCCGGCTGTGGCCAGTGGCCGTGGCGGTGTGCATCAGCTAGAGATACCGGCCGGTCTCCACGTAAAGCTGCTGGAAACGGCTCAGCAGCAGGGTGTTTCGGCCTTCATGCTGGTGCACGCGGTGGTCGCGGTGCTGCTCTCGCGGCTTTCCGGCGAGGACGACATTGTCATCGGCACGCCGGTCGGCGGTCGCGGCGAACGTGAACTTGACGAACTGATTGGTATGTTCGTCGGCACCCTGCCGCTGCGCACGCAGCTCGACACGCGCGTACCCTTCACCGAATTCCTAGGCGCCGTACGGGAATCCGATCTCGCCGCCTTCGCACACGCCGATGTGCCGTTCGAGCAGCTGGTCGAGGTCCTGAATCCGGCACGCTCGCAGGCGCGTCATCCGGTCTTCCAGGTATCGCTGTCTTTCACCGGCGTCGGGAATATCGGTGTCGAACTGCCCGGATTGCTTGCCACGGCGGGTACGCTGGACACCGGAGTGGCTAAGTTCGACCTATCGATCGCGGTCACCGAAAGCTTCGCCGGTGCCGGTCCCGGGGAAGGTCCGGCACCGGCGGGGATTCACGCGGAATTCTCTTTCGCCACGGATCTCTTCGACCCCGCCTCCATTTCCGTTCTCGCCGGGCGCTTCCTGCGTCTGCTCGAGGCCGCCGTCACCGCTCCCGCGACCGTCGTCGCCGAGCTCCCCCTGCTCTCCGAGCTCGAGTACACCGACCTCACCACCCGCTCCGGTGGCGCGGTGGCAGCCACCGGGCTACTGCCCGGCGTACTCGAGGAAGCCGTCGAGGCAGATCCCGACAATATTGCCATTTGCGACGAACGTCGCGCCCTCACCTACGGCGAACTCGACGCTGCCTCATCACGTTTGGCGCGCCTGCTCATCAGTCGCGGGGTGGGTCCGGACGATCTGATCGCCGTGGGTGTGCCACGCTCGATCGAACAGGTGACCGCCGTCTGGGCCGTGATCAAGTCCGGTGCGGGCTGGGTGCCGGTGGATCCGGGCTATCCGGTCGAGCGCATCACCCACATGGTGACCGATTCGCGCGCGGTGCTGGGTCTGACCACCGTCGCGGCCCATGCCGCCATGCCCGCCGTACTGCCCTGGCTGCTGCTCGACGATCCCGAGTTCCGCAGTGCCTGTGCCGCTTTCGAAGACACGCCGATCGGAGATGCGGACCGGGTGCGGCCGCTGCACGCGCAGCACATCGCCTACACCATCTACACCTCGGGTTCGACCGGTCTGCCCAAGGGCGTGCTCGTCACGCACGCGGCGCTGGTGAGCCTGGCGGCCGAGCAGACCGCGCACTACTTCGGACATCCCGGTGCGCGGGTGCTGAGCGTCGGTTCGCCGTCGTTCGACATCTCGGTCATGGAGCTGCTGCTGGCCGTGAATTCCGGTGCCACCATGGTGATCGCGCCGGCCGGTGTCACGGTCGGCGCGGAACTGGCCGACTTCGCCCGGGCGCAGCGGGTGACCCATCTGGGTATGACCCCCTCGGCCGCGGCCTCGCTCGATCCCGCGACGCTGCCCGATGTGCAGTCGATCGCGGTCGGCGGCGAAGCCGTTCCGGCGGAACTGGTCCGGCGCTGGATCGCGGCCGGCCGGATCATCGTCGATGCCTACGGCCCGACCGAAACCACCGTTGTGGTCAATATGTCCGAGCCGCTGCGGGCCGGCGAGCCCGTCCATATCGGCCGTCCGATCCGCGGTGTGCGGGAATGGGTGCTCGACAGCGCGCTGCAGCCGGTGCCGGTGGGCGCCACCGGTGAGTTGTACGTCGCCGGTGCGCAATTGGCGCGCGGCTACCACGGCCGCCCGGAGCTGACCGCGAACCGCTTCGTGGCCTGCCCGTGGGCGCCCGGTCAGCGCATGTACCGCAGCGGTGATCTGGTGCGCTGGAATGCCGACGGCACCGTGACGTACCTGGGCCGCAACGACTCCCAGGTGAAGGTGCGCGGCTACCGCATCGAACTCGGCGAGATCGAGGCCGTGCTGGCCGAGCACGAGCAGGTGCGCCAGGCCGTGGTCGTGGTGCACAGCGATGCCGCCCGCGGTGATCAGCTGGTCGCCTATCTGGTCGCGGCCGATGCCGCGGCCGGGGTGCCCGTCGAGACGGTGCGCGCGAGCCTGCAGGGCCGCCTGGCGCCGCATATGGTGCCCACCGCGTTCATGGTGCTCGATGAGCTGCCGATGACCCCGAACGGCAAGCTGAACCCCCGCGCCCTTCCGGTGCCGGAGTTCGCGGCGCGCGAGTTCCGGGCGCTCGGCTCCTCGGCGGAGCGTCTGGTCGGCGCCGCCTTCACCGAGGTGCTCGGCCTGACCACCCCGATCGGCGCGGACGACGACTTCTTCGAACTCGGCGGCAATTCGCTCATCGCGACCCGGCTGACGGCCCGGCTCGGTGCGGCCCTGGACGCCCGGGTGCCCGTGCGCCTGATTTTCGACGCCCGGACGGTCGCCGAACTCGCTTCCGCGCTGGCCGAATTCGCCGGCACCGGCGGCCGCCCGCCGCTGGTGGCGGGGGAGCGGCCGGAGCTGGTGCCGCTGTCCTACGCGCAGCAGCGCATGTGGTTCCTCAATCGCTTCGACACCGATTCGGTGGCCGACAATCTGGTCGCCGCCATCCAGCTCACCGGGCCCCTGGATCGCGCCGCCCTGGCCGCGGCCCTCACCGATGTGATCGAACGCCACGAGACGCTGCGCACCGTCTACCCGGCGGTGGACGGCATCGGCTACCAGCGGGTGCTGCCGATCGCCGAGTCCGCCGTCGATCTCATCGCCGAGGAGGTCGATCCGGCTGCCCTCGACGAGCGCATTCGAGCACTCGCGACCACCCCGTTCGCGGTCGGCGACGAAGCGCCGCTGCGGTTGACGCTGCTGCGTCCCGCGTCCACTGGCGATACCGAGCACGTGCTCGTCTTCGCGGTGCACCACATCGCCGCCGACGGCTGGTCCATCGCACCGCTGACCCTCGACCTGATGGCCGCCTACTCCGCGCGCCGCGCCGGAACCGCGCCGCAGTGGCCCGCGCTGCCGGTGCAATACGCCGATTACGCGCTGTGGCAGCGTGAGCTGCTCGGCGCCGCCGAGGATACGGAATCGGTACTGGCGCAGCAGTTGCGCTTCTGGCGCGACGAGCTGTCGGGGCTGGCCCCGGAACTCGCGCTGCCGGCCGATCGGCCCCGCCCCGCCGTCGCTTCCGGCCACGGCGCGCGATACGAATTCGCCCTGGACGCCGGACTGCACACCCGACTGCGCGAGATCGCCGAACAGACGCACGCCTCGCTGTTCATGGTGCTGCACGCCGCCTTCGCCGCACTGCTGGCGAAAACCTCCGGGCAGTCCGATATCTCGATCGGCACCCCGGTGGCCGGTCGCGGCGAGCAGGCGCTGGACGGCCTGGTCGGCATGTTCGTCAATACTCTCGCGCTGCGCACCGAGGTCGCGCCGCGCGGCTCCTTCGCCGAGCTGGTCGCGTCGGTGCGCGATACCGATCTGCGTGCCTTCGCGCACGCCGATGTGCCGTTCGAACGCCTGGTGGAGGCGCTGAATCCGGTGCGCACGCCGGGCCTGCACCCGCTGTTCCAGGTGGTGCTGGATCTGCAGAACACCGCCACCGCCGATTTGGCGCTGGACGGCCTGCGGGTGTCGCGCCTGGATATCGACACCCACACCGCCAAATTCGATCTGCAGTTGACGCTGGCCGACAGCACCGACGGCGGCCTCTCCGCCGTATTCACCTATGCCACCGATATTTTCGAGGCCGAGGGCATCGCGGTGCTGGCGCGCCGGTTCGAGCGGGTGCTCGCGGCGGTGACGGCGGACGCGGAGATCGCGGTCGGTGATATCGAGGTGCTCGATGCCGGTGAACGGCAGCGGGTACTGCACGAATGGTCGGTCACCGGTGCGGACGGCTCCGAAGACGACACGCTCGCAGCACGTTTCGCGCGGGCCACGCTGCTGGACCCGCAGGCCCCCGCGGTCCGCTCCGGCGAGGTCACCCTCACCTACGGCGATCTCGATGCCCGCGCCAACCGGCTCGCCCGCCGGCTCATCGCCGCCGGTGTCGGCCCGGAATCGCTGGTGGCGGTGGCCCTTCCGCGTACCGAGGAGCTCGTTGTCGCCCTGCTCGCGGTGCTCAAGGCCGGTGGCGGCTACCTGCCCATCGACCCGAACTACCCGGCGGACCGCATCGAGTACGTGCTCGCTGATGCCCGCCCGGTCTGCGCCATCACCAGTGCCGCCGCGAATCTGCCCGCGGGCTGGTTCGGTGGTCCGCTGCTCGATCTGGACACCGTGGAGCTGGCCGGTTTCGCCGACGGCCCGGTCACCGATCAGGACCGCCGCGCGCCCCTGGATCCGGGCAATGTCGCGTACGTCATCTACACCTCCGGCTCGACCGGCCGCCCCAAGGGCGTGCTGATCCCGCACCGGAATGTGGTGCGGCTGCTGGACAATACGCAGCGCCTCTTCGAATTCGGGCCGTCGGACGTGTGGACCATGTTCCACTCCTACGCCTTCGACTTCACGGTGTGGGAGCTGTGGGCGCCGCTGCTGTCCGGCGGCAGCGTCGTGGTGATCGACTACTTCACCTCGCGCTCGCCGCAGCAGTTCCGGGAACTGCTTGCCGCGCAGCGGGTTACGGTGCTGAACCAGACCCCGTCGGCCTTCTACCAGCTGATCGCCGCCGATCAGGCGCACGACCTCGACGATCTGGCGCTGCGCTGGGTGATCTTCGGCGGCGAGGCGCTGGAACCGGCGCGCCTGCGCGACTGGTTCGCCCGTCATCCGCAGACCCCCGCGCTGGTGAATATGTACGGCATCACCGAGACCACGGTGCACGTCTCGCATCGGTTCATCACCGCCGAAACCGGTTCCGCCAGTGTCATCGGCGGCGCGCTGCCGGGTCTGACGGTGCGCGTGCTGGATTCGCGGCTGCGCCCGGTTCCGGTCGGCGCTCCCGGCGAGATCTATGTCTCCGGTGGGCAGCTCGCCCGCGGCTACCTGGCCCGCCCGGCGCTGTCGGCGGCCCGCTTCGTGGCCGACCCGTTCGGCGCTCCCGGCGAATCCGCCTACCGCACCGGCGATCTCGCCCGCTGGACCACACAGGGCGAGCTGGAGTACCTGGGCCGCGCCGATCAGCAGGTGAACCTGCACGGCTTCCGGGTGGAGCTCGGCGAGATCGAGGCCGCGCTGCTGGACGAACCGCACGTGCGTGCCGCGGCGGTGGTGGTCCGCCATGACGAGACCGTCGCCGAGGGCCGGATCGTCGGCTACGTGGTGACCGACTCCGCCGTCGATACCTCGGTCCTGCGCCAGGCGGTGGCCCGGCGGCTGCCCGAGCACATGGTGCCCGCCGCCCTGGTGGTCATCGACCGAATCCCGTTGACCGTCAACGGCAAGCTGGATCGCGCCGCCCTGCCGGCCCCGGCCTTCGAAACCGCCGCCTACCGCGCGCCCGCCACGCCCGCCGAGGTGGCGGTGGCACAGGTCTTCGCCGAACTGCTCGGCATCGAGCGGGTCGGCGCGGCCGACGACTTCTTCGCGCTGGGCGGCAGCTCACTGCTGGCGGCCCGGGCGGTCGCCCGCCTCGGTGTGGCCCTCGACTGCGAGATCCCGGTGCGCGCGCTGTTCGAAACACGCAGTGTGGCAGCGCTTGCCGCGTATGCGCACGAGGTCTCGGGCGCGGGTGCGCGACTGGCACTGACCCGGCGGACCCGCCCGGCCCGGCTGCCGCTGGCGCCGGCGCAGCAGCGCATGTGGTTCCTGAACCGGTACTGGTCCGCCGAGCAGACCTCCGGTCCCGGTGCGGCAGCGGACAATATCCCGCTGGTCATCCGCTTCTCCGGTGCGCTCGACACTGCCGCGCTGGCGGGTGCGCTCGCCGATCTGGTGCAGCGGCACGAGACCCTGCGCACCGTCTACCCGGACGGTCCGAACGGACCGGAACAGGTGATTCGCGGTGTCGCGGAGAGCCTTCCGGCCCTGACCGCCGAGCGCATCGACGAGTCCGAGGTGGATGCCCGGCTGGTCGCCGCCGCCACCCGCGGTTTCGATCTGACCGTCGAAACCCCGCTGCGCGCCGCACTGTTCACGGTGTCGGAGACCGATCACGTACTGGCCCTGGTGCTGCATCACATCAGCGCCGACGGTTACTCGCTCGGCCCGCTCGCCACCGACCTCATGACCGCGTACACCGCCCGCCACGCCGGCGCGGTTCCGGACTGGCAGCCGCTGCCCGTGCAGTACGCCGACTACGCCCTCTGGCAGCACGAGGTGCTGGGCTCGGACGCCGATCCGGACTCGGAATCGGCACGGCAGTTGGACTACTGGCGCACCCGGCTCTCCGGCCTGCCCGAACAGCTGGATCTGCCCGCCGACCGCCCGCGCCCGGCGGTGTCGACGCAGCGCGGCGGCACCCACCGCAGCACGGTCGACGCCGACCTGCACGCCGAGCTCGCCGCCCTGGCCCAGAAACTGGATGCCACCCTGTTCAGCACGGTGCACGCCGCGCTGGCGGTGCTGCTGTCCCGGCTGTCCGGCACCTCGGACATCGCCATCGGCACCCCGGTCGCCGGTCGTGGTGAGCAGGCACTGGACGGTCTGGTCGGCATGTTCGTGAACACGCTCGTACTGCGCACCGAGGTCGATCCGGCCGCCGGATTCGACACCCTGCTGGCCGGTGTTCGCGCCGGTGACATCGCGGCGCTCTCGCACGCCGACGTGCCGTTCGAACGCCTGGTGGAGGTGCTCGCCCCCGCCCGGGCGCAGAACCGGCATCCGCTGTTCCAGGTCGCGCTGACCTTCCAGAACTTCCCGCTGCCCACCCTGGTGCTGCCGGAACTGCTGGCCGCGCCCGCGCAGATCGAATCGGGCGTGGCCAAATTCGATCTGCAGTTCACCGTCACCGAGACCTGCTCCGACGGCGGGCAGACCGGTGGCCTGGATATCGAAATCACCTACACCCGCGACCTTTTCGACGCCGAGAGCATTGCCGTGCTGTCGCGCCGCTTCGAGCAGGTGCTGGCGGCCGTGGCCGCCGACTGCACCGTCGCGGTCGGCGATATCGAGCTGCTGCGCGCCGATGAGCGGGCCCGGGTGCTGACCGAATGGAATGCCACCACTCGCGAACTCGAACTGCCGGAAGGCGCCGCCGCCACCCTGGTTTCGCTGTTCGACGCGCAGGTGCGGACCACTCCCGAGGCGATCGCGGTCGTCTTCGGGGAGACCACCGTGACCTATGCCGACCTGGCGGGCCGCGTGCACCGCCTGGCCCGCAGACTCATCGACGCGGGTGTCTGCGCGGAATCGACTGTCGCACTGGCCATCCGCCGCTCCGTCGATCTCGTCGTCGCCATGTACGCGGTGCTGGAGGCCGGCGGCGCGTACGTACCGCTGGACCCCGATCAGCCCGCCGACCGCATCGAATACGTGCTGGACACCGCGCGCCCGGTCGTCATCCTGACCACCACCGGCGACGACTTCCGCACCGAGGACATCGCCCCCGTGCTCGCCGTGGACGCACTGGACCTCACCGGCTACGACAGCACGCCGGTCACCGCCGCGGAACGCCCTGTCCCGCTGCGGCCCTCGAACACCGCCTATGTCATCTTCACCTCCGGTTCGACCGGCCGCCCCAAGGGTGTGGCCGTGGAGCACAGCGCGATCGTGAACCGCCTGCTGTGGATGCAGAGCGAATACCCGATCGGCGCGGACGACGCCGTCCTGCAGAAGACCCCGGCCACCTTCGACGTCTCGGTCTGGGAGTTCTTCTGGCCCTTGCAGACCGGCGCTCGCCTGGTCGTCGCCAAGCCGGACGGCCATCGTGATCCGGCCTATCTGGTGCGGGTCATCGCCGAGGCGGGCATCACCGTCGCACACTTCGTGCCCTCGATGCTCTCGCTCTTCGTCGCCGCCCTCGATGACGCTCCGGCCGCGGATCTGCGGCTGCGCCAGGTCTTCGCCTCCGGCGAGGCCCTGCCCGCGAGCACCGCGCAGCAGCTGCGCGCCTCGACCGGCGCGGCGCTGCACAATCTGTACGGCCCGACCGAGGCCGCCGTCGACGTGACCCATCACCAGGTCATCGATGCCGACCTCGCCTCCGTCCCGATCGGCCGCCCGGTCTGGAATACCCAGCTGTACGTGCTGGATTCGCGCCTGCACCCCGTCGCGCCCGGCATCCCGGGTGAGCTGTACCTGGCGGGCGATCAGCTGGCCCGCGGCTACCTGGACCGCACCGATCTGTCCTCGGATCGTTTTGTCGCCAACCCGTACGCCGCCGGCGCCCGCATGTACCGCACCGGCGATCTGGTCAAGTGGACCACCGGGAGCGGCGAATCGGGTGCCGCGGGCGAGCTGGAATACCTCGGCCGCACCGATTTCCAGGTCAAGCTGCGCGGTCTGCGCATCGAACTCGGCGAGATCGAGATCGCGCTCACCGCACTGGATTCCGTCGCCCAGGCCGTGGTGGTCGTCCGCCCGGACGAGCGCCTCGGCGATCAGCTGGTCGCCTACCTGATCGCCGCCGCCGCGGCCATCGATGTCGACTCGGTGCGGGCCGCCCTGTCCGCCGCCCTGCCCGGCTATATGGTCCCCGCCGCCTTCGTTGTGCTGGATGCCCTCCCGCTCAACGCTTCCGGCAAGCTCGACCGCCGTGCGCTGCCCGCGCCGGTATTCGAGGCCAAGGTCTTCCGTGCTCCCGCGACTCCCGCGGAGAAGACCATCGCGGATGTCTTCGCGGATCTGCTCGGTGTCGAGCGCATCGGCCTGGACGACGACTTCTTCGAGCTCGGCGGCAGTTCGCTGCTGGCCGCCAAGGCGGCCGCCCGGCTCAGCGGTCTGCTCGGCGGCACGGTCGGCGTCCGGCTGCTGTTCGAGGCGTCCCGGGTCGGGGATCTCGCCGCCCGGGTCAGCGCCGCAACCGGTGCGGTTCTGCGTCCGGCGCTGGTCGCCGGGACCCGCCCGGAGCAGCTGCCGCTCTCACCGGCGCAGCAGCGCATGTGGTTCCTGAACCGCTTCGACGGCAATTCGATCGCGTACACCATTCCGCTGGCCCTGCGCCTGACCGGTGAACTCGATGTGGCCGCGATGCAGGCCGCCGTCGCGGCCGTGGTCGGCCGCCACGAGACCCTGCGCACCGTCTACCCCGAGACCGAATCGGGTCCGGTGCAGGTGATCCTGCCCGCCGAGCGGGCCGTGCAGGCGCTGCAGCCGATCGATATCACCGAAGCCGAACTGCCGCAGCGCATTCTGGAGCTGGCCGCCGCCTTCGACGTCACCGCCGAGGTGCCGGTGCGCCTGCGCCTGTTCCGTATCACCGATGCCCGTCGCACCGAATACGTCTTCGCCGGCGCCCTGCACCATATTTCGGCCGACGGTTCCTCCGTGGTGCCGTTCGTGCGCGACCTCATGCACGCCTACGGCACGCATCTGGCGGGCCAGGCCCCGGTGTGGTCGCCGCTGTCCGTGCAGTACGCCGACTACGCCCTGTGGCAGCGTGCCCTGCTGGGCACCGAGGACGATGCCGAATCGCTGTCGGCACAGCAGATCTCGTTCTGGCACGACACCCTCGCCGGTCTGCCCGATCAGCTGGATCTGCCCACCGATCACCCGCGCCCGGCCCGGCAGAGCCTGCGCGGCAAGCACATCACCGTTCCCGTCGACGCCGAACTGCACGCCCGCCTCGCCCGGGTCGGCCGCGCACACGGCGCCACGCTCTTCATGGTGGTGCACGCCGCGTTCTCCGCCCTGCTGGCCCGGCTGTCCGGCACCGCCGACATCACCGTCGGCACCCCGATCGCCGGTCGCGGTGAGACGGCACTGGACGACCTCATCGGCATGTTCGTGAACACCCTGGTGCTGCGCACCGAAATCGCTGCCGCCGAACCGTTCTCGGCACTGCTGAACCGGGTCCGGACCGCCGATATCGCCGCCTTCGCCCATGCCGACGTCCCGTTCGAGCGCCTGGTGGAGGTGCTGAACCCGCAGCGCTCCACCGCCCGGCACCCGCTGTTCCAGGTCGGCCTGTCCTTCCAGAACCATGAGCGGGCTGCCCTGCGGCTGCCCGGCCTGTCGGTCACGGAGGTCGAATTCGACAATGAGATCGCCCAGTTCGACCTGCACCTGTTCGCGGTAGACCACTACGGCCCGGCCGGTGTGCCCGCCGGCATGGACCTCACCCTGGGCTACGCCACCGACCTGTTCACCGAGGCGACCGCGGCGCGCTTCAGCGCCGCACTGCGCCGCGTACTGGAAACCGTTGCCGCCGAACCGGAGACGGTGGTCGGCGAGATCGATCTGCTGGGCGCGGAACTGCGCCGCCAGGTGCTCACCGAGTGGAATGCCACCGAGCGCGCGGTCGATCCCGTCACCCTGGTGGATCTGGTCGACAGCCAGGTCGCCGCCACCCCGGACGCCGTCGCACTGCTCAGTGCCGATGGTGAGATCTCGCTCAGCTACGCGGAATTCGACGCCCGGGTGAACCGGCTGGCGCGGCTGCTACTGGCCGGCGGCGTCGGCCCGGAGCGCACCGTGGTGCTGGCCATGCGCCGCTCCATCGAGCTGGTGGTCGCCATGTACGCGGTGGTCAAGGCCGGTGGCGCCTATGTGCCCATCGATCCGGACCATCCGGCCGAGCGCATCACCCACATCGTGGATACGGCCGCGCCGGTCTGCGTGCTGACCACGGTCGCCGACGGCGTCCCGTTCGAGACCGTACTGCCGGTGCACCGGGTGGATCGCCTGGACGACACCGCCTACTCGGCCGCGCCGATCACCGAGGGCGAGCGGGTCAGCCCGCTGCGCGAGCACAATCCCGCGTACCTCATCTTCACCTCGGGCTCCACCGGCACGCCCAAGGGCGTCGCGGTGCCGCACGCCGCCATCGCAAACCAATTGCAGTGGCTGCGAGGCACTTTCGAGCTCGGCGCGAGCGATCGCGCCCTGCTGAAGACGCCCGCCACCTTCGACCTGTCGGTGTGGGAATTCTGGTCGCTGCTGACCACCGGCGGCAGCCTGGTGGTGACCGCGCCCGGCGACGAGCGCGATCCGGACCGCCTGCGCGAGCTCATGGAGCGGCACGCCGTCACCGTGCTGCACCCGGTGCCGTCACTGCTCGGCATGCTGCTCACCGCGGGTCCGCTGCCCGCCTCGATGCGGGCCGTGCTGGCCATCGGCGAGGCGCTGCCCGCCGCGACCGCCGTGGATTTCCTGGACAAGCATCGGGAGCAGTCCGCCCGGCTGTTCAACCTCTACGGCCCGACCGAGGCCGCCGTCTCGATCACCTCCTTCGAGGTGGCCGAGCAGCCCGCCCAGACCGTGCCGATCGGCGCACCGGCCTGGAACAGCGGCGCGTACGTGCTCGATGCCCGCCTGCAGCCGGTCCTGATCGGCGTACCGGGCGAGCTGTACCTCTCCGGTGCGCAGCTGGCCCGCGGTTACTACGGCCGCCCCGCGCTCACCGCGGATCGCTTTGTCGCCAACCCCTTCGGCGAAGGACGGCTCTACCGCACCGGCGATATCGTCCGCCGCCGCGCCGACGGCGTGCTCGAGTATGTCGATCGCGCCGACTTCCAGGTGAAGATCGGTGGCTTCCGCATCGAACTCGGCGAGGTCGAGACCGCGCTGCGCCGTCAGGACGGCGTGACCGCGGCGGTCGCGGTGGCCCGCACCGCCGGTGACTCTGGAGCCAGGCTGGTCGCCTATGCGGCCGTGCCGGGCGCCGACCCGGCCCGCTACGACGAGGTGGCGGCCGGACTGCGCGCGGGCCTCGCCGCCGACCTGCCCAAGTACATGGTTCCGGCCGCCCTGGTGGTGCTGGAAGCCCTGCCGCTCAATGTGAACGGCAAGGTCGATCGGGCCCGGCTGCCCGAGCCCGGCTTCACCGCCGCCGCCTACCGCGCCCCGGAGACCCGGCTCGAACGCCTGGTCGCCGCCTGCTTCGCCGAGGTCATCGGCCTGGAGTCGAATGCCGATGCCGATCCGGTGGCCGGTCTGGACGCCGATTTCTTCGCCCTGGGCGGCAATTCGCTCATGGCGACCCGGCTCGCTGCGCGGCTCGGCGCGGATCTGGGTGTGCGGGTGCCGGTCGCGGCGGTGTTCGAGGCCCCGACCGTGGCCGCGCTGGCGGAGCGGCTGGCGACGGCCGACCCGTCCGAGGCCCGGCTCGCGCTGGTCCGCCGGACCGGCGAAGGCCCTGCGCCGCTGTCACTTTCGCAGCAGCGCATGTGGGTCGTCAACCGCCTGCACCCGGATTCGGCGGCCTACAATGTGCCCGCCGCCATCCGCCTCACCGGCACGCTCGACCACGAGGCGCTGACCGCCGCGGTACGAGATCTGCTGGGCCGCCACGACATTCTGCGCACCAGCTACCCCGAGATCGACGGCGAAGCGGTACAGCTTGTGCTGTCCGTGGACGAGGTCGCCATCGACATGACCCCGATCCCGGTGTCTGCCAAGGCAATTCCGGCGAAGCTGGCCGACGTCATCGCCGCCGGTTTCGATGTCACGGCGCGGCCGCCCGTGCGCATGGCACTGCTGCGGATCTCGGCCACCGAGCACGTCCTGGTCGTGGTCATGCACCACATCAGCTCGGACGGCTATTCGGTCACGCCGCTGACCCGGGATCTGGTGCAGGCCTACACGAGTCGTCGCGGTGGTGTGGCCCCCGCGTGGACTCCGCTGGCCATCCAGTACGGCGATTACAGCGACTGGCAGCGTGCGGTGCTCGGCGCGGACACCGATCCACAGAGCCTGCTCAGCGCGCAGCTGGCCTTCTGGACCGCCGAACTGGCCGGTGTGCCGGAGCAGCTCCCGCTGCCGACCGACCGGCCCCGTCCGGCCCGTCGCGATATGCGCGGCGCGACTGTCGATTTCGAGGTTCCGGCCGAGCTCACCGCTCGGCTCGCGGCGGTGGCCCGCGAGCACGGCGCGACCCTGTTCGGCATGGTGCACAGCGCTTTCGCGGTACTGCTGTCGAAGCTGTCCGGGCTGCGCGATATCGCGGTCGGCGCACCCGTCGCGGGTCGTGGCGAGCGGGCTCTCGACGATCTGATCGGCATGTTCGTGAATACCGTGGTGCTGCGCACCGAGGTGGACACCCGAGCCCCGTTCCACGAGCTGCTCCGCCAGGTGCGCGATCGTGATCTCGCGGCCCTGGCCCAGGCCGAAGTGCCGTTCGAGCGCGTGGTGGAGGCGGTGCTGTCCACCTCCGGCCGTACCCGCTCCAGCGCGTACACCCCGCTGTTCCAGGTCATGTTCACCTTCCAGAACATGAACACCCCCGCGGTGGCGCTGCCCGGTCTCGAGGTCGAGGTGCTGGAGCCGGAGCTGACCGAGGCCAAGTTCGATCTGCAGCTCACCGGTATGGAGCGCTACGACGCGCAGGGCCGGGTCACCGGCCTGCGCATGCAGTTCGCCTATGCCACCGATATTTTCGAGGCAGCCACCATTCGCCTGATGGCGGGACGGCTGCTGCGGGTGCTCGACACCGTCGCCGGTGATCCGGCGATCGTGGTGCGCGCCATCGATATTCGTACCGATGCGGAACGCCCTCGCAGTGGGCAGTCCGCACGGTCGGTCGCATCGGAGTCCTCCGACGCGGCAGTGCACTCCGGCACCGGCGCCCCGCAGGCGCCCGCCGCGGTGCCACCGGCCGAGCTCCCGGCGCTGATCGCCGCCGCCGCCGAGCTCGCTCCCGGCGCGATCGCCGTCTCGCACGGCGAATACCGCGTCACCTACCGCGACCTAGCCGCCAAGATCGCCACCGTCGCCCGTGCCATGGGTGCGGCGGCGAAGCCGGAGGCACTGGTGAATGTCGCATTGGCCGGTTTGGTACCCGGCATCCTGGCCGCCCTCGGTGCGGGTGGCCTGTCCCAAGTCCTGCGGACGCTCTCGGGCGATGCGCAGGCACTGCTTTTGTCAGAAGGAGCCCTCTGATGTCCGGTGTGGAGTCGGTCGCAATCAGCCGGTTCGGTAACCAGGCGGCGCTGCGCAGCGCCTACGGTCTCGCCGATCTGCCGAATCTGATCGAGACGGTGGCGGCCTTGGAGCCGGACCGTATCGCGGTGCGGGGTGGGGATATTTCGGTCGGCTACGGTGCGCTGGCCGCTGAACTCGGCATGCTCGCCGAGGCCATGGGTGGTGCGCTGGAACCGGAGTCGCTGGTTCAGGTCGTCATTTCCGGTCAGCTGCCCGCCCTGATGGAGGGCGAGGAGGGCGCG
Organism: Nocardia sp. NPDC006630; assembly: GCF_040611495.1. NCBI lineage: Bacteria > Bacillati > Actinomycetota > Actinomycetes > Mycobacteriales > Nocardiaceae > Nocardia > Nocardia sp. NPDC006630. Next base: position 55,787 of record NZ_JBEXOK010000018.1, read on the forward strand.
CTCACCGCCGTTCTCGAGGACCTGCTGAACGATGCCGTCAAGGCCGCGGCCGCGGTGCTGTCGCCGCATCTGGCGCCGATCGAGACGCTGGCCTCGCTGTTCGAGGAGCAGGTGCGCCGCACCCCCGACGCGGTGGCGCTGCAGTTCGGCGGCGAGTCCCTGACCTACGCCGAATTCGATGCCCGCGCCAATGCTCTGGCCCGGCGGCTGCTCACCGCCGGCGTCGGACCGGACGTGCTGGTCGGCCTGGCCGTGCGCCGCTCCTTCGAACTGCTGGTCGGCATGTACGCCATCGTCAAGGCCGGCGGCGCGTACGTCCCGCTGGATCCGGATCACCCGGCCGAGCGCCTGTCCTATGTGCTGTCGGTGGCGAAACCCGCTGTCGTACTGACCACTACGGCCGATGAGCCGGACTTCGATACCGCCGTCCCGGTGCTGCGCATCGACGAATTCGAGCGCACCGCGACGGGCGTCGCGCTCTCGCCCACCGCGGATCGCGATGTCGTGCAGGCGCATGCGGACAGCATCGCCTATGTCATCTTCACCTCGGGTTCCACCGGACGCCCCAAGGGCGTGGCGGTCTCGCACCGCGCGATCGTCGCGAATCTGCGCTGGCGCCAGCGCATGTACCGGTTGCACGAGGCCGACGCCGTGCTGCAGAAGACGCCCTTCACCTTCGACGTCTCGGTCTGGGAGTTCTTCTGGCCGCTGCAGGTCGGCGCGCGCCTGGTGATCGCCGAGCCGGAGGGTCACCGTGATCCGGCGTACCTGCTGCGCACGATCGCCGACTACGGCATCAGCATCGCCCACTTCGTGCCCTCCATGCTGTCGGTCTTCGTGGCCGAGGCCGCGCGCGACGGCGTATCCGATTCCCTGCGTGGCGTTTTCGCCTCCGGTGAGGCCCTTCCCGCCGCCACCGCCGCCGCCTTCCGCGACGTCAGCGGCGCCACCCTGCACAATCTGTACGGCCCGACCGAAGCGGCCGTCGACGTGACGGCGCACGAGGTCACCGCCGCCGATACCGTGCAGGTCCCGATCGGCGCGGCCGCCGATGACACCGATCTGCTCGTCCTCGACGACAATCTGGAGCCGGTCCCGGCCGGTGTGGTCGGCGAGCTGTATCTGGCCGGTGTGCAATTGGCCCGCGGCTATGTCGCCCGCGCGTCGCTGACCTCCGAGCGTTTTGTCGCCAATCCCGAGGGTGCGCCCGGCGATCGCATGTACCGCACCGGTGACCTGGTGCGCTGGACCCCCGCCGTGGACGGCGGCCCCAGCGAGCTGGAGTACCTGGGCCGCAGCGACTTCCAGGTGAAGCTGCGCGGCCTGCGCATCGAACTCGGTGAGGTCGAGGCGGCACTGCTGGATCACCAGCAGGTCGCGCAGGCGGCGGTACTGCTGCACCACACCGTGAGCGGCGATCACCTGGTCGGCTATGTGGTGCCCGCCGCCGGCGACCTGGACACCGCGGCCGTACTGGCGGCGGCACGCGAACGCCTGCCCGAGTACATGGTGCCCTCACTGCTCATGGTGCTGCCGGAGTTCCCGGTGAACCAGAGCGGCAAGCTGGACCGCCGGGCCCTGCCCGAGCCCGAATTCACCGACAGCGCAGCCGAATACCGCGAGCCCGAGACCACCGCGGAGGTGGCCGTGGCGGCCGTCTTCGCGAATCTGCTCGGCCTCGAGCGGGTCGGCGCCGAGGATGATTTCTTCGCCCTGGGCGGCAATTCGCTCATTGCCACCCGGGCCATCGCCCGGATCTCCGAGGCCCTGCGCATCACCCTGGATGTGCGCGACTTCTTCGATCGCCCGACGGTCGCGGCGCTCGCCCTGCTCGCGGAAGACCCGGTCGCACAGGCCAATTCCGATGCGGCGCTGATCGGACCGGCCGAATTCGACGCCGACCGGCCGGTGCTCGCCGCCGCCGCCCGCCCGGACCAGGTGCCGCTTTCGCCCGCCCAGCAGCGCATCTGGTTCCTCAACCGCTACGCGCACAGCGAATCCAGCGCTCCCGCAGACGGTTTCGATCAGTCCGCCGTGGACAATTTCGATCAGTCCGCCGTGGACAATATGCCGTTCGCCCTCCGGCTGCGCGGCGATTTGGATGTCGCGGCGCTGTCCGCCGCCGTCTCCGACCTGATCGAGCGGCACGAATCGCTGCGCACCTACTACCCGCAGACTCCGGCCGGCCCGACCCAGGTGGTGCTGCCGGGCCTCGATGTCGACCTCACGCCGGTCGAGGTGGCCGAAGACGGTCTGGTCGCCGCCGTATCCGCCGCGGCGGCACGGGGATTCGACGTCGCGGCCGAGGTGCCGCTGCGCATGCGACTACTCCGGGTCGGTCCGGCCGACCACGTATTGGTGCTGGTGCTGCACCACATTGCCGGTGACGGAGCGTCCATGGGCCCGCTGGCCCGGGACCTGGTTGTCGCCTATACCGCTCGGCAGACCGGGACGGCGCCCGGCTGGGCCCCGCTCGCGGTGCAGTACGCCGATTACGCGCTGTGGCAGCAGGCGCTGCTCGGCGACGAGACCGATCCGGACTCGCTGGCCGCCCGCCAGCTCGAATTCTGGGCACAGGAACTCGCGGAACTGCCCGCCCAGCTGGAACTTCCGCTGGATCACGCCCGCCCGGCCGTCTCCAGCTACCGCGGCGCCACCATCGAATTCGAGATCGGCGCCGAACTGCGCGCCGCCGTCGACCGGGTCGCGGCCGCCTGCCAGGCCACCCCGTTCATGGTGCTGCACGCCGCACTCGCCGCGCTGCTGGCCCGGCTCTCCGGCTCCGCCGATATCGCCGTCGGCATTCCGGTCGCCGGTCGTGGCGATGCCGCCCTGGACGATCTCATCGGCATGTTCGTCAATACCCTGGTGCTGCGCACCGAGGTGGACGGCGCGGCCTCCTTCACCGATCTGGTCGCGCACGCCCGCCAGCGTGACCTGAGCGCCTTCGCACACCGCGAGGTGCCGTTCGAGCGCCTGGTCGAGGTGCTCAATCCGGCCCGCGCGCAGAACCGGCATCCGCTGTTCCAGGTGGCGCTGTTCATGCAGAACCTGGGGGAGCAGAGCCTGCTGCTGCCCGGTGTGGACGCCGAGGTGTTCGACTTCGAGACCGGTGTCGCCAAATTCGATCTGCAGCTGACGATCTCGGATCGCGACGAGGCGTACAGCGCCGCCTTCACCTACGCCACCGACCTGTTCGACGCCGCCACCGTGCACGAGTTCGCGGCCAAATTCACCCGGCTGCTGACCGCCGCGACCGCCGCCGCCGATCGCCCGGTGGGCGATATCGAACTGCTGGACGCCGGCGAATTCGACTATGTCACCGCGAGCTGGAATGCCAGCGGCCACCGCGTCTCCGACCTCTATCTGCACGAGGGCTTCGACGGCCAGGAGCGCCGGACCCCGCAGGCCACCGCGCTCATCTTCGGTGACACCGAACTCACCTACGCCGAATTGTCCGAGCGCGCCAACCGATTGGCCCGGCTGCTGATCGAGTCCGGCGTTGGCCCGGAATCGCAGGTTGTGCTGGGCATGGCCCGCTCGGTCGAGTTGATCGTCGCCATGTACGCGGTACTGCGCGCCGGCGGCGCCTACGTGCCGATCGATCCGAGTCATCCGGCCGAGCGCATCGGCCATATTCTCGGCACGGCCCACCCGCACGTCGTGCTGACCACTCGCGCCGACGGGCTCACCCTGCCCGAAACCGCCGACGTGCCACTGCTTTACGTGGACGAGCTGGACCTGTCCGGCTACCCGGCCACCCGCATCGACGATCGCGCCCGCCGCGCCGCGCTGCACCCGGACCATCCCGCCTACGTGCTGTTCACCTCCGGCTCCACCGGCAAGCCCAAGGGCGTCGCGGTCACCCACCGCGCCATTGCCAATCAGCTGGCCTGGATGCAGGCCGAATACGGTGTGAACCGGTCCGATGTGTACCTGCAGAAGACCGCCACCACCTTCGACGTCTCGCTGTGGGGCTACTTCCTGCCGCTGCGCACCGGCGCCACCATGGTGCTGGCCACCCCCGACGGCCACCGCGACCCCCGCTATGTGGCGGAAACCATTGCCCGGCACGGGGTTACGCTCACCGACTTCGTCCCGTCCATGCTGACGGTCTTCGCCATGCACGCCCAGCGCGCCGAACTCGATTCGCTGCGCGACGTTTTCGTCATCGGCGAGGCGCTGCCGCCGGAGACGGTGGCGGCCTTCCGTGCGGTCAGCGCCGCCGGTCTGCACAATCTGTACGGCCCCACCGAGGCCGCGGTGTCCATCACCTTCCGCGAAGCCCTCGATACCGACACCGTGACCGTCCCGATCGGCGAGCCCGAGTGGAATTCGCAGGTCTACGTGCTGGATTCGCGCCTGCGCCCGGCGCCGATCGGCGTGGCGGGTGAGCTCTACCTGGCGGGCGTGCAGCTGGCGCGCGGCTATTTCGGCCGGGTCGATCTGAGCTCCGACCGGTTCGTCGCCAACCCGTTCACCTCTGGTGAGCGCATGTACCGCACCGGCGACCTGGTCAAGTGGTCCGCCGAGGGTGAACTGGTCTACCTGGGCCGCATCGACTTCCAGGTCAAATTCCGCGGCCAGCGCATCGAACTCGGTGAGATCGAGACCGTCCTGCTGGCCCATCCGGCGGTGAGCCAGGCCGTGGTGCTGGTCGCCGATACCGCCACCGGCCAGCAGTTGGTCGGCTACGTGGTGCCCGCGCCGGGCCACACGGTGGACACCGCCGAACTCCTCCGCGCCGCCGCCGACCAGCTGCCGTCCTACATGATCCCGGCCGCCGTGCTGGCCCTGGACGCCTTCCCGCTGAACTCCTCGGGCAAGCTGGATCGAAAGGCCCTGCCGGAAGCGGTATTCGGCGCCGACGACACCGGCTTCCGGGCCCCGCGCACCCCGGCCGAGGAGATCGTCGCCGGTATCTTCGCCGATATCCTCGGCGTACAGCGGATCGGCGCCGACGACGACTTCTTCGCCCTGGGCGGCAACTCACTGGTCGCCACCCAGGTGGTGGCCCGGGTATCGGCGGCCTTCGGCGCCCGGATCGGGGTGCGCGCCCTGTTCGAGTCCCCGACCGTGGCCGGTCTCGCGGCCCGCGCCGCGACCGCCGAACACCCCGCCGACCAGCGGCCCCCGCTGACCGCTCAGCCGCGGCCGGAACTGCTGCCGCTGTCCGCGGCGCAACAGCGCATGTGGTTCCTCAACCAGTTCGACACCGCCGCACCGACATACAACCTGCCCTTCGTGGTTCGCCTGCGCGGCCGCGTGGACCTGGATGCGCTGCGCACCGCCGTGCTGGATGTGGTGCGGCGTCAGGAATCGCTGCGCACGCTGTTCCCCGAATCCGTGGACGGCGGTCACCAGGTGGTGCTGCCGATGACGGAGGTCGATCTGGATCTCGCCGTGCGCCCGGTATCCGTGCCCGAAGTGGACTCGGCGGTGGCGGAATTCGCCGCGCGCGGCTTCGACGTCGCTCGTGAGCTGCCCCTCCGAGTGCGCTTCTATCAGGTCGCCGCCGACGAGTATGCGATCGCCTTCGTCGTGCATCACATTGCGGCGGACGGCTTCTCGTTCGGTCCGCTGGTGCGCGAACTGACCGCGGCCTACCTGGCACGAGCGAACGGCGAAGCGCCGCAGTGGAGCCCGCTGCCCGTGCAGTACGCCGACTACGCGCTGTGGCAGCGCGCCGTGCTGGGCGACGAGCACGACCCCGACTCCACTTTCTCCCGCGAAATCGCCTACTGGCAGCAGACTCTCGCGGAACTGCCCGAAGAGCTGAATCTGCCCCTCAGTCACCCCCGGCCGCAGGAGGCCAGCTACCGGGGCGGGCGCATCGGTTTCACCATCGATGCAGACCTGCACCGAGCGGTCTCGGCCCTGGCCCGCGCTGAGGGCGTCACCGTCTTCATGCTCATGCACGCGGCGCTGTCGGTGCTGCTGTCCCGGCTGTCCGGCGATGCGGATATCGCCGTCGGCACGCCGATCGCCGGCCGCGGCGAACAGCAGCTCGACGATCTGATCGGCGTGTTCATCAATACCCTGGTGCTGCGCACTCGGGTCGAGGGCGGCGATACCTTCGCTGAACTGCTGTCCCGCACCCGCGAAACCGATCTCTCCGCCTTCGCGCACGCCACCCTGCCGTTCGAGCGCCTGGTGGAGATCCTCGAGCCGGCCCGCTCGCAGGCCCGGCACCCGCTGTTCCAGGTCATGCTGTCCTTCCAGAACTCGGGCCCCGCCGCAGCGGAGCTGCCCGGCCTGACCGTCAGCGGCGTCGACCTGCCGCTGGACACCGCCAAGTTCGACCTGCAACTGGTGCTCACCGAACAGCACGACGGCACCCCATCCGGCATCACCGCCGAACTGATCTACGCCACCGACCTTTTCGATGCCGCCGCCATGGCGAGTTTCACGCAGCGCTTCGAGCGACTGCTGGAAGCCGTGACGGCACAGCCTGATCGCGCCGTCGGCGATATCGACCTGCTCGACGATCACGAGCACGAGCTGGTCGTCTCGCAGTGGAACCACACCGCATTCGACGTAGCTGCGGTCCTCGACGCCCTGACGGCCCCATCATCCGAGGGCGCTTCCGCCGCGTCCACGGCCTCGTCGTCCGAGGGCGCTTCCGCCGCGTCATCCCGGCATGCTCTTGGCCGGGATCTCGCTGTCGCAGCTGTGGATTCCGGCCAAAAGCATGCCGGAATGACGAGGGATGCTACGAATACACTGGTCGCGCTGTTCGAAGCGCAGGCCGCGCGTACTCCCGGCGCCACAGCTCTCTCGTTCGAGGGGACACCCGAGCGCAGCGAGGCACGGGCAGAGCTGTCCTACGGTGCGTTCGCCGGTCGTGTGCATCAGTTGGCGCGCAAGCTGATCGAGGCCGGTGTCGGCCCGGACAGCCTGGTCGCGCTGGGCATTCGCCGGTCGCTGGACCTGGTGATCGCCATGTACGCGGTGCTGGAGGCCGGTGGCGCGTACGTGCCACTGGACCTGGATCAGCCAGCGGACCGTATTGCCTACGTGCTCGACACAGCCGACCCGGTGTGCGTGCTGACGACCGAGCGCGACGGGTTCACCCACGAGGGTGTCTCGGTGCTCGCGGTCGATTCTCTCGAGCTGTCGGCGTACTCGGATGCTCCGCTGACCGACGCGGAGCGCCGTGCGCCGCTGCGGCCTTCGAATACCGCCTACGTCATTTTCACCTCCGGTTCGACGGGCCGTCCGAAGGGTGTGGCGGTCAGCCATGCGGCCATTGTCAACCGTTTGGTGTGGATGCAGTCCGAGTACAGCCTGACTGCTGACGATGTGGTGTTGCAGAAGACTCCGGCCACTTTCGATGTGTCGGTGTGGGAGTTCTTCTGGCCCTTGCAGGTCGGTGCGCGCCTGGTCGTGGCCAAGCCCGACGGTCATGGCGACCCGGTGTACCTGGCGGAAGTCATTGCCGGAGAAGGCGTCACGACGACACACTTCGTGCCGTCCATGCTGGCCGTGTTCGTCGCCGAGACCGCTGCCGCCGAATGCACCAGCCTGCGAATGGTTTTCGCCTCCGGTGAAGCATTGCCCGCGACCACCGCGCAGCAGTTGCGCGCGGTGACCGGTGCGGCGCTACACAACCTGTACGGTCCCACCGAGGCCGCGGTCGATGTGACCTACCACCAGGTCGTCGACGCTGATACCGAGACGGTGCCGATCGGTCGTCCGGTCTTCAATACCCAGCTCTACGTGTTGGATTCGCGTCTGCACCCGGTCGCGCCGGGTATGGCGGGTGAGCTCTACCTCGCGGGTGTGCAGCTGGCCCGTGGTTATGTGGCGCGTGCGGATCTGAGCTCGGATCGGTTCGTAGCGAACCCCTTCACCCCGGGTGAGCGCATGTACCGCACCGGTGACCTCGTGGTCTGGACCGCCGCCGGTGAGCTGGAGTACCTGGGCCGCACCGACTTCCAGGTGAAGCTGCGCGGGCTGCGGATCGAACTCGGCGAGATCGAGGCTGCCCTCACGGCCCATGAGTCGGTCGCGCAGGCCGTTGTGGTCCTGCGTTCGGATACCCGCACCGGTGATCAGCTCGTCGGCTATGTGGTCCTCGCCGAGGGTTCGGTGGATGTGGACGCCTTGCGCGCCCACCTGTCCGCACAGCTGCCCTCGTACATGGTCCCGGCCGGTTTCGTGACCATGGATGCGTTCCCGCTCAATGCCAATGGCAAGCTCGATCGTCGTGCCCTGCCCGAGCCGGAGTTCGCTGCTCGCGAGTTCCGTGCTCCGGCCACCCGTGCCGAGGAGATTGTCGCTGCGGTCTTCACCGAGGTGCTCGGTCTCGAGCTCCCGGTGGGTGCCGAGGACGACTTCTTCGAGCTGGGTGGCAACTCGCTCATCGCGACTCAGGTTGTCGCTCGACTCGGTGCGGCTCTCGATACCCGTGTGCCGGTGCGCACGCTGTTCGATGCCCCGACTGTGGCCGCTTTGGCGGCCCGTGTGCAGGCGCAGGCGGGCACCGGTAGCCGCAGCGAACTTGTGGCGCAGGAGCGTCCGGACGAGATTCCGCTGTCGCTCGCGCAGCAGCGCATGTGGTTCCTGAACCGTTTCGACACGGCTTCGGCTGTGAACAACATCCCGCTCGCGGTCCGCCTCACCGGCGACCTCGACGTCCAGGCGCTGGCGCTGGCCGTAGGCGATCTCATCGACCGTCACGAGGTGCTGCGCACCGTCTACCCCCAGACCGCGCAGGGCCGTGGCGTGCAGGTCATCCTGCCGTCCGGACCGATTGCCGACAGCCTGGGCTCGGCGCCGGTCGACGTCACCGAGCGCAACCTCGAGGCCGCGCTGACCCCGCTGCTCACCGCGGGCTTCGATGTGACCGCCGCGGCTCCGGTGCGTACCGGCCTGTTCCGGGTCACCGACGCCGAACAGCCTGCACACGTCCTGGTTTTCGTGGTGCACCACATTGCCGCCGACGGCTGGTCGCTGGCCCCGCTCGCCCGCGAGATCATGACCGCCTATGCGGCCCGTGCGAACGGCGCCGCGCCGCAGTGGAACCCACTGCCCGTGCAGTACGCCGACTACGCGCTGTGGCAGCGCGAGGTGCTCGGCTCCGAGGAGGATCCGAGCTCGCCGATCGCACAGCAGATCGACTACTGGACCCGCGGCCTGGACGGTCTGCCCGAACAGCTCGATCTGCCCTCCGATCGCCCGCGCCCCGCGGTGGCCTCCAATCACGGTGCCGTGCACCGGTTCTCGCTGGAGTCCGATCTGGCCGAGGCGCTCGACCGCCTGGCCCGCACCCAGGGCGCCAGCCGGTTCATGGTGGTGCACGCGGCCTTCGCGACACTGCTGTCGCGGCTGTCCGGCTCCGCCGATATCGCCATCGGCACCGTGGTCGCCGGCCGTGGTGAGGCCCTGCTCGACGAGGCCATCGGCATGTTCGTCAATACCCTGGTATTGCGCACCGAACTCGATACGGCCGAAAGCTTCACCGGCCTGCTGGCCCGCACCAAGGACACCGATCTGGCCGCCTTCGGCCACGCCGATCTGCCGTTCGAGCGCCTGGTGGAGATTCTCAGCCCGGTCCGCTCGCAGGCCCGGCACCCGCTGTTCCAGGTGCTGCTGTCCTTCCAGAACACCGGCGCCGCCGCGTTCACCCTGCCGGGTCTCGCGGTGGACGGGGTGCCCTTCGACACCGCCACCGCGAAGTTCGACCTGCAGCTGAATATGACCGACGATGCCGCCGGCGGCATCGTCGCCGAATTCACCTATGCCACCGATATGTTCGACGCCGGCACCATTGCACTGTGGGCCGAGCGCCTGGTCCGCATTCTGGACGCGGTGGCCGCAGAACCGTCCGCGGCCGTCGGTGATATCGAACTGCTCGACGGCGCCGAATACAGTCTGCTGCTGGATGTCTGGAATACCACCGCGCACGAGTGGGCCGATTCCGCCACCCTGATCTCGCTGTTCGAGGAGCAGGCGGCGCGCACTCCGCTGCGGACCGCGCTGGTATTCGAGGGCACGCCCGAGCTGACCTACGCCGAGTTCTCCGCGCGGGTGCACCGGCTGGCCCGGCACCTGATCGCCGCGGGTGTCGGCCCGGAAAGCCTGGTCGCCCTGGGCATGCGACGCTCCATCGACCTCGTGGTCGGCATGTACGCCGTCATCGCGGCCGGTGCGGCGTATGTGCCGCTGGATCCGGATCATCCGGCCGATCGCATCGGCCATGTCCTCGATACCGCCCGGCCGGTGTTCGTGCTGACCTCCGGCGCGGACCTGGACCCGAGCATCGAGCGGCAGCTCCGGATCGACCTGCTGGATGTATCCGGATACGCTGCGGAGCCGCTGCGCGATGCGGACCGCATCGCACCGCTGCGCCCGGACAACACCGCCTACGTCATCTTCACCTCCGGTTCCACCGGCCGCCCCAAGGGCGTCGCGGTATCGCACGCATCCATCGTGAACCGCCTGCGCTGGCTGCAGCAGGCGCATGTCGCTCTCGACGAGAACGATCGACTGCTGCAGAAGACGCCGGTCACCTTCGATGTGTCGGTGCCCGAGTTCTTCTGGCCGCTGCAGGTCGGCGCCCGACTGGTGCTGGCCCGCCCCGAAGGGCACACCGATCCGGCCTACCTGTCGGAACTGATTCGCCGCCAGGGCATCACCTCCGCCCACTTCGTCCCGTCGATGCTGGCGGTCTTCGTCACCGAACCCACTGCTGCACAGTGCAATTCGCTGCGTCACGTGTTCTGCTCCGGTGAGGCGCTGCCCGCCGCGGCCGCCCGCCGCATGTGGGAATTGACCGGTGCGCGGGTGCACAACCTCTACGGCCCCACCGAGGCCGCGGTCGAGGTCACCTTCCGCGAATTCGTGCTCGGGGACGCCGATTTCGTGCCCATGGGCCGCCCGGTCTGGAACACCCGGGTATACGTGCTGGATTCGCGTCTGCACCCGTCGCCGCTCGGTGTTCCGGGTGAGCTGTACCTGTCCGGCGTGCAGCTGGCGCGCGGCTACCTGCGCCGCGCCGACCTCACCGCCGATCGGTTCGTCGCGGACCCCTTCCACCCGGGCGAGCGCATGTACCGCACCGGCGACCTGGTGCAGTGGACTGCCACCGGCGAGCTGGAATACCTGGGCCGCACCGACTTCCAGGTCAAGCTGCGTGGTCAGCGCATCGAGCTGGGTGAGATCGAGACCGCGCTCACCGCACAGGACGCCATCGCCCAGGCCGTGGTGGTGCTGCGCACCGATGAGCGACTCGGCGATCAGCTCGCCGCCTATGTGATTCCGGCCGCCGGCCACCTCGTCGATATCGACGAGGCACGGACGGCGCTTGCGGAATCCCTGCCCGGCTACATGATTCCGGCCGCCTTCGTGGTGCTGGACGCCTTCCCGCTGAACATCTCGGGCAAGCTGGACCGAAATGCTCTGCCCGCGCCCGTATTCGAGGCCAAGGTTTTCCGTGCGCCGACCACTCCGATCGAGGAGATCGTGGCGGGCACCTTCGCCGATGTGCTCGGCATCGAGCGGGTCGGCCTCGACGACGACTTCTTCGAACTGGGCGGCAATTCGCTGGTCGCCACCCAGGTCACGGCCCGCCTGGCCGCCGCGCTGCGCGCCGATCTCGGTGTGCGCGTGCTCTTCGAAGCGCCGACCGTAGCGGCGCTGGCCGCCCGTGCGGAGGAAGCCGCCGGTACCGGCGGCCGGGCGCCGCTGGTGGCGCGTCCGCGCCCCGAACTGCTGCCATTGTCCCCGGCGCAGCAGCGCATGTGGTTCCTCAACCGCCTCGATCCGGAGTCGGCGGTCAATAATATTCCGCTGGCCGTGCGTCTTTCCGGCGATCTCGAGGTGGCGGCCCTGCGCCGCGCCATCGGTGATGTGGTGGACCGGCACGAGGTGCTGCGCACCGTCTACCCGGCCACCGCCGACGGCCGCAGCACCCAGGTGGTGCTTCCCACCGGCCAGCGCCTTCCGGGTCTGGAACCGGTCACGGTCACCGAAGCCGAACTGGCCGAGCGTATTTCCGAACTGGTCACCGTCGGGTTCGATCTCACCACCGCGATTCCGATGCGCGTGGCGCTGTTCCGCCTCGCGGACACCGGCACTGCGACAGCCGAACATATTCTGGTCTTCGTCCTGCACCACATCAGCGGTGACGGCTGGTCGCTGGGTCCGCTGACCCGCGATCTGATGACCGCCTACGCCGCCCGCGCCGAAGGCGCTGTGCCGCAGTGGAATCCGCTGCCGGTGCAGTACGCCGACTACGCACTGTGGCAGCAGCGGGTCCTGGGCTCCGAGGACGATCCGGACTCGCTCGCCGCCCGCCAGCTCGCCTACTGGACGCAGGCCCTGACCGGTCTGCCGGACGAGCTGCGGCTGTCCACCCGGCCGCGTCCGGCCGTCGCCTCCAACCGCGCCGGTGCGCACCTGTTCGCACTGCCCGCCGACGTGGTGGCCGGTCTGAACCGGGTGGCGCAGCAGCACGGCGCGACCCTGTTCATGGTGGTGCACAGTGCTTTCGCCGCCCTGCTCGCCCGGCTCTCCGGCGGCGAGGACATTGCCGTCGGCGTCCCGGTCGCGGGCCGCGGTGACCGTGCGCTCGACGATATGGTCGGCATGTTCGTCAATACGCTGGTGCTGCGCGCGCAGGTGCGCACCGGTGAATCCTTCGCCGACCTGCTGAGCCGGGTGCGCGAGCACGACCTGCGGGCTTTCGCCTATGCGGAGGTGCCCTTCGAGCGCCTGGTGGAGGTGCTCGACCCGCCCCGCTCGCAGGCCCGGCACCCGCTCTTCCAGGTCATGCTGACCTTCCAGAATCAGAGCGTCGCCGCCCTGGAGCTGCCCGGTCTCGCCGTCTCCGGCGTGGACCTGGACCAGCAGTCGGCCAAATTCGACCTGCAGCTGACCCTCTCGGACGCCGACTCCGGCATGTCGGCCGAACTCACCTACGCCGCAGAGCTTTTCGACGATCACTTCGCGACCGCCTTCGGGCGGCGCTTCGTCCAGGTGCTCGCCGCCGTCGCCGCCGATCCGTCCGTGGCCATCGGCGATCTCGAACTGCTCGACGCCGCCGAGCGCGCACTGGTCGTGACCGACTGGAACGACACCGCCGTGCACTGGGATTCGGTCTTCGCCGAGCGCAATTCCGCTGCCTCGACCCTGGTTTCGCTCTTCGAGGCACAGGTGCTGACCAGCCCCGATGCACCTGCCCTCGAATTCGAGGGGACAGTTCTGTCCTACGGCGAGTTCGCCGCCCGGGTGCACCGCCTGGCGCGCTGGCTGATCGCCGAGGGCGTCGGACCGGAATCCTTTGTGGCGCTGGGTATGCGGCGCTCCCTCGATCTGGTGGTCGGTATGTACGCGGTCACCGTCGCCGGTGGCGCGTATGTGCCGCTGGATCCGGAGCACCCGGCAGCGCGCACCGAAGATATGCTCGCCACCGCGGATCCGGTGTGCGTGCTGACCTCCGGCGCCGATCTGGACGTCGACACCGCGCAGGTCCGCATCGATCTGCTCGATCTCACCGGCTACTCCGGAGCGCCGCTGGACAATGCGGATCGCCGTGCGCCGCTGCGGGATTCGAATACCGCGTATGTCATCTTCACCTCCGGTTCGACGGGCCGCCCGAAGGGTGTGGCGGTGCCGCACTCGGCGATCGTCAACCGTTTGGTGTGGATGCAGTCCGAGTACGGGCTGACCGCCGCCGATATCGTGTTGCAGAAGACCCCGGCCACCTTCGACGTCTCGGTGTGGGAGTTCTTCTGGCCGTTGCAGATCGGCGCCAAACTGATCGTCACCGCGCCGGACGGCCACCGCGACCCGGCCTATCTGGCCGGCCTCATCGCCCGCGCGGGCGTGACGGTCACGCACTTCGTGCCGTCGATGCTCTCGGACTTCCTTGCCGAGGCGGCGGCTGCCGAGTGCACCGGCCTGCGCCTGGTGTTCACCTCCGGTGAGGCGCTCACGCCCGAGCCGGCCCAGCGCCTGTGTGCGATCACCGGCGGCGAGCTGCACAACCTGTACGGCCCGACCGAAACCGCCGTCGATGTCACGTACCACGAGGTCACCGCCGCCGACACCGCCTCGGTGCCGATCGGTTCTCCGGTCTTCAACACCCAGGTGTACGTGCTGGATTCGCGCCTGCGCCCGGCGCCCGTGGGTGTCACGGGTGAGCTCTATCTCGCCGGTGATCAGCTCGCGCACGGCTACGTCGCCCGCCCCGATCTGACTTCGGATCGCTTCGTGGCCAACCCCTTCGGGGACAGCGCCCGCATGTACCGCACCGGCGACCTCGCCGTCTGGAACTCGGATGGCGAACTGGAATACCTGGGCCGCAATGATTTCCAGGTCAAGCTGCGCGGTATGCGGATCGAACTCGGGGAGATCGAGGCCGCGCTGCTGCGCTGCCCCGGTGTCCGCGGGGCCGTCGTGGTGGTGCGGCCGGAGGAGCAGATCGGCGATCGGCTCCTCGGCTATGCGGTCCCCGATACCGGTGTCGCGCTCGATTCCCGCGCGCTTCGCGACCGGCTGGCCGAATTCCTCAGCGCCGATATGGTTCCCGACGCCCTGGTGATCATCGACGAGCTGCCGCTCACCCCGAACGGCAAGCTGGACCGCGGCGCGCTGCCCGCACCGGAATTCGTCCCGCTGGAAGTCACGGTGCCCCTCACCGCGACCGAGCAGCTGATCGCCGATACCTTCACCGTGCTGCTCGGTCTCGACGAGCCGGTCGGCGCCGACGATGTGTTCTTCAAGCTCGGCGGCAACTCGCTCATCGCCACCCAGCTGGCCGCCCGCCTCGGCAAATCGATCGGCGTGGAAGTACCGCTGCGCACCATCTTCGAGGCCGCCACCGTGCGCGCCCTGGCGGTGCGGCTCACCGACCTGAGCGCGAATGCCGCCCCGGCGATCGCGCCGCTCGTCCCGCAGCAGCGCGGTGACCTCATCCCGCTGTCGATCGCTCAGCAGCGCATGTGGTTCCTCAATCGTTTCGATGTGGGCAGTGCCGCGACCTCCTACAACATTCCGTTCGCGCTGCGCCTGACCGGCACGCTGGATGTGCCCGCCCTGCAGGCCGCGGTGACGGATCTGATCGCCCGCCACGAAACCCTGCGCACCCTGTACCCGGAGCACGACGGCGAGGCCACCCAGGTGGTGCTGCCCGCCGGGACCCGGCTGGTGGATCTGGCGCCCGAAACCGTCACCGCCGCCGAACTGCCCGCGGTGGTGGATGCCGTGGCGAACACCGTCTTCGATGTCACGACTGAGGTGCCGCTGCGGATCCGGCTGCTCCGGCTGGCCGGCGACGAGCACGTGCTGCTGTTCGTGGTGCATCACATCGCCTCCGACGGCTGGTCCCTGGCCCCGCTCACCCGGGATCTGGCCACCGCGTACGTGGCGCGCGCCGCGGGCGGCGCGCCCGATCAGGCGGCGCTGCCGGTGCAGTACGCCGACTTCGCCATCTGGCAGCGCGCGACGCTCGGCAGCGTGACGGACCCGGATTCCGAGCTGGCGCAGCAGCTGCGCTTCTGGACCGGCGCCCTCGCCGGTGCCCCGGATCTGCTCGCCCTGCCCGCGGACCGCCCGCGGCCGCCCGTGGCGACCGGTCGCGGCGGCAGCGTCAGCGGCCACCTGGACGCCGAATTGCACGCCGCCGTACTGGAATTCGTCGCCGCACAGGGCGTGACCCTGTTCATGGTGCTGCACTCCGCGCTGGCCGTACTGCTGGCGCGACTGTCCGGTACCAGCGATATCGTCATCGGCACTCCGGTCGCGGGTCGCGGTGAGGAGGCGCTCGACGATCTGGTCGGCATGTTCGTCAATACCCTGCTGCTGCGCACCGAGGTGCGACCCGATATGCCGCTGGGCGAGCTGCTCGACCTGGTGCGCGCCACCGATGTGGCCGCCTTCGATCACGCCGCGGTGCCCTTCGAGACCCTGGTCGATGCGCTGAATCCGGTGCGCTCGCAGGCGCATTCGCCGCTCACCCAGGTGACGCTGACGCTGCAGAACATGGCCCGGGCCGACTTCCAGCTGAACGATCTGGCCATCGCACCGGTCGAAATCGACATCACCACGGTGCAATTCGATGTCGACTGGACGCTGTGGGAGAACACCGCGGCCGACGGCACGCCCGCCGGTCTCGATGTGCACCTCGTGTACGCGCTGGACCTGTTCGACGAGTCCACCGTCACCGAGTTCCTGACCGGCTACGAGCGGGTGCTGCGCGCGCTCGTCGCCGATATCCGCGTCCCCGCCGGCGATGTCGAGCTCATGTCGCCCACCGAGCGCGGCATGCTGCTGGTTGACCGCAATGCCACCGCCCGCCCGCTGCCCCGCGAAACGCTCGCCGATCTGCTCGACGCCCGGGCCGCTCAGGACCCGGACACCGTCGCCCTGATCTTCGAGGGCGATACCCGCACCTACGCCGAACTCGCCGATCGGGCGAATCGTCTTGCGCGCCATCTCGTCTCGGCCGGCGTCGGCCCGGACGACATTGTCGGCGTCACCGCACAGCGCTCCTTCGATATGGTCGTCGCCCTGTTCGCCGTGGTGCAGGCGGGCGCGGCCTATGTTCCGGTCGATCCGGCGTATCCGGCCGACCGCCTGATGCATGTGCTGAACACCTCGAACACCACCCTGGTGCTCTCGGTCGGCGGTGCGGTGCTGCCCGAGCTCGACGGCGTGCGGGTGGTCGAGGTCGACGGGCTGGACCTGTCGGACCTGTCCGCCGCCCCGCTCACCGACGCCGACCGGCGCGGCGCACTGCGCCCGGACAATCTCGCCTACGTGCTGTTCACCTCCGGCTCGACCGGCCTGCCCAAGGGCGTGGCCACCAGCCACCGCGCGATCATGAACCAGCTGCGCTGGCTCGAATCCCGCTACCGGGTCACCGGCGCGGACCGCATCATGCAGCGTGCGCCGCTGAGCTTCGACGTCTCGGTGTGGGAGTGCTTCCTGCCCGCACTCGTCGGTGCGCCGCTGGTGATTCCGCGTCCCGGCGGTCATCAGGATCTGGACTACCTGGCCGATCTCATGCGCGAGTACGGCGTCACCATCGCCGAACACGTGCCGTCCGTGCTGGCCGCGCTGGTCGCCGAGGGCCGCGGCGATGCGCTGCGCTCGTTCCGGCATCTGCACACCGGTGGTGAGGCGCTGCCCGCCGAACTGCTCGGCCAGCTGCGCGCCCACGTCGGCGGCTCCGTGCACAATGCGTACGGCCCCACCGAAGCGGCGATTTCCACCATCTACCACGAGTTCTCGGATGCGGATCCGGAGTTCGAGGTCGCCATCGGCCGCCCGAACTGGAACACCCGCGCCTATGTGCTCGACGCCCGCTGCCGTCCGGTACCGACCGGTGTCACGGGTGAGCTCTATCTGGCCGGCGATCAGCTGGCGCGCGGCTACCAGGGCCGCGGCTCGCTCAGCGCGGAACGCTTTGTCGCGGACCCGTTCGGCGTACCCGGCACCCGCATGTACCGCACCGGCGACCTGGTGCGCTGGAACCGCAATGGCGATCTGGTGTACCTGGGCCGCAACGATTTCCAGGTGAAGCTGCGCGGCCAGCGCATCGAGCTCGGCGAGATCGAGGCCGCCCTGCTGGCCGCGGACGGTGTCGCCAATGCCGCCGTACTGCTGGCCAAGGACAGCGCCGGCACCGACTGCCTCGTCGGATACATCTCCGGCGCACCGGATTCCGGCAGTCCGCTCACCGCCGAAACGGTGCTGGCCCAGGCCCGCACCCGGCTGCCCGCCTATATGACGCCCGCACATCTGGTCGTCCTGGATCGCATGCCGCTCACCACCGTCGGCAAGCTCGACCGCAAGGCCCTGCCGCAGGTCGAGTTCACCGCCGCCACGGTGCCCTACCGGGCGCCGCGCGAAGGTGCGGAAGCGGTGCTGGCCACCGTCATCGCCGATCTGCTCGGCAGCGGCCCGATCGGCGCCGACGACGACTTCTTCGGCCGGGGCGGTAATTCGCTGCTGGCCATGCGCCTGGTCGCCCGTACCAATGCGGCGCTGGGCTGTGAGCTGAGCGTCCGCGAGGTGTTCGAGGCCCCGACCGTCGCCGAGCTGGCCGTGCGCGCCACCCGGCCGGGCGCGCCCGCCGTGCCACTGGCTCCGCGCCCGCGTCCGGAGCGAATCCCGCTGTCGCTGGCGCAGACCCGCATGTGGCTGCTCAACCGCCTGGATTCGGAATCGCCGGTCTACAACATCCCGTCCGCCATCAAGCTCACCGGTGATCTGGATGTGCCCGCACTGCGGGACGCCTTCCTGGACGTACTGGAGCGGCACGAATCGCTGCGCACCCTCTTCCCGGAGGATGCCGACGGCCCGCGGCAGGTCGTGCACTCCGTCGCGGAGCTGAACCTGCCGGAGCTCACCGCGCTCGACACCACCGATATGGCCGCCGCGGTCGCCGCATTCCTGGACCACGGTTTCGATCTGCGCACCGAGGCGCCGGTCCGTGTGACCCTGCTGCGCTCCGCCGATCCGGACCTGTCCGTTCCGGAGTACGCGCTGGTCGTGGTGACGCACCACATTGCCGCCGACGGTGTCTCCACCGCACCGCTGGCCCGCGATCTCATGGTCGCCTACGCCGCCCGCACGGCGGGCCGGGCCCCGCAGTGGGCGCCGCTGCCCGTGCAGTACGCCGATTTCACGCTCTGGCAGCACGAGGTGCTCGGCGATGCCGCCGATCCGGAATCGGTGCTGGGCAAGCAGATCGTGCACTGGCGCACCGAACTGGCCGGGCTGGATCCGCTGCTGGAGCTGCCCGCCGATCGGCCCCGCCCGGCGGTGGCCAGCGGTCGCGGTTCCGCCTTCGCCTTCGAAATCCCCGCCGCCGCCACCGCGGATATCGCGGAACTGGCTCGCCGCCAGGGTGTTTCGACCTTCATGGTGGTGCACGCCGCCTACGCCGCCCTGCTCTCGCGCCTGGCGCGCACCGAGGATGTGGTCATCGGCACCCCGATCGCCGGGCGCTCCGAACAGGCCCTCGACGATATGGTCGGCATGTTCGTCAACACCCTGGTGCTGCGCACCCGGGTGGCGCCGGACGCCTCCTTCGCGCAGTTGCTCGGCGCCGTCCGCGACACCGATGTGCGGGCCTTCGCCAATGCCGATCTGCCGTTCGAGCGCCTGGTCGACGAATTGAATCCGGCGCGCTCGCAGGCCTATTCGCCGATCGTGCAGGCGCTGCTCACCTTCGAGCACCGCGACGACAGCGTGCTGGTGCTGCCCGGACTCGAGGTCGCGGCGTTCCCGATGGAGAACGTGAGCGCCCAGTTCGACATCTCGCTGGCCCTGACCGAGGGGGCGGCGGACGGCGGCACCGCGCTGTACGCGGTGCTGCGCTACGCCACCGATCTCTTCGACGTCGCCACCATGCGGGAGTTCGCCGACCGCTTCACCCGCATTCTGCGCGCCGCTGTCGCCGATCCGGCGCTGCCGGTGGGCGAGATCGAACTGCTGGAGACCGCCGAGCGTTCGCGAATGCTGCTGGACTGGAACGAGACCCGCTACTCGGTCGCGCCCGAGCTGCTGCTCGACGGCTACCGGCGTGCGGTCGCGCAGTACCCGGACTCGGTCGCGGTTGTCTACGAGGGCGCACAGCTGACCTACGCCGAATTCGACGCACGGGTCAATCAGCTGGCACGGCTGCTGATTTCGCAGGGTGTCGGTGCGGAGTCCCTGGTGGGCTTGGCCATTCGCCGCTCGCTGGATCTCGTGGTCGGCATGTACGCGATCGTCACCGCCGGTGGCGCCTGGGTTCCGCTGGATCCCGATCACCCGGCCGAGCGCATCGCGCACATTCTCGACACCGCGCAGCCCGCCTGCGTGCTGTCCACGACCGCCGATGCGGTGCCGGTGTCCGACGGCACCCCGGTGCTCTTCCTGGACACGGTTGCGCTGGAAGGCTTCTCGACCACGCCGGTCACCGCGGCCGAGCTCCTGCGCCCGGTTCGCGCGGACAACCCGGCATACGCCATCTTCACCTCGGGTTCGACGGGCCGCCCCAAGGGTGTGGCCGTCTCGCACGGCGCGATTCACAATCAGACCGCCTGGATGCTCGCCGAATTCCCCATGGGTCCGCGGGATGTCTACTTCCAGAAGACCGCGACCACGTTCGACGTCTCGCTGTGGGGCTACTTCATGCCGCTGCGCAGTGGTTCGACCCTGGTCGTGGCCACCCACGACGGTCACCGCGATACCGGCTACATTGCCGAAACCATTGCGGCGCAGGGTGTGACGGTCACCGACTTCGTACCGTCGATGCTGACGGTGTTCGCCGCGCAGACCGCCGCCGGCACCCTGCCGACCCTGCGGGACGTCTTCGTCATCGGTGAGGCGCTGCCGCCGGAGACGGTGAACGCCGTGCTCGCGCTGGGCGACGGCATCAAGGTGCACAACCTGTACGGCCCGACCGAGGCCGCCGTCTCGATCACCTACTGGCAGGCCGAGGGCGACGATGTCCGATCGGTGCCGATCGGACTGCCGCAGTGGAACTCCCGCGTCTTCGTACTGGATTCGCGGCTGCGCCCGGTCCCGGCCGGGGTGCCGGGCGAGCTCTACCTCGCCGGTGATCAACTGGCGCGCGGCTATGTGCGCCGTCCCGATCTGACGTCGGATCGGTTCGTGGCCAACCCCTTCGAGCCCGGCGCCCGCATGTACCGCACCGGCGACCTGGTGGTGTGGCGTGCGGCCGACGGCGCTCGCTCCGAGCGCCTGGAGTACATCGGCCGCACCGATTTCCAGGTGAAGCTGCGCGGTCAGCGCATCGAGCTCGGTGAGATCGAAACCGCTCTCATCGCCGTCGATTCCGTCACCCAGGCGGTGGTGGTGGCCCGCAGCCATGACCGGCTGGGCGATCAGCTGGTCGCCTACCTGGTCTCCGATCAGGGCGCGAACCTGTCCCTGGACCACGTGCGCGCACAGCTCGCCGAGGTCCTGCCGCCGTACATGGTGCCCGCCGCCTTCGTGGCGCTGGACGCCTTCCCGCTCAACTCCTCCGGCAAGCTGGATCGAAAGGCCCTGCCGGAACCGGAGTTCCAGGCCACCTCCTACCGGGCGCCCGCCACGGCGGCCGAACGCGCGGTCGCCGAGATCATTGCCGACCTGCTCGGTGTCGAGCGGGTCGGCGCGGACGACGACTTCTTCGCCCTCGGCGGCAACTCGCTCATGGGTACCCGCCTGGTGGCCCGCCTGGGCGCGGCTCTGAACGCCGATATTCCGATGCGCCTGCTGTTCGAGGCGCCCACCGTCGCCGCGCTGGCGGCTCGCGCCGCCCAGCGGCAGGGCGGCTCGGAGCGTCCGGTGCTGGCCGCAGCCGCGCGCCCGGATCTGGTGCCGCTCTCACCGGCACAGCGCCGCATCTGGTTCCTGAACCGGTTCGATCCGCTGGAGACGGTCAACAACATTCCGATCGTGCTGCGCCTCACCGGCGAGGTGGATACCGCCGCCCTGAGCGCCGCCCTGCTCGATGTGGTCGACCGGCACGAGACGCTGCGCACCGTGTACCCGGAGCTCGACGGCATCGGCTACCAGCGGATTCTGCCGCGCGGCTTCCTGCCGGCGGTCACCCGCTTCACCGGCGCCGATCTCGCGGCGGAACTGTCCGCGCTGGTGATGACCCCCTTCGACGTGACCTCGGAGGCGCCGCTGCGCATCGGTGTCGGCACGCTCTCCGAGCGGGAGTTCGTACTGGCCCTGGTGGTGCACCATATTGCCGCCGACGGTTTCTCCATGGCCCCGCTGGCCCAGGACATCGCCCTGGCCTACCTGGCTCGCACCACCGGCGCCGATCCGCAGTGGCAGCCGCTGCCGGTGCAGTACGCCGATTACGCGCTGTGGCAGCAGCAGCTGCTCGGCGCCGAGGACGATCCGGAATCGGTGGCGGCACAGCAGCTGAACTACTGGCGCGAGGCGCTCGGCGGCCTGCCCGCACAGCTCGAGCTGCCGGCCGACCGGCCGCGCCCCCCGGTCGCCTCGAATGCGGCCGCAGCGCTTGTCGTACCGCTGGATCCGGCCCTGCGCGCCGCTGTCGCGGCGGTCGCGGACCGGTACGAGTCCACCGAGTTCATGGTGCTGCACGCCGCGCTCGCGGTGCTGCTGGCCCGCCTGTCGGGCAGCGGCGATATCGCCATCGGCGCACCGGTCGCCGGTCGTGGTGAGGCGGCCCTGGACGCGCTGATCGGCATGTTCGTCAACACTCTGGTGCTGCGACTGCAGGTTTCGGAATCCGAGCCCTTCAGCGCCGTGCTCGGCCGGGCCCGCACCGCCGATCTGGCGGCCTTCGACCACGCCGAGGTGCCGTTCGAACGCCTGGTGGAGGTGCTGGATCCGCCGCGGTCGGCGGCCCGGCACCCGCTGGTCCAGGTGGTGCTGGCGCTGCAGAACTTCGACCCGATCACCGTGCGCCTGCCCGGTATCGAGGTCGACGGCTACGACTTCGACTACGAGAGCAGCAAATTCGATCTGCAGGTGACGGTGGCGGATGACGCCGTTCGTTTCACCTACGCCACCGATCTCTTCGACGCCGCCACCATCGAGGTGCTGGCCCGCCGGCTCGAGCAGGTGCTGACCGCCGTCACGGCCGATCCCGCCGTCACCGTCGGCGATATCGAACTGCTGAGCCTCGCCGAGCAGCAGCGGGCGCTGTACGAATGGTCCAGTGCCGGTGTGGATCTCGCCGGAACCGGTACCATCGCGGACCGCTTCGCCGCCGCCGCGCTGCTCGATCCGCAGGCGGTCGCGGTACGCGCCGGTGCGGTCACCCTGACCTATGCCGAGCTGGACGCCAGGTCCAACCGGCTGGCCCGCCTGCTGATCGCCTCGGGTGTCGGCCCGGAATCGCTGGTGGCCGTGGCCCTGCCGCGCACCGCCGACCTGGTGGTCGCGCTGCTGGCGGTGGTGAAGGCCGGTGGTGGTTATCTGCCCATCGACCCCAACTATCCGGCCGATCGCATTGCGTACGTGATCGATCACGCCCGCCCGGTGTGCGCGATCAGCAGTGCGGCAGCCGATCTGCCCGCGGACTGGTTCGAGGGCCTCGTCCTCGATCTCGATACCGCGGACCTCGACGGCGGTGATGCCGCACCGATCACCGACGCGGATCGCCTGGCGCCCTTGGCCGATGGCAATACCGCCTACGTCATCTACACCTCCGGTTCGACCGGCCGCCCCAAGGGTGTTGTCATTCCGCACCGGAATGTGGTGCGGCTCTTCGATAATTCGCAGCAGCACTACGAGTTCGGCGCGTCGGACGTGTGGACCATGTTCCACTCCTACGCCTTCGACTTCTCGGTCTGGGAGCTGTGGGGCGCGCTGCTCTACGGCGGCAGCGTCGTGGTGGTCGACTACTTCACCTCGCGCTCGCCCGAGCAGTTCCGGGAACTGCTTGCCGCACAGCGGGTCACGGTGCTCAGCCAGACGCCGTCGGCGTTCTATCAGCTCATAACCGCCGATGCCGAAGCCGGTGACGATCTCGCCCTGCGCTACGTGATCTTCGGTGGTGAGGCGCTCGAACCGCAGCGCCTGCGGCCGTGGTTCGACCGGCATCCGCAGACCCCGGCGCTGGTGAATATGTACGGCATCACCGAGACCACGGTGCACGTCTCGTACCGCCCGATCACCGCAGAGACCGGTTCCGCCAGCGTCATCGGCGGAGCTCTGCCCGGTTTGACGGTGCGCGTGCTGGATTCGCGCCTGCGCCCCGTCCCGGTGGGCGTGCCCGGCGAGCTCTATGTCTCCGGCGGACAGTTGGCGCGCGGCTACCTGAACCGTCCCGATCTGACCGCCGTCCGCTTCGTCGCCGATCCGTACGGCCCCGCCGGATCCCTCGCCTACCGCACCGGCGATGTCGCGCGGTGGACGGCCACCGGTGATCTGGAGTACCTCGGCCGCGCCGACCAGCAGGTGAACCTGCACGGCTTCCGCATCGAGCTCGGCGAGATCGAAGCGGCCCTGCTGGCCGAGACCGGTATTCGCGAGGCCGCGGTCATTGTGCGGCACGACGAATCCCTCGGCGAGGACCGCATTGTCGGCTATGTGGTCGCCACCGGCGATCTCGATGCGGCCGCACTGCGTCAGGCCGTCTCGCTGCGACTGCCCGAGTACATGGTCCCGTCTGCCATCGTCGCGGTGGACCGGATTCCGCTGACCGTCAACGGCAAGCTCGACCACGCGGCGCTGCCCGCCCCGGTGTTCGAAGCCACCGCCTACCGGGCGCCCCGCACCGCTGCCGAACAGGCGGTGGCCGCGGTCTTCGCCGAGGTCCTCGGCCTCGAGCAGGTCGGTCTGGACGACGACTTCTTCGCGCTGGGCGGCAATTCGCTCATCGCCACCCGGGTGCTCTCCCGCATCGGCGAGCGGCTGGGGCAGCGCATTCCGGTGCGCCTGCTCTTCGAGGCCGGCACGGTGCACGCCCTGGCCGCGCGACTCGGCGGCGACGATACGAGCCCCGCCCTGCCCGCACTCGTCGCGGGCCCGCGCCCGGACCGGATTCCGCTCTCGGCCCCGCAGCAGTCCATGTGGCTGATGAACCGGCTCGATCCGGATTCCGCCGCGCACAATATTCCGATCGCGGTCCGCATTGTCGGCGAGATCGACTACGCCGCAATGCGACTGGCCTTCACCGATGTGGTGACCCGGCACGAGGTGCTGCGCACCGTCTACCCGTTCGATGCCGAGGGCGCCGGCCACCAGGTCATCCTGCCGCCGCACACCGCCATGCAGTTGGAGGTGGAGACCCTCACCGGTCCGCTGGAGCGCCGGCTGGCCGAAACCGTCACGCGCGGTTTCGATGTCACCACCGAGGTGCCGGTCCGCGCCCTGCTGCTGCGCGAATCCGATACCAGCCACGTCTTGGTGATCGTGCTGCATCACATTGCCGGCGACGGTGTTTCGATGAACCCGCTGCTGCGCGATCTGGTCGCGGCCTATCTGGCACGGCTGATCGGCGTGGCGCCGCAGTGGCAGCCGCTGCCGGTCCAGTACGCCGACTACACGCTGTGGCAGCAGCAGGTGCTGGAGCTGCACGCCGATCGCGAAATCGCCTACTGGCGTGCGGCACTCGCCGAACTTCCCGACGAACTCGCACTGCCGCTCGATCACCCGCGCCCGGCCATCGCCTCCATGCGCGGCGGCGTCGTCCGCGGCCGTTTCGGCGGCGGCATCGGTGCGGGCGTCACCGCCCTGGCGCAGCGGCACAATGCGACGCCGTTCATGGTGCTGCATGCCGCCCTGGCCGTACTGCTGGGCCGGATGTCCGGTTCCGACGATGTGGCCATCGGCACCCCGGTCGCCGGTCGCGAGGCCGCGGCGCTCGACGACCTGATCGGCATGTTCGTCAATACGCTGCCGCTGCGCACCACTCCGGCCCCGGGCCGGACCTTCACCGAATTGCTCGCGCAGACCAAGGAGGTGGACCTGGCCGCGTTCGCGCATGCCACGGTGCCCTTCGAACGCCTGGTGACCGAACTCGGCGTCGAGCACGCACCGGGCCGGAATCCGCTGTTCACGGTGGCTCTGAGCTATATGGATCTGGAATCGGGCGCTCGCGCGGTCCCGGGCCTGGTCATGGAGGCCGTCGACTCCGGCGACACCATGTCGAAGTTCGATCTGCTCTTCACCATCGGTGAGAACCTCGATGCGGACGGCCACCTGGCCGTCGAGATCACCTATGCCACCGACCTTTTCGAGGAGTCGACCGCCGCCGGACTGCTGCGCCGGTTCGGCCGGGTACTGGCCGCGATCACCGCGGACGCGCAGGTGTGCCTGGGCGCCATCGATCTGCTGTCCCCGCACGAGCGGGCCCAGGTGCTGAACCGCCGCGGTCCGCGGGCACAGCCGGTGCGCACCCTGGCCCAGATGATGCGGGCCGCGGTCGAACTGAACCCGTACGGACCGGCCCTGATCGGCCGGACCGCCACGCTCACCTACGCCGAGCTCGACGACCGGTCCTCGCGACTGGCCCGCCTGCTCATCGCGCGCGGGGTGGGCGCGGAGGACTACGTGGCCGTCGCCGTGCCGCGCTCGATCGAATCGATGGTGGCGCTGTGGGCCATCGCCAAGACCGGCGCGGCCTACCTGCCCATCGATCCGAACTATCCGGCCGGGCGCATCGCGCATATGCTCGCCGACTCCGGCGCGGTGATCGGCCTGACCCTCGCCGCCCATGCGGACGGCCTTCCGGTGCAGACCGATTGGCTGGTCTTCGACGGTCCCGCGCTGGTGTCCGATCTGGCCGGCCGCAACGGCGCACCGATCGGCGACGCCGAACTGGTCCGCCCCGTGAGCGCCGCCAATGCGGCGTGGATGATCTACACCTCCGGCTCCACCGGACTGCCCAAGGGTTGTGTCATCTCGCACGCGGGCATCGTGGGTGTCGGCGCGGCCAATGCCGAACGCTGCCACACCACCTCCGAAGACCGGGTGCTGAACCGTTCGTCCCCGAGCTTCGACGCCTCGCTGCTCGAGGTGTGCATGGCGCTGCCGGTGGCGGCGGCGCTGGTCGTGGCGCCCGCCGATGTGTTCGGCGGCGCGGAACTGAGCGATCTGATCCGCACCGAACGGGTCACCCAGACCTTCATGACCCCGTCGGTGCTGCTGACCATGGACCCGAAGCAGGTGCCCGGGCTCAAGCACGTCACGGTCGGCGGCGAGTCCTACGGCGCGGAGCTGATCGAGCGCTGGGGCGCCGGCCGGGAGCTGTACAACGTGTACGGCCCGACCGAAGCCTCCATGATCACCAATATGAGCTCGGCCATGCGGCCGGGTGAGGGCCCGGTACTGGGCAGCTTCGTACCCGGCATGTCCGCGGCGGTGCTCGACACCTGGCTGCAGCCGGTGCCGGACGGCGTTGTCGGCGAAATGTATTTGCGCGGACCGGCTCTGGGACGTGGCTACTTCGATCGCCCCGGCCTGACCGCCGGTCGCTTCGTGGCCGATCCCTACGGCGCGCCGGGGGAGCGGCTCTACCGCACCGGTGACCTGGTGCGCTGGTCCACCCGCAGTGTCGGCGGCATCGCCTACCCGGTGCTGGAGTTCGTCGGCCGCTCCGATGATCAGGTGAAGGTGCGCGGCCTGCGCATCGAGCTCGGTGAGATCGATGCGGCGCTGTCCGCCTTCGACGCCGTCGACTTCGCCGCGACCGTCGGGCACACCGCCGCCAATGGTGATGTCTCGCTGGTGTCGTACGTGACCGCGGCCGCCGGTCGCACCGTCGATGTGGACGAGCTGCGCGCCTTCGCGGCCCGCTCGCTGACCGCGTTCATGGTGCCCTCGGCGATCATGGTGCTCGACGCCATCCCGCTCAGCCCGACCGGCAAGCTGGACCGAAAGGCCCTGCCGGAGCCGATCTTCCGCGCGGCGGAGTTCCGCGCACCGGTGACCGCCGCCGAACACGCGGTGGCCGAGGTGATCGCCGAGGTGCTCGAGGTCGACCTCGCGGCCGTCGGCCTGGACGACGACTTCTTCGGCCTGGGCGGCAATTCACTGAGTGCGGCCAAGCTTTCGGCTCGCCTCTCCGCCCGCCTGGGTGTGGCAGTCGCCATGCGCACGGTCTTCGAGCAGTCGACCGTGGCCGCCCTGGCCGCGGTGCTCGGCGCGGCCGATGCGGCCGCGAGCGGTCCGGTGCTGGCCCCGCGAACGAGCAGCGGACCGACGCCGCTGTCGCTGGCGCAGCAGCGCATGTGGTTCCTCAACCGGCTCGACGGGGAATCGGCCGCCTACAACATTCCGATGGCCATGCGGCTGTCCGGCGATCTGGATGTGGCCGCGCTCGCCGCCGCCCTCCGGGATGTGATCGGCCGTCACGAGGTGCTGCGCACCGTCTACCCGCTCACCGAATCCGGTCCGGCACAGGTGATCCTGCCTCTCGAGCAGGCTCCCGTTCCGGCCTTGGAACCGATCGGCGTGGCAGCGGACGAGGTGCTGGCCGCCGTATCGGAATTCATCGCCCGCCCGTTCGATGTGACCACCGCCGTGCCGCTGCGCGCGACGCTGCTCGCAGTCGCCGGAACGACCGATGAATTCGTGCTGGTGGTGGTCGTGCACCATATCGCCGCCGACGGTTCGTCGCTGGTTCCGCTGACCCGCGATGTGATGACCGCCTACGACGCGCGCCGCGCGGGCCGGGAGCCCGGCTGGGCGCCGCTCGCGGTGCAGTACGCGGATTACACGCTCTGGCAGCGTGATCGGCTCGGCGCCGAGGACGATGCCGAGTCGCTGCTCTCCAAGCAGCTGCGGTTCTGGCAGGACACCCTGGCGGAGCTGCCCGATCAACTGTCGCTGCCGACCGATCGGCCGCGCCCGGCGATCGTGTCCACCGCGGGCGACGAGGTCGATTTCACCATCGACGCGAGCATTCACGCCCGTGTCGAGGAACTGGCTCTCGCGTTCGGCGCGACGCCGTTCATGGTTGTGCACGCCGCCTTCGCGGTGCTGCTGGCCCGGTTGTCCGGCACCGCCGATATCTCCGTCGGCACGCCCATCGCCGGTCGCGGTGCGGCCGTGCTCGACGACGTCGTCGGCATGTTCGTCAATACCCTGGTGCTGCGCACCGATATTCGGGCCGGCGAGACCTTCGCCGCTCTGGTGCAGCGGGTCAAGGCCGCCGATCTCGCCGCCTTCTCCCATGCCGAGGTGCCGTTCGAACGTCTGGTGGAGGTGCTCAACCCGGCTCGCTCCACCGCCCGGCATCCGCTCTTCCAGATCGGCTTCTCCTTCCTGAACCAGGGCGGTGCCGGTCTCGAACTGGACGGATTGACCGTCAGCGCAGCCGAATTCGACAATCCCATCTCACAGTTCGACCTGCATCTCGTGGTTGCGCCGCAGCACCGGGCCGATGGCACGGCAGCGGAATTGCTCGCCACCATCACCTATGCCACCGCGCTGTTCGAGCATTCGACGGTCGCCGATCTGGCGGATCGCTTCCGGCGCCTGCTGGAGGCGGTCGCCACCGCGCCCGGTACGCCGGTGGGCGAGGTCGAGCTGCTGGCCGCGCCCGAGCGGGAGCGAATCCTGCAGTCGTGGAACAGCACCGCGCATGCGGTGGACACCACGGCGACCCTGGCCTCACTGCTGGCCGCCGGCATTGCGCGGCAGCCCAAGGAGGTCGCGATCGTCGCGGACCTGCCCGAGACGGAGGCCGGGCGGGCCGAACTCACCTACGGTGAACTCGGCGAGCGTGTCAATCGCCTTGCCCGGCAGCTGATCTTGCAGGGCGTCGGTCCCGAGGACCGGGTGGTGCTGGCCCTGCGCCGCTCCATCGACCTGGTGATCGCCATGTACGCGGTCTCGGTCGCCGGTGGCGCGTATGTGCCGGTGGATCCGGACCAGCCCGCCGAGCGCACCGCCTACGTGCTGGAATCCGCCGCCCCGGTATGCGTGCTCACCAATGCCGACGCCGGATTCGACACCGATATCGCACCCGTGGTGCGCATGGACGAGCTGGACCTGTCCGTGCACTCCGGTGCGCCGGTGCAGGACGCGGATCGCGTTGCGCCGCTGCATCCTTCGCACACCGCGTACGTGATCTTCACCTCCGGTTCCACCGGCCGCCCCAAGGGCGTGGCGGTGCCGCATGCGGCCATTGCCAACCAATTGCAGTGGAAGGTCGCGGAATTCGCGCTGGACGCCGCCGATGCGGTGCTGCTCAAGACCGCCGCCACCTTCGACCTCTCGGTCTGGGAATTCTGGTCGGCCGCGGTGAGCGGTGGCCGCCTGGTCATCGCGACGCCGGACGGACACCGCGATCCGGTGTACCTGAACGAGCTGATCGCCCAGGAGTGGGTGACCACCCTGCACGTGGTGCCGTCCATGCTGGACGCGCTGGCCGCCAATGGCCTGCCGGACAGCCTGTGGCGCATCCTCGCCATCGGTGAGGCGCTGCCCGCCGCGGTCGCGCGGCGGGTCCGGGAACTGGCGCCCCGCACGGAGCTGTTCAATCTGTACGGCCCGACCGAGGCGGCGGTGTCCATCACCTCGCATGCGGTGACCGCTGCCGATCAGGGCTCGGTGTCCATCGGTGCGCCGGAGTGGAACAGCAGTGTGTACGTGCTGGATGCACGCTTGCGGCCGGTCCCGGTCGGTGTGTCCGGTGAGCTGTACCTGGCGGGTGCGCAGTTGGCGCGCGGCTACTTCGGCCGTGCGGATCTGACCGCTGATCGCTTCGTAGCCAACCCGTTCGCCGCTGGTGAGCGTATGTATCGCACCGGTGACCTCGTTGCCTGGGCGGCGAACGGTGAGCTGGAGTACCGGGGCCGCACCGA
The DNA here is from genome assembly GCF_040611495.1 of Nocardia sp. NPDC006630. NCBI lineage: Bacteria > Bacillati > Actinomycetota > Actinomycetes > Mycobacteriales > Nocardiaceae > Nocardia > Nocardia sp. NPDC006630. The sequence continues at coordinate 86,035 of NZ_JBEXOK010000018.1, forward strand.
CTTCCAGGTGAAGATCCGGGGCTTCCGTATCGAGCTCGGTGAGATCGAGGCCGCCCTGCTGGCGATGCCGGAGATCGCGCAGGTCGCGGTGCTGGCCAAGTCGGATCAGCGCACCGGTGACCGGCTCGTGGCCTACCTGGTCCCTGTCGATCCCGAAACGGGTATCGAAGTGCCGCAGGTCAAGTCGGCCCTCTCGGCGGCACTGCCGTCGTACATGGTGCCGTCGGCCTTCGTGGTGCTCGATGCCCTGCCGCTCAACGTCAACGGCAAGCTGGACCGAAAGGCCTTGCCGGAGCCGGAGTTCGAGGCCACGGTCTTCCGTGCGCCGTCCACCTCGATCGAAGTGATTGTGGCGGAGGTGTTCACCGAGGTCCTCGGCAGCGAGCGCGTCGGTGCGGACGATGACTTCTTCGCCCTCGGCGGCAACTCGCTGCTGGCCACCCAGATCGTGGCGCGGCTCGGTGCGGCCCTCGATACCCAGGTGCCGGTCCGGGCCGTATTCGAGGCGTCGACCGTTGCCGACCTCGCACTGCAGGTGCAGCGCTACAGCGGTATCGCCGCGCGCCCGGCCCTGACGGCTCGCCCACGCCCGGAAGCGATTCCGCTGTCACCCGCCCAGCAGCGCATGTGGTTCCTGAACCGCTTCGATGCCGAATCGGCCGCCTACAACATCCCGGTCGCCATCCGTCTGTCCGGCGATCTGAACGCGGACGCCATGCAGGCGGCCGTGCTGGATATCGTTGCGCGCCACGAGATCCTGCGCACCGTCTACCCGCAGACGCCCGCCGGGCCGGTGCAGGTCATCCTGCCCGTCGGCGAGGCCACACCGGAGCTGGAACGGCTTGCCGTCCCGGCGGCGGAGATCGAAGCCGCCGTGCTCGAACTGGTGGGCACCAGCTTCGATGTGGTCACCGGGGTTCCCTTGCGGGCCGCGCTCATCGAGGTCCTCGGTGATACGGCAGCCCAGGAGTGGGTGCTGGTCCTGGTGATGCACCACATCGCCGGTGACGGTACGTCGATGGCGCCGTTCACCCGGGATCTGGTGTCCGCCTACAAGTCTCGGATCGAGGGTGCCGCCCCGGCGTGGACGCCGCTGGCGGTGCAGTACGCCGATTACTCGATCTGGCAGCGTGAGCTGCTGGGCAGCGAGGACGACGCGGAGTCGCTGGCTGCCGAGCAGGTCGGTTTCTGGAAGCAAGAACTGGCCGAGCTGCCCGATCAGTTGGATCTGCCGTCCGATCGTCCGCGACCGGCGGTGCAGTCCTTCGCCGGTGGCAAGGTCGAGGTGTCCATCGACGCCGAAACCCACCGGGCCCTGGCGGATCTCGCGCGGGCGAACAATGCGACCCTGTTCATGGTTGTGCATACAGCGCTGGCCGTGCTGTTGGCGCGGCTCTCGGGCACCGACGATATTGCGATCGGTACGCCGATGGCGGGTCGTGGTGAGGCGGCGCTGGATGATCTGATCGGTATGTTCGTGAACACGCTGGTGTTCCGTAGCCGGGTGGATGGTGGTGAGTCGTTCACCGATCTGCTTGCGCGTCAGCGTGAGACAGATCTTCAGGTGTTCGCCAATGCCGATGTGCCGTTCGAGCGCCTGGTCGAGGTCCTGAATCCGGTGCGCTCGACCGCGCGGCATCCGCTGTTCCAGGTGGGTCTGTCGTTCCAGAACCTGGCGCAGTCCAACCTCGAACTGCCGGGCCTGACCATCTCCGGTCTGGACTTCGACACCCAGATCTCCCAGTTCGATCTGCACTGGATCATCGGCGACAGCTACCTTGCCGACGGGACTCCGGCCGGCATCGGCGGTGTGATCACCTACGGCGCCGATCTTTTCGACGCCGCCACGGTGCAGATGTTCTCCGACCGGTTCCTCCGCCTGCTCACCGCCGTGGTGGCCGATGCCGCCCGCCCGGTCGGTGATATCGAATTGCTGGCGTCCGGCGAGCGTGCCGAACTGACTGTTGCCCGCAATGCGACTGTGCACGAGACGGATTCGGCCGCGACCCTGGTGTCGCTGCTGAACGCCACCGTGGCCGCCGCTCCGACCGCTGTTGCTCTGATCGGGCCGGACGGTGAGGTGCTCACCTACGCCGAACTCGGCAACTGGGTGAATCGCCTTGCCCGGCACCTGATCTCGATCGGTGTCGGCCCGGAGTCGCGGGTCGCGCTGGCGCTGCGGCGTTCGGTGGATCTGGTTGTCGCGATGTACGCGGTGTCGGCTGCCGGTGGTGCGTATGTGCCGGTGGATCCCGACCAGCCTGCCGAGCGCACCGATTACATTCTCGAGACCGCCGCCCCGGTGTGTGTGCTCACCAATGCCGAAGCCCGCTTCAGCACCGAGGCCGCGCCGCTGGTGCGCTTGGATCAGCTGGCGTTGGAATCGCTTGCGGTCGAGCCTATTACCGATGCGGAGCGGGTGTCGCCGCTGTTGCCGTCGCATACCGCGTACGTGATCTTCACGTCCGGTTCGACCGGTCGCCCGAAGGGTGTGGCGCTGCCGCATGCTGCGGTGGCGAACCAGTTGCAGTGGAAGACCGCCGAATTCGGCCTGGGCGCCGATGACGCGGTGCTGCTCAAGACCGCTGCCACGTTCGACCTGTCGGTCTGGGAGTTCTGGTCGGCCGCCGTGTGCGGTGGTCGCCTGGTCATCGCCTCGGCGGATGGTCATCGTGATCCGGCCTACCTGAACGAGCTCATGGCTCGTGAGCTTGTCACCACGCTGCATGTGGTGCCGTCCATGCTGGACGCGCTGCTCATCGAATCCGGTGGTGCACTGACTGCCTCGCTGGATCGGGTGCTGGCTATCGGTGAGGCGCTGCCCGCGACCGTGGCGCAGCGCTTCCGCACGGCGAACCCGTCGGCTCAGCTGTTCAACCTTTATGGTCCGACTGAAGCGGCCGTTTCGATTACCTCGCACTTGGCGACCGATGCCGATCAGGGTTCGGTGTCCATCGGTCTGCCCGAATGGAACAGCCAGGTCTACGTGCTCGATTCGCGCCTGCACCCGGTTGCGGCCGGCGTCTCGGGTGAGCTGTACCTCGCTGGTGCGCAGCTGGCGCGTGGCTACTTCGGCCGTGCCGATCTGACTGCGGATCGCTTCGTGGCCAACCCGTTTGCCGCTGGTGAGCGTATGTATCGCACCGGTGACCTCGTCGCCTGGGCGGCGAATGGTGAGCTGGAGTATCGGGGTCGTACCGACTTCCAGGTGAAGATCCGTGGTTTCCGTATCGAGCTCGGTGAGATCGAGGCGGCTTTGCTGGCCATGCCGGAGATCGCGCAGGTCGCGGTGCTGGCCAAGTCCGATCAGCGCACCGGCGATCGTCTGGTCGCCTACCTGGTGTCCGCGGGCCCGGAACTCGATCAGGCGCAGGTGCAGTCGGCACTCTCGGCCTCCCTGCCGTCCTACATGGTGCCGTCGGCCTTTGTGGCGCTCGATGCCCTGCCGCTGAACGTCAACGGCAAGCTGGATCGCAAGGCGCTGCCGGATCCGGTCTTCGCCGCCCGTGAATTCCGGGCTCCGGCAGGCGAAATCGAGACGGCCGTCGCCCGGGTCTACGCCGAGGTGCTCGGCGCGGAGCTGGTCGGCGCGGATGACGATTTCTTCGCGCTCGGCGGTAATTCGCTGCTGGCCACCCAGGTGGCGGCACGCCTCGGCGCGGCGCTCGACACCCAGGTGCCGGTGCGCGCGCTGTTCGAGGATTCCACCGTGACCGGACTGGCCGTCCGACTGGCCGAGACGGCCGGTGCGGGCGCACGTCCGGCACTCGTGGCCCGCCCACGGCCGGAAGCGATTCCGCTCTCGCCGGCGCAGCAGCGCATGTGGTTCCTCAACCAGTTCGACACCGATGCCACCGCCTACAACGTGCCGGTCGCGATTCGCCTGACCGGTGAGCTGGATGTGGTCGCGCTGCGGCTGGCCATCGGCGATATCGTCGCGCGCCACGAAATTCTGCGGACCGTTTACCCGCAGACCGAGGACGGTCCCGTGCAGGTGGTGCTCCCGGCCGCGCAGGTGCTGCCGGAACTGGTGGTCGGCACCATCACCGAGGATCGGATCGTCGATGCGGTGGCCGGACTGGTCGGCGCCCGCTTCGATGTCACCGCGGAGGTGCCGCTGAAGGTCGCACTGTTCGATATCGGCGGCCTGGCCACCGATTACGTACTGGCGCTGGTGATCCACCACATTTCCGCGGACGGTTCCTCCATGGCGCCGCTGACCCGCGATCTGGTGACCGCCTACGCGGCCCGGGCCGCCGGTCACGCGCCGGCCTGGGCGCCGCTGGCGGTGCAGTACGCGGATTACTCGATCTGGCAGCGTGAGCTGCTGGGTGCGGAGAGTGACGCGGAATCCCTGTCCGCCAAGCAGGTCGGGTTCTGGAAGCAGGCCCTTGCCGAGCTGCCGGATCAGCTGGATCTGCCGTCCGATCGTCCGCGACCGGCGGTGCAGTCCTTCGCCGGTGGCAAGGTCGAGGTGTCCATCGACGCCGAAACCCATCGCGCGCTGGCCGAACTGGCGCGGGCTCAGGGCGCGACGCTGTTCATGGTGGTGCACACGGCCCTCGCGGTGCTGCTGGCGCGGCTCTCGGGCACCGATGACATTGCGATCGGTACGCCGATGGCCGGTCGTGGCGAAGCCGCACTGGATGACTTGATCGGCATGTTCGTCAACACGCTGGTGTTCCGTAGCCGGGTGGATGGTGGTGAGTCGTTCACCGATCTGCTTGCGCGTCAGCGTGAGACGGATCTGCAGGTGTTCGCCAATGCCGATGTGCCGTTCGAGCGGCTGGTCGAGGTCCTCAATCCGGTGCGTTCCACGGCGCGGCATCCGCTGTTCCAGGTGGGCCTGTCGTTCCAGAACCTGGCGCAGTCCAACCTCGAACTGCCAGGTCTGTCGGTCACCGGTATCGATTTCGATAACCAGGTCTCGCAGTTCGATCTGCACTGGATCGTCGGCGACGACTACCACGCCGACGGGACTCCGGCCGGCATCACTGGTGTGATCACCTACGGCGCCGATCTTTTCGACGCCGCCACGGTGCAACTCGTCGCCGATCGGTTCCTCCGCCTGCTCACCGCCGTCGCGGTCGATGCCGGTACTCCGGTCGGTGATATCGACCTGCTGGACGGGACCGAACAGCACCGGGTGCTGACCGAGTGGAATACGACCACACACACCGTGGACACCACGGCGACCCTGGCCACGCTGCTCGATGCCACTGTCGCCGCCCGTGCCGATGCGGTCGCCCTCATCGGCCCGGACGGCACGGCGCTCGACTACACCGAACTCGGTGCCCGGGTGAATCGCCTGGCGCGGCACCTGATTTCGCAGGGTGTCGGTCCGGAGGACCGGGTCGCGCTGGCCCTGCGCCGTTCGATCGATCTGGTTGTCGCCATGTACGCGGTGTCGGTTGCGGGTGCCGCGTATGTCCCGGTGGATCCGGATCAGCCCGCCGACCGCACCGCCTACGTGCTGGAATCGGCCGCCCCGGTCTGCGTGCTCACCACTTCCCGCGATGCCTTCGAACTCACCGCGACCGCCCCCGACGGGACCACCCCCCGTCATCCCGGCACGCTTTCGGCCGGGATCCACAGCAGCGACATTCCGGTGCTCCGGATCGACGAGCTCGATCTGTCGGCTCACTCCGACAAGGCGATCACCGCCGCCGAACGGGTCCGGGAGCTGACGCCAGCCAATACGGCGTACATCATCTTCACGTCCGGTTCGACGGGTCGTCCGAAGGGTGTGGCGCTGTCGCACGGTGCGGTGGCGAACCAGTTGCAGTGGAAGACGGCCGAATTCGGTCTCGGCGCTGATGATGCGGTGCTGCTCAAGACTGCTGCCACCTTCGACCTCTCGGTCTGGGAGTTCTGGTCGGCCGCGGTCTCGGGTGGTCGCCTGGTCATCGCCTCGGCGGATGGTCACCGTGATCCGGCGTACCTGAACGAGCTCATGGCTCGCGAGCTGGTCACCACGCTGCATGTGGTGCCGTCCATGCTCGACGCGTTGCTGACCGAATCCGGTGGTGCACTGACCGGTTCGCTGCGTCGGGTGCTGGCCATCGGTGAGGCGCTGCCCGCGACCGTGGCGCAGCGCTTCCGCGCCGCGAACCCGGGTGCGCAGCTGTTCAACCTGTACGGCCCGACCGAGGCGGCGGTGTCGATCACCAGTCACCTGGTCACCGATGCCGATCAGGGTGCGGTCTCCATCGGTGCGCCGGAGTGGAACAGCCAGGTGTACGTGCTGGATTCGCGCCTGCGGCCGGTGCCGGTGGGTGTTGCCGGTGAGCTGTACCTGGCCGGTGCGCAGTTGGCGCGCGGTTACTTCGGTCGTGCCGACCTGACCGCGGATCGCTTCGTGGCGAATCCGTTCGCCGCCGGTGAGCGTATGTACCGCACCGGTGACCTGGTCGCCTGGGCGGCGAACGGTGAGCTCGAATACCGGGGCCGCACCGACTTCCAGGTGAAGATCCGCGGTTTCCGTATCGAACTGGGCGAGATCGAAGCGGCCCTGCTGGCATTGCCGGAGATCGCGCAGGTCGCGGTGCTGGCGAAGTCCGATCCGTGCGCCGAAGCGCAGGGGAGTGGTGCGGACCGGCTGGTGGCCTACCTGGTGCCTTCCGATCAGGACTCGGGTATCGATGTGCCGCAGGTGATGTCGGCGCTGTCGGCGGTGCTGCCGTCGTACATGGTGCCGTCGGCGTTTGTGGCGCTCGATGCCCTGCCGCTGAACGCCAACGGCAAGCTGGATCGCCGGGCACTGCCCGAACCCGAGCTCGCCCTCCGCGAATTCCGTCCCGCCACCACGGCACTGGAGATCGCGGTGTGCACCGCCTTCGCCGAGGTGCTGCGTCTCGAGCGAATCGGCCTGGACGACAACTTCTTCGAGTTGGGCGGCAACTCACTCATCGCGGTGAAGCTGGCGGCGCGACTGAGTGCCGCACTGGGCGAACGAGTTCCGGTCGCGCGGTTGTTCACCGCGCCGACGCCGGCCAGCCTGACCACGCAGCTGACCGGTGACGGTTCCGGCGGGTTCGGTGCGGATGCCGCGTACGAGGTGCTGTTGCCGCTGCGCACGACGGGTTCCGGTGCGCCGCTGTTCTGCATCCACCCGGTGGGCGGTCTGTCCTGGTCCTTCGCGGGTCTGGCCGCATACCTGGACGCTGACCGGCCGCTGTACGGCCTGCAGTCGCCGACGCTGGGAGCGGATGTGCCGCTGCCGGATTCGATCGACGAGTGGGCGGGGCGCTATGTGCGGGAGATCCGCGCGGTGCAGCCGGAGGGCCCGTACCACCTGCTGGGCTGGTCGCTCGGCGGTGTGCTGGCGCATGCGGTGGCGGTGCAGCTGCAGGAGCAGGGGCAGCAGGTGGCGACCCTGGCCATGCTGGACAGTTCGCTGCAGGTCGAGGTCGGTGCCGGGGTGCGAATCCCGGTGGCCGAACTGCTCGGCGGTCTGGTGGACGAGAACCTCGGCGGGGTGGCGCTGGAACCGGCCGAGCTGGTCGCGCGGCTGTCCGAACTGCCCGAGCCGTTCGCGTCCATGGGCGCCGATCGGGTGACCCGGGTGATCGATACCGGCGTCCGCTCGCTCTCGCTCATCGGCGAATACCGGCCGCGCCGATTCAAGGGCGATGTGCTGTATTTCGCGGCCGCGCTGGACGATCCGAGCTGCACGGTCGGGGTCACCGGGTGGACCGATGCCGTGGACGGTGTCGTGCACACCTATGCGGTGCAGGCCACGCACTGGCGGATGACCGCACCCGATGCGCTCGCCCAGATCGGCTCGGTGCTCAATACCGTCGGCCAGCGGGCAGTGCGATAGCAGGCCGATTTCCCCCTAATCCGAACTCCCACGGTAAGAAAGGTTTTCGAGAATGAGCAATCCATTCGACGATGAAGACGCTCAGTTCTATGTGCTGGTCAACGAGGAGGCCCAGCACTCGCTGTGGCCGGTGTTCGCGACCATCCCCGGCGGCTGGACCATCGCGCACGGCCCGGCCCCGCGCTGGGCCTGCCTGGAGTACGTCGAGTCGCACTGGACCGATATGCGTCCGAAATCACTCGCGGACTTCATGGCCAGTGAAGCCGAATAGCCACTGACCCGAAAGACTTTGCGGCACAATACAGCCCGCAACACCGACCCGGGGCGCATCAGCACCCCGTCAGAAAGGGAAAAAGAACACATGAAGGTCACTCGTACCACCACTCCGCCGACCACGGACCCCACCGGCGGCGTCGACATCGCCGGCATTCTCGCGACGGTGCTGAAGTTCCTGAGCAGCGGTTCCACCGCCAGCTACACCCCGCACTAGTCGCTTCCGTTCCAAGCAACACTTCTCGAAAGGATCAACCATGCCCACCAGTACCGGCAGCGGCGCCCTCGACATCCTGGCCGCCATCGCCCACCTGATCACGTCGGGTTCGTCGACCTCGATCATCCAGCCGACCCCCGGCGTCTAGGAGTCCCCCATGGATAGCGGAAGTGCGATCAACAACTTCCTCCTCCTGATCGCCAAGGTGCTCGGGACCGGTTCTTCGGTCACCTACCCACCTCCGGCCTGAGGACGTGAGGCTGCCAAAGCGCCGATACGCCCCGGCAGCCACACAATCCACCTGAATTAGCGCCGCGGCGTGCCGTCCACCAATCCCTGCCCGACCGGCACGCTGCGGCGTCCCAGATGAATTCAATTATGGCAGCGCCACCGCGAATCCTCCGCAAAAGCCCCACCCAAACAAATGGAATACATATGTTTCATATAGTTATTCCGTAAAATCCCCACTCCACGAACATTTTTCGCAACCCCACCCGCTGCACCCGGCAATCGCCCCCGCCCCTGCCACACCCTCGGTCACGTTCGGCACCGCCCCCATCGCACCACTCGAGCACCGCATCCCGCTCGACGGTCTTCCCCAAGTGCAAGTCGACCAACTCGTCCGCCGCCGACTCCGGCAGTACCCCAAGACAATCCATCAGAGTCCGCGCAGCCGACGTAACCGCCACCCCCAAGCCTCATGCACATCCCCGCCCGGCAGATCCCGCCGATACAGCGTGACCCACTCCGGCGCGACCCGATGCACACCTCCAGGAATGGTCGCCTCGAAAACCGCAGGCTCAGGCAACATCTCCCACAACCACCCCGCAGTCCGATGACTCAGCACGGCGCCCGGAATCCAAGCAACAACAGCAGCGCAGCGTGCCAGTGAAGTCACCCTGCCGACGCAGTAAACCCCCGGCAGTACCCGCGTATACATCCCCGCCCGACACCGATCGTCCAATGTAGACGCCGACATCCCCGACGCGATCAACTCCTTGCGAGTCCACACCCCATGAAAACCCATACACAGCAGCCTCATCCCCGCTGGGGACAACCACCGCACCCACCGCCGCCGAATGTGGACACCTGTGGATAACTCTGCCCCTGTGGAAAACCGGCCTCACCGGTCAAACATCAACCCTGACCGGCAATAATTGCCGACCCACATCATTCTTTGACCGCTCAGGCCGGGGAGTCGCTTCGATCAGTGCGCTACGACTGTGGTGCGTCGGCGGTAGCTCATGGGGTCGAGGCGGGGTGGTTGCAGGTCGGCGAGTTCGGTTCGGGTGCGGTTGGTGAGGCGTTCGGAGTTTTCCTGGTGGGTTGCTGCTCGTTCGAAGTCGCCCTGGGACATGGCGAGCATGGCCAGGACGGTGTCGGTGGTGCCGCAGACGGCGCCGGTGCCTTCCAGACCGAGGAATGTTCCGGCGTAGGGGGCGAGTTGGCGGTACAGGGATTCGAAGTCTTCGGTGAGGCCGAGTCCGAGTGCCACGTAGGCGCGAATTCCGTACTCGGCTTGTGGAAAGAGGGTGGGGCGGATGGGGGTGAATTCTCGGTAGAGCTCTTCGGCTCGGTCGTGTTGTCCCGCCGCGAGTAACGCCAATGCGTAGAACGGTCCGCCGTAACCTGGTGCCTGCGTGTATACCTCGTGCATTTGTTCTTGCAATCCGGCCAGATCGCCACTGGCCCACGCCTGTGAGAGGGCGATGGCGGAGCGGGGGCCGCCGCTGCGGAGGAACCCGAGTTGGGCGAGCCGTTCGTCGAATTCCGTGTAGAGCCGATCCGCTCCGTCGATATCACCGCGCAGCAGCGCGAACGGTGCGGCAATGCAGCCGAGCATGAGAATCAGCTGCGGCAGTAAGGCGTCGGTGACGACCCCCAGGGCAAGTTCGGCTTGTCTGCACGCCTCGGGCAGATCCACCCGGCCGAGCGCGCAGCGGAACAGGCCGTAATGACCCAGTGCCCGATACTGATCCAGCTCGGCGCGCTCGGCCACCTCCAGCAATTCCTGCACGAGCGCCAGATCCTCGCCCGAGGTGAACCGCACCAGGGCCACGGCATTGATCGCGGCGCAGAGCAGCTCCGGATCGTCGCATACGCGCGCCTGCGTCAGCGCCGCTACCGCGTATCGATGGCTGAGCCCCGAATCACGGTAATCCCCAGCTGTTTCGATCGCGGCGGTTACGAGCAGGCGTACCCGGTCGGCATTGTCGATCTCACCCGCCAGACAGCTGTCGACGGCCCGCGCCAGCCGCTCCCGCGGATCGAAGCCCTGCAGCGCCGGATACATGATCGGCGCCCGCCAGCAGGTGAGCGTCCGCACCAGCAGCTGCTGATCGCCGAACGCCTGCGCGAGCTCCATGGCCCGATCGCGGATATCGCGCGCTTCGAACCAGCGACACTGGTAGGCAAGGGCATTCACCAGCGCGAGATGGGCCTCGATCACCGCCGCCCGTACCTCGCGCTCGGCATGAACCGTATTGTGCCCGGCCAATTCGTGCAGTTCGATAACGGACTTCCACAACCGCACGGTATCGGCCGCCATACCCCGATCGGTATCGTGACGCGCGGCGGCCATCACGTATTCGATTGCCCGCACGGCTGTTTCGGGCCGCGCGCCGAGCGCCGCATGCCGGGCCAGCGTCTCCGGATCACGCGCCAGCCCCGGAAAATCCTCGACCCGGCCATCCAGCAGTTCCAATGCCGCCCAATGCAACCGCATCCGCCGCAACCGGGGAATCCCCAGATACACCGTGTCATGGATCAGCGCATGGTCGAAGGTGATGCGCCCGGTGCGGTCGGTGCGCACCAGCGTCGCCGCCTCCGCCTCGGCGATCAGATCGATCACCTCGTCCTCGGAAATCCCGGCGGCCTGGCTGAGCACCCGCAGATCGACGCCGTCGCCCCAGATGGCGAGATGCGCCAGGGCACTGCCGACTTCGGGTGACAGCCGCCGCAGCCGGGTGGTGATCAGCTCCCGAATGGAATCGGGCACCTCCCCGGTCTCACCCGATCCATGCTGCGCGGCAATGAGTTTGGCCATCTCCCGGACGAACAGCGGATTACCGCCGGTCCGCCGGTGCAGCAACTCCAATGCCTCCTTGGAGATTTCCCGCAATCCGGAGCTCAAAGCCAATGTCCGCGTGGCGGCCAGATCGAGACCGCCGAGTTCCAGCCATTCCGCGGTGCAGTGGGTGAGCGCCGCCGCGGTGGCGTGCAGCCCCTGCCCGGCCTCGGAGCCGCGCAGCGTGACCACCATGAGCACCGGTTCGTCGCGCAGCCAGTTCACCACCTGCCGCAGCACCTGCAGGGTCGCGGTATCCGCGCGATGCGCGTCTTCGATGAGAATGACAACCGGTCCGGCCGCACTGCGCTGTTTACACAGACTCACCACCGTCCGCGCAATGGTGAATGCGTCACCCGCGGCCAGATTTTCCGAAGCCACCGGATCGAGCGCATTGAGCACCTCCGCCCACGCCCATGCGGGCGGCGCGCCATCCACCTCGGGACATCCACCCCGTAGAAATGTCGGCGATTCCGCACCGAGATCGGCGAGCGCGGATTCGGTGAGTGTGGTTTTTCCGGCACCCGCCTCACCCGCGATCCACACCATTTGCAAGCGTCCGGTCGCCGCGATGGCGGCGGTTTCGCGCAGCACGGTGTGCTCCCGGACGTACCCGCTGTGCTCCCGGGTGCGCCGAATTCGAATGGCGGGCGCGGGCCCGGCCGGCGCTTCCGCACCAGCGAGAGTTTCGGAGTGGCTGAGGATGGCCGCCTCCAACTCCCGCAGCGCCGGACTCGGATCGATTCCGTAGTGCTCGCCGAGAAATTCGCGAGAGTGCCGCAGTGTCGAGAGCGCCTGCGCCTGCTGCCCGATGCGGTATTGCGCGGTGGCGAGCAGCCGGGCGATTTCCTCGCGCTCGGGATGTTCGTCGAGCAGGGTGCGCAGTTCGATGGTGACTTCGGTGGGCCGATTGAGATCGAGTTCGACGGCGGCGCGCATTTCGGCCGCGGTCAATCGCAGATCGGTGAGGCGATCGGCATCCTGTGCGGCCCACCCGAATGTGGTGAGCCCCTCGAACGCGGCGCCGTTCCAGCACCGGAGTGCGGCATCGAGGGCATTGCGCCGTTCGACCGGATCCGGCAGCCCGCCGGGCGCGCGCAACCGCTGCTCATAGGAGCGCATCAGCGCTTCGAATTGCCAGGCGTCCACCGATTCGGGCGCGAGTTTCAGTGCGTAACCGGACGATTCGGACACCAAGTACTGAGATCTGGCTCGTCGCGGCCTATCTGGTTCGATCAGCCGGCGCAGATTGTGAATGTGCACCTGCAGCACCGATGCGGCTGTCGGCGGCGGATTGCCCTCCCACAGATCGTCGATGAGCCGATCCGTACCGGCCGAGCGCCCACCGGCGGCGACCAGACGGGCCAGGACGGCGCGCAACATGGTCGCACCCAATCCGACCGGTCGGTCGTCCACAATCAACTGAATTGGCCCGAGTACGCGTACCTGCGGTTCCGTCATGCTCCGCGACAACCTCCGAGCCGGTCTTCCTCGAGCGGAAAGGGTTGTGAAACAGCGATTATTCCACCGGTTACCGGCCCGAATGACCTGAAATCACGGTTCGAATTAGACTCGCCGACCTTGGTTCGTTCATTGGCGAATGATTGGCAAATATATTCATGGGAAGAAACGTCCGAATCTGCCGCGAAAGTCCAAGTGTCCGTGGCGGTGATGACTTTCCGTGTACTCGCTGATCGATAGCTACGCAGTGTTGGCCCCCAAGTGAAGTGGAGAGGAACAGCATGAGCCGGAGCGAAAAGACCGAACCGAACACCGTAGGCCTCTACTGGGACCGTGACGGCGATATCTGGCAGCGTGAGGACGGCGGCTGGCGTCTCATCCTGCAAAGCGGTATCGCCGTGGATCCGGTCTCGGTGTGGGACTGGGACAGCGGCTGTGTGCGCGACTACGCGCCGTTCACGCCGATGTCGTCATTCGCGGCCGGCTGACCTCGAGGTCGATCACCGCCAGATCGGCGCGCATTCGTAAGAGCAGGGCTTCGGCACGGGCCCGATGGATAGCGGCTTTCTTCGTATTGCCCAGCGCTACCGCCAAATCGGCGAGCGTACTGTCCATCGGGCCGAGATGCAGGCAAAGCCCGGTCTCGATGCCCGCGATGGTTTCGCTGTGCCCCGCGAGTTGCTCGTACAGTCCGCGAATTTCCTCGCGATCGCCGAACTCGATCGCCGCGTGCGCCCGCAGTACCGCGAAGGTGTTCGGCCACACGTACGGGAAGACCCGCGGATACCGGTCGTACACCGCGCGGGCGCGGTCACGCCCACCGGCGTGCAGCAGCGTCATGGTGTACACCGGCGCCGCGATTTCCGGCGCCACCTCGAACAGTTCGGTCACCGGTTCGAGCAATCGGGATAGATCACCCTGCGCCCAAGCCAGCGAAACCTCGCCCAGCAGCAGCACGCCCGCGGCATCGGCGAGCCCGCGTTGCGCCAGCCGGGTGAAGCGCTCTTCGAAGGCGCGCCGGGCCGCCGGCAGATCGCCGCGCAGCATGGCCGCCTCGAAACCGAAAAGCCCCAGCGCATCGAGAATCTGCTGGAGCTGACCGTCGGTGGCGTCCTCCAGCGCGAGCGCTGCATGGTCGGCCGCCGCCCGCAGATCGCTCTCGCACAGCGCGGCGCGATACAGCGAATAGTGCGCGACGGCCCGGTACTCGCCGAGCCCGGCCGCCTCGGCAATCCGCAGCATCTCCGCGGCCGGTTCGCGCGGGCTGCCCTGCAGCAGCGCGAAGATCCGGATATTGAGCGCCCAGCACAGCAATTCGGGCTCGCCGACGGCCCGTGCGAGCTGTACGGCCCGTTCGGCGGCCGCCCAGGTTTCCCGGGTCCGCGCCGCCACCGCGGTATCGAGGACGATGGAAAGCAGCAACCGTGCCTGCGTCTCGCGCGGGAGCTCCGCCATGACGACCGGACCGAGTATCTCGGTGAGAACGGGCGTGGGCGTGCCCGCCTCGACCAGCGTCCACATATTCGGCACCCGCCAACTGGTGTGCGCTCGAATCAGCAGCTGCCGATCCTCCAGCCGCCGGGCGAGTGCGATTGCCCGCTGCCGTTCATCGCGGGCATCGAGCAGCCGCCCCTGATAGGCCAGCGCATTGACCAGTTCGCAGTGCGCCTCCAGCACCATGGCCCGCTCGCCCGGCGCGGCGTGATCCCCGGTGTGCCCGGCCAATTCGTGCAGCTCGATCGCCGACTGCCACAGCCGCACGGTATCCGCCCGCATGGCGCGCTCCATGCTGCGAGCGATCGCCGCCCGCACGTATTCGATGGCCCGGGAAGCCGTTTCGGGCCCCGCGCCGAGAATCGCATGATGCGCCAGCATGTCCGGATCGCGGGCCAGACCCGGATACCTGTCCTCGGACTCCTCCAGCAGTTGTAAGGCGGCCCAGTGCATTCGGACCCGCCGCAGCATGGGGATGCGCCGATAGACGGTGTCCTGGATGAGCGCGTGATCGAAGGTGATGCGCCCGGTCCGGTCCGTGCGGACCAGCCCCGCGGATTCGGCCGCGGCGATCAGATCGATCAGCTCCTCCTCGCTCACCCCCGCGGCTCGGCTGAGAATGCGCAGGTCCACGCCCTCGCCCCAGATGGCCAGCTGCTGCAGCGCGGCGATCACCGGGTCCGGAAGGTTGCCGAAGCGCTGATTGATCAGCTCCCGGATGGTGTCGGGCACCTCGTCCAGCACGACGTCGGAACCCTGGGCCGCAAGCAGTTTCGCGATCTCCCGGATGAACAGCGGATTGCCGCCGGTGCGCCGGTGCAGCCGCGCCAGCGATTCGTCGGTCAGCACGCCGAGTCCGGCGGCCTGGGCGACGGCGCGCGTGGTGGCCAGATCGAGCCCCGTCAGCTCCAGCCACGCGGCGGTGTGATGGGCCAGCGCGCCCGCGGTGGCGTGCAGCCCCGGACCGGCTTCGGCCCCGCGCAGGGTGATCAGAATGAGCACCGGTTCATCGCGCAGCCAGTTCACCGCCTGCCGCAGCACCTGCAGGGTGGCGGTATCGGCGCGATGGGTGTCCTCGAGCAGTATGAGCACCGGCCCGGACGCGGTGCGCTGCCGGCAGGCGCTGACCACCGTGCGGGCAATGGTGAAGGCATCATCGGTCGCGAACAGATCCGGTTGCGCGCCATCGGTTTCGAGTCCGGCGCGGATTTCCGACCACGCCCACGCCGGGGGCGCGCCGTCCACTTCCGGACAGCCGCCGCGCACCGTGGTCCACTGCCGCGCGGCGAGTTCGGTGAGCACGGATTCGGCGAGCGTGGTCTTACCGGCTCCGGGCGCGCCGGCGACCCAGATCGTCTGCAGATGACCGCCGCGAACCTCCGCCGCCACCCGGAGCAGGGTGTCGCGCTCATTGCCGTAGCCGTTGTAGGACGGTGTCTTTCGCACCGGCTTGATCGGCGCCGGCGGCGAAATCACTGCCGGGGTGAGCATCTCGGCGTGATCCAGGATGGCGATTTCCAGTTCCCGCAGTGCCGGACCGGGATCGATACCGTATTCCTCGCCGAGATACTCCCGCGTCCGCCGCAGCGTCGCCAGCGCCTGGGCCTGCTGCCCGCTCCGGTACTGCGCCGTGGCGAGCAGCCGCGCGCATTCCTCACGTTCGGGATGCTGGTCGAAGAGCGCGCGCAGTTCCGCGGCCACCTCGGCCGGATGACCCAGATCGAGTTCCACCTGGGCGCGGCGCTCGGCGGTGGCGAGTTGTAAGTCGCTGAGCCGGTTGGCTTCCCGCCCGGCCCATCCGAAGAGCGTGAGCCCCTCGTAGGGTGCGCCGTTCCAGCAGGCGAGCGCCGCATCGAGCAGTTCGCGCCGTTCCCTCGGGGCCGGCGGATCGGCGTGATCGCGCAGCCGCTGATCGTAGTGCCGCAGCTGGGCTTCGAAATGCCAGGCGTCGACCGCCTCGGTATCGAGTTTCAGTGCGTAGCCGAGGGATTCGTTCACCACGTAGCGGGCGGCCGCCCGGCGCGGGCGGTCCGGTTCGAAGTGCCGGCGCAGATTGTGAATGTGCACCTGCAGCACGGAGGCGGCGCTGGGCGGCGGTTTGCCCTCCCAGAGATCGTCGATGAGCTGGTCGGCGGTGACGGCATGCCCGCCGGCGGCCACCAGGCGGGCGAGTACCGCCCGCAACATGGTGGCGCCCAGTCCGACCGGTCGGTCGTCGATGATCAATCGAATCGGCCCGAGCACCTGCACGCGTGGCTGCGCCATGATCGTCGACACCCTTCCACACCGGATTGGTCGAGCCGGAATGTCCGTCACCTCGAACGTTGGCACACCGCGAGCAACCCGGGACCGAAATACCCGGCAATTTCAGGACTTTCATGGGTAGTGGCCCGACTGTTACAGTGACAGCAAACGTTTGGCGAATAAACTCGCGCGAAAGTAGTGGCCGAATTCGCACGGAAGAGTCCCAGAAGTGGCGCGTTGAATACTTGTGTTCACAACGCCACGAAGGGAAATCCGATGGTCACCACTCGCGGTAACTGCCGAACAGCACAGAGTCACCGGTACGAGACGAAGCCGCCCGCTCCGCGCGGCGACCATCCGCAGTCCGTTGCTCGTAAGTTGCTGGGAGAAAACACAATGAACGATGAATTTGCCCCGACGTGGATGTGCGCGCCGACCGCGGCTGCCGCCCCCAATGGAGACTCCGCCGGGCCCAGCAGCACCGAACCCCACCTGGCCGGTCTGTACTGGGACCGGGACGGTGATATCTGGCAGCGGGAGGATGCCGGCTGGCGGCTGATCCTGCAGAGCGGGATCGCCGTCGATCCGATCTCGGTATGGGGGTGGGAGAGCGGACATGTGCGCGACTACGCGCCGTTCACCCCCGTGTCGTCATTCGCGACAGCCGACGGGTAGCAGTGCCCAATGCCCGTGCGGCTGTAGCGGGCCGGACACGTAGCGTGCCCGGTCGCGACGGTGACCGGTGCCCTGAGTACTCAGGGTTCCGGCACCGCCGCTTCGACCACCCGTGCCGTACCGAAGAGCGTGATCTCCATGAGCCGAATCACGCGCTCCTGCGGGCAGATTCGCTGATTGTCGCCGAAGACGCGACCCATATCGACGACCAGCCCGAAACCGGCGTGCACCAGAATGCGCGCCTCGCCCTCGGACAGCTCCGGCCGCACCGCGACCAGCAGGCGCACCCATTCGGCCACGATGAGCCGCTGCACATTGCGCAGCATGGTGCGTTCCTCGGGCGAAACATGGCCGAACTCGGCGTAGTAGACGAAGGTCAGCTCGCGCTCGGCGAAGGAGCCCGCGACATAGAGATCGATGAGCTTGGTGAGCGCTTCGCCGGGAGCCGACGAGGACGCCACCGCCGGGCCGATCGCCCCCGACACCCGATCGGCCGCGCGCCGGAAGGCCGCCGCCAGCAGATCACCCTTGCTGCGGTAGTAGCGGTACACCGCGGAGGCCGCCGACAGATCGGCCGCCGTGGCAATGTCCTCCACGCTCACATTGGGATAGCCGCGCTGGTGGAAGAGTTCCACCGCCTTCTTCAGCAGCAGTTCATGCTTGAACGACTGCGGAATCTCGGTGGCGCGCGGCGTGGTCGCGGCGGTGCCCGGCGGCGGCAGTTCGCCGTCGATGAGCGGACCGCAGGTCGAATGCAGCAGTGCGGTCAGCGGTTTCGCCGGAAGAGCGGCGTGGTGGTCGCCGATGCTGCTGATCACGCTGAAGAGCGCCACCGCCCGCAATGCGCGCTCGTGCTCGTCGAGTTCCGGGCGCACATCCCCGATGAGCCCGCGCAGCACGCTCAGCGCCTTGGCGAACTGATCGGACAGCGTCCGGCGGTCGGTCTCGTCGAGATACCGCTGCTCCCAGCGCACCAGGGTGACGGTGGCGCGATTGGCGATGGTTTCGGAGATGATCTTGTCGAGCACGCTCTCCAGTCGCGCGCGGGGACTGAGCCCCTCGGACTCGTCCGGCGGGGTGACCGAATCGAGGGTGAGCTGCCCGAGCCGCAGCAGCTCCTCCCGGAACAGCGCGTACTTGCTCGGATAGTGCCGATACAGCGCGGCCGAGGAGATGCCCAGGCGTGCGGCGATATCCTCCATGCTCACACCGTGGTAGCCGAGCGAGCCGAAAGCGGCCGCCGAGGTGGCGGCGATCTGGGCGCGCCGGTTCTTCGGGCGGCGGCGGATCACGCGCTGCTCCTCGACATTCATGTCGGCTATCGTAGCCACCAGGTCTTTTGTGTCCCTGCCGGGTTGGCGGCGGCCATCCGGCGGCAGGCGGTCCCGGGTCACGGCAGCGGCTGTTGCGACAGCGGGGAATTGACCTTGTTCACCAGCCAGCGATCGCCGTGCCGTTCCAGCCGCATAACCATGGAGAGCTGGCCGGGCGCGGGCTTGTTCTGGGTACCCAGGCTGGTGATGGTCTGGCCGATCACCACAATGGCCTCCGCCGAATCCCGGTCCCCGGCCCGCACCGCGCACTGCACATCGGTCGCCTTCGACACCACCTGGCCCTGCGAGAGCACATCGCGCAGATCCTTGCTGGTCGAGTCGAACTGCTTGCGCCACTCACCGGTCGCCCCGTCGAGCACCGCGGTGAAATAGGCGTCCAGGTTCTTGGCGTCATAGGTGGCCAGCACCGGCGCGTACGCGCAGGCCGCGCTCTGCGCCGCCTGATGGGCGTCGAGGACATCCTGCTTGTCCTTGTTCTGGACGTAGAAGAACACGCTCGAGGCCACGGCCGCACCGGCGAGAACCGCCACCGCCGCACGAGCCGCGATCCGCCCGCCGCGTCCGAGCGCGGGCAGCTTCGGCAGCGCGAACCTCCGCTTGCGGGCCCTGATCGGCACCACATTCGAATCGGTCTCGGCGGCAACGGTTTCGGGCTCGCTGTCCGCCAGGGCGGCGTCGGGCTCCACACTGTCGTCGGGCTTCACGCTGTCGGCGGGCTCCACACTGTCGGCGGAGGTCTCCTTGTCGAGGTCGATCTCGCTCATGGTCGTTCCTATCGGGTGGGTACGGGCTGGGAGAGTTCATTGCCGGTGACACCGGGCGGGGCGCTCGCGCCGTTGTCGGGCACATCCGGTCGTGGCGCATTGGCCGAGCCGCGGACCTGCAGTGCCGGATTGCTGGTGACGCAGTAGTTGTAGAGCCGCACCCGGGTATCGACCTGCGCGTCGGTGGGAACCACCGGGATGGTGTCGTATTCGCAGGTCGGCCGCGGCCACGGATCGACCAGCGTGTTGTACGCGCCGTCGTGCGCCGGAATGCCCAGCGCCTCCGAGCCCACCCGCAGTGCGGGAAAGAGTGCGGCAATCGCCGGGGCCCGCAGTTTGGCGGCCTTGGTGACGGCCACAAAATTGGTGACCAGATCCGTCATCGGGTCCTGGGTCCGGGACAGGAAGTCGCCGAAGGTATCGAGCTGCCCCGGTCCCTGCTGCAGCAGCGTGCGCAATTCCTGATCGGCCGCGGTCATTTGATCGAACAGCGCACTGCCCGCCTTGGTGAGCGTGCTCAGATCCGGCTGTGCGTGCTGGGTGGTATCGGCGATGACCTCGAGATTCTCGATGAGCTGCCGGGTCTGCGGCAGCAGATCGGTGAGCCCCGACATGGCCCGGCTGAGCCCGGAGATCATATTGCGCAGCCGATCCGGACCACCCGCCAGCGCCTTGTCGAGCTCGTCGATAATGACGTTCAGCCGATCCGGATTCATCCCGCCGATGAGATTGCCCAGATTCGCGAACACCGACTGAATCTGCACCGGCACAGTGGTTCCGGCGCGCTCGACCACCGAACCGCCGTGCAGATAGGGCCCGGTATCGGAGTCCGGCCGGAAGTCCAGGTACTGCTCACCCGCCGCCGACAACCGCCCGATGGCCACGGTGCCGCCCACGGGAATCCTTGCCGAATCATCGATTTCGGCAATGGCCGCGACGCCGTCCCCGGACGCCTCGACAGAACTGACCTTCCCGACCCGCACGCCGCGGAAGTTCACGTCATTGCCGGCCGCGAGGCCGCCGGCGGTGGCGAATTCGACTGTCACATCGTAGGTATGCGGAATCGGATTGAACCGCAGCACATATCCGCCGATATAGCCGCAGCCCACAATCAGCACGGCGACCAGGCCCAGATTGGCGATGCCGATGCGACGACGCAGAATCCACAGCCACAGAGGGGAATTCACCGATCGCCCCCCGGTGCGGGTGCGGGCGCGGGCGCCGCATCGGGCTGTCCGGGGGGACTGGTGAGCCGCCCGAACACCTTCTCCAGCACCTGCGTCAGACTGCCGATGAACTGCCCGGCATCGCCGAGCTCCGGCCAGCGACTACCACTGGGATCGCTGAGCGCACCGATGCTCAGGTACGAGACCGTCGCCGCGACCGCGAGCGTCGGCCCCCGGAAGCTGGCCATGAGCGAGGGATAGAGCTTGTCCAGCCCATCGAGGGTGCCGTTCAGATTGTCGCCCATCCGGGTGAACCCGGACATGAGCGCCTGAATGCTGTTGAAGAGACTCACGAATTGCGGTCCGGTCGTATCGGAGAAGTCGCCGAGCGCCTGCATGGTGGTGGACACCTTGTTCAGCAGATCCACGATCTTCTGATTGTTCTCGGTGAAGAGCCCGATCAGCTGCGGGAAGGTATCGGCGGCCTGGCCGAGTTCGGCCTTGCGCCGGGCCAATTCGCCGGTGAGCGTGTTCATGCCGCCGAGCACATTGTCGATATCGCCGGTGCGATTGTTCAATGCCGTGATGACACTGGTCATTTCGGTGATGAGATGCGACAGCTCGGGCGCGCGCCCGGCGAACATGGAGTCCATCTGACTGGTGATCTTCGCCGCCTGATTGATGCCACCGCCATTGAGCAGCAGCGAGATCGACATCATGAGCTGTTCCACCGAGGCCCCGGCCGAGGTGTGATCGGCGCCGATGGTCTCGCCCTCGCGCAGCGGCTCCCCGGCCTCCTGCGCCGAGGGCAGCGACATGGCCACGAACATATCGCCGAGCGGAGTGGCCTGCCGCAGTTCGGCGGTGGTGCCGTGCGGCAGCTGGATGTCCTTGCGAATCAGCATCTGGATATCGGCGATGTAATTGGTCGTCTTGATCTTGGTGACCACGCCGATATCGGTGCCGCCGATCTTCACGTGCGCCCGGTCCGGCAGGTTCAGGGCGTCATTGAAAGTGGCGTGAATGGTGTAGCCGGGCCCGCCGATACCGGGCTTGGGCAGCGGCACCTGATCCACGGTGACCGCACAGCTCGTCGCGCCGGTGAGGGCGGCGGTGGTCAGTGCGGCAACGGCGAGTGAGCGCACATGTCTTCTGGTCATTGTGGATTCGCAATCCCGAGCAGGGCGGCGGTGAGTCCGAAGTCCGGCCCGAAGTCCTCGACCCTGCCGGTGCGGCAGCCATCGGAGCGGATGAGCAGCCGCTGGCAGAAGGTCGAGAGCACCTCACTGTCCAGCACGGATTTGTCCAGCAGTCCGTGCAGGCGCAGCGCCTGATGCTCCCGGCTGGTGGCATTGGAGATGTTCTGGAACAGCAGCGGCGCGACATCGACGATTTCGGTGAGACCCCGTGCATTGGTGCGCATCTGGTTGGTGATCGCGACGAACCTGGTGAGCGCACCCGCCAGCTGGTCCTTATTGTCGCCCACCAAAGTCGCTGTGTTGGTGACGAAGTCGTCGAGCTGCCGCAGTACCGCCTGCAAACCCGGCGCCTGCTCACCCATGAGGTTCACCAGATCGGTGAGCCGCCCGCTGAAATCGCGCACCGTCTGATCATTGGACGCGATGACCTGGGTGACGTCATTGAGTTTGATGATGGTGTTGGAGATCTGATCCTTGTTCGCGAAGGTCACCTCGAACGCCGAGGACAGTGCGTCCAGGGTGCCCCGCAGCCGATCGCCATTGCCGTTCAACAGCGGGAACAGCACCCGGCTGGCCATCGGCCCGGTCTGGTTGTCGCCCTTCAGCGCCGCACCGAGCTGATCGAAATTCGCCAGAATCCGATCCAGTTCCACCGGAACCCTGGTGCGTTCCTTCGGAATATAGGCATTGTCGCCGAGCGTCGGACCGTCGCCGGTATAGGCCGGCGCCAGCTCCACGTGGCGATTGGTGAT
Source organism: Nocardia sp. NPDC006630 (assembly GCF_040611495.1). Lineage (NCBI taxonomy): Bacteria > Bacillati > Actinomycetota > Actinomycetes > Mycobacteriales > Nocardiaceae > Nocardia > Nocardia sp. NPDC006630. The sequence goes on from NZ_JBEXOK010000018.1 coordinate 108,503, forward strand.
CAACTGCGGATTCACCAGCGCCGCAATGGCATCCGCCGGAATCTTCACATCGCGGTCGACCGACATGACAACCCGCACATAGCTGCCCTCGGCCGTCACGGATTCGACATCGCCGATCGGCACCCCGAGCACCGAAACCTCGTTGCCCGCATAGAGTCCGGCCACATTCTCGAAGTCCGCGGTAATGCGCATGCGATTGCCCAGGTACTCCTCGGGCAGTGCGGTCAGGCTCGCGGGCAGGAGCGAACAGCCCGATCCGACCGTCGCCACCACGCAGATCGCGGCAAGCTTGGCAATCAGACGGAGTTTCATTATTTGCACCCACTCACGGCCTGCGCGAAGCACAACCAGTTGTCCGGGAAGATCCAGGGCGCGTACACATCCCCGTACGGTCCGTTGCCGAGCACATTGTTGAACTGCCGCAGGGCGACCGGCATGATCTCGTACAGCCGGTCCAGATTGGCCTTGTTCTTCTCCAGGCCCTGGGACATGGTGTTGAGATTGCCGATGAGCGGCCCCAGCTGGCCGTTGTTCTCCAGGCCCATCTGCTGCAGCAGCTGCGACAGCGACGCCACATTGTCGAGCAGCTGTTTCAGCAGCGTCTGCCGCTGCTGCACCGCCGTGCCGATGGCCTCACCGCGGGTCAGCAGCAGGAGCACGCTGTTCTGATTGTCGGCCGCCAGCTGCGACACCGTATCCATGCCCTTGAGCAGGCTGTCCACCTCGTCCCGCCGATCATTGATGACCTTGGCCAGCGCGCCGACGCTGTCGAGCGCCTGCACCGCCAGTTCGGGGGAGCTGCCCATCTGCTGATCGACCACGTCCAGCGCCTGCCGCAGCTTCTGCGGGTCGATGCGCTCGATGTGCTCGAACGAGGACTTGTACTGCGGATCCTGAATGACTTTGCCGAGGTTGTAAGGGACAGTGGTGTTTTCGAGCTTGATCCGATCACCGGACAGTGCTTTTCCCTTGCCCGGCGTCAGGTCCACATGCAGCCGGCCCAGGATGGTGGACATCTTGATCGCGGCCTTCGCATCCGCGCCCAGGTGCACATCACGGTGCACCTTCAGATCCACCAGCACTTTGCCGTTGTCGAGCTTGACGGCGGTGACCGAGCCGACCTCGATACCGGAGATGTCCACGGTCGCACCCGGTCGCAGCCCGGCGGCCTGCGCGAATTCGGCGTGAATCGTCTTGTCGCCCAGGCGTGCCTGACTGAATGCCGTCGAGCCGATGAGCAGCAGCGCTACGAATCCGGACGCGTACAGCCCGAGTCGCAGAGAGCGATTGCGCAGAAATCCGGGGTACCGGATCGCGGGTAGTCGTAGTCGTTTCATTACCGGCACACCTCCGATTGAGCGGGTCCGCCGATTTGCGAGAACACTCCCGGCGGCAGGGCAACACCCCACAGCGACACATCCAGGCGGCAGATGTACGCATTGCCGTACGCGCCGTAACTGCTGAAACGGGCGACCCCATTGAGGAAGTCGGGCAATTGCACGGCGGCCCGATCCAGCGACGCGCCATTGGTCAGCAGCAGGGCGATCCCGCTGGTGGCATCGGTCTGCGCCTGCGCCATGCCGGGCTTGACCTGGGCGACGATCCCGACCAGCGAATCCGTCGCGGTGGCAACATGATCCACCGAACTCTTCAGTGATTCGCCCTGTGAATACAGCGCCTCGGTCAGCGCCCGGGTCTGAGTGATCAGGGTTTCCAGCTCGCCGCTGCGATGGGCCAGACCCGAGACCACACTGCTGAGATTGGACACCACATCGCCGAGAATCTGATCGCGCTGCCCGAAGGTGCTCGCCAGCTGTGCGGCCTGAGTGACCAGCGCGCTCAGTGATACCCCATTGCCCTGCAGCGCCTGAATGAGCGTCTCCGACAGCGAGTTGATCTGATCCGGTTGCAGCACACTGAACAGCGGCTCGAACCCGGACAGCAGGGTGGAGACATCGAACGACGGCTCGGTGTGCTCCAGCGGGATCTGCCCGCCCGGTGCGAGCAGCTGCCCGGCATCCTTCCCCGGCATCAGTGCGATATAGCGCTGTCCGATGAGATTCTGATACCTGACCAGCGCCTTCGTCGTGGTGCTCAGATGTTGATCGTCCTGGATGCGCAGGGCCACCCGGGCGCGGTACTCATCGCCGAATTCGATCTTGTCCACCCGCCCGACCCGCACCCCGGCCATGCGGACGTCGTCACCGACGCGCAGGCCCAGGACATCGGAGAAGACGGCGGAGTAATTGGCGGTGCTACCCGGCACGGACCGCTGCAGGGTGGACCAGATGGTGTAGGTCAGCAGCACCGCGACAATCGCGAAGAGACTGAAGCCCGCCAGGGACTTTCCGGATTTCATGCGGCACCTCCGGACTCGGACGGCACCAGCGACCCACCGGCCAGTACGGGGCCGAGCAGTAGCAGCTGAGCCGCGGTGGGCCTGCCGCCGACCAGTGCGGCCACCGCGGCACTGCCCCGCAGTCCTGCGGGTTGTGCTGTGGCAGGCGAGGATTCGTTCAGAGCCGCCGGAGCGGTGATACCGGGTATGGACGGCAGTCCCGGAATCGCGGGCAGGTTCGGCAGTGACAGTCCCGGAATGCTCGGCAACCCGGGGATGCCCGGCGCATTCGCCCCCGGCAATGTCACCGGAGCCGGTCCGGCGGCGTCGAGATGCTGCGGCTGCAACTGCTGCGGATACTGCTGTGCCGGAGCGACTTCCGGCACGGTGGCACCGCCGCAGCGTGGTCCCGCCTGATCGCCGTAGTGCGGGCAATCCTTGGCCGTGTACTGCTGGAACGGCGTGAAGGTCACATCCATCTTCCACACCATCTGCTTCTTGGGACCGAAGCTGAACGCGCCCTGCAATCGCTGTAGCGCGGTATTGAGATTGGCGACCGTATAGGGAATGGCCTGCGGGTCCTGGGCCAGTGAGCCGAAGAGCTGATCCAGGCCCGACACCAGGAACTTGCCGGAATCGGGATTGCGGGCGAAGAGCGCATTGACCTGGTCCAGCGTGGCGCCGCCGGTGGTCAGCAGTGCGACCAGATTCGCGCGCTGCTCGGTGAGCGTGCGCGCGGTCGTCACCGATTTCGCCAGCATCCCCACGAGATCCGGTGCGGAGACGCTCAGCGCCGTGGCGGCCCGCCCGAGATCGCCGAGCATATTGCCGATGCCGGGAATGGCATGGACCTCGGTCATCCAATTGTCGAGTCGCTCGATGGTCGAGCCCGGCACCCGCGACTGCGGATCCAGCGCCGCGGACAGCGTGCCCAGCACCCGGCCGAGCTTCTCCGGCTGAATGTTCTGCAGCACATTGCGCAGCACATTCAGGGTGGTCTGCAATTGGACCGTGCCCGCGCTGGTGTCCTCCGGAATGGTGGCGCCGGCATGCAGGGTCTGCTGGGTGGGTGCGGTATCGACCAGCTCGACGGCGGTCACGCCGAAGATATTGTTCGGGATCACCCGAGCCGCGACGTTCGCCGGAATAGTGCCCGCCGCAGCGGGTTTCAGCACCAAGCGCGCCTGCTGCCGTTCCCCCCTGGCCATGACCTCGACGGATTCGACGCGGCCGACCACCATGCCGCGGAACTTCACATCGGCGCGGGCGGGCAGGCCGTCGCCGGTACTGGTGAGCAGTGCGGTGACCGGCACCTTGTCTTCGAAACGCCCGTTGTAGCGCAGCGTCAGCAGGTACAGCAGCAGGGCCAGCGCGGTCATCATGGCCAGACCGGCCAGCGACAGCTGCCGGGCCGTGGGCCCGCGCCCACTCGGATCGAGCAACATATTCGCCTACCCCGAAATCCGGAAGCCGGGGTCGATGCCCCAGATGGCAAGGGTGAGAAACAGATTCACGAACACCATGACGACGATGACCATCTTGATGGCCCGTCCGGCCGCCACCCCGACACCCTCCGGCCCGCCCGAGGCGATATAGCCGTAGTAGCACTGGATGAACGTCGAGATCATCACGAAGATCATGACTTTGAGCAGCGACCAGAACACGTCCGGACCCAGCAGGAACTGGAAGAAGTAGTGGTCGTAGGTGCCCGAGGTGGTGCCGCCCAGGAAGAGCACCGACAACTTGGTCGCCAGATACGCCACCGCCAGGCCCACGCTGTAGAGCGGGATGATGGTGAGCGTCGAGGCGATCATCCGGGTGCTCACCAGATACGGAAGCGGCCGAATGGCAATGGATTCCAGCGCGTCGATCTCCTCGGAGATGCGCATGGCGCCCAGCTGTGCGGTGAACCGGCAGCCGGCCTGAATGGCGAAGGCCAGCGTGGCGATGATGGGCGCGAGCTCACGCGTGGTGGCGAAGCCGGAGATCGCGCCGGTGAGCGGGCTCATGGTCAGCAGATTCAGCGCCGTGAACGACTCCATGCCGACGGTGATGCCGGCGAATCCGCACAGTGCCACCACGATGCCGATGGTGCCGCCGCCCACGATGAGCGAACCATTGCCCCAGCCGACGTCGGCGGTCAGCCGCAGTACCTCCTTGCGATAGTGCCTGAGCACGAACGGAATCGCGATCAGGGCCTGGAAGAACGTGATCGTCTGATGCCCGAGTCGCTGATTCGCCTTGATCGGCGCGGCCAGCGCATTGCTCGCCATCCGTACCGGTCTGAGCGCGGGGGGAGTGTAGGTGCTGCCCATCTCACACCACCTTCGTCGGGAAGAAGGTGTTGTAGAGCTGCGTCAGAATGACATTGGTGGCGAAGAGCATGAGCGCGGAACTGACCACCGCCGAATTCACCGCATTGGCAACGCCTCCGGGGCCGCCGTGCGCGTGTAATCCGGTGTCGCAGGCGATGATTGCCGTGAGCACTCCGAAGATGGCGGCCTTCACCAGCGCTATGACGAGGTCATTCGCGACCGCGAACGAGGCGAACGATCCGATGAACGAACCCGGAGTTCCCTGCTGCGCGTACACATTGAACATATAGGCGGTGCCGAAGCCTACGAAGACGATGAACCCGCACAGCAGCATGCTCACCAGCACCGCCGCCAGCAGCCGCGGCGCCACCAGGCGCCGCACCGGATCCACGCCCATCACCATCATGGCGTCGATCTCCTCGCGAATGGTCCGGGAGCCGAGATCGGCGGTAATGGCCGACCCGACGGCGCCCGCGATCATGAGCGAGGTGACCAGCGGCGCACCCTGCCGGATGATGCCCAGCCCGGCGACCGCGCCGATGAAGGTGGTCGCACCGACCTGGTTCACCAGCGCACCCACCTGAATCGAGACCACCACCGCGATGGGAATCGCGACCAGTACGGTCGGTGCGGCCGACACACTCGTCATGAAGGCGCACTGCTTGATGAACTCCCGATACGGAAAGCGCCGCCGGACAAGAGAAACGATCAACTGCAGCAGGGCTTCCCGGCCCAGCAGCACCTGCCGGCCGAGGGTCTCCAGCGACTGCTGTGGATGGCGGCGCCAGAGTCCGGCGAGACTCGCGCCGATCCGCGCGAGCTCACCGTGTTCCGGGACCGGTGGCCCGACGCGACTGCGCGGCTTTTCGGTGGTGGTCAACGTCGCACCCCTTACGCGAGGTTGTGGAGATGGTGCTGCAGCAGCACCAGCAGAAAGCCCAGTACCGCGACGCCGGCGGCGAAGGTGCTGAGCACGGCCGTCCAGAGTGCGAGGCGGAGAACGGGATTCACCTTCGTACGCCCACCGAGCACCTTGATTCCCATGACGAGAAGGTCGATGAGCCAGACCAGAATCATCATTACGTCATGCACACATTCGAGAAGGTGAGCACCGGCCAGCACACGATCGATCCCAGGAACGAGACGATCACGTCGATGCCGTGCAACTGCTTCAGATGCGAGGTGTGCGTGAGCGTCCAGATGACCCCGACGAGCCCGTAGGGGATGCCGAGCAGGACGAGAGTTCCGAGGAACTCGGAAACCTTCATCTCATAGCTCAGGATGCGATCCAGCCGTTGCAGCATGTGCGCAGATTCCTTCCTTGACCGCGGCCCATCGGATCGAGTGACGGGCCGCAACGGCGTATGTTACTCATGATTCTTCGATACTCGGCGCGTTTTCGGAAACCGGATTCACACTTCATGCTCTGCATGTTTGTGGCGGAAAATGGCTATTGACCGAGTCTGCCTCGGGTTCTAAGTTATGGAGCATTCAGCACTTCAGTGCGAAAGGAAAGCCATGACATCGGCGGCGGCGCAGCCCTTCGAGTCGTTCCCGCGGGGCGCGGGGTCGTTCCCCGACGGCACGGGGTCGTTCCCCGGAGGGGCGGGATCCGGCTCATTGACGACCGAGCAGACCCGCGTGCACATCCCCGGAATTCATCGCTCGCAGACCAAGCGCCCGCCCGCGCTGGCAGACGCCCTCGACTTCTGGCAATTCGCCGGCGCGGCGGCGAATGTCGCCATGCAGATGACCCGCCCCGGCGTCGGCCACGGCGTCGCCGACAGCCGGGTGGAATCCGGCGCGCTCATGGTGCATCCCTGGAAACGCCTGCGCACCACGGCGTCCTATCTCGCGGTCGCCATTCTGGGCACGCCGCAGGAGCGGGTGGCCTTCCGGGAGGCGGTGAATGTGGCGCACCGCCAGGTGAAATCGGAGCCCGGCGCGGCCGTGAAGTACAACGCCTTCGACCGCGATCTGCAGCTGTGGGTCGCGGCCTGCCTGTACGTCGGCTTCGAGGATTCCTACCAGCTGCTGAACGGCAAGATGAGTCCGGAGCAGGCCGAGGACTTCTACCGGACTTCGTCCCCGCTGGGTACGACCTTGCAGGTCACCGAGGAGATGTGGCCCGCGACCCGTGCCGAATTCGGCGAGTACTGGAACCTGGCGGTCGAGCAGTCCATCGTCGACGACAAGGTGCGCGCCTACGTCGACGATCTACTGCATCTGCGAATGATCCACTGGTACCTGCGATTGTTCTTCGGCGGTCTGCTGCGCTTCCTCACCGCGGGCTTCCTGGCGCCGCACTTCCGCGACCTGATGGGCGTCGAGTGGACCGCGACCGATCAGCGCCGCTTCGAGAATCTGTTCCTCTTCGTGGGCTTCGTCAATCGCTTCATACCCAGGTTCATTCGCAACGCGGGTACCCGGTCGATGATGGGTGATGTGCGCCGCAGGCTACGAAAGCACAAGGCGCTCATTTGATTCGGTGTGCATGGTTCGGTACGCAGTTACCCAACTGTGGCCTGTTTATTTCGCCGCCCGACCGTAGGATCTCGTAGGCTGCCCAGAGGTTCGGGCGAGATCAGAACGGAGCCGGCATGCGCACGGTCGATGTTGAGCGCACCATCCGAGCACCCCTGCCCGATGTCTTCGATTGGCTGACCGACGCCACCAATTATCAACGGGTTCCACTGGTGCGCCGGGTCACCCTGGTACGTCCGGGTAATACCGCGGGTCACGGTGAGGGTGCGGTGCGGCTGATCGTCACACCGCTCATCCGGCTCACCGAGGAGATCGTCGAGTACAAGCCGAACGAGATCATGCGCTATCGGCTACTGAAATCTGTTCCGCCGCTGCGGCATCAGGAAGGATTCATCGCCTTCAAGAAGGTTGCGCGCGGCACCCGGGTGCGCTGGTTCTCGACCTTCGAGATCGCCTCGCCGGTACTGCCGGGGTTGTGCACGTATCTGTTTCTGCCCGCGATTCATCAGGGCTTCCTGATGGTGCTGCGCACCGCGGAGCGCGAACTCCGCGGTGCGTGAGCGGGATTCGGCTATCCGCCCGAGGCGATGCGCAGTGTGATCGCGCCCGCGATGATGGCGGCGAACGAGATGAGCTTCGGTACCGTGATCTTCTCCTTGTAGATCAGCGCGCCGAGCACCACCGTGCCGATCGATCCGATCCCGGTCCAGACCGTGTACCCCACACCGACATCCAGCGTCCGCAACGCCAGGCTCAACATGAATATCCCGCCCGCCGCGGCCAGCAGGGTGAACACCGACGGCCACAGCCGGGTGAATCCCTTGGTGGCATTGGTCCCCAGTGCGAACGCGATTTCGAATACGGCGGCGATGAGTAGATAACCCCAAGCCATGACGGCACTCCTCGAAAGCTGTTGTGTGTGAAGAGAACTAGGCGGCGCTCGACTGCGCGAGCTTGTCGGCCACCTTTAGGCCGAGCACACCGCCGATGATCAGTACGAATGCCGCCACCTTCGCGGGCGTCACCTCCTCGTGGAAGACGATCGACCCGAGGATGACGGTGCCCACGGATCCGATTCCGGTCCATACCGTGTAGCCGACACCCACATCGAGCGATTTCAGCGCCAGGCTCAGGAAGAAGATCCCGCCCGCCGCGGCAAGAGCGGTCAGCACCGAGGGTCCGAGCACTGTGAAACCGTGAGTCGCATTGGTGCCCAAGGCGAATACCACCTCGAACACCGAAGCGATCAGCAAGTAAACCCATGCCATGGGAGACTCCAGATTCAGTAGTTGCATGTATATGCAAGTTCTTTGTAGCAAGAAGCATGCATGTACAAGTAAACTCGTGTCAACCCCCGCCCGGCGGAAATCGAGGAGCCCCATGCCATCCCGTGTCAGCCCCACCGAAGTGGCCGGCGATCCGCAGATGTGGAACCGCATGCTCACCCTGCACGCCCACGTCGAAACCCGCCTGACCACCGCATTGCAGCGCAGCCACGGCCTGGGTCTCTCCGAATACCGCGCCCTGGTCTTCCTCGACGAGGCGCCCGACAACGAACTCCGCATGCAGGATCTGGCCGCCAAACTGGGCCTCAATCAAAGCTCGGTCACCCGCCTGGTCACCCGCCTCAACACCGCCGACCTCACCTACCGAGACCTCTGCCCCGACGACAAACGCGGCGTCTACACCGTCCTCACCGACACCGGCCGCACCCGCTACCAGCAGGCCGTCCCCACCTACGACGAAACCCTCACCGCCGCCCTCGCCGAAGCGGCGGAATCCGACCCCGTAATCGCCGCAATCCTCACCACCGCCCGCAAATCCACAGCCGCCCAACCGAACTGAACTCCGCCCCCGTCATCCCGGCGCGCTTTTGGCCGGGATCCACACCTGAGGGACATGCGCCGTGGGCGCGGATCCCGGCCAAAAGCATGCCGGGATGACGAGGGGGCGGTGCCGGGATGACGAGGGGGCGGTGCCGGGATGACGAGGGGGCGGTGCCGGGATGACGAGGGGGCGGTGCCGGGATGGCGAGGGGGCAGTGTCGGATGGCGAGGGGGCGGTGCCGGGATGACGAGGGGGCACTGCTGGATGGCGAGGGGGGCAGTGCCGGATGGCGAGGGGGCAGCGCCGGATGATCGGGGTGGCCGTGCCTGGTGGGGAAGTCGGTCAGCCTAGGGCGGCTAAAGCCATGCGGCGCAGGACCGGGCGGGCGCGGGTGGCTGTCGCGGCGGGGGCGCTGTGGGGGGTGGAGTTGATCAGGCCGAAGGTGGCGTGGGCCTGGACTCGGGCGGTGGCCTCGGGGAGGTCGGGGTAGCGGTCGCGGAGTACGGCTACCCAGACTTCTACGTATTGGCGCTGGGTGCGGCGAACTTGGCGGCGGGCCGAGTCCGGGAGGTTTTCCAGGTCGCGGTCCTGGATGCGGATGAGTTCGGGCTCGCCGAGCGCGAAATCGAGGTGGAAGTCGATGAGCGCGTCGAGCGCCTCGGCGGGGGTGGGGGCCTGGGCTGCCACCGCCCGGCCGCCGTCGAGCAGGCGCTGACTGATGCCGACCAGGAGCTCGACCAGAAGGGCTTCCTTATTGGGGAAGTGGCGGTAGACCGCCGGGCCGCTGATGCCCGCGGCCGCACCCAGGTCGTCCAGGCGCATCCCCAGGAACCCGCGATCGGCGATGAGCCGCGCGCCCGCATCCAGCAACTGCTGCCTGCGCTGCGCCTTGAGCTGTTCACGCCGCGTCGGGGCGACGGTGTCGCTGCTGGTCACCGTGGTCTCCCTTCTCGGTCCTGGACAACTCGGTTAGTGCAGATTATCTTAAATTCCAGTTATTGGTGATTAACCGAATGGGCCGGATGGCCCGCGCGGAGAGGCGGAGCGAATGACGGTCACCGAGGAGGTGCGCACCGGCAATCGGGCCGCGCACCGCGCGCTGGTCGAGGAGCTGCGCGACCGTCTGGCGGTGAGCGCGCTGGGTGGGCCGGAGAAGTCGCGCGAGCGTCATCTGGCTCGCGGCAAGCTGCTGCCACGTCAGCGGGTGGATCGACTGCTCGATCCGGGCTCGCCCTTCCTGGAGCTGTCGCCCTTGGCGGCCACCGGTCTGTACGGGGACGAATGCCCGGGCGCGGGCGTGATCGGCGGCATCGGCCGGGTGTCCGGTCGCGAATGCGTGATCATCGCCAATGACGCCACGGTCAAGGGCGGCACCTACTACCCGATGACCGTCAAGAAGCATCTGCGGGCGCAGGAGGTGGCGCTGCAGAACAATCTGCCGTGCATCTACCTGGTCGACTCCGGCGGCGCCTTCCTGCCCAAGCAGGACGAGGTCTTCCCCGATCGCGAGCACTTCGGCCGCATCTTCTACAACCAAGCGAATATGAGCGCCAAGGGGATTGCGCAGATCTCCGCCGTCATGGGCTCCTGCACCGCCGGCGGCGCCTATGTTCCCGCCATGAGCGATGAGACGATCATCGTCCGTAATCAGGGCACCATCTTCCTGGGCGGCCCGCCGCTGGTGAAGGCCGCCACCGGCGAGGTGGTCACCGCCGAGGATCTGGGCGGCGGCGAATTGCACGCGCGCACTTCGGGTGTGGTCGATCACCTGGCCGAGAACGATGAGGACGCCCTGCGCATCGTGCGCAATATCATCGCCACGCTCGGCCCGAAGACGCCGACCCCGTGGGAGGTCCGGTCGGCGGTGGATCCCATCGCCGACCAGGACGAGCTGTACGACATTGTGCCCGTTGACCTTCGGACGCCCTACGACGTGCGCGATGTCATCACCCGCATGGTCGACGGCGGCGAATTCAGTGAGTTCAAGGCCGAATACGGCCGCACCCTGGTCACCGGCTTCGCGCACATCCACGGCCACCCGGTCGGCATCGTGGCCAATAATGGCGTGCTGTTCAGCGAATCCGCCATGAAGGGCGCACATTTCATCGAACTGTGCGACAAGCGCAAGATCCCGCTGCTGTTCCTGCAGAACATCACCGGCTTCATGGTCGGCCGCGACTACGAGGCGGGCGGTATCGCCAAGCACGGCGCGAAAATGGTCACCGCCGTGGCCTGCGCCCGGGTGCCCAAGCTGACCGTGGTCATCGGCGGCTCCTACGGCGCGGGCAACTACTCCATGTGCGGGCGCGCGTATTCGCCGCGCTTCCTGTGGATGTGGCCCAATGCCCGCATCTCCGTCATGGGCGGCGAGCAGGCCGCCTCCGTCCTGGCGACGGTGCGCGGCGATCAGCTCGACAGCACCGGCAAGCCCTGGTCGCCCGAGGATCAGGAGGCCTTCAAGGCCCCCATTCGCGACCAGTACGAGGCGCAGGGCAATCCCTACTACTCGACGGCCCGGCTCTGGGACGATGGCGTCATCGACCCCGCCGATACCAGAACAGTTGTCGGACTGGCTCTTTCGGCGTGCGCGCAGGCGCCGCTGGAGCCGGTCTCCTACGGCGTCTTCCGGATGTGATCGAGATGATGAACAAAGCACACCCCGTCGCCTTCGATACGGTGCTGGTCGCCAATCGCGGTGAGATCGCCGTGCGGGTCATTCGCACCCTGCGCGCCATGGGAATTCGCTCGGTCGCTGTGTACAGCGATGCCGATGTGCATGCCCGCCACGTGCACGAGGCGGATGTCGCCGTACGCCTCGGACCCGCCCCCGCCCGCGAGTCCTACCTGGATATCGCCAAGGTCGTCGATGCGGCCGAGCGCTCCGGCGCACAGGCCGTGCACCCGGGATACGGCTTCCTGTCGGAGAATCCGGCCTTCGCCGCGGCACTGGAGCAGGCGGGCATCGTCTTCCTCGGCCCGCCGACCCGGGCCATCGAGGTCATGGGCGATAAGATCACCGCCAAGAACGCGGTCGCGGCCTACGGTGTCCCCGTGGTGCCCGGTATCGCGCGGCCCGGTCTCACCGATGCCGAATTGATCGAGGCGGCAACGGATATCGGCTATCCCGTACTGGTCAAGCCGTCCGCCGGCGGCGGCGGTAAGGGCATGCGGCGGGTGGAAGATCCGGTCCTGCTCCCCGAGGCGCTGGCCAGCGCCCGCCGCGAGGCCGCCTCGGCCTTCGGCGACGACACCCTCTTCCTGGAGCGATTCGTCAACCGCCCCAGGCATATCGAGGTCCAGATCCTGGCCGACGAATTCGGCCAGGTGCTGCACCTGGGCGAGCGCGAATGCAGCCTGCAGCGCCGGCACCAGAAGGTGATCGAGGAAGCGCCCTCGCCGCTGCTGGACGCGAAGACTCGCGCCCGGATCGGCGCGGCCGCCTGCAATACCGCGCGCAGTGTCGATTACGTCGGCGCGGGCACCGTCGAATTCATCGTCTCCGCCGATACGCCCGATGAGTTCTTCTTCATGGAGATGAATACCCGGCTGCAGGTGGAACATCCGGTGACCGAGCTGGTCACCGGCGTGGATCTGGTGGAATGCCAGGTCCGCATTGCCGCCGGGCAGAAGCTGGCGGTCAGCCAGGAGGACATCAAGCTCACCGGGCACGCTGTCGAAGCTCGCGTCTATGCCGAGGACCCGGGTCGCGGCTTCCTGCCGACCGGCGGCACCGTGCTGGCGCTGTCCGAGCCGGAAGGCAAAGGCGTGCGGGTCGATTCGGGCCTGCGGGCCGGAACCGTCGTCGGCGCCGATTACGACCCGATGCTGTCCAAGGTCATCGCCTACGCCCCGGACCGCGCCGCCGCGATCACGAAACTGGATGCGGCGCTGCGCGATACCCAGATCCTGGGCGTGCGAGCCAATATCGACTTCCTGCGCTTCCTGCTCGCCGATCGCGACGTGCGCGCCGGGCAGCTGGATACCGGCCTACTGGACCGCCGCGCCGTCGACTTCGTCCCCGCGCCGGTCACCGATGCGCAATTCATCGCCGCGGCAACCGATCTGTGGCTGCGCCGGTGGCCGAGCGCCTCGAACGATCCGTGGACGATACCGAGCGGCTGGCGGGTCGGACAGCATGTGGCCACGGTATTCCGGCTGATCGGCGGTGACCGCACCGTGCATGTCGCGCTGTCCGGAACGCCGGAGCAGGGCGCGGTCCGGCTGGACGACGGTGAAAAGTCCTCGCTCACAGCCGAAGCCGATGCCGACGGCTTGACCATGACCGTGGCCGGTCTGCGCGGCCGCTACCGTGTCGCCGCCGCCGACGGTCAGCTGTGGGTCGCCGACGCCACCGGCGTCGCACAGCTCCGCGAGGTCGCCGATGCCGATACTCGCGGCGGCGGCGAACACGTGGGTGATGCCGAGATCACCAGCCCCATGCCGGGTTCCGTCATCGCGGTGCCCGCACTCGCCGGCGCCGAGGTCGCCGCCGGCACCCCGATCGTGATCGTGGAGGCCATGAAAATGGAGCACACGCTCACCGCACCCATCGCGGGTCGTGTCGAACTACTCGTCGAACCCGGCGCCCAGGTCAAGCTCGAGCAGCTGCTGGCCCGCATCATCACCGCTGATTCCCAGGAGAGCAACGCGTCATGACCGACTTCCTGTCCACCGGAACCCTGCCGGACGAGTACCGCGAACTGGCGCTCACCGTCCGCGACTTCGCCAATCAGGTGGTGGCCCCCGTCGCCGCCAAACACGATGCCGAACACAGCTTCCCGTACGAGGTGATCGCGGGCATGGCGGATATGGGCCTGTTCGGCCTGCCGTTCCCGGAGGAGTTCGGCGGTATGGGCGGGGATTACTTCGCACTGTGCCTGGCTCTCGAGGAGCTCGGCAAGATCGATCAGAGCGTGGCCATCACCCTGGAGGCCGGAGTCTCCCTGGGCGCCATGCCGATCTACCGCTTCGGCAATGACAAGCAGAAGCAGGAGTGGCTGCCGCTGCTCGCGAGCGGGCGCGCCCTGGGCGCCTTCGGTCTCACCGAACCCGGCGCCGGCAGCGATGCGGGCGGCACCCGCACCACCGCCGTGCAGGACGGGGACAGCTGGATCATCAACGGCAGCAAGCAGTTCATCACCAACTCCGGCACCGATATCACCCGCCTGGTGACCGTCACCGCCGTGACCGGGCAGGCCGACGGCAAGAAGGAGATCTCGACGATCATCGTGCCCGCCGACACCCCCGGTTTCGTGGCCGAACCCGCGTACAACAAGGTCGGCTGGAATGCCTCGGACACCCATCCGCTGAGCTTCACCGATGTGCGGGTGCCGAGTGAGAACCTGCTCGGCGAACGCGGTCGCGGCTATGCCAACTTCCTGCGCATTCTCGACGAGGGCCGCATTGCCATCGCCGCCCTCTCGGTCGGCGCGGCGCAGGGCTGTGTCGACGAGAGTGTCCGGTACGCCAAGGACCGCGAGGCCTTCGGCCGTCCCATCGGCAGCAATCAGGCCATTGCCTTCAAGATCGCCCGCATGGAGGTGCGCGCCCATATGGCCCGCACCGCCTACTACGACGCGGCGGCGCTCATGCTCTCCGGCAAACCGTTCAAGAAGCAGGCCTCGATCGCCAAACTCGTCGCCAGCGAGGCCGCCATGGACAATGCTCGGGACGCCACCCAGATTTTCGGTGGTTATGGCTTCATGAACGAATATGCTGTGGCGCGGCACTATCGCGACAGCAAGATCCTGGAGATCGGCGAGGGCACCACGGAGGTGCAGTTGATGCTTATCGGGCGGGAATTGGGCCTGTGACCACTGAGCCCGTGCCGGAAGCGGCCGCTACCCGGGAGGTCCGGCGGGTTGTGCAGCGCGGCCTCTGGTTCGAGGAGTTCGAGACCGGGGTGGTGTACGAGCACCGGCCCGGCCGCACCATTACCGAAGCCGACAATGTGCTGTTCACGACGCTCACCATGAATACCCAGGCCATGCATCTGGATGCGGCGTTCGCGCAGACGCAGGCGCCGTTCCATCAGCGGCTGGTGAACTCCATGTTCACGCTCTCGACGCTGGTCGGGCTGTCGGTCGCGCAGCTGACCCAGGGCACCATCGTGGGCAATCTCGGCTTCTCCGAAATCGCCTTTCCCAAACCGCTTTTCCACGGTGACACGCTGTACGCGGAGACGGTGATCACCGATCTCCGGGAATCCAAGAGCCGCCTGGGGGAGGGCATAGTGACATTCGCGCACACCGGCCGCAATCAGCACGGGGATGTGGTGGTGACCGCCGTCCGCAAGACCCTGGTGCGCAAGCGGCCCGCCGACGGCTCGGATGCGGGGCAGGCATGAGCTGGGATATGCCCGGTCCGGCGTGGCTGTTCTGTCCCGCCGATCGACCGGAGCGCTTCGAAAAGGCCGCTGTCGCAGCCGATGTGGTGATCATCGATCTGGAAGACGGTGTGGCGGAGGCTGATAAGCCTGCCGCCCGCGCGGCGCTCATCGCCAATCCGCAGGATCCGGAGAAGACCGTGATCCGGGTGAACGCGGCGGGCACCGTCGAGCACATGCTCGATCTGGACGCGCTGCTGCGTACCGAATACCGGCGGCTCATGCTGCCGAAATGTGAATCTGCCGAACAGATTACGCGGATGGCCGACTATGAGGTGATCGCGCTCATCGAATCACCGCTCGGCGCCATGGCGGTCGGTCGGGCGGTCATGGTGCGCAATGCCATCGGCGTCATGTGGGGCGCGGAGGATCTGGTGGCGGCGCTCGGCGGCAATTCGAGCAGGCACGCCCACGGCGGTTATCGCGATGTGGCGCTGCATGTGCGGTCGCAATCACTGCTGGCGGCCAAGGCGTACGGCAAGTTCGCGCTCGATTCGGTATTCCTGAATATCGCCGATCTCGAAGGCCTGGCGGAAGAATCGCTGGATGCGGTATCCATCGGCTTCGACGCCAAGGTGGCCATCCATCCGAGTCAGGTGCCGGTGATCCGGCGGGCCTATGCTCCGGTGGCGAAGGAAGTCGACTGGGCGCAAAGACTTTTGGCGGAGGTGCCGAACCATCGGGGTGTCTTCACCTTCGAGGGCCGGATGGTGGATATGCCGGTCATCCGGCATGCCGAGCGGATCGTGACGCGGGCGCAGATCGCCGGCAGCACCGGATTCGCGTCGTAGGAGGTAGTGCGGTGGAACCACAGTGGGTGCCGACCGAGGCGGATATCGCCGGGGCGCGGATCACCGATTTCGCGGAATTCGTGGCCAAGCGCACAGGGGAGTCCGTACCGGACTACCAGTCGCTCTGGCAGTGGTCCGTGGACAATCTGGCAAGCTTCTGGGGTGCGCTCTGGGACTATTTCGACCTGGGCGAGCGGTCCGGTGGGGTGCTCTACTCGACCGAGATGCCCGGCACGAAGTGGTTTCCGGCCGTCCAACTGAACTATGTGGACCAGATCGCCCGCCACGCCCGCACCGACCGGCCCGCCATCCTCGGCATCGACGAGGACGGCAGCATCGACGAGATCTCCTGGGCCGAACTCATCGGTACCACAGTGGCTTTCGCGGATACCCTGCGTGGGTTGGGCGTCGGCCCCGGTGATCGGGTCGCCGGATATCTCCCGAACATTCCGCAGACCGTGATCGCCTTCCTGGCCACCGCGAGCCTCGGCGCCGTCTGGAGTGCCTGTGGTCAGGACTATTCCGCGCAGGCCGCCCTCGATCGCCTGGGCCAATTGGCGCCGAAGGTCCTGGTCACCGCCGACGGCTACCGTTTCGGCGGCAAGGTGCACGATAAGACCGCCGATATCGAGGCGCTGCGGGCCGGACTTCCGAGCCTGGTCGCGACGGTGCTGGTTTCCCGTCTGGGCGGGTCGCTGCCGGATGTCATCGCCTGGGACAGCTTGCAACCCGTCGAGCACGCGACCGAAATACCAACCGTTCCTGTCGATTTCGAGCACCCACTCTGGGTGCTGTACTCCTCCGGTACCACCGGCAAGCCCAAGGGCATTGTGCACGGACACGGGGGAGTGCTCCTGGAGCATCTCAAATCCGTTGGCCTGCAATCCGATATCGGCCGTGACGACACCTTCCTCTGGTACACCAGTCCCAGCTGGATGATGTGGAACTTCCAGGTCGCGGGCCTGCTGACCGGCGCGACCATTGTCACCTACGACGGCAGCCCGTCCGCGCCGACTCCGGATGCGCTGTGGGCCATCGCCGCTCGTGTCGGGGCCACGGTGGTCGGCACCAGCCCCGGCTATGTGCTCGCCTGCATCAAGGCGGATGTCGTACCGCGGCGCGATCATGATCTGTCGGCGCTGCGACTGATCGGCATCACCGGCTCTTCGCTGCCCCCGTCGTCGTCACTCTGGTTGCGCGACAATGTGGGTGAGCACATTCCGGTCGCCTCCATCAGCGGCGGTACGGATGTGGTCTCGGCCTTCATCGGTGGTGTCCGCACCGTCCCTGTCTGGCCCGGCGAACTCTCCGCCCCCTATCTCGGTGTGGCGCTGGACTCCTGGGACGAGACCGGCCACCCCGTCCGCGGTGAGGTGGGCGAACTGGTCATCACCAAACCCATGCCCTCCATGCCCGTCAGCTTCTGGGACGATCCGGACGGATCCCGTTACCACGACGCGTATTTCGATATGTTCCCCGGCGTCTGGCGGCACGGCGACTGGATCACCATCAACGACCACGGCAGCATCACCGTGCACGGCCGCTCCGATTCCACGCTGAACCGGCACGGTATCCGCATGGGCAGCGCCGATATCTACCAGGCCGTGGAGGCCCTTCCCGAAGTCGCCGAGGCCCTGGTACTCGGCGTAGAACTTCCCGAGGGCCGCTACTGGATGCCGCTGTTCATCGTGCCCGCGCCCGGCCTGGAGCTCACCGACGAGGTGAAGCAGCGCATCAACAGCGCCATCCGCGCCGAGGTCTCACCGCGCCACGTCCCCGACGAAATCATCTCCGCCCCAGGCATTCCGCACACCCGTACCGGTAAGAAACTCGAGGTGCCCTTGAAGAAACTCTTCCAGGGCGCGGACCTGTCCCGCGTGGTGGCGCGCACAGCGGTGGACGACCCCTCACTACTGGACTGGTACGCACAACACCGGCCCCCGAGCTGATTCAATGGCAACCCGGCAGTTCAGTGACCGCCGGGCAGCCGGCGGCGTCCGGTACACACCTCGGACGCCAAATCCTCATAGCCGATAGCCAATTCGGCAAGACTTTCCCAAGCGACGGTCAATTCCCGACCCGAGGAATGCGCGAGAGCAGCATAGGCATGCGCTGTCAACTGCGCCAGCCGATCGATTACTGCGCCGAGTGTCTCGGTATGCACGCGCGCCGCACCGTGCGACGGTGGTAGGCGCGAGGTCACCCAGCAATCAATAGTGTGCACCAAATCGTTTCGCAGACTATCGAGTTCGGCACAAACCTCCGGTGCCGCCGCCATCCGCCGCCCATGCAGCTCGGTCAACTCATGCGCCGCGCTAAGTACCGGATGCCCCGGATAACTCGTCCCCCGACAGGCCAGCAAAACCTGCCTCTTACTCGGAAGCGCTTCCAGCATAACCCCGCTCCTCTACCGCTAATGCGATTTCAGAGCACCCTATTCCCCTCAAATGACGAGAACGTAACCACAACTCCAACACGCGATTTCATCACCCGTGAACCGATGTCGGGTGCTTGTGCAATGCCCCCGCTATTGGCCGGTATACGCCTGTTCTGCATGGTCAGGTGCGGGTGAGCTGCCGTTGCACCCGGGTACGCAGTGCGGATTTGTCGGAATCATCCAGCCAACAGCCTTCGACCGCATTGAGAGTGAAGGTCAGCAGTTGGTCGGTGTCGTATCCCAGGGTGCGGTGCAGGACTTCGAAGTCGTTGGTGGGGTTGGTGCCGAACATCGGCGGGTCGTCGGAATCGATGGTGACTCGGAGGCCGGCCTCGACCATGGCCGCGATCTTTTCGTGTTTGCCATTGCCGCTGCCGGAGTAGCGCCCGATATCGGAACTCACCGGGGTGCAGGTGAAGACGATGCCCTCCGCTCGGCAACGGTCGGTGATGCGCGGGCTGTCGACAACGTGATAGCCGTGGTCGACCCGGGTGCAGCCGAGGACATCGAGGAGGATTTCGATATTCGGAGTCGGCCCGGATTCCGAGTGGGCGGTGCGATTCAGGCCCGCTTTACCGGCCAGTCGGTACGCCTCATGGAAAAGCTCCGGCGGACCGTGGACTTCGGCGTAATCCAGGCCGATGCCGACCACCTCATCACAGTGGTATTCGATCACCTGGCGCACCAGTTCTACGGCGGCCGCCGGGGTGTCCTCGCGATTGATGGCCACAATGATGCGGCTGCCGATTCCGGTGTCCTGCTCCGCCTCTCGCATTCCGGCGCGCACACCGTCGAGCAGAACCCGATAGTCGGCGCCAGGGTGCGCGGGCGGGCTGACGAAGATTTCGCGATACAGCACACCGTGTTTCGAGCCCAGCTCGGTCAGGGACTCGTAGGTGATGCGGCGGAAGTCGTCGGCATCACGGACGACCTGCCCGACCATGTCGTACACCCGGAGGAATTCATCGAGATCGACATGGCTGTCGATGTCGTACAGGTCCTGCGCCGTTCGCCCGCCCGGCATCGGCACCCCGTGCTTGCGGGCCAGTGCGGCCACGGTCTCGGGCAGCACCGAACCGGTGAGATGGCAGTGCAGGCTGACCTTCGGCAGCTCACGGAAGGGAATGCTCATGCGCGATCTCCGGACTGCTCGGCCGCCGCGAGGACGCGGGCGGCTTCGCGTGTCGCCTTGGTATTGGGTTGTCCGGCACGGGAACCCGCGAGTTTGGCGCGTATATGATCTGCGACCGTCACCGGCTCGTACTTGCTGCCGTCGCCGACACACGAGGGCAGCGTTTCGATGAGAGCGTCGATATTGCCGTCGTGGAAGTAGGCGGCGCTGCGACGCCGCTGGATGGCGCCGTCCACAATGGGCGGCTTCACCCGGTGCAGGGTGGAGAGCCAGCGCTCATTGGTCCACCGGGCCATCAAATCACCGAGATTCACCAGTAGCGCGCCGTCTGCGGGCTGGACATCGTGCCAACTGCCGTCCGCGCCGAGCACCTGAAGACCCGGCGCCTGATCGGCCCACAGCACGGTGACTATGCCGTAGTCGGTGTGCTCACCCATGCCGGTGAGATCGCCGTCGAGATCGATCGTGCCCGGCGGCAGCGCGTAGTTGTTCATCCGCAGCACATCGAGGGAATGATCGGTGTAGTCCCCGAAGTAGCCCGCCGGCAGTTCGAGCGCGTCCGCGAAGGCGAGGGTCAGGGTGCGGGCGACCCGTGCGGCCTCCGCGAAATACGCCTGCACCGGCGCCTGGAACTGCGGAACCTGCTGCGGCCACAGGTTTTCCGCGTAGTCATCGGCTGGCAGTTCCAGCCCTGGATAGTCAGCGGTCGAGGCCCCGATATTGAAGGCCTCGAAGAAGTCGTTCATCCGGGTCGCCGATTCCACGCCGAGACTCAAGCTCAGGCTTTCACTCTTGGGCGGTGAATAGCCCCGATTGATCGCCGGTGGTGTGCGGTATTGCTTCTTCGAATCCAGATCGAGCGCGAAGAAGGCGTCCAGCGCGGCGGCGAATCCGTCGATCACCGGCTGCGGCACCGCATGTCCGGTGATCTGCATGAAACCGACTGTGCGAGCGGCCTCGTCGAGCTGCCGCGCCACCTCGCGACGAGCGCTCGCGTCCCCGCCACTCACATAGGGCGTGATGTCGATGATCGGTACGTGGAATTCCACGAGTCTTCCTTCCTCTTCAGTGCGTGGAAACGGCTGGACTGAACTGGGATTCGGCAATGACGCCGCGGCGAGCGGTCAGGTAGTACGCGAGCCCGCCGACCAGCAGCCCGGCCGGAACGCTCAAATCCGCACCGCCGCAAAGGTTTGCAATGGGTCCGGCGAACACCGAGGTATTTATGCAGCACAGCGCCGCGACCATGCCCGCGATCTGGGCCAGTACACCCGGCAGATGCAGCCCGCCGCGCCGCACATAGCGGCCACCCGATTCACCGAGCGAATCCAGGTCGTAGCGGCCACGGCGGAAGAAGTAGTCGACGACGAAGATCGCCGACCAGGGTGCGAACCAGACGATCATGAACAGCAGGAAGTTGCTGACGAAGGTATTGAAGTCCGAGGAGAACACCACGATCGCCCCGACGGCTGCGCAGATCACCCCATCCAGCACCACCGCCTGCCAGCGCCCGATGCGTAGTCCGATGGCCTGCAGGGTGACCCCGGACGAGTACAGATCGATGGCGTTCAACGAGATCATCTGCGCGATAACCAGAATCAGATACGGCGCCAGGAACCACCCCGGGTACACGCTCGGCAGCCCGCTGATCGGATCGGACGCCTGCTCGGTGAGCATTGCCACCCCGACACCCAGCAGCATGAGCAGCGCCTGCGGTACCGCGCCGCCGATGGTCACCGCGGCCACCACCCTCCGGCGCGGGGTGGCGGTCGGCAGATAGCGCGAGAAGTCGGTGGCATTGGGCGTCCAGCCGAGCCCGCTGGCGCTGGCGGCCAGGGCGACTCCGCCGAGGAAGGCCGACCAACCGGCGGGGTGCCCGACGGTGATATTGAGCTTGTCGGCGGTGAGCCAGGCCATGATGAGGAACAGCGCCGCGAACGGGATCACCAGCATATTCAGCACCCGGGTGATGGCGGCGTGGCCGAGACTCGGCAGCAGGCTCTGTGCGACCGAGAATGCCACCAGCAATACGACTTTCGTGCTGTCGGAGACGTGCACGCCGGCCATGTCCAGCAGTGCCGAGCCCGCCAGCACCAGGATCACCAGATCCAGTACCTCGTATCCGATCTGCTGTAGCCAATTGCAGAAAGCGATGGGCCGCATGCCGTTCCGGCCGAAAGCCGCTCGGCTGACCGCGAAGGTGGTGGTGCCCGCCGCCGGGCCCGGCAGGCTCGCCAATCCGGCGAGTGCCCAGGTGGCGGTGCCGATGGCGACCGCCGCCAGCGCCTGCCACACATTCAGGCCGATGGCGACGAGCAGGGTGCCGTACACCACCACCTGCACATTGAGAATGACTCCACTCCACATGAGCCCGAGCTGCCGGACCGTACCGGTGCGCTCGACTTCCGGGATGTGATCGATGCCGCGCTGTTCGACCAGACGGGTGGTGGTGGCAGGCGGATCGCCTTCGAGGACCGACAACGGGCACGCTCCGAGTAAAGCAGGGGTGATAAGTGACAGCAGTCAGATTGGCCTATTTGTGTGGCCATAACGTTCACCCGCGTCACGAACATGTAAATGCCCGCGCGCGTCCCGTAACCGCGATCGGGCACACTGGCCTGTGTGAACGAGATACCGGAGGCAACTCGCGAACCGGACGAGCCGGGCCTGGCCAAGCTGGTCGGCGGCGTGGTCCGCGACCTGCGTGAGAAGTCCGGACTGTCTATGCGAGAACTCGCCAAGCGCGCGGGCATCAGCCAGCCCTTCCTCAGCCAGATCGAACGCGGCGTCAGCGCACCCTCGATGATCACCACCTATCGCCTGGCCTCCGCCCTCGATGTCACCCCCGGCGATTTGCTGCCCGCCCCGGTGACGGACCGCGTCACGGTGGTCCGCGCCGACGAGGGCCTGCGCCTCCCGGTGGCCGATCGCGCGGACGCCGCCGTGGGCCGTGCCCTGCACATGCGCCCCAACAGCCCGCTGGAGGTCATCGAATACCTGGTGGAGCCAGGCCAATTCATCGGCGGCTGGTTCGAATCGACGGGAGTCACCGGCGTCTACGTCGTCTCCGGCCACCTGGACGTCGAACTCGTCGGCGCGGGCAAAATCCGCCTGGGCCCCCGCGACTTCGTGAACTTCCCCTCCACCATGCGCGACCGCTGGCACCTCGTCGACGACGAGCCCGCCCACGTCCTCCTGGTCATCGCCCAACCCAGTTAGCCCGAACCCGCCGAATTCTCGATCCCGAAGTTATCCACAGGGGCGGCTGTGGAGAGCCATTCTCTGCGCAGGCTGGCGTATTAGTTGGGGCATGGGGGTTTTGGAGGAGGACCCTTTTCCAGGGTCATGGGCGGTGGCGGCGGGGCTGGTTTCCTCGTGGGCGCTGCGGGACGAATTCGTCCGGGTCTTTCCAGATGTGTATCTGCGGAAGGGGTGTGTGCTCAGTGCTGCGGGGCGGGCCCGGGCCGCAGCGCACTGGGCGAAGGGCGAGGGTGTGCTCGTGGGGCTGTCTGCTGCCGCATTGCACGGAACCCGATGGCTCGACGATGACGAGCCCGCTGAACTGGCAAGGGCCGGACACCGCCGCGGGCCACGGGGCATCCGCGTGGTGCGGGACGCTATCGAACCGTCGGAATGCTGTGCGGTCGAAGGATTCCGGGTGACGACTCCGGCACGGACCGCGTTCGACATCGGGCGGCGGCTGCCACGCGATCGGGCGGTACCGATCCTCGATGCGCTCTGTGCCGCCACCGGGACCGATTCCGGCGATATCGCCGCGGTGGCCCGCCGGCATCCCGGGTTGCGCGGAATCCGGCGATTGGCGGCGATCATTCCGCTGGTGGACGGCGGAGCCGAATCGCCACCGGAGTCGCTCACCCGACTCCTTCTCGTCGATGACGGATTGCCCGCTCCCGCTATACAACTGGTGGTGCGCGATGAGTACGGGGGCTTCGTGGCGCGCCTCGATATGGGTTGGAAGGATTGGCGCGTCGCAGTCGAATACGACGGAGCCCAGCACTGGACCGACCCAGCCCAGCGCACGAAGGACATCGATCGCCTGGCAATCCTGGATTCCCTGGGCTGGAAGGTAATCAGAGTCAGCGCCACCCTCCTCCACCAGCACCCACACCTCATTCTCGATCGAGTCCGCGCCGCCCTTCACCTCCAAGGAGCCGACATCCACAGCTAATCCCTCGCCTCGCATCCGACTTCTTCATCGAGAGGGCTCTCACGGTGGCGACACGCCGATCCAGAACTGCGGATGCGGCCGAATATCGCGCAGCGCAAGCGCATCCACGAGCACCTGCTCCGGCTCACCGCCGTCCGTCGGCATG
>NZ_JBEXOK010000019.1:0-115034 GCF_040611495.1 Nocardia sp. NPDC006630
CTCGCGCCCAGGCCGCCCGGTCGGCGGCCAGTGCGCGGTAAGCGAAACGTCCACCGTGGCGGGCGACTTCACGCGAGATCGTCGAGGGCGCCCGCCCCAAGCCTCGGGCGATGGCGCGTAGTGAGTCACCGGCCGCGAGTCCTCGCGAGATCTGTTCGCGTTCAACCAGACTCAGCCGCAACCGGTTGCGGTGCCGTGGCGTGGGGCGGACTCTGCCGCAGCGTTTGAGCAACTCCCGCACCGTGGATGGATGCCGACGCATCTCCCGGGCCAGGACTTTGATCGCTTGACCGGATCTCCACCGCCGCCATATCTCTTCGACTTCGGCTTCCGAGAGCGGCGTTCTCTTCTCCGACAAGGGTCTTGTTGAGGCCATCGCGCATCACATCCCCGTTCACCAGGCCTAATACCAGTGTTGCGCTGACCCATTGAGACCGCAGGCAGTAGCGGACTTTGGGCTGGCCGAGATGATCTGGCCCCGTTGAACTTCGGGCGCGATGCGTGGCTGATTCAAACCGCGCGGGTAGCGGCATGAGCCCGTGTTGGGAAGCTATTCGCTGGCAGCCGAGTCGGCTCGTGCGTCGTTGACGGCGCCGGCACGGTCGATCTCGGCCATATGATCCTCGGCCCAGGTGCGCAGTGCCGCCAATGGCACCTCCAGGGACAAGCCCAGTTCGGTGAGCCGGTAGTGCACGCGCGGTGGCACTGTCGGCTCCACTCGGCGGGTGACGAGACCGTCCCGGACCAGGTTCTGCAGGGTCACCGACAGCATCTTCTGGGATACGCCGGGCATACGCCGCCGCAGCTCGGCGAACCGCACCTCACCCGGAGCGGCCTGCGCGAGGACCTTGACCGCCATCGACGTCCATTTTGTGCCGATGCGGTCCAGCAACTGACGTGTCGGGCATTGGCAATCGAACAGATCACCGCGATCCGGTGCCTTCGCGTGCGCTGATCGAGCAGTCACCTGGACCTCACCACCTGTGCTCAACGTGCCGTCTTGGCAGCGTACCTAGGGTTACTTATCGTTCTCTAGTCACTAATAGTAACCACCGGGAGGTCCCGTGTCCCGCACACCGCCGCTCCATGCCGCGTCGATTGAACTGCGCCAGATCGACACGAACGGCATACGCGCCAATGTCGCCATTGCCGGCTCCGGCCCCGCAGTCGTTCTGCTGCACGGCTTTCCGCACACCTGGCGACTGTGGAGCGAGATCATCGGCCCGCTGTCCGCGCACTACCGGGTGATCGCCCCGGACCTACGCGGGTTCGGCGCCACCAGCCGTGCGCCGGAAGGCTACGACGCCGGCACGATGGCGGCCGATATCGCCGGGATCCTCGATGCCCTCGGCGAACCCACCGCAGCCGTGGTCGCGATCGACGCAGGCACCCCGGTCGCGGTCCTGCTCGCCCTGCGCCACCCCGACCGGGTACGACGGCTGGTGGTCATGGAAGCACTGCTGGGCACCCTCCCCGGCGCCGAGGACTTCCTCGCCGCGGGTCCGCCGTGGTGGTTCGGATTCCACGCCGTTCCCGGCCTCGCCGAAACGGTCCTGCTCGGCCACGAGGCGCGGTATATCGAGTGGTTTCTCACCACTGGTACCCGTGGCCGGGGCGTGCGGGCAGATATCCACGACGCGTTCGTCGATGCCTACACCGGCAGTGACGCTCTGCGATGCGCGTTTTCCTATTACCGCGCACTGCCGACCAGCGCCCACCAGATCAACCAGGCCCTGGAATCCGACCGGCTCACCACACCCACCCTGGCGATCGGTGCCCACCCGGTCGGCGACGCGCTCGAGCGGCAGCTACGCCCCATCACCGACGACCTTGCAGGAGAAGCGATTCCGGATTGCGGTCACATCATCCCGCTGGACCGACCACGCGAACTGCTCGACCTCATGATGCCCTTCCTCGCCGCCGAGCGCCCCGCCTGACCACGCAACCGCAAAGCCCCTCAAGGCATCCCTCGGCACAGGATGTCGGATTCGACTGCGAATTTCCGGCTTACGAATCTGCGGGAATCGGTTCAGCGAGTTGGTTCGGCTGGTTGCGCGAAGTCTCCGCGAAAACACATAACCCGGCTGGTGCACACGGCTGCCGGGCTCTCATTCTCGGAGCGTCAATAGCTGCACAGCTTGATCCAATCGTCGTCGCTGTCCCGGTTGTCACGGACGAAGAGCCCCGCCCCTTTCACATACGGCACCGCGAGGTCGAAATCGCCCTGGCGGTACACAATCCAGGTGCTCTTCTTACCGTTCAGCAGGCGCGCTTTCTCGACTCCGGACAAGAATCCGTCGAAATCGAAGTCATGATCTTCGTCCTCGAGCGTGTTGTCCGAGATCGAAGCGTACTGATAGGTGTACGCATAGAAGAAGCCCCAACTACCCACCGTCCCGGAACAGCTCCCGGACGTACTCCCGGAGAAGCTGTCCGCATGAGCGGTCCCCGTAGACAGGCCCACAGCCATCCCTAATGCTCCGAGCGCCAGCAGTATTCGCTTCATCATCCCCCGTCCAGCAGGCCGGATGCCCACTCCGAACAAGGCCGACCTTAGGAGGATCGTTCTGGTGATCCGCTTACGGATCCCATAAAACCGCTGGTCGGCTGATCGCGATCACAAGGTGTCGGTGGGATGTGCGAGAGTGGGCGACCTACCCATCACGGGACGAGGAGGCAGCGTTCGGCCGGACTCGAATGGCTACCGCCAGTTGGTCTTCCGACGCCGAGCACTGGCCGATTCCGCCAGCGCGCCATGCGCCTTCACAGGGCGTCGGGTGCCCAGCTCGTGAGCTCACCTTCGCTTCGGTCCAGCCACCGCCGATACCACTGTGCAAAGCCCAGCCGCGTGCCGGCACCATCAACCAGGGGTCTGGGGGATCGCCGGGGGCTGTCCGCCAACCCAAATCGCACGGCCATCGGCATGTCAGTGTATTCGGCCCTCCGAGATGATCTCGGCCGCTTAAACTTCCGGAGCCGTGCATGGCCGGTTCGGTCCGTTGGAGCGCTTTTCCGTGGATACCACTTGTCCCCGGTCAGCCGCCGAAGAGTCGCGCTACCTCACGCGCAACCTCGTCGGCCGGGACGTCGCGGATCTGTTTGCGGACGCCCCAGCGGTGACCGAAAGGGTCGATGAACTGGCCGGTGCGTTCGCCGTAGAACACGTCGTCGAGAGGGTGAAAGATCTTGGCTCCGGCGGCGATTGCGCGTTCGAAGGTGGCGTCGACGTCGCCGGTTTCCACCTGCAACGCCAGATAGGTGCCACCCAGGGTGGCCGGCGACACGATGCCCATGTCCGGGTACTCCCCCGCCAGATGCAGGTGGGTGTCACCGATGCTGAACTCGATGGCGAAGGCGGTGCCGTCCGGCAGCGGGATTCGGCTCACCTCCACCGCTTCGAACACCGCTCGATACCAATTGAGGGCCTGTTCCGGGTCGGAGACAACCAGATGCGGGGAGATATCAGCCATGACCGACTCCTTCGATTCGACAGCACGGTGCTCTCCAGCTTCACCCCTCAACCCCACTCGAGGTCAACCCCTGTCGATCGAAAAGCTCATGGCCGCCCTGGAATGACACTCCCCTGAGACCGGCGTGGACGCCGCGGCAGTCGTCTCTCTGGTGTCGGCCTCGCCACCGCCGTCTCGAGTGACCTGCTGCGCGTCAGTCCGGCAGCCAGTGCAGCTCGTGCGCCAGGGTTTTGTCGACGGTACGAATGCGGCGGTGTAGTGGTGACTGCACGCGCGGGAGGACCAGGTGGAACGTCACGGTGGGTGCGCCCCGCAGCGGTCGCCACGTGACACCGGCCGGTGCTGCCGTGACCGCGGTTTCCCCGGCCGGGGCGAGGGTGAGCCCGTCCCGTAGGTCGCGCTGAGACATGTCGAAAGAGACTGCGGGCGTGTGGAATCGGGGGTTCGGCCGGACGTCGCGGAACAGTGCGGAGAACTGATCGTGGATCACGGGATTGGCCGCATGGTCGGGGAGCCGCAGCGGATACGCGGCCGCCTCGGCGATCTCGATCTCCGGAAGTTCGGCCAGCGGATGATGCTGCGCCAGTTGGACTCCGACGCGCACCCGCCGCAGCAGAAACCGGCGCACGCCACGACCCGGCTGTTCACCGCGGGTGATCCCGGCATCGATGCGGCCGTCGGCGACCGCGGGAGAGATCTCCGGTGTCGCCATCGGGACCGCGCCGACCTCGAGTCCCGGGCTGCTGCGAATGAGCCTGTCCACCAGGGCCGGCGCCGTCTCGGCCCCCGCGCTGAGGCTGTATCCGATGCGCAGCGTGCCCAGTTCACCGGCCCCCGCGTTCCGGGCGGTGTCCCATGCCCGGTCCAGCGCCGCCAGCGCGGGCGGCGCGGACTCCGCCAAAGCCGCACCGGCCGTGGTCAATACGACGCTACGGGTATTGCGAACCAGCAGGCTCGTACCGAGTTCCGCCTCCAATCGGCGCATCCGGGCACTGAGCGCGGGCTGCGCGATACCGATCCGTGCGGCCGCGCGGGTGAAGTTCAACTCCTGCGCCAGCACCAGAAAGTACCGCAGGCTCACCGTATCCGGCGCCACATGCCCTCCCCCGCGATTGATAACGACCCGTTCTGAGTCTATCCCGACCTGGTCTTTCCCTCGACCGCACATCAAGCCCTAACCTGCGCATATGACAATTCAACCGACCGCGGCACCGGACACCGCACCCACACTCAGCGATGCAGGAGGCAGTCATGCATAAGTTGGTAGTCCTGTATCCCGAGCCCGCCGACCCCGACCACTTCCGCGACTACTACGTGACCAACCACCTTCCATTGATCAGGAAGTGGCCCGGCCTGCTCGCGTACCGCTACAGCTTCGACGTGGCGGCGAAGCGGGGAGAAACGCCGTATTTCGCGGTCTTCGAAGCCGACTTCGCCGACGCCGACGCCATGACCGCGGCACAGGAGTCGGAGTACGGCAAACGGGCGACCGCCGATGTCGTCAACTACGCCACCGGCGGTGTGGTCGTCATTCACTATCCGGTACAGGACGGCACCGTCTGAGGCGGTACGCCCCGGGACGCGTTCGGCCGGGTCCGACTCTCGGCGGAAGGCCCGGTCCATTGAGCGTCGAAGGTGGCCGACGTCCTGACCGGATGTCACGGTGGTTGATGCGTGCGTACGGCGCGACGGCCGGGGCGGGAGCCCCGCGCCGGGGCCGACGTTCAGCCGTGAACGATCGATTCTGTTCGGCGCCAATGGGTTTCGGCGGAATTTCACCCGCCCATCTGGACCGCTCGGCGTAGGTCGGCCGCGTACGCCTCGGGCTGTTCCCACGCTGCGAAGTGGCCGCCCGCAGGGTGTTCCACGTAATCGCAGATGTTAAGGAACGCCTCGGCGTAGCTCCGGGGCTCCGGTTTGATGTCGCGCGGGAAGACGGAAAGCACTGTCGGCGTGTCGATCCGGCCAGGCAGGGTGGCCGGTTCGACGTAGGTGGCGAACGAGGTGCCGATCGTGCCGGTGACCCAGTAGGCGGTGACCCAGGTGAGCAGTTCGTCCTCGGTGAAAGCCGAATCATCGGACCAGGACTCCAGTTTCTCGACTATCCAGGCCGCGAGGCCCGCGGGTGAGTCGCCGAGCGCGACGGCGAGAGTGTTCGGCCGCGTCGACTGTTCGGCGATGTATCCCCCCTCCGTTCGGAACCAGTGCGCCCCTTGGTCGAGGTAGGCCACCGCATCGGGCGCGAGCATCGCGCGATCCGCCGTGAGCGCACGAAGTGGGGCGATATTCGTGAGGTGCAGGGCGGCAACCCGGTCCGGGTGTTGTGCCGCAAGGATTTCCGCGACGGTGCCACCTACGTCGCCGCCGGACACCGTGTAGCGCGCGTAACCGAGCTCAGCCAGTGCGTCCGCGACGATCTCGGCGATCCGGTTGACCGACATACCTGAACCTTCGAGCGGGACCGCGAACGGGAAGCCCGGCAGCGCGGGAACCACCACGTTCATGTCCGCGAGTAACGGCAGGACGCGCTCGAACCGCAGCACCGAGTCGGGCCAGCCGTGCAGTAGCACGACGACCGGGGCTCCGGGTGACACGGACCGCCGGTGTATCACACGGAGCTCGGTATCGCCCGCTTGCACTGTTACCCAAGGCAACTCGGCAATGCGGCGCTCGTGCACGCTCCAGTCGTATCCGTTCACCCAGCGTTCGAGCAGTTCGTCGAGGCGAGTTCCGGTGATGCCCCGCGTCGCGTCGGCACTCCACGGCGTTGTGACACGTCGCGTCCGCTGGAGTCGTTCCCGAAGGTCATCGATCATGTGTATCAGCGTACACATGAATGTGTATGCTCGTACACATGACTTTGCGTAACGCGGCCGCCACCAAACAGCGCATCCTGGACCATGCGCAACGCCAGTTCGCGCAGAACGGATACGCGGCGACCACGGTCAAGGGGATTGCCGATGCGGCCGGGGTGTCGCCCAATCTCATCACCCGCTACTTCGGTGGCAAGGAGGGCGCCTTCTTGGCGGCGACGCGGGTGCAGATCCCGGTCTCGAATTCCTTCGACGGCAACCGTTCCGAGCTGGGTTCGCGCCTCGCGGCGAGCATCGTCGAGCGCTGGTTCGGTGTGCCCGAAGAGGATCCGCTGCTCGTACTGCAACGCGCATCCGGCGAACGCCCCGAAGCGGCGGAGGCGCTTGCCGTATTCCTCGACACCAACTCGCTGGAGCCGCTGTACCGCTACCTGCGCGACAGCGGCCTCGACGACGTCGACGCCCGCACGCGAGCCGCGGCGATCGACGCCTTCGTGCTGGGCGTATCGACGCGTCGCCGGGTTCTGCGTTCAGAACTCGGCGAGCCCGCCGAACTCCAAGCCTGGCTGAGCACCACCATCCAACGCCTCACCGACGGGTGATCCGAAAGGTTCCGACACCCGGTCATTGCACTGAAGCCGATCGGCACATACCGCGCGACGCCCTGGCTCGACCGGAACTGCGCAGTGAACCCGGCGGCAGCGGAGATGCGGTACGTACACATCAGCATGATGACGCGTTCCGCAGGCGTCGAATCGCCACGGCGAGTTGATCTTTCGCTGCGGCACCTGTCCGTTTGAGTCAGCGCGACCAGCGGCAATCGAGTGCGTTCAGTTCAGCAACGGGCCCGTGGGTAGGTGTCAGGTGCCAGCGCATCAGAAAATTCTTGACCTGCAGTGCGGTTGAGGTTTCAGGATGATGCGGTGACTGATGACCGAATCAAGCTGCATCGCTCCGGACTTCCGGGGTGCCGACGCGGACCGGGAGGTCCCTCGTGACCGACTACCTGTTGCATCCGATCGGACACGTCGAGTCCGAACTCACCGAACTCGGCAACACACCACGCCAGCCCGACGAAGGGGCCCCGCCGGCATGGGTGGTTCTCGACGACCGCTACGTCGGCGCACTGGAAGGCCTCAGTTCCGGCATGGACCTGCTCCTGTTCACCTGGCTCGACCGCGCCGATCGCGACGCCCTCACCGTGCACCCACGCGGCGACACCGCCCGCCGGCTCACCGGTGTCTTCGCCACCCGCGCACCACACCGGCCCAACCCGATCGGCCTGCACCACATCCACATCCTCGCCATCACCGGCAACCGCATCCACGTCCGCAACCTGGAAGCCTTCGACGGCACACCCGTCCTCGACCTCAAACCCCTCCTCACTCCAGATCGCTGACTACCCATCACGTAATCGGCAGTAGCGATAGCACGAGTTTCGCGGAAGTGGACTGACCCTCACCGAGCCGTCATCGAAGGTAGTTGCCCAAAGCATCAAGCAACCCCCGGCTGCCTTGCTCACGGTTCGGTCCGTCGGCCCAGAACTGGTCGAAGAAGACACCGTGCTCGGCATGGGTGAACCGAGTGCCCTCGGCGATGGGCTCGAACTCCAGCGAGGCCACCGACGTTGACATGTGAGTCCCGTCGATCCACATGTCGTACGTCGTGACGATGCGGTTGTGCTCGACGATATCGGTGTAGGTGGCCTCGTACCGCGACACCGGACCGTCGTGGAACTTCCCCTCGGCGACATCACGGCCGCCGACGCGGAAGTCGAAGACCCACTCGCCCGGCTCTATGGCGTCACCGGCGCCCCACCAGGCCAACTTCTGCTTCTCCTCGGCGAACGCACTCCAGACGCGCTCAACGGGAACCGGATAGCTGCGAGTCAGGGTGAACTCGGCGCGGGCGAGTCGGCGTTCGGTCGTCATGTGCGCGTCCTAACGGGTGAACGTGACGTGGATCGTGCCGCTCTCGGCCACTTCCGTCGTCACCTTGTGGGTGAGGTCGAGACCGCCCAGATCGTCCCACAGCCCAGTTCCCCGGCCCAGGACAATCGGCGCGACCATGAGGTGCAAGTCGTCGACCAGGCCGGCGCGCAGGAAGGCGCGTGCGGTGCCGACGCCGCCGCTGATGCGCACGTCCCGGCCGCCCGCGGCAGCGGTCGCCTCGGCGAGCACGTCTTCGATTGCGCCGCTGCGGAAGTGGAACGTGGTCCCGCCCTCCATCGCGATCGACGGCCGCGGGACCACGCGGTACGCGTATCCACCCGGCGGGGCCGGTATTGACGAATCTTGGCGTCGCAGTGTGTTGGTGAGGACGTAGACCGGCGTGCCGAACGGCGGCCGACCACCCCACCAGCCCTTCCATTCCGGGTCGCCGGGAAACGCGTGCAGCCCGAACATGCCCGCGCCCATGATCTCGGCCCCGACTCCCTCGAAGAACGCGGCGGTGTAGCGGTCGTCGACGCCGGTCGTGCCGGCGCCACTGGTGTCGCCGAACACGCGCTCGCGGAAAGTGCGGGTCGCGACGTGGCCTGCCGAGAGGCGCCCGAAGTCCTCGCCCATCGGATTGTCGGGGGAGTTGTCGGTCGCCGAGGTGAAGCCGTCCAGCGAGACGAACAAGTTGATGCGAACGCGGGTCATAGGTCAGTTCTCCTTCGGAGCGGTGCGGGTCAGGTGGATTCCGAGCCGGTCGGCTTGGTGTTCCGCGGGGGTTCGCTGCTCGCTGAGCCACAGGTACAGGACGTCGAGCGCGCCCGGTCGCAGGCTCACAGTGCGAACGCGTCCGAGCTTGTGTGACGTCACCACCCCCGCGTCCTCGAGGACGCGCAGATGCTGCATCAGTGACGGCAACGCCATCGCGAACGGTGCCGCCAGCTCGGATACGACGGCCGGCGACTTCGCCAACCGCTCGACGATGGCTCGGCGCGTCGGATCCGCGAGAGCGCGGAGCAACGCGTCGAGCTCACCATGATACTTAGGCACAGACCTAAGTATTGCAGCGGTGCCAGGATCGGTCAACCGGTTCAACCTCGGATGATTTGGTGGCGGGGAATCGGCGCCCGAGCTCCGCGCAGGTCGCGGCGATGTAGTGCGTCCAGTGTCCACGGCCAACATGATCAGCCCCACCGTTCCGTGCAAGCCGAAACGGCGCTGGTGGTCACGTCGCAGCTGACCGCGCTCGTCGAATACAGATCCAGCGCTCATCGGCAGTTGGGCACGCGCGGACGGCCCCGGATCGGTACGGCCAGTTGATCTTCCGCGAGCGCGCGCCGACCGGTTCGATCAGCGCGGTATGCGGCATGTGAGCGCAGTGTCAGGCGGGCCTCAGCGGCATCGTGGGGTAGCCGACGTTTCCGTAAGAGGCACGGGCGCCGAGGACTTCCGGCCCTGTCGGGCTCGAACTACCGCATGATTCGATGAGGTGGTCAGACGGGTCGGGCAAGCCGTCCTCCGGCAAACGAGGCGAGCGTGAACATGCAGAGCCATCCCTATCACCAGCGATTACGCGCGATGTATCAGGGCAGGCGCGCTGGGCCGTCCGCGCGGCGTTATGCGCGCGTGTGGGCCGCCGTATTCTCCTGGGGGGTGCTGCCCCGGCGGTGGGTGACACTGGAAGTGCCTGGTCGCCGCACTGGCCGTCTCACCCGGTTCCCGCTCGGTATGGCCCACTGGCAAGGACAGTGGTACCTCGTCTCGATGCTCGGGAACGAGTGCAATTGGGTGGCCAACGTCCGCGCCGCCGACGGCCGCGCCCGGCTGCGCCGCCGCACAGCCCTCGAATGCAGCCTGCGCGAGGTTCCGGCCGGGCAGCGCGCACCGATCCTCAAGCAATACCTGAACGAAGTGCCCGGCGCCCGCGCACACATCCCGGTCGACCGGCACGCCTCGGTACAGTCCTTCGAAACCATCGCCGCGCAGTACCCGGTCTTCCTCGTCACCACCGCCACGTAACCCTCGAGGTGGGAGCGAACCGAAAGGTCCGCCGCTGGCAGGTCGACGGATGCGGCACAGTTGTGCTCGAGGGTGGTAGCGACGACATGTATCCGATGGCTGGAGGCCCCGCCTGCAAACCTCGGATCGGATCCGCAGGCATAGAAAGACATTGGAAAGGCCTGCCAGGCAACCGATCTGGGCCTCAGACCAATCCGACCAGCGGCTTTCAGCTCGCCCGTGCCCACTTTAGCCAGCGCGGGATCGGGGCGGGCGTGCCGCCGACAGCCAGAGGTCGAGGTCTCCATGTCCGAGCAGTAGTCACCGGGTCTTCCTCGCCCCGAATCCGGCGACCTGTGGACGTGTCGTGGTTGCGGTGACCACTACCGGTCGGCCACTCCGGTTTCTGGGTCTGGTCGCGGTGGTGTCGGTTCCGTTCTTCGTGCTCGGCGCGTTCGGCGGTGTGCCACGGGTGGGGGCAATGCAGCTGCCGGTCAGCGCGGTCATGTTCGTGGTGCCGGTGACAGTCGCCGCTGTGTTGACCTGGCTGGAATCGGGACGACCCGCCGTAGGGGCGCTGCTATTGAGGTCCCTACCCCGGCGCGGTGATGCGCTGCGCTGGAATGTGTTGGCCGTCGGGCTGATTGCGGCGATCACGGTATTGTCGTATCTGCTGTTGCGATGGGCCGGATACCACGAATCGATGCCACCGCTGTCTTTACTCGCTGCGCCGGCAGTGATCGTGGTCTTCTTGCTGGCGGCGGCCTGCGAGGAACTCGGCTGGACCGGGTACGCCACCGACCCGCTGCAGCAACGTTGGGGATCGGTCGTCACCGCGGTCGGTCTCGGCGTGTATTGGGCGGTGTGGCACTTGGTCCCGCTCTTGCAGATCGGCCACGACAACTGGTGGATCGCTGGATGGTTCACCACAACAGTCGCTGTCCGCGTGCTGATCATCTGGTTGTACAACCACACCGACAGGGTCTATACAGCCATCCTGCTGCACACCACGGTCAACGTCACCGACGCTTACACACCGGGCCTCGACCGCGCCGCGACTGCCCTCACCACCGGCGCCCTGACCGCCGTCGTGGCGATCGCAGTCACCACCTGGCCACTCCGGACGCGCGTCGCCCGGGCTTGAGAGTGCCTCTCCGAGCATCGAAGACGTCTAGTCCAACAGAGCGACATCGGCCGATGGTGCAGCGGTCGCGTAATGCCCTGGGGTAGGAAATCTTTAGGCAGTACGCACATCGGCAGAGAACGGAGGTTCGTCCGGTCCGTCACCTGACCGCCGATCAATTCACTCGCTGCCAACCCGCTCAGGCAGGCTCGAGCCGACAGACGGTAATCGGCAGAATTGTGCGTTCGGCAGACACGCCCAAGCTGCTGGACACACCGACTGGTGACGTCAATTATCGCCGATGTCAACAGATCTCGACCGGGCCGCACCACGTCATAGTTGACCGATGATCGACGTCGGATTTCGCCCAGCACAGTCGGCTGGTGCCTCACCGTGGCGAAGTTGCGGTGTATTCGCCGAGTGATAGATCGAGGTGCTATCGCGTCGTGCCCTCAGTGCGACCTCGTGGTGCCGGATCGGGCGGATCGGCCTGCGGGATTTGGGCGGATGCGGATGGCGGCGGACTCGCTGCGCGAGTGCGTCGGCTTGTCGCCGTGGTGGTGCATCGCAGCGGTCGGATGGCGGTGGCGTAAGTGTTCGCCCGGCCTCGGAACGCCACAGCAAGCTGACCGTTCGACAACCCACTGGCCGATTCGGTCAGCGCGCCATGCGGCAGTTGAGTGCGTTTGTCGATGGCTCCGAGGTCCGCTCTGCGTGTGGATTCGCAGCGCGGGTTCACCTCTTTCGGGTGACCCAATTGTGATTGCCGGAAGTTAGCCTGGCTGTGTCGAGCGAGAGATCTCTCCCCCGCGAACGGAGTCAGCATGTGCTACCAGCCCAAGCCCGCGACGACGCATACCGCGCAGGTCAACCGTGATGCGGCCGCGCTCTACGACCTGCAGAACACGCAGGACTTCACCGATTCCCGCCGCGGGCTGATCGCCGAGCTGCCAGGAAACGTCACCAAGGACGACGGGACGGTGATCTTCGATCCACAGGATTTCGACTGGATCGGCGATGAGGCCCCCGCGCCGGACACGGTGAACCCGAGCCTGTGGCGCCAAAGTCAGATCATTCGCCACGGTGGCCTGTACAAGGTCACCGATGGGCTCTACCAGGTACGCAACAACGACATCGCCAACCTGACCGTGGTCGAGGGCACCGACGGGCTGATCATCATCGACTGCATGGCCGGGGTGGAATCGGCGCGTCAGGGCATGGACATGATTCGCGAGCACGTCAGCGACAAGCCCGTCGCGGCGGTGGTCTACACCCACACCCACATCGACCACTACGGCGGCGTCAAGGGTGTGGTCAGTGCCGAGGATGTCGCGTCGGGGAAGGTGCCGATCATCGCGCCCGGCCACCAGTTCGACAAGCATGCGCTCGGGGAGAACGTCATCGCCGGTAACGCCATGGCCCGGCGCAGCTTCTACGCTTTCGGTGGCCTGCTGGATCTGAACGCCCAGGGACACATCACCTGCGGCCTGGGCATCGTGAGCACCGCCGGCCCGACGATCTCCTACATTTCTCCCACGGACCTGATCACCGAGACCGGTACCAAGCGGGAGATCGCGGGCATCGAGTTCGAATTCCTCTACGCCCCCGATACCGAGGCGCCGGAGGAAATGCACATCTGGATTCCGCAACTCAAAGCCTTGACCTGCGCGGAGAACGCCAACCACTCACTGCACAACATCCAGACCCTGCGCGGCGCGCGGACCCGCGATGCCCGCAACTTCGCCCGCTACCTCGACGAGACCCTCGAACGCTGGGGCGACGAGGCGCAGGTGCACTACGGCCCGCACACCTGGCCGGTGTGGGGCAACGAGCAGATCACCGGATTCATCGAATCACAGCGTGACGCCTATAAATACATTCACGACCAGGCGCTGCGCTTGGCGAACAAGGGATACACGCCGCTCGAGGCCGCCGAGGTCATCGAACTGCCCGAGGAGTTGCGCCGGAACTGGGCCAACCGCGGCTATCACGGCACCCTGCACCACGATGTGCGCGCGGTATTCACCAAGGAACTGGGCATGTGGGACGGCGACCCGGTCTCACTGCACCCGCATCCCCCGGTCGAGTCCGCGCACCGGTTCGTCGAATTCGCCGGAGCCGACGCCATTCTCGCCGAGGGCAAACGCGCATTCGAAGCCGGCGACTACCGGTGGGCCACCGAGATCCTGCACAAACTCGTCTTCGCCGACCCGGACAACACCGCCGCACGCGAGCTGCAAGCCGACGCCTACGAGCAGATGGGTTATCAAGCCGAGGGCCCGCAGTGGCGCGGCATCTTCCTCAGTGCGGCAAAGGAACTGCGCCTGGGAGTGCAACCGCCGCCGTACGTGACCGCCAGCCAGGACACCATCCTCGCGATGCCGGTGGAGCTGCTGCTGGACTTCCTCGCGGTACAGATCATCGGCGATAAGGCTGTCGACTCCGATATCACGATCAACCTGGACTTCACCGACCTCGGCGAACACTGGACGCTGTGGATCAAGCGCGGGGTTCTCAACGCCCGCCGCGGACATGCTGCCGATGCGCGTCTGACCGTCACCGGCCCCAAACAAGCCCTCACCGGCGTTCTGCTGAAACCGGCTGCAGCCGAGAAGCTCTCATCGAGCAAAGCCATCCAGCTCGACGGCGATCCGGTGGCGTTGAAGGAACTGGCTGAGGTCCTGGACGTCTTCGAGCCGACATTCCCGATCGTGACACCCTGATCCGGCCTCGAGGTGGGCCACCTACCTCAGGTAGCCCACCCTTTGCTGACTACCTGAGCCACTACCGCACTGAGACGCGTGCGATCAGCTGCCCTGGTCGTCGAATCTGCGGCCGAACACACGCCATTCGGCAGTAGCGTGCGTTCGGCGGATGCCAGATAGCCAGGGCCCCTTGATATTTCGCAGTGTGTTCTGGTCGTTCCGAACAGCGCGCAACGCGGCAGTAGAGGAGGTTCGTTCGATCAGTTCGTCGACGTGTGTGCTTGGCTGGATCGGTGAGCAATCGGACCTGGGTCTTCTTCGGCGGCGGTCTCATCCTGGCCGCGGTGTGGGGTGAACTGGAGAACTGGCGCGCATCTCGCAGGTTCACCGGAAATGTCCCGGGCGGCTCCGAAGCCGTTGTCGTCCTGGGGTATCGCAATGCCGGCGACCGCGCCAATCTCATGAATAGGTGGCGTGCGCGTGCGGGGCTGCGGTCCATCGATCCGACTGCCACCGATACTCGGCTCATCCTGTGCGGCGGAGCATGCGCAGGCGCGTACTCCGAGGCGTCGCTGCTGGCTCAGTACGCCACCGGCGCGTGCACGTATCGCGGCGAGGTCATCCTGGAGGAACAGAGTCGAACCACTTGGGAGAACATCAGTTTCGCGATCCCCTACCTGGAGGACGTCGACAGGATCAAGATCGTGTCGCTGCCATTTCACGCCGAGAAGGCCAGACGCTATCTCTGGCGACAGCGTCCGGACCTGGGCCGCCGCCTGGTCTCGGGTGGCGAGTACCGGTTCGGCGAATGGTTGCCGCTCAAACCCCCGCTCGCACTCTATGGCTGGTTGAAGGACGCGCGCGATCGGACGCCGCTGGATGCCTTCTCCCGTTGATCCTCCGCGGTGCGGCGCCGGCCGTCCCGAACAAGCGCGGCTCACCTGGAGTTCGGTCAAAGCGGGAGGCCGGACGGCTGCCCTCATCTGGTCAGCGGCCGGCCGGCCGTAGCTGAGCCCGGCTCGCTGCCCTGGCCGATGGTTCGGAGCAGCAGCGGGGGGAGGATGACGACGGCGGTGATCCCGGATCCGATCCTGCCGCTCACCGAGGAGCGCAAGCTCACCGTGACACCGTGTTGTTCGGCGAGCCGGCCGACCACGAACAAACCCATGCGCCGTGCGGTATCCGGCTCGATTTCCGGTGTGCAGGAAAGCCTTTCGTTGAGCATCTCGAGATCCGCGACGCCGATCCCGATACCGTGATCAATGATTTCGATGATGATGCCACCCTCACGCGTACGTTCACACAGCACAGACACCTGACTGTGCGGCGGCGAGGCGCGCAGTGCGTTGTCGAACAGTTCCGCGACGAGGTGGACGATGTCGACCGCGGCGCCCCCGGTCACCGCCGCGTCCGATACGGGCATGATGTGGACTCGCTGATACTGCTCGACCTCGGATGCCGCGGCTTGCAGGATGTCCCCGATCGACACCGCCGGCCGCCGTTCCCGCGGCCGGGGTTTACCTGCCAGGACCAACAGGCTGTCACCGTTGCGTCGCATTCGGGTCGCCA
Organism: Nocardia sp. NPDC006630; assembly: GCF_040611495.1. NCBI lineage: Bacteria > Bacillati > Actinomycetota > Actinomycetes > Mycobacteriales > Nocardiaceae > Nocardia > Nocardia sp. NPDC006630. The sequence continues at coordinate 15,616 of NZ_JBEXOK010000019.1, forward strand.
GGTGATCGAGTTGGAACAGGCTCGCCAGGCGGGCCGGATCTTTTTCGTTCTCCTCGAGTGCGTCGATCAGCTGCAGTTGGCGGTCCAGCAGCGACTTCGTCCGCCGTGCCAGCGCATCGAACAGATCGTTCACCATCAGCCGCAGCTGCCGTTGCTGACCGGCCAGATGCAGCGCTTGACCGTGGATGTCGTCCACCGCCCTGGCCACTCGCCCGATCTCCTCATCGGAGTACACGGGCACCGGCGTGAAGAACACGACATCGTCGGCAGTGTCCGCGTTGATCTGCTCGACTTCCTCCGGAAGCTCGACTTCGGCGACCCGCCGAGCACTGTCGTGCAGCCTGCGCAGCGGTCGCAGCAGTGCGATGGACACCAGAGAGGCAATCACCACACCGACCAACAGGGTCGACAGCAATACCGCGACGTCCCGCACGGCCGCACTGCGCGAGCCGGACACTCGTGCGGCGACCGTGGTCGCGAGGGTGTCTGCGGCCTCATCGACCAACTGGTCGTAAATGCCTTGGTCTTTGGCCAGCGAATCACCGAAGCCGACATCGCGAATCGCCGCCGGGCCATCGGGGAGCGCCGCGCGCACCTGGGCCAACAGCGGAGCTTCGGTGGTCAAACCCTTGTGCAGGGAGGCAATACGCGCGTCATCGCTGCGGTAATAGTGGCCCACCCTGTCCAGTAGTGCGGCATTCGCACCGTTCGCCTCGATCAATACGCTGTCGGGAGTACTGGGATTTCGGATGATGACGACCAGGGCCGCCCCGACCGCGAACACCTGCCGGCGTGCCGCCCACAGATCCAGCAGCCAGTTCTTGTCCTCGATCACCTCGATCGAGTTCATCGGCGCCAGTACCGATTCCACAGCGGCATCGGCATCCGTCGCGATGGTCCGCTGCGCCTGGAGCATCAGCTCCAGCGGCACCGGCGAGCGCGCACTGGCCCCGTGCACCTGCAGCGCCGCGTCGTACATGTCCGCCATCGCCGCTGCGGCCCGCTGGGGCAGTCCGGGTTCTCGGCGCACCTGATTCAATTCCGAGAGCGCCGTGTCCAGCGCCGCGAGATCGGTGGACACCATCGTGCCCGCCGCAGCTCGGCCTTCCACGGCTGCCGCAGCGGACTCGGTCGCGATGAGAGCGTGCAAGCTGTCCACATGCTTGGCGGCTCCGGTGAGGTGGACCGCTTCACGAATCTCGCCGGAGAGTCGAATCGAGCCGAGCGTGAGAGCGACAATCAGTGGGAAGACAGCTACCACAGCGACTTTCGGGCGTAGCCTCCAGCGCTCGAGACTCCATCGCGACGGACCCCGCGACGCGGGTAATCGATCCTCGACCTCATCGTCGCGCTCCGACGATGCCGTCTCCGGGGTCGCCACATCGTCACGGCCGTCCCAGCGGTCTACATACACTTCAGTCTCTCCCATCGGCTCTCTCGAACCGTTCCGCGCGACCGGCAGCTGCTGTGCACGGATCAAGGGCATCCCCCAGGGAGATGCCGCAGCGAGCTGCGGTCACACAGAGTCACGAATAGTGTTGGCCTACAAGGCCATTGATGTCAGATGCCGTTCGCCGATCCGGTTGCACGCTGCGCCCGCACCAACCCCGAACGCAAACGTCCGCACGCCCGGCATTGCGCCGTTGCCGACACCAGCGAGGCACTGACGAACCCTTGCTACGTCCAAAGCCGCGCACAGGGGAGGAAGGGGAATTCTTCGTCGACATTGTCGTCGACGGTCACAATAATGTCGGAGGTTAATCTGCCGATTTCATTAGCAATACTTACCGCTTGTTCGGCCGGAGCGTTGTAGTCGAGTAGTAACTCGCCTGATTCGATACGAATATGACGGAGCTTTACAGTTGCGCGTGCATCAGGAATGGACATGAAGTGCACCATGTCGCCTTACGGGATTTACGGATGGCCGACGAGCCAATCCTGTGGTCGGATCAAAAAATGCAAAGAGTTATTTCGTGCGAATGAGCTCCCCGCGGGCCCGTTCGCCGACAGTCACCGAGACACAGTTACTATTGTGTCTCCGATTCTGAGACACTATCCCATTCGTGTCCCAGGTGCAACAGTCGCGCGAGACAAGCCCCTGACGTATGGAATGCGTGCTCTTGCAACAGGATTGAAACGATCGGTCGATGGCGGATCAGCGACAGGTACGACGACCAGCACAAAGCGCGGAAGATCGCCTGGTGCGCGGCCGCCGAAGGGCCCGCGCTATGCACACCCCCTCGATTCCGTGAAACACTGCGGCAGTGATGTCTCATATCCCCGCTCCGTCGACCCCCTTCGCCTCGGACGATCCGGTGATGAAAGTCGCGATCGCGATGTTCCAGAGAGATGGCTGGATCGACGCCCGGTTGCTGGCGAAAGAGGCCGGTATCGGGCGCGCCACGATCTATCGCAAATATGGCGACCGTGATCGAATCCTCGGCGAGGTGGTGTGGGCAACGCTCCTCGCCATAGGGGAGGGTGAGTGGGGGGACTTCCAAGGCCGAGGCGCCGACGGAATCGCGGAAGCGATCGGCAGATCGCTACGGGCAGTGGCCGAGATGCCGGCAGTGCGCAGATTCGTCAGCGAACACACCGATACCGCGCTGCGAGTCATGGCCTCCGGCCACGGTGTCGTACAGCAGCGGTTGATCGCGTCGATCGCCCTGCTCATCACGCTCGAGATCGGGGACCCACCCGATATCGACGCCGAAAGCCTCGCCTATGCCGTAGTCAGAGTCAGCGAATCGTTCTACCACCGCGAGCTCATCACCGGCGATCCCCCGGACTTCGCCGCCGCGACCGTGATCATCAAGCGGCTGCTCGACTATCGTCGCACGTTTCCCGTGGCGGACCAGGTTCCATGAAACACTGCACACGTGATGTCTCGGGAGTCGAAGGTGCCGGAGCCGGAGCCGTTTCCACCGGACGATCCGCTGTTGCAGGTCGCAACCGCGATGTTCCTGCGCGATGGCTGGCTCGACCTTCGGCTGCTGGCCAAGGAAGCCGGTATCGGCCGCGCCACGATCTATCGCCGCTACGGCGATCGCGATCGGATCCTCGGTGAAGTGCTGTGGGCGATAGCGGTGACGATCATCAGGGAATCCGCGCCGCAGTACCGCGGCCGCGGCGCGGAGGCCGTCGCGAAGACGATCGGCGCGGTGACGCAGCACAGCGCGAGCATGCCCGCCATGCAGGTCTTCGTCTCGCAGCACACCGAAACCGCCCTGCGTGTCATGACGTCCAAACATGGTGTGGTGCAACACCGCTTCATCGGCGCGATCGCCTTTCTGATCGAGCGCGAGGTCGGGGTGCCGCCCGATATCGACATCACCACACTCGCCTACGCCGTACAGCGGGTGAGTGAATCCTTCTACTATCGCGAACTCATCACCGGCGACCCGGCCGATATACCCGCCGCCGTGATCATCATCGAACGCCTACTGAGCTACCCGCCCACGAAGCGCCGATAGCGGCGCGCTCGCCACGGGATGCGGTGCGCCGGTGTCCGATCGCGTCTTCTTTGCGATCACCACGACGTTCGCCAGCCCCGGCAACCGCAGCTGCATCGGAAGACCCCGGCCTGCCGCGGAAGGAAGGTTTCCCCGACCGCGTCAGAGAAGTGGCCCGTACTCGGCGGGCCCTTGTCGAGCTCCGCCGCCACGGCCAGCTCGTGCGCTGCCGCAGCGCGCTGCGCGGCGAAAACCCGGCCGGGGCCCGCTTCGGATCGATCGCCCGCTTCTATCGCCGCGGCCTCCATGTCCTGGGCCACATCCCGCAGCGTGCGCGCTTCGATTCGGTTGTCCGCAGCGACCACGAGACTATCGCCGGGACCGCCTGCCATTCCCGGATCACGCTGGACCGAAACCGCCCTCGCGATCTCCAACGGGGTCGGTGCCATAACAACTCCTCAAACACGATGAGACACACTGACTATTGTGTCTCTGCTCTGCCGAGACACTAACCCCATCGTGTTTCAACCGCAATAGCTATCAACGCTCCGATCTGCGCTTTTGCGAACTGGTCAGTTGAATTCCAAACTCGGCAGCTGGGCCTTCGACTCTGCCCGCCGGGCTATTCACCTCATCGTTCGCATCTACTCGAGCGGCTGGTTCGTGCCCCATAATCGTTGGCCGCCTGCACATTTCGGCAACCCGTTGCCCGGCAGTGGAACCGGCCGACCGGGACGGTCCGCGCCTGGATCGAAATCAGGCGACCCCAACCCGCCCCGGCGATCTCACTACCGCCGTGCTGCACCACCCTCGCTGTCGGCCGACGAGTTCCATCGGCATCTCGAATGTGACAACACGTCGCTGGGGCGTGATTCAGCGAATCGCCGCCGAGCTTCGCCCGCAGCTCGGATTCGAACGACATAGGTCCCGCATTCAGCAGGGCGTTTGGCCGGCGCCGAATGCCCACGGACGGTTGATCTTCAAAGGTGCCGCGCTGGCCGATTCGGTTCGGTGGCCGCACCGGCGGCACCGTAAGCGCAAGGGGGTGAACGCGATCGCGATTCGGCACGTACCGCACCTAGTCTCTGGATATGGCAGACACCTCCGGCGTACGGATGACTGACACAGAAATCAGGCAGTTCTTCACGCTGCTGCAACTGCCCGCAGGCTGGTTGGGCGAAGCCGGCTGGAAGCTCCACACCCGAGTCGATCCCGCGCGCCGATTCGGCATCGGGCGGGTCACTCCGGCTTGGCCTGACAGTGGCGCGCCGATCGAATCGGCCGGCACAAAGTCACTGAAGATAGTTCGGCGATTGTCGAAAAACCAAGCACTTGTTAGGGTTTCGAGATGGAGCTCTCCGGTCCGGTGGCGGGTCAGACCAACCTGATCTCGACGTTCTTCCCACTGGCCGATGTCGGTTACGTCGCTGAGGAGTACTTCCTGTCCGGCACCGCCGGGTCCTACCGCCTGACCGGGCCGGCCGGTGACGACGGGGAGTGGGCGACCGAGCCGGACGGCCTCGCACCGTTCACGACCAGACTCGTGGTCTACCGGCCGGTGGAGGGCTACTCCGGGACGGCTGTCGTGGAGTGGCTCAACGCCTCCTCCGGTGCGGACACGCCGCCGATCTGGCTGCTGGCACATCGGCATCTCCTCCGGGCCCGGATGGCCTGGATCGGGGTCTCCGCGCAGTACGCCCCGATCCACGGCGGCAGCGTCATGGCCGCGGCCGCCCAGGAGGACGACACCTGGAACTCGGTCCTGCTGCCACCGCTGAAGCAGGCGGATCCGGTGCGGTACGCCGATCTTTCCCATCCTGGGGATGCCTACTGCTACGACATCTACCGGCAGGCGGGAGCGGTGATTCGAACGCTGCTGGCCGGGACTCGGCAACTGCTCGCGGCCGGGCAGTCACAATCCGCGGCCACGCTCGTCACTTTCGTGAATGCCATTGCGCCGCACGGCTCACCCTACGACGCCTACCTCATCGACGGGCGGCCCGGCCGCCCTGCCACGCTGGCTGACTTCGGCGACCCCGACGCGCTGGACGGCGGCACGCGGGTCCGCGCGGATTCGACCGCGCCGGTGCTCGTGCTCCAAACCGAGACCGACGTGGTCGGCCTCATGCGCTCGATCGGCTCCCGCCAGCCCGACTCGGACCGGTTCCGGCTCTGGGAGCTGGCCGGCGCCGCCCACGCGGACTCCTACACCGTCGGTGCGTCATTCACCGACTCGGGCTCGCTGACCGCCGAGGAACTGGCCGAGCGGATGGCGCCACGACGCAATCCGCTGGGCGTCGAATTCCCCGAGCCGATCAATTCCGGGCCACAACACCACTACGTCGTGCAGCAAGCTATCGCGGCGCTGTGCCACTGGGCCGACGGCGGACCCGCTCCGGCACAAGCAGATCGGCTCACGGTGTCCGCCGGGGAACTGGTGCTGGACGTCCATGGCAACGCGCTGGGCGGTATCCGCACGCCGTGGATGGACGTGCCACTGGCAGTGCTGTCCGGTCTCGGACAGGATGGCGGCGGCCCGGCGATCATGTTCGGTTGCACGCGACCACTCCCGGGACCCCCTCCCGACAACTACCTCGCGGCATTCCGAGCGGCAACCGACAAGACGGTCACGGCAGGCTTCCTGCTGGCTGAGGACGTACCGGAAATCCTCGCCCTGGCAGCCGCGAATCAACCATCGAGCCCCGAGCACGCACCCCGGTAACCACCACCGATCTGCCGGCGGTCACCGCGCTCGAACTTGTGGCGTCGGTGAATTCGCAAGTGATGCTCGCGGATTGGCGCCGGAGACACGGCTTGGCCGTGCGGCGCGGGCGAAGAAGTCGCAGGCATTCGGTCGGGCTAATCAATTGACATCTAATCGTTCGATATCTAACGTTTATCTCGGGTTGAGACGACCGAGGAGAACCGCGATGGGTCTGCTCATCAACGCACATCCGCGAAAGGAACAGCAGTGAACACACAAGATCAGGTACGCGAACTGTGCCGGCGCTGGGCCGAGGCCGAACAGCTCGAAGATGTTGTGGCACTGGATGAGATGTCCACGCCCGATTTCGAGGTGGTCGGTCCCGCCGGCTTCGTACTCGACAAGCCCGCGTGGCTGGATCGCTTCCGCACCGGCGCCCTCCACATTCGATCCGTGACGTGGCAGGACGAGATCGGCGTGCGTGACTACGGCACCGCCGCGCTCGCGATCGGCCGGTACGTCCAGGACGGCGAATACCAGGGCAATCCCGCCAATGGCCGCTTCCGGAGCACGCACTTCGCGATCTTGCGGGACGGTGGCTGGCTACTGGCGGGACTGCACCTGAGTACCAGCGTCGGACCCTAGCGGCGCGGATCCATCGAGGTACGTTGAGGGAATGCCAAGACCCACTGGAACACCCGTCGGCCTAGCCCTGGCTCGTACAGCCAAAACGGTCAGCCGCGCCTTCGATGAGACGCTGGCGGCCGCGGGTGGCTCGATGCCGGTCTGGCTGATCCTCCTGACCTTGAAAACGCAGGAACTCGGCAATCAGCGGGAACTCGCGAAGGCGGTGGGCATCGAGGGCGCCACCCTCACCCATCACCTCAATGCGATGGAGAGCAACGGCCTGGTCACCCGCCGCCGGGATCCCAGCAACCGCCGGGTTCATCAGGTGGAGCTCACCGACGCCGGCGAGAGTTTGTTCCGCCAGCTTGCCGGTGCGGCCACCGCCCACGATCAGCGCCTGCGTACCGGATTCAGTGACGCCGAGATCGACACTCTCACGAGCCTGCTCGATCGATTGCAGCGCAATATCACCACGCCGATTGTCCCCTGACCTCAGATGCAAGGTCATTTCGGACGTCGGCGCCGTCCGAAGTGAATTGGAGTAACCCATGAACGCCGAGTTGATCGCGAAGCTGGTGCGGTTCCAGCAGCCGGAGAAGGCGTTGCCCTACTTGAATGGGCTCGATGAAGCCCGTATTGCCGCACTCTTCGACCTCGACCTGCTCCAATACCGTGACCTGCGTGCGGGATTCGTCGATCAGACCCGCAGCGCCGCCGAAGCCCTGTTGGAAGATGCGCAGCTCGCCGCACAGGTGGATCGACTGCCCTTCGAACCGGGTCAGCATGTATTGGCGCTGGGGGAAAGCTCCACCGCAGATCGCCTGTCCTGGTTCGAGATTCTGCGTCAGCTGCTCGCAATCCGCCGTCCGGATGACGCCATCGAGCTGACGAATGCGGCCGTAACCGGCTGCACCACAACACAAGCGCTGACAATGCTACCCGCCCTGAGCTTCCAGCGTCCCGACTGGGTGCTGTGCCAGCTCGGCGCCAATGACGCGCAGCGTCTGGGCAGCGCCCGAACCAGGCTGGTCAGCGCCGACGAGACCGCCCGCAACCTACTTCTGCTGCGCGGCCGAGCGCTCGAACTCACCTCCGCGCAATGGGTCTGGCTCACGCCGGCAGCGGTGGACGAGAGCAGAGCGGCCGCCTTCTTGCATTTTCAACGAGCTGGAATCTCTTGGGCCACAGCCGATATGGCTGACACCGCAAAGATCATGTCGGACCAGCCGGAACCGGCCGTCGATGCCCTGCAGGCCACCATGCCCTTCTCTGGTAGCGGTTTACATCTCGATGACGGCGTACACCTGACCCTGGCTGGTCAGCAAGCCGTCACGGTCGAGGTGGTGGCGAAACTGGCACAGCCGGCCCGATAATCGCCGTACCGACGCGAAGGCCCCGAGTCGAATACGACTCGGGGCCTTCGTATTACAGCGTCGGTTTACTTCAGGCGCAGGCTGCCGAACAAGCCATCGGTCTCATCCTTCGGCCCGGCGGTGAAGTACAGCGCGTCGGTGTCGCCGAGGCTTTCACCATTGCCGAAGAGCAGGCCCCAGAGGCCGTCGATGGCGATGGGCTTGCCGTCGGTGTCCCGGGCGTAGTCCTGGAACTTGCCGGTGGAGTCGTCGAAGGCGAGCAGGCGGCCGGCGCCGCCGAAGTTGCCTACCAGCAGCTTTCCGGAGAGCGGGCCGAAGCCCTGCGGCGCGAGAGCCACGCCCCAGGGGGCGTTGAAGCGGCCGCCGTCGTCGAGGGTGCGGACCAGCTTGCCGCTGGCATCGAACTCGGCGACCTTGCCCTTTTCGGGCTTGCCCTTGGCGGAGGCTTCCTGATCCTTGTCGAGCTTGTTCTCTTCGCCCTTGTAGATCTTGGTGGCGTCCTTCTCGTCGGCCTGCGTAATGGCGTAGGTGACGAAGATGCGGTTGCCGATGGTGGCGACATTGAACGGCGCGGGATCGCCGATCTTCACCTTCTTGCCCTTGCTCGCGTCGGCCGGGTCGACGGCGTCACCGGTGGCGAAAGGATTGGCGAAACCGGTGGTGGACACCAGCTTCCAGTCCTTGTCGAAGGTGCGGACCTGCGGGTCGGAGCCGAAATCGGCGGCGATCAGCTTGCTGCCGTCGGGGCTCAGGGAAATGCCCTTGAAGCTCATTCCCTGTGCGGTGCCGTCGAATTCGAGCACGGCCGGACCGTCGTGCCGCACCACCGCGCCGGGCGTGGCGCCCTGTTCGGTCCAGCCGGAGATCTTGCCGGAGTCGGTGGCGAAGATGAAACGCGCCGAACCGGTGAGCTTTTCATCCTTGCCGTCATAGCTGACCGGCTGATCGTGCACGGCGAAGATATCGGAGGTGATGGGCGCCGGGTTGAAGATGACCCCCGTGGTCTTGCCCTCGCTGTCGTCGTCATCGCCGACCACGGCATCCGCGCCCGGCACCGTGACGACCTTCAGCGGATCCTGGAACATCTTCTGGTACTTGGCATCCGACGATTTGGTGACATCACCGACGAACTGGAAGGACTTGCCGCCCGCGCCAACCCAGAAGTGGCCGCCCGCACCCTTGGGCCGATCGGCGATGCCCCAGGCATTCACCATATCGGGATAGGTGAACTGCGCCTTGTAGGAATCCTTGTTCGCAGCCAGATTGATCTGCGAGTAGTGGTTCCCGTCCAGCGACTTCACATCGGTGGCGTCCGGCTCCGATTTCGAGCAGGCCGCAGCGAGCAATAGCGCCGCGCCGACCGCGGTAATGCGCATCAGGTTCTTGCGCACCGGGGCGTCGTTCCAGCGTCCGTTCAATTCCCTCGTCCTTCCAGTCCAGACCGCGTGACCCCACGGTTAGGAGACGCTAACCATAACTGGTTTAGGTGACGCTAACCATATCTGGAAGGACTCAGGACTCCCGTCAGGCGTCGAATGCCGCCCTGACCTGCTCTTCGGTCAAGCCGTAGTCGGCCAGCGAGTACCGGTGAACGGGCCTGCGGTCACCGCTCTTGCTCTCCTCATCGAGCGAACCCATCGAGGCGCGCGCCGGATCGGAGAACTCCAGTCCGAAGGCGGTGTAGATCTTCTCCACGGTCCCCATCGGATCGGCGCGCAGCTCGTCGAACTCGATATCGATGAACTGCTCCGGGTTGTAGCGCGCCCGCGCGGCGGTGAATTCGTGGAGCCCGCGCGACCACAGCTCCAGCTGCGTCGCACCGATCTTGTCGCCGACGAAGGTGGTGGACCAGCCCGCCGCCGCCTGATCGGAGAGGCTGCACGAGGACCCGACGATCGTCACCGGATCACGATGGGTCTGGATGATGAGCGCATCCGGGTACACCGCCATGAGCGCATCCAGCGCGAACAGGTGGCTCGGATTCTTGAGCACCCAGCGCCGGCTGTCACCGAGCCCGATGAGCTGCAGATTCTTCTTGTGCCGCGTATAGGAGTCGGTCCAGTCCTGCTTGCGCAGCCACTGCGAGTACGTCGGCAGGTAGGCCAGCGATTCGTAGGAGATGGATTTCATCGTCTGGCGCAGCAGCTGCCAGCACTCCTCCACATCGGCGGCGCTCATGTAGTGCACGCCCATGAATTCCGGATTCTCGATGCGATGCTGCGCGAATCCGGCGTCGATGCGCTGGTAGATGGGATTGTCGGCCCAGGTGTCGCGCGGCGGCCGCGGCTGCGGGAAATCCGCCAGCCACATCTCCAGCGCCTGATGCCCCGGATCGGCCGCCAGCAGCCGATGCAGTGCGGTGGTGCCGGTGCGCGGCAGGCCGGTCACGAAAATCGGCCTGGCGACCGAGGTTTCGGCATAACCGGGATTGGCCTTCCAGGAGGCCTCGCTCAGTGCCCGGGCGACCAGCGCCCCGCGCAGGAAGTACCGGCTCATCTTGGAGCCGAGCTCGGTGAGCCCGGCATCGCGCTGGTAGGACTCCAGCAGGACGCTCAGGCCCTCCAGGTAGTCGTCCGAGCCGAAATCTTCGAGGCCGCAGACCCGGGTGGCCGAGGCGTGCAGATCCTCGACGGTGCCGACGGAGGTGCGTGCGCTCATAGGTAGAACTCCTTCTGGAGCCGGGAGCCCCTGTCGCGCAGGGACTCCCGGTCGTTCGTAATCAGACGTGGTACTCGCCGCAGTTGACGTCGAGGGTCTGGCCGGTGATGGCATTGGCCCACGGCGAGGCGAGGAAGACGACGGCCTGGGCGATCTCATCGGGCAGCGGCAGCCGCTTGAGATCGGATTTGGAGGCGGTCTGCTGGTACACCTGTTCCTGCGTGATTCCGTACTTCTTGGCGATCTCGCCGAAGTACCACTTCAGCTGTTCGGTCCAAATGTAGCCGGGAGCAACGGTATTGACGCGAATACCCTTCTCCCCCAGCTCGGTCGCCAGCGTCTGCGACATGGCCAGCAGCGCCGACTTGGCGACCTTGTAACTGCCGTAGCGGGGCTCGGAGTGCCGCAGCACCGCCGAATTGATCATGACGACATTGCCCTTGGTCTCGGTGAGCACCTCGGTGAACGCCTGCGTCATTCGCAGCCCGCCGAGCACCGTGAGTTCGATGCTGTCGCGAATCTGCTGGAAGTCGGTGCGCGCCAGCGGCTTCATGGACGGCACCGAGAACGCGTTGTTCACCAGCACATCAACCTTGCCGAAGGTCTCCACGCTGCGCGCGAGCAGGTTCTGCACCTGCTCGTCATCGGTGATATCGGCAGGCACGCACAGCGTTTCACCGCCCTCGGCCTCGATCTCGGCCGCCACTTCCTTCAGCTTGGATTCGGTACGCGCCGCGAGCACCACCTTCGCGCCCGCCGCCGCGGCCTCCAGGCAGATGGACCGGCCCAGGCCCGGTCCGACGCCGCTCATGACGACAACCTTGTCGTTGAGCAGTCCCGTTTTGAGCCTGGTCATCCCAGCATCCTCCCTGCGAAAGCCCGCTGACGAGTGGCGATTCGATCACGCCAGCCCGCCTCGTCGATCTGATTGTGCGCGAAGTGCGGCAGCCGTTCGGCCACCTTGTCGAAGGGCACCAGTTCGATGGTGGGCCCCTGCTCCGGAGTAATGGGTGCGGACACCCGCTGCCAGCGGAACTGCAGAATGCCGAGCTTGCGCCCGGTGGTCTCGATCCAGTTGGCGATCCCGGGATTGCGCGCGGAGACCACCATGCGAATCAGGCCGTCCGGATCGACCTGTGCCTGAGCATGATTGAGGCTGGTCTGGTGGTTGGAGTAGTCCAGCGAGATGTACCAGCGGCTGCCGAGCTGGAAACCCTGGTACGGCGCATCGGATTTCGGCACGGTGATGATGAGCGCCTGATCGTCCTCGAGCTCGAAATGCCCCACCGAGGAGTACTGCGTGCTCAAACCACCCGGCGTGAGCCGGGGTTCGGTCAGGGTATTGACCGGCAGGTTCAGATAGAACCACTTGGGGAAGTTGAACCAGGTGTTCACCCGGGTCAGAAGCATGCGGCCCGCCGCGCGGTACCGCTTGCGCAAGGCGGTCACATCGGCCTCGACCGGCGCGGTGCCGATGGTGTCGACCCGCTCGATCCGAATACTGCCCTTGCGCTCAGTCGCCCAGTCGCTGTACACCTCTCGCACCGCGAGCATGGACGCGCCCTCGCCGAGCACGAAGTAGTTCGGCCCCGGATTCTCCTTGGGCGGGCCGAACCGCAGCTGATAGCTGCCGTCCGCGGCGATCTCGAGCCGCCGGTCGTCGAAGGCATCGTCGCCATTGGGCACATCGGTGGCGGTGTAATCGCCCTTGAGCACCTGGAAGCTCAGGTCGGCCGTATTTCCGCGCACACCGGTGAGCAGGTATTCGCCGTCCGGATCGACGGTGGCGTGGTAGTACAGCGTGTCCGGATTATCCAGGCCCATCTTGGTATACGGCCCGGTGGAGGTCACGAAGTACGGGTGCGATTTGCCGTGCGCCCGCGAAAGCTGCAGTACCGCGGCAATACTGCCCTGCAGATAGTCGTAGCCCTCGGCGAGGTCATGCTCGTCGCGGATGAATTCCGCTCCGGCGATGAGCTTCTCGGCCTCCGCGACCGCGGCCAGGAAAGGCTCGGTCAGCGGTAGTTCGGCCTGGTCGTTAGTGGGTTCCATCAGGCGTCAGCACTTCCTTCTGAGAGATGGGGCCTAGGAGATAAGGCCGAGTTCGGTGCGGATGCGCAGGGCGACCTCGGCCGGGGTGCCCTGATCGGGAGTAATGGTGAGTTCGGCGTACTCGGGCCGCTCATACGGTGAGGAGATGCCGGTGAACTCGGGCAGCTCCCCCGAACGCGCGCGCTTGTACAGACCCTTGGGATCGCGCAGCTCGCACTCCTCGAGCGGAGTGTCCACGAAGATCTCGTGGAACGGCAAATGCTTGCCCGCGTGCAGCTTTCGCGCATCACGCCGCTGTTCCCGGAACGGGCTGATCAGCGAGACGATGGCAATGGTGCCCGCATCGGCGAACAACGCGGCGGTTTCGGAGACGCGGCGGATGTTCTCCCGGCGGTCCTCATCGGTGAACCCGAGATTGCTGGTGAGCCCGTGCCGCAGATTGTCGCCGTCGAGCAGATAGGCGGGTCGCCCGGAGGCGATCAGCTGCCGCTCCAATTCCACTGCGATGGAGGATTTTCCGGATCCGGACAGGCCCGTCAGCCAGATCGTCGCACCTTCGCTCAGCCGCTGGGTGCGCTCCACCGCGGAGTTGTGCCACACCACATTCGCCCGCGGCCGCCGTCCCGTGGCGCGATGTCCGCGATCACTGGTGGCCTCGGTGAGACCCGGCGTCCGGGCGGTGATCATGCCCGCTGCCACAGTCTGATTCGTGGTCTCGTCGACGAGAATGAAACTGCCGGTGGCGCGATTGTCCCGGTACGGGTCGAACATGATCGGCTGCCGGGTGTGCAGGGTGACGCGCCCGATGTCATTGAGCGCCAGCTGATCCGCCTCCGTCTGCCGGTGCAGGGTGTTCACATCGAGCCGGTAGTCCAGCTCGGTGACCCGCACCTTCGAGTTCTGGGTGGCGGTGCGAATGCTGTAGTCATTGCCCGCGCGCAGCTGCGCGGTATCGGAGAACCAGCACACCATGGCGTCGATCTCACGATCCTGATGCGGCTGATTGCCGGGCCGGGCGAGCATATCCCCACGGCCGATATCGATTTCGTCGTCGAGAGTGAGCGAGACCGCCATACCGGCGAACGCTTCCTCGATCTTGCTGCCGCCCGGTCCCCAGATCTCCGTCACGTGACTGGTGCGGCCCGACGGCAGCGCCACCACCTCATCGCCGGGCTTGAAGATGCCGCCCGCGATGGTGCCCGCATAACTGCGCTGGCTCTCGCCGTGCGGGCGGATCACGTACTGCACAGGCAGTCTCGTATCGATTAGGTTGCGGTCGGAGGCGATGTGCACCTCTTCGAGATGCCGTAGCAGCGTCGGCCCCGGGTACCACGGTGTGTGCTCGGACATATCGACCACATTGTCGCCGTGCAGCGCCGAGAGCGGAAGGAAACTGAGGTCGCCGACATCGAGCTTGGTCGCGAAATCCGCGAATTCCGAACGGATTTCCTCGAAGCGCTGCTCGGACCAGTCGACCAGATCCATCTTGTTCACACACAGCACCAGGTGCCCGACGCCCAGCAGCGACGACAGGAAGGCGTGCCGGCGCGTCTGCTCGGAGACGCCCTTGCGGGCATCCACCAGAATGAGCGCCAGATCCGCGGTGGACGCGCCCGTCACCATGTTCCGGGTGTACTGCACGTGCCCCGGGGTGTCCGCGATGATGAATTTCCTACGCGGAGTGGTGAAGTAGCGGTACGCGACATCGATGGTGATGCCCTGCTCCCGCTCGGCGCGCAGCCCGTCGGTGACCAGCGCCAGATCCGGCTGACCGCTGCCACGCGCCAGGCTGACCCGCTCGAGCGCGTCGAGCTGATCGGTGAACAACGATTTGGAGTCGAACAGCAGGCGCCCGATGAGGGTTGATTTGCCGTCGTCGACACTGCCCGCCGTGGCGAGCCGTAAAAGGTTGCGGCGCATCAGAAGTAGCCCTCTCGCTTGCGATCTTCCATGCCGGAGTCGGAGATTCGGTCGTCGGCGCGGGTGGCGCCGCGCTCGGTGAGGCGGGTGACCGCGGTTTCGGCGATCACGTCGGTGGCATTGGCGGCATCGGATTCGACGCAGCCGGTGCAGTCGGCATCGCCCAGGGTGCGGAAGCGCACGGTGGTCTCGAACACCCGCTCGCCGGGCTGCGCGGTCAGGAATCTGTTGTCCGCCAAAAGCATTCCATCGCGCTCGATCACCTTGCGACGGTGCGCGTAGTACAGCGACGGCAGCGCCACCTCGGCGCGATCGATGTACTCCCAGATATCGAGCTCGGTCCAGTTCGAGAGCGGGAAGACGCGAATGTGCTCGCCCTTGCGGTGCGCGCCGTTGTAGAGGCTCCACACCTCGGGGCGCTGCGCCCGCGGATCCCACGCGCCGAACTCGTCGCGGAAGCTGAACACCCGCTCCTTGGCCCGCGCCTTCTCCTCATCACGCCGGGCGCCACCGAAGACCGCGTCGAAGCGCTCCTCGCGAATGCTGCGCAGCAGCGTGGCGGTTTGCAGCCGATTGCGGGTCTCCCCCGCGACCTCGGTGACCCGGCCGGCGTCGATATCGTCCTGCACCCGGCCCACCAGCAGCTGCGCGCCCAGGCGCTCGGCCGTCTGATCCCGGAAGTTGATGACCTCGTCGAAATTGCGCCCCGTATCGATGTGCATCAGCGGAAAGGGCAGCGGTGCGGGCCAGAACGCCCGCCGCGCCAGTTCCAGCATGACCGCCGAGTCCTTACCGCCGGAGAACAGCAGCACCGGCCGTTCGAAGGTGGCGGCAACCTCTCGAATAATGTGCACCGATTCCGCCTCCAGGGCGTCCAGGTGCGACAACTCGTATCCCGCGCGCATTCGCTTCACTCACTCGCCGCGTCTTCCGGCAACGTGCCCGTCCGGGTGGTGTCCGCTCCGGGCTTGCGTTGTCGAATATTCGACGCTATTGTTCGATTATGTGACACCGACGATAGGTCGCTAGCCTGTGACGGTCAATACCCCGCACCGAATTGGTACGTCACATCCGGGCGCCCACCCGCCGGAAGCCGCAGCAAGTACGAGCAGCAGAGGTCACCGTGTCTGAAATCAGCTCCGCCACCGCGCTGTCGGAAAACACGCTCACCAGCGAATCGAATGCGGTCTCCCCGCCCACCCGGCGCGTGGTGCAGACCATCGAACTGCTGTCCCGGCATCCGGCCGAACATCTCTCGCTCGCGCGCATCATTCGCGGCACCGGCATGTCCCGCGCCACCGCGCACGCCGTGCTGACCCAGCTCACCTCCGACGGCTGGACCATTCGCGACGAGGACGGCAATTACTGCCTGGGCCTGGGTTTGATGACGGTCGCGCGCCGCGCCGAGGCCGCCTTCCCCATCCGGCGCCTGGCCGCCGACGCCATGCGTGAATTGGCGCAGGCACATCAGGTTCCGGCCTTCCTCGCCGAGCGCGAGCAGAATTCGATCCTGATCACCGAGATGATCGGCACACCGTCGGTGCATTGGATGCGGGCCGGTCGCCGTATGCCCTTCGCACCGCCGGTCTGCCGCGAATTCATCGCATGGGCTCCGGAGGCCGCCCGCCGGCAGTGGCTGGCCGGCGCCGAACCCGCGCATCGGCCGCGGCTGAATGCGGTTCTCGATGCCATTCGCACCCGCGGCTACTCCGTCGAGCGTCTCGCCGACGATTCCACGCCCATGCTGGAAGCTCTTGCGGCACTGCGGCATTCACCGGTCACCGATCCGCTGCGGCATCGGCTCAGCGCCATGATCACCGAGCTCATCACCATCGACTACCTGCCCGACGAACTCGGTGAGGACAATGCCGTCGTCTCGGTCTCGGCCCCCGTCTTCTCCCCCGACGGCACCGTGGTCGCCTCGATCGTCGCCTGCCCCGACACCCACCTCCCCGCAGCCCGCCTGCGCGACCTCGCCGCCGCCACCGTCACCGCGGCCGCCACGGTCGGAACCGCACTGCGCCGATGACAACACCGCCCGGCGCCGATGACAGCGCGGCGGGACTCGGGCAGGATCACGGGATGGACGTCCTCACCTCCCGCGAGATCTACTCCAACCAGTGGATAACAGTCCGCGAGGACATCATTCGCCGCCCCGACGGGGAGCAGGCCATCTACGCCCTGATCGAGAAGTCCGATTTCGCGATCATCGTGCCGCAGGACGGCGACCGCTTCCACCTGGTCGAGGGTCGCGCCCGCGCCCGCCACCAGCACCCACTACGGCCGCATCTACCTGGCGACCGGGTTGACGGAGGGTCCGCACGAGCGCGAACCCTCCGAACAGGACATGCGGGCGGCGTGGTTCTCCCGGGCCGAACTGGAATCGATGATCACCGAGGGCGTGGTCGTCGACGCACAGACGGTCGCCGCCTACGGGCTGCTGCTACTGCACGAGCGCGATAACCGCTGAGCTCCTGCCCGCCCGCATTCATCGAGCTGAGCTACTGCACCGCGCCCGCGTCCTCGAGCCGAGTTACTCCGCCGCGCCCGCGTACTTGATGAGTCCGGCGACGACGTCGGGGAAGTCGGCGGTGATCTGAGCGCCGATTTCCGGGCCCGCGGCATCAGCGGCGGGTCCGGTGATCGGTGCGGATCTCGAAGCCCTCACCGGTGAAGACGTCGGCCCAGAGCCGGCCCTCGATGATCTCCACGAACCGCAGTTCGACGGTGTCACCCTCCGGTGAGGTCATCCGGAATGTCGTCCCGACGGCGAAAGGCCCGTCCAGCTCGAAGCTTTCGATGCCCGGATTCCATTCGGGCCACCGGTCCGGATCGGACCAACTGCGCCACAGCGCCTCCGGATCGACATCGGTCTCGGCGCTGTATTCGTACTCCCACATGAAGCGTGAGTCTTCCACTTCAGCGCTGTACACGCCGGTTCTCAACGGTGGCAATACGGCCGAATCCCCGTTTCTGCCCCCTAAGATGCAGTGATAGTTCCTATGCATGACCAAGAAGGTGGTCCCCACCACCGGCGCGCACTGCTGCGCCCCTGGATGAGCGAGGTTGGAACGTCATGAGTGGCAATCATTTCCGTAATCGCACGGCCTGTACCGCGGTACTCACCGGCATGGCGGCGGTGTCCCTCGC
The DNA here is from genome assembly GCF_040611495.1 of Nocardia sp. NPDC006630. Classification (NCBI taxonomy): domain Bacteria; kingdom Bacillati; phylum Actinomycetota; class Actinomycetes; order Mycobacteriales; family Nocardiaceae; genus Nocardia; species Nocardia sp. NPDC006630. The sequence continues at coordinate 33,552 of NZ_JBEXOK010000019.1, forward strand.
CATGGCGGGTACCGCCCAGGCCGATGCGCTATGGCCCGGCGGGCCCGATGTCCCCGGCGTGCCGTCCATTATTCAGCCGCCGGCGCCCGCGCCGGTCACGGCCCCCTGCACGTCCGAAGGGGCCCGAGTCTGCATGAGCCTGTCCGACAATGAGGCCTGGCTCATGGAGAACGGCAAGGTCACCTACGGTCCCACGCCCATTTCGCACGGGCGACCCGGGTTCGAGACACCTCCCGGGGTCTTCCACGTGGCCTCCAAGAAGGAGTACCACTGGAGCACCATGCACAATGCCGAGATGAAGTGGGCCGTGTTCTTCAACGGTGATATCGCCACCCATATCGGCCCGATCGAAGAGAAGTCGCACGGCTGCATCCGCATGACTCCGGAGGGCGCCGAAACCCTCTACCGCTGGGTCAACCCGGGCGATGTGATCGAGGTCGTCCGCTAGATCCGCACCACGCACAGATACATCCGCACCACGCGCAGACAAGCGCCCCGCCGAGAACTTCGGCGGGGCGCTTGCTTGCGGTGAGACCTGCAATCACCAAGGGAGCGGACCGTATTCGACGTCGCCGCCGCCCCACTGGTAGCCCCACAGCTGACCCGACGGCCCGTCTGCGGGGAGGGTGGCGAGGTGGACGGAGGGCTCGGCTCCCTGCGAGGGGGTACGGAAGCCGGTGTTGTGATTGAGATCGGTGGCGGTGTAGCCGGGGTTGGCCGCATTGACCTTGATGGGGGTGTCCCACAGCTCCTTGGCGTACATGGCGGTGACCATATTGAGCGCCGTCTTCGAGGTGGGGTAGGGAATGGAAGCCATCTGCCACATGGGCCCGTCCTGGTTCATCATGAGCTCGAGCGAGCCGACCTCACTGGAAACGTTCACGATGCGGGCGGCTTCGGCGCGCTGCAGCAGCGGCAGCAGGGCGTTGGTCACGGCCACCACGCCGAAGACATTGGTTTCGTAGGCCCGGCGCAGCGAGGCGACGGCGGTGGTCGACGGCTTCTCACCGTAGGTGCCGCTGATGCCGGCATTGTTGATCAGGATGTCGAGGCTGCCGAATTCGGCGTCGATCCAGGCGGCGGCGCGGGCGATGGAATCCTCGTCGGTCACGTCGAGCTGCACGAAATGCGCCTGTGCGCCTTCGGCTTTCAGCTTGTCGGCGGCGGCCTGGCCGAGATCCTTGTCCCGGGCCGCGACGAGAACGGTGATGCCGCGGGCGGCGAGTTGGCGGGCGGTTTCGTATCCGATGCCTTTGTTGGCTCCGGTGATGAGTGCTGTAGTCATGTCCATAAGCATCAACCCCGGAGGAGGCCGCGGGGAGGACCAGGTTGTACCACCCATCCGGCGCGAAAATAGCCGACACTGGAGGTATGGCGGATCGAAACGAACTGGCGGATTTCCTGCGCACCAGGCGGAATCGATTGCGGCCCAGTGATGTCGGGCTGCCGGACGGCAGCAACCGGCGCGCGCCGGGATTGCGCCGGGAGGAGGTCGCGCAGCTGGCCGGGATATCGGTCGACTACTACATCCGGATGGAACAGGCGCGCGGGGCGAAACCGTCGCGGCAGGTGCTGATGGCGCTGGCGCGGGCCCTGGTCCTCACGGTGGACGAGCGCGACTACCTCTTCCGTATGGGCGGGGAGAATCCGCCGACCGTTGCCGGACCGAATCGCACTGTCCCGCAGTCGGTTCGAATCATCCTGGATACGCTCGCCACGCCGGCGTACGTCGTGGACGCCAGCTACGAGATCCTCGCCTGGAACGAGCAGGCCATCCCCTTCATCGGCGATCTCGACGCCCATCCCGACCATGAACGCAATATGGTCCGCTGGATGTTCCTGCAGTCCCGCGACCACCCGCAGTGGTCGGACGAGTCGATCCTGCACTTCGCCCGCTCCACCGTCGCCGATCTGCGCTCCGCCTACGCCCGCTATCCGGGCAACCCAGTCCTGGCCCGCCTGCTCACCGAATTACTCGGCACCGCACCACGTTTCGCCGAAATGTGGAACTCACACGACGTAGCGGTCCGGCGCGGCCACAACAAACGCATCGACCACCCCGCACTGGGCCTCCTCGAATTCGAATGCCAGGTCCTCCACATCTCCGACACCGACCAGCGCATGATCGTCTACTGCGCCACCCCCGGCACCCCCACCGACACCGCCTTCCGCACCTTGGCCGCCGCCCGCCCAACGACCGGGATGTAACCGGGCGCCCTATCTCTTACCGACAGCCGCGCCACACCGCACTTCACCGAAGTCGTCACGGGCGCAGGATTTCTCGCTGACGGGTGCATTCATGTTCAAATCTCTCACACTGCTCGCCTCGCTCGCGGTAGCCGCGAGCAGCTTCGGCCTCACCGCCGCCGACACCGGCACGGAAGGCGGCCCCGCCTGCCTCTGGGCGGGCGCCGCCTACCCGCAGGGTACGGACCTGAGCGCGGGCGGCTCCCACTACACCTGCGGATCACAGGGCTCCACGCCCTATTGGACCCGTGGGCAAGCGGCGGCTTTCAGCACCGCGCCCAACCCCGGCGCGGACACCAATCCGTCGGGCAGATTCAGTGCGGGCGCACGCCAGCCCGGCACCGAATACGAGGACACCTGCGTCGGCGACCAATTCATCCCGGGCCCCGACGACGTCTACCAAGCGGTCCAGACCAACGCCGGCCTGCTGTGGAAATCCGCAGGCCCGATCTCCCAATGGACCTTCGACCCCGGCGCGGTACACCCACAGACAACCCGCTCCTCCGGCCTCTGCATAGACGGCGTCCTCACCTGACCCGCCCGTCCCGCCGCCCCCGAAATCCGTTGCGCCCCAGCAATGACGCTGGGCAGTGGATGACCAACGACGTTCATCCCCCGCACCGACGGTCAGGCGGTGGGGCTCGAGATCAGGTAGCGCTGGATGGTTGGGCCGATGTCGGCGATCAGTTGGTCGGGGGTCAGGGCTACTACCGGGGGGATGCGGAGGACGTAGCGGCAGAGGGCTATTCCCAGCATTTGGGTGACGATGAGGGCGGCGCGGCGGGGGGCGTCGGCGGGGTCGCCGACGGTGAGGACCGAGGGCATGACCTGTTCGGCGAAGATTTGGCGGACGCGGTCGGTGACCGTGTCGTCGGTGACGGCGGAGCGCATCAGGGTCAGGATGATGTCATTGCCGGGCGCCTCCTCCCAGAGTGCGAGGAAGCGGCGCACCATTACTTCGCCGAGCGAATCCGGCTGTGCGACACTGAGATCCGGCAGGTCCAGGCGGATGTCCACGGCGGCGGCGAACAGGCCGTCCTTATTGCCGTAGTAGCGCATGACCATCGACGGGTCGATTCCGGCGTCGGCCGCGATGGCGCGAATGGTCGCCTTCCGGAACCCGTCCTCGGCGAATCTCCGGCGCGCGGCTTCGAGGATCGCGGCGCGGGTGGCGTCGGATCGGCGCGGGGTGCTCTCGGCTGTCATGCCAACGACTGTAGGCCAACAAGTGTTGACACACCCGCGACGGGGTCCTAATGTTTAAGTCAACAGATGTTGGCCAACGGTTGTTGGCAAAGCTCGAGGAGTCGACATGAACACCCTTCCCGCCACCACCACCGTCGCCATCGTCGGCGCGGGTCCGGCCGGTCTGACCGCGGGCATCGCGCTCGCCGACGCGGGCATCGAGGTGGTACTGCTCGACCGCCTGGCCGAGGGCGCGAACACCTCCCGGGCCGTCGTGGTGCACGCCCGCACCCTGGAAGTGCTGGCGGACTACGGAATTGCCGATCAGCTCATCGAACACGGCATCCAGACCCCGAACTTCGTCATGCGGGACGGCGAGCACGTACTGGCCCGGGTCTCGTTCTCGAAGCTACCCACCCCGTACCCCTACGCCCTGATGATCGGGCAGGAATCCACCGAGGCCATCCTGCTGGCCCGGCTGGAGAAGGCGGGCGGGCAGGTGTACCGCCCCTACGAGGTCACCGGTCTCACCCAGGGCGGTAGTGGCGTCACGCTCGAATACACCGGCCCGGAGGGAGCGGGCTCCCTGCGTGCGGACTATGTGATCGGCGCCGACGGCATGCACAGCAAGGTCCGCGAGGCCGCGGGCATCGGCTTCACCGGTTCCACCTACCAGGAATCCTTTGTCCTTGCCGACATCCATATGACCTGGCCCGACCCGCGCAACGAGGTCTCCCTGAGCCTGTCCCCCGAAGGCGTCACCGTCGTCGCGGCCCTGCCCGATGCGACCGACACCCGCTACCGCGTAGTCGCGACGATCGCCGAGGCCCCCGAGAAGCCGAGCCTCGAGGATGTGCAGGCGATCCTGGACCAGCGCCGCCCCGACTCGAACGTGAAAGTCCATGACGTGCTGTGGAGCTCACGCTTCCGCGTCCACCACCGCCTCGCCGACCACTACCGCGCCGACCGCGTCTTCCTCGCCGGCGACGCCGCCCACGTGCACAGCCCCGCCGGCGGCCAGGGCATGAACACCGGCATCCAAGACGCCGCCCTCCTCGGCACCCTCCTGGCCCGCACCCTGCACGGCGCCCCCGACCTCCTCGACACCTACGAAACCACCCGCCGCCCAATAGCAGCCGGCGTAGTGAAATTCACCGACCGCCTGACCCGCATGGCCACCCTTCGCCCCCGCCCCGCCCGCCTTCTCCGAAACCTCCTGATCACCACCGCAACCCGCATCCCCGCAGTCCGCAACACCCTCGCCCACCAACTCTCCGAGCTCTCCACCCGCTAGCCCCACCCCCACCAAAAACTCCGCCCCCAGCCTCGGCCGGGGGCGGATGTCGTTATCCCGCAATAGCACTGGGATCCAGTTGAACAACCGATCACCAGGAACTGATGGCAGCATCGCCCGAGAACTACCCGCCACCATTTCCTGGTGATCGTGAAAGTCAGTTCGGGTGGGTGTGCCGGGGGTGGTCAGCTTACGGAGACGAGGGCGTCTCGGGCTTCCATGAGGGCGAAGCCCAAGAGGTTTTCGCCGCGCCATTGGGTGGGGTCGGCGGCGGCTGGGTTTTCGGCGCCCAGGCCGATGCCCCAGATGGTGTCGCGGGGGGCGGCTTCGACGAGGATTTTGTCGCGGGTCGCGAGGAGAAAGTCGCGGAGGGGGTCGTGCTGGCCGAATTTGGCGATGCTGCCGCGCATGACGATATCGAAGCGGTGGGCTACCCAGGTGGTCTGGTCGAAGCCGCGGACCTCGCGGCCCAGGCGTTTGGCGTCGGCGGGGGTGGCGCTGGCCAGCACCCGGTCGCGGACCTCCTCGTCACCGAAGAGGCGGGCCTTCTCGCCCATCATGAAATGCTCTGCGCTGCGGTAGGTCTGGCCGTCGACGGTGAATTCCACCGGCCACCACTGGCTCAGAACCCACTTGCCCACCTCGTATCCGGGAGTGCGCGTATGCCCCCAGAAATAGAGGAATTCCGGTGTTGCCCCCGCCGCCATTTCGGCGGTCAATTGTGCCCTGTCCACAAATCCCGACCCTAGTCGACCGCCATGACAGCCTCCGACTCAATATTCGCCACACCGCCGGACCCGCCGCCGAAACTGGGACCAACCGGACGATCCTCGCGAGACTTCGCACCCCGACACACCATCGGGTCAACAGCCGGTGTGGATCCCGGCCAAAAGCGTGCCGAGATGACAGGCACTGGAACCGGACTATATCGCGAACAGGCTCAGTAGCCGGGCAGCGTGCGCAGGCAGGCCATGACCTCGGCTGACGGGTGGTCCTTCACTCGATAGCGGGGCGGGTCGTACCCGTCGACCGGCGTCAGATCGATATGCGCCACAACGTCTTCCCACGCCACCCGGACGACCTCGCCACCACTGGTCACCATGCAGACGAAGTGCGCTTGCGGCAGCAGCGTGGGAACACCGTCGGTCCAGGGCGTCATAGTGTGCGAAGTCCCATCGGGCGCACGCACATGCATGAGTTCGCTGACCGCTTCCTCCCGAAACCGATCGGCGCGTAGATGTTCGGTCTGGCTGCGATAGGTACTGGATGCCAGCCCCACCTCGAGCCGCCGCAGCGCATGCCAGGCCGCATGCTCTTCCGGCAGTCGCAGCGGCACCAGCTCGCCCTCCTCGTCCACCGTGTACGGCAGCGGTGAGAGCGGCCGCAGGGCCTCGCCGTATTTCTCCTCCGCCATTTCCAGGAAGATCGGCAGCTGTTCCTCCGCCGCCCCCAGCACCACGAACATCCCCAGATGCCCGGGTAGCAACACCATCGGACGCACACCCGTCCGCGCCCGCACACCGGCCAGCCAACCGCCGAGCAGCGGTAGCGACCCGACATAACTCTCGCCGTCGTCATCGGCGAATTCGAGAACCCTGATCCCCGTGCAGGGTTCGAATGTCTCCAGCGTATTCATCGCCAGCCCCGCCATATTCATATGCGCGGACCGGAACACCCGATCGGCGTCCACACCCCAGCGCTGCAGATCAACGGTGGTGACAAAATGCACCGTGCTCGGATTGTCGACCACGATCATCTCGATCAAATACGGCAGCGCCGGCCGCCACACCATTACCCGGCGGCTGTCGAAACCCTCGAAATCCAGGTGAATACGCCCGGATCCACGCAGCACCGGACGTAGTCGCCCCACCACCGAATCCCAGGTGTCCGGCGCACCCTCGGACAGAAACGCCTGCAGCAGATCGGCGACCCGGCGCCGGCGCTCCTGATCAGGCTGCCCCTGACAACGTTCGAACAGCGTGTGCAGCACTATCTTCCCGTGTCCGGTATCCCGGAATCGGAATGCGACCTCGAACGCCTCGATATCGAATTCCGCCGAATCGATCCCCTCGTACTGCTGTACCTGCGCAAGCACCTTGTTGCCGAACCGATTTCGCTCCAACCTCATATCCCCGCCCGAAGAACTCATGGCGCGGACTATACGTATATCCACCGACAGTTCGGGCCGCTTCCGGCCCTGCGGCCAACCCCCGCGAATTCACAGCGAACCGAGCCGATGTAACCGGAAACATGCTGTTCACACCGTGTCTCACCCCCGCTCACCGGGACGGCGGTCCAACTGCGAGCACAACCGGCGCGACTATGGTTAGCTGTAGCGCCATGAGCACGTCCCTCTCCACCCCGCCGGCAGAATTCCTCCCCCGCGATACCGCGGATGTGGTTCGCACCGTGCGGGATTCGCGCACGGCAACGAAACCGCTGATCATCCGCGGCGGAGAGCGCCCGGACGAGGAACTCTCCCTCCCGGAGCAGGGCAGCGTGCTGTCCATGCGCAGGATGAACCGCGTTCAGGTCGTCGACGCGGACGCCCGCACCGTGCGGGTGCAGGCGGGGGCGCGGCTGTCCGATATCGACCGCACCCTCGGCGCACACGGCCTGGGGCTGCCCATCGTCGGCGATCATCGGGATATCACCGCGGGCGGATTCGCGGCGGTCGGCGGGCTCAGCGCCGCCTCGCACCGCTTCGGCATGTTCAGCGACAATGTGGTGGAACTCGAATACGTCGATCAGGACGGACGTTTCGGCACCTGCGGCCGCAACCATCACACCGAGCGCTTCCGCCGAATTCTGGGCGGCGGCGGCCGCACCGGCATCATCACCGCGCTCACGCTCGAGGTGACCGATGTGGACAAGGACCGCACCTGGCTCACCACCGACGCGCATCGCTTCCTGGACTTCGACACCTTCGTCGAGCAGTCCTACAAGGAGATTCAGTCCCCCGGCGGCGCCATGCTGCAGGTGGGCCGCTGGGTGGACACCGCACCGCTGAAGGTCTCCCGCCCGGTCGGCACCGGCTCCGTGCAGCTCGGCACCGTCCGCTTCGGCCAGTGGTCCTCCCTGCACCCCACCGCCCCCAATCTGTCGCTGCGGGCGCGGCGTGAGGTCGGCGCCCGCGCCCGGAAGTCCTTGGGCGCCATTGCCGCCTCGGCCGGCGGCCGCGCCGGTATGCCGGTCCGCAATGCCGCCGCCGGTGCGCTCATGTTCGCTCCGAAGGTGCTGACACTGCGCGATGCGGAGTACCTGGCCGATACCGTCATCAGTTCCTCGGAACGCGGAGCGGCCTACCGCATCTCGGTTTTCGCGCCCATGTCCACCTATCCGCGGGTCTTCCACCGCCTGCACGATCTGTTCTCCGGCCATCGCGAGAGCACCGGCTGCTTCACCGTCATCTCGGCCCTCACCTATGGTGTGCGGTCCACCTACCTGCACGAACTCGATGACGAGGACCACGGCTTCATTACCTTCACCTGCCGCCTGCGCCCGGCCGCGCTGCCCTCGGAACTGTTGCGGGACATCGTTTCCTCGATCGACGAGATCTGCCTCGCCGAACGCGCCCGGCGTTATGACCCGACCGATTAGAATGTGTTCCGCCGCACCGCCAGCAACCGGTTAGCAGCCGGTTCGGCGGTGCGGACGGTATCGGTACTGTCGGCGGGGCACCGGTACATGGTTCAGCTCAGTAGTCCGTGTCACCCCACGAGGGTCGGCGCGGATCTCCACGTGACTGAAGGTTGCCTGTCCCATGGTCGAATTCCGTGCTGCCCGCCGCCCCCGTCCCGCCGTGAATACCATTGCGGGTAAACGCATTGTCATCACCGATGCGTGCTCCGATATCGGCCGGGCCACCGCCCGATTACTCGCCTCCCACGGCGCAGAGGTCCTCCTCGTCGCGCGCCGCGGGAGCCAACTCGTCGAAGACTGCGCTGCCATCATCGAATCCGGCGGGCGCGCCCACTGGAACCGCTGCGATATCTCCGCCCTCGGCGATGTCGATCAGCTCGTCGAATGGCTGCTCACCGAATTCGACAGCATCGATGTTCTTGTCAACAATGCCGCCCGTCCCTCGCGCCGTCCCGTCCTGGAATCCCTGGACCGCTTCCGCGATTACCAGCGCACGATGGCCGTCAACTATTTCGGACCGCTGCGGCTCACCCTCGGTCTACTGCCCGCCATGCTGGCAGGCGGCTCGGGCCATGTGGTGAATGTCGGCCCCTGGAGTCCGACCACCGGCGCCGCACCGAATTTCGGGGCCTACGCCAGTTCTCAGGCTGCGTGGACCACCTTCGGTCAATGCGCCGACGCCGAATTGGCCCCGCGCGGTATCCATGTCACCGCGGTGCACTATCCGGCCTTCCGCATGGACTCCGCCGCACCGACCTACTACACCCAGCAGCCGATCCTGAACCCCGCGCAGGCGGCCGGTTGGATCGAGACGGCAATTCGGACCCGCCCCAACCAGATTCAGCCCCGCTTCCCCCGCGCCCTGCTCGGCCTCGCCGGCATGGCCCCGCGCACCAGCCGCCTGAAATACGCGCTCGGCATCTGAGGACCAGCTCCATCCGATGAGGGGAGGCGGGGTGCCCGGCAACGGCCACCCCGCCTTTCGGATACAGCACCCGTCATCCCGGCGTGCTTTTCGGCCGGGATCCACAGCCGCCCGCACACAGCAAAGCGCCCCACCGGAATCCGGTGGGGCGCTTCACGAATCTCAGTACGAGTGACTCAGTGCTTCTCAGGTCCGATGTGGTACTCGAACACCAGCCCGCCGGCCGAGAACAAGATGCAGAGCACGCCGACCGCGATCAGCCAGTACTGGAAGAACGCGAAGCCGAGGGCGGCAACGGAACCCGAGGCGGCCAGCAGGATGGGCCAGAACGAACCGGGCGAGAAGAAGCCCAGGTCGCCGGCGCCGTCCGCGATCTCCGCCTCTTCGAAGTCTTCCGGACGCAGGTCCAGTCGACGGGCGACGAAGCGGAAATAGGTACCGACGATGATCGCCAGACCGGCCGTCAGCACGATGGCGGTGGTACCGGCCCATTCGACGCCGGTACGCGACTGGCTGGTGAAGTAGCCGTATACGACGCCCACGATCGCGAAGAAGACCGCGAGCAGTTCGAAGATGCGAGCTTCGACCTTCATATCAGTTCATCCCTCACTTGACTTCGGAGGCAAGTTCATTGCCACGCGCATCGCGCTTGGTATTGAACGGCTGGGTGGTGACTGCCAACGGTGCCTCGCCGATACTCTGCAGCGCCGCGGCATTCGTCTCGCCTGCCTTGCGCGCATCCATGTACTTCGTGAAGTTCTCCGGCGTGACCGCGCGAACCTCGAAGTTCATCATCGAGTGGAACGTTCCGCACATCTCGGCGCAACGGCCGACGAACGCGCCGGTCTTCTCGATCTTGGTGATCTGGAAGATGTTGTCCGAGTGGTTCTGCTTCGGGTTCGGCATGACGTCGCGCTTGAACAGGAACTCCGGCACCCAGAAGGAGTGGATGACGTCCGCGGCGGCCAGCTGGAACTCGATGTTCTTACCGGTGGGGAGCACCAGGATCGGAATCTCGTTCGACGTGCCGACGGTCTCGACCGTGTCGTAGTTCAGGTACGAGATGTCATTGGCCGGCAGACCGTTGTTCGGTCCGGGCTGCGGGTGGCCGTCGGCCGTCCGCTCCTTGTACTCGTCCTGGATCTGCTGGTTCACATCCTGACGGGCGTGATCCACACCGTCGAGCTGGTAACCGCCCGGGCCCTTGAAGTCGACCTTCTGGTAACCGAACTTCCAGTTCCACTGGAAGGCCGTCACATCGACGGTGACATCCGGATCCGGAACCCGCTCGGCCACGTAGTTCTGCACCACCACGGTGAAGTAGAACAGCACCGCGATGATCACGAACGGAGCGGCCGTGTAGCTCAACTCGAGCGGCACGTTGTAACCGGTCTGCCGCGGGAACTCCGGGGAGTCCGCCTTCTTACGGTGGAATGCGATCGTCCAGAAGGTCAGACCCCAGACCAGCACGCCCATCACCAGTGCGGCGATGACCGACCACGTCCACAGCTCACGCATTCGGGTGGCCTGCGGCGTGACGCCCGAGGGCCAACCGAATCGCAGCCACGGGTTGTCGATCGAGCAGCCGGAGCAGAGCATCGCGGTGATGCCCAAGGACACCGCCAGCCCGGCCCGTCGAAGGATGCGGCCCCGTCGACCCTGGGCGGGTCGTGCCCCTATCGCTTCGCTCGCCTTGTGCGCCACGCTCAACGCCTTCCTGGTCGTCTATTCGACTGGCATCGCCCGGGCTCCCTTCCGCCGGGCGACACAACTACAGCACGTTTGGGAGCTCTGGGACCGACCCCGCGCAACGCACGACCGGCCCCGGGAGTTCCCGAGTACTACGCAGCGTAGACCAAACGGGGCACCGCATTGTGGTGGGGTCCGCTTCGACACTCCGGAAACCTCATAAGCCGTGGATACAGCCTCTGGCGGCGTGATCGGCACGCGTGCGGCATACTCGGACAGTACGTTTCGCGTCCCGCGCGACCTGACGATGTATGGGTCCCGGGACGACCGACCTTGACTCCGGAAACGAGGTTCTGCCCGCAGTGTGTGGACTGCTCGGATTTCTGACGGCTCAGACGGCGACCACCCCGGATGGGCGGACGGTCGAGACCACGGCGGCGCAGGTTTATGAAGCGCTGCACTGCCAAAGGCACCGCGGACCCGATGAGAAGGGCACCTGGAACGACGATCGCATGATCTTCGGCTTCAACCGCCTCTCGATCATCGATATCGAGCATTCGCATCAGCCGCTGCGCTGGGGCCCGCCGGAGAACCGGCAGCGCTACGCGCTCACCTTCAACGGCGAGATCTACAACTATCTCGAATTGCGGGAAGAGCTGAAGGCCGAGCACGGCGCGGAGTTCGGCGAGGAGCCGATGTTCCTGACCGAGGGCGACTCCGAGGCCATCGCGGCCGCGTTCCACTACTGGGGCGCCGAGGCCTGTAAGCGGCTGCGCGGCATGTTCGCCTTCGCCATCTGGGATACCGAGCAGGACCGGCTGTTCATCGCCCGTGACCCGTTCGGCATCAAGCCGCTGTTCCTGGCCACCGGGCCGGGGGGCACGGCCTTCGCCAGCGAGAAGAAGAGCCTGCTGGAACTGCTTCCGGCACTGGAACTCTCCGATGAGCTGGACCCGCGCGCGCTCGAGCACTACACCGTGCTGCAGTACGTACCGGAGCCGGAGACGCTGCACAAGAACATCCGGCGGCTCGAATCCGGTTGCTACGCCTGGATTCGCCCCGGTGTGGCGCCGAGCTTCACGCGCTACTTCGATCCGAAGTTCCGCGTGGTGCCCTTCGCCAAGGACGGTGAGGTGACGGCGCATACGCCGACCACCAATCCGCGACCGGCCACGCAGCGTCCCAATACCGCAGCCAATCGCTATCGGGAAATCGCCGAGGCGCTGGAGGATTCGGTCGCCAAGCATATGCGCGCCGATGTGACCGTCGGCTCGTTCCTGTCCGGCGGCATCGACTCCACTGCCATTGCGGCGCTTGCCATTCGGCACAACCCGAACCTGCTGACCTTCACCTCCGCCTTCGAACGCCAGGGGTATTCGGAGGCCGATGTCGCCGCCGAGACCGCGGAGGCCATCGGCGCGAAGCATTTCATTCGCATGGTCAGCCCTGAGGACTTCGCGGGCGCGATTCCCGAAATCGTCTGGTACCTGGACGAACCCGTGGCCGATCCGGCGCTGGTTCCGCTGTACTTCGTGGCCAAGGAAGCGCGCAAGCACGTCAAGGTGGTGCTGTCGGGCGAGGGCGCGGATGAGCTGTTCGGCGGCTACACCATCTACCGGGAACCGTTGTCGCTCAAGCCGTTCGAGTACCTGCCCAAGGGTGTGCGCAAGCTCGCGGGCAAGCTCTCGGATCGCATTCCGGAGGGCACCCGCGGTAAGAGCCTGCTGCACCGCGGCTCGCTGACGCTCGAGGACCGCTACTACGGCAATGCCCGCAGCTTCAATGACGCCCAATTGCGTTCGGTGCTGCGCGATTTCCGGCCCGAATGGACGCATCAGGACGTCACCGGTCCCATCTACGGCGTGCAGGATCGCGGTATGGATCCGGTGGCCCGCATGCAGCATCTGGACCTGTTCACCTGGCTGCGCGGCGACATCCTGGTCAAGGCCGACAAGATGACCATGGCCAACTCGCTGGAACTGCGTGTCCCCTTCCTCGATAACGAGGTCTTCAAGGTTGCCGAGAAGATCCCGTTCGAGCAGAAGATCACCAAGGACACCACCAAGTACGCGTTGCGCCAGGCCCTGGACGGCATTGTCCCGCCGCACGTCCTGAACCGCGCGAAGCTGGGTTTCCCCGTCCCCCTGCGGCATTGGCTGCGCGGCCCCGAACTCTTCGACTGGGCCCGCGAGCAGATCACCGAATCGGGCACAGATCACCTGCTCGACAAGGCCGCCGTCATGAAAATGCTGGAGGCGCACCGCGCGGGCCCGATCGACCACTCCCGCCGCCTGTGGACCCTGCTGATCTTCATGGTCTGGCACGGCATCTTCGTCGAACACCGCATCAAGCCCGATATCCAGGAGCCGGTCTACCCGGTCAACCTCTGAACGACGCAGCATGCGGTGGCCGCACACCTTCCCGGGTGCGCGGCCACCGCCATGTCGCGGGGAGATCATCGCGAGAACGACATCGCCTTCACAACCGCACGCACGATCAGCGCCATCAGCACGCGGCCATGCAGCCGCCCGTCATCGCGGGGCGAGCGTCATCGCGAAACGACACCGCCCTCACGACCGCAGGCACGATCAGCGCCATCAGCACACGGCCATGCAGCCGCCCGCCATCGCGGGGCGAGCGTCATCGCGAAACGACACCGCCCTCACGACCGCAGGCACGATCAGCGCCATCAGCACGCGGCCATGCAGCCGCCCGTCTTCTCGTGGCGAGTGTCATCCGTTCGATCGCAAGTCATGACCGGACACGCAGCGACTCGCAGCCACGAACGACATTCCGGCGCGTTCTGCCCAGCCGCCTCAGCACTGCGATCAATGCGCGACGTAGCGTGATCATGGTGCGCGAATTCCTGGCCGGCGGCGCTGACTTCGCAGGCGGACGACTATGTGGGTGATCTTGGCCGGGCTGGGCGCGCTCGCCGTTGTCACCGGGTGGCTGCCGTCGGAGGTCGCGTATGACATCGGCGTCACCCGGGCCGCGCCGATTCTGGGGTTCCTGGTCGCGGTCACGGTGCTGGCCGAACTGGCGGATATCGCAGGGGTTTTCGATATCGCGGCGGTTTGGTGTGCGCGGTTGGCGCGCGGTTCCACGCTGCTGCTGTTCGGGTTGACGGCGGTGCTGGCCACGGTCACGACCATCTGCATGAGTCTGGACACGACCGCCGTGCTGCTCACCCCGGTGGTGCTTGCGCTGACGCGCCGGCTCGGGCTGGCGCCGCTGCCCTTCGCGTTTCTGGTCGTATGGCTGGCCAATACCGCCAGTCTGCTGCTGCCGGTTTCGAATCTCACGAACCTGCTGGCCCTGCAGCACGCCAACACCTCCACGCGGGCGTTCGCCGCACACATGGTGATCCCGCAATTGGTGGCGGTCACCCTGACCGTCGTCTACCTCGGCATCGTGTTCCGCCGCCACCTCACCGGCAGCTATGCGGCCCCCGAACCGGTAGCCCCGGCCGATCGCCTGACCTGCATCGCCTGCGCTCTCGCCTGCGGCGGTTTCGCCGTCGCCATCATGGCCGGCGTACCCCCGTGGCTGGCCGCGACGGCAGCCGCTGCCGCGACACTGGCGATCTTCGCCCTGCGCGGCCGCAAGCACCTGAGCTGGACCCTGCTCCCCTGGCGCCTGATCCTCACCACCGAGGGCCTGTTCCTCACCGTCACCGCCTTGGTCCACCACGGCCTCGGCGACCTGCTGGTCCGCTGGTCCGGCGGCTCCGGCGCCCGCACCACCGCGGTGGCTGCCGCCGCATCGAACCTCATCAACAATCTCCCCGCCTACCTGGCGATGGAAACCGCTGTCCCCCAGGGCAACCCGAACGGCATCTACCCGGTCCTGCTGGGCACCAATATCGGCCCCCTCGTCACCGTGTGGGGCTCCATGGCCACCCTGCTCTGGGCCCAGCGCTGCCGCGCCCGCGGAGTGCCCATCAGCGCAAGAACTTTCGCCACCATCGGCATCATCGGCATGCCGATAGTCCTGCTGGGCACGTGGTTCGCCCTTCCCGGCCGCTAGCCGGGTAGCGCCCGCAGCCGGTACGCAGCCGCCCGCGGCGTGCGGTGAACCGCAGCGTCGCACGGGATTCGGCATGTGGCTGATACGACTACATGCGGGAACGCCCGTGCGACGGCGGCGTGGAGCTATCTGCCGATGATCAGCATCCGGCCGGGGGCATCGTCGCCGCCGACCCTGTGAAGCAACCGGGCTGGAGCTGCCGGAGCAGCGAGACCAGGAGGTTGATGCCGGTGCTGCCGGTGCTACTGCCGCTGTCGGCGTCCGAAGGTGCGGCGACCGGCACGGCAGCCGGCGCGGCGAAGGCGAGGGGCGAGCCCGCGGAAACGGCAGCGGCGACGGCGATCCCGATGAGGGTGGTGCGGATGGTTCGAGTCACGATGAGAGATCTACTTTCGGTACAGCGGCGGACGCCTATACGCCCTATTGAGCCTCGATCAATGTACAGAGCTGTTCGCAATTAGGAGGCACAACCGATATCCCCAATGCCGGGAAATTCAGCCGGGCAGCCCAAGGGGCCCACCACGGTCGGCTCCGCGGCACATGATCGGTCGTCGTCGGGTGATGTTAGGGTCGCCTGGAACGTGAACGCGTCTAGGGTTCCGCGAGCAGGCCGTCAGTCAGTACCCACAATCAGGCCTGCGAGGACTGGTCCGAGCGACGCCACGATGGGGCTCACCGGAGTTCCGTCGTCATATGAAGGGACAAAAGCCTGGAGTACTCCCCCTCACCTGCCCGCATGACGGGCCGATGACAGAGAGTGCTGCCTGATGGATGTTCTGTTCGCTTCTTCGCAATCCGTTGTGGCGCTGGGTGATTCGCATCGGATACCGCCCACGGTACTGATCGTGACCCTGGTGGCGGCATGTGCGCACGCGGTCTGGAACGCGATCGCGCACTGGGTCCCGGACAAGCTGGTGTCGATCACACTCGTGAACGCGGGCGGCGCCCTGTGCGCAATTCCCCTGGTACTCATGGCCGCTCCCCCGGACCCGCGCTGCTGGGTATTCCTGGGCGCCTCGACCGCACTGCACATCGTCTACAACGCGATGCTGATGATGTCCTACCGCCTGGGCGATCTGAGTCAGACCTATCCGCTGGCGCGTGGCACCTCACCGCTGGTGGTCACCCTGATCGCGGCCGTGATCTTCAGCGAAACCCCGCGCAACGGCCAGCTCGCCGGCATCCTGCTCATCTCGATCGGCTTGGCCTGCTTGGTGTTCTGGGGCCATCGCACCAATCCCAGCCGCCCGTCGGCCATTACCGCGGCCGTCGTGACCGGCACCATGATCGCCGCGTACACGACCGTCGACGGCATCGGCGTCCGCGAATCCTCCAGCACCTTCGGCTATATCGGCTGGCTGATGCTCCTGGAGGGCCTGGCCGTCCCGTTCTACGCGGTGGCCACCCGTCGCGGCCGCCTGTGGTCGGAAATCCGCCCCGTCTGGAAGATCGGCCTGACCGGCGGCGTCCTGAGCTTTCTCGCCTACGGCCTGATCCTCTGGGCGCAGACCCGCGGCGCACTGGCAGATATTGCGGCGCTGCGGGAATCGAGCATTATCGTCGGCGCGCTGATCGGAACGCTGATCTTCGGCGAACGATTCGGCTCGGCCCGCATCGTCGCCACGCTCGCGGTGGTAGCGGGCATCGGAACGCTGTATTTGGCGTGAGCAATGCCAGACGGTGCGCGCGGGGGCAAGCGTAGGTCAGCGGCGCGCGCGGCACCAAGTAAGTCAGGCGGTGCGCGCGGCAGCAAGGAGTTGGTCGAGGCGGGCGGACATGGCCCGACCGGCGGAGCGCAGCGGGTCGGTGGAGCGGAGGGTGCGGCTCAGGATGAAAGCGCCCTCCAATGCGGTGAGCACGGCCAGAATCATGTCGCGGGCATCAGCGGGTGAAAGACCGCGGCGGACAAGGTAATCGGAGCCCTGGTCGATCCAGGAGGTGATGACCTCGGCGGCGACAGCGCGCAATTCCGGTTCACTGTCGGCGATTTCGCCGGCAACGGTCCCGACGGGGCACATATTGATCCAGCCGGATTGCTCGATGGTTTCGGCAGCGGCCTCGAAGGCCGCGGGGACAGCTTCACGGAGGTCGTCGTACGGATCCATGAGCATCGGCAGCAGCTGGATGTACGCCGCACCCGAGGTGCGCAGGGCCTCGGCGGCGATCTGCGGTTTGCCCTGCGGGAAGTGGTGATACAGCGATCCCATCGGCGCATCGGCAGCGACGGTGATCTGTTTGACGGTGATGGCGCTGTACCCGTGCCCGCGCATGAGTTCCGCGACCGCGGTGACCAAGCGCTGGCGGGTGGTGGTTGACATCTTCTCGGCCATGGTTCCAGACTAGAGCAAACGCACTAGAGCAAACGCTCGAATGGAGTGGGAATATGGCGACAGTCGATCTCCCCGCAGGTCAGATGCACTATGTGGAGCGCGGCGAGGGCCCGCCGGTGGTGCTGCTGCACGGGCTGCTGATGAATCACACGCTGTGGGATCAGGTGCTCGAGCTGCTGCCGGAGGGATTCCGGTACGTGCTGCCGGACCTGCCGTTCGGCGCACATCCGATACCGCTGCACGACGGCGCGGACCTGAGTATGCGCGGCATGAATCAGCTCATCGCCGATTTCCTCACGGCCCTGGATCTGCGCGAGGTGACGCTGGTGCACTCGGATTGGGGCGGTGGACTGTTCCTCACCGCCTACGGCCTCGACGAGCGGGTCGGCAGGTTGATCGTGCTGCCCTGCGAGGCGTTCGGCAACTTCCCACCCGGCCTGCCCGGCAAGACGGCCACCGTAGCCGCCCATCTGCCCGGCGGAGTCCTGTTGGCGCTCAAACAGTTCCGTATCTCGTGGCTGCGCAGCTCGCCACTCATGTTCGGCTGGATGGCCCGCCGCCCGATCCCGGGCGAACTGGTCGACGGCTGGACCGAATCAGGCCTGCGCGATAAGCGAATCCGCCGAGATCTACTGGCATACGCCAGATCACACTTCACCAAGCCCGAGCTCATCGCGAATACCGAAGCGCTGCGGAACTTCTCGGGCGAGGCGCTGATCCTGTGGTCCTCGGCGGGCAAGGTCATGCCCCGCGACCACGGCCGCCGCCTGGCCGAACTCCTTCCGCACGGCCGGCTGCTGGAGATCGACGACGCGTACGTGCTGTCGATGCTCGACCAGCCCGAGGCGGTGGCGGCAGCCATATCGGCCTTCCTCACCGGAAAGCCGATCGAGACGCCCTCAGGGCTTGATGAACTGAGCCAGTAGCTCGGTCTGCTCGAACATGGCGGCCGTTTCGCGGGCCGAGGGGTCTCCGGCATCCGGATCGGCGCCCGCCGCCACGAGCGCGCGCAGAATCCCCGGCTCACCCTTGAACACCGCACCGGACAGCGGCGTCTGACCGGCGGCATTGGTGATATTGGGGTCCGCACCGTGCGCCAGCAGAGTGACCACGGCCGCCTCGTGCCCGTAGTACGCGGCGAGCATGAGCAGATTGTCGCCACGCGCATTGGTCAGGTTCACCGGAACCCCGGCGTCGATATACGCGCCCAGCTTCTCGGCATCCCCCGCACGTGCGAGTTCGAAGATCTGCCCGGCCAATTCGAGAACTTTGTCCTCGTCGTCAGTACTCACGGCTCCACTACTACCAGGTTCGGGCGAACTCAGTAGAGCAGTGGTCCCAACTCCTTGGCACAGCTGCGCGCCTGATCGTCATGACCGAGCAGCGCCCCGACCCGGCTGCTCGGCCCGGAGATGCACAGCGCACCCTCGACGGTGCCCGTCTCGTTGTAGATGGGATAGGCGAGACAGGCGAGTCCCGCGACGAGTTCATTGACCGCCTGGGCGAATCCAGCTTCCCGGACCATGCGGATCTCTTCCGCCAGCACCCCGTGGTCGATATGCGTATGACTGGTGACGCGCACCGGTTCGGGAACCATGGCCCGCCACTGGGTTCGGCTGGCGAGCAACAGCTTTCCGGCCGCCGAGGCGTGCAGATACCGCACGAGTTCGCGTTCGCCCAGCACGGGATGATCGGGATCCTCGCTGATCACCTGCACGGTATCGGGCCGGAAGTTCATCAGATGCACGGCGAAACGCGTCGAATCGCGGAACTCGGTCAGGCACTGCCGCGCCGCACCGGTGACCACCGAGGTCTTCATGGCCTCGGCCAGCCCGCGCAGCCGCACGCCGAGCCCGAAACCGCGCAGATCCGCGGTGCGCACCAGAAATTCGTCGGCGACCAGCGCATTGATCAGCCGGTAGGCCGTCGCGGGCGCCATGCCGAGCCGGTCCGCGATCTCCTTGGCGGTCACCCCCACCCCGCAGTCCGCGACGACCTCGATAATGGCCAGTGAACTGGTGACGGTATTCGCGCGCCGTGAGTCCTTCATGCGCCGCTACCGGAACGTCTCGGTCTGCAGCAGATCGGCACGCTGCGGTTCGTCGTAGATACCGACCCCGCGCAGCCGCTCCGGCGCGAAGATCCGTAGCCCCAGGGTGAACACCAGAGAGGCGACCATGACCGCCGCATAGCTGAGCAGCAATTCGGTGTTGTAGCTCTGATTCGAGAAGCACGCCGCGACCACCAGCAGTGCGAGCAGGACAGCGGTGACCGTGCCGAGCACCGTGATCACCCGGCTCGATTCCCGAATCCGGTGCAGCAGTGCGGGACCGGCGAGACAGGCGGGCAGATAACTGCCCAGATAACCCAGGGCGCTCAGGGTCAGGAACGATCGAATGCCGTCCTGCGGCGCCATTCCCGCCAGCAGCGCCACCACCGCACACGAGGTCACCACGAGCATGCTGAGCACGATCGCATGGGCGGGCGTATGAAACCGCGGGTGCGCACGCCCGACCACCGCGGGCGCAATGCCTTCGCGCCCCATGGTGAACAGCACTCGCACCAGGGCGTTCATCGAAGCGAGTGTGCAGGCGAAGAACGAGGCGGCAATACCGAGGTCGACCACCCCCGCCAAAAAGGCCGAATTGTCCCGCAGCAGCAGGTCGGTCACGGGAGTCATGCTCTCCGACACCGTCACCGACCCGTCGGACAGTGCGACCGACTGGCCGCACACCGCCACCAGATAGATCACACCCGCGGCGACCGGCGTCCAGACCAGTGTTCTGGGCACCGAACGGAACGGCCGATATGACTCGGAGGAAAGCGTTGTGGCACTTTCGAATCCGACAAACGCGCTGATGGCCAGGACGGCGCTGATGGCCAGCGTGCCGGGATCGACGGGTGCGACAAAATCATGCGGGATCCGCGGCGTCTGATTGTCCCGGGTCATCAGATAGACCATCAGGGCCAAGATCCCGGCGACCGAAACACATTCGATGAGCAGGGTGGTCCCGGCGGAGATCCGAATGCCGCGCGCCATCAGGAGCAGCGCGATCGTCGCCGCGAGCACCACGATGAGCACGATGGCGAAGGTGCTGCCCGAGCCCGCCATCCCCGCCGCACCGGCGACCTGATCGAGGTAGGTGCCGACCGCGAACAGGCTCGATACGCTCACCGCGCCGTAGCCGACGATCGCGGACCAGCCCACCGGAATCGCGACGCTCGGCCCGAGCCCCTTCGCGACATAGGTGTAGAGCCCGCCGGTCACCGCGAGCCGCTGCGCCATCGGCCGGATGACGAGTGCGACGCACACGGCCAGCACCGCCGCGGCCAGGAAGACGAGCACGCTCGCGCCGCCACCGACCGCACTGATCACGAACGGCGGTGTGACAGCGGCGGTTCCGGAGGGCGCGATGGCCGCGACCGATTGTGCGAACACCGGCAGGAACGGAAGTTTCCGGCGCACCAAGCCGCGGATGGATGAGCGCCGCACCACCAGCGGCGGGCTCGGCGTGCGCAATTGCCTCACAGAACCCTTTCTCCTGATATGCGGTGGAGGCACAGCGTGCTCGATTCGTATGTCGAGCAGGTTAATTCCGGTAACGCCCGCTTATCGCGGCCCGAGAAAATTCCGCCGCCATTTCTCTCACTTCCGGTCACCGCTACACGAATCAACCGGTAACAGAGCACAACTAGCGTTCCGGCACATCGGGCTGCACACAGCACGAATCGATCGAATTGTGGCGCTCGCCATAGGAATGGAAGGACGGAATTTCCGTGGCACTCAGTGAGGCCCGCCGCGACGGCGAATTCGATCGCCGCACCGCCCTGGGACTGGCCGCGAAGGCGGCCATCGCATTCACCGCATTCGCCGGTGGCACGACCGCCCTGCGGCCGGTCCGCGCGGCGGCCGACGCCGGTGACGAGGCGGAGCTGGCCTTCGCCCCGGCCACCGACCTGGCGGCGCGCGTCGCCTCGAAGCAGGTCTCGGCCACCGACCTGGCCACCCTGTTCCTGGGTCGTATCGACCGGCTCGGCCCCGCTCTCAATGCCTTCACCACCGTCATGCACGAGCAGGCTCTGAGCCAGGCCGCCGACCTGGACGCGAAGCAGGCCCGCGGCGAGCGGCTCGGCCCGCTGCACGGCGTGCCCATCGTGGTCAAGGACGAAGACCATGTCGAAGGCATTGTCACCACCTACGGCGGCGCGGCCTTCTCCGTTCCGGCAGCGCAGGACAGCGCGGTGGTGGCCCGGCTGCGAGCCGCCGGCGCGGTCATCCTCGGCAAGACCACCATGCCGGAGTTCGGCATCTGGGCCTTCACCGAATCCGATGCGCACGGCATCACCCGCAATCCGTGGGACACCACCCGCTCCACCGCCGGTTCGTCGGGCGGCACCGCCGCGGCCGTGGCGGCGGGCCTGGCCCCGATGGGCGTGGGCGGTGACGGCGGCGGGTCCATCCGGCTGCCGTCCTCGTGGTGCGGATTGTTCGGTCTCAAACCGCAATTGGGACGCGTCAGCTCCGCGCCGAACCGGGAATTGTGGAACAACCTCGGGGTCATCGGCTGTCTGTCCCGCTCGGTCGGCGATTCGGCGCTGTTCTACGACATCACGCAGGGGCCGACACCCGGCGTCGATACCTACATCGCCTCGCCGCTCGCGGGCAGCTTCGTACAGGCGGCCGCCACGCCGCCCGGACCGCTGCGCATTGCGATCTCGACCAAACCGACCAGCATTACCGGCACCGTGGATGCCGAGACAGCTAACGCACTGCACGCCCTGGGCGCTGTCCTGGAATCCCTCGGACATCACGTCTTCGTGGGCGAGCCGGAATATCCCGACATCACCGCGGCCTTCGAACCCATCTGGCTGGTCTCCCCCGCCGCCGAATCGCGCCGCGCCGATCATCCCGAACTGCTGGAACTGCGGACCAAGGAACTCGCGCTCTACGCAATGCCTTTCGACAATCCGGCCGCCCGCCAAATGGCCGCGAATGCCACCAATGACGTTATCAATCGCGTCATGCCATTTTTCGACACCGCCGATGTCCTCATCACCCCCACCACACCCGGACCCGCCTGGGAGGCCGGACAACTCACCGGAATGGATTTCCACGGCGCCGCACTCAAATCACTGCCCGCGGCGAGCTGGACCAATATCTGGAATGTCTGCGGTAATCCGGCCGCCGCCATTCCCACCGGATTCTCCGCCTCCGGGCTACCGCTCTCGGCACAGCTGATCGGGCCGCCCGACAGCGAGCTGCGACTCATATCGCTGGCCGCACAGATCGAACAGGCACAACCGTGGTCGGGCCGCCGGCCACGCATCAGCTGAACCTCCCCGAACACGAAAACGTCACGCAGAGAGATGAGTTCATGACACAGCAGATAGAGGCCGCCGCCGTAGCGGCGGTCGCACCCGAATCAGGCACACCACCTGTCCATCGCCTCAAGGCCAATGCCATCGGCCTGCTGGGCGTGGTCTTCATGGCCATTGCCACGGCCGCGCCGATCACCGCCATGACCGGCAATGTCCCGTTCATGATCTCCTCGGGAACCGGAACCGGCACTCCCGCGGCATTTCTCATTGCCATGGTGGTGCTGGCCGTCTTCTCGGTCGGCTTCACCACCATGTCCAAGCACATCACCGCCACCGGTGCGTTCTACGGCTTCATCTCCTACGGTCTGGGCCGGCGCGCCGGACTGGCCGCCGGAGCGCTGGCGGCCTTCGCGTACATGGTGTTCGAACCGTCGCTGGTCGGCATCTTCGCCAGCTTCGGAACCAATACCGTGACAGCACAATTCGGCGTGCACGTGCCGTGGTGGGTGTTCGCGATCATCATGCTGGGCATCAATTCCATCGGCACCTGGTTCGGTGTCGCGGTGGCCGAGAAGCTGCTGGTGGTACTGCTCGCCACCGAGCTGACCGTGCTCGCCGTGATGGCGGTGGCCGTGGCCGTGCACGGCGGCGGGCCGCACGGGTTCTCCTTCGCGCCGCTCAACCCGGTCAATGCCTTCGCCGGACCCTCCGCGGGACTTGGACTGTTCTTCGCCTTCTGGTCCTGGGTCGGCTTCGAATCGACCGCCATGTACGGCGAGGAATCCAAGAATCCGAAGAAGATCATCCCCAAGGCCACCATGATCGCCGTGCTCGGCGTGGGCGTCTTCTACGTCCTGGTCTCCTGGATGGCCATGTCCGGCAACGGTATCGGCGAATCGGCGACGCTGGCGGGCTCGGACAATCCGATGGATGTGTTCTTCCACCCCACCGAAACCTATGTCGGCCACTGGGCCGTGATCGCCATGCAGTGGCTGATGATGACCGGCTCGCTGGCCTGCGGCATGGCCTTCCACAATTGCGCGGCCCGCTACCTGTACGCCCTCGGCCGTGAAGGCGCGATTCCCGGACTGCAGCGCACCATCGGGCGCACCCATCCCCGGCACGGCTCCCCGCATATCGCGGGTCTGGTGCAGACCGTCTTCGCGGCGCTGCTGGTGCTGGCCTTCGGCATCGCGGGCAAGGATCCCTACTCCGGCACCTACACGCTGCTCGCGATCCTCGGCACCATGGCGATTCTGGTGGTGCAGGCGACCTGTTCGTTCGCGGTGCTGATCTACTTCCGCAACAACCATCCCGAGACCCGGCACTGGTTCCGTACGCTGGTCGCCCCGCTCACCGGTGGCATCGCCATGCTCGCCGTGGTCGGGCTGCTGGTGGTGAACATGGGTGCGGCCGCCGGCTCCGAATCCGGATCGCTGGTGCTGCACGCGACACCGTGGCTGGTCGGGGTGATCGCCATCGGCGGCTTCGCATACGCGCAGTACCTCAAGCAGCGCCATCCCGACCGCTACACGCTGCTCGGCCGCACCGTGCTCGAGGAGACACACGAAAGGTAGTGCCCGGTACGGCGCATCGATCGCGATGCGCCGTACCGTCGTGTCTATGAGTGAGCGCCTGGTGATCATCGGTGGGGATGCGACGGGAATGTCGGCGGCTTCGCAGGCACGCCGGATGAAGACTGCGCAGGAGCTCGAGATCATCGTCTTCGAGCGCGGGCATTTCACCTCGTTCTCGGCCTGCGGCATCCCGTACTGGGTGGGCGGGGATGTGCAGGAACGCGATGAGCTGATCGCGCGCACGCCAGAGGAGCATCGGGCCCGCGATATCGATCTGCGCATGCGGACCGAGGTGCTGGAGATCGATGTACCGGGGCGCCGGGTGCGGGCCCGAGATCTGGAGACGGGCACCGAAAGCTGGACGGAATACGACAAACTCGTCATCGCTACCGGTGCGACGCCGATTCGCCCGCCGATTCCGGGAATCGACGCGCAGGGCGTGCACGGCGTCCAAACCCTCGATGACGGACAGGCTCTCATCTCAACGCTCGAATCCACCGCCGGGCGGCGCGCGGTGGTGGTCGGCGCGGGCTATATCGGGGTCGAAATGGCCGAGGCGCTGATCAATCGCGGCTACGACGTCACCATGATCAATCGCGGTACCCAGCCCATGGCCACGCTCGATCCCGATATGGGTGCGCTGATCCGTAAGGCCATGGACGGCATGGGAATTCGCGTCCTGTGCGATGCCGAACTCACCGCCGTACTGACGGACGACGACGGCCACGTCCGCGCCGTCACCACCGCCGATGCCGAATTCCCCGCCGATGTGGTGGTGCTCGGCATCGGCGTGCGACCCGCCACCGAATTGGCCCGCGCCGCCGGACTGCCACTGGGCCAGCACGACGGGCTGCTCACCGATCTCGCCATGCGGGTGCGCGGGTACGAGAACATCTGGGCGGGCGGCGATTGCGTGGAGGTGCTCGATCTGGTCTCCGGCACCGAACGGCATATCGCCCTGGGCACGCACGCCAATAAGCACGGCCAGATCATCGGCGCGAATATCGGCGGCGGCTACGGCACCTTCCCCGGCGTCGTCGGCACCGCGGTCAGCAAGGTCTGCGATCTCGAGGTGGCCCGAACCGGATTGCGCGAGAAGGACGCCCGCGCCGCCGGCCTGCAATTCGTGACCGTCACCATCGAATCCACCAGCCGCTCCGGCTATTTCCCCGGCACAGCAGCCATGACCGTGAAGATGCTCGCCGAACGGCGCACCGGCCGCCTGCTGGGCGTCCAGCTCGTCGGCCGCGAAGGCGCCGCCAAACGCATCGACATCGCCGCCGTAGCACTCACCGCCCGCATGACAGTCGAGCAGATGATCGCCCTCGACCTCGGCTACGCCCCACCCTTCTCCCCCGTCTGGGATCCCATCCTCGTCGCCGCCCGCAAAGCCGCCCTCGCCGTCGAGCGGGGGCGGTGACCGGCCTCAGATACGGCGGCTCTTGCTGGTCTTGGCTCGGGCGGCGCCGAGGATGGTGAGGATCATGACGGTCATGATCTCCATGGTGTTGAAGTTGGCGGACAGGGGTGTCGGGGCGGCTGCCACCGGGACCTGATGCGGCGGTGGCGGTTTGATCACCACCGGGGCGGGCGGCACCACCGGGACCGGGGCCGGGGGAACGGGCTCGGGCGGGATGACGGGTGCGGCCGCGGGAACCACGACGGGCGGGGACGGGAACCCCAGCGGGGTACTGGGGGCCAGCTCGGGGACGGGCAGGAGCAGCATGCAGGTCAGCAGTGCGCTGCCGGTGACGGCGCTGCCGAACATGACACTGCCCGCGCCCGAGGAACCCGGGCCGACCAGACCGCTGGAGCCGAGGATGAATCCGGGGCCGACCAGACCGGAGCCGAGACCGCTGCCGGTCAACAGGCCCAAACCGATTGCGGCACTGCCGACCACGGCGCTGCCCGCGCAGGCGGGCAGGACACTTCCGGGTTGCAATCCCAGAGTCTCGCCCAGCGTGCCTGCTGCCGGGGTTACCGCGACCGGAGCTGGGGGCGGAGGCGGGGGTGCGATTTCGATGCTCTCCGGTTTAGCAGCCACGGCATGACCGGGCTGCGACCCGTGCGCCGGGTTCATGCCCAGCGAGCTGCCCGAGGACGCGCCGCCACCGCCGCCACTACCGGAGTAACCACTCCCGGTCCCGAGTCCGAGCGAACTGCCGGTGGGCCCGTCGACTGCCTGTGGCTGCGAAGACGCACTGCCACTGGCGATCTCGCCGATGACATCGGGCAGGCTCGGATCGGCGCCCGCCACGCCCGGATGCACGCCAAAGACCGCCGCGGCGATCTCTACCGCGGTCACCGCGGCGAATCCTCTTCCGGCTCTTCGTGTTCGGTTCATGTCAACCATGTGCGACTACCTTCTCTCAGCGCGGAAGCCCGCTGGACGGCGCGCCGGAGGCAGTGATGTGCTGGAAGCGGGACAGCGCCAGCTCGAAGGCGTCCTTGGACACCGTGTTCCCGCCCGCGAACGGCCGATCGAGCTGGTAGACGGCCACGATCACCGCGCCGATCACCATTCCGAACAGTCCGGTCATGATCACGCTGCGCCTGGTGACGACCACACCGGAGAGCACGGTGCCGATCAGCAGCATGACCGTGCCGAACCAGAGCGCCACGTAAAGGAAAGTGGGCAAATGGTATTCGGCGTCGATGCCGCGGTCGTACCGCGCTTCGGCAGCCGCATCGAGCGCCGCATCGGCCTTGCTCTGCAGGTCCTTCACATCCGGATCGGTCGACTGCACGCCCGATACCGCCGCACGAATATTGTCGAAGGTGTCCTGGGTGGGCTGGCTGAGCTTCGAGTCATTGGCCATGACCTTCCACTCCTGGCCCACGACCTCTTCGGTGTAGGCGCGTGTGAGGGACTGGATCTGCGAGCGACTGGGCTCGGGCAGAGTATTGGCGGCCTCATAGACGGTGGTCAGCGCCTTGCCCTCGGCAATGGTGTGCGCATGCGTATCGTCGTACTGCTGCCACAGGATCACCACGATGAAGGCCACGATGGCCGCGAAGAACATATTGACCAGATCGAGCACCATATTGCCGGCGGCTTTGTCATCACCGTGTCGCCAGGATTTCGGGCGTATGCGATCGCCGACCACAAAGACGACCACCGCCACAACAGCGAAAAGGACGAGCACACCCAGTTGCAACGCCATACGTGACTCCGTCTCCAGACCCGGGCAACTCCGATTCATCTGGTATTCGGGGCCACAGGCCGGTCGGATTTGTGAATCAGCCGCCGAAAGTGAGGATTGCGGCCGTTATGGCGACGGTGAATTCCAGTGCGGCCCCGAGCACATCGCCATTGAGCCCGCCGAATCGCCGCACACAATGCCGCACCAGCAGCACAGATACACCGAGCGCGGCAATAACACCGACCGGTCCGTCCCACCAATTCCCGGTGCTGAATATCGCTGCCACTACGGCAATTCCGGCCCACAACACGCCGGTGACCACCGACTGCGTCCCCGCCACAAGTGCCCCGAATCCCGCCCCCGGCGCCGCCTCGATCCCCCGCCGGCAAGCCAGCACCACCGCAACCCGCCCCGCGACCACCGCCAGCACCAGCGCCGCCCACCGCCCCGACTCGGCCAGCGCCGCAAACGAAACCGCCTGAATCCCGATCACGAAAATCAGCGCCGCCACCCCGAACGGCCCCGCCCCACCACTCTTCATAACCTCCCGAGCCCGCTCCGGCGCCCCATAACTCCCCAACCCATCCATGGTGTCGGCAAGCCCATCGATATGCATCCCCCGCGTCCCCACCCCCAACCCCGCCACCGCCACAAACCCACCCAGCAACCACGACCCCCCAGCCGCCCCAATCCCCCAAACAACTCCCGCCGCAGCCACTCCAAGCAGCACCCCCACCACGGGAGCCCACCCAATAGCCCGCCCCGCAGCCTTCCGATCCACCGCATCCGGCCCCCGCACCGGCAACACCGTCAACCACGAGACCGCCAACCGCAACCCATTCATGCGCACGCCCCATGCACCGAGATACTCACGTTGTCGAGCAACTTCGATGCGGACGGCGACGGGGTCGAATGTGCCAGCGATACAGAGGGTCCGGCCGGGCGGTGTCGCCCGGCCGTCACGGTTGCATCGTCACGCACCGGCGGGATCTGCCGCGTCGGCGGTGCCGAATGTGCGCGCGACAGAAGGTGTCCGACCGGGCGGATTCGCCCGGCCGTCATGGCTGCGTCGTCAGGCACCGGCGGGTTCGGTTGCGTCGGCGGTGCTGACGCCGGCGTCGGCGAAGGTCGCCATTTCGGAGAGGGTGGCGATGGCGGCGCGGAGGATGGGGAGGGCGGTGACCGCGCCGGAGCCTTCGCCGAGACGCATATTCATTTCGACGAGCGGCTCGAGTTCGAGGCGCTTGAGGGCGATGGTGTGGGACGGTTCGCTGGAGCGGTGCCCGGCGATCCACCATTCGCGTGCTCCGACGGCCAGCTGATCGGCGATCAGGGCGGCGGCGGTGACCACCACGCCGTCAAGGATCACCGGGGTGCGGCGGGCGGCGGCGCGGGCCAGGAAGCCCGCCATGGCGGCCAGGTCGGCGCCGGAAGCGGTGCGCAGCAGGGCAACCGGGTCCTTGATCACCGGGCGCGCACGCCACATGGCATCGCGGATCGCGGCGGTCTTGCGAATCCAGCCGGCATCGTCGACACCGGTGCCACGGCCGACCGCGACCACCGGCTCGGTATCGGTGAGCGCGGCGATCAGCACCGTCGCGGGGGTGGTATTGCCGATTCCCATATCTCCGGCAATGAGAAGGTCTGCGCCGGAATCGATTTCCTCATCGGCAATGGCCGCACCGGCGGCGAGCGCGGTCTGCACCTCGGCCTCGGTCAGCGCATCCTCGCGGTCGATGGATCCGCTGGAACGCCGCACCTTGTGCCGCGAAATCTCCGGAGCCGTATCCCCGTCCACCGCAATGTCTTCCACACGCACAGTGGCATCGGCCAAGCGCGCCAGCACATTCACCGCGGCGCCGCCATTGAGGAAATTCCCGACCATCTGCGCAGTGACCTCACTGGGATACGCCGACACCCCGTGCCGCGCCACCCCGTGATCGCCCGCGAACACCACAATGCGAGCCCGCTCGAACTGCCTCGGCGGACATACGCCCTGGCACGCCGCAACCCAGTTGGCCAACTGCTCCAACCGCCCCAGCGCGCCGGCAGGCTTGGTCAACTGCAACTGCCGCGCCTCAGCGGCGGCCCGCACCACCGGATCGGGACCGTTGACCGGGCCGAACGCAATCCGCGCAGGCTTGGAAAGATTCGCAGCACCCGGCTGCCCAGCCGCACGCGCTGCAGTACTGCCCGCAGCAGGGGTCGCGGGTGCACCGGTCGAGCCGACAGCGGCCTCAGCGGCTGAGTCGGCCACGCCGCCATCCGCCGAATCAGCTGCAACGCCGCCCATGGTGGCGGCACCCTCCGTAACTGTGTCCGGCGCGGTGGCCGGAGCCGCCGACCCGGCTGCGGCGGCCTCAGCCACTCCGCCTACCGCGACGCCGGCGGCAGCCGAAGCGACCGAAGTCGAAGCCGCCTGCGCGACAGAGGGATCAGCCGTCGCCGCGATGTCGGTAGGTACCTGGTTCGAGACCGGCTGTGTGGCAGAAGATTCCGCCACGGTGCCGACAGCAGCACCACCCGCTACCTGCGAGTCGACAACCACGCCGCCACCGAGACCCGAGGTCGCGAGGGCGGCAGCCGACGCGATCGCACGGTCGGGCTTGACCTGGATGGCCTGACCCGCGACCACGAGGTACACCTCATCGCAGAGCTGAGCCAGCCGCTGGTTGAGCGTGCCGAGCTCGTCACGGAAGAGCCGTCCGGAGCGTGTGGCGGGAACGACACCGAACCCCACCTCCGGGCTGACAATGATCAACCGCTCCGGGTAGGTCCCGACGATATCGACAAGCGCGTCCATATCGGATGCGACGGTGCCCCGCGGGGACTCCCAGGCGCCATGGGCATCGATGCGCGCCGTCAACCAGGTACCGAGGTCGTCCACCAGGGTGACCGAGGCCAGCTCGGCCAGCGCCTCGAGCAGATCGTGCTCCACGATGGTCCAGTTCCCTGGCCGCCGAACCCGATGCGCCGCAATACGTTCCGCGAAATCCGCATCGCCGGGATCCGGCACCGCGGTAGCGATATACCGCACCGCCTCCGAGACGACCAACTGTTCAGCAAAGGCCGACTTACCGGACCGGGCTCCACCGAGCACCAGCGTCCGAAGCGGTCGATCGGTTGATTGAGCACTGTGCGACACGTCAGCACGGTATCAACAGCACGCACTCCCCGGCCGACTAGGCACGACTGTCCCCGCCGATTCCCCGCCACAACCTGTGCCACGCACCCCGAGCGCGACCCACATAGAGCTCGAACCACCCGCCTCAGCCGAACCTACGGCAGCGAAGCAACACCGAAATCGCACACCCGGGGCCGAAGTCTTCTCTCCATCACAGGCAACACTCCGAGCGGGCTGCGCGCGGCCCGCCACACAGCCTGCTCGGACCGGCCGGCACACCAGGCGGTCGGCCAGGCCGTGCAGCCAGATCGGGCTGCGAGACCAGATGACTTGGACAAGCCCACTGCGACCGCGGCACTTACGAAACGCGCGCGCCGAATCTGCGGCGGTATTCGACCGGGGCGATGCCGACCATCCGCTGGAAGTGGTGGCGCAGCAGTGCCCCGGAGCCGAATCCGCAGCGGTTGGCGAGGGATTCCAGATCCAGGTCGGTGTCTTCGAGGAGCTGTTTGGCAAGCAGAATCCGCTGCCCGGTCAGCCATTTCACCGGGGTGGTTCCGGTTTCGTCGGCGAAGCGGCGGGCGAAGGTGCGGGTGGACATATTGGTGCGGGCCGAGAGCGATTCGACGGTGTGGGGCAGGTCGAGGTGCTCATCCATCCAGTGCAGTGTGTCGCTGAGGCTGTCGATGCTGCACTCGACGACCGGTCGCTCGATGAACTGACGCTGTCCGCCGTCCCGCTGCGGCGGCACCACCATGCGCCTCGCTATGGCATTGGCCACCGAACTGCCCAGCTCGCGGCGCACCAGATGCAGACAGGCGTCGATCCCGGCGGCCGTGCCGGCACTGGTGATCAGATTGCCCTCGTCCACGAACAACACATCCGGATCGACGGTGGCCAGCGGAAACCGTTGCGCCAGTTGCCCGACATGCCGCCAATGCGTGGTGCACCGCCGCCCGTCCAGCAGTCCGGCCTCCCCTGCCAGGAACGCCCCCGAACAGACGGTCAAGACGGTCGCACCGCGCTGCGAGGCCTCCCGGACAGCTTCCACTACACGCGCATCGAGCAACTGCGCCTCATGGAACGGAAATGCCGGAATCGCCACCAGATCCGCGTCCAGCAGTTCGTCCAGCGCGAATTCCGGCGTTACCTGAATCCCCGGTGAGCTGGTGTTCAGCGGCTTCCCCGGCTCGGCCCCGCAGACCTTGAAGTCGAATCCGGGCAGCCCGTCGCCCGTCCGATCCAGCCCGAAAACCTCACAGACCACGCCGAATTCGAACATGGCGAGCCGCTCGTTGAGTACGACCGCGACCTTCGAAAGCATGACCTCACCCTATCTGGCTGAATCTTTGCGGACAATGTCAGAGCTGCCACTGTTGGCAGTAACTGCACTAGAGAAAACTTACTGCCATGCAAGCCCTCACCGCAATCGCCGCAGCCGGATCCGCAATGACGGTCCTCGGCTATCTCACCTACGGCGCCATGGCCTGGGACACCACCGATTCAGACGACAGCGAGGCATGCAAATGACCACTCTCACCTCCGCGACCGGCCACATCTCCCGCGGCGCGACCACCGAGCCCAAGGCAGCAGCCATGTTCACCCGACTCTTCGCCCTCCTGGCCGCGGCCGGGCGAGCCGTCCCGTTCCATCGCGAATCCCATTGGGAGATGGTCGGATCCACCGGCATCACCGATCGCGACTACGACCGTTCCGCGCTGGAACTGCGCGCCATCGCCGGTGTCCGCGAGCACGGCTGAGATGCCACGCGATGCTCGCCGGTCTCAGCGGTCCGACATCGCCACTGAGCGGCAATATTTGCAGCGAAGCAGCGGTTTGTGACCGCTCAGGCCGACCCCGCCAACGACTGAGGCCGCCCATCAAGGGCGGCCTCAGTCATAACGTTCGAACCGATCTCAGATGCTGTCGCCAGCGGTGACCCGCGGCTTCGGCGCACGCATCCGCCGAATCTGCGACGCGCGCACAAAGGCGTACCAGCCCAGCGAGAACTTCGAATCCGTCGAATCCGGGAACCGCTCCAGCACCCGCTTGTTCACGATGCGCCCCAGAATCACACCTTCGATGATCATGAACAGCATCATCACCAGCATGGCGAGCGTGACGATCGCCTGCAGCGCCGGCGACAGGATCATGCTCAGGATCAACACGAGCGCAAGGGGCATGAACAAACCCAGCAGATTGCGCCGCGCATCGACGATATCGCGCACGTACCCCTTCACCGGACCCTTGTCGCGCGGCAGCAGGAACTGCTCCTCGCCGGCGAGCATGCGGGCGCGCCGATCCTGCACGGTGGCCTTGCGCTCGGCCGAGTCCACCTTGCGCTCGGCCCGGGTACCGCGCAGCGACTTACGCCGGGCGCGGGCCTCCTTCGAGGTCAGGGGCGCCGGTGCGACCGGCCCACGACGGCGGGCCTCGGCCTCACGCCGCTTGGGCGTCGGCCGCCCTTTGGCGGCGGTGGGTGACCGGTCCGCGACCGTCGCCGCGGCACCGGCATCGACGGCAGAGGTGTCGGAGGTGGGGTTGGAATCGCCACGGCGCAGGAACTTCACGCCGACCAGGCTATTCGATAGCGTGTCCACAGGAAGAACCTGGTCCGTCCATTTTGCCGGCAGAGTGGCAGCCGCGCCGCTCAATCCCTGCACTGCCGCCGGATTGCCCGCCGCGTAAGATTGGGAATAGTCGCCAGCAAAGTGGCGTTGAAGGCCACGTGCCGTGCGCCTCTCACGGGGTGAAAACAGGTCCATTAGGAGAGTTCATGACTGTGCAGAACGAGACCACCACTCATGGTGCGACTCTGACGGACGCCGCCGCCCTCAAGGCGAAGGCGCTGCTGGATCAGGAGGGCCGCGACGACCTGGCGCTGCGGATCGCTGTACAGCCGGGTGGTTGTGCCGGCCTGCGCTACCAGCTCTTCTTCGACGATCGCTCGCTCGACGGTGACCTGGTTGTCGAGTTCGGCGGCGTCAAGCTCGCGGTCGACCGCATGAGCGCCCCCTACATCCAGGGCGCCTCGATCGATTTCGTCGACACCATCGAGAAGCAGGGCTTCACCATCGACAACCCGAACGCCACCGGCTCCTGCGCCTGCGGCGACAGCTTCAACTGAGCTAGCCCCACCAGCGCGGAACGTCCCCTCGGGGAAGTTCCGCGCTGCACTATGTCCGGGGTAGTGGCTCCGAGAGTTGGAGCAACCCGTCTCGGACAGTGTATTTTCTAGGTACGGACCCTTCGGTCCGTCTCCCACCGGCCCCGCGACTGCCGTCCCGCATGCAGGTGTGCGCAGCGCACGTCACCAAAGGATCGACGCCCGTGACCATCGCCGTGTCCGCCTCCATCGCGACCGACCACCTCATGCGCTTCCCGGGAAAATTCTCCGATGTCCTGCTGGCGGACAAGCTCGAGCACGTTTCCCTCAGCTTCCTCGTCGACGACCTGGTCATCCGCCGCGGCGGCGTGGCCGGCAATATCGCCTACGCCATGGGCCTGCTCGGCCAGACCCCGCTGCTCGTCGGCGCGGTAGGCCCCGACTTCGCCGAATACCGGCAGTGGCTGGAATCGAATGGCGTGGACTGCTCCGCCGTCCGCATCTCCACCGAGGCGCATACCGCGCGTTTCGTCTGCACCACCGACGAGACCATGGCGCAGATCGCGTCCTTCTACCCCGGCGCCATGAGCGAGGCCCGCGAAATCTCCATCGGCGCACTGGCTTCCGATCGTGAGCTGGCGCTGGTGCTCGTGGGCGCCAATGATCCCGACGCCATGGTGCTGCACACCGAGCAGTGCCGCGGAGCCGGAATCCCTTTCGCCGCAGACCCTTCGCAGCAGCTGGCCCGCCTGGACGGCGAGCAGGCGCTGTCGCTGATCGACGGCGCCGCGTACCTGTTCACCAATGAGTACGAGTGGAGCCTGCTGCTGCAGAAGACCGGGCTCACCGAGGCTGAAATCGCTGAGCGCGTGGGCATTCGGGTCACCACCCTCGGCTCCAAGGGCGCGAAGATCGTCGACCGCGACGGTACCGAGTTGCATGTCGACGTGGTGCCGGACAATGCCAAGGTCGATCCGACCGGTGTCGGCGACGGCTTCCGCGCGGGCTTCCTCACCGGGCATTCGGCGGGCCTGTCGCTGGAGCGTTCGGCCCAACTCGGTTCGCTCATCGCCGTTCTCATCCTCGAGACCACCGGCACCCAGGAGTGGACCCTCGACCACGACGTCGCTCTCAAGCGCCTGCGCGAGGCCTACGGCCCCGAAGCCGCTTCCGAGATCGAGTCGATTCTCCGGTCATGAGCCAATTCCCTTGCTGCACACAGGAAGAGGCTTGCAGCTGCAACCCGTGGGTCACGCCGCATTAGGCTGCATGACACCAGCCTAAACGGTGGCGCGCTGCGCGATGTTCAGCGCAGCGTTGTAGTCCGCATGCTCAGCGAAGCTGCAGGACCTACAACGAAAAGTCTGCTGGTCACGTCGATTCTTGCGATCGATGTGACCGCAGGCCGAGCACCGTTGACTCGTATAAGCCGGATCGACGACTGTAACCGGCACGCCCGCTAGGGCTGCCTTATAGCTGATGAATGACGCCAACTGCGCGAATGCCCACGAATGAAACATGGCTCGCTGGGGCTTGCGGTGCCGTACCCGCTCACGGATGCCCGTCAATTTCTCAACGGCAATCCCGCGACCGGTGCGTTTCGCCTCAGCCACTATCTCTTTGGACACGCAGTGATTGACGTCGGAGACGAACCGCGTTTCACGGCGCGACCGTCGCTTCAATCGACGTTCCCTTGATCCGGCCGCGTACCGTCCACAACGACACGACCTGAAGATTTGCGACCAGGGAGAAGTTGCGGGAGTCGAACGGTTGGGCCGAATCATTACGAAAAGCAACCCTCCGATTTGCGGCGCGCAAATAGCGCGCAGATCCCTTCTTCCCGTAACTGCCCGCAGCAAGGTTCGACCACAGGCTCGCGTAGGCGTCAGCCACCTTCTTGATTACGTGCTGGGCCGCCCACAACCGGCGCAGGTCATTGATTGCACACGGACAGGGTTCCAGACAGCGCAGCCTCAGTCGCACTGTCTGGCATCAGCCTCAATTGAACAACCAACCTCACGAAATCCAGACTATCGAATCGAACAAATTTTCGAGCCGAATCACGTGAAGTAACTTCCCCAAACCCACTGCCAGTCTGTACTATTCGTCCGGATACTGGCTGTTTCAGCGTCACGACTCTGCAACCTGGCCGACTCATTCGTCCCACACACTGACTCCGTAGTCGGCTTTCAACCCATCTGTCCGGACCACCGAGCCAGACCATCAAGGCTGCCGACGACGCTTGTATTCCAGCTCGTTTCGAAGGACTTGATGATGGTGGTACGGGTCGGCATTGTGGATCTCATTTCGACCCGGCCGGACAGCATGACGCGAAGAGTGTTCCTGGAAGCGGTGCACGGGGGCGCCGGTCAGTTGATCGGTGACGAGTATCGGGTCGAGACAACCGTTTTCGGCATCGATCCTAAAGGATCCGTCGACGACGTCGATTGGCCCGCACTGACCGCGATGGACGCTCTGATCGTCAGCGGCAGCGAACCCACCGGAACCGCGATCGGCGCCGAACCCTGCCTGACGATCATCTCGCGCATCCTCACCGAATGCGCAGCCGCGACCTCGGTACTGTTCTCCTGCCAATCAGCCCACGCCGCACTGCATTTGCTCCACGGCATCGACCGCCACCGACTACCCCGGCGTCAGCACGGCGTTTTCGCGCACACGCTTCCGCTCGAGGCTGCTGCCACTACCCACCGGCAGATTGGACTGGCAGTGGATGCCAGTCCAATCGCCGCAGGCCTCGTCCACATCGCAGGCCTGCCCGGCAGCGCGGAACATGGAGACATCTCAGGTCTCGCGGCTGCCGCAGGCACTTCCGACCATCCACGTCTTGCGGGTGATGCAGGCGCCTCTGGCGATTCAGGCCTTGTGGGTGATACCGGTCGCTCACTGACCGCCGGTCTCGCAGGCGCGGTGCCGTTCCCCCACTCCCGCTGGAACGCAATGACTTCCGCGGACCTCCGCGCAGCAGGCGTCCCCCTCCTCCTGGATTCCGCCGAAGCCGAATGGCACCTGGCCACCTCCCCCGACGGCCTGCACCACGTCTTCCTCCAGGGCCACCCCGAATACCTCTGCGACACCATGGCCCGCGAATACCGCCGCGACCTCCGCCGCTGGATCGCCGACCCGACCCTCCCCTTCCCCGACATCCCCCAGAACTACTTCCCCGCCGACACCCACCGGCAACTCCTCGACCACGCCGCCCAGGTCCGCACCCGCCGAGACCCAGCCCTCCTGGACGAATTACCGCTCCCCGCAACCTTCGACGACGTGGCACACAGCTGGGCACCCCACGCCCAGCAGTTCTTCGCCAACTGGATTCACGCCATCCACGCCCTCTGCACGACCGGCGCTCTGGTGCCCACTTACTGAACTCGCCCGCACGATGACACCATCACCCATCCGCGGTACGCCGTTTCACCCCTCGTAACGAGCGCCTCTGGGATCGACGAACCTAACGTCGCGATCTTGCCGGACACAGGCGGTGTCCGATTCGAACCATGCACTCTGCGGCCGTCAGCGCGTGTTCAGGCGGCGAGGTCGGCTTGGCGGGCCGCTTCCAGTTCGAGCGCAGCCCACGTCTTGAAGAAGTCCCGGCGGATCCGCTTACCGAAATACAGCCTGAACAGCACGGCGAACGGGCCTGTGACTCGCACGGTCTTGTGGCAACGAATTCGACCGTCACCGAGATCCTCGAATCGGTTCTCGCCGACCAGTTTTCCGCCGGGTACCCGGCTCTGCGACCCCCATCGGCACAGCGGCTCGACCGTCGTGATTATCCAGTTGACGCCGGGTCCGCCGCGCGGCTTGGACCATCCGGTGGTTCCCGGAGCGAAGGCGCCGTCCAGCCGGGCCGTCTGCTCGTGCGGATCCCACGCTGGACGCCCTTCCACGTCCGTGGCGGTCGCCCACACGACCGCCAGATCCCCGCGGATGACCGTCTCGGCCGAAATCTCGTACATCACAAGAACTCCTATCATGTTGTCGCGACAACACTAACTGTTGTTGCGACAACATGCAATCCTCAACCTGCACTGGACACGCGGATTCCATGACCTCCGGCCGAGCGCGCACGCGATTGCGGAACGACTCGGGCACGGTAGGAGGAACCGTTCCGGTGGGACTGCTGACGGCACACCCTGATCCGGGACAGGTCCGGGTGCCACGATGAGACGCCGAGGCAATAAGCTTCTCGGCATGGGCTCGGACCGTTTGTATTTTCGTCAGCTGCTCGCGGGGCGCGACTGGGCCGTCGGTGACCCGATCGCCACGCAGATGCGGAACTTCGCCTACCTGATCGGGGATCGGGAGAGCGGGGAATGCGTAGTCGTGGACCCCGCGTACGCCGCCTCGGATCTGGTGGATATCGCCGAGGGCGACGGGATGCGGCTGACCGGCGTGCTGGCCACGCACCACCATCCGGACCACGTCGGCGGCACCATGCTCGGGTTCACCCTGAGCGGTGTCAAGGAGCTGCTCGAAAAGACCGATGTGGCAGTGCACGTCAATAACGAAGAGCTCCCGTGGGTCGCGAATGTCACCGGCATCGCGCCCAGCGAGCTGACCGGGCACGCGCACGGCGACAAGGTCAAGGTCGGCGGCTTCGAGATCGAGCTGCTGCACACCCCCGGGCATACGCCGGGCAGCCAGTGCTTCCTGTTCGAGGACAGGCTGATCGCAGGCGACACCTTGTTCGTCGACGGCTGCGGCCGCACCGATTTCCCCGGCGGCAACTCCGACGACATGTTCCGCAGCCTGCGCTCTCTCGCTGCGCTGCAAGGCAATCCAGTCGTCTACCCCGGCCACTGGTACTCGGAAGAGCCCAGCGCGGACCTGTCCACGATCGTGCAGAAGAACTACGTCATGCGCCCGCAGACGCTCGATGAGTGGCAGATGTTCATGCCGAGCTGATCACGCCCGAAGCTCGTTCTTCTCGACGTCGAGAGCAGATAGCGCCCTGCACATCACGGTAGCTCTCGCCGCCGACAATACGACCGCCGTTTTCACACGAAAGTGCCTGCTCCGAAACCGTTCGGAGCAGGCACTTTTCGATCTTTCGGGCCTCAGGCCACGGCCCTCGGCAGAGCACACGTCGTCGTGCGCCAGGCACCTACGCCATGGTGCGCAGCCAGCCGTGGCTATCGGCGAAGGTGCCGCGCTGGATGCCGGTGAGGGTGTCCCGCAGCGCCATGGTGACCTCGCCGGGTTCGCCTCCGCCGATGGTGAATTCGCGATCGGCGGACTTCACCCAGCCGACCGGCGTGATCACTGCGGCGGTGCCGCAGGCGAAAACCTCGGAGATCTCACCGGATTCGGCGCCCTTGCGCCACTCCTCCACTGAGATCTTGCGCTCCTCCACCTTGTAACCGGAGTCCGCGGCCAGCGTCAGCAGCGAGTCGCGGGTAATGCCGGGCAGCAGCGAACCGGACAGCTCCGGCGTCACCAGGCGCGCCTCCGAGCCCGTGCCGAAGACGAAGAAGAGGTTGTTGGTGCCCATCTCCTCGACGTACCTGCGCTCGATCGCGTCCAGCCACACGACCTGATCGCAACCCTCCTCGGAGGCCTGCTTCTGCGCCAGCAGCGAGGACGCGTAATTGCCCGCGACCTTCGCCTCACCGGTGCCGCCGGGAGCCGCGCGCACATATTCGGTGGACAGCCACACCTTCACCGGCTTCACGCCGCGCGGGAAGTACGCGCCGGCCGGGGAGCCGAGCAGCAGGTACTTGTAGGCGCTGGCAGGCTTCACACCCAGTCCGGCCTCGGTGGCGAACATGAACGGCCGCAGGTACAGCGACTCTTCGCCGCCGGCGGGCGGGACCCACTCGGAGTCGACCTCGAGCAGCTGCCGCACGGATTCGATGAACAGGTCTTCGGGCAGCTCGGCCATGGCCATACGCGCGGCCGACCGCTGGAAGCGTGCCGCATTGGCGTCGACACGGAAGGTGGCGATGCTGCCATCGGCCTGCCGGTACGCCTTGAGACCCTCGAAGATGGCCTGTCCGTAGTGAAACACCATGGTCGCCGGGTCCATGGACAGCGGACCGTACGGCTTGACCTCCGCATTGGTCCACTGCCCGTCGATGTAATCGATGGACACCATGTGGTCGGTGAAGAATCGCCCGAAACCGGG
The DNA here is from genome assembly GCF_040611495.1 of Nocardia sp. NPDC006630. Classification (NCBI taxonomy): domain Bacteria; kingdom Bacillati; phylum Actinomycetota; class Actinomycetes; order Mycobacteriales; family Nocardiaceae; genus Nocardia; species Nocardia sp. NPDC006630. The sequence goes on from NZ_JBEXOK010000019.1 coordinate 73,307, forward strand.
CGCCGCGAGAATCTCCTGTCGCCGCTCCGCCGGGGTCGGGGCGGGATGCGGGGTACGGGTGAATTGCGCGGCAACTGTCATGGGTTGGAGTCTAAAACCTCGGGTGCGGAATGGAGCGATCCGGCCTCCCAGCATTGTGCGGACCGGGCAATCCACACCGTCGGCGCTAGGGTGAGGCCGTGTATCCGCAGCCTCCGCCAGCCCCCCGCTCGAACCGGCCCTGGGTGCTGACATTGATCATCGTGACGGCCTTGGCGGCCATCACCGTGCTCGTCGTGGCTGCGATGCAACCGGGGCGGACGGTGGCCGGAAACGCCCTTCCCGCAGACCAATACGGGCCGCAGGACACTGCTACGCATACGCCTTTCACGACTACTACTACGACGACCGCGGCGAAGGCCGTGATCCCCGCCGTGACGCCCGGCTGGCAAACCGCGTACTCCGTATCCCGTAATGCGGTGTACGACGTGCCCAAGAACTGGAAGGTGCCGACTCCGACGACCATTGTTGGGTTCGAGGGCAGTGGGCTGCGGACGGTCATGAGTGGGGCATCGACGTTCAACGAGAAGGCGTGTGGGGATTACGGTCCGCGAGCGATTGCCGGTGTGACCGGGTCGAAGATCGCCGATCTGGCCGGGGCTGCGCGGGATGTGGCGGATACCTGGTCGAAGGCGGCTACCGCTGATAATGGGGATACGAATCCGCAGATCACGCTGAGTTCAGCCGAGACGCTCACTATTCAGGGGCGGGCTGCGGCGCATGTGACGGCGACAATCACCAATCAGGGTGCGGTGGACTGCAAACACACGCCGTCGGGGGTGGTCCACGCGGTCGCGCTCACCGATAACGTCGGGCAGTCCGTGGTCATGGTCATCTACGCGGACCAGGGAGTTTCCGACGCCGCCACCGCGGACACGATGCGGCAGATGTACACCACGGTCCGACCCGCGAACCTCGCACATGCCGACTGCGTTCAGGACCAAACGGTCGTCGGCACCTGGTGCTGAGTCCCGGAGCCCGGCATCTCGATGATTAGCCCCGTGATCATCCCCGGCACGGACCCCCGACATCCGCAGCGTGAGCTCCCCCCATCCCCGGCATCGACCCCCAATGTCCCAAGCATGAACTCCGCCATCCCGGCTCGCCTTTGGCCGGGGATCCATATGCGTCAGGCGTTGGGCCGGGATCCATACGGACGGGCTTGTAGGTAACGAGCTTCCGGCCTGAGCGGTCAAACTTCGAGGCAAGGCGGCAATTTTTGCCGTTCACTGCCAGTCTTTGACCGCTCAGGCCGATTCCCTTTACGCCGTGTGGGATTCGACGAACGGCGGCTTGACGACCTCACACTTCAGGCGACGCCCACGCACGTCGACCTCGACCTCATCACCCGGCTGGATCCCAGCGGCGGTGTCGAGCAGCGCGAGCGCAATACCCACCTTGAGCGTGGGAGAGAAAGTGCCGGAGGTGGTTTCACCGACCTGCTCGTCACCGCGCATCACCGTCTGCCCCTGCCGCAGCACGCCACGGTCAACAGCCTTGAGCCCCAGCAGAACTCGCCGCGGACCGGCAGCCTTCTCCTGTTCCAGCGCAGCCTTGCCCCAGAACTCCGGCTTCTTCCAGCCGACAGCCCAGCCCGTACGCGCCTGCAACGGCGAAATATCAACGGACAGTTCATGTCCGTGCAGCGGGTAACCCATCTCGGTGCGCAACGTATCGCGCGCCCCGAGTCCGGCAGCCTGGCCGCCAGCAGCTTCGACCTCAGTTACCAACGCCCGGAACACCGCTTCCGCGTCAACCCATCGCGGCAGCAGTTCGTACCCCTGCTCGCCGGTGTACCCCGTCCGGCACACCCGCACCGGCCGCCCGTCCCACTCGGCGTCCTCGTACGCCATGTACTCCATGTCGGTAGGCAACCCGAGCTTGGTCAGCACCTCCGCAGCCTTCGGCCCCTGCACCGCGAGCACCGCATACTCCCGATGCTGATCAGTCACAGTGATCCCCTCGGGCGCGACCTTCTGCAGCTCCGCCACCACCGCAGCGGTATTCGCGGCATTGGGCACGAGGAAGATCTCGTCATCACTCACGTAGTAGGCGATCAGATCGTCGATCACACCGCCTTCGGGCGTGCAGCACAGCGTGTACTGCGCCTTCCCGGGGCGAATCCGATTGAGATCGTTCGTCAGCGCCGAGTTCACAAAGGCAGCAGCCCCCGGCCCCTTGACCGTGGCCTTCCCAAGGTGGCTGACATCGAACAGCCCCACCGTGGTCCTGACCGCAGTGTGCTCCCCCACGGTCCCCGCATACGAAACCGGCATCTCCCACCCCCCGAACGGCGCGAAGGTAGCGCCCAACTCGACGTGGACGGCATGAATGGGCCCCTGCAGCAGCTTCTCGTCGGTCACCCGAAGCAGCTTATCGGTCGGCCTGTTTGCGTGCGATTCGCCCGAACCAGAACACCTCAGAGCTCGAGCGGAACCGGAGCAGCACGGTCAGCGTCGTAACTGATGGTGGCCGACTGTCGCGCGGTTGACCTGCGTTAGAGTCTGCTGAAAGTTTGCGGTGAGGGGGATTATGACGTCACAAGTGAATTCCGCCGACCTCCCGGCAGCGGGCACATTCGCGGCCGATCCTCAGGCGCTACTGAACGTGGCCGACTGGCTGGATCGGTCCGCTCAGGACATCGCGGATGCGGTCGATGCGCACATGCGTGCTGTCGGCGAGTTCCTCGGCGGCGACTGGCTGGGCCAGGCTGCGGAGTCGCATCGGGATCCGTGGTCGGAGTGGCACGACGGTACTCGCCGCATTGTCGGCTCGTTTCACACCGATTCCGGACTCCTCCGACAGGCATCGACCGAGTACGACCACGTCGACCAGGCCAGGGCTACAGCGGTCGAGCAAGCCGGCGCGAGCCTCGACCTTCCGCCCGTGGTGTGACGTGGCCGACTTCAGAGTTGACCTCGACGGCCTGCAGCAGCTGATCGACGGCGCCGCGAAACTCGAAACGACAATCGAGGACGCTGTATCCACCATCGAGAAGCAAGTCGACGAACTCCATGTCAACTGGGACGGTGCCGCCGCGATAGCGCACAAAGGTGCGCACGATGAGCGCATAGCCGCCATTAACGAGATGCGCCAGGCACTGGGAGCGCTCCGCGGCAAACTGAACACCGCCCGTACTGCATACGGCGCGGTAGGCCCGATCAATCTCGGGATGTGGCCGTGAGCCCGACGGCAACAGTTCCGGTCATTCTCTGCCGCGCCGACGAATACCACTCTGCAGGTGAGGTATTCGGCGGGATCGTCACCGAAGCAGTGTCTGTCCACGAAGGACTGATCGGCGTCCTCAGCGCCAATGCGGGCATGGCGGGAAGCGACAGCGTCGGGGGAAAATGGGCTGCTTCGTATGACGAAGCCGCAGGTCTGGCGATGTCCACCTCAGCGCGATTGACGACCGCGTCCGGACAAACCCGCGACCTCATCTCAGTTGGCCTGCACAATCTTCAGACAGGTGAGTCGGCCGCCAATTTCAACAGCGTTCCCCCGCCGGCCGCACCTCAGATGTTGCCCGTGCCCTGCCTGGTCGAAACACCGGCATCGGCGGCCGGCGACGGGATCCCTGAACCATTCGGCTGGTCGATCATCAAAGATCTCGTAGGCGCGGCCTGGCCGAACGGACACCAGGATGAACTTCATACCGCCGAGGCGGCCTGGAACACCGCCGCCTCCGACTTCCGCACTCTGGCAATAGGAGTTCCGGAGGCGGTCGGCTTCCTCTCGAACCAGCAATCGGACGAGATCCCGGCCGCGATCGACGCCTGCACACAACGACAGAACGATCTCAACAGCCTTGCGGACGCCTGCCAGAGCCTCGGTCAAGCCTGCGGCGAGTATGCCCACCATCTCGACGAGGCACACCACCAGATCCTTGACGAGCTGAAGGAATTCGCGGCCGAAGCGGTAGTAGGCGAGCTCGCGTTCGCCGCCCTCGCTCCATTCACCGCGGGAATTTCCGAGTGGGTCGGCAATACGGCCCTTGGTGCGCGCGTCGCTATGAAAGCCCGTCGTGTGGCTGCGATTATCGCGAACCTCGCGACCAAGGCCGCCGAAATCGTCTCCCGCACAGTCAAACCGCTATCGAACGCTCTCAAGCCACTGCTCGAGAGAATCAGCACATGGGTCGACGCGGCCCGTACGAAGCTCGCAACAATAGGTCAGGGAACAGGAAAGGTCCTACCAGCCACACTCACCCAAGCCGACGAGGACGCGATCGCGGCGTACACCAACCCATATACTGGCCTATACGAAGAACTCAACAGCGCATTACGGGCGGGCAGCGTGGACGCAACACAGAAAGCGCAGATCAAAGCGGTCGAAGAGGCACTCGCAAAGCTCCCGGATCACAACGGCGTAGTCTTCCGCGGCACCGACCTCCCACCGAACGTCCTTGCCAAATACGAGAAGGGAACAGTGGTCACCGAGGACGCCTTCACCAGCACGTCAGCCTCCGCTGATGAGGCATTTCCCGGAGACACGCAGTTCACGATCCTCTCGAAGTACGGCAAGGACGTCAGCCTCCACTCGGATGTTCCTTCTGAGCAGGAGGTGCTGTTTCCTCCAGGTACCCAATTCGATGTGGTCAGCAAGGTGTTCGACTCGAAGTCCGGCACGACCTTCATTCGCTTGATCCAACGATAGGCGGGAAGCCATGAGCGAAAAGATTGCAGGAAAGACGTTTTCCACCAGGGAGGAACTCGGTCTCGAACCTCTCAGCGAGGAGGAACTCTCCGCAGCCGATCGTATGTTCGCAGAGGCCGAGGCCCGCCAGGCCGCCGTGCCTTCGGAGAAGCGGGTCGTTGCCCCTCGCAAGTTCTGGGATGACACCAGTGGAACTGAATTCGAGCAACGTCCCGAAGAAGACGAGTGATTCGGACGACCGTTTAGCGACCCGAGGCGTATCCCCCTGACTTACAAACGAATTCCAATCCTCTCAGGGCGCTACAGGTATCCGTTCGAGGTACGCGAGTAGCCGCTGTTCGTCCACGACTTCTATCTGCTGGCCCCGCATCTGCAGTTCAGCGACTCGACAAGCTTTGGAAGTGGTGAACACGGAAGCATCCCGGCCCGCGAAACGGTCACCGATCACCAGACAGGTGGTGCGCTTGGTGACGTTCTTGGCAGGTGTCGCGCCGTACGCCGCGATTGCGTCCCATGCCTGCTGGCGGGTCATCGAGGTGAGATCGCCTGTGAACACGACGATCTGGCCAAAGAATGGGTGGCTCGGGTCGGTGCCGGAGATCTCGGGCATGACCAATTCTTCACGGGAGAATACAGATCGGCGAGGTCGACTGAACTGCGGCGTCGGCCGGAACGGCGAGTCGAACCTCAGCCGTTCGAGCACTGTCATCTGCTCGAGCTCGGACAGCGAATCCACTCCGACGATCGCCGCGAGCGCCAGCACGATATCGGCGGCCGCCCTTGCGTCGGCTGCGGCATCGTGGTGCGCGATCAATGAGATGTCCAGTGCCCCAGCGACATCTGGGAGTCGGTAACCGTCGAGGTCGAGATGCTTGCGTGACATCGCTAGACTGCAGCTGAATTCCCACCTCGGAGCTTCGATTCCGCTGTGGCGGCAGGCTTCTCGGATAGCGCCGCTGTCGAATCCGGCGTTGTGCGCGACCAGAGGAAGGTCTCCCACCACCTGGTGCACCTCGGGCCACCGCTGCGCGAAGGTCGGCTGGCCCGCGACCATCGCCGGCCGGATGCCGTGCACGCGAATGTTGTGCGGCGAGAAGAAGTCCACGGCGGTCGGTGGACGGCACAGCCATGAATACGTCTCTTCGCGAATACTGTCACGAACGATCGTCACACCAACCGCGCAGATGCTCCCACGGGAGGAGTTCGCGGTCTCGACGTCGATAGCGGCGAACGACAATCCCGCCACTGTCACCGCACCACGAGCGGCAATGGACGAGCCGTCTTACCGCCCTGTTCGACCAGGAACGGTCGCGCTGCCCGCAGCGCCTCGAACTCCGCCCACCGATCAGCGAGATCCGCGATTCCATGTGCCAAACACAATGCCGGACGGACGGTTTCATCAATCTCGCGCAGTGGCGGAGCAGCTTGGCTCGGATGCACCAGAGCGGGCCACTGCGGCCGAATCAGCTTGTTGGACAGCGTTTCCTGATGCTCAGTAAACCGCTCGTCCACCACCGCAACCTCGGCCAGAACCGCATCCACAGTCGCATCCAAGTCGACAACACCCGTCTCCGCCGTGCCCGCAACCACCTCACCGCCACACCAGATCGCGCAACACCCAGCCGTAATCGTCGAGATCACATCCTCCTGGTCGAGTCCAACCACCCAAGCGCCCGTTAGCCGCGAAAGCCCCATCCCCCGACCAACATTCACATGCCAAACAACCAACCGGTCGCCCACTTTATCGAGCACGGCAACGAGGGACAACACAGTCTGGTTCGTGATGCTCATAACGCTCCGAGTCCGCTGCTGACAGTCTGCACCGGCCACCGTAAACCATGGGTGTGACAAACCAAACGATCTCAGCCCCAACACCTCCGAGCCATTTGCGCTGGCCTCACCATCTGCTTCAGTCACGCCCTTCGATCAGCGCCCTCCACAGAGCATCGAGTCCATCGGTGAACTGGCGGTTCACCTCTCGCTACTCCTTGAAATCCGGCCGTGGGATATGGAAGTTATTGCACTGTGGCTCAATAGTTCCGGTCGGTTGGTTCATGGCCCGTAACCAATCAGAAGCACACCGTGATCACTCTGCACCACACCGATTCATCCTCCATGGAATCGATGAACATCGGCGCAACATCAACTAGTGTCGGGCTGTGGCCAACATGCAGCCGCCTTCGCCCACCCGCCGTGGACCGCGCCGCACGCGACCGGTGACCTTCCGCTTGCATGCGACGGTCGTGGGCACCAAGCCGCCGCTGTACCGAGGGCTGGACGTCTCCTCCGAACTGTTCCTCAACGACCTCAATGAGGTCATCGGCGCATCCTTCGGCTGGGTCAACCGCGCCTCCCACGAATTCCGTTGTGGCGCAGCCGTCGACGACCCCACCGCGGACCGCTACATCTGCCCCGAAGCAGTCGCCGACCGCGACCCCGCCGTCCCCGAGGAGCAGGTCCGCCTGGACGAACTCCTCACCGACCTGGGCGACACCCTGTATTACATCTACGACTTCGCCGACCCCTGGGTGCACCACATCTACGTCGAACAGATCCTGCCCCGCACCGCGAAAATGCCCCGAGCCCGCTGCGTAGGCGGTCAGCGCGACTGCCCCGCAGACGTCGTGGGCGGCATTGCCCGATACGAATACTTGTCTCGCAGAGCAGATTGGGATGACGAAGGGGAATCCTTCGAGTACATCAGCCCGGAAGACATCATCATCGAATCCGAGTACGCAGAGCCCGGGCCGTTCGTCATCGAAGAGATCAACTGGGCGCTGGCCAACACCTTCGGCTACGGGCGGGAGCAGAAGTCAGTCGGTCCATGACGACGCCTTGAACCCCGCCAATCGATGCAAGCGGAAAGTACATCACCGCCAGTTATAGTTGCGTTTAGTATAGATAAAGTATTCTAAGCGCAGAGTTGGTCGACCTTATTCAGAGGAGACCTCGCGAACTGGCCACCGCAACGAAGGTCGAATCTGGGACCCACGTCAGCGCCAACGCTCATGGGCGGATCGGACCTCGACCGGATCACAGTCGCGATTCCGCCCAAAATAGGCACATTCGATTATGACCCGACCGGCACAGTCGCTCGCACCCACGAAGCGGAGTTGATTGCGATTGCCCGCCTCGAGGCCGGGTTCGGCGAGCATCTGGCGCCGCTGGCCGACTTCCTGCTGCGCAGTGAGTCCGTCGCATCTTCCAAGATCGAACACATCGATGCAGGCTGGCGAGCCTTCGGCAAAGCTGTCGCGGGAGGTAAAGCCGGCGACGAGGCGAAGTCGCAATTGGCGGCGGTCAAGGCTCTGATCGCGATGGTCGATGCGGCCGCCGCTGGCACCATCCAGCTCGACGATCTACTCGAAGCACATCGGCTACTGATGGCCGTCGACTAATACACCGCTCGCGATGCGGGACAACTGCGGGATGTGCAGAACTGGATCGGCGGCAGCGACTACACGCCGATCAACCCCGCGCATGTTCCACCGCCCCGAACTGGTTGCCGAGTTGATCACCGATCTGCTGGTTTTCGTCAACCGGGATGATCTGCCGATCCTCGCGCAAGCCGCCATCGCGCATGCACAGTTCGAGCCCATTCACCCGTTCACCCGTTCACCGATGGGAATGGGCGGATCGGACGCGACTGATCAGCGCAGTGCTGCGCCGCCGCGGCCTCACCCTCCGAGTCACCGTACCGCTGGCCTCGGTCATGCGGCAGACACCGGCCGATACTTCATGCACCTCAACCGATTTCGCAATGGCAACGTCGACGCGTTCGTGGAATCCCTGGCAATCGGCGCGATCCACGCCAGCGAGGCCGCGCAGGACTCCGCCCTGGCCCTGGCCGACCTGCTGGCGAGACATCGCCCGCCCGCGTACCAACTCGGCGGATGAGACCCTCCTCGCAGCCCTGCTCGAAACCCCAATCCTCAACGCCGACAACGCACAACACATCGCTGGCACCACCGAAGCCAGCACCTGTCGGGCACTCGGAAGGTTGACCGACGCAGGGATTCTCGAGCTCCTCTCGGACAGCAAACGCAACCGTATCTGGGCCGCGACTGACTGCTTGCCGAGCTGGATGCGCTGAGCGCGGCCATTGGGCGGCGCACAATGGAGCACCTCTAACGAGGCGCCGCCACGTTGGTGTTTCGAATCGGCGCGGCATCACACCGCCCGTCAGGTTCCACCTCCGTGGGCAGGCTGGGCTGATCTCGGTGGAGCTGCGATGGTCGGTCGAACTGGAGATCCAATGTTAAAGCTGTCACGCCCCTTCGTCGCGAATGAACCGTTTGCCAAGGATCTACATTGTGTGTCACGATTTTCGGCTCGGATGCCCCGAGCCGCCCGTTGCGGCGCCCTGTCCCACCGAGGTATCCGTTGCCATGTCTCACCACCGCCGGCCCCGCCGATCTACGGTGGTGCCCGCCACTTGGCCGAAGCGATCACGCTCACGCGTTCCGGCACGCTGGCCTGTCAGTGCGGACTATCTGCCAGCTCACCTCGGCGTTCAGCCTAGGGTATGCGGTGCACCGCGCCACCCACGCCGACAGGAGGTCTCACGTGCCCGACACTGCGTACCGCTTGTCTTTCACAACCGGTGGGTTGCTACGCACGGAAGCCACAGCCATCGCCGATCTCGTGTTGACGACGCCGGATGCGGACACGGCCCGACGCCGTGCAATCTCAGCCAATGTTGTCCAGCAACGCATGGCGTCGTCGACCGAACGAGTGACACGTGAGGTGTTGCAACGATTGACGGCACTGCCGAAGCCGGGGATCGAATTGCTGGCGCATGGTCCGGTCGATGACGGACGACACCTCATGTGGCTGGCGGTTTGCGTGCGATACCGGTTCCTGCGCGATTTCGGCCGCGAGGTGCTGCGCGAACGGCCGGTCGTGACAAACGGAGATTTCGACACCTTCTGGAATGTGCAGTCCTCCTGGGTGGACGCCCTGCGGGATTCGAAATTTTCCACCCGAAACAAACTGCGCCAGAATACTTTCCGTATGATGCGTGAGGCCGGTTACCTTGATGCGGGGGGCGGGGTTCGGCCGGTTCAGCTGTCACCGGCGGTCGTGGACGTGATCCGCGGCGTCTCACCCGCACTGTTCGCCAGCTTTCCGCTGGACACGGCACAGCTAGCTGCAGTGGATCGACCTGGAGGGGGATTCTGATGGTCCGGAACTCGGACGGCATGACGTTCGAACAACGCTTCGAGCACGCCTATCGCGTGATGAGCTCATCACGGTTCTTGGAGATGAAGGGGCTGGGTAACGAAGTCCCCTATTTCATCCTCACCTACCAGCCGCAGGATGAGCCGAAGCTCGCTGCAGCCCGTGACCGCCTATTGCGGCGACTACGGGGCGATGGCACCAAGGTGTGCGAGATCGACCTGTGGGCGCTGGCGTCGCGGCTGTGGCGGGCGACGGGGATCTTCGATCAGATATTGGCCGCGGAGCCGTCGATGACGAAGTCGGAGTTCGGCGACAATGTCGCGAATGTCGTTTCGCCCGTGGAGTATTTGTCGCCACTCATCGCGGAGCAGGTCCGCGCCCTGGATCCGCCCCCGAAGGTGACTGTGCTGTCCAATGTCGGGCGCTTGTTCCCGCTCGTGCGCGCGCACGCGATCCTCAACACCCTTCAACCACTGGTCTCCGACGTCCCGGTGGTGCTGATCTTCCCCGGCTCGTTCCGCCAGTCGACCACTCAGGGCTCATCGCTCGAATTGTTCGACAAGCTCACCGACGACGACTATTACCGTGCTTTCGATCTGCTGGACCAGGAGACCAACTGATGACAATCGAACAGATCCTGGCCAAACCGATCGACCGCCCTCTCGACGGTGTGGTCAAGGCATCCAATCTCTCGGACCTGCGCACCGAGGTCGAGGAGTATGTGATCACCAAGGAGATCGCCCGGCACCTCAGCCAGCTCCTGGATGTGTACGCGCAGCCGGGAGTGCCGCAGTCCAACGGTGTCTGGATCGCGGGCTTCTTCGGTTCCGGTAAATCGCATCTGTTGAAGATGCTGGCGCGCCTGCTCGGCGATATGCCGGCGGGCGAGGTAACCCGTGCCGAGGTCGCCGCCGCGTTCGTCGGCAAGGTGTCCGCCAATGAAAAGCTGCTGCGGGCGGCGATCCAGCGCGCGGCGACGATCCCCGCCAGTTCGCTGTTGTTCAATATCGACGAGAAGGTCGACAAGAACGAGAAGGACCAGCCCGACGCCCTGCTGAAGGTGTTCGTGCAAGTCTTCTACGAGTCGTGCGGGTTCTTCGGCCGACAGCCCTACATCGCCCGATTCGAGCGGGACTTGGCCAGAGAAGGACTTTTCGAGCAGTTCAAGCAGGCGTTCGGGCAGCATTACGGCAAACCATGGGAAAGGGGCCGCGACACGCCTACTTTCGCCGAACCCGCCGTCACGGCCGCGTACCAGGAGATCACCGGCCGATCGCTGCACAACCCGTTGAAAGGCTACCGCGACGACTACACCGTCTCGATCGAGTCCTTCGCCGAGGAGGTGGCCGAATGGCTTGCCGAGCAACAGAATCCTGCCGCACGATTGAACTTCTTCGTCGATGAGATCGGCCAGTTCATCGGCGACGACACCAAACTCATGCTGAGCTTGCAGACCATCGCGGAGAGCCTGTTCACCCGCTGCCAGGGCCGCTCGTGGGTGGTGGTGACCTCGCAGGAAGTGATGGATTCAATCATCGGCGATCGCACCAAATCTCAGAAACAGGACTTCTCGAAGATTCAGGCGCGCTTCGCGGTTCAGCTCAAGCTGGATTCGAAGAATGTGAAGGAAGTGGTGTCCAAGCGCCTGCTTGCGAAGACTCCGGACGGCACGCGAGAGCTCGAGGCGATCTACGAACGCAATGCCGACCGCTTCCGGTCGCTGTTCGCCTTCCAAGGTCAGCGGGCGTACCGCAACTACGCGGCGGCCGAGGATTTCGTCGGTACCTACCCGTTCGTGGACTACCAGTTCGAGCTTTTCCACTCGGCGATGCGCGGCTTGTCCGATAATGGCTCCTTCACGGGTCGGCACGCGTCGGTGGGTGAACGTTCGCTGCTGGGCGTCACCAAGGAGGTCGGCACCGCACTGAAATCCGAGGACGTCGGCTCGCTCGCCACCTTCGACCTCTTCTATGACGGCATCGAGAACGCGGTGCTGTCCGGGACCAAGCGGAACGTGAATTTGGCCGATGAGAATCTGCCAGACGGTCCTTACAAGGCTTTGGCCGTCCGGGTGCTCAAAGTGCTGCTGCTGACCAAGTGGAATGAGCAATTCGAGGCGACGCCCCAGTCGCTGGCGGTGCTGTTGACTCCGGAGATCGAATCGAATGTGGCGAAGTTGCGCGACGATGTCGAGCGCGCGCTGCAACTGCTGTACGCCAACACCTACGTGCAGCGCAACGGCTTGACGTACACCTACCTCACAAATGAGGAGCAGGACGTCGAAAAGGCCATCAAGGCAACCGATCTCAACGAGACCGAGGTCAACAAGCTGCTGAACGACGAAGTGGTGGCGGCCTCGGGGGTGGGTGCGAAGGTCCGGCATGACAAGACCGGCGTCGACCTCAAACTCGAGCGGTCGCTCGACGGAGAGCGGCAGGGCAACAGCGCCCCGCTCGGCGTGCACTTCCTGACTTCGGGGGCGGCCTCGATCCTGGACGTGCAGCATAAGTCCAGCGGCGAGCCTGGGACCGTGTACGTGGTGTTGGACCTCGACCAGCGCACCGTCGACGAAGTGCAACTGTCGGTGCGCACCAGGGAGTACGTGCAGCTGCAATTGGGCAAGATGATTCCGGAGACGCGCCGCAGCATCCTTGAATCGCAGCGCCGCCGCAATACCGAGCGTGATCGCGAGGTCCGCAAGGCGCTACGCGACGCGGTTGAGCGGGCCGCGTTCGTCCACAATGGCGCGGTGCTGACGGTGTCTTCCGGTGCGGCTAAGGAGCGAGTGCAGTCCGCGTTGCAAACCGCGATCGAGGCGAAGTACACCCGTATCAACGAGGCGAGTGGCGTCGCCAGTTACACCGAGAAGGATCTGGGCCGGCTACTAGAGGAAAAGCACACCCTCGATTTCGAGGTCACCTCCACCCTGGAAGCGTTGGCCCAGCAAGTGGTCAATCGCCGGCGTATGGAGAAGACTCACCACAAGGTCACGACGGTGGCGTCACTGGTGAACGAGTTCGCGCTGCCACCCTTCGGCTGGTCCGCGACGGCGGTGCTGACCGCGCTCACGCACGGCGTACGCACCGGCCGCATCCGGTTGGCCCTCGACGGCCGTCCACTGGTGCGCACCCAGGTCGCCGGTGAGCTGCGCAATTCCGCCAAGCACCGCAATATCAGTGTGGATGAGGTGCGCGAGCACGATCCGGCCAAAGTGATGCGGCTGCGTAAATTCCTCACCGAGTTCGCGGACGTAGGGAATCTCCCCGCCACCGCCGAGGACCTGACGCGGCTGACTCGGCAGGAACTCATAAAAAGCGCTGCACTGGTGGCAGATTGGGCGGCGAAGGGTTACCCGTTCGCTGCGGATCTGGGATCGGCCCACGCCAAGGTGCTCGCGACCACACAGGGGCGGGAGGACGACTGGTACCTGGACGGCTTCCTTTCCGGTCCCGCCGATGACCTCCTCGACCTCAAGGACGATCTACTCGATCCGGTTCGCGAATTCCTTAATGGTTCACAAAGCACCATCGTCGATAACGCCCACAACTTCCTGACCGCACGGGGGGGCGAACTCGACGGTGCCGACAGCGCCGACGCGGACCGACTGCGGGTCCTGCTGACCGATCCGCGCTTCTTCCGAGGCGACGGAGTCTCGCGGATCAAGCTACTGCACGAGCAATTGGGCGACCGGTTGAACGCCGCGGTGGCCGCCGACCGGGAGCAGTTGGTGCGCGAGATCGACCAGCGCCGAACCGCGCTCCTCGGCGACGCAGCGTTCCAGTACGCCGAGCCAGCGGCACAGACGGCGGCGACCACACAGTTCGATGCGCTGGTAGCCGGTGTCGAACGGATGGACGGTCGGGGTGCGATCGCGCTGGCGCGCAACCAATTTTCCGGCCAGTACCAGCAGATCATCGAACGGCTGATCGCCACGCGCCCGATCGAAGACCCGGTGGGCGGCGACCCAGCCGAGACCGGCGCGGGTGCAACGAACTCCGGCGAATCCAGCACGGCGCCCGCCGAGACCAAGCCCAAGCCACCACAGCGCACAGCCGTGCAGCTGGCTTCGCTGCATGTGGCCGACGCCCCCACCACACTGTCAACCACCGCACATGTGAACGCCTATGTCGAAGCGCTGCGGGCAAGCCTGCTCGCAGCCATCGCGGAGGGTAAGACGATCATCCGATGAACAACACCACGGCATTGCAGAACTTCGCGACCACCGCGCGCCGCACCCTCAATGAGCAGATGCGTGCGCGGATCACCCAATTGCTCGACGACGTACCCGCGAAGCTGGAGTATCCGCGCGAGGTGGCCATGCTGACCGCGGCTGTCACCGCGCGCGGGGTGAACGGCGCGGCCGAAGAGGCCGCCTATACCTGGTTCAACCGACTCACCGCCGCCCGGTACATGGATTCGAAGGGATTCTCCGGCCTGTACCAGATCGTCTCGCCCGGGGCGGGTTCGGCGTCGGCGCTGCCGGAGATCCTCACCCGTGCACACGCCGGGGCGTTCCCCGACGAGGTGCCCGACGCCGTGCGGTCGGATGTCATCGATCTGCTGTCCGGCGCGCGAGTGTCGCAGAATGCGGATCTGGAGGCGTACACCCTGCTGACACAGGCCGTCTTTCGCGCCTGGCACAACCCGATGCCGGAGGTGTTTCCAGCGGCGGTCGACTGGATTCGGCTGCTTATCCCGAGCGATCTCCTCGCTCCGAATTCGGTGCGGGCGCAGGCTATCCAGGTAATGGACGACCAGGCCTGCAAGGAGGTGGAAGTCGTCGGCTGGTTGTACCAGTTCTACAACGCGGAACTGAAAGCCCAGATCGACAAGGCCAAGACACTGGTCGGCGCGGCGGAGATCGCACCCAAGACCCAGCTGTTCACCCCGCACTGGATCGTCCAATACCTGGTGCAGAACTCGCTCGGGCGGCTCTGGCTGCGGTCAAAACCGTCCAGCGGGCTGCGGACCAGCATGAAGTACTACGTCGAACCCGTTCCCGGACAATCGGATACGGGCGTCACTGTCAGCTCACCGCAGGAGATCCGGGTAGTCGACCCGGCCTGCGGCTCCGGCCATATGCTCACCTACGCCTTCGACCTGCTCTACGACATCTACGAGGAGGAAGGCCTCCCTGCGAGCCAGATCCCGGAACTGATCCTGCGAAACAACCTGCGCGGCCTGGAGATCGACACCCGTGCGGCGCAGCTCGCGTCATTCGCACTGGCGATGAAGGCGCGCACGAAAGACCGACGGTTCCTGACTCGTGACGTGCGGCCGGACATCGTTCACATCGAGGCGGTGTCGTTCAGCGATGATGAGGTTCAGATCATCGTGAACGCGGTGGTCCATGAGGACGCCACGGTGGATCGGGTGGCGTTGGCGCGGTTGCTGTACGCATTCCAGGATGCGGACACGTTCGGATCATTGATTCGGGTGGAGGGCGAGGTAGTGGAGGCGCTCGACATTCAGCTCGATGCGCTTGAGCACGGCGTGCATGCGCTCTACGTGCATCACGCCGTCGATCGGTTGAAGATCCTTGTGCGCCAGGCGAAGTCGTTGACGGATCGGCAGTATCACGTAGCCGTCGCCAATCCGCCCTATCTCGGTAGCGGCAACATGGGAGGTCAACTTAGGGCCTTCGCGAAGAAGGAGTACCCGAAAACTAAGTCGGACCTGTATGCGATGTTCATCGAGCGGAGCCTTGAGCTCGCTACCGCCTCCGGCTCGGTAGCCATGATTACAATGCATTCCTGGATGTTTCTGACTTCATACACAAACTTCCGTCTCAATATGATCGACACGGGACACCTCAAGTCGATGATCCATCTTGGAACACGAGCTTTCGACTCCATTGACGGCGAGGTAGTACAAACCGCAGCCTTTGTCATCGACGTTGACACCAATCCCGACATTAGAGCAATTTTCATTCGCTTGACGGAGGCAAAAAATGAACAGCAGAAATCCGAGGCACTACTTCAAGCTCTGGAAAATGGTGAAGATTCGAATCGATTCGAATCTTCACTGAATGATTCTACTTTTCTGAAAAGTCGAACGATCGCCTACTGGACACCGGCTGGCATCCGAAATGCGTTTAAACTCGGGACCCCGCTTAGGAATGTGAGCCCTCCACGCCTAGGGCTTTGCACAGGAGACAATGGGCTGTTTATTCGCCACTGGTTTGAAGTCTCGGCCGCGAAATTTAATTTCGGCGCTAAATGCAAGGCCGATGCGGAGAATTCGTTGGCCACTTGGTTTCCGTACAACAAAGGAGGTGGCTACCGTCGCTGGTGGGGAAATCAGAGTCTAGTTGTCAACTGGCGAAATGGAGGCGAGGACTGCCATGCATTCGCCCAGAAGAACCCGAACGGTGGTACACGGATTCAGAATACCGAATTCTACTTCCAGAAATGCATTTCCTGGTCAAATGTATCCACAGACACTCCAACTTTCCGCTACTACCCCAGCAGCTTCATGTTTGACCAAAAAGGGCAGGCGATCTTCCCCAGCGAAACCCAATTGAGGACACTGCTTGGCTTCTTGAATTCATCAGCAGTATCAGCGATGACTGAAATTACCTCACCGACCCTCAGTGTCAACGCAGGCGAAATCGCCAATCTCCCGATATCAGCCTCCACCAACCCGGCCGTTGACAGAATTGTCGATGAATTAATCAGCTTACATCGCGCGGATTGGAATGACTACGAAACATCGTGGAATTTCGAGAACAACCCGCTCGTGAGGTTGGGGACAGGCGCCCTTGAGAAGCATTCGAACACCCGCTGGCACGAAGCAATCGGCCTAGTTAGTCATGTGTGCGCGCTTGAGATGCAAAACAACGAATTCTTCGCAGCAGAGTACAGCCTTCAAGGCATCATCAATTGCCAGACTGAGCCCAATCGGGCGACGCTAGTCCAGAACCCGTACTCGCGCTACGCTCCAACAAAAGGCAGTGTACGAAGCGACCTTGAATACAGGGAATTATTCAATCGCGACCTCGCAATTGAACTAGTATCCTTCGGGGTTGGATGCGCAGTGGGTCGCTATAGCCTGAGTCGCCCCGGCCTCGTTCTGGCCGACGCTGGTTCCGGCGTTGCCGATTTCGACCGCGTCGTCCCCGACGCACAGTTCCGCCCGAGCATAAATGGGATCATCCCTATCACCGCCGAACGGTACTTCGAGGACGATATCGTCACTCGAATGCGCGAGTTCCTGGCCACAGCTTTCGGACCTGAGAACCTCGAAGCGAACGTCGTATGGCTGGAGCAAGCACTCGGCAATGGCAAGCCCCTGCCCCTGCGTAAGTACTTCCTTGAGAAGTTCCACGCCGACCATGTCCAGATGTACTCCAAACGCCCCATCTACTGGCAGGTCTCGTCCCCGAACGGCGGTTTCAACGCCCTGTTCTACCTGCATCGCTACACCCCCGCCACTCTGGGCCTCATCCACCAGAATTACGCCGAGGAGTACTGCGCGAAACTCGAGGCCCGCATCGAGCACATCGACCACGCCCTGCTGAGCGCGGCCAAGGGTGAGGCGGCGAAATTGGGTAAGGAGCGTGAAGGGTTGGCGAAGGAGTTGCGGGGTGTGCGGACCTGGATCGATGGAGAGTTGTTCCCGGCCGCGACCGCTGAGATTCCGCTCGATCTGGATGACGGTGTGAAGCAGAACTATCCGAAGCTGGAGGGAGTGGTGAAGCCGGTGAGCGGGCTGTGAGTGCGGTGTCGCCGCAGCGGATCGCCGAGCTGCTAGCCGGTCGGTTCGCGAACTCGTCGGTGCTGACTTGGCAGGATTGGGACGGCGAGCACGCGGAGAGCTTCGATGAGATCGCGGCGATTCTGGGTGAGCAGTTCCCCGGGTTGGTGACATTCCGGGTGGCGGGCAATGAGTTCGGGGTGCGGAACGCCGTGTACGCCGCCCTCGACGCGGGTGATCCGGACTCGGTAAGGGTCCTGATTTATCGGGGCGGGCCCGCCCCAGAACAGTTCCGGGACAACTGGCTGCTCGACATCGAGATCGGCTACGGCGTCTTCACCGCGAACACCTCCGCCATGCTCATGCACGATTTGGGGCTCGACGGCTATGACCTGGCGGGGGTGCTCGATAAGCATCCGAATGTACTACGAACGCCGAAGCAGGTCGCGGCGGCGCGCGCGCATTTGAGTCAGCTGCCAGAGATGGCATCCGAGAAGATGTCCCAGCATCTGCGCGGGGTGCTCAGCGCCACGGCACTCGGATTGCGCGGTACCGGCAGTCACCGCCTGCACCGGATTGTCGAGCGCCTGTTCGAGGATCTGATCGAGGATCGCGCCGACGCGTACGACACGCTCGTCGAGCACGGACTTGGTGAATTCCTTTGGCAGGGTTGCGCTCGCATCTACGGCTATCAGGACGAGCATGATGTCGGGGTGCTGGCATCCTGGTTCTTCGAGCGCGCCTGGACCGGCTGGCACGGCGCGAACAATGCCGCACGGCTCGATTTCGAACGGTGGCGCACCGACCTCGGGTGGCGTCCAGTGTTCACCCGGCTGGCCGAACAGGAACAGAAGCAGCTCAATATCAAAGACCGGGTGCGGTCCGAGAACCCGTCGATGGAACGCCTGGCGGAAATGGACATCTTCCCGGTCGTGGATGCCGAACTGCTAGCAACATTGACCGACGGACTGCTCCGCAAGACGGTGACCGCCGATCAGATTGCCGCGCTGGTGCGGACCCGGTCCATCACGCCGTGGTTCGGTAAGCATGAACACGCCTACCGCGCAATCGAATCCGCAGCCGGCTGTCTGGCCCGTGTTGACGTCTTCAGTCCGAAGATCGCCGACGTCGCGGACGGTGTGCGCCGCTACGCCGAGGAATGGAGCGAAATCGACCGCGCCTACCGCGCCTTCCGATATCACTGCGACAAGGCGCAAGGCAACGTCCACCCGGAGGTCGCGGACCGCGTCGAGCACCGCTACCTCGAGGAGTACCAGCGTCCGCTGGCCGCTGCCTGGCAGGAGCGGGTCGACGCCATGGAGGCCTGGCGGGTTCCTGGCGTCACGCCGCTGTCCGATTTCGCGGCGAAAGATCTGCCCGCCAAGAAGGCGAAGACCCTCATCGTCATCTCCGACGCGCTCCGCTACGAGGTCGGCCGTGAGCTCGCCGACCGGGTGAACACCGAGCATGAATGGTTCAATGCCACCGTCGAACCGCGACTCGCGCCGCTACCGTCGTTCACGCAACTGGGCATGGCTGCGCATTTGCCACATCAGGAACTGGATCTCATCGACGACGAGACCGTGCGCGCCGACGGGCGAACCACCGGCGGGCTCGACAATCGTGCGAAGATCTGGAAACAGGCTGGGGTCAAGGCTATCGGCTTCGAAGAGGCGAACCAGAGCTCACCCGAAGAGCTTGCCTTGCTCTGGTCCGAGTATGCGGCGCTGGTGGTATACCACGACCGGATCGACCGGATCGGCGACAACGCCAAGTCCGAGCAGGACACCCCAGAAGCCTGTCGGCAGGCGATCGACGAGATCATCGCTTTGGTGACGAAGTTCGGTCGCGCCAAGATGCGCACCAGCCGGGTACTCATCACCGCAGACCACGGATTCCTCTATCAGAGCTCACATCTGCAAGACAGTGACTTCCTCAGTGAGCGGGCGCACGGCGACACGGTCGTCAAGACCAAACGCAGGTTCGTCCTCGGGCAAGGCCTGCGCGCCGACCCGGCTTTCACGCTGTGGGAGCCGGAACAACTGGGCCTGATCGGCAGTGTGCAGGTGCAGATCCCGAATTCGCTGTACCGGATGCGCATTCAGGGACGCGGGGTGCGGTTCGTGCACGGCGGCGCGACCTTGCAGGAGGTCGTCGTACCGCTGGTCGAACTGCGTCAGACCAAACAGCGCAAGCAGATTCGCAAAGTAGAGGTCGAGATCTCCACCACCAGCCGGACCGTCACCTCCAGCACCGTCGTGGTCACCTTGACCCAGGCGGAGGCAGTGTCGGCGACGGTGCGCGCCCGGCGACTGCGCGTGGGAGTATGGGCAAACGGCGAACTGCTGTCCAACACCCGGGATATCGACATGGACAGCACCACCGACGACATCAGGGAACGCGTGGTGCGCCTGGAACTGGTGCTCAGCGATGACGCGCAGAAGTACAACGGCAAGGAAGTCAAGATTCGGGCCGACGATCTGCGCGGCGAGAGCAGAATCGACTACAAGGACACCCATGTGGTCCTGCAACGCGGCTTCGGCGGGTTTTTCGATCAGCTGTGACGGAGTGTGCACCGCCTGAGTTCCTGTGCAAAAGT
Organism: Nocardia sp. NPDC006630; assembly: GCF_040611495.1. Classification (NCBI taxonomy): domain Bacteria; kingdom Bacillati; phylum Actinomycetota; class Actinomycetes; order Mycobacteriales; family Nocardiaceae; genus Nocardia; species Nocardia sp. NPDC006630. The sequence continues at coordinate 93,477 of NZ_JBEXOK010000019.1, forward strand.
TGAGACTTGGTGTTTCGGCCGAGGCCGATCGGGTCCGGCGCGACCATCGCGCCGAACCCGATAAACCGAACATGGAGGAGCGCGACCGGTGAGCGAGTCAACCCAGCCCGAACCCCGAACGCTGTCCGAACTCGATATCCAGGCCAACGCCGCCTTCCCCGGCTATATCGTCCGCAAGGACCTGGTCGGGCGGGTGCGTGGCAATGCCATCGTCCCCGGTTACGTCTTGGAGTACCTGCTCGCCATGTACGCCGCCGGTGACGATGAGGCCAGCATCGACGCCGGAATCGAGAATGTGCGCGGCATCCTGGCCACGCACTACGTTCATCGCGGAGAAGCGGAGCTGGTCAAATCGACCATCCGCGACAAAGGGCATCACCGGATTATCGACAAAGTGGGGGTTGCGCTCGACGATCGCCGCGACATCCACATCGCCTCCTTCACCAACCTCGGACTGCGCAATATCCCAATTGACGACGGCATTGTCAGGCGCCAGCCCAAACTGCTGACCGGCGGCGTGTGGTGCTTGGTCGACCTCGAGTACACCTCGGGCGACGTCGACGAAGCCCGCTGGTTCATCGCGGCACTGAAACCGATCCAGTTGGGCCAGTTCGACTTCGAGAACTACGTCGCCAAACGTTCCGGATTCGCTACTACCGAATGGATCGACCTGCTGATCCAGACCATCGGCTTCGCCCCCGAACATCTGTCCGACCGAGAGAAGCTGCTACAACTGGTGCGGCTCATCCCGTTCGTGGAACGCAATTACAACCTGATCGAACTCGGACCCAAGGGTACGGGCAAATCTCACATCTACTCCGAATTCTCACCGCACGGCATGCTCATCTCCGGCGGCGAGGTGACCGTACCGAAGCTGTTCGCCAACAACGCCAATCACCAGATCGGACTCGTCGGGTACTGGGACGTAGTCGCCTTCGATGAGTTCGCTGGTCAGAAGCGCGTGGATAAGTCGCTGGTCGACATTATGAAGAACTACATGGCGAACAAGACGTTCTCGCGCGGTATCGAGACCATCGGCGCCGAGGCGTCCATGGTGTTCATCGGCAATACGAATCGCCCGGTGCCCGCGATGCTCGCCCACTCGGACCTGTTCGAGGTGCTGCCCCTTGCCTACCACGACTCCGCGTACCTCGACCGGCTGCACTATTACATTCCGGGCTGGGAGGTGTCGATCATCCGACGTGAACTGTTCACCGATGGTTACGGTTTCGTCGTCGACTACCTGGCCGAAGCCCTCACCCACCTGCGCTCGCTCGATTTCTCCGACGACTACACACCGCGTTTCAAGCTCTCGGACAGTATCTCCACCCGCGATCGTGATGGTGTGCGAAAGACCTTCTCGGGCTTGATGAAACTCATTCACCCCAACCGCGCCGCCACGACGGCCGAGACCGAGGAATTGCTTCGCTTCGCGATCGAGGGCCGCAAACGGGTCAAAGATCAGATCCTGCGAATCGACCGGACGATGGACGAGGTGAAGTTCGGCTACACCGACGCGAGAGGTGTCTGGCACGACGTCAAGACCCAAGAAGAACGCGACTATCCCCAGTACTACGACCATGACTCCGACCACACCGACGAATCCGAAGCACTCCCGGTCGTCGTCTCCGCCGAAAAACCACCCGCACCTGTCGAATTGGTTCCCAAAACGATCGATATCCCCTCGAACGCGCGCGGTCATTCTTACCGCACGCTGATCCTGCCGTACCTGCGTAACGCCCGCAAGATCACCATCGTCGATGCCTACATCCGCACACCACACCAATTACGGAACCTATTCGAACTGCTCGCCGATATCGTTGCCGCTAAACCAATCGACACCCAGATTAAGGTGCACCTGGACACTGTCGAGGAGACCAAAACCTCAGAATTAAAGTTTAAGCAGACGGTCGCTCTGATGGACATCAAGAACGCTGTTCTGGAGGCCGGCATCGTGTTCGACTGCCAACTCCACGACCACGGCGATTTGCACGATCGGTGGATCGTCACCGATACTGGATGGCGGATCATGCTTGGCCGCGGCCTCGATATGTTCGAGCCATACGAACAGCGATTCGATCTGCGCTCTCAGGTTCCCGAACTGAGACGGATGAAGTCGTGCACCGTCATCTATACGCGCACCCCAGACTGAGTCCGAGCGAAGAATCACGCCGCCACCCCACCGACGTTCATCCAGAGGAACCGCGGTGACAGACTGGTCGACTCGCGCCGACCTGGCGGCTCGGCTGCGTCGGCGCTGGGCTACCAGTGAACTTCTCAGCGGATATGCGAACCGTAATCCGTTGTTGCCCATAGATATTCCGCTGCACGGTCCCAGCACCCCCAGCATCGCCGCAGACCTCGGTGCGGCGCGGTCCTGGCGTGAACTCGACGGCAAGGCGCTGACTGGACTATCACATGGTCGGCGGACGGCTGATCGGCACGAACGAATTGCCGCGCCGGGCCTGAATCTAAGACTGAGATCGGCTCTGGTCGCCGCTGAGCGTCACCTCCTCGGTGCGCCGATTCATGGCATTGCTGGAGCGAACCCGGGCCGCCTCCCCCGCGCCGGCGGAGGGGGTGCTCGAACGTCCACTTCAGGCACTGGATCTGGAGGAGGTGTGGGACAAGATCGTCGCCACCGTGCTGTGGATCGAAACCGCCGCCGGAACCGACCACTATCTGCGGCAGATCGACGTACCAGGTGTAGACACCAAGTTCATCGAACAACACCTGTGTGCCCTCGCACACCTGCCCACCCGATGCCGACACCGTCGTGGTCGTCGAGAACGAGATCACCTATCTGACACTGTCTGAGATACCGCGCACCCTGGCCATCTTCGGCGGAGGCTACCTACTGTCGGATGTCACTCAGCGTATATACCAGGAAAACCATCAGCGGTTCGGCCCGCTGTATCGGAAGCTGGGCGTGCCTGAGGATCCGCTGTCGGCAGCGATTGCCGGTTGGCGCACACTCGAATCCCGCCCTTTTCGTCTCGTGCACGCGGATGTGCACCGGAAGAACATGATCATCCAGAACGGCCGCAATGTCGTATTTCTGGACTGGGAACTGGCGCTGTTCGGCGATCCTCTGTACGACGTGGTCTCGCACCTACACAAGATGGGTTACCAGCCGAACGAGCGCTCCGATTTTCTCGCTCAGTGGACCGCGGCAGAGCCCGAGGCGGCAACCGGACGGTGGGAGGCCGATCTGCAGACCTACCTCAACCATGAACGAATCAAATCCGTCATCGTCGACTCGGTGCGATACGCGAAGGTGCTCAAGGAAGGGAGCCGAACCACCGAGCAGGAACAAGCGCTGGTGGTAAATCTTGTCGCCAAGCTCACTGCAGCCCATGAGATTTGGGCAACCGGCGCACAGTTCGATCCGGAGTTCGTCGAGTCAGAGTTACGAGCCTGCAGCTGAAACCACGATCGGGGTGGTTCAGGTTTCAGTGGCCGGCGTAGCGAACCATATCGCTGCGTCCGGCCGCGCCAGTAGACCGCGCTGCTCCGGGTTGTCCTTCAGGAACTGCAGAATCGCCAGCAGCGTATTCGGTTCCCCTGCAAGCAAAAACGCCGGGAGCACAACGCAGTCGGCGGAATCCCACTGCTTGTGCTGCACCTCTTCACGAGGTATCCGGAGTCGAAGTTCGATCAGGGGCCGTCCACCGGTTTGCGCCGAAGTCCGAACGGTCGTCGGTACGATCGCCTCGATGCCGTCCCAGTCGACGAAATTCTCCTTGCGGATCCTCAGGACCGGAGAGCTCATCACCCGGCGAATGCCGTCCGGATAGAGCTCGACGGTCCATTTCGTATAGATGACAACGAAGAACGCGAACATCACCGCGGCGACGACGCCGAGCACCAATCCGATCGTCGCCCCGCCGGAGTTCTCCTTGGACATCGGCAGAAGGTCGCCACCGGTCCCCCGCTTCCACGAAATCCACGCTGAGATCCCATACACGGCAATCCCGCCGAGCAGAAGCAGGATGATCGGCGTCAGTTGCACCGAACGGACCACTACGCCTGCGCCGTGATCGTCGCTCACCAGATGCTTTGCGCCCAAACGGTTCCTGCGCATTGAGCCGGACGCGGCCATACCCATCAGCAGCACGCCGACCGCGACGGCGATGGATCCGCAGGCACCGATCGCGGTGGCGAGGTTGCTCTTCGCGATTCCGTCGCCGACCAGAGTTACCACGCCGGCGATCGCCAGCAGTAGCGCGATGGCGAACAGAATCGCCGGCACCACAAATCGGGAGAACGTTAGGCGTACGGGCCACGCAGGTTTGCCGGAGATCACAGGGAATGCTGATTGCGACGGACCGCTGCCGGGCGGAATCACCATGGCCACACCTTCTGTATGCCTTTCGAGCCGAGATACGCGACAGCGCCGCCGACCACGGTACCGACGACCAGGCCGGCGGCCGTGCCGACACCCGGGACAACCGAGCCGATTGCGGCTCCGGCCGCGGCATCGGCGACGATGCCCGCAGCTACGCCTCCGGCGACCACTCCTGCCGCAGTGCCGCCGCCTTCACTGACTATCGCTTTGGTCGGATCCATTCCGCCGTTGATGTCGTTGGCGATCGCGGGGACAGTTCCGATCGCATTGCCGACGATCCCCATACGGCTGACCCTGCTATTCAGCTCGAACCGGCCCGCTTTCGCCTCACCTCAGTTCTGCCCACTTCAGCACCGCACTGTCACCAGCATCGGCTGCCGCACTTGCCATTCCGATCCGACTGCTCTCGGTCATGGTTCCTGCGGACGGGGCCATCTGCTCAAGCACGCCGACGGAGTCCACGATCCGATCGGGGCCAGACCGCCGCCAAGATTCTTCGCAGAATCCGGACCGCCCGAGGCTTTGGCACCGACCGCCCCTTGCGAGCTGTAAGCCTCTCCGGGAACACTATTCGCTGGACTTCACTACCGACGACGGGAAATAGTTGTGCCGCGGTTCACGAACGAAACCGAACGGGTTCTTCGCGCTTCGGGATGGCTGCCCGGCAGGCAGGTCGACACCAGTTCCTGGAGGGAGAGGACGGAACTAGGCGGGTTCAGGTGGAACGCAGCGGCGGATCGATTTCTCGAGGAATTCGGAGGGCTGGCTGTTGATATATCCGGCTCGGGAATCAACTCCGCCCGTGAACCTTTCGATTTGGATCCTACGTTGGTCGACGGCGAGGACCACAGGTTCGCCCAATGGGCCGAGATCGTCGGTGAGTCGATCACACCGGTGGGTGAACTCGACTCCGGCCGCTACTTCCTCGGAATGTCCGCGTCGGGCAATCTCTACCTGGTTGCCGATTGGCTCGCCTTGTTCGGCCAGATTCCAGAGGCACTCGAGTCCCTGATCCGCGGAAGATCACCTGTGCCCGTCGAAGAGGCGTGACGCGGTGCCGAGCGCCCGAGACCATAGCTAAGAGGGAAATCATGACCACAACGTACGACCAGGCATTCGAGACCATTATCAGCCACTTCAGGCAGAAGTGGAGTCCTGGCACCTTTTATGTCGACGATCAAGAAATCGTCGAGACCGATGAGCTGTACGTGTTCAAGGTAGGCGCACGCGAGTGGCTCATGGACGGCGATCTATCATTCGCTATAGCGGGCGGAATTCCCGTGGTGTACAAAGATTCAGGTCAGCTGGGCTCTCTCCCCTCGGTAACGGTAGCCACAGAACCGAATGTTCGGGCGCGCCCTAATCCGAATCCGATTTTTGCAGCAACAGCCTCTGAATGACCGAGCTGCTGGATCATCGAGTTGATCCGTACGCGAGCCTGCGCCAACCTTCTTCTTTCGATCCGCTGGCTCCGGTACTCCAGGGCGCCCGGGGAGGGCAACCGAACTGCCGACCAGGAACTGGCGCCGGTGGCGAATCTCGTCAGGAAGGTCGCTGCAGCCCCAGCGGTTTGGAGAACCGGCGCACAGTTCGATCCAGCCTTCGCCGAGTCGGGGCTACGGCCTGCAGTTGATCACTGTGCTGTGCATTAGAACGAATCCCACATCTCCCGGCCGACTCCCAACCATCAATGCCTCGAATGAGGCTGCCCGCCAGAACAGTTCAGCGTTGCCAAACCTCGCTCGCGAGGAACCTGTCCCACTGATCAGCGGAGAACACCAGCGCAGGTCCTTCTGGATTCTTCGAGTCACGAACCCCGACCGCCGAGCACGACAGATGGGCGATCTCAACGCAATCCGCATTGGGCTGGCTATAGGTGCTCTTGAACCACTGGACACCGGACAGGTCTACGGTCACGTCCCGGACTCCTTCACCATCTGCTGCACCAACTGCTTGGTGTCATCCTCGCTCAACGCTACCCGCTGAATGTCCGTAATCGCCCGGCGATGCCGGTCGATCATGTCTGCTCGCTCCAGGTACAACCCACCTTCGTAGCCCTCCACATAGACCACGGGCGGCTCTACGAGATGGCTGGCGAGAGGAGGGAATTCCAGCAAAGTGAAGGACTGTACGAGTAGGCCCAGATGGCTTCCGGCGTTCATCGGAACGATCCGTATCGACAGATTCGGCCGGGTACCGATCAGTTCAAGAATGTGGTTCATCTGCTCGACCATGACGACCGCACCACCGGGCGTATGTCGAAGCACACTCTCCGACAGCAGGATGTCGACGCGGAAGTTCGGATCCGCCAGTCGAACCTGCCGGTGGGCAGCAAGTTCCAGTCTCCGGTCCATGTCGGCCGCAGACAGGCTCGGGTCCCCGATGTAACTCACGGCCCGCCGGTAGCCGGCCGTCTGCAGCAATCCCGGCAAGAGCACAACCTGATGAGTGGTCAGGTGCGTCGCGACAGCCTCCAGACCAAGGTAATGGTCGAAGTGCGGTGCGTACTGGTCGGTGTACGCCTGCCACCAACCTTTGGTCGTGCCAGCCAGTTTCGCTGCATGCGCCTGGTCTTTCACCTCCTGCCACAGCCTGAGGACTTCCTCTCGACCCTCACTCGGATCCAAAACCTCGTAGAAGTCGAGCAGGTCCCGGATTTGTGACGAGCAGATCTTCACTTTCTGCCCATCCTCCATTCGGCCGATGCTCTGCGGCGATAGCTCGATGTGCAGACCGGCTGCCAGCTGGCTCTTTTTCGACTGAACTCGGTAGCCGCGCAGCCTGCGACCGAGAGCCCTTCGGGGAAGCGATGATCCGGCCATTTCGTTAGCCTCGCTATCTGGGAATCTCCGTTCTGGAATGCCCCTGGCTGGACTGCTCGCTGTCTTCCGCACATGCCCAGCTGGACATTCCAATTCTATTGCCGCAGGCGTCTACTGAAGTAACGAACGCGAATGCCGAGGGGAGCAACGAATGACAAACCATCTGCCGTCGAAGGACCTGCTCCTGGAGGCCTGCACGGGCACTGTCGCTCTACCGCATCCGCTTCTACAAGCCGCGTATGAACTGGCCAGTCTCCACGAAGCCTGGCACGCCGCGGATCCCGAAGCCCTTGCCGAAATCGACTGCACCCGAGCCAGATTGATACACGACATCGACCGCTGGATCGCGCAGGAACTACCGCGGCCATATGCCGCCGCAGCCCTTCACACCGAAACGGTCGGTATGGTCATCGACCGAATCGCCCACTTTTCAGTCGACGCCTATACAGCACTGAGCAGCCCCGCCTCCGAGTGCCGACTGCACTACGCATGGAAACGCCTCGCAGAACTGTCCCTCGCCTACGCAGACCTCTCCCACGACCTGACCGCGCGCACCCGCCGCATCCCTGACTACACCACTCCTCAGCCGGAAGACCGTCAACACCAGCAGATTTGAGATCCCTCACCGAAAGAGGTGCACAATGACCACAGCATGGCTGCCCTTCCTCATCGGCCTCACCACCGGCAGCGTTCTGGTTTGGTTCCTGAGCACGATTCCTTCCCACGGCCGTGCATCATCTACCGACGGGTGGACCGTTGCCGCTATCTCGTCTCGAATAGCACACGAGCGCAGCAACTTCCGTAGTGAAGCACACCACACCACGATCACCCGGCACAGGAGATACACCTCAGCGGCAAGGCTGCCTAGGATGGAGGTTGCTCGAACATCTTCATCCAAAAGATGATTCAGATTCGTCCGAATTCGCAAGCAGTAAGCGTGATCCACCGTTCCCCAGATACACGCTTATCATTGCAATTTCGTCGCCCGGATACCGTCGCAGCAGCTCAACAAGTTTCTCGGTCTGATTCAACAGGTCGGCGTCGCGTCCCGTTCGACGCAAACGGCGAGAGTATGTGCTCAAGAGATTCGAAGTTGGCACCCGGCGACTAACTACGGCATCCCGATCGTGAATCCCCGCAAGGGCTTCCTCCGCGACGAGCCCCCGTGAGCTAGCTGCAAGAATGAGCTGCTTTACTTGAGCCGCGTCCATATCACCGTCTCCAACATTGCTCTGCCCGCTCAGTCGTGGCGGACGCACTCTGAAACTCCGGGCCCATAAGCGAGATCGCTGCCGCCGCTGGCCTCGATCAACCAGGACAGCGAACCGGTTTCGAACGGCCATCCAGTAGTGGCCACCTGAACCCAACCCTCGCCTGACACTTCGGTTCCCGCGTGCCACCACCACCAGCTGCGATCGTCACCGCGACCTTCCTCGGTCGTGTCGAAGTAGAACAGCCAGTCCGAGAGTGACCATGGCCCCTGGCACGCGACTGCCTTCTGCTCAGGGGTCTTCGCCCGCCATTGCCGCAGCCACGCCTCTACGTTCGAGGGGTCGCTCTGCTCAGGCTCGACGTGCTCTGGTGCGGACCGTTGAATGAACCACTCCGGCAGCAGCTGTTGCCACCGATCGAATGCAGGCCAGTCAGCCACCTGCTCAACCACACACGTCAGCACAGCACGCGCATTAGCTATGACCTGGACTGGATCCTCGGCGGTGAACCGGGCGCGTACGAAGAATTGCCGCTGCTCGTCCTGCGCTCCTGGCCCAGACCGAAGACGCCGCAGCTCTCCTTCCGCGATCTCCATAACACGACAGTGTGCACCACGAAAATCCCTGGCGCACCCCTGTTTCTCCCCGGCTGTGAGCAGTCTGCTCACAGGTTCTAAGGGCCCGTGTCACGGAAGTTGAGGGCTCGCCTCGGGGACCTACCGACTGCGATCTCCTTGGACACGGCACTAACACGGTGACCTCCGAGACATACTGGCAGGCAGTCAATATGGGGCACCAGCACGATCGTCGGGCGTCGACCGCTCGGCTAGGAATCGCAATCGATCGAGGCCGGCCAGGACACGCACACGATTGTCGGCGCTTTTCATCCACAGCGGCAGTCGGGCGAACATTGCACTCGTGGAGTGGCTTCCGCTTCGTTCACGCAGCCTCGCACCTACGTAAGCAGCCAATTCTTCAACATGTTCCACGTTCAGTGCCCAAAGAATGTGCCCAGCACAACGGGTTTGCAACCACAGAGGTTGCCCGAAGTGCGGATCCACTCGGTCAATGTTTTGCCCGCTGCTTGCACGCGTGGAACGACCTGCATGTCGCGTCCAGTCGACAGCAACATCGCATCTGACGCAGACAAGCCGCCGTGGCTGATACAAAAACTGAGTCCAGTATTGAGGCGCGGGGAGATCGGGCCGACGAAGGTTCAGCGCGCGACCACCACATCGTGGGCACACCACCAGAATCTGCCCTGCGAACTCCAGCAGTAACCGCCCCGAATCATAATGACGGACAGGATTATTCACAGCCTGGCCTATCAAGCATTTTCATCCAAAATAGGATATCGAATCCCTCCGAATCCGCAAGAAAGCCTCTATAAAATCCAGCGCCCGATTGCACTGAGATCCATGAAAGATACTTACTTTGATACGACTGCAGTAATCGCACGAGATCTTCAGTTTGTTTCAGCAGCTCCGCGTTATCACCGGCATGCCGTAATCGCCTCCCGTAGGTACTCAGAAGAACAGAGGTTTCAATCCGGCCAATCCGAATAAAAGAGCTACGATCAACCCCTATCAGAGCTGCATTATCGACAATCCCCATCCCGACAGCCTCTTCGAGAAGTCGTGTCCATGCCGACACATTCATGGACCCTCATATTAAGATCTAGCAGAATTAAGATAATAGGGATACTAATAACATCAAAACTCGCGTGTGAATTTCTGCGGCAGCTTCCCGGCATCCCATAATCCGTCAAGCAACACAAAGAATGCATCGGGGTCATCTTCTAGTTTACGCCGCTCGCCAGAAGATAGAGTTTTAAGCGGGTCCGACATAATCAGGCCATCAGTATCTGGCCCCGTCCAACCTTTGAATCGACGACACGATGCACACCACATATAAGTTATGCGAGTCACCCTATGGGTTGCACTGTTTCGGTAGATATACGTACGCACGGCCCTTTTTTCACACACCGGGCATATGCGTTCCGTCGAATCTTCAAAAAATTTAGGACCCGACACCAGAGCGGCCTGCTGTTGATAGCAGTACTCCTCCATGCACTATTGTCCCGTCGGAAAGATAGAAATAGACATTGCAGTACCACAAATACGCTGGCCATTTTGCACGTTTTGGGCGCCTTTCGATTCGATCATGACCGCACCCGGATTGAGATCCGACTCACCGTAGTCCTTGCTACTTCACTGTCGCAGATACGCCTTCACTTTATGCTTAATAGCCTGAGTTGCCCAGTCACATTGTTGGAGATCTATCAATATCGCCCTCTCCTGTTCTGTCACCGACAAAGGATCAACCCATTTCAGCGCGAGCTCGGTCCAGTACACACTCTCCATCGAGATGGCTGCTTGAAGCAGCAAAATGGGTCGAATGTTTGACATAATACTATTCTTCGGCCAGCCGAGTTCATCCTCTCGCGCACTCACCGCGGAGACTACCTCGGAGTATCCGAACTCCAGCAGAGGCAGTAGGGCCACCGAATTATCCGGTTCGATCGATTTTAAGGGCCCATCTAAAGTGCCAACATAAAGCATGTCGCCCACCAGCCCGAGCCAAATATCGGACTTAAACCGGAAAAATGGAATCCAATGCGCATTTGGACTACTTTCCTCCATGGTGGAAGACATCGAATCCGTATCCTTTCATCGTCTCAATGAACTGGGCGCGAACATCGCCGTTCCAATTCTGCCAGAAATGTCCACTCGCTTCATTTGTACGCATGCAATCTCCGACATCGTTCCAGAACATCCCACCAACGACACTAGAGGGATCAGCACCGATACTACGAGCAAGTTTCTCATGTGGACTTCCATCGATACCGGAACGCTCATACGGCGCAATTTCGCCAACGGCGAACCTCCCATTATTGGGATCGAATACGAACTCGACACCATGAGACGGGTGGTAGTTATGAAGTGCCGCAAAGGACTTTACACGATCGCTTGCCTCGATTGCACCGGGAGCTGGACCGCTGCCGTGTAGCTTTTCACCCTCCTGCTTGCACCCATCAGGGGTTAACCCCAATGGGTCTGACCACACAGTCGGATTATGCGGGTAAGTGTTCGGATTTACCGACGGCGCCAGACCCAGCGGATCTCTTGTAATGTAATTTCCGGTCGAAGGATTGTAGTATCAGTGCAGATTGTAATGAAACCCTGTTTCCCTGTCATGGATCTGGCCGGGAAAGCGAAGGGGTGTATCGGTCTTGCCCTTCCAGGAAGTAACGCCCCACAAATTCGATGATGCCGTTGCGACTATTTCGGCCGTTCCAGAGTCAATGAGATCAGTCGGAGTTCCAACGAGATCAGCGACGATTACGTAGAATGCACGGTCGACCGTGTTCTGACCAGTGGACTGTGTAATCGGCGTGCGGGAATTCGGTTGGTAGTGCCAGCGTGTGGTGGCATCGGTGGTGGTCTGTTCGACGAGGTAGGTGCCGTCCCAGGAGTAATCGGTGCGGTCCAGGATGGTGCCGTCAGCGGCCAGGCACTGCTTGCCGACGCGACAACCGGTGGCGTCGTAGGTGTAGTGCCAATGCTGCCCGACAGGGGTCCAGACGTCGACGAGCTGATGAAAAGCGTTGTAGCGGTAGTGCCAGACGTCAGGCTTGCGCGAGATCCTGGTGGTCGTTTTGCGGATCAGGCGGCCTAGGGCGTCATAGCGGTAGCGCGTGCGCCCGTCCCGGATCAACAGATTGTTGCGGTATTCACGATAACCGTCAGCCCTCGAATCTGTGTGTGTAGCAACCGTGCGATCGAATTGCGCTTCCGTTGTCGCTGAACCTGATTCGCCAGGCGGGCGGATCTCGTTGGCGAGATTGCAGGTGACGATGTTGCTGAGCGGGTCGTACGAATAGGCCTCGGCCAAGACATCATCATGGCTGATCGCAGTGATGCGGCCAACCTCGTCGAGTGTGTAGTCACGCTGCAGGCCAGAACGAGTCGAGCCGTTAGTTGTGTGGCGAATGAGGTAGCCGTCGGGTCGGTAGGTGTAGTTGTCATGACGCACGACGTGTGGTGCTGGGCGGATCGCAGCTGTTGTATCGAGGTTCAGTGACGATGCTGGGAATCCGGTGATCTCCCTGGCGGATACGAGACCGTTTCCGGACAACGTGTGGCGGACCGCCAGTTCGCCGACTCGCCATCCAGTCGATCGGCCGATCGAGTCGTAGGAGAAGTCGATGTGGTGGCCGTCGACGGACATGCTGCGCGCGCGGCTCGCGGGGTCCCACTGCCAGTTGGTGACCGCGCCGCTCGGCGTCGTGCGGCGGATGCGGCGGCCGTGTTCGTCGTAGTCGAACCGCATCTCCGGCTGGTCATCCAGCCGTTGCGAGACCGCTTGTCCGCTCGCTGAGTAGGTGTACTCCAGTGTGTGGATTGGGTTTTCACCGAGACCCGACGTGGCGGTCAGAACTCGACCGGCCGGATTGTGGCTGTAACGCAGCCATTCGCCGCTATCCGCGGCGATCTCGGTGACTCGGCCGAGCACATCATAGGTGTGCCGTCGTGTCACCTCGGTCGCGTTCGTTGCGGTGACGACGCGGCCGACCCTGTCGTGGGTGTAGCGGTTGACGGCGCCCGAGTAGTCGGTTTCTGCGATCAGCCGACCCACGCGGTCGTATTCGTACTTCCAGGTCTGGCCGAGAGGGTTGAGGACGCCGGTGAGGCGGCGCTCGGTGTCCCAGGTGTAGCGGGTGACCGATCCGTCGGGGTCGGTGCGGGATTCCATGAGATCGAAGGCGCCGTAGGTAAAGCGGGTGACGGCGCCGGTGGGGGTGGTCTGGGTGAGTAGATTGCCCTCGCCGTCCCAGGTCCACGATTCGTTGTGGCCATCAGGGTCGGTGCGCTGCAGCAGTTTTCCGTTCGGCGCCCACACGTAGTGTGTCGCCGCGCCCAAGGGATTCGTGACTCGGACAGGGCGGCCGAAGTTGTCCCTTTCGGTGCGGGTGACTCCACCGTTCGGGTCGGTTACCGCGACCGGCAGGCCGGCCGGATCGACATCGAAGGTCGTGCGTGCACCCGTCGGGCCCACAATCGATGCGACGGCGCCGTTGGCGTGGTGGACGTAGTCGGTTCGACCACCCATCGTATTGATCGTGGCGGTCAGGAGACCGGTACCGTCCCACTCTTGTTGCCGCACACTGCCGTCGGCGTCTGTGACTGCGGCTGGGCGATTGCGTCGGGCGTACTCCGCGGTAATTGTGGCGCCGTCAGGGCGAATGATCTGAGCTACATCACCCAGCTCGGTGTAGCGGTAGCGCGTCGTCGCACCATCTGGCGCAACGACTTCGAGCGGCCTGCGTTCGGCGTTGTAGTCGATGTGGGTTCTGGCACCAGTCGGATCAACCAGGTCCCGCAGGCGAAGGTCACGGTCGAAGCCGTGGGTGGTGACACTGCCGAGCGAGTCTGTGACCGTCGTCAGGGTGCCGGTGTCGTCGGGGAACGGCAAGTAATCCAAGCTGCAGCTGAGAATCCCAGCGGTACCGTGCTGGGCGACTACCCGTCCGGCGTTGTCGTAGATATTGAGCATCGAGTTGGCGTTCGAGTCGGTCCACGACACCATCCGCGCGTGCTCGTCGTAGGTGTAGCGGGTGACAGCGCCGACAGCGTTCGTGACAGCGACCAGGTTGCCTACCTGATAGTCGAATCCCTTTACCTTCGTGCGGATTTCGGTCTGATCGGCGCCGACAACCGTCAAGGCGATGACCCGCCCGCCTGCCGTATCGATATCGACTCTGTAACCGCCGGAATGGGTCACAGAGACGGGGGCGCCACCAGCGTCATAGTGGAAGCGGATTCGATTGTGGTGCTGATCGGTGATCGCGCTGATCGCGAAATTGCCCAGCTGGACGTCCAGCCCGTCGAGACCGGACTCAGGCGCGAAATGCCAGGTCAACTCCCGGTCCGTGTCCTGTACCTGATAGCCGCCAGTTTCGGTGCGGGTCAGAGTGTGGCCGCCGGCCGTCGACTCGACGGCAACCCCAGCCGAGGCGTGCGGGAATGCGAGTAGCAGACCATCCTCGCCAAGGAATGTCACTCCCTCGGCATCGACGATCAGGCGCAAATCGAGGGTCGCGGACCAGGACGGCCCGAACCAACGGCCGAACCTGTAGCTCGAACGGTGGGTTCGCCGTAGCACCAGCCCCAGCACGCCCGGGAGATCGAGATCGGTCTCCGGAAGCAGGAATGCGCCGGTGGCGATGTCTACCGGATCCTCTGTGACCGTCTTGTCGTGGAGGTCGCTGGTGTCCTCTGGGTGCCCGCTGCGCGCATGCTCTGGTGCCGGCTGGTCGGCGACCGCACGCTCATCCAGCGTCGGGTTGTGTGCGACCTGCGCTGGCTGCTCGTGGTTTGGGGCGCCATGTTCTGGCGAGGCGTCGTGTCCGCCGGCGTGGGTGCCGTCAGGATCTGCGGGATGCGCGGGGTTGCGATCTGGCTCGATATGCGGGCCGCTACCGCCTGAGTCACGCAACGTGTTCGGTGATTCGCCGTGTGGCGCAGCCGAACCGGGTTCATGGAAGGCAGGCGGAGTGGTCTCCAGTTTCGGGGTCGCCTCCGGGATCGGGTTCTCTGCGCGGGCCGGAGCTATGTCCGCAGGCCGATCATTGTGGGGCGCGCTGGAATCGGGATCTGGTTGCGAAGCTTTCTCCGGATTCGACCGCGGGGCATCCTGGTCCCGGCGTGGTGCCGATGAGTCGGCGTCTGGGGCATGCTCGTTCGCCGGATGCGGTTGCGCGACAGGCTGTTCCTGGTGCGGACCTGGGGATGAAGAGTCCGGCGCTACCTCGTTAGGACGGGCATCGGCGACTGGATTGGCTTGTGGTGCAGCGCCGTCCGGATGCGGGGCAGCAGCGCGGCCGCCGCCCTCCGGTGCAGCAGCACCTGGAGCGGCACCGTCGGGACGCGGCAGGCCTGCCTTCGGGGCCTGGGCATCAGGAGCATCCGGTTTCGTCGCGTTCGGGCGGGTCTCCGATGGGGCTCCCGATTCGTTGGGAGTTCCGGCGCGGTCCGGTTTCGGTTCGGTGCGTGCAGGAGCTACCGGGGCGTCACCGCGCGGCAGGGCACGGCCGGGGGCTGCGCTGGGGACGTCTTCGAGCACGCTGGTGGTGGCCTTGGTGACCTTGGTGGCGTTGCTGAGCTCGTCTAGGGCATCGACGCCGATCTTGGCGGAACCGCCGCCACCTGTCGCGACGGTGAGTACGACGTTGCCGGTGATCGCGCCCGCGGCCTCGAAGGGGTTCTGGCGGGCGTCCGAGAGCATGGCGCCGACTGTCGCGCCGGGGTCTGCGGCGGCCACGACCATTCCGGTGCCCAGGTCGGACATGCTCGAGATGTATTGGGCCGGGTGCGAGATGTTGTAGGGGTCAAGGACATCGACTGAGCGGGCGAATTGGGCGATCGAGGTGAAGCTGGTCAGGACTCCGGCGTAGAAGCTGTTTTTGCCGTTTTCGTAGACGCCGTTCAGGTCTTCGAAGTTGTCGGTCCAGCGGGCGGTGAAGGACGGTTCGGTGGGGGCGTCCTGGGTTTGGGCTTGGAGGCCGCTTACTACGGTGCTTGCGATGCTGTCGCGTTGGGAGCGGGCGTTTTTCAGGATGTCGCGGGCTGCGTCTCGCATCGGCGACCACGTGTCGACGAGGGTGGTTTTCTTTTTGTCCTTGTCCGACAAGGCGTTCCAGGAGTCCTTTTGGGATTTCTCCTCCTTGTCGGCGGCCTCCCACTTGTCGATCGCCTCTTGCGCCTTCGCCTGGCCGGTGACGACTGCCCAGTACCAATTATCCAGGTGCGCTGCGGCTTTCGAGAATGCATCGCCCGCGGTCCACCACAGCTTGGGCTGCTTGTCGAAGGCGCTGTGGAATGCGGCGGCGCCCTTGCCGGTCCAGTCCGCTACATCGATGGTGCGCAACGCATTTCCGGTCGACTCGATCGAGGTCGACATGGTGCGGAGTTTGTCGGCGACGTCGTGGATCTTCGACGGCTCGCCGCGGATGAGTTCCGTCTTGTCCTTGGTTTGGCCGAGTTGCCGCTCGAGCACCTCGCCGCCCTGGTGGTCGGCGATCTGGTCGCCCAGGTCCTGGATGGCGGACGCGACCGAATCCGCGCCGACGTCGCGGGCCAGGTCGGCGACCTCGTAGGTGCCGCGGTCGATGATCGAGCCGGCCTTGGTTTCGACCTCGTCGATGCCGTTCTCGATCGCATCGCCGATCTTGTCGACGAAATCGCCGAGCCCCACTAGTGTTGTCCCCCTTCAACACCCGGGGTTGCCGGATCGGGATGCAGGATCTGGGCTGCTCGTGCGGCGGCGCCGGTGTTCCACCCCGCTCCCCCGTCATTGCCGAGCGGATTCTTGAACAACTGGTCGTTCGCCAGAGCCTGCGGGGCGACCGCCTTGACCGCTTGCGCGTCGGTGCCGACGTGGCTGAGCATGTCCTGGAACGACTTATCGCTGTAGTCGGGGTGAGCCAGCGCGTTGAACTCGTTGTCGGAGAAGGTCTCGCTCCACGACCGGCTGTCGATCTGATCCTTCGACAGGTGCGGGTCGCTGAACAGGTCGCTGTAGGCCTCTTTCAGTGCGTTCTCGCTCTGCTGATCCATCATGTGATAGCGGCCGGCCGCCAACCCGACTGCCTCGGCCATATTGTTCGCCGACTGAACCAGGGAGCGGACACCCCACGACCAGCGGTCGCAGAAGGTTTCGAACGTCGATTGCACCGACGCCTTGCCCGCCTCCAGGGGTGACAACGCCAGCAGCGAGAAGCCCCGGCCCAGTGCGCCGGTTTCTTTGATGCCCAGGCCCGAGAGCTCGCCGATGATCGCGTTGATGCCTGCCTCGGCCTGTTTCAGTACGGCCGGTTCGACCTTCAGTTCGTCGCTCACGAACCCACCCCTACTTCGTCGACCTCGGCGAGGAGCTGCGGCGGGAAGGCCACCGGCGCGGCGCCCGCGCAATCGACCGATATGCCGGTCGGCTCGGGGCGTGAGGCCGCGTAGTCGATCAAACGGCAGCCGAGCAAGGTCTGGTACTTGTACTCGTGATCGGCCGCGACCCCTCGGGCGACCATGTAGCGAGCGTATTCCTCCATGCTGGTGAAGGCGCAGATCCAATCGATCTCGCGCACCCGCGAGGTGAAGACGCGGTCGGTGTCGACCAAGGGCACCAATACCGCGGCTTGCTCGAAGGCCCGGCGCAATAAGTCAGGCTGCCCGAACCCGGCGTAAAACGCCACAATCTCGGACCGCAGCCCCTCCAGACCATCATCAGCACTGATCAAGACAGCACCCCCTTGCAAACAGTTCCCCCGCGAACAGCAGCAGATTGACCCTACAGCACGGTCATGGGACGACCCGAGCAAGAAGTCGCCCCGTCGAGGCGTCCCTGATCGAATCCACGCTCGCACTTCAGCGAGCCGGGGATCGACTGCAACCGCAGTCCGATATCCGCGGTCTGGACGGGCCGTCGCTGAGCCGCTGCCGTCAATCCATCCAAACCGGACATCTACCGGCGGCCCAAACTCGTTAGATGCCAACAGTTCTCACGACAACTCAAGTCAAGTGTCGTACGGTAGAAAAACTACTGGGTGTGCGTAGGCAGCGAACGGGGACGATGCCATGGGTGGGACCGAACGACCGACTCAGCTGCTGCGCTTCTGGCGGGCTATCGAAATGTTCAGCCCGCAGGAGGTACCCAAAACGGCCAGCCGGGCATCCGAACCGATTGTCGTGGGCATCGCGACCGGCGGACCAGCGCCTTGGGAACCCGAGCATCCGCTGTGGCGGGATTACCCACTGCCGCCGGGGAAGGTATGGCGATTCACGGTTTACGGCGGGCTCTACCAGATCGAGCAGGTCCGAAACGAGTTGATTCGCGCCTTCGGTCCCGAACAGGCGCAGCCAGACGCTCGGCCGATCGGGACAACTGCGATGTTCGCCCTCACCCTCGACCACAGCGGGGCGCTGCTGGAGGACTCGCCGAAACTCTCCGCCTGTGCGTGGGCGATGGGCCGGTTGCAGTCGCCCGGCCCAGGCGACCGGGGCTGGTTGAATGGCTTCGATGATGACGAACAGGCATTCGTAGCCGGATTGAATCAACTCGCCTCACCCGGGTTCGCTGACGCGGTGTCGAAACTCTCCGCGCTCGGGAAGGCCGCGGGTGACCGAACCAAGAATGCGGGGCGGGAGGCTCTGGCCAAGGGGCTGGCTACCGCTGCGACAGCGGCCACGGCTGCTGCGGTGACTTCGGTCGCGGGCCCGGTGGCCGGTGGTATCGCAGGGGCCACGGCAGGAACCTTCGTCGAGAAGATTGTGGCGAAATCGGCTGCGGCCAAAGCGAAAGACACCGACAAGGACGCCGACGCTCCGGCTACATTCGCATTCTCCGCGGAGGATCTCCATCAATTCAGCGGAGAACTCAGTGATGCGCTCGGTATCACCGGAGTGCTCGACGTCGGTGGTGTTCGAGTGAAATGCACTCAGGTTGCCAAGAATTGGGTTGTAGATGTCGATGCGGACTTCCTGAACAGCTTCATCGCACAGGATCTCGCCGACATCGAGAAAGCGGTCTCCCAGAAGGACATCGGGATCGCACTGCGAAGCTACCTCTCCGATGACTGCGATGCCGGGCGCCGGATCGACGTAAGAGCGAACCAGACCGCAGTGGTCGCAGGACTGAGCCCGCGCCGAATCCCAGGCGGGCGCTGGCCCGGCGACGCCAGCAAGCCGCTGGTCCTCAGCCAGCAATTCGCAGTCAACGAACTCATGGCCGAACTATCCGACAGCGCTGGAATTTTCGCAGTCAACGGACCGCCCGGCACCGGCAAAACCACCATGCTGCGGGATGTACTCGCCGCGGTCGTGGTGGAGAGGGCGGTTCGTCTGGCAACGTACGACAATCCCGCTTCCGCATTCACGCGGTCGCTCGGAACTGTTCAAGTCGGTAAGGCGCCGTTCACAGTCAGGATGCCGAGTCCGGACATCACCGGCTTCGAAATCGTGGTCGCTACGGCCAGCAATGACGCCGCGTCGAACGTCACCGCGGAGATTCCCGCGGTAGGCGCGGTCGCCGGGGCGCGCGAAGAGGCGCTCGCTGCGGACTACTTCCCTGAGCTCGCCTCGCACATTCTCGACGACGAAGCGTGGGGATTGATAGCCGCTGTACTGGGCAATATGAAGAACCGCACGGGCTTCTCAAAGCGATTCTGGTGGGGTAAAGATGGAATCCCTCGCGATCCCTCGGAACCCGAACAGACACCCGATCCGGCCGACGACCCCATCGCCGGAATGCAGAAGATCCTGGCGCGGGCGGCCGGGAGCCGTGAGACCTCGACCCACTGGCGGTCGGCTCGCAATGAATTTCGCAACGCGCTAGCCGAGGTCCATCGGCTCGCGGACGAGCGGCAGGCCGTCGCCGACGAGATTCTGGAGCTCGGCCGATTGAGAATCGTAATCGAAGCCGCTGCAGCGGGTTTCGAGGCAGCCGAACTGGCCTATGAGACCCGGAAGGCAGAACACCACACAGCAGAAGTCGAGCGGAATCGCGCAGCCGACAACCTGACCGCAGCGCGGGAGGCGGTCGAGGAACACGAGGCGGGCAAGCCAGGGTTCTGGAAATCGCTGTTCGGCGCGGGAGGCAGATGGCGCGCCGAGAGGAACGTACTGCTAGCCGGGCGGAAGGATGCCAGAGATAAGTTCGACGACAAGGACAAAACCGCCG
The DNA here is from genome assembly GCF_040611495.1 of Nocardia sp. NPDC006630. Lineage (NCBI taxonomy): Bacteria > Bacillati > Actinomycetota > Actinomycetes > Mycobacteriales > Nocardiaceae > Nocardia > Nocardia sp. NPDC006630. Next base: position 113,591 of record NZ_JBEXOK010000019.1, read on the forward strand.
CAGTGTGCGCCGAGGCCGCGGAGGCCGTCGCGGCCGAACACCGTCGCCTCACCCAAATCCACTCGACCGCGGTGGAAACCTATACAGACATCGCGGAGCGGGTCGACCGAGCTTGCGAACGATGGCCCGGCACAGTTCCTTTCGGGAATGTGCTCGACGATGAAGAGCGATTCCAGCTCTGCAACGCCTGGGCCGACGCGGAATTCACCACAGCACGGCATCGACTGTTCCTCGAGGCTCTGCGCCTGCACCGATCATTCGCTGCGGCGGCCGCTACCCCGTTGAAGCACAACCTGGCTGTCCTGTCCGCGATGCTGCGCAGCCCGCTCGTTCCTAAGCCCAGCGCCGAGATACTGACCGCGGTGTGGCACTCTCTGTTCCTGGTCGTCCCGATGGTGTCGACTACGTTCGCCTCACTTCCTCGGCTGTTCACGGGATTGGGTTGCGAGACCTTCGGCTGGCTCTTCATCGACGAAGCCGGACAGGCGGCTCCTCAGCAAGCCGTCGGCGGGATCTGGCGGGCTCGGCGGGCCATCATAGTCGGAGATCCACAGCAGCTGGAACCGATTGTTACACTGCCGCTTCCTGCGCAGCGGGCACTGATGGAGCACCACCGTGTGCATGAGCGGTGGACTCCCGATTTGACCTCTGCTCAGCGCGTCGCGGATCGTCTTGCGCGCTTGGGAACCAACCTGGCGGAACCGGAAGGGGGTGATCCGGTGTGGGTAGGCGCGCCGCTGCGTGTTCACCGACGCTGTGATCGACCTATGTTCCAGATATCCAATACCATTGCCTATGGGGGTGACCTCATGGTGTTCGGCACTCCGGTACGCAGTCAATTTCCGGGCGAAAACACCTGGTTCGATATCGAGTCCGGTGTAGCGGAGGGCAATTGGGTGCCGGCCGAGGGAGAAAAGCTCGCCGAACTTCTCGAGTGGCTGGTCAACGAAGCGGCGGTGCTGCCGAGCACGATTCGTGTGATCAGCCCGTTTCGTGAGGTAGTGCGAGGGGCCAAGAAGATCGCCGGCAAAGCCGTCGATGGGGAGTTCGCCCGCAACAATGTCGGAACCGTCCACACAGTCCAGGGCCAGGAGTCGGACGTTGTGATCCTTGTGCTGGGCACACCGATGCAGACGGGTGGCGCTCGTCGCTGGGCGGCAGAGAAGCCGAATCTGCTCAATGTCGCTGTGTCCCGCGCAAAACGACGTTTCTACGTCATCGGAAACCATCGACTATGGTGTGAGCAGCGCTATTTCGATGTTCTCGCAGCATCTGTGCCACGCCGCTAGTAAGAGCGTACCGATCGCCATAAGGTGTCCGTGTACGACAAAACCCCCGAGCCGAGGCTCGGGGGTTTTGCGAATGATGTTCCGGCGGTGTCCTACTCTCCCACACCCTGTCGAGTGCAGTACCATCGGCGCAGGTGGCCTTAGCTTCCGGGTTC
>NZ_JBEXOK010000020.1:0-95202 GCF_040611495.1 Nocardia sp. NPDC006630
AAAACATTCATCCTCGTGAAGAACAAGAACGGCATGCCCCTGCACATCGGGGAAATCCGGTTGGCGAACCCGGCACAGCGGTTGGCGTTGATCGCCACCGAGCGCGGGTGCACCCGCCCGGGCTGCAGCGCTCCGGCGAGTATGGCGGCGGCCCATCATGTGACCGAGTTCTGCAAGGGCGGCCCCACCGATATCGAGAACCTGACCTTGGCGTGCGATCACTGCCACGCCCTGGTCAAGGACGGGCCACGCGGGTGGAAGACGATCAAACTCGGTGCGGATTCGGACTTTCCGGGCCGGACCGCGTGGATCGCTCCGGCGCATGTGGATCCGTCCCGGACTCCACGGGTCAACCACCTGCACCACCCGGCCGAGTTGTTGACCGAGGCTCCGCCCTCGCTGCGGCCCCGCAGGGTGTGTCATGCCTCGGGGTTGTCCCCGGTGCGGTACCGGGTGCTGCGCCGGGCCATCACACCCCCACCGCGACAATAGATTTCCCGCCCCTGGTGTCACTGACAGGATCATCCTGTCGGTGCTAGAGGTCGTTGCCGGACAGGGTTTCTCGGGTTCGTGTTCTTCGATCCCTTGTTTCCAGGCGTCCTTGTTCTTGAATCTTTGGTCTTTTCGTCTTTGTCTGTGAAACCGGACCACAGCCAGTCTTCCGCCCGGTACCGCAGGTATCTCCTTGGCCCGGAAGGTAAATCGGGTACCTCACCCGGCGCCACCAGCACGGCCATCTCGGGCCCTGCCCGCACCCAGAAACCCATCACCGCCTCTCGGCGCAAGCAACCCAGGTGCACCGACGGTTTCTATACCGAAGCCGTCGGTGCACCTGGGTTGCTTGCGTCCCGGACAGGGTTGGTCTGCAAGAGGGTGCGGGCAAAGCCCGAGATGGCCGTGCTGGGCACGTCAGGAGACGTACCCGGCCTACCTTCCGCAGTTGGGAGTACTACCTGCGGTACCCGCCGGGTCGACCGGCTGTGGTCCCGTTCTCGAGAACAAGAAACAAGGACAAGGACAAGGACAAGGACAGGTGGGGGCTAGCTGTGGCCGAGTTGTTCTTCGTTGATGAGGTCTTCGAACTCTTCGGTGAGTTCCTTCATTTCATCGGGGAAGACCCAGCGGCGCATGGCGTAGAAGCGGAATGCCATCTGCAGGAGGTTGCCGATGATGAAGGCGCTGAAGAAGTCTGCGACGTTCTCTACGGTGAAACTCACATTCGGCTGGCGCAGGTCGAAGACGTAGCTGGAGATATAGAGCGGGAGGCTGGCCAGTAGTACGCCTATGCCGCTCACTGCGAAGAAGAGCAGTGCCTCGTGATGCTTCTCGCGGCCGCCGCGCTTGTCGAAGGTCCATTCGCGATTGAGGATGTAGGACACGATGACGGCGATGGTGCCGGAGAGGATTCGGGCGATCGTCGGCTTGGTGTCCAGTACGGTCCACTTCAGCAGGTAGAAAATGCCGATGTCGATTACGAAGGTCGTCGCACCGACAATGGCGAACTTGAGCAGTTCGGAATGCCGGTCTGCGAGGTCCCGCAACGGTGTGGGCAGGACGTTTATGACCTTGTCGACAAATGACACCAGACGAGTCTACGTCGCTCATCGATGGTGAGACCAACCCGCGGGTGGTCGGGGGTGGGTGCCATGACAACATTTACGAACGTGAGCGCACGTTCCTTCGATACCTCCGCGATGCCCACCGTCACCATGATCGGTGGTGGTCAGCTCGCGCGCATGACCCATCAGGCGGCCATTGCGCTGGGCCAGCGGTTGCGGGTGCTGGCCGAGCGGCCCGACGATCCGGCCGCGCAGGTGACGCCGGACGTGGTCTTCGGCAGTCATAACGATCTGGCGGCGCTGCGCAAGGCGGCCGTCGGCTCGTATGCGCTGACCTTCGACCACGAGGGTGTGCCGATCGAGCATCTCGAGGCGCTCGTCGCGGAGGGCGTGAATGTGCAGCCGCCGCCGAGCGCGCTCATCTTCGCCCAGGACAAGCTGATCATGCGCCGCAAGCTGGCCGAGCTGGGCGTGCCGAGTCCGGCGTTCGCCGAGGTCTCCTCGGTCGCCGATGCGGTGGCTTTCGCCGACGAGCACGGCTGGCCGTTCGTGCTGAAGGCCGTGCGCGGCGGGTATGACGGCCGCGGCGTGTGGATGCCCGCCGATGCCGCCGAGACCGAGCGCATTGTCACCGATCAGCTGGCGCACGGTGTTTCGCTGCTCGCGGAGACCAAGGTGGATTTGAAGCGCGAGCTGTCGGCCATGGTGGCGCGGTCCCCGTTCGGTCAGGCCGCCGCCTGGCCGGTGGTGGAGACCGTGCAGCGCAATGGTCAGTGCGCGGTGGTCATCGCCCCCGCCCCCGGCCTGTCCGAGCGCAAGGCGACCGAGGCCGAGGCTCTGGCGCTGCGCCTGGCGGCCGAACTCGGCGTCACCGGAGCCATGGCCGTCGAACTCTTCGAAACCCACTCCGGTGAGCTGCTGGTGAACGAATTGGCCATGCGCCCGCACAATTCCGGCCACTGGGGCATGGACGGCGCCTGCACCGGCCAGTTCGAGCAGCATCTGCGCGCGGTCCTGGACTATCCGCTCGGTTCGACCGCCGCGCTGGCCCCGGTCACCGTGATGTCGAACATTCTCGGTGCCGCCGAGGCTCCCGAGATGTCCATGGACGAGCGCCTGCACCACCTGGCGGCCCGCCTCCCGGAGGCGAAAGTGCATCTCTACGGCAAGGGCGAGCGCCCCGATCGCAAGATCGGCCACATCAATATTCTCGGCGACGACCTCGACAGCACTCGCGAGAAGGCGGAGCGCGCGGCGTACTGGATGTCGCACGCGATTTGGACCGACGGATGGGATCCGCATCATGACTGACACCGCGCAGGTAGGCCTGATCATGGGCAGCGACTCCGACTGGCCCACCATGGTGGCAGCGGCGGAAGCCTTGGCCGAGTTCGGAATTCGCTTCGAGGTCGGTGTCGTCTCGGCGCACCGCACCCCCCAGCGCATGCTCGACTACGCCAAAGAGGCCGCGGGCCGCGGCATTCAGGTCATCATCGCCGGCGCGGGCGGCGCGGCCCACCTCCCCGGCATGGTCGCCTCCGCCACCCCGCTCCCGGTCATCGGCGTCCCCGTCCCGCTCAAGCACCTCGACGGCATGGACTCCCTGCTGTCCATCGTCCAGATGCCCGGCGGCGTCCCGGTGGCCACCGTCTCCATCGGCGGCGCCCGCAACGCGGGCCTGCTCGCCGTCCGCATCCTCGGCGCCACCGATCCCGAATTGCGTTCCCGCATGGCGCAATTCCAGGCCGACCTGGAGAAGATGGTCATCGAGAAGGACGCCGCCCTCCGCGCCCAGCTGCTGGGCTGACCGAATCCGTGCACCCTCCCGGCTACGGTGGGCAGGTGGCCCCCGATGATGCGACCGCGCGCCGTTTGACGGTTGTCGATCACGCCCTGCGATTGTTCGCCGAGAAGGGTTATGAGGCAACAACTGTCGATGAGATCGCCGAGGCGGCGGGGATTTCGCGGCGGACGTTCTTCCGGCAGTTCCGGTCCAAGGAGGATGTGGTCTTCGCCGACCATGAGTCGCAGTTGGCGCAGGCGCGGGCGTTTCTCGAGGCCGCGCAGGGTGATCCGTGGGACGCGGTGATCGAGGCCGTCATTGCGGTGTTCGAACGGTTCACGCAGTGGCGGGAGCTGGCGGCGCGGCGGTACGGCGTGGTGCGGCAGGTGCCGACGCTGCGCGAGCGTGAGATCGTCACGGTGTTCCGCTACGAGCGGCTGTTCACCGACTATCTGCGCACCCGGCTGCGGGGCGAATCAGATCTGCTGCTGGTGCAATTCACGGCCGCGGTCACGGCAACCCACAACTATCTGCTGCGCCGCATGGTGCGCGGTGAGTCGCAGGCGAGTCCCGCGGATCTGCGCGCGGCACTGGCGACGATTCCGCACGGCGGTTCCGCACCCGGCCCGGCGACATCCGAGATGGTGGTGGCCGTTTTCCCGCGGGATATGCCGTCGCGGCAGGTCGCTGATCTTCTGGCGCGCCGTCTCGATACGCTGTGAGTTGTCCGCAGTGGCGTAGATGACACTGCGTGCCACACATTGGTAGGGCAGTACGCGCACGTGGTCGCGATATTGCGGCGTATACTCGGCTTTGATTGGCACTGAGTGCCGAGATGCTGGAGAGACTGGGCAACCAGCGGCGATCCGACCCCGAACGACCAGGAGACGAACCCCATGGCGGGCAACCCCGATTTCGATCTGTTCAAGCTCGAGGATTTCCACGATGAGCTGCGCGAGGCCATTCGCGGACTGTCCGAGAAGGAGATCGCCCCGTACGCGAAGGACGTCGACGGCAACTCCCGCTTCCCGCAGGAGGCGCTGACCGCCCTCAATGCCGCCGGCTTCAATGCCGTGCACGTGCCGGAGGCCTACGGCGGCCAGGGCGCCGACTCGGTCGCCACCTGCATCGTGATCGAAGAGGTCGCCCGCGTCTGCGGTTCCTCCTCGCTCATCCCCGCGGTCAACAAGCTCGGCACCATGGGCCTGATCCTGCAGGGCTCCGAGGAGCTCAAGCAGAAGGTGCTGGCGGATATCGTCGCCGGCGGTATGGCCTCCTACGCGCTGTCCGAGCGGGAAGCCGGTTCCGATGCCGCGAGCATGCGCACCCGGGCCCGCCAGGACGGCGACGACTGGATCATCAACGGCTCCAAGTGCTGGATCACCAACGGCGGCAAGTCCGATTGGTACACGGTCATGGCCGTGACCGACGCCGACAAGGGCGCCAACGGCATCTCCGCGTTCATGGTCCACAAGGACGATGAGGGCTTCGTGGTCGGCCCGCTGGAGCACAAGCTCGGCATCAAGGGTTCCCCGACCGCCGAGCTGTACTTTGAGAACTGCAAGGTTCCGGGCGACCGCATCATCGGCGAGCCGGGCACCGGTTTCAAGACCGCCCTGCAGACCCTGGACCACACCCGCCCGACCATCGGCGCGCAGGCCGTCGGCCTGGCGCAGGGCGCCCTGGACGCGGCCATCGCGTACACCAAGGACCGCAAGCAGTTCGGCAAGGCCATCGCCGACTTCCAGAACACCCAGTTCATGCTGGCCGATATGGCCATGAAGGTCGAAGCGGCCCGCCTGATGGTCTACACCTCCGCGGCCCGCGCCGAGCGTGGCGAGAAGAACCTCGGTTTCATCTCCGCCGCCGCCAAGTGCTTCGCCTCGGATGTGGCCATGGAGGTCACCACCAATGCCGTCCAGCTCTTCGGTGGCGCGGGCTACACCACCGACTTCCCGGTGGAGCGCATGATGCGCGATGCCAAGATCACCCAGATCTACGAGGGCACCAACCAGATCCAGCGTCTGGTCATGTCGCGGCAGATCCTGCGTTGATTCGCGCTGGTCACGGATCGGCGTAGCTGATCTCGTAAATCCCCGGAGGCGGTTCCGAGTTCATCTCGGGACCGCCTCCGGCGCGTTATGAATCGGTGCAGTTCAGGCGGGTTCGAGGGGGGAGGTTGCGGCTCGGTTGCGATAGCTCATCGTTCGCTTAAGTAACGCTCACGGATCCCACAGCGACATCCCCTGTGACACATGGCCCGTCGGGGGGCCTGTACTTCCGCTTGTTCTTGTTCGAATGGGGATATGGGCCATGGATTTTCGTGAATTCTTCGTGCGGCAACGCGCGTTCTTCGGTAAGCACAAGATCGCCTCGGCCGCGGCCGTGCCGGCTGTCCTGGGTATAGCGACTGTGGTCGCCGTCTCATTCGCATTGCCGTCCACCAACACTCGCAATGCCGATCCGCGGCTCACCTCATCGGTCACGGAATGCCATGACATGGTGACGATTTCGGTCGCGGGCCGCAACGATTCGCCCAATGAGGCGACCACCAAGATGCTGGTCGACGCGAACGGCAATGCCCTGCCCGCCGCACTGTCCGGCGACTACAGCAGCGAGTGGCTCGATCCGGTGGTCAACGCGCCCAATGCCGATCCCAACTCGAACAATGCCGCGGTCTACATCGCGTATCCGGCCAACCTGAACAACGAGGCGGACGCGGTCAACACCGGCGTCGCCAATACCGAACAGGTCATGCGGGAGATCTCGGCCGCGTGCCCGAACACCAAGTTCTCGATCGTCGGGTACAGCGAGGGATCCGTCGTGGTCCGTCAGGTCGCCCAGCAGGTCGGGCATCAGACCGCCGATCAGAACGGCAAGTACGGCATCGTCGATCCGAACAATGTGCTGGGCGTCGTCATTCTCGCCGACGCGGGCCGCTCGGCGGGCGAGGGCCCGTTCATCGGCGCGACGGACCCGAACCATCCGGACGGCTACGACGCGAACTTCGGCGGCAAGACCGCGGGCGGTCAGGGCGCACTGCCGGACACCGCCGGTGACTTCGGATCGCTGAACGGCAAGATCGCCTCGTTCTGCTCCGACGGCGACGACACTTGCTCTGCGCCACAGAACATTTCGCTGCTGCAGCTGGCCATCAACGTCGGCAGGCACCTCAATGTGGATGATCTGCAGAACAACGGCCTGACCCCGGCGACCGGGCAGGATGTCGCGGTCAATCTCGCCGGAATCGCCCTCGCCGCATTCCAGGACATCGCATCCACGCCGCACTGGCTGCAGAGCAACGAGACCTTCCTGCAGGTGCTGCTGAAGGTGTCGACTCCGGGCTACAAGCCGGGCACCCAGACGGCGGCTCCGGTCGCGGCCAGCTCGATCGCGACCAATCAGATGTCGGACCTGGCGTACCTGCCGCAGAAGGTGTTCAACGAGATCGTCGGCCTGATCGTGACGAATACGAACACCATCCCGGTCATCCTGAGCGATCCGTACAACCAGACGCTCGGCCCGGACCGCACCGGCCACCACTTCGACTACTGGCACGACGCGGACCCGGCCAACGGTAAGCCGCTGACCTCCGCCGAATACGCGGCCGCCTGGCTCACCCATCTGGCGCAGCAGGCGCAGAACGGTCAGAAGGTCGATACCACCGCCAAGCCGGAACCGGCCGATCTCGCCGCCGCGTACAAGGCCGCGCAGCCGTCGACCACCACCGCACCGACCACCACGACCGATCCGTCGAAGTCCACGACCTCGAAGGTGAGCACAACGGTCACGACCACACCGAGCGGTGAGACGAAGGCCGTGGCGTCGACGTCCGTCGCACCGACGACAACGGCTCCGACCACAACGGTCGCGCCGACCACCACCGCACCGACCACCACGACCGATGCCATGGTTCCGGCAGCGGTGCAGCCGACCACCACGGCGCCGACCACCACCGCACCCACCACTACGACAACGGATTCCGCCGCGCCGACCACCACGCCACACGCGAACTGAGGCACCGCGGGGCCCGGCGCGCGGTGCTCCCACGCCGAATCCTGTTCAGTAGCTAGCTAATTGCTCCGGCAGCCGTCCGTCGCCCTTGGTGCGACGGCACGGTTCGCCGGAGCTCTGTTTTTCGTGTTCCTCAGGTAAAGGCCGAGTTTCGGGATTGTTGGGTCGGCTGCGGTAGGAGCACTATGGAGCAATGGCCGGAGTCGAAATCAACGACACCTTCGTCCGGCGCACGCTGGCCAATGGGCGAGTCGAAGAGGTCGCGTGGACGGAACTGGCGGAGGTGCGCCTCATTACGACGGCGGACGGACCGTTCGCCGAAGACGTCTTCTTCGTGCTGATCGGCGCTACCGGTAAGGGCTGTGTGGTGCCGCATTCGGCGGCCGACACCGCGTTCCTGGCTCGCCTGCAGGCGCTACCGGGCTTCGACAACGACAAGGTGGTCGAGGCGATGCTCAGCACCGCCGACCGGCAGTTCCTGGTGTGGCGGCGGGCGCAGTCGCCCGACAGCCGGCGCGGCTACCGCGCCAATTAGCAGGGTCGATCAGCCGACGAGGTCGGCGTACTCCGGGTGCTCGCCGATGTACTTCTCGACGTACCAGCAGGTTGGGATGATCGAGAAGCCTTCCGCGCGTGCATTGTTCAGCGCGTACTCGACCACCTGCGCGGCCACGCCGCGGCCCCGGAACTCGGGAAAGGTGAGGGTGTGCTGGATATCGCGGACCTTCTTCTGGCCTTCGGTGCGCTCCGCGTAGTCGGCGTAGCCCGCGAGCGTCTCGTCGAGATAGATCTCGTAGCGGGTGGCGTCGACATTGTGTTCCAGCCTGGTACTCATGGTCTGTGTGAACTCCCTTGTGCGGTGGATTGTTCCGATGCGGCCCGTCAGAGGACCGCGCCGGGATTCAGTATTCCGTGCGGATCCAGGGCATCTTTGATCCGGCGGGTGAGCGCCATCACATCGGGCCCGACCTGATCGGGCAGCCAGGCCTTCTTCAACCGGCCGACGCCGTGCTCACCGGTGATGGTGCCGCCCAGGCCGATCGCGAGCTGCATGATCTCGCCGAAGGCCAGGTGGGCGCGCTCGGACTCGTCCGGGTCGTTCGGATCGTGCACGATCAGCGGGTGGGTATTGCCGTCGCCCGCATGCGCGATGACCGAGATGACCACGGAGCGCTGCCGCGCGATCCCGGCGATGCCGTCGATCAGATCACCGAGCCGGGGCAGCGGTACGCCGACATCCTCGAGCAGTAGCGGCCCTTTGCGTTCCATGGCCGGAATGGCGAATCGGCGTGCGGCACAGAAGGCTTCGCCCTCCTCGGGATCGTCGGTACGGAAAGCCTCTGTAGCCCCGGCCTTTTCGCAAGCCGCCAGCATGATGTCGGCCTCGTATCCGGCATACTCGCCGGGTGCGTCGGAGCGCGCCACCAGCAGTCCGGCCGCCGCCCGATCCAGCCCCATGCGCAGCTCGTCCTCGACGGCATTGATGGCGATCGAGTCCATGAACTCCAGCATGGACGGCCGCAGCGTGCCGGTGATGGCGAGAATCGCCGCGGTGGCGGCGCTCAGCGTGGGGAAGGTGGCGACCACGGTGGACTGCGGCGGTTGCGCCGGCAGCAGCCGCAGCGTGAGTTCGGTGATGATGCCGAGCGTGCCCTCGCTGCCCACAAAAAGCTTGGTGAGCGAGAGCCCCGCCGAATCCTTGAGCCGCGGCCCGCCGAGGCGCACCACGGTCCCGTCGGCGAGCACCACCTCCATGCCGAGCACGTAATCGGTGGTGACGCCGTATTTCACACAGCACAGCCCGCCCGCATTGGTGGCCGCATTGCCGCCGATGGAGCAGATCTCGAAGGACGACGGATCCGGCGGATACCACAGGCCGTATTCGGCGACGGTCCGCTTGACCTCGGCGTTCAGCAGTCCCGGCTGCACCACGGCGGTCCGGGTGACCTCGTCGACGGTGATGTCCCGCATGCGCTCGGTGCTCAGCAGCAGCGCACCGTTCTGCGCGGTGGCCCCGCCGGACAGTCCGGTTCCGGCGCCGCGCGGCACCACCGGAATCCGGTGTTCGGCGGCCCATTTCAGCACTGCTGCCACCTGATCGGTGCGGGTCGGCCGGATGAGTGCCAGGGCCGTGCCCGCGTCCGGATCGAAGGCCCGGTCCTGCCGGTAGCCATCGAGTATGTCCGGATCGATCACCAGCATGCCGTCGGGCAGCAGGGCGCGGAGTGAGCCGAGATCGGGAGAACTGTGCGGGTCCACAGTTGTGAAACTACGGGATGTACGCGTGCTGGTGTGTGCCCGATTCGTTGCAACCCTTCGGGTTGTTAACCGATTGTTCTCCGTGTCGCCGGCCCCGGGTGATTGCCGCGTCCTCATATTTGGGACAGCATCCGAACCCATGCTGTCCGAACGCCTGAATCCCGCCGGTGACGTTCCCGATACCGGCATTCCCGAGCGGCTCGCCGCCACCATGACCATGACCGAGCAGTACGAGTGGCACCGCTCGTACCTGCGCCGCCATCCGGTCTCGCGCCGGAATTTCTTTCGCGGCTCGGCGGCGGTGGCGGCGGTCGGCGTCTCGCCGTTCGGCGCGCGCGCCTACGCGGATGAGGCCGCACTGGGCGTGGGCGGGCAGCATGTCGGCTTCGGCACGGATGCGTCCGGGCAACTGCGCTTTTCGGCGCAGCTGTCCCGGAATCCCGGTGGCGCCAAGGTCTTTCTCGAGCACGGGCCGACGCCGGTGCTCGGCGGCAGCGTCGAGGCCGAGGTCCGCAATCTGGTGACCCAGATCCCCAGCTCCGACGGGGGAGTGCTGGCGGCGGAACAGTTCTACGTGCACGCGCCGGTCGACGGACTGCCGGGCCGGATGCCGCACTTCTACCGCTGGCGCACCTCCGACGGCTTCGTGAGTGATGTCCGCTCGGTGGCCACCGCCATGCCGACGGCGCGCGCGGCCGTGGTGCCGTTCCGGTTCACCATGATGGGTGATCAGGGTACCGACGATGTGCCGGCCCAGCCCGGTGGCCTGAAGCCCGGCGACTACGACGATCTGTACTACGCCGCCGACAATGATCCGGCGGTGCCGCATACGAAGAACGTGCTGAACCAGATCGTCGCCGCGCGCCCGGATTTCCATGTGCTGGCCGGTGATATCGCCTATGCCGATCCGTCGGGCGCGGGCAAGAAGCCGCAGTACGTCGGCTCGGGCGGCAAGGTCTCTGACGGTTTCGACAAGTTCAACCCGTACGTGTGGGACGTCTACTTCGGCGCCATCGAGGCCAGCGCCTCGACCACCCCGTGGATGTTCGCCACCGGCAACCACGATATGGAGGCCGCCTACGGCACCCACGGTTACGGCGGACACCTTGCGCGCCTGGACTTTCCGGGCAACGGCCCCGCCGGCTGCCCCTCGGTGTACTCCTTCACCTACGGCAATGTCGCGGTGCTGTCCCTGGACGCCAATGACATCTCCTACGAGATCGGCGCGAACACCGGCTACTCCGGCGGCGCCCAGAACACCTGGGTGGAAACAACTCTCGCCGCCTACCGCGCGAACCCGGACATCGATTTCATCGTCTGCTTCTTCCATCACTGCGCCTACTCCACCACCGACTCGCACGCCAGCGACGGCGGCGTACGCGACGCCTGGTGCGCACTCTTCGACCGCTACCAGGTGGATCTGGTCCTGCAGGGCCACAATCACGTCTTCGAGCGCACCGACCCGATTCGCGGTGGCGCACAATCCAAGCCGGCGGGCGACAATTCGATCGTCTACCCAGAGACCGACGGCACCGTCTACTACACCGTGGGCGGCGGCGGCCGCCCCCGCTACGGCTTCCAGCCCGGCTCCCAGGAAAGCTACCGCGGCCACGAAGTCGCCGACACGGACGTCCCGAACAGCTACGTCTGGACACCGGGTGGAAAGAAGAACCCGGAGGACGCCCCCTGGTCCCGCGTCCGATTCCGCAACTACTCCTTCATCCGAGTCGACGTCCGCCCCGGCTTCTTCGCCAGCGAAATGGACGTAACCGCGGTCGACGAATACGGCCGCGAATTCGACAAGGTCACCTACCGCCGCCAGGTCCGCGGCTAGCCCGAATCAGCGGAAAGCGCGGCATCCCAGCGGATGCCGCGCTTCACCGTCTCTGGTCCGGCTGACCGATGGTCAGTGCATTGTGAAATATGGTCATTTTGCAATTTAGCGGTGGGCAAGTGTTGCAAACTGGCCGCATGAGTACGAAGAAGACCGTTGGTCGCGCAGCAGCGGGGGTGGCCGTGCTGGCCGCGGCGCTACCGTTGTCCACCGGCGCTGCCCATGCCCAGAACCTCATGGAAATGCGTCTGCTGCAAGGCGGTGACAATGGTTTCGCCTGTGTGTTGAGTGGTTCGCTCTGCGGTATGACGGTTGACGTCTCCGACACGACGACGCCGGTCGTATTCAAGGTCAACGGAACGGTGGTCACGGCCCCGTACATCTGGCCCTGTGTACCGGCGGACACCTGCGTGTCGTGGACACCGAAGACGGGCGGTCACTACGTGCTGACTGCCGAGCAGGGCATTCTGTCTCAAACACTCACCGTGGACATCATCGATCGCAATTCCCCGCTGGGACTTCTCATGCAGGTCGGGAACACCATTATCGATAACTCGGGGTCGGCCGGCCACGTGGCGTGACCGGCTGGCGTGCGGTCGCGAAAAGCGCGGCATCCCAGCGGATACCGCGCTACCGCTCGAAGACCGAGGCGATGTGACGAGGCGCGGCATCCGAAATTGGATGGCGCGCCCCATCTGTTTCGAGGGTCAGCGAGTGGTGGCCCGGGGGAGGGTGAGGGCTGCGGCGAAGACGACCGCCACGATTCCCAGGGCGGCCAGGCCCGCGATTTCCATGGCGTGTACGAAATCGCCTACGCCGTGGGCACTTCCGAGGGCAGTGAAGAAGATAGTGCCCAGAACTGTTGCGCCGACAGCGTTTCCGAACTGCTGGGCGGTGGTGAGGACGCCCGCTGCCATACCGGCCTGGTGTGCGGGGATGCCCGAGGAGAGCACCGCGCCGATGGCCGAGGGGATGGTCATTCCGTTGCCGGTGCCGACCAGGATCATGCCGGGGATGAGGACCGCGGCGCTGATGGACGAGCCGTACCAGGTCAGTACGCCGACGGTGATGAGCAGTCCGGTGAGGCTGATGCTGGTGCCCAGCACCATGACTCGATTGCCGATGCGCTCGGCGACCTTGCGGGAGAGCAGTGAGCTGGTGGCGAAGGCTACGCCCAGCGGGGCGAAGGTGAGTCCGGCTGCCAGCGGTGACATGCCGAGCCCGTTCTGCAGCAGCAGGGTCAGGCAGAGCATGAATCCGGCGAAGAAGGCCAGGTAGCCGCCGGAGATCACCATGCCCGCGGCGAACACCCGCTCGCGCACCAGTTCCGTGTCGAGCACGGGCTGCCCGCCGCGGCGTGCCAGCCGATCCTCGTAGCGCAGGGTGAGCAGCAGTACCGGCAGTGCGGCGGCCATGGACACCCAGGTCCACACCGGCCAGCCCTCGGGACGGCCCAGGGTCACCGGAATCAGCACCAGTGCCAATGCGGCCGAGATACCCAGCGCGCCAACCGGATCCAGGCGCGGCCGGTGGGTCTGCTCATGCTGCGGCAACCAGCGCGCGGCCAGGAAGGCGGCGATCAGTCCGATCGGCACATTGATGAAGAAGATTGTCCGCCAACCCCATCCGAACAGATCGAGGTCGAGCAGCACGCCGCCGAGCACCTGCCCGGAGACCGCGCCGAGTCCGATGGTGGCGCCGAAGGCGGACATGGCCTTGGCGCGTTCGGCCGGCGGGAACATGGTGTTGATGAGCGCCAGCATCTGCGGCACCATGGCCGCCGCGGTGGCGCCCTGCAGCACCCGGAACCCGACCAGGGCCCAGGCGTTCCAGGCCAGTCCGCACAGCAGTGAGGCCAGGGTGAAGGCGATCATGCCGATGACGAACATGCGCCGGTGCCCGAACAGATCGCCGAGGCGTCCGCCGGTGATCAGGCCGCTGGCGTAGGCGAATCCGTAACCGCCGATGACCAGTTCGAGGGCGGCCTCACCGGCATGCAGGTCGTGCTGCAGCGAGGAGGCCGCGACATTGATGACGAAGTAGTCGAACATCGCCATGAACATGGCGGTGAGGACGACGGGCAGCACCCGCCAGCGGGCGGCGAATACACCCGGTGCGGTCAGTGCTGGTGCGGAACCCGCTGTAGCGGAGCGGTTCTCGAGGATGGTCACGTCGGTTCTCCCGAACGGTGGAGCAGGGACTGTGGGGACGTGCGGCGCGCCATTGCGCCTGAGCGGGTCCGAGGGCGGGGCTCTCGGAACTTCCCGTGTTCTCAGGGGTTCGGGGGCGGTGGCCCCCGAAGGACTTCACCCTCGCGAGGGGCATAACCAACTGGTTAGTTGAAAGTATTCCACCGTCTTCGGACTGTCAACTACTTAGTTGGTTATGATGGCTGGCATGGCAGTCAGGGATCCCGAGGCGACCAAGGCGCGGATCTTCGCCGCCGCCACCGCCGAATTCGCCGCGCATGGCATCGCGGGCGCCCGGGTCGACCGCATCGCGCGCAATGCCCAGGCCAACAAACAGCTCATCTACGCCTACTTCGGTGATAAGGAGGCGCTGTTCCGGCAGGTTCTGGAGAAGACCATGCTCGCCGTCGCCGAATCGGTCACCACCGATATCGAGGACCTCGAGACCTGGATAGATCAGCACATCGACTACCACCGCGACCACCCCGAGTTGCTGCGCCTGCTCATGTGGGAGGCACTGGAACTCGGCGCCGAGAACGCCCAGGCCGGTGAGCTGCGCTGCGGCCGCTACCTGGAGAAGCGCACCAAGGTGGAGATCGCGCAGGGCAAGGGCCTGATGCGCACCGATATGCCGTCCGGCAATATCCTCATGCTGCTGATGAGCATGATCAACTATCCGCTCGCGGTCCCGCAGGTCGCCGAATTCACCCTCGGCCCCGACTCCGATCCGGAGAGCGCCCGCGCCTGGACCAAGGACGCCATCCGCCGCATCGTGGCTCCGGCCGAATCCCCTGCGGCCCTGCCCGAACCGAGCGCCTGAGCGCTTGCCCGAACAGCCACGGCCCGTGCACCTTTCGGTGCACGGTCCGACCAGTGCGGTATTGACGGCGCGGTTGGCTTCCGCGTCGTGCCCGGCCAGCTCCAGGACGGTATCCGTCTCGAAGTCGCGTGGCCTGCCCATGGAAAGCAAAGGAATGGCCCGTGTCCAGGACACGGGCCATTCCTTTGCCTGTGCGGCGAAGCCGAGCGGGACTACAGCGCCTTCAGTTCCTCGGTGACCGCATTGACGGACTTCTTGGCATCGCCGAACAGCATGGAGGTGGTGTCGGCGTAGAACAGCGGGTTGTCGATACCGGCGAAACCGGAGTTCATCGAGCGCTTGAGCACGATGACCGACTTGGCCTGATCCACATTCAGCACCGGCATGCCGTAGATCGGCGAGGAGGCGTCCTCGCGCGCTGCCGGATTGGTGACGTCATTGGCGCCGATGACCAGGGCGACATCGGTACGGCTGAATTCGCCGTTGATATCGTCCATTTCCTTCATGGCGTCATAGGAGACCTCGGCCTCGGCCAGCAGCACGTTCATATGGCCCGGCATACGACCGGCGACCGGGTGAATCGCGTACTTGACCTCGACGCCCTTGGCCTCGAGCAGTGATGCCATTTCCTTGACCGCGTGCTGCGCCTGGGCGACGGCCATACCGTAGCCGGGCACCACGATGACCTGGTTGGCGTAGGCCATCTGAATGGCGGCATCCGCGGCGGAGGTGGCCTTGGCCTGCTTCTGCTCGCCGTCGCCGGACGCGCTGGGAGCCGTTCCGCCACCACCGAATCCGCCCGCCACAATGGCCGGGATGGACCGGTTCATGGCCTTGGCCATGAGGTTGGTGAGAATGGTGCCGGACGCGCCGACGATCATGCCCGCCACGATCATGGCGGTGTTGTTCAGCGCGAGACCCGCTGCGGCAGCCGACAATCCGGTGAGGGCGTTGAGTAGCGAGATGACGACGGGCATATCCGCGCCGCCGATGGGCAGCACCGTCATCAGGCCCAGAATGCCCGCGAGCACCAGCAGCCCGATCATCCACCACTGCGACACACCGGTTTTGGTGGCGCCGAGGCCGATGACCACCGCGGCCGCGATGGCGCCCGCGAACAGCAGTAGGTTCAGCGGCTGCTGCAGCTTGCCGACGCTGATCGGCTTGCCCGACAGCAGTTCCTGCAGCTTGGCGAACGCGATGCACGAGCCCCAGAAGGAGATCGAGCCGATGATGGCCGCGAACAGCGAGGCGATCGCAATGTGCGCGGTCGGCTGCTCACCGTCCGGGAAGTTCGAGAAGCCCTTGGTATCAAGGAATTCCGCCCAGGCGATGAGGGCCACGGTGCCACCGCCGACGCCGTTGAACGCGGCGACGAGCTGCGGCATGGCGGTCATCTTGGTGAAGCGGGCCGGGGGCACGCCCAGGCCGATGCCGACGACCAGACCGGCGACGATAATGATCCAGCTATTGGTGTGGCGGATGGAGATCAGGGTCGCGACGACCGCGATCAGCATGCCGACGGCGGCGATCTGATTGCCGCGCACCGCGGTCTTCGGCCCCGTCAGACCCATCAGGCCGTAGATGAAGAGGGCGAAGGCGACGATGTAGAGAATATTGACCAGATTGTCCATGACTCAGTGGTCCGCCTTTTCGGTGTTACCAGGGCGCTCCGCGCCCGAAGCAGCGGGCTTCTTGGCCTTGAACATCCCGAGCATGCGGTCGGTCACGACAAACCCGCCGATGACGTTCAGCGTGCCGAACACGACCGCGACGAACAGGATGATCTGCATGAGCACCGACGGGTGCTCGATCTTGCCGAACACCACCAGCGCGCCGAGCACGACAATGCCGTGAATGGCATTGGTGCCGGACATGAGTGGGGTGTGCAGGGTGTTGGGCACCTTGGAGATGACGGCGAAGCCCACGAACCCGGACAGCACCAGGATCGCGATATTCGCGAGAAGTTCGGTGTACATCAGGCTTCCACCTCGCGTGTCACACAGGAATCGGCGAGCACCTGATCGGAGAAGTCCGGTGCCAGCGCACCGTCTTTCAACATCAGTTCCAGCAGCGCCGAGATGTTCTTGGAGTACAGCTCGGAGGCGTGCTCGGGCATGGTGGCCGGGAGATTGAGCGGCGAGGCGATCGTGACCCCGTGCCGCACAACGGTTTTACCCGGTTCGGTCAACTCGCAGTTACCACCGGTCTCGCCGGCCATGTCCACGATCACGCTGCCGGGCTTCATACCCTCGACCGCACCCGCGGTCACCAGGCGCGGCGCGGGGCGGCCCGGCACGAGCGCGGTCGTGATGACCACGTCGAAACCCTTGATGGCATCTTCCAAAGCCTGCTGCTGCTTGGCCTTTTCGTCCTCGGTGAGCTCGCGGGCGTACCCGCCCTCACCGGCGGCGTCGATGCCGAGGTCGAGCCACTGCGCACCGACGGAGCGCACCTGGTCGGCAACCTCTGGGCGCACGTCGTAACCGGTGGTCCGGCCGCCGAGGCGCTTGGCCGTGGCCAGTGCCTGCAGCCCCGCGACACCGACGCCGAGCACCAGGACGGTCGCGGGCTTCACGGTGCCCGCGGCGGTGGTGAGCATGGGGAAGAATCTGGTGGATTCGGAGGCCGCGAGCAGCACGGCCTTGTAGCCGGCGACATTGGCCTGTGAGGACAGGGCATCCAAGACCTGCGCCCGCGAGATGCGCGGAATCGCTTCCACCGCAAAGGCTTGGACGCCGGCCTCTTTCAGCGCGCCGATCTTGGTATCGGCATTGCGCGGTGCGAGGAAGCCGATCAGGGTCTGCCCGCTCGAAAGCTTGGCGATCTCGGCGTCATTGGGCGGCGCCACCTTGACGACGACGTCCGTGTCCCAGGGGTCACCGATGGTCGCGCCGGCTGCGGTGTAGGCCTCGTCGGGAATGAGTGCGCCCAGCCCGGCTCCGGCCTCGACGATCACCTCCACACCCTGCTTGAGCAGGGATGGAATGATCTTCGGCACCAATGCGACACGTCGTTCGTCGGGGTTCGTCTCCCGAACCACGCCGACACGTGCACCGCGGGGCGCAGCCGTCTGTGCGCTCTGCGTTGTGTCCACTTGTCAAACTTCCTTCTCGTGGTGAGCCCAGGCCACCTGAGTACTTCATGATGGGCCGTGTCACCGGTCCAACGGTGGGCCGAACTTACTTTTGGGTAAGTTCGTGAGAATTCTCGCAACTGTACCCGGTCGCCGGTGAGCGTAGCGGAGATGGGCGTCACACGGGGTGGCGACAAAATCGGACAACTCAATGTTGAGAGGGGTGTCGCGGGTCACCTTTACGCCGTAATGTCTGCAAGGTGAGCGGCTGCATCTTCTGCCGGATCGTGGGGGGCGACGCACCCGCGACCAAGATCTTCGAGGACGACATCCTGATGGCGTTCCTCGATATAAGGCCCATCACCCGGGGGCACACGCTGGTGATTCCGAAATCGCACGCGACCGATCTGGACGAGCTGGACCCTGCGCTCGGCGCACAGCTCTTCACCTTCGGCCACCGCCTGGCAAAGGCCATGCGCCGCAGCGATCTCGGTGCGGACGGCGCCAACCTGCTACTCAACGACGGCAAGGCCGCATTTCAGACCGTGCATCACGTTCACCTGCATGTGGTCCCGCGTTGGAAGGGCGACACCCTAACTTTCGCGAAAGGTTTCGTCCTGCGGCGGCCGCACCACCCGGAACGCACCGCCGCTGCCATCCGGGCCGGCCTGGCCCGGCTCGCCGACGAGGAAAAGGAAACCACCGCATGACCGACACGGTGCCGGATCGGACCGTCATCACGGCAACCCTGTCCGACCAGTGGGACACCCTCACCCGTCTAGTGGACGGACTGGACGAGAAGGGCTGGCGCACTCCGTCGGCACTGCCGGGCTGGACCGTCTTCGATGTGCTCGCGCACGTGATCGGCACCGAATCACTGCTGGCCGGGGAGCCGGTGCCGGATGTCGAGGTGGCGGGGGAGCACATTCACAATGAGATCGGGGCGCTCAACGAGAAGTGGATCGAGTCGCTGCGGCCGCTGCCCGGCGCGCAGTTGCTCGCGCACTTCCACGAGGTGACCACGCGGCGGCTGAAGCAGCTCGCCGAACTCGGTCCCGAGCAGTGGGCCGAGAATGTGCCGTCCCCGGTCGGCATGACGCCCTACGGCCGGTTCATGCGGATTCGCCTGTTCGACTGCTGGATGCACGGACTCGATATCGCCGATGGTCTCGGCGTGCGGATCGACGAGGGTGGTCTGCGGGCCGAAACCGCCTTCGCCGAACTGGTTTTCGGCATCGGCCGAGCGGTGGTCAAGGGCGGTGGGGCGCAGGACGGCGCGCGCATCACCTTCGAGATCACCGGACCGGTGGTACGGACCCTGCACATCGCGGTGGCAGGTAAGCGCGCCGAACCGGTCGAAAACCTCGACGGCCCTGCCGATGTCGTGCTCACCCTGAGTTCCGGCCTGTTCGCACGGCTGCGCGGCGGCCGCACCACAGCTGATGTGCACCTCGGGGAATTCACCCTCGCCGGTGATATCGAGCTGGGCAATCGCCTGGTTCGCGGACTCGCCTTCACCATCTGAGACCCCGTGCGACTGTTCCTGTCCAGCTATCGATTCGGCGCACACACCGACCGGCTGCTCGGCCTGGTGGGCGAGCCGGGCCGGGTCGCGGTCATCGCCAATGCCTGTGATGCCTGGCCGTCGGCCTGGCAGAGCGCGGTCACCAGTGATCTTTTCCCGCTGCGCCGCTTGGGCTTCCAGCCGGAGGTGGTCGATCTGCGGGATTACATCGGCCGGACCGCCGAACTGGAGCAGACCCTGGCCGAGTATCCGATGGTATGGGTGCGCGGTGGCAATACCTTCGTGCTGCGCGCCCAATTCGCGCGCAGCGGAGCGGATGTCGTACTGCCCCGGCTGCTCGCGGCAGACGCGCTGGTCTATGCCGGATACAGCGCGGGCGCCTGTGTCATGACCCCTGACCTGCACGGTTTGGAATCGACCGATGATCCGGCCGAGGTGCGCACCGCCTGCGGTGTCGAACCGCGCTGGGACGGACTGGGTTTGGTGAATCGCCGCATCGTCCCGCATCTGGATTCGCCCACCGATCCGGAGGGGCACTCCCGGAAGCTGGTGCGCGACTACCTCGCCGCAGGCGTTCCGCACTGGGCGCTGACCGATGATCACGTGGTGGTCGTCGACGGCGACAACACCGAGGTGCTGACATAGAAAGAGCCGGTCGATGGATATCGACCGGCTCGTTTCGAATTCGAATGTGCGCGAATCCGATGGTGCTACGCGGTTACTCGCCCCCGTGCCGCAGACCGTGCAGCACCGCGACGATCGCGGCCAGCAGGGCGGCAATGCCCAGGAGGGTGAAGCTCAGCACGTAGGCGTGCAGGGTCGGCACATGCGTGTGCGCGATGACCTGCGAGGTGAGGATCGACCCGGTGACCGCACCGGCGATACTGCCGCCGGCGGTACGCACCAGCGAGTTGATCCCGGAGGCGATACCGCTCTCACTCATCGGCACATGCATGACGGCCAGGGTGCCCAGCGCGGCATAGCCGATACCGAATCCGGTGCCCTGCAGCACATTCGTGACCACCATCTGCCAGCCGTGCTCGTGGAACCCGGCGGTCCACAGCATGGAGGCGGCGGCGAAGGCCGAGCCGATGGCGAGGGTGTAGGCCGCGCCGATGCGGGCGGCGATCTTGCCGGTGCGGAAGGAGAACACCGTCATCAGCAGTGCGCTGGGAATGCCGTAGAGGCCGACGGCCATCACCGAACCGGACAGGCCGTAGCCGACCTTGTCGGCCGGAGTCTGCACGAAATTGGAGACCAGCGTGAAGGATCCGAACAGCGCGGCGCCCAGCAGCAGCGAAATCAGGTTGGCGGTCAGCGATTTCGGGCCGACCAGCAGCGGCAGTCGCACCAGCGGCTGCTTCACCTTCAGCTCCACGAACACCCACACCACGGTGAGCGCGATCGCCGCACCGAACAGGCCGAGCACGCTGCCGGAGCTCCAGCCCCAGGCCGGGCCCTCGCTGATGGCCAGCAGCAGGGTGATCAGCAGCCCGCCCAGCAGTGCGGCGCCCACGTAGTCGGGGGAGCCGCCGTGCCGGACGCCGGTGTCCTTGGCGGTGAACTGGATCAGGACGGCGGCGAGCACACCGAGTCCCGCGGTGACCCAGAAGACCGGGTGCGGGTTGGTGGTGTGGTCGGCGATGACACCGGTCATGAGCATGCCGACGGTGCCGCCGACGCCCATGGTGCCGGAGACGACGCCGATGGCGGTGACCATCTTCTCCGGCGGAAAGGTATCGCGCAGAATGCCGATGGCCAGCGGGATCATGGCCGAGGCGGTGCCCTGCAGCGCGCGGCCGATGATGTAGACGCCCAGCGAGGTCGCGAAGGCGCAGACCACCGAGCCGAGAATGAGCAGCCCCATGGCGATCAGCACCATGCGCTTCTTGCCGTACATATCGCCGAAGCGGGAGAGCAACGGGGTGGCGACCGCGCCGCTGAGCAGGGCGGCGGTGAACAGCCACTGGATGCCGGCGGCATTGGTGCCCAGCTGCACCATCATGTGCGGCAGCAGCGGGATGACCACGGTCTGCTGCAGCGATACGACCAGACCGGCGGCGCTGAGCGCCAGCAGGGTGAGGGCCAGATGTGTCTTCGAGTGGCCGTCGGTGGGGGTTCCGGCGACCGGACCGACAGCGGTCGTAGTCATGTTCGGCAATCCTTCAGATTACTTACCAAAATTAAGTAAATGTGTCTCGTAAGATAACCACATGCCGCCGCCGGAATCCACCTCCGTTCCCCGAGTCGACTCGGCCCACATAGTCGAACTCGAAGGCGCGCTCGCTCGCGTCGCCTACCTGCTCACCCGGGTCCGCCGCCACGATCGCGCCATGATCAAGTGCGGCGTTTCCATGGATCGCGCCAGCGTGCCGCTACTGCGCGTGCTCTGCGACGACGGGGAGCCCATGCGCCTCGGGGAGCTCGCCATCCGCCTCGATGTGGAAGCGCCGCATGTGAGCCGGCAGATTCAGCGCCTCGAAAAAGCCGGGTACATCGAGCGTGTCGCCGACCCGGGCGACGGCCGCGCCCAGCTCGTCCGCCCGACCGCCACCGGCCGGCAGGCCGTGGATGTCATTCGCGAGGTGCAGCGGGACTGGATGCAGGAGGCCCTGGCCGACTGGAGCACCGAGGATCTGAAGGCCCTGGCCGTGCTCAACCACCGCATGGTCGACGACTTCCTGGACCACGCCGAGACCATCGGCGACTTCGGTGCGTCCGCTCGCGAGCGCCGCCTAGCGCGTGGCGACGACGCGAGCGCCCCAGGCGCATAACAGCAGTGCGACCAGCGGCACCACCATCGCGGTGGTGAGCGGCACCAGTTTGGTCAGCCACCCGATGATCGCCGGCCCGGCCAGCAGCCCCACATACCCGAGCCCGAACACTCGCGACATATCCGTCGCCGCATTCGCCGACCCCAAATTGCCTGCGGCCGTGAATACCTGCGGCACCGCCCCGGAGAGCCCGACCCCGCACAGCGCCCACCCCACCAGCGTCAGCGGCAGCCACCCCGACACCGCGATCACCCCGAACCCGGCCGCCCCCAGCACCGTGCCCCACCGCACCACCGCCACCCGCCCGAACCGCCCACTCACCCGATCCGCCACCAACCGCCCCGCCGTCATGGTCGTGGAAAACGCCCCATAGGCCAGCGCCGCGGTCCCCACCTGCACCCCCAGCCGATCCCGCATCTGCAACGCACTCCAATCCGCCGCCACCCCCTCCGCCATCAGTACCGCGAACGCAATAGCCCCCAGCACCAACACCTTCCGTGTGGTGCCCGTGGCAGCACGCCGCTCGGCCGCAAGCTCTTCGGTGCTGTCGTGCAACGCTTTTCGGTCCGGTGCAGCGGGGGCTTCTGAATCGCTGCCTGCACCTGCTGCCCCGAGATTGTCATGCTCATCGATCCGCTGTTGCCCGGTCTCGGCCGGTGCGTCCTGAGCGCCGGTTGTCGTTTGCGCGCTGAATCTCTGCTCCGGAGTGCGACTCTCGGCGGTCTGTGGGGCTTGATCAGGGGACGTGCTGGGCTGGTGGGGGAGCAGGCGGGGGGTGCAAATTGCCACGAGAGTGAGGCCGAGGGCGGCGGAGAGCACGAGGGTGGTGTGGATATTCCAGTGGGCGCGCTGGGCGGCCGCGCCGGCGAGGGAGCCGAGCAAGCCGCCGAGGGAGAAGCAGGCGTGAAAGGCCGACATGATGGGGCGGGGGTAGGCGCGCTCGATGTGGACGGCCTGGGCGTTCATGGAGACGTCGAGCATGCCGTTGCCGAAGCCGAAGGCGGCCAGGGCGATTGCCAGTGTCGCGGGCGTGGTGGCCAGGCCGGGGCCGATGAGCGCCCCGGACAGGATGGTCGCCGCCGTGGCGGTCAGGGTACGACTGCCGAGGCGGTCGGCGAGCGGCCCGGCGGCCTGCATACCGGCAATGGCGCAGCCCGCCATGAGCAGGATGAGCATGCCCAGGGCGCTGTGCGACACCCCGGCCCGCTGCGTGACGGCCGGAATGTGCACGATCCACAGGGCCGAGAGCATCCCGTTCAGGCCGAACACCGCGAACAGTGCGGTACGGGCGATTCGGATCGGAGGAGCGGGCGTCGCAGCGACCATCGGTACGACGCTACCGGCCGAGCCGGCAGCTCCCCTGCACCCACAGCCCTCGCGGCCCCGTCGAGCTTCCCGGCTGTGATCCGAAACTTCTGTACTGCAAGCTGTTTCGTACTCCAGTGAAGGCCCGGGCACCGACAGGTCACGCCTGCGCTGTGACCGACCAGACACCGGAAGAGGCCACGTCGCGGGCATATTCGGCGAAGTCCCGCGCCGGGCGGCCCAGGGCGCGGAACACCCCGTCGGAGAGCTGCGAATTGCGCCCGTCCAGCACCGTGCCGAACAGATAGTCCAGCAGACTCACCTCATCGGCGGGCACGCCGTAGGAGGTCAGGGCCGCAATGAAATCCGTGCGCGACAGCGGCACGAACGCGATCTCGCGCCCGATCGCCCGCCCGATCTCGGCGGCCGCCTCCGCGAAGGTCAGCGCCCGCGGCCCGGTGAGTTCGTACACCTGTCCGGTATGCCCGTCGCCGGTCAGCGCCGCCACCGCCACATCCGCGATGTCCTCGGCGTCCACGAACGGTTCGGGCACATCCCCGGAGGGCAGCGCCACCTCGCCGGCCAGGATGTAATCCGCGAACGCGCCCTCGCTGAAGTTCTGCGCGAAGAAGGCGCACCGCACCACGGTCCACTCCGGGCCCGAATCCCGCACGATCGCTTCGCATTCCAGCGCCTCGGGCTCACCGCGCCCGGACAGCAGCACCAGCCGCCGCACCCCCGCCTCGGCGGCGAGAGCGCTGAAGGCCTTGATATCGGCATCGGCCCCGGGGACGGCCAGATCCGGCTGATAGGAGAGATAGACGGCGTCGATTCCGGCCAGCGCCGGCCCCCAGGTGGCGCGGTCGGTCCAGTCGAAGGGGATTGCCGCCGTGCGCGAACCGGATCGCACCGGGACGCCGAGGGCGGTCAAACGAGCCGCCACCCGGCTGCCGGTTTTACCGGTGGCGCCGAGGACGAGGACGGTGTTTTCGCTGTTCGCATGCTGTGTGATCGTCATGAGACAAGTACACCGAGAAACCGTGAGCGTAAACATGGTTGAGAAGCGCGCGGGCATTTGCCATCGTCTACGTATGGATGCTCTGGCCAGCCTGCTCGAAGGACCACGCGCGCGGGCGGCCTTCGTCATCCGTTCCTCATTCGATCCGCCCTGGTCGCTGCGCATCCGGGACGAGGCGCCGCTGACCCTGGTGGCCGTGGTCCGCGGCGAGGGCTGGATCGTGCCGGATCCGAAGGGCGGCAAGCCGATTCCGCCTCGGCAACTACACGCGGGCGATATCGCCCTCTTCCGCGGCCCCGATCACTACACCCTCGCCGACGATCCGGGCACCGCCCCGCAGGCCATCGTCCATCCCGGTCAGACCACCACCACTCCCGACGGCGAAGTGCTCTGCGAAGCCTTGAGTCTGGGTATTCGCAACTGGGGCACCAGCGCCGACGCGCGGACGGTGCTGATCACCGGCAGTTACGAACAGGAGTCCGCCGCCAGCCGCCGCCTGCTGCGGGCCCTCCCGCCCATTGCTGTGCTCACCCGCGGTGAAATCGATTCGCGTGTCCTGGATCTGCTCGTCGACGAATCGGCCAAGGAGCTGCCCGCCCAGAGCGCCATGCTCGATCGCCTCCTGGATCTGCTGCTGATCGCCACCCTGCGCGCCTGGTTCGCCCGCGCCGATGCCCCCGCCTGGTATCACGCCTACAGCGATCCGCTGGTCGGCAAGGCCCTGCGCCTGATCCAGCACAATCCCGCGCACCCCTGGACCGTCGCCTCGCTGGCCGCCGAGGTGGGCGTCTCCCGCGCCGCCCTGGCCCGCCGCTTCACCGAACTCGTCGGCGAACCCCCGATGTCCTTCCTGACCGATTGGCGCCTGGCCCTGGCCGCCGATCTGCTGCATGAATCCGATGCCACCCTGGAGTCCATCGCGCACCGCGTCGGCTACGGCAGCGCCTTCGCCCTCAGCACCGCCTTCAAACGCCATCACGGCATCAGCCCCCGCGACCACCGCAATACCTCCGACCAGCGCACGGCTTAGTCGCGATACCAGCTCGAGGACAGCAGACTAAAGTTCACGCGCGAGACCATCCACCCAAAGTTCGCGGCCCGTCTCGTTCTGGACTGAGCGGAGCGGGGGAGCGAAGCGGAGGAGCGGAGGGAGGGAAGAACGAGACTTCGGGGCCGCGAACCGCCCGGAGCGAAGCGGAGGGCAAATATGACACAGCAGCAGGATTACCCGGTGCTCTGGCCGGTGCCGACGCGCTGGGCGGACAACGACCACTACGGTCACGTGAACAACGTGACGTATTACAGCTATTTCGATACCGCCGTGAACGCGTGGCTCATCCACGCGACCGGCACCGATATCCGCGACCTACCCGCCATCGGCGTGGTGGCCAAGACATCCTGCACCTTCATCGGCTCGATCAGTTTCCCCGATCAGCTGCTGGTCGGCATCCGCATTGCCCGCCTCGGCAATTCCAGCATCAGCTACGACCTCGCCATCTTCCGTGACGCCGGCGACTCCCTCCAGCTCGCCGCCACCGGCACCTTCGTCCACGTCTACGTCGACGACGAATCCCGCACGCCGGTCCCCATCCCCGACGTAATCCGCGAAGCCGCAGAACTTCTCGTAGGAGCGTCCGCCGCCGAACCCCGCTGAACTCCCACCGGCCGAACAGCCCGTGCCCCGCGGCACAGCCCCCATACAGGCTGTTCGCCAGTGGCGCGGGCTGTTTCGTCGGCGTTATCCCCATCCGGCGGCTGCGAGCCGGTCCGGCAGCGTTGTATTCGCCGAACAGTCCGCGTCGCCGTCGCGCAGCCCCGGTAGGGGGTGTTCGGCAGGGGCACAGGCTGTTTCGCCGGTCAGACGCGGCCGAGGAGGGTGAGGGGGTCTTCCAGGAGGGCGGCGATGCTGGCGAGGAAGCGGGAGCCCTGCTCGCCGTCGATGAGGCGGTGGTCGAAGCTGAGGCCGAGGGTGGTGACCCAGCGGACGGCCAGTTCGTCGCGGTGCACCCAGGGGCGTTTGCGGATGGAGCCGAGGCAGAGGATCGCCGCTTCGCCCGGGTTCACCAGTGGGACACCGGTATCCACGCCGAAGACGCCGACATTGGTGAGGGTGAAGGTGCCGCCGGTGAGTTCGGCGGGGGTGGCGCCGCCACTGCGCGCGAGCTGCGCGATATCGCTGATCTCCTGGGACAGGTCGCGCAGGCTGTGCGAGTGCGCGTCCTTCAGATTGGGCACCATCAGCCCGCGTTCGGTGGCGACCGCGATGCCGAGATTCACATAGTGCTTGGTGACGATCTCCTGATTCGCCTCGTCCCAGGAGGCGTTCAGGTCCGGGAATTCGCTCAGCGCAACCAGTGTCGCCTTGGCGACCAGCGCCAGCGGCGTCAGCGTCAGCCCCGCGAAGGTGGGTGTCGCGCGCAGATGATCCAGCAGTTCCATGGAACCGGTGAAATCAGTGGTCACGAAGGTGCTGGCCTGCGGAATATGCTGAGCGCTCGCCACCATGGCCGCGGCCGTGCGCTTGCGGATTCCGGCGATGGGCGTGCGGGTTTCGCGCTCGGCGGGCACCGGGCGGGCCGTGCTCGTGGCCGAGCCCACGGGTGTCACCGGCGGCGCGGTGTGGATCGGAATGACATCGGCCGCACGGGCATCCGGCCGCGCGCCGTGCAGATCGTTCAGTGTGACAGCCCCCTCCGGACCGCTCCCGGCGACGGCCGTCAGATCGGCGCCGATCTCCCGAGCCAGCTTGCGCGCCCCGGGGGTGGCGGCGGGCCGTCCCATCGAGTCACCCACCGGTGCACCGCTTCTCGTCCCCGAGGCGGGGGCGGCGGCCGCCCGGGCGCGCCGCGATACCGGCTCGCTGTCGGGTCCGTAGCCCACCAGCACCGCCTGCCGTTCGGCCGGCGCCTCCACGGCGGTCCCGATGCGAATGAGCGGTGCGCCCACCAGCACGGTGTCGCCCGCCTGCGCGAGCAGCTCCACCACGGTCCCCGCGAATGGGCTCGGTAGTGCCACCTGAGCTTTCGCGGTCTCGACCTCGGCGATGACCTGGTTCAATTCCACCGTATCGCCGACCTGCACCTGCCACGACACCAATTCGGCGTCGGCCAATCCCTCACCGAGGTCGGGCAATCGAAATTCCATGACGTGCTGCTGCTGTTCCACCGAGCTTCCTCCGAAGGCAATTGACCGTTAGGCGGCGAGCGTGCGATCGACCGCGGCGAGAATGCGGTCGGGGTCGGGCAGGTGGTGCCGTTCGAGTTTAGCCGGGGGATAGGGGATGTCGAAGCCGCCGACGCGCAGGACCGGCGCTTCCAATTGGTAGAAGCAGCGTTCGGTGATGCGGGCCGCGATCTCCGCGCCGAGTCCGCCGAATACCGGCGCCTCGTGCACAATAATCAACCGACCGGTCTTCATTACCGATGTTTCGATGGTGTCGAAATCGATCGGCGAAAGGCTGCGCAGATCGATCACCTCCAGCGAATGTCCTTCGCTCGCGGCAATATCGGCGGCCGTCAATGCGGTGGCGACCGTCCCGCCGTACGCGACCACGGTGGCATCCTCGCCGCTGGTGCAAACCCGGGCCTGGTCCAGCGCGAGCCCGCCGTCCCGGTCGAGCTGCTCGAAATCGACCTCCGCTTTGTCCCAGTACCGCCGCTTGGGCTCGAAGAAGATGACCGGATCATCCAGCGCGACCGCCTGCCGGATCATGAGATACGCATCCGCCGGATTGCTCGGCGATACCACGCGCAGCCCCGCCGTATGCGCGAAATACGCTTCCGGCGATTCGGAGTGATGTTCCACCGATCCGATGCCGCCGCCGAACGGAATGCGAATGGTGATGGGCGCGACCACTTTTCCCTTGGTGCGATAGTGAATCTTCGCCACCTGGCAGACAATCTGGTCGAACGCTGGATACACGAATCCGTCGAACTGGATTTCGCACACCGGCCGCAGTCCGCGCAGTGCCATTCCGAAAGCCGTTCCGATGATTCCGGATTCGGCCAGCGGGGTGTCCATGACACGCCGGTTGCCGAAATCCTTCTGCAGCGTATCGGTGACCCGGAAGACGCCGCCCAGCCGGCCGATGTCCTCGCCCATCAGAATGACTTTGGGATCGTCCTCCAGGGCGCGCCGCATACCGAAATTGATCGCGCCCGCGAATGTCGTCTTCATGGCCGGACTCCCTCCAGATAGGCGGCGTACTCGCGGCGCTCCTGCTCGACGAGGCGGTGCGGGGTGGCGTACACGTGCTCGAACAGTTCCATGGGCTCCGGATCGGGCATGCTCAGTGTGGCGCTGCGCAGCCGGGCGGCGATCTCGTCACCGCGCTGTTTCACCTGCTGTTCGAAAGCGCTGTCCCACAGCCCCTCCCGCTCCAGCAGCCGGCGCAGCCGATCGATCGGATCCCGCCGCTGCCACAGCTCCAGTTCGGCGGCATCGCGATAGCGGGTGGGATCGTCGGCGGTGGTGTGCGGGCCCATTCGATAGGTGATGGCCTCGATGAACGACGGCCCGCCGCCGGTGCGGGCGCGAATGAGCGCCTGCCGCGTCACGGCCAATACCGCGAGTGCGTCATTGCCGTCCACCTGCACGGCGGGAATGCCGTAACCGATGGCCCGGCGCGCGATCGGCGTGGCGCTCTGCACCCGCGTGGGCGCGCTGATCGCCCAGCCGTTGTTCTGGCAGAAGAACACCACCGGCGCACCCCAGGAGGAGGCGAAGCCGAGCGCCTCGGAGATATCGCCCTGACTGGTGGCGCCGTCGCCGAAGTAGGCGATGGTGGCGATCTCCGCGCCCTCGAGATGGGCGGCGTAGGCGTAGCCGGTGGCGTGCAGTCCCTGTGCGCCGACCACGATCGCCGGATTGGTCATCCGGTAAGCGTCTGCGTCCCAGCAGGAATGGGCGACGCCGCGCCAGAGCCGGGTCATATCCTCCGGGGGCACACCGCGGCAGTAGGCGACAGCGGCCTCGCGGTAGGAGCAGAACACATAATCGTCGGCGTGCAGAGCGTGGGCCGAGCCGACCTGCGCCGCCTCCTGGCCGAGCAGCGGTGGCCACAATCCCAACTGGCCCTGCCGCTGCAGTGCGGTGGCCTCGGTGTCTATCCGGCGGGCCACGACCATATCGGTGTACATGGCGCGCAGTTCGTCGCGGCCGACATCGGCCACCAGCGGGGCGTGCACACGATCGAATACGCGATGGCCGTCGGGCTGGACCAGCTGCACCGGGTAGGTGTTCTTTTCGGGCATTTGTATCGCCTCCTCGAAACACCGGGGTACACCGTTGTCGCCGTGGGATTGTGTCCCGGGGAAACGATGTGTGTCCTGTATCACCCAGCATCCTCCGTTAAGCGATCTGCGCAAGTATCAAGGTCGAAACTGTGCAGAATGCTCGGTCAGTGAACCGCTCGGCGTGTCATACTGCGTTTCATGTCCAGTAATGAACCCGCTTCCGGGGCGATGGACGCCACCGATGCCCGGCTGTTGCTGGAGTTGGTGGCCAACCCCCGGGCGACCGGGGTGGAACTGGCCGCGCGACTCGGCCTCTCCCGCAATACCGTGCAGGCCAGGTTGGCCAGATGGGAGGCGAACGCGGTACTGGCCAGCTTCGAGCGGCGGGTGGAACCGCGGGCCCTCGGTTATCCGCTGGCAGCTTTTGTCGCCGTGGTCGTCGATCAGCACAAATTGGACGCGGTGGTGGCCGAATTGGCGCGGATTCCGGAGGTCACGGAGGTCTGCGGTATGACCGGTCCCACCGATCTGACCGCCCGCGTCGTGGCTCAGGACGCGGATGATCTCTACCGGATCGCCGGGCACATCCTCAAGATTCCGGGTGTGGAACGCACCAATATGGCACTGATCATGCGCTCGCTGGTCGGTCCGCGCACAACTCCGCTGCTCGATCGGCTCGCCGGCGGGAACGGGAATCCGGGGACGAACTCGGACCAGTAGCGCGAAATTCAGTCCAGTTTCGGCAGATTGGCTGGTGACCGCGGGGCCAGTGGACCGGGACCATGACCCGATGAGCACTACTACCTCCGACACTCCGGCCGCCCGGACCGCGCCCGCGGCGGGGATCGGGCAGCCGATCGGGGCCGGTATCGTCACCGCGCTGGTCGGCTTCACCAGTTCCTTCGCGGTGGTGCTCGGCGGACTGACCGCCATGGGAGCGACTGCGGCACAGGCGGCTTCGGGACTGCTCGCCGTCTGCGTGACCCAGGGCGTGGGCATGCTGATCCTGAGCCGGTACTACCGGATGCCGATCACACTGGCCTGGTCCACGCCGGGTGCGGCGCTGCTGGCCAGCACCGGGGCGGTCGCGGGCGGCTGGCCGGCGGCGGTCGGGGCATTCGTGGTGGCGGGCCTGCTGATCGTGCTGACCGGGTTCTGGCAGCGACTGGGTTCGCTGATCGCGGCGATTCCGGTCGAGATCGCGCAGGCCATGCTGGCCGGTGTGCTGCTGCCGCTGTGCCTGGCGCCCATGCACGCGCTGACCGTCAGCCCGGCCGTGGTGGTTCCGGTGATCGTGACCTGGCTGGTGCTGCAGCGGTTCGCGGCGCGCTGGGCGGTGCTCGCGGCGTTCGCGGTGGCGGCGATCGGCGCGGGCATCGATATCGCGGTGACCCACCGCCACCTGAATGTCGCCGCCATGGCGCCGCGCATCGAATGGGCTGTGCCGCACTGGAGTTGGCAGGCGCTGATCGGGGTGGCGGTGCCGCTGTACATCGTCACCATGGCGGCGCAGAACATTCCGGGCACGGCGGTCATGAGCTCGCTCGGATACCGGGTGCCCTGGCGCGCGGCCATGGCGGTCACCGGGCTCGGAACCATCCTCGGTGCACCGGCGGGCGGGCATGCCATCAATCTCGCCGCCATCAGCGCGGCCCTCTCGGCCGCCCCGTCCGCACACCCGGACCCCAAGCGCCGCTGGATTGCCGCCGCCACCGCGGGCGGCATGTACCTACTGCTGGCCCTGGCCTCCGGCGCATTGGTGACGCTGGTGGCGACCGCGCCCAAGGGCGTCCTGGAAACCGTTGCGGGACTTGCCCTCATAGCCACCCTGGCCGGAGCCCTCACCTCCGCCCTGACCCGGCCCGAGCACCGCTCCGCGGCCGCGCTCACCTTCCTGGTCGCCGCCTCCGGCGTCACCCTGCTGGGCATCGGCGCCGCATTCTGGGCCCTCGTGGCCGGGCTGGTGGTCCGCTGGCTGCTGCGTCCGCGCCCCGAACAGCCGCACCTGGCGAGTCCCGCCGAGCCCGGAGCGGTGAATTCGGGCCAGTAGGGGGGCCGGCGAATTCCACACAGCCGCAAGGGCGCCGGATTCAGAGCCGCCGGGCACGGCGGATTCGGCGCTGTCGCGCGCGGTGGATTCGGGACTGCCGTGTGCGGTGGATTCGGGACTGCCGTGCGCGGTGGATTCGGGACTGCCGTGTGCGGTGGATTCGGGACTGCCGTGCGCGGTGGATTCGGGACTGCCGTGTGCGATGGATGCGGGACTGCAGTGTGCGGATTCGGCGCTGTCGAGCGGGGATGGATTCGGGACTGCGGTGTGCGGATTCGGGGCTGTCGCGCGCGATGATTGGGTCCGTTCGGCAGCGGTGGATGCGGTGGCCGGGGCGGCGCACCCCAACTGTGGGAGCGCGGCTGCGGTGCGGGAGGGGGCTGCGTAGGGTGGGGGAGTCTGTTCCGGCGTGGGGGTTCTGCGAAGAGGAGTTGGCTTGAGCGCGGTGCTGATTTCGGCCGAGGAGTTGCGGGAGTTGCTCGCCACCGGGGATTCCCGGGTCCGGGTACTGGATGTGCGGTGGGCGCTCGGCGATCCGGATGGGCCGCAGCACTATTTGGATGGCCACATTCCCGGTGCGGTGTTCGTCGATCTCGAGACCGAGCTGGCCGATCCGCCCTCGCCCGCCAAGGGCCGTCATCCCCTGCCCGAGCTCGCGCACCTGCAGAAATGTGCGCGCAGCTGGGGGCTGCGCACCGGTGACACGGTCGTCGCCTACGACGCGACCGGCGGTATGGCCGCGGCGCGGGTGTGGTGGCTGCTGCGCTGGGCCGGGGTGCCGCAGGTGCGCATTCTCGACGGTGGGCTCCCGGCCTGGGAACGCGCCGGCGGCAAGGTGATCGCCGGGGAGGAGTCCGATCCCGAAGCCGGTGACGTGGTCCTGACCCCCGGCGGCATGCCGGTGATCGATGCCGATGCGGCCGCCGGTTGGCACGGTGTCCTCCTCGATGCCCGCGCCGGTGAGCGCTATCGCGGCGAGGTCGAGCCCATCGATCCGCGCGCTGGCCACATCCCGGGCGCGATCAGTGCGCCGACGGCGGAAAACCTCACCGCCACAGGAACTTTCAAGCCCGTCGACGAATTGCGTTCGCGCTTCACCGGATTGGGCGACGGCCCGGTCGCCGTCTACTGCGGCTCCGGTGTGACGGCCGCCCACGAGGTCGCCGCACTCGCGGTTGCCGGAATCGACGCCGCCCTCTACCCGGGCTCCTGGTCGCAGTGGTCCAACGACCCGAAGCGACCGGTCGCCACCGGCGCCGATCCGGCCTGATCGCTCGCTGGTGTGGATCTCGGCCAAAGGCATGCCGGGATGACGTGGGATAGCAACCCCGGCTGGATGATGAGGGACGGCCACCCGGGCTCGATGATGAGGGACGGCCACCCGGGCTCGATGACGAGGGACGGCCACCCGGGCTCGATGACGAGGGACGGCCACCCGGGCTCGATGACGAGGGTGGCTACCGGGCTGGATAGAGAGGGGCGGCTATCGGCTAGCCGGGTAGGTCTGCGCTATGGGCAGGTGCGGGAGATGCGTTGCAGGGCTGTGCGATCGGCGGCGGTCAGCGGTAGGTCGTAGTGGGTGGCGACGGTGAGGTATTTGCCGGCGTAGAAGCAGCGGTTGGCGCGGGCGGGTGGTAGCCAGTCGCCCGGGGTTTGATCGCTCTTGGCCTGGTTGGCTTTTCCGTCCACGGCGAGCAGGTTGTAATCGAGGTCATTGGCGAAGCGCATGCGGCGCTCCAGTGTCCAGTTCGAGGCGCCCAGATCCCAGGCGGCGGCGAGTGGGAAAACGTGGTCGATCTGCACGGCGCGGGCATCGGCCTTGTCGAAGGTGATGCGCTGACCCGTATAGGGGTCGTCGAGTGTTCCACCGACCACCACGCAGTTGCGGGTGCCGGGGCGGAAGGCGGTCGCCGAAAGTTGGCGGGCCAGCACATTATTGCGGGTATCGCAGCCGTCGTGCCCGCCCGGACCGTCGTGATCGTCACTCCAGGCCGGCCCGAATACGCAGCCCTGCCCCGATTTACAGCCGCGCTCGTAGCCGCCCGGCCGGGTCCGCTTGGGCACCATGCGCGCGACGGCCAGCAGTTCCTCCAGATGCGCCCGGCTGGGACTGCCCGGCGCGGGCGGAACCTGGCCGGGCAGTACCGAACACCCGGAAGCGCTGAGCGCCAGGAGTACGGCACCAACCACCGCGAGCAACGCGCACCACACCGATCGACCGCACCGCCGGGCGGGAAGTCGATTCGGTACCGCGGGGATTCGGTGCTGCCGCACCGTCCTAGATCTACCCGATCGAGCCGGCTACGGCCCGCATCGGGGACACTTCGCACCCGCCGCGCCGTCGAAAATTCGTCGGCGAGCGGGTGCGAAGGTGACTGGCTAGGACCAGGCGTGTGCGAGAAGGTCGTCCGCCGAAGCCTCGGTGAGCTGCGGTGGGAAGCGCATGGCCGCGATGGATTGTGGTCGCGCGCCGTCATGGCCGATGAGCCAGGAACCGCCGCGATCCTCGCATTCGGCGATCTTGGCGAAGGTGGTGAGCAGGAAGGTGATGGCCTCGCGTGGTTCCATGGTGCGCGCCAGTCGCTGGGATTCTCCGGGGCGGGACAGATCGAGCCACACCCCCGATTGCCCGTCCAGGCGCATCCCCACGATTTTCGTCGTGTCCACGAATGTGAATCTTCGTCGTTCCCACGGCGTCGTCGGCGTGAAGGACTGCTCTAACACTTGGAGCAGGATCGTCATCTTCACTGCCTCCCTCGGTATCGATATTGCCACGGCTCCGGATTGAGTCGCGGTGGATTTTCAGGGTGCGCCCCGCACGGCTGCCAAAATGCACAGCCAAACCCGCCGTATGCGGTGACCAGGGGTTATCTCAGTATGTGCCGGATTCGGGCAGAAATAAAGACCCGGTATGTGTCGTGATTTGCCTGGTTGCGAAGGGGTAGTCGCAAGGCCTCGCCGCAGGGGCCGATCGGACTGTCGGACCGGACTGATTGGATAGGCGGATGCTGCACGGACTGTGGTCGCCGGGATCGGGATTGGTGCTGTGGCACGACCCTGCCGGTGCCGCGGCCGATACCGATGCCCTGCCGGACCCGCTGGGGTCGATCGTGCGGGCGGCGAAGTTCCGGCACAAGGCGAAGGTGCTGGTCGCGGGGGCGTACGGGCCCGAGGAGATCCAGGTCCGGGTGCATGCGCTGGCGCCGGAGGCGGCCGCGTCGGTACTGCTGCAGGAGCTTCCGGCGCAGGCCGTGGCGGGGGATCTGCGCTATCTCGCGCATGTGGTGCGGGGTGTGGAGCGCTGGGTGCGAGCGGGACGCATAGTCCCGGAGGTGCGCCGAGACGACGGCGAATGGTGGGTGCGGTGGCGGCTGGTCGGTGGGCAGCGGCAGCGGGCCTGGCTGGCCGAGCTCGCGGTGGCTATGCCCGCCGCGCTGCAGGTCGCGGGCCGCCCGGCGGAATTGCTCGACAACCTCACGGCCGAACTCACCGACCCCATCGCCCGGCTGCGCATCATGCCGAAACTGCCCGCACTGCTGAGCACGGTCGCGCAGGTGCCGATCGGCTACTCGTCGCGCGAGGGCACCGGCGTGGCCGACGACGGCATGCTCGATTTCGGTGCTCCGGAGACCGGGTTGGACCGCGCTCGATCGCGCTCGCTGCCGACCGATGCCGCCACTTCCGATGGGCCGCAGTCGCTTTCGCATCCGCTGCTGGTCGCGCTGCTGGACGCGGAGCCGCTGGATGCGGGTTCGCATCGGGTGTCGGCGGTGCTGGAGGATTGGCGTACGAGCCTGACGGCCGATGAGCCGGAACTGGTGCTGCGGCTGCTGGAACCGGACTCCGAGGACGCGGCCGAGGCGGGTGCACTGTGGCGGCTCGAGGTGTGCCTGCGCGTCGAAGGTGAAGCGCCGCAACCGGTATTGCTGCCCGGTGATCCGCATATGGTGCGCCTCGCGGGGGAGAAGCTGGCCGCCGCCAAGCTGGCGTATCCGCGGCTGCGGGATCTGCCGGGTGATGCCCGCAGTATGGATCTGTACCTGCCCACCGAAGTGGTCATGGACCTGGTCGCGCACGGCGCCGCCGTATTGCAGGCCGCCGGTGCGCGGTTGCTGCTGCCGCGCGCCTGGCGCATTGCGGCGCCGAGCCTGCGCCTGAAGGTGCAGAGTCCGGCAGCCACCGAAACCGCCGTCGGGCTGGACGGTTTGGTGTCCTTCCGCTGGGAGTTGGCGCTCGGCGAGACAACGCTGACGCCCGCCGAGATGACGCGCCTGGTGCGGTCGAAATCGGATCTGGTGCAGTTGCGCGGCGAATGGGTGCAGGCCGATCATCGCACCCTCGCCGTGGCCGCAGACTACGTCTCGGGCCGCACCGACGGCACCGAGAGCAGTGTCGGCGCCCTGTTCGCGGAGCTAGCCGCACATCCGGCCATCGGCGTACCGCTCGAGCAGATCACCGCAACCGGCTGGGCCGCAGAACTTTTCGACGGCGAACACACCACCGCACCCGTCTCCGAGCCGATCGGACTGAAGGCCCAGCTCCGCCCCTACCAACTCCGCGGCCTGGCCTGGCTCGCCACCATGAGCCGCCTCGGCTGCGGCGCCATCCTCGCCGACGATATGGGCCTCGGCAAAACGGTCCAGGTCCTGGCGTTACTCGTCCACGAGCGCGAAACTGCCGCTGCCGCAGCATCATCCGTGGCAGCAGGCGCGGAGGGGGGCTCCTCGGCCGCGGCGACGTCGGGTGCCGGCGTCGTCATCGGCGGTGGGAGTTCGGATGCGCGTGCCGGTTTCGGACCGACACTGCTGGTCTGTCCCATGTCCGTGGTCGGCAACTGGCAGCGGGAGACGGAGCGGTTTGCGCCGGATCTGCGGGTGCTGGTGCATCATGGGCCGGGGCGGCGGTCGGGGGCGGAATTCGATGCGGCGGTGGGGGATTCGGATTTGGTGGTGACCACCTATGCGCTGCTGGCCCGGGACGTGGAGGAGTTGAAGCGGCAGCGGTGGCAGCGGGTGGCGCTGGACGAGGCGCAGCACATCAAGAATGCGGGGACGCGGCAGGCGCGGGCCGCGCGGCTGGTGCCGGCGCGACATCGCCTGGCGCTCACCGGAACTCCGGTGGAGAACCGGCTCGAAGAGCTGCGCTCGATCATGGATTTCGTCAATCCCACACTGCTGGGCAAGGCTTCGGAGTTCCATTCGCGATTCGCGGTGCCGATCGAGCGGGAGCGCGATGAGAATGCCGTCACCCGGCTGCGCGCCATCACCTCGCCGTTTGTGCTGCGCCGGGTCAAGACCGATCCGTCGGTGATCTCCGATCTGCCGGACAAGATCGAGATCACCATGCGCGCCAACCTGACCGTGGAGCAGGCCGCGCTGTATCAGGCGGTGCTCGACGATATGTCCGCCAAGCTCAAATCCGCACAGGGTATGGAGCGCAAGGGCGCGGTGCTCGCGGCGCTGACCAGGCTCAAGCAGGTGTGCAATCATCCCGCGCACTATCTGAAGGACGGTTCGGCGGTGCTGAAGCGCGGCCACCACCGCTCGGGGAAATTGGCACTGGTGGAAGACATTCTCGAGTCGGTGATCGCCGATGGCGAGCGTGCGCTGCTCTTCACCCAGTTCGCCGAATTCGGTGATCTGGTGTCCCCGTACCTGTCCGAACGTTTCGGCACGGAGGTGCCGTTTCTGCACGGCGGGGTGAGCAAGCAGCGCCGCGATGCCATGGTCACCGGATTCCAGGAGGACGAGAACGGCCCGCCGCTCATGCTGCTGTCGCTCAAGGCCGGTGGCACCGGGCTCAATCTCACCGCCGCCAATCATGTGGTGCACCTGGACCGCTGGTGGAATCCGGCGGTGGAGAACCAGGCCACCGACCGCGCCTTCCGCATCGGCCAGCGGCGCGACGTCCAGGTGCGAAAGTTGGTCTGCGTGGACACCATCGAGGAGCGGGTGGACGACATGCTGAACGGCAAACGCCAACTCGCCGATCTGACCGTCGGCGCGGGCGAGAAGTGGATCACCGAACTGGGTGACGACGAATTGCGCGAGCTGTTCGCCCTGGGTGCGGAGGCCGTCGGCGAATGAACACCTATATCGACTTCAGTGAGTTCGGCGAGCGCCGCCCGGTCCAGGGTGGCATATCCGCGCGCAGTCGCAGCGGTGCGGCCTTCGCCAAGACCTGGTGGGGCCGTTCGTTTCTGAAGGCCGTCGAACAGGTCGCCGATGCCGGGCGCCTCACCCGCGGCCGCTCCTACGCCCGCACCGGCCAGGTGATCAGCTACCGCATGGAGCCGGGCACGGTCGCCGCCGAGGTGCAGGGCAGTCAGCCCCGCCCCTTCATCTCGGTGCTCGCCCTGCGCCAATTGCGCGATGACCGCCTCGATGAACTGGTGGACCTGGTCCGCGCCACCCCCGGCATGCTCGGCGAGATCGCCGCGGGCGCGCTGCCGCACACTCTCGGCCCGCTGCTGCTCCCGAACACCGCCTCCGAACTCGACTTCTCCTGCACCTGCCCCGATCCCGGCTGGCCGTGCAAGCATGTGGCCGCCGTCTGCTACATCATCGCCGAGCGCCTGGACGAGCATCCCCGAGATCTGCTCACCCTGCGCGGCATCGAACTGGACGCGCTCATCGGCAGCGTCCAGAACGAAAGCGCCCCAGCGGATTCCGGCGACCTCTACGGTGAGGACACAGCCCTGCCGAAGCTCCCCAAGCCCGAATTCCGCCCGGCCCCGGAAGATCTCGACGCAGTGCTCCTCCGTCAGGCCCTCCGCATGACCGCCGAGGACGAGCGCACCGCCGAAATCGGCCTGCGCCAACTCCGCTCCCTCTACCGGGTCCTCGACACCGACTGACTCCCCGCCCGGCCGGTCCGTGCACGATCATCGTTGACATTCGGCCCCGTCGCGCGCCTAATTGGTGGCAGGTGCGGCCAGTTGTGGCAGATGCCCGCAATCGACCGCTCGGGTGGCAGCGATCCGGGAGTTCTCATGCGTCTCAACCCCTTCGGCGGTTCCCGCCGCACCCAGCAGGCGGATGCTGTGGTGACCGGTGCGGGCAGTGGCATCGGCCGCGCCTTCGCGGTCGAACTCGGCCGGCGCGGCGGGCGGGTGATCTGCTCCGATATCGATGCCGAGCGGGCCCGGGAAACCGTCGAATTGGTCAGCGCCGCAGGTGGGAAAGCTTTTGATGCCAGCTGCGATGTGAGCCGGATCGAGCAGGTCGAGGCCCTCGCGAATACCGCCGAGCAGTGGTTCGGCAAGCCCGCCGACCTTGTGGTGAACAATGCCGGAATCGGCCGCGGCGGCGAGGTCGTCGGCGATGCCCCGCTGCGCGAATGGCATCAGGTCCTCGATATCAATCTGTGGGGCGTCATCCACGGCTGCCACGTTTTCGCACCGCGCCTGCGCGCGGCCGGGCACGGCAATATCGTGAATGTCGCCTCCGCTGCGGCCTTCGGCGTCGCACCCCGCATGGCCGCCTACAACGTGAGCAAGGCGGGCGTTCTCGCCCTGTCGGAGACCCTGGCCGCCGAACTGTCCGGTACCGGAGTCGGCGTCACAGTGCTGTGCCCCACCGCCGTGAAAACCAACATCCTCGAGGGTGTTTCGGTCGGCAGCGAATCGATGGACGAATGGGGCGACCGGCTACTGCGCTGGACCGGCCGCGAACCCGCCTCGATCGCCCGCACCACCCTCGATGCCGTGGACCACGGCCAGCTGTATGTGGTCCCGCAGTTCGAGGCCAAATTGATCTGGCAGTCCAAACGACTGCTGCCCCAGCAGTACACCCGCGCCGCCGGATTACTGGAGCGACTGGTGCGGTAAGCACGAAGGAGCTGAACAATGGCGTTCGCGTATTCCGACATGCTCACGCTCATCAAGGACCGGCAGTGGGCCCCGGTCGATATCGACTGGGACGCACCAGGAGCCGACCTGATCACCACCGAGCAGCGGCCACGGCTCGCGGCCTTCATGGCCGATCTGGTGTGGATAGAACACGTCGGCGCCGCAGACAATGCGTCGTGGTGGCCGATCGCCCGGCCGGCGCCGCTCGGCATTCGCACCGTGGACGGTGTCGAACATCGGGTGGACTGCATCATCTACGCGGAGGACATGCCTTGAACAGCACTGTGGTGGACCACGAAATCATTATTGTCGGCGCCGGATTCTCCGGTATCGGCACCGCGATCGCCCTGCGCAAGGCGGGATTCGACGATTTCCTGATCGTGGACGACGCCGACGGGGTGGGCGGCACCTGGCACTGGAACACCTATCCCGGTATCGGCGTGGACATTCCGTCGTTCAGCTACCAGTTCTCCTTCGAGCAGCAGCACAATTGGTCGCGGGTGTACGCGCCGGGCCGGGAGCTGAAGGCCTATGCCGAGCACTGTGTGAGCAAGTACGGCCTGCGCCCGCGTATTCGCTTCAGCACCACCATCACTCGCGCGGATTTCGACGACACCGTGCATGTGTGGCGACTGCGGACGGCCGACGGTGATCAGCTCACCTCCCGGTTCGTCATCGGCGCGACCGGCGTGCTGACCCGGCCGAAGACGGCGGAGATCCCTGGCGCGGAACGCTTCACCGGCATCAC
The DNA here is from genome assembly GCF_040611495.1 of Nocardia sp. NPDC006630. Lineage (NCBI taxonomy): Bacteria > Bacillati > Actinomycetota > Actinomycetes > Mycobacteriales > Nocardiaceae > Nocardia > Nocardia sp. NPDC006630. The sequence continues at coordinate 40,038 of NZ_JBEXOK010000020.1, forward strand.
CATGCATACGGCGCGCTGGGATCACGATCAGGAGCTGCGCGGGAAGCGAGTGGCCATCATCGGCACCGGTGCGTCCGCGGTGCAGGTGATTCCGGAGATCGCGCCGGAGGTGGCCGATCTTGTTGTCTTCCAGCGCACTCCGATCTGGTGCCTGCCGCGACCGGATGCCGCGCTGCCCCCGGCGGTGCGGCAGCTGCTACGCCTGCCCGGCGGGCAGCTGCTGACGCGCTGGCTCAGCCAGGCCTTCGTGGAGGTCACCTTCCCGCTGGCCGCGCACTATTACAAGGTGCTGCCGATGGCGAAACTCGGGGAGCGTTCCGGCCTGGCGCATTTGAAGCAGCAGGTGAAAGATCCGGTGGTGCGCGAGCAGCTCACGCCCAAGTACGCGGTCGGCTGTAAGCGTCCCTCCTTCTCCAATGACTATCTGAAGACGTTCAACCGCGAGAACGTGCACCTGGATACCGACCCGATCACCGAGATCACCGCAACGGGCGTGCGCACCGGCAATACGCACCACGAGGTCGATGTCCTGATCATGGCCACCGGCTTCAAAGTCATGGAATCGGGCAATATGCCGACCTTCGATCTGCACGGCAGCGACGGCGTCCGCCTGGAGGATTGGTGGGATACACGCAGGCTGCAGGCATATGAAGGCGTGAGCGTGCCCGGCTTCCCCAACTTCTTCACCATTATCGGCCCGTACGGCTACAACGGTTCGTCGTACTTCGCTCTCATCGAAATGCAGACCAAGCACATCCTGCGCCTGCTGGAGCAGGCGCGCCGGCGGCATTCGACCCGTGTCGAAGTCACCCAGGAAGCCAATGACGACTACTTCGAGGAAATGCTGGATCGCCGTGGCTCACAGGTCTTCTGGCAGGACAGCTGCGCGTTGGCCAACAGCTACTACTTCGACAAGAATGGCGATGTGCCGTTGCGCCCCATGACCACCCCCGAAGGCTTCTGGCGCGCAGGCCATTTCGACCTCGACCACTACCGCTTCGACACACTCGGCAAGCAGCCCGCGACACCGGTGGCGACAGGCGACCGGGTGCGCAATCGCTCCTGACCGTCAGAAATTGTCGACGTGATAGATCCGCTGGGCATTGACGCGGAAGACCTGTTCCAGGGCCTTCTCGTCAGCGCCGTGGTCGGTGAGCGCGGTGGCGACCGCCTCGGCCGCATTGCCGATGCTCGTAATCGGTTTGTCCACGGGGAAATTGGAGCCCCAGAGCAGGCGGTCCGCGCCGAAGACGTCGAGCGCGTGCTGTAGTAGCGGTGAAATGCGTTCCAGCAGAACGGGGACCGGAGTCGGTTCGCCGCGCGGCGGAACGGGATGGCCGAGAATGGGCATCATCAGCCCGCTGACCTTGGCCACCACATTGGCATGGGTGGCGAGCGCGGCGAGGTCGTCGCGCCACTGGACGAACAGCTCCCGCCGCTGCCCCGGATTGTGACCGGTGTTCTTGCCCACCGGGCCGAAAATGCCTGCGGGCGTGCCGAGATGGTTCAGCACGATGGTCGCGTCCGGATATCGCCGCGCCAGTGCGGTGACCTCGGGCAGCTGCTGCGAATACACCCAGGCCTCGAACGAGAGCCCGCGTTCCGCGAGTGCGCCGAAGCCGTCCAGGAATTGCGGCGAGGTGAGCGCGCCCGGCGCTTTGTTGTGTGCCCGCACGCCCGAATCGGGATGCGATTCGACGCGGGTGCGAATGCCCCGGAACAGCGGAGATGCCAACTGGTGCGCATCGAGCAGTTCGGCGAATCCGGGCGCCGCCGGATCGCCCGCCCCGATGATTGCGCCCAGGGCGGGCGTATCCACCCCGAACGGCAGGCCGGCCACCCACCGCGTCTCCTCGGCCGCCGCCAGCGGACCGCTGCCGGACCACTCCACCTCGATGTGCACAATCGCCTCGACCGGCACCTCACCGGCATCGGTCCGATAGTCGGCGGGCAGATACGGGTGCACGAACGGTTCCGGGTCACCGACGAACTCGCGATCCCGGCGCGGCGCCAGCCGCTTGGCCCAATCGATGGGGACCGGGACCCGCTGGAAGAGCTTCGCCAGCCCGCTGAACTCACGCGGTGTGGTCAGCGGATCCCACTGATGGATATGGGCATCGACGACTGTCATTCCCGCAAGGTCCATCTTGTCCCTTCCGTCCGGCTCGGCCTGATGCGGATTGTTCCACGCATGAGGCCGAGCCGAGCCGGATTCGGGCCTGGCGGTCGAGACCGGCCGTGCCGTCAGCCGAGTTCGTACTCGAACTCGATGTGGTGGGTGCCGTCGGCGTCGACGCTGATGCCGCCGGTGCCGGTGATCCCGGCCAGCTCCGCGGTCCCGCTGCCCGGCACGATGAGGAAGAATTCCGCGCTGCGATCGGTGCCGCTGGTGCTGGCCGAATGGACGAAGTTGAACGCGCCGGAGCGGCCGTTCAGCGTGCCCTCGAAGGACTCCATCGCCAGATATGTTCCGGCGCCGGCGGTCTGGTCGAAGGCGGCGGTGAACAGCGTGGCGGACCGCCCGCTGACCTCCCCCTCGAACTGCTTCTCCATCAGTGAGATGCCGACGGGGAGGGCGGTGCTGATCGCCGGATCCGGGACCACCTCGGTGGGCGTGAACGACTTGACCTGAAAAGTTCCTTTTGCCTGCACAGATCGGACTTTATCGGCCGGGTCCGACCCGTTCTTGGACAAACGCGTCAGACATTGCGGCGGTATTGCCCGCCGACGGTGAAGAAGATGTCGGTGACCTGTTGCAGGGTGCAGACCCGCGCCGCGTCCATGAGCGCCTCGAAGACATTCGCATCACTGCTCGCCGCCTCCGCGAGCCGGGCCAGCGCGGCGGGGGCCGCGTCGCGATGGCGCTGCGTGAAGTCGCGCACCCGCTGCAATTGCGACTGCTTCTCGTCCTCGGTACCGCGCGCCAACTCGAGCACCCGGTGCTCCTCGGCATGCGGATTGCGGAAGGTGTTCACCCCCACGATCGGCAGGCTCCCATCATGCTTGCGCCGCTCGTACAGCATGGATTCATCCTGGATGCGCCCGCGCTGATACCCGGTCTCCATGGCCCCGAGTACCCCGCCGCGTTCGCTGATGCGGTCGAATTCGCGCAGCACCGCCTCCTCCACCAGATCGGTGAGTTCATCGATGATGAAGCTGCCCTGCAGCGGATTCTCGTTCATCGCCAGCCCCCACTCGCGATTGATGATGAGCTGAATCGCCAAGGCGCGCCGCACCGATTCCTCGGTGGGCGTGGTGACGGCCTCGTCGTAGGCATTGGTGTGCAGGCTGTTGCAATTGTCGTAGACGGCGATGAGCGCCTGCAGCGTGGTGCGAATGTCGTTGAAGTTCATCTCCTGTGCGTGCAGCGACCGCCCGGAGGTCTGAATGTGGTACTTGAGCTTCTGCGACCGATCATTGGCGCCGTACTTGTCGCGCATGGCGATCGCCCAGATGCGCCGCGCCACCCGGCCGATCACCGAGTATTCGGCGTCCATGCCATTGGAGAAGAAGAAGGACAGATTCGGCGCGAAATCATCGATGTGCATACCGCGCGCCAGATACGACTCCACATACGTGAAGCCGTTCGACAGCGTGAATGCCAGCTGACTGATCGGATTCGCACCCGCCTCGGCAATGTGATAGCCGGAGATCGAGACCGAGTAGAAGTTGCGAACGCTGTTGCGCACGAACCACTCCTGGATATCGGCCATCATGCGCAGGCTGAATTCGGTGGAGAAGATACAGGTGTTCTGCCCCTGATCCTCCTTGAGGATGTCGGCCTGCACCGTCCCGCGCACGGTGGCCAGGGTCTCGGCACGCAGTGCGGCCGCCTCCTCGGTGGTGGCGTCGCGGCCCTGCGCCGCCGAGAACTGTTCCAGCGCTTGGTCGATCGCGGCATTGAGGTAGAACGCCAGAATGGTGGGCGCCGGACCGTTGATGGTCATGGAGACAGAGGTGCTCGGCGCATCCAGATCGAATCCGTCGTAGAGCGCCTTCATATCGTCCAGCGAGGCGATGGAGACGCCCGAGGTGCCGACCTTGCCGTAGATATCGGGCCGCTCGGCCGGATCGTGCCCGTACAGCGTCACCGAATCGAAGGCGGTGGAAAGCCGTTTGGCCTCAGCGTGTTCCGAGAGCACCCGGAAGCGCTTATTGGTGCGGAAGGCATCGCCCTCACCCGCGAACATGCGCGCCGGATCCTCATTGTCCCGCTTGAACGGGAACACCCCCGCCGTGAACGGGAACCGGCCCGGCAGATTCTCCGACCGCAGGAATCGCAGCAGCTCACCGTGATCGGTGTAGCGGGGGAGCGCCACCCGGGGAATCGAACTGCCGGACAGCGTCTCTCGGCGCAGGTTGGTGCGCAGCTCCCGATCGCGCACCCGGACCACCTGCTCATCACCCCGATACGAGTCGGCGACAGCGGGCCACTGCGCCAGCAGCGCGGCATTGCCCGGGGCCAGATCCGCGCGGGCCTGCTCCAGGAGTTCGGCCACAGCGGAATGCGCGGTCCGGGGTGTGCTGGCGGCGGCACCTTCGGGATCCGAAGATGCCGCCGCCGACCCGGTGCCGCCGCCCGGCAGTTCGGCGAGCACCTGCTCCACACGCTGTACCCGCTGCGCCGCCGCGATCTGCCGACCGGTGGCGGCGTGGTACTCCCGCACCGTCTCGGCGATCTCGGCCAGATACCGCACCCGCGCCGGCGGAATGAGCTGCGCGAAACGGGTGGAGGACCGGGTGTCCACCCGGGGCAGCACCCCGGGCGCCAGCGGCAACCCCTGCGCGGCGAGCAAGCCGCTCAGATGCTGATACAGCGCTGTCACTCCATCATCATTGAAAGTGGCTGCGCTGGTGCCGAATACCGGCATATCCTCCGGCAGTGCGTGGAATGCCTCGCGATTGCGCACCAGCTGCCGCGACACATCCCGCAGTGCGTCCTCGGCCCCGCGCCGCTCGAACTTGTTGATGGCCACCACATCCGCGTAATCGAGCATGTCGATCTTCTCCAGCTGTGAGGCCGCGCCGAATTCCGGCGTCATCACGTACAGCGAGACGTCCACATGTTCGGCGACCTCCGCATCGCCCTGCCCGATGCCCGGCGTCTCCAGTATGACCAGGTCGTATCCCGCTGCCTTGCAGGCGATCACCATGGCATCGATATTGAGCGGCAGCTCCCGCTCGCCGCGGGTGGCCAGCGACCGGAAGAACACCCGCTCCCCGTCCAGGGCGTTCATCCGAATGCGGTCGCCCAGTAGCGCACCGCCGCCGCGCCGCCGGGTCGGATCGATCGCGAGCACCGCGATGCGCAGCTTGTCCTGCTGATCGGTGCGCAGGCGGCGCACGAGTTCATCTGTGAGCGAAGATTTTCCGGAGCCGCCGGTGCCGGTGATGCCCAGTACGGGTACCTGCCGCGCGGCCGCCGCCGCGGTGAGCTCGGCCAGATCCGCCGCGGGCAGCGCATCCTGCTGCAGGCAGGTGAGCGTCCGGGCCAGCGCCGCCCGATCCCCGCTCAGCACCGCGTCCAAGGGCGCCGGTGCGCGCGCCAGATCCTCATCGCAGTCGCTGATCAGCCGATTGATCATGCCCGGCAGGCCGAGCCGCTGCCCGTCCTCCGGCGAGAAGATGGTCACCCCCGCCGCGGCCAGCCGCTCGATCTCCTCGTCGACGATGACCCCGCCGCCCCCTCCGAAGATGCGCACATGCCCGGCCCCGGCCTCCTTCAGCGCCGCCGCCAGATATTCGAAGTACTCGATATGCCCGCCCTGATACGAGCTGACGGCGACACCCTGCACGTCCTCGCTGACGGCGGCGTCCACCACCTCGCTCACGGCCCGGTTGTGCCCGAGGTGAATGACCTCGGCCCCCTGGGCCTGGAGAATCCGCCGCATGATGTTGATGGCCGCGTCGTGGCCGTCGAACAGCGCCGCTGAGGTCACAAAGCGCACCGGGTTCACCGGAACGTGCAGATCGGCCATGGGTTCCTCCACCTGTGCGGCCGTACCGTTGATACCCCAATAGTAGGACGTCAAATCAAATATGACGTGAGATCTGCCACAGCAACATCTCTGGAAATACTAGGATGTCCAACTATATGGTGGCCTAGTACCGCACGGTCTACGCGCGGAGCCGGCATCGAGCACCTGTGATGCGACGGGCGACATCGAGACAGGACTGGCATGGTTCGCGAACTGACCCACTTCATCGGCGGACAGCACGTCCCCGGAACGTCCGGCAATTTCCGCGACGTCTTCAACCCGAGCACCGGACAGGTGCAGGCGCGGGTGCCGCTGGCCAGTAAGGCCGAGGTCGAGGCGGTCATCGCCAATGCCGCCGAAGCCCAGCTGGTCTGGGCCGCCTACAACCCGCAGAAGCGGGCGCGTGTGCTCATGAAGTTCCTGACGCTGGTGCAGGAGGAGATGAATTCCCTCGCCGCACTGCTGTCCTCCGAGCACGGCAAGACCATCCCCGACGCCAAGGGCGATATCCAGCGCGGCCTCGAGGTCATCGAATTCGCCGTCGGTATTCCGCACCTGCTCAAGGGCGAATACACCGAGAGCGCCGGCACCGGCATCGATGTGTACTCCATGCGGCAACCGCTCGGCGTCGTCGCGGGCATCACGCCCTTCAACTTCCCGGCCATGATTCCGCTGTGGAAGGCCGGGCCCGCGCTGGCGTGCGGAAATGCCTTCGTGCTCAAGCCATCCGAGCGCGATCCGTCGGTGCCGCTGCGGCTGGCCGAGCTCTTTCTCGAAGCCGGGCTGCCCGCGGGTGTGTTCAACGTCGTCAACGGTGACAAGGTCGCTGTCGATACGCTGCTGCACGACGAGCGCATCAAGGCCGTCGGCTTCGTCGGCTCGACCCCGATCGCGCAGTACATCTACGAGACCGCGACGGCCAATGGCAAACGCGCACAGTGCTTCGGCGGGGCCAAGAACCACGCCATCGTCATGCCGGACGCCGACCTCGACGATGTGGCCGACCAGCTCATCGGCGCCGGGTACGGCTCGGCCGGTGAACGCTGCATGGCCATCTCGGTCGCCGTACCGGTCGGCGAGGAGACCGCGGATCGGCTGCGCGACAAGCTGATCGAGCGGGTCGCCAAGCTCAATGTCGGCCTCTCCGACGATCCGGGCGCGGACTTCGGCCCGCTGGTCGGCCGCGACGGCGTGGATCGTGTCAACGACTATGTGCAGATCGGCGTCGACGAGGGCGCGGAGCTGGTGATCGACGGCCGCGGACTGGTTGTCGAGGGCGGTGAGGACGGATTCTTCGCGGGCGCAACGCTGTTCGACCGCGCCACCCCGGATATGCGCATCTACAAGGAAGAGATCTTCGGTCCGGTGCTCACCATCGTGCGCGCCAAGGATTACGAGGAGGCGCTGCGCCTGCCGAACGAGCACGAATACGGCAATGGCGTCAGCATTTTCACCCGCGACGGTGATACCGCCCGTGACTTCGCGGCGCGGGTGCAGGTCGGCATGGTCGGTATCAATGTGCCTATTCCGGTGCCGATCGCGTACCACACCTTCGGCGGCTGGAAGCGTTCCGGCTTCGGCGATCTCAATCAGCACGGCCCGGATTCGATCCGCTTCTACACCAAGACGAAGACAGTCACCCAGCGCTGGCCGGCAGGAGGCAAGGAGACTGTGTCCTCGGGCCGCTCCGCGGCCAATGCCTTCGTGATTCCGACCATGGACTGATCATGTTCGTACTCGACGAAGACGAAAAGGCGATCACCGCGACCGCCCGCTCCTTTGCCGACGAGCTGCTCGCGCCGAACGCGCTGGAATGGGATGAGCACAAACACTTCCCGATAGACGTCCTGCGCAAGGCCGGACAGCTCGGCCTGGGCGGCATCTACGTTCGTGAGGACGTGGGCGGCTCGCAATTGCGGCGGCTGGATGCCGTGCGCATCTTCGAGCAGCTCGCCACCGGCTGCCCGACCATCGCCGCCTACATCTCCATCCACAATATGGCGTCGTGGATGATCGACAGTTACGGCGATGAGGCGCAGCGCAATCGGTGGCTGCCCGGGCTGACCTCCATGGATCTGCTCGCCAGCTACGCACTCACCGAACCGGGCGCCGGGTCGGATGCGGCGGCCTTGAGCACCAAGGCCGTTCGCGACGGCGACGACTACTTGCTCACCGGCGTCAAGCAATTCATCTCCGGTGCGGGCAGCTCCGATGTGTACGTGATCATGGCGCGCACCGGAGACACCGGGGCACGCGGGATTTCGGCCTTCATCGTGCCCGCCGATACACCGGGACTCTCGTTCGGCGCGAACGAGCGGAAGATGGGCTGGAACGCACAGCCCACCCGGCAGGTCATTCTCGACAATGCCCGGGTGCCCGCCTCGAATCTGCTCGGGGCCGAGGGCAATGGCTTCCGCATCGCCATGAACGGTCTCAATGGTGGTCGGCTGAATATCGCGGCCTGCTCGCTGGGCGGCGGGCAGTCGGCGCTGGACAAGACCGTCACCTATATGGCGCAGCGCAAGGCCTTCGGGGCCCGGCTGCTCGACAACACCGCGCTGCAATTCGAACTCGCGGATATGCGCACCTCACTGGAGGCCGCCCGCACCCTGCTGTGGCGTGCGGCCGCCGCCCTGGACGCCGATGCCGAGGACAAGGTCGAGCTCTGCGCCATGGCCAAGCGGTTCGCCACCGACGCCGGATTCGATGTGGCCAACAAGGCCCTGCAACTGCACGGTGGCTACGGTTACCTGGCCGAATACGGGATCGAGAAGATCGTCCGCGATCTGCGGGTGCATCAGATTCTGGAAGGCACGAACGAGATCATGCGGGTCGTCGTCGCCCGCTCTGTGGTAGGAGCAGCATGAGTGAGCGCAGCGAACGAATCGAAGGCACAGCGCGCATCGCGCATGACCGAGCCGAGCGCCAGCGAGGCTCGGGCATGAGCGATACAGAGAATACGGCCGAGGTCCTGATCGAGAAGCGGGACGGGCTCGGGCTCATAACGCTCAATCGGCCGCGGGCGATCAATGCGCTGAATCATCCGATGGCGCTGGCCATTCTGGACGCACTGCGCGCTTGGGCCGGCGACGACGAGGTGCGCACCGTGGTGCTCACCGGCGCGGGGGAGCGCGGGCTGTGCGCGGGCGGCGATATCGTCGCCATTCACCATGACGCGAAGAACGCAGTGGCGCAGGGGGATACGCCCTACACCGCTGCGGACTCGCCGAGCGGGCGCTTCTGGCGGGACGAGTACATCCTCAATGCCCTCATCGGCGGCTACCCCAAACCCTATGTGGCCGTGATGGACGGCATCGTCATGGGCGGCGGCGTCGGCCTGTCCGGGCATGCGAGCCACCGCATCGTCACCGAGCGCTCCAAGGTCGGCATGCCGGAGACCGGTATCGGCTTCATCCCCGATGTGGGCGGTACCTACCTGCTCGCGCACGCGCCCGGCGAGATCGGCACCCATATCGCGCTGACCACCGCGCGAATGACCGCCGGTGATGCCATCGCCGCCGGATTCGCCGACTACTTCGTGCCGTCCGAGCACATTCCGGCGCTGCTGGAGGCGCTGCGCACCGCCGATGCGGCACGTGCCATCGCCGAGTTCGCCCAGCCCGCTCCCGTGTCCGAGTTTGTGGCACAGCGGGATTGGATCGATTTCTGCTATGCCGCGGATTCGGTGGAGGAGATCGTGTCGCGACTGGAGTCCGACGGCCGGCCCGAGGCGGCGGCTGCCGCCGCGGAGGTGCTGTCGAAATCCCCGGTGGCACTGCAGGTCACCCTGCGGTCGCTGCGCAGTGCGCGTAAGGCTTCGAGCCTCGACGAGGTGCTGAACCAGGAGTACCGGGTGTCGACCGCCTCGCTCAACACCCACGACCTGGTAGAGGGCATTCGCGCCCAGGTCATCGACAAGGACCGCAATCCGCAGTGGTCGCCCGCCACCCTGGCGGACGTCACCGCCGCCCAGGTGGACGCCTACTTCGGCGCCCTCGGCGATCGCGAATTGGGTTTGGCCGCACCGAAGGACGAGCAGTGAGCACTTCAGCAAGCGTGAACAAGAAGGTCGGATTCCTGGGACTGGGGCATATGGGCGGACCCATGGCCGCCAATCTGGTCAAGGCCGGATACAAGGTCCTCGCCTTCGATCCCGTGCCCGCCGCACAGGAGCAGGCGCGGGCGGACGGCGCCACCGTGGTCACGACACCCGTTGCGGCCGTGGCGGAATCGGAGATCGTCCTGACCATGCTGCCCAACGGCCGCATTGTGCTGGACCTCTACAGCGAGGTGCTGGCCGCCGCGAAGCCGGGCACGCTCTTCATCGACTGCTCCACCATCGATGTCGACGATGCCAAGTCCGCCGCGGAACTCGCTGTGGCAGCGGGACATCGGGCCCTGGACGCCCCGGTCTCCGGTGGCGTGGGCGGGGCCGTCGCGGGGACGCTCACCTTCATGGTGGGCGGCGCGGACGACGACTTCGCGGCTGCCCTGCCGATTCTGGAGGTCATGGGCGGCAAGGTGGTGCACTGCGGCGGTGCCGGTGTCGGGCAGGCCGCCAAGGTCTGCAACAACATGATCCTGGGCATCTCCATGATCGGGTTGTCGGAAGCCATTGTGCTGGGCGAGAAGCTGGGGCTGACACACGAGAAGTTCTTCGATGTGGTCTCCACGGCGTCGGGTCAGAGCTGGGCGCTCACCTCGTACTGCCCGGTCCCCGGGCCGGTGCCGACCAGCCCGGCCAATAACGACTACAAGCCGGGCTTCGCCACCGCGCTCATGAACAAAGACCTGGGTCTGGCCGCGAACGCGCTGAAGTGCAATGGCGTCGACGGACAGATCGGTTTGCTGGCAGCCGACATCTACCACCGCTTCAACCAGGACGAAGCGGGCAAAGATTTCTCGGCTATCGTCACCGATATCCGTAAGCGATCTGGAGGAGAACAGGCGTGACCGACTTCGAGACGATTCTGCTGGAGCGTAAGGGGCGGGTCGCCCTCATCACGCTGAACCGGCCGAAGGCCCTCAATGCGCTGAACTCGCAGGTTCTCATCGATATCACGGCCGCTCTCGACGAGCTCGAGAACGACAGTGAGATCGGCGCGGTCGTGCTGACCGGCTCCGAGCGGGCCTTCGCGGCCGGCGCGGATATCAAGGAGATGCAGAGCAAGTCCTATATGGACATGTTCCTGGCCGACCACTTCGCCGGCTGGGACCGCCTGGTCGCCTTCCGCAAGCCCATCATCGCCGCGGTCGCCGGTTACGCCCTCGGCGGCGGCTGCGAACTGGCCATGATGTGCGACCTCCTGATCGCCGCGGACACCGCCAAATTCGGCCAGCCCGAAATCAAGCTCGGTGTCATCCCCGGCATGGGCGGCTCGCAGCGCCTGACCCGTGCGGTCGGCAAGGCCAAGGCCATGGATCTCATTCTCACCGGCCGCAATATGGATGCCGAAGAGGCCGAGCGCGCGGGCCTGGTCTCGCGCATCGTCCCGGCCGCCGACCTGGTGGCCACCGCGCTCGAGGTCGCTGAAACCATCGGCGGCATGTCGCTCCCGTCGGTCATGATCGCCAAGGAAGCTGTCGACCGCGCCTTCGAAACCACCCTCACCGAGGGCCTGCGCTTCGAACGCCGAGTCTTCCACTCGCTCTTCGCCACCGACGATCAGAAGGAAGGCATGGCCGCCTTCGTCGAGAAGCGCCCCGCCGACTTCACCAACAAGTAGGCGAAACCGGTTCTGCCGCAAAAGTTCTCCCATCCGATCGGGTGGGAGAACTTTTTTGCTGCCCGGCCCCCGTCATTCCGGCGCGCTTTTGGCCGGAATCTGTCGGCCACCAGCGGATCCCGGCCAAAAGCATGCCGGGATGACGAGGGCGATGTTTCAGACGGTGATACTTCAGTTGGTTAGGCCCCTCGACGGATCAGCTGTGCTTCGGCGGGCCGACGACTTCTACCGTCGGTGGTTTGCCGTCCGTGTGGTCGCCGTCGTGGTTGAAAGCCAGTGCGCCCGCGATGGTTCCGCCGAGGGTGACGGTGACCGCGATGGCGGCGACGAGTTTGCGGCGGGACGGGGTGTCCGACGCGCCGGCGCGCAGGGCCGGGACCGGATTGAAACGGACACTCCGGACTCTCCGGGCGGAGGGGCGCTCGGCGGCGAGCAGTACCGCGCCGCGGGTGGAGACGAATTCCGGTTCGGGATCGTAGATCAGCGGGAGGTCGAGCTGCTGTTCCAGCTCGTCCCGAATGCTCTTGTTGCGGGTGCAGCCGCCCAGCAGCGCCATGGCCGTCGGATGCACCCCGGTCTCCTCGATCATCTGCCGGACGAACGAGACCGAATGGTGAATGCCCGCAGCCACCAGATCGGCGAAATCGCTGCGGGTGATGACGGCTCGGTGCCCGGAGATCGGATCGCAGACGGCGATCACCCGGTCGGTGGCCAGGGCTTCCTTGTGGCGGCGGCTGGTGGCCAGATCCACGGTCACGCCGCCGCGCACCAGCAGCCAGCGCAGCAGGGCATCGTGCCCGTCGCCGCCGAGTACGGTACTGCGCTTACTGGCCAGAATGGCATCGGTGCGGCAGTCGATCTGCGTCAGGGTGAGACCGGAGGCGCCCAGGTCGTACAGCAGTACCGAACCCTCGGCCGGTAGTCGGCCGGTGAAACGCAGATAGCGCAGCTGCGCGACCTGCTCGTCGATCACGGTGAGGCGATTGCGGCCGGCCGTGGTGCGCACCGCCTCGGCATGGGCGCTGCAGCGGCAGGTGACGGCGATACCGGTAATGAATTCATCGCGCCGGTCCGCGGATTTGCGCATCAGGCGAATGGCCTCGAAAACGCCCTCCTCCATACCGCCGCCGCTGCGGCGCGGCACTGTGCACCGGTCGATCGGGGGGAGGTGGGGCTGGTCGGAATGGGTGAGCATGGCACGCGCACCCGCCGCGCCAGCTGACACCCCGAGGACCAGCACCATGGCCTCAATGGTGAACCTATTCGCGCCCGAAACCAAGACTATGACGCAGGAAATTGGCTGCTCGGATGCTGGATGGTTACTGTCCGGACCAGCGGGTGGGCGCGCCGCCGGTGTCGAAGTCACCGGCGGTCTGCCGGAATTCCGCCAGTAATTGCAGCAGTAGGTGGAGTCTCTCCGGTGCCAGGCCGGTATCCGCGAACACCTGCCGGTTCAGCTGGATGGTGGCCGCGGCCACCGATTCCCTTCCGGCATCGGTTATTTCGATGAGAGTTGCTCGCCGGTCACTCGGATGTGGCACCCGCTTAACCAGCCCCGCCGCCTCCAGACGGTCCACCGTGTTGGTGACACTGGTCGGATGCACCTGCAACCGGGCGCTGGCCATCGCCATCGGCAGGGCGCCGGTTTTGCTGAAACTCAGCAGCATCAGCAGTTCGTATCGGGAAAAGGTGAGGCCGGAGGGTTTCAGCGCCTCGTCGACCCGCGCCATGACGATCTGCTGCGCCCGCACCAGCGAGGTGACCGCCGCCATCCCGTCGGCGACCTCGCCCCAGCCGTGCTCGGTCCACTGGCGATGCGCCTCCTCGATCGGATCGAGCGGCAGGGGACGTGGCCGAGACATGCCACCGATCATCGCACGCCCCCGACCCGACTTCCGCCGCGCCGAGCCCTTTTTCGGTGTCGTACTCTTGCCGCTATTAGGAGGCAGTACGTGACCAACCCGCTCGGCCCGAAATTCGACCAGGCCCCACCCTCGATACAGGGCCCGTACAGCGTGCCCTTCCCGGAACGTCTACCGCGCAAGCGCAATCGGATGCCGCTGTTCGCCGGCCTGATCGGCCTGGTGCTCACCGTCGGCACCGCGGCCGTGCTGTGGCCGTGGAGCGCCGAGGGCGATTCCGCCGCGGCCACCGCCGCGGAATTCACTCCGACCGCGCACGACCACGACCCGTCCACCCGGATCGCGGGCGTCGTGCACAAGGACTTCCCCGCCGGCGTGCACGTGCTGGCCACCCAGCGCGTCGCCTATACCCAATCACCGCCCTTCGGCGGCCCGCACGACGCGTCGTGGGCGCCCTGCACCGGCGTGGTCTACAAACAGGCGATTCGCTCGGAGAATGCCGTGCACTCGCTGGAGCATGGGGCGGTATGGATCACGTACAACCCCAGCAGTCTGGACGCCGACAGCCAGGCCATATTGCGCAATGAAGTGGTGGGCAAGCCCTACATGCTCATTTCGCCGTATCCCGGCCTGGATACCCCGGTGTCCCTGCAATCGTGGGGCCACCAGCTGAAACTGAGCGATCCGCGCGATCCCCGGATCACCCAGTTCATCGTCGCGCTGCGCCAGAACCAGTACACCTATCCGGAGGTCGGTGCGAGCTGCGACAACCCGACCATCGACCCCAACAGCCCGCCGGCCTTCGACGCCAGCGCGCCGGGGCCCGACGCGGTGCCCGAAACACAGTCGCTCACAACGGCTCCCACGGTCGCACCGGAACCGCCGCCCCCGGCCCCGGAACCCCCGCCCGCCCCACTGGACCCGCCGCCGCCCCCGCCGGACGCACCGCCGCCCCCGGACCCGGCGGCCGTCCCCTGATAGAAATCAGGCTGATTCGAACCCTGGTCGCCCCTGTCCGGCTCCGGCACTATGGATCTCGATGCGGGTGTGACCGAGGGGCTAGGTAGCGGTCTGCAAAGCCGTATACGCGGGTTCGACTCCCGCCGCTCGCTCCATCAGGCTGGGCCTCCGCGAACTTCGCGGGGGCCCAGCCGCTTTCATGCGGTCAGACCCGAGAAGTCGCGCAGCACCACGTGATTGCGATCCGCGGTGGCGCCGAGGGTGTATTCGGGGAGCAGGCCGAAGTATTCGCCGCGGGAGCGGGCGCTCCAGCGCCGGGCGCCCGGGGTGCGGGTCTTGTAGAAATTCAGCATGTAGCCGCCCTCGTAGACGCGCAGCAGGGTGTAGCCGCCGGGATATTCCTTGGCCGCGGCCACTTCCAGGAATTCGACGGGGAGGGCCAGGTCGGGGCGGGTGCGGCGATTGCGGTGGGTATGACCGGAATGGTGCAGGAAGACACCGGGTGCGGAGCCATAGAGGGACTGCAACTCCGCGGCGTCGGCGGCATTCAGGATGAAACCGGGGCCCGCGATATTGGACCAGCCGGATTCGGCGGTGACCGGATGGTGGCTGAACACCAGGGTCGGGCGATCCGGGTCGGCACGCAGCAGCTCGCGCAACCGATCGAACTGCGGGCGGTCGATGCTGCCGCCGGCGGCGTCGAGTTCGGTGGTGTCGAGGGCGAGCAGGCGCAGCTCGCCCACCTCGTATTCCGCCAATTGCTGCCGGGGAGTGAAGGATTCGCCCCAGCAGTCGTAGTGGTCGAGAAACGGCGTGCAGCCGGTGTACTCGCCGCCCAGGTGCGGGCGGTCGTGATTGCCGCGGCAGGCGAACCAATCCCGGCCCGGCGCGCCCCAGGCGGACAGATGCGCGTGGACGCCGCCGACCTGGGCGGGCGTGGCCTCGGCGGTCAGATCGCCGGCGAGGATCAGGTGGTCGGCGCCGCGGTCGGGCCGGCGCAGATCGTCCAGCACCGCGGTGAGCATGACCTCGGGATACGGTGGCAGACCGGGATCTTGGCGCACACCGGGCGGCAGACCCGCGGTGATGAGACCGCTGACCTCCTCACCGTAGTGAATGTCGTTGGACAGGGCGATGGTGCGCAGCAGGCGGCCGGGCGGTGGGATCAGCGTGCCGAATTCGCCCGTCGCCTCCGGCGTATTCGGGAGTCGCGTAGCCACATTCAGCGCGGGGGCGGCCGCGACGCCGAGCGAGCGGGCCTCGAAGCGGTAGCGCCGCCCGGGTTCCAGCCCGGTGACCTCCGCGTAGTGATAGGCGGTCGGCTCCGGCTCGGCCCAGACCTGGCGCAGACCCGATCCGTCCGCGGGGCCCAGCCACAGCTCGCCATCGGTCTCGACGGGTACCGGCGTGCCACCGGCATCCGGGCCCAGGGTCGTCCAGGTGAGCACCGCCGAACTCTCGGTGACGGTCACGACCTCGAGATCGGTCGGCAGCACGGAACCGGGTTGCGCGCGAACCGAACTCGGCCGCGCCAGCGGTAGCAGCGCGGCTGCCGCGAAGGCTCCCAGCACCCGTCGCCGGGTGGGTCCGCAGCAGCTCATCGCCGCACTACCTGCCGTCGGCCGAGCAGACCTTCCATGTGCCGTCTTCCTTACGGAGGTGTTCGGTGGCGGTGGTCGTCTTGTCCTCGGCGCCGGGCATGGTCATGGCCCCGACCAGATTCGCGGTGGCACGGTCACCGGTGACGGCGATGTGATCCACGCTCACAATACGAATACTGATCTTGCCCTCGTCGGAGGCGCTCTTCTGGGCGTCCGGGAGCGCGTCGTACTGCGCACGGTCCGCGGCGCAGGCCTTGGTCACCGCGACGGACGGTCCCTTGTCCGAGAGCGTGCCGTAGAAATCCCGCACGGTCGACTCGATGCGCTGGTCATCGGACGGAGTTGTCTTGCCGGTCAAGGAGACTGCGGCGGCGATGCCACCGCCGACCAGGACGACGGCCGCCACGATCAGCCCGATGATCAGGGGTGAGCGGCCACGTCGTTTACCAGGGGAGGTGTGTTCGCCAGAGGATTGCTGAACGTCCGGTGCGGGATTGTACGGTTGTCCGCCGGGCGGGAGGGTCATCGAGATCCTGTCGATCGGTTCACCACTGAATGTCCGCAGACTACGGCAAAACGGTTGCGATTCGGCGGGGTGCCGGATCTGTCCGACCCCGGAGCCGGTAGGTTGGTTAGCCAAACCTCATAGACGAGGATTGGCAGGTCGAAAGGACAGTCATGGCAGTGGCTCGATGGAAACTGATCTCCGGCGCGATCGCGGCAATCACCCTGCTCGCGGCAACCGGATGCTCGTCCTCCGCCAAGGACGACAACAACATTCTCATCTACAACGCCCAGCATGAGGACCTGACCAAGGAGTGGACGGACGCGTTCACCAAGGAGACCGGGATCAAGGTGACGGTCCGGCAGGGCGGCGACACCGACCTCGGCAATCAGATCATCGCCGAGGGCAAGAACTCGCCCGCTGATGTCTTCCTCACCGAGAACTCGCCCGCCATGGCGCTGGTCGAGAACGCCGGGCTGTTCGCCGACGTCAATAAGGACACCCTCGCGCTGGTGCCCGAGCAGTTCCGCCCCTCCACCGGCAAGTGGGTCGGAATCGCCGCCCGCTCAACCGTTTTCGTCTACAACACGGGCAAGCTGCCCGCCGATCAGCTGCCGCACTCGCTGCTGGACCTGCAGCAGCCGCAGTGGAAGGGCCGCTGGAGCGCGGGCGCGTCCGGCGCCGACTTCCAGGCCATCGTGGCCGCCCTGCTGGCACAGAAGGGTGAGGACGTCACCAAGGCCTGGCTCAAAGGCATGAAGGACAATGCGATCATCTCGCAGAACAACACCGCGGTCATGAAGGGCGCGAACACCGGCCAGTTCGACGGCGGCGTGATCTACCACTACTACTGGTTCCGCGATCAGGCCCTCACCAAGGAGAACAGCAACAACACCAAGCTGCTGTTCTTCAAGAACCAGGACCCGGGCGCCTTCGTCTCCACTTCCGGTGGCGGCGTGCTGAAGTCGAGCAAGAAGCAGGAGAACGCGCAGAAGTTCCTGGCCTTCATCGCCTCGCAGAAGGGCCAGGAGGTGCTGCGCGACGGTGACTCCATGGAGTACCCGGTCGCCGCGAACGTCGCCGCCAATCCCGCACTGCCGCCGCTGGCTTCGCTGGACGCGCCCAAGATCGACCCGAGCAAGCTGGACGCCAAGAAGGTCACGCAGCTCATGACCGAGGCGGGCCTGCTCTGATCGTGACCGTCCGGACCGCTGTCGCAGCCCGGGCCGATCGGTCCGGGCTCCTCATCACGATCGTCGCGCTGCTGCTGGTCGCCGCGACCTTCGTGCCGCTGGGCTACATCGTGTCCACCCTGCTCGCCAATGGAATCCACGACACCGCGCAGCTGATCTTCCGGCCCCGGGTCGGCGAATTGCTGCGCAATACCGTGGATCTGGTGGTGCTCACCGTTCCCATCTGCCTGGTGCTCGGCATCGGACTGGCCTGGATCGTGGAGCGCACCGATGTTCCGGGCACGGGCTGGTGGGGGCCGATCTTCGTGGCGCCCCTGGCCGTGCCCGCCTTCGTCAACAGTTACGGGTGGGTGAGCGCCATCCCGTCCCTGCACGGGCTGTGGGCGGGCGTGCTCATCGCCACCGTGTCGTACTTCCCGCTGGTGTACCTGCCCGCCGCCGCCACGCTGCGCCGCCTGGATCCCGCGGTGGAGGAATCCGCGCGGGCGCTGGGCTCCGGGCCGCTGACGGTCTTCGTGCGAATTGTGCTGCCGCAGTTGCGATTGGCCATTCTCGGCGGCGGACTGCTCATCGCACTGCATCTGCTCGCCGAGTACGGCGCGTTCGCCATGGTGCGGTTCGACACCTTCACCACCGCCATTTTCGAGCAGTACCAGTCGAGCTTCGCCGGAGCGGCGGGCAATGCCCTGGCCGGTGTGCTGGTGGCGCTGTGCCTGGTGTTGCTGGCGGGGGAGGCGGCCGCACGCGGCAATGCCCGGTACGCACGCATCGGCAGCGGTGTACCCCGGGCCGCGACCCGGGTTCGGCTGGGCGTCAACAAGATTCCGGTCTTCCTGCTGCTCGCCGCGGCGCTGGCGGGCACGCTCGGCGTACCGCTGTGGTGCATCGTGCGCTGGCTGCGCATCGGTGGTTCGAAGGTGTGGGATATGGCCGATATCGGCCAATCCCTCGGGCAGACCGTCGGATTGGCCGCCGTGGCCGCCGTCATCACCACGGTGTGCGCCTTCCCGGTGGCCTGGATTGCGGTGCGCTCCACCTCGCGATTCGCACGAATCATCGAGGGCGCCAACTACATCACCAGTTCGCTGCCTGGCATCGTCATCGCGCTGGCGCTGGTGACCGTGAGCATTCGCTGGCTGCCCGCGCTCTATCAGACGGCCGCCACCGTGCTCGCCGCCTACACGCTCATGTTCCTGCCGCGCGCCCTGGTCGGTGTGCGGGCAGGGCTGGCGCAGGTGCCCGTCGGTCTGGAGGAGATGTCGCAGGCGCTCGGAAAGTCCGGTCCCGCCACCTTCTTCCGCATCACGCTGCGGCTGACCGCGCCCGCCGCGGCCTCGGCGGCGGCCATGGTGTTCGTGGCGGTGGCCACCGAACTCACCGCCACCCTGCTGCTGGCGCCCAACGGCACCCGCACCCTGGCCATGCGCTTCTGGTCGCTGTCCGGCGAACTGGACTACGCGGCGGCCGCGCCCTACGCCCTGATCATGATCATCGCCTCGGTGCCGGTCACGTATCTGCTGTTCACTCAATCCAGGAAGGCGGCCGGAGTATGAGTCGTCTTGTCGTCGACAATGTTTCGAAGACCTTCGGGTCGACCCGGGTGCTGGACGGCATTCGCCTGGAGGTGCCCGACGGCAGCTCCACGGCCGTGGTCGGCTCCTCCGGCTGCGGTAAGACCACGCTGCTGCGGGTCATCGCCGGCTTCGAGAACCCGAATGCCGGATCGGTCACCGTCGGATCGGAAGTGGTTACCCGAGAGGGATTCTCGCTGCCCGCGCACCGCCGCAAGATCGGCTATGTGGCGCAGGACGGCGCGCTGTTCCCGCATCTCACCGTCGGGCAGAACATCGCCTACGGCCTCAACGGCGGGATGGCCGGACGCCGCCGGCGCCAGGAGCAGGTGCGCGAACTGCTCGAGATGGTCTCGCTGGACCCCTCCTACGCCACGCGCCGCCCGCACCAGCTCTCGGGCGGTCAGCAGCAGCGTGTCGCGCTGGCCCGCGCCATGGCCCGCAAACCCGATCTCATGCTGCTGGACGAGCCGTTCAGCGCCCTCGATACCGGATTGCGCGCGGCCACCCGCCAGGCCGTCGCCGACGCGCTGCGCGGCGCGGGGATGACCAGCATTCTGGTGACCCACGATCAGGAGGAGGCGCTGTCCTTCGCCGATCAGGTGGCCGTCATGTGCACCGGTCGCTTCACCCAGGTCGGCACGCCCGAACAGGTGTACGCCGCGCCCGCCGATCTCTTCACCGCCGGATTCCTCGGCGATACCGTGCTGCTCGACGCCGCCCTGCGCGGCGCCTTCGCCGAGACCGCGCTGGGCCGCATTCCGGTGCAGGCCGATGCCCCCGCCGGGGCCGCGACGGTCATGATGCGGCCGGAACAGATTGTCGCACAGGCGGTCTCGCAGGGCGACCCCGGCTGCGCGACCGTGCGCGGCGTCGAATTCCGGGGTGCGGACGTCATGCTCACCCTGGACCTGGACGGGCGCACCGAACCCATCCAGGTGCGCCGCGTCAGCGTCGCCGCACCGGCGGTCGGCGATCGGGTGGATCTCGAAGTGCTCGGCGCGGCAGTGGCATTCACCGATGCGCAGTGCGCGACGGCCGCCGACCTCACCAGCGGCACCGCCCGCGCGCTACCCGCACGGGATGCGCTCTCGGCCGTGTGACGACCGCTCGGGTGGCAAGAATGTGACAGCGCCCGAGTGTGCTGACTCCGATACCGGGTACGAGCACCTATATTGGCCCGGAGGCGAATTCGCCTCCGCTCGACCCGAAGGAGTCCCGTGCGCCGCTTGCTGTTCGTCACGTCCGTCCTGGCCGCCGCCCTCGCCGTCTCCCCGCTCGCGGCCGCGCAGCCGCCCGCCGGTGACTCCGCGGTGAAGGTGCAGGCCGTCTACGGTCCGGAACAGTTCGCGCTCGCCGGCGTCAAGACCGATATCGCCCCCTGCGCGGGCGGCACGGCCCTGCCGAGCGTCACCACCGGCAATGACGGCACCGTCACCGCCGCCGTCCCGAGCGGCTGCTACCGGATCCAGGTCGCCACCCCCACCGGCTGCGCACTCGACGGCGACCCGGCCCAGCAGGTGAACACCGTCCCCGGCCCGGCCCCGCTCGCTACCTTCCGCTTCCGCTGCGCCTGACGCTCGGCCCCCGTGGCCTCCAGCCCGGTCCGCCTGACGCCCCGGCCCCGGCCTCGTCTGCCTGACGGTTTCTGCTGCGCCCGACGATCGGCCCCGCCGGGACACCCCGTTCCGGCTCGCCTGACGGGCACGGCCGTGCCTGACGATCGGCCCCGCCGGGACACCCCGTTCCGGCTCGCCTGACGGGCACGGCCGTGCCTGACGATCGGCTCGAACCTCATCTGCACCGCCCGCCTCACCAGTCGAAACCGCTGGTCGGGCAGGGTGGCGTAAATCACCGACCCGGACCGGTATGCCTACTTGCTGTTAACCTCGGAAAGAGTTAGCTGCTCGTACTGCTGTAACGCGTGAGCGTCGCATCACCGGTGAAAGGGTGAGACGAGATGGGCGCGAGATTCGCGTCGGTGCATCCGATAGGCGTGGGCTCGATGCCTGATGTCCGGTGGTTCGACCGCGTAATCCTGCCCACATCCGCCTTTCTGGGCGCGGTAGTCGCCGGACTGTTGCTGATGGCTCCCCTCGATCTCGGCTGGTCGAACGAAGGTCCCCTCGAACTCGATCTGCTGGTGCTGAATATGCCGCGCGCCGCGGCCGCCGGCGCCATGTTCGCGGTGATCGCGGCCGCGCTGGCGGTGGCGCTGGGCCGCCGCACCGCCTGGATCGTCTCCTTCGGCGGTGCTGCCGTACTGGTGGTGGACCATCTCTGGAATCTGAACAATGCGCTGACCGGAACACTGATCACGGTCAATTACATCGACTCGATCTTCGGCGGCATCCTGCTCGGCGCGCTCGCGGTCGCCGTCTTCGGTAAACCGCTCGCGACGGCCGCCTATCTCATCGGCGCGCTCTCCAGCATCATGATCGGCGATCTCACCTCCCTGCCCGGACAGGGCCAGCAGAGCCGCACCCTCATCGAATGGGCCTCCACCGGTACGCCGCCGATCTGGCTCATCCTGGTCACCGCCGCGGCACTGGGCGCGGCGGTCATCACGCAGCGCGCCGAACCGGTCCTCGACGATGCCGAGGACGAGAGTGCCGATCTGCCGATCGGCCCGATCCTGGCGGCGCTGCTGCTGGTGATGGCTACCGCGGTCTCCACCGAATGGCTCGTCCGGCATACCGGAACGCCGTGGCAGGCGGCGATCGCGATATCGATCACCGTGGGCGCGGCCATGATCGCGGCGCTGCTGCTGCCGGGACGTGACGGGGCGGTCGTGCTGCTGGTGGTCGCGGTGACCAATGCGGGCAGTGCGATCATCGCCGTTCCCCGGCCGGACTGGAGTGCACCCATCCCGTTCCTCGCCGTCGCGGTCGGCTACCTCGCCGGACGGCGCTGGTCCGTCCCGTGGGCCGGATTCGCCGGTACCGCAGCGCTTTCCGTATTCGCGGCACTCACCGAGAGCACCGGGCGCACCGATTGGCTCATTCCGATAGCCGGCATCGTCGGGCTCGGGCTGCTCATGGGCTACAGCTTTGCCGGTCATCGTGCGCAGGGGGCGCCGAGTACGGTGGTCGCGCTGGCGGTACTGGTGGTGCCGTGTCTGGTAGTCGCCCTGCGCGGCAGCAGTTTCGGCCGGGTGGCCTATTCACCGCGCTGGTACCGCGACCCGACCAGCGTGACCTCGTCCGGTCCCGGCTGGGCGGCGCTCGCGGTCACCCTGTGCTGCGCGGCGGGAGTGCTCCTGCTGTACCGGATGCGGCCCGCCGCGGACTCGGCTCACCTGCCGAATCGCGAATTGACCCAGCTGAGCGCATCCGCATAGGACGCCGCCAGCACGCCACGGTGATCGACGCCCGGATAGGTGCGGTACTCCACCGGCTGATTCGCGGCCCGCTGCTGCGCCACCATGGCATCGGTGGCCAGCGGCGGCACGGTGGTATCGGCGCGGCCCTGCAGCACCAGTAGCGGTGGCCCGAAAGACAGTGTGCTGGGGTCATTTTCGTTGAGCACCTTGGTGAGCGCGGAAATATCGCCGGTGGGGGAGAAGACCTCGTCCGGCTTCAGATCGCCCCACTGACCCGGCTCCCGCAATTGGCCGATGCAGCCGACATCGGCGAGCGTCAGCAGGGAAGCCGTTGCGGGCGTGAGGAATCGGGCCGGATCCACATCCGCGACCGTCTGCGCGCCGCGAATGAGCAAGGGCAGGAACGAGGTCGCGCCGCCGGTGATCGGCGCCAGCGCCTTCGCCGCACCGGCCGTCGTCGCCAGCTGTGAGGCCTGCAATCCCACACCCTGATGCGAGGCCGGCGCCAGCGCCACCGCGCCCAGCAATTGCAGTTCCGGCGCCCACTGCTGCGCCTGCGCATCGGCGAAGATGGCGGCCTGGCCGCCCTGGGAATGCCCCACGGCCACCCAGCGGGTTCCGATGTCCGGCTCGATTTCCCTTGCCGCCCTTGCCATATCGGTGACCGCGCGCTGTTCGGCGGCGCCGATCAGATAGCCGTGCGGGCCCGGTGTGCCCAGGCCCTGATAGTCGGTCTGCGCCACCGCGTATCCGGCCGCTATCCACTGCGCCTGCACGTCCCGGACCAGCGAGGTGTAATCGTGCGCGGGAAAGTCGGCCGAGGTGTCGCGGGAGGGGGCGCAGCCGTCGGCCACACCGGTGGTGCCGTGCGCCCACGAGATGAGCGGCCAGCCGCCCGGCGGCGGCGTGCCCTCCGGGACGGCCACCGTGCCGGAGACCGCGACCGGAGTGCCCTGCATATCGATGGATCGGTACAGGACCAGGTAGTTTCGCGCACCCGCCAGACCGGGATCGCCGATGATGGGCCGCAGCTGGATCACCGAACCGTGCGGACCGGGGACCCGATCATCGGGCGGGGTGTAGAAGGACCTCTCGGTGTCGGCGACCGGGCTGACCGGGGTGGCATGGCCCGCGCTCACCGGGTTGGCGTGACTCGGCGCGACGGCCACGACCGTGCTCGCGAGACTCGCGAAGGCAGCGGCGGCGATCAGTCCTGGCCGCCGCCCCGGTAGTCGTGCACGCATCGCCTCGATGTCCGACATGCCCAAAACATACCGTTCCGTAGCCACATCGACCGGGAAGGCAACGCCCACTGTCCAGAACCAGCCCTGCCGAGGGTCAGCTCTCGCGTCCGTCGTACTCCGCACGCGCAGCGATGATTTCACCGATGTTCTGATACGACCAGGCCCGCAAACCCGCGATCGCGGTGGCCAGACTGCGGCCCAGCGGGGTCAGCGTGTACTCGACGGTGACCGGAACCGTCGGGAACACGCGGCGCTCGACGACACCGTCCCGCTCCAGCGCCCGCAGCGTCTGGGTGAGCATTTTCTGGGTGATGCCCTGAATCCGCCTGCGCAGCTCCGAGAACCGCTGGGTGCCCGGCTCCAGCGCGAGCAGCACCAGCCCCGTCCAGCGCTCACCGACGCGATCGAACACCTGGCGCGTGGGGCAGTTGATATTGAAGACATCCCATTCGGGCGTGCCTTCTACCTCGATGGTTTCCACCAGGTACCTATACCACTATTTACTGCCTTCTTCCGAACGGATACCAGCCTTCCTAATGTCGGTGACAGCACACAGGAGGAAGACATGAAGGCACTCACCGCCACCGCAGACGACCGGCTGATCACCCTCGCCGAGATCACCGATCCCGCACCCGCCGCCGGCGAAGCCGTTATCGAGGTCGAGGCGTTCTCGGTCAATCGGGGCGACTACTTCGCCCTCACCGGCGTTTACGGGACAGAGGTCGTCCCCGGACACGTACCCGGCCAGGATGTGGCGGGCCGGATCGTCACGGCCGCCGCCGACGGCACCGGCCCGGCGGTCGGCACCCGCGTTGTCGCCCACGCGGCGGGCGGTGGCTGGGCCGAGCAGGTCGCCGTCGCCACCGACGCCATCACCGCACTGCCGCAGCAGCTTCCGGCCACCATCGCCGCCACGCTCCCGCTGGCGGGACTCACCGCCCTGCGACTGCTGCGCCGCGCGGGTGCTGTGGCGGGGAAGCGGCTGCTGGTCACCGGCGCTTCGGGCGGGGTCGGGCACCTCGTGGTGGAACTCGCGATTGCCGCCGGAGCCACCGTGACCGCGGTCGCGGCGACCCGTGAGCGCGGGCAGCGACTGGCCGACTACGGCGCCGAGGTACTCACCGATGTCGACGCCGCCACGGACCGATTCGACATCGTCCTGGAATCGGTCGGCGGTGACACCTTCGCCGCGGCACTGCGCCACCTGGCCCCCGGCGGCACCGTGGTCTGGTTCGGCCAGGCGAGCCGGCAACCCGTCCAGCTCGACTTCTTCGACCTTTTCGGCGCGACACCCTTCACGCTGCACCACTTTCCGCACTGGGTCGCCGATACCACCGATGCCGAGGACCTCGCCGAATTGGTCCGGCTGGCCGCCGCGGGCATCATTCACCCCGAGGTGGGCCGCATCGCCGACTGGACCGAAACCGCCACGGTCCTCACCGATCTGGTGCACCGCCGCATTCGCGGCAATGCCGTCCTCACCCTCGCCTGATCAGACCTGATAGGGAATTCACCATGAGCACCGAAGTCACCCGCACCGTCATCACCGACTACATCGAGGCCCTGGCCACCGGCCAGGCCGCCGACCGCCGCGCCGAATTCTTCACCGAGGACGCCACCTGGACCCTGCACGGAGACCTCCCGGTCTCCCGCACCTGGAAGGGCCGCGACGAAATCTTCACCGGCTTCCTCACCCAGATGCTCGCCCGCTTCGACCTCACCGCACCGGTCAGCCAGGAGGTGCACAACGTGATTGCCGACGGCGACCACGCCGTAGCCGAGTGGACCACGCGCGCCACCACCATCGACGGCGCCCCGTTCACCAACCACGTGACCATCGTCTTCCGAATCACCAACGGCCGCATAGCCGAAGCCCGCGAATACTTCGACACCGCCTACGTGGGCCGCCTGCTCTTCGGCCGCGAGTGACACGCGCAGTGATACGAAAAGAATAAGGCCCCGACCATATTTCATGGTCGGGGCCTTGTCGCTGTGCCCTCGGCAGGAATCGAACCTGCGGCCTTCTGCTCCGGAGGCAGACGCTCTATCCCCTGAGCTACGAGGGCGGGGGTGGACCCGCTCGGACTTCTCGACTTTCCGAGTGGGCTGGGAAAGCGTATCGCATCGGGTCCGCTCCGCCAAAAACTGAGGTGTACCGGGTGTTTTGCCCGGTACACCTCAGTTCAGGGGAAGCTGGGCTGCGCCCCGGTCTTTGAGCATCTGCGCCATGAGTTGCGCTTCGCTCGTCTGGGTCTTGACCATGCTGCCCGCGAGGGAGCGGACGGCATCGGTATCGGCGTGCTGTGCGGCGTACTGGATCATCGGCATGCCGCCCTGATGGTGGCGGAGCATCAGCTGCAGGAACAGGGTGTCGAGTGCGGGGCCGGTGGCGGTGCGGAGTGTCGAGAGTTCCTGCTCCGTCGCCATACCGGGCATGGTCTGCACCGGACCGCTGTGCTGTGTGGTGGCGCCGTGCTGCATACCTGACATGCCGGGCATATCCGACATGTCGGACATCCAGCCCATGTACCCGTCGGGGCCGACGAACGGCTTGCCCCACAGCTGCAGCCAGCCCTGCATGCGACCCGCCTGATTCGCCTGCGTGGTGAGAATGTCGTAGGCGAGCCGGCGCACCTCGGTATCACTCGCACCGGCCAGCGCGATGCCGGACATCTGCACCGCCTGCGCGTGATGCACCGACATGTCCTGGCTGAAGCCGACATCCACCGTGCCGGGCGTCTCCTGCGTCTGCCGCAGCGGATTGCCGACCAGAATTCCGGCCGCGAAACCGAGCAGCAGCACACCGATCACACCGAGCACCAGCAGTGCGGGACGCTGACTGCGCCGCGTCTGCTGCACCGGCTCGGCCGGTTCGGTGTCGTCGCTGAAATCCTTCGCCTCGTCGGAGAGCAAGGGCGGCGGCATTACTGCGTCGGAGCCGGCTGATCCGGCACCGTCGGGGCATCGGTCGGCGCCGGAATGCTCGGCACGCCACCCGGCAGGCCGGACAGACCACCGGGGAGACCGGACAGGCCGCCCGGCAGACCCGGAATGCCGCCGCTGGGCATGGTCGGCGCACCGCCGGCGCCGGAGAGCTCGCTCGAATCCTGCTGCAGGCCCTTACCATCCATCGGCACCGCGTCCGGACCCACCGGAGACGGATCGAACGGCGGCGGATTGTCGGTGCTGAAGGTCGGGTTCGCGCAGTCCGCGCCGACCTCCGGGTAGGTGTTCTGGTTCAGGCGCAGCGCGGTGATGAATTCGTTCACGCGCTTGTCGTCGGCCGAGTTCAGCTTCAGCTGATGGCCCCACGACTGCAGCGAAATCGGCGAATCCAGACCGGGATACGGCGACATCAGCGAGTACGGCTTGCCCTGCACCTTCGACTTCAGCAGATCGATGCCGGCCTTGTCGACCTTGTCCGGGTTGTACGCGATCCAGATCGCGCCGTGCTCCAGCGAATGCACGGCATTCTCGGTGCGAATCGCCTTGGAGTACACAATGCCCGTGCACGCCGCCCACGAACCGTCGTGCGGCCCGCCGAAGGGCGGTGCCTGGTCGTACGCCACGCGCTGCGTCGCGGCCACGTGCAGACCGGCCGGGTAGTCCTTCTTGACCACGCCCGAGATCTGATCCGACGGATCCTTCTTCTGGGCGCTCGGCGTGTACTTGTCCGCCTCCTGCTTGTCCTGGATCTTCGGGACCAGGAACGCGGCGATCCCGCCGATCAGCGCGAGCACACACACCACCGCGGCGATCGTCATCCAGGGAATCTGGCGCTTGGTGGGAAGTCTGCCCCCGGTGCCGCCTCTGCGGAAGCCACCGGAAGATTTGCCTGCGGCCTTGATGGCCTTGGCCGACTTGGCACTCGTCCTACTCGGCATAGCTCGTTGTGCTCTCTTCGACGTATCGGACAATCAAACGATGCGGCCGCATCGTTTGCTGGGCGCCTGCCCGGTAGGTGCCCGCTCGCGGCGTTCACCTGCTCAGACCATAGGATAGTTACTCGTGACTCCAGCTGACCTTGCAGATCTCCTTCGCGCAACCGCTGCGAAGGTACTTGTCGAACGCGGATCCGACCCTGCGGTCCTGCCCGACGAGGTCAAGGTGGAGCGTCCCCGTAACCCCGAGCACGGTGACTATGCCACGAATGTGGCCATGCAGGTAGGTAAGCGGGCTGGAATGAACCCGCGCGATTTCGCGAATCTGCTCGCCGAGGCGCTGGGTCAGGCCGAGGGCATCGACGTCGCCGAAGTCGCGGGCCCGGGCTTCCTGAACATCCGCCTGGCCAAGGCCGCGCAGGGCGCGATCATCGAGAACATCCTGGCCGCGGGGGACAAGTACGGCACCGCGGACGTGCTGCACGGTCAGAAGATCAACCTGGAGTTCGTCTCCGCCAACCCGACCGGGCCGATCCACCTGGGCGGCACCCGCTGGGCCGCCGTCGGTGACGCGCTCGGCCGGATTCTGTCCACGCAGGGCGCTGCCGTCACCCGCGAGTACTACTTCAACGATCACGGCGCGCAGATCGACCGCTTCGCCAGGTCGCTGGTCGCCGCGGCCACCGGGCAGCCGACGCCGGAGGACGGCTACGCGGGCGCGTATATCAATGAGATCGCCGACACGATCGTCGCCGCGAACCCGGACGCGCTGAGTCTGCCGGCGTCCGAGCAGCACGAACTGTTCCGCCGCGAAGGCGTCGAGCTCATGTTCGCGCAGATCAAGCAGAACCTGCACGAGTTCGGCGTCGACTTCGACGTGTACTTCAACGAGAGTTCGCTGTTCGCCTCCGGTGCGGTCGAGAAGGCCATCGAGGAGCTCAAGGACTCGGGCAAGCTGTACGAGAAGGACGGCGCCTGGTGGATCGCCAGCACCGAGTACGGCGATGACAAGGACCGCGTCGTCATCAAGAGCGACGGCAATTCGGCGTACATCGGCGGCGATATCGCCTACTTCCACAACAAGCGCGCGCGTGGCTTCGACCTGTGCATCTACATGCTGGGCGCGGACCACCACGGCTACATCGGCCGGCTCAAGGCCGCCGCGGCCGCCTTCGGCGACGATCCGAACACCGTCGAGGTGCTCATCGGCCAGATGGTGAACCTCGTCAAAGACGGTGCCGCCGTGAAGATGTCGAAGCGCGCGGGCACCGTGATCACCCTCGACGATCTGGTCGAGGCCATCGGCGTGGACGCCGCGCGGTACTCGCTGGTGCGGTCCTCGGTGAATTCGAGCATCGATATCGATCTGGGGTTGTGGACCAAGCAGGACACCGAAAACCCGATCTACTACGTGCAATACGCGCACGCGCGCACCTGCAACATCATGAAGAACGCGGAGGCGTTCGATTTCGCTTCGGTGCCGGTGGATTTGAGTCTGCTGACCGCCGACCGCGAGGGTGCGCTCATCCGCACGCTCGGTGAATACCCGCGCGTGGTGGCCACCGCCGCGGAAATGCGTGAGCCGCACCGCGTAGTCCGCTACCTGGAAGAGCTGGCCGGGGTGTACCACCCCTTCCAGTCCGATAGGGAAATGCGGGTACTCCCCATGGGAGACGAACCCGTGACCCCCCGAAACGCCGCTCGTCTCGAGCTGGTCAAAGCCACCCGTCAGGTTCTCGCCAACGGCCTCGCGCTGCTAGGCGTCTCTGCTCCGGAGCGTATGTAAATGAGTGCACATCCCGCTGGTCCCCGTCACGCGGACATCCCGCCCACGCAGAATCTGCCTGAGCGCCCGGAGAATTCGCAGCAGATGATCGATCTGCCCGCGAATGTGTGGCCGCGCAACGCCTCTCGCGATGCCGACGGCGTCGTGCACCTCGCGGGCGTGCCGGTGCACGAGCTGGCCGCCGAGTTCGGCACCCCGCTGTTCGTCATCGACGAGGACGACTTCCGTTCGCGCTGCCGCGATATGGTCCGCGCCTTCGGTGAGGGCTCGCGAGTTCACTACGCCTCCAAGGCTTTCCTGTCCGGCGAGATCGCCCGCTGGATCCGCGACGAGGGCCTGCACCTGGATGTCTGCTCCGGCGGTGAGCTCGCGGTGGCGCTGCACGCCGGCTTCCCGGCCGAGCGAATCGCGCTGCACGGCAACAACAAATCCGTGCCCGAGCTGGAAATGGCCGTCGCGGCCGGGGTCGGCCACGTGGTGCTCGACTCGCTCATCGAGATCGAACGCCTGGAAGCCATCGCCAAGACCGCGGGTCAGGTCGTCGACGTGCTGGTCCGGGTCACGGTCGGTGTGGAAGCGCACACCCACGAGTACATCTCGACCGCGCACGAGGATCAGAAGTTCGGCTTCTCCATCGCCAGCGGCGATGCCATGCAGGCCATTGCCCGGGTCTTCGAATCCGACAATCTCAAGATGGTCGGGCTGCATTCGCACATCGGGTCGCAGATCTTCGAGATCGACGGCTTCGAGATCTCCACCCGCCGCATGCTCGGCCTGCTGCGCGAAGCCGTGGACAAGTTCGGCGTCGAGCGCGCCGCGCAGATCAATGTGCTGGATCTCGGTGGCGGCCTGGGTATTTCGTACCTGCCGCACGAGGATCCGCCGTCGCTGGACGAGTTCGCGTCCAGCCTGCGCCGCATCGTCGCCGAAGAGGCGGCCCGCGCGGGCCTGCCGGTGCCGACCATCGCGGTCGAGCCGGGCCGCGCCATCGCCGGACCGGGCACCGTCACCCTGTACGAGGTCGGCACCACCAAGGATGTGGTGCTCGATGCGGGCGCTCGTCGTCGCTACGTCAGCGTCGACGGCGGGATGAGCGACAATATCCGGCCCGCGCTGTACCAGGCCGAATACGACTGCCGGTTGGTGTCGCGTTCCAGCGATGCCGCGCCCGTCGTCGCTCGGGTGGTCGGAAAGCATTGCGAGAGTGGGGATATCGTCATTCGCGATACCTGGCTCCCGGCCGATGTCGGCCCGGGTGACCTGGTGGCGGTGGCGGCAACCGGCGCGTACTGCTACTCGATGTCGAGCCGTTACAACCTGCTCACCCGGCCCGCCGTGGTCGCGGTGCGAGACGGCAAGGCGCGCTTGATTCTTCGCCGCGAAACGGTGGAGGACCTACTCAGCTTGGAGGTGAATGCATGACCGAGGTAGTAGCCAGTACCAAGAACGGCGTGTGGGGATCGGATCACCCGATCGGAATCGCGGTCCTCGGCATGGGCACGGTCGGCACCGAGGTGGTCCGCATCATTCGCGAGAACGCCGACGACCTCTGCAACCGCGTCGGCGCCCCCGTGGTGCTGCGCGGGGTCGCGGTCCGCGATCTCTCCAAGGACCGCGGTCTTGCGCCCGAGCTGCTCACCACCGATGC
Source organism: Nocardia sp. NPDC006630 (assembly GCF_040611495.1). NCBI lineage: Bacteria > Bacillati > Actinomycetota > Actinomycetes > Mycobacteriales > Nocardiaceae > Nocardia > Nocardia sp. NPDC006630. The sequence continues at coordinate 71,315 of NZ_JBEXOK010000020.1, forward strand.
CGAAAGCCTCGTCCTGCGTGACGATGTGGACATCGTGGTCGAGGTCATGGGTGGCATTGATCCGGCCCGGAAGCTGATCAAGACCGCACTGGACGCCGGCAAGTCCGTAGTCAGCGCCAATAAGGCGCTGCTCGCCGATCACACCGGCGAATTGGCCGGCGCCGCCGAGTCCCACCGTGCCGACCTGTACTTCGAGGCCGCGGTCGCCGGTGCGATCCCGGTGCTGCGCCCGCTGATCCAGTCGCTGTCCGGTGACCGGGTGAACCGGGTGGTCGGCATTGTCAACGGCACCACCAATTTCATCCTCTCGGCCATGTCCGAAACCGGCGCCGACTACGACGATGTGCTCGCCGAGGCCACCCGCCTGGGCTACGCCGAGGCCGACCCGACCGCCGATGTGGAGGGCTTCGACGCCGCCGCCAAGGCCGCGATCCTCGCCTCGGTCGCCTTCCATACCCGCGTGACCTCGGCCGATGTCTATCGCGAGGGTATTTCCAAGATCACCTCCGAGGATCTGGAGACCGCCGCCGCCGTCGGCTGCACCGTGAAACTGCTGGCCATGGCCGAGCGCGTCCGCGGCGAGGACGGCAAGGAGAGCGTCTCCGTGCGCGTCTACCCGGCCCTCATTCCGCGCAAGCACCCGCTCGCCTCGGTCAGCGGCGCCTTCAATGCCGTTGTCGTGGAAGCGGAGAACGCCGGCCGCCTGATGTTCTACGGGCAGGGCGCCGGCGGCGCGCCGACCGCATCGGCAGTCATGGGCGATGTGGTCATGGCGGCACGCAACAAGTTCTACGGTGGCCGTGCCCCGGGTGAGTCGGTTTATGCTGAGCTGCCGATCGCCGCGGTCGGTGATACCCCCACCCGCTACCACGTGAACATGCAGGTCGCAGACCGTGCAGGTGTACTGGAAACGGTCGCGGGCGAATTCGCCAAGCACGGGGTCAGCATCTCGACGGTCCGCCAGGAAGGCCATGATGCGGGCGCACGCCTCGTTGTGGTGACCCACCACGCGCTGGAATCGGCCCTGGCCGATACCGTGGCCGCGTTGGCCGAACTGGACTCCGTCACATCCGTGACCAGTGTTCTGAGATTGGAAGGCACCGAGGAATGAGTACGACAGCGCGCGCCGCGGCCGAAAAAGGCGCCGCCACCCCGTGGCCGGGCCTGATCGCCGCGTATCGGGATCGGCTGCCGCTCGGCGCCGACTGGGAACCCGTCACGCTGTTCGAGGGCGGCACCCCGCTGGTGCCCGCCACGCACCTGTCGGAATTGACCGGGTGCGAGGTGTACCTCAAGGTCGAGGGCGCCAACCCGACCGGTTCCTTCAAGGACCGCGGTATGACCATGGCCATGACCGAGGCCAAGGCCAGCGGTAAGAAGGCCGTGCTCTGCGCCTCCACCGGCAATACCTCGGCCTCGGCCGCCGCCTACGCCACCCGCGCGGGCCTGTCCTGCGCGGTGCTGATCCCGCAGGGCAAGATCTCCATGGGCAAGCTGGCCCAGGCGGTCATGCTGGGCGCCAAGATCATTCAGGTCGAGGGCAATTTCGACGACTGCCTGGAACTGGCGCGCAAGGTCACCGCGGAATTCCCCGAGGTCGGCCTGGTGAACTCGGTCAATCCGTTCCGCATCGAGGGCCAGAAGACCGCCGCCTTCGAAATCGTGGACGTGCTCGGCAAGGCCCCGGATGTGCACGTGCTTCCGGTCGGCAATGCCGGAAACATCACCGCGTACTGGAAGGGCTACAGCGAGTACTTCGCCGACGGCATCATCGGGGCGCGCCCGCGCATGCTCGGTGTGCAGGCGGCCGGAGCGGCTCCGCTGGTGCACGGCGCGCCGGTGAAGGATCCCGAAACCATCGCCACCGCAATCCGAATCGGTGCGCCCGCGTCCTGGAATCAGGCGATGGCGGCCAAGGAGGAGTCCGGCGGCGCGTTCCGGGCGGCCACCGACGAGCAGATTCTCGAGGCGTACCGCCTGGTCGCGGCCACCGAGGGCGTATTCGTCGAACCCGCCTCCGCGGCGTCCGTCGCCGGTCTGCTGGCCGCCCGCGCGGAGGGTTGGCTGGACGCGGGCCTGACCGTGGTCTGCACCGTGACCGGCAACGGTCTCAAGGATCCGGACAACGCGCTCGCGGGCATGCCCGAGATCAAGCCCATCCAGGTCGACCCGATCGCCGTGGCGCACGCACTCGAGCTGGCCTGAGTTGAATTCGCGCGACGCCCAGCAGGTCATCAGCCGGACCCTGCCCGCGGGACTCACCGTCACCGTGCGGGTTCCGGCTTCCAGCGCGAATCTGGGACCGGGTTTCGACTCTCTCGGAATCGCTTTGGGGCTCTACGACGAGATCACGGTGTCCACCACGGACTCCGGGCTCACCATCCGGGTGGAGGGTGAGGGCGCCGACGACGTGCCCTGGGGCCCTTCACATCTGGTGGTCCGGGCCATCGAACGTGGTCTGCAGGCCGCGGGCGTCTGGGCGGACGGCCTGGACGTGGTGTGCCGCAACGTGATTCCCCATTCGCGAGGTATGGGCTCTTCGGCCTCGGCGGTGGTCGGCGGTCTCGCCGCCGGCCGCGGCCTGGCCGCGAAATTCGATGCGGGACTGGCCTACGGCGATGACGTCATGGTGCAGCTCTCCTCGGAATTCGAAGGTCATCCCGACAATGCCTCCGCCAGTGTGCTGGGCGGAATCGTGGTGTCCTGGACCGAAACCGACCATCCGGCCGTCGTGAACGGCGCGACCGACCACAACCCGCGCGTGTACCGCGCGGTGCGTGTCGTGCCGCATCCGTCGCTGCGCCCGGTGGTGCTGATTCCCGAAGAGCACTCCTCCACCGCGCATACCCGCGGACTGCTGCCCGCGACGGTGCCGCACGTGGACGCCGCGTTCAATGCGAGCCGGGCCGCACTGGCCGTCATCGCCCTGACGCAGCGCCCTGACCTGCTGCTCCCCGCCACCGCGGACCGGCTACACCAGGGTTACCGGGCCTCGGCGCTACCGCTCACCACCAAGTGGATCGACCGGCTGCGCGAAGCCGGAATCGCCGCCACCGTGTCCGGCGCCGGACCCACCGTATTGGCCCTCGGGACCAGCGAATTCCCTGCGGAACTGCACGAACTCGCGCTCGCCGACGGCCTGCGCGTGCTGGAGCCGGGCATCGCCGAAGGCGTATCGGTCGATTGACAGCGCGCCTGCCTTGCCGATGTAAAGGGTGGGAGCTATCCTGAGCGAGTCCGTACATCGTGCGCGTCAGACGCCGGTGCTTCATCAGGGCAAATCGCTCCAGAGGCTCCTTGCTCAGGCTCGAGGCTTGAGGCTCGAAACTTGGGGGTAGCCAGTTCACTGGAATGATCTCTCCCACCTTTTCACTCGGTGGCGAAGCCCACGCGCTGGTACACCCATCGCCCCGGCGCGCCGCGCGGTACGGCATCCGAGTCCGGCATACGACCGGACTGCAGGAGGAACCCTCGAACAGGCACACGGCAGTCGAGGGAAGGAAAGGATTTCCGTGACAGATACGGACCTGCTCGCGACACCCGGGGTGGAAAGTGATTCAACCTCCTCGGATCGCGAAAGTGACTCCGGACAGATTTCGAAGATGAGCGAACACACTGACGTCGCACGATCGGGGCTGACTGGAATGTTGTTGCCGCAATTGCGTGCGCTTGCGGGAGAACTCGGTATTCGAGGGACTTCCGGGATGCGTAAGGGTGATCTCATCGCCGCCATCAAGGAGAATCAATCCGGCGGCGCCAAGGCTGTCGCAGTGGTCGGCAAGGCCACCACCGCGCGAAATGCCAAGGGCAAGGGCGAAACCGGCGGGGAGTCCGAGACGGCTGCTGCCGCTCCGGCGAAGGCCGAGAATTCTTCCGCGAAGGCCGATAACGCCTCCGCGAAGGTGGAGAAGGCTGAGAGCTCTGCCACCAAGGCCGAGGATGTCCGGGTGAAGGCCGAGGTTCCGGCGTACAACGCCGCGCCCACCCGGGAGGACTCCGCCGAAAAGTCCGCTGAGCCGCGTGAGGCCAAGCGGGACGAGAACGACGGCGCTCGCGCCGAGGGCGGCGACGACAGCCGGGACGGTGGCCAGCGCGGCCGCGGTCGCCAGCGTCGGGGCCGCGAGCAGCGGGTCGCCAACGGCAGCAATGCCAATGCGAACACCAATGCCACTGCCGAGACCACTTCCACTCCCGCGGAGACCTCCGCCGGCGAGTCGAAGCCGGAGCAGGAGGGTGGTGAGCGTCGCCGCGAGCGCAATAACAATCAGCAGTCGGGCGGCCAGAACCAGCAGAACAACCAGAACGGCACCGCTCGCGGCGGCAATAACAACGACCGCGACCGTAACCGCGCCGCCGCTGCCGATGACGACGAGGAAGGCGGCCGCGGCCGCCGGGGTCGTCGCTTCCGGGAGCGTCGTCGTGGGCGTGACCGCGATGGCGTGCCGGGTGCGGGTGAAGCCATCAGCAGCCGGGAGACCCGGGAACTGGAGATCCGCGAGGACGATGTCCTGCAGCCGGTCGCCGGAATTCTCGACGTGCTCGACAACTACGCCTTCGTTCGCACCTCCGGCTATCTGGCCGGCCCGAACGATGTGTACGTGTCGATGAACCTGGTCCGCAAGAACGGCCTGCGCCGCGGTGACGCCATCACCGGCGCGGTGCGTGCTCCGCGCGACGGTGATCAGAGCAATCAGCGGCAGAAGTTCGATCCGCTGGTGCGCCTGGACACGATCAACGGTTCGGATATCGAATCCGCGAAGCGCCGTCCGGAATTCCAGAAGCTGACCCCGCTGTACCCGAATCAGCGACTGCGCCTGGAAACTCAGCCCAATAAGCTGACCACGCGCATCATCGACCTGATCATGCCGATCGGTAAGGGTCAGCGTGCGCTGATCGTGTCCCCGCCCAAGGCGGGTAAGACCACGATCATGCAGGACATCGCGAATGCGATCGCCGTCAACAACCCCGAGTGCTACCTCATGGTTGTGCTGGTGGACGAGCGTCCCGAGGAAGTGACCGATATGCAGCGCTCCGTGCGCGGCGAGGTCATCGCCTCCACGTTCGACCGCCCGCCGGGCGATCACACCTCCGTCGCCGAGCTCGCCATCGAGCGGGCCAAGCGGCTGGTGGAGATGGGTCAGGACGTCGTCGTACTGCTCGACTCGATCACTCGACTGGGCCGTGCGTACAACAACTCGTCCCCGGCGTCGGGCCGAATCCTTTCCGGTGGTGTGGATTCCACCGCGCTGTACCCGCCCAAGCGGTTCCTCGGCGCGGCCCGCAATATCGAGAACGGTGGCTCGCTCACCATTATCGCCACCGCGATGGTCGAGACCGGTTCCACCGGTGACACGGTGATCTTCGAGGAGTTCAAGGGCACGGGTAATGCCGAGCTCAAGCTCGATCGCAAGATTGCCGAGCGCCGCGTGTTCCCGGCGGTCGACGTCAACCCGTCCGGCACCCGCCGCGACGATCTGCTGATGTCACCCGACGAAGCCGGTGTGCTGCACAAGCTTCGGCGCGTGCTGTCGGGTCTGGACTCGCATCAGGCCATCGACCTGCTCGTCGATCGACTCAAGAAGACGAAGAGCAATGCCGAATTCCTGATGACGGTCTCCAAGACCGCCCCGAACGCCATCGACGAATAAGTCTCTGGCGCAGGAGCATCGACAACAGCCCCGCTTCGGCGGGGCTGTTGTCGTATCCGCACCGGGCGCGGGCTGTAGAAGAACAATCCGATCAGGGCCGCGCCGATGATCATGAAAGCCAGAATGGTTGCTGTCACAGCACCGGCCGGGATATCGGAGATATTGACCGCGGTGTAGGTCAGCGTGCCATCGCCCGCAGGTGGGGTGGTGGCCGATGTCTGGCCCCCCACCGCGGCGGCGGATTCCCCCGGAACCGTGTACCAGCCCGCGACAACGATCAAGGCCAGCAGTCCCAGCACCGCCCCCGCAGTGGCTTCTTTCCTGTTCACAGCTGTCCTTCCCGTAGGCGCAGGTTCTCACCTCGCACTACTCTATGAACAACGGTGTTCGCATTCCCGAGTAGCGAACTACTCGTCTTCAGCCTGGCTCGAGGACTGTGAACGTGCGTGCCCATAATTTCTTGGGGGGGTAACTCCGGGGCGCCCAACTAACCATAAGCCCGCTTCGCTGTGTCCCAGCTGGGAGTTCGGATGCGGATCCCTGAGAGCGAGCCGTGAGGATTATCTGGCCTCGAAGGATTTTTCCGGCCCCTCATTTGCAGGATCTGCCCCGGTGTGAGCCCCTTTCCCGCTATTCTGAAAAGCTCATACTTCAGTTTGGGGGATATGTTATGCGCAGCACACTCAAAACAGTGATTGCCGCAGCGGTCGTCACTGTCGGCCTGGTGGGTGGCTCAGCCGTCGCCTCCGCCGGGACTCCACAGGCCACGGCCGATTCGGGATCGGCCCTCAGTGGATCGGCCTCATCGGCCCTCAGTGGGTCAGCCGCCGGTAGCGCCCAGATCCCCTATGGCACCGTCGATACCGGTTCCGGCCTTCTGAACGCGATCCTCAACTACAACACCATGGCCCTGTTGAAGGGGCTGGGACTCTGGAACGCACCGCCGTACTGCGACGTGTGCTGACCGGCGTGCGCTCCCGCGGTGCGGTGTGGTCGCAGGGAGGCCTGGAATAAGTGGTGACCCCTCGACGTCTATAGTGGTCAGTCGGCAACCATGCCTAGTCGGTTCCGGTTCACGTCTTCATGAAGGCGACCCGGGACTATTCGAAAGGACACCATGAAGGCAGGAATTCACCCCACGTACGTCGATACGACGGTCGTGTGCGGCTGCGGCAACACCTTCCAGACCAAGAGCACCAAGGAGTCGGGCCAGATCACGGTCGAGGTCTGCTCCCAGTGCCACCCGTTCTACACGGGCAAGCAGAAGATTCTGGACACCGGTGGCCGCGTGGCTCGCTTCGAGGCGCGCTACGGCAAGCGTGCGTCGAAGGCCCCCGAGGCCAGCGAAGCCAACTAGCTACCCTGTCGACGCCCGTCCTGCACTCAGCAGGCCGGGCGTCGCTGCATTTTCTGCCTCCGCTTCGCTGCGGCGGGTTCGCGGCCCCGGGAGTCTCGTTCTTCCCTCCCTCCGCTCCTCCGCTTCGCTCCCCCGCTCCACTCAGTCCAGAACGAGACGGGCCGCGAACATGAGGGGTTGGAGTGGCCTGGAAACTAGTTGTAAGCCCTACCCGAGGAGCAACCGCGATGGCTGACAAAACAGCCCCCAACGCGATCGACGACATTCTGGCCGAATACAGCGGCCTCGAACTGCAGCTGTCCGATCCCGCGCTGCACAATGACCCGGGCGCGGCCCGGCGGGTGGGCAAGCGCTTCGCCGAACTCGCCCCGATCATGTCGGCCCACAAGAAGCTGACCTCCACCCGGGACGATCTCGCTGCCGCCGAGGAGTTCGCCGCCGACGATTCGTCGTTCGCGGCCGAGGTGCCCGGACTGCGCGCGCAGGTGGAGGAGCTGGAGAAGACGCTCACCGATCTGCTCGCCCCCCGCGATCCGCACGACGCCGATGATGTTGTGCTGGAAGTGAAGTCGGGTGAGGGCGGCGAGGAGTCGGCGCTGTTCGCCTCCGATCTGGCCCGCATGTACATCCGCTATGCGGAGCGGCACGGGTGGAAGGTCGAGGTGCTCGATGCCAATATCACCGATATGGGCGGCTACAAGGAAGCCACCATTTCGATCAAGGCCAAGGAGCCGTCCCTGGACGGTGTGTGGTCGAAGCTGAAGTTCGAGGGCGGTGTGCACCGCGTACAGCGCGTGCCCGTCACCGAATCGCAGGGACGCATCCACACCTCGGCGGCCGGCGTGCTCGTCTACCCGGAGCCGGACGAGGTCGAGGAGGTGCAGATCGACGACAAGGATCTGCGCATCGACGTCTACCGCTCCTCCGGTAAGGGCGGTCAGGGCGTCAACACCACCGACTCCGCCGTCCGCATCACCCACCTGCCCACCGGCATCGTGGTGACCTGCCAGAACGAGCGCTCGCAGCTGCAGAACAAGATGCGCGCCATGCTGGTGCTCAGTGCCCGGCTGCAGGCGCTCGCCGAGGAGCAGGCCGATCAGGAGGCCGCCGCCGGCCGCGCCACCCAGATCCGCACCGTCGACCGCTCCGAGCGCATCCGCACCTACAACTTCCCGGAGAACCGCATCGCCGATCACCGCATCGGTTTCAAGGCGCACAATCTGGATTCGGTACTCGACGGCAACCTCGACGACCTCTTCACCGCCCTCGGCGAAGCCGACCGCGCCGCCCGCCTCGCCGCGGAGTAAGGCTGTACCGCCTCCTGTACCGCCTCCCCGGAACTTCGGCGCGCGGCTGGGAGCCGTGGACCTCGAGCACGCGTGGTGCGGTCTGATACCGCACCTGTTTCGGGGGTACCCGGGGAGTTACCCATATCCTCACGAAATCAGTTGTCCCGTCCCGAATCAGGGTTGTTCGGGTCCCGGATCTGGGAAACTCCGGGGGACGCCCAGAGATCTCGTGTGGCACCTCATCGAGGTCCGCAATGAAAGAATTGAGGCACCCAAGTGGTCGGCAGAAGTCCAGGGGCGGCGGTGCCGAGCCGCGCGCCGTTGCGTCCAGTGATTCTCGAGGCCGTCGGGATCCTGCGAGAGGCCGGGGTGCACAGCCCCGGGGCTGATGCGGAATACCTTGCGGCACATGTGCTCGGCGTCGATCGTATGCGTCTTGCCCTGGTCCCGGTGGTGACCGCCGATCAGCTCGAGGAGTTCCGCAAGCTCGTTGCTCGCCGCGCGGAACGTGTTCCGCTGCAACATCTCACGGGCACGGCGGCCATGGGCGAGATCGATTTGGCCGTGGGCCCGGGCGTTTTCATTCCGCGCCCGGAAACCGAACTGATCTTCGCCTGGGCGCTGGGGCAACTCGAAGCCCTCGGCCACGAGCATCAGCCCGTCGTGGTGGATCTGTGCACCGGTTCGGGCGCCCTGGCCCTGGCCATTGCGCACGCCCGCCCCGATGCCCAGGTGTACGCCGTGGAGCTGGATCCCGAGGCGCTGGCCTGGGCCCGCCGCAATGCCCTGCAGTTGGCGGACGAGGGCGACACCCCCATCGATCTGCAATCCGGCGATGTCGCAGATCCCGCGCTCCTGGAAGAACTCGACGGCCGCGTGGACGTAGTCGTCTCCAATCCGCCCTACATCCCGGAATCCGCGCAGCTGGATCCCGAAGTGGCAGACCACGACCCGCACCGCGCCCTCTTCGGCGGCCCCGACGGCCTGGACGTCATCCGCCCGATGATCCCCACTATCGCCCGCCTGCTCCGCCCCGGCGGCACGGTCGCCATCGAACACGACGACACCAACGGCTCCGGCGTAGCTGCTCTTCTCGCGGCGGAAGGCGCCTTCGCCGCGGTGCTGGAACACCCGGACCTGGCAGGCAAACCCCGCTTCGTGGTCGCCCGGCGCACCTGAACCGAAACCCCGCGAGGGTCTTTTTGTGCTTGTTCCTCGGGTTAAGGCTGCCGCGGCGATGGGTGGCCCGAGGTTCCGTGCCAAGATGTTGCGCGTGAGTACCGTCTATGACTGTGCCGATTCCGATTCTCGCGCCGCCGGAGTGATCGCGGCGCGGAGTGCGCTGAAATCGGGGCGGCTGGCTGTGATTCCGACCGATACCGTGTACGGCCTGGCCGCTGACGCGTTCGACAGCCAGGCTGTGAGTGCGCTGCTGGCCGCCAAGCGGCGCGGGCGGGATATGCCGGTGCCGGTGCTGGTGGGTTCGTGGACCACCATCGACGGATTGGTGTTCTCGGTGCGCCCGCAGGCGCGCGACCTGATTCGCGCGTTCTGGCCCGGCGGGCTGAGTCTTGTTGTGCAGCAGGCGCCTTCGCTGGCCTGGGACCTGGGTGACGCCCGTGGGACGGTCATGCTGCGGATGCCGCTGCACCCCGTCGCGCTGGAGTTGTTGCGCGAGGTCGGCCCGCTGGCGGTCTCCAGCGCCAATGTGTCCGGGCAGCCGGCGGCCACCACCGCCGCGGAGGCGCGTGCGCAGCTGGGCGATCTGGTCGGCGTGTATCTCGACGGGGGACCGGCCGAGCACGGCCTCGCCTCCACCATCGTCGATCTGACCTCCGATGCCCCGCGCATTCTGCGCGAGGGCGCCGTGCCCACGGACAAGCTCGCGGAGGTCCTCGGTATGTCGCCGGAGGAACTGCTGTCCCAGAGCACGCGGTGACGGCCCGATAGATGCTGTTGAGTCAGGGCGTATTCAGCCAGGGCGCGGTCGTCCCGCTGCGGGAGCTGCTGCTGGTGCTGTTCGTCGCATCGGTGGTCACCTACCTGTGCACCGGTGGAATCCGGGTGGCGGCCATCGCCTTCGGTGCGGTGGCGGTACCGCGCGAGCGCGATGTGCATGTGAAGCCGATTCCGCGCATGGGCGGTGTGGGCATCTATCTGGGTCTGCTGATCGCCGTCCTGTTCGCGCATCAGCTCCCGGCGCTGCGCCGCGGATTCGACTATCCCAAGGACATTCCGGCGGTGCTGGCAGCGGGCACGCTCATCGTGCTGGTCGGCATCATCGACGACCGCTGGGGCCTGGACTGGCTGACCAAACTCGTCGGCCAGGTGACGGCCGCGGGCGTGATGGCGGTGATGGGCCTGAGCTGGGTCGCCATCTACAACCCCTTCACCAATGAGACGGTGGTGCTGGATCCGCTGCAGGGCGGTCTGGTGACCGTGGGCATCACCGTCGTCATGATCAATGCGATGAATTTCGTGGACGGCCTGGACGGTTTGGCCGCGGGTCTGGGTTTCATCGCCTCGATCGCGGTGTTCGTGTTCACCGCGGGCCTGCTCTACGAAGTGGGCGGCGCGACCGACACCTATCCGCCCGCACTGCTGGCCGCGGCGCTCGCGGGCGGCTGTCTCGGATTTCTTCCGCACAATTTCCAGCCCGCGCGAATTTTCATGGGCGACTCCGGTTCCATGATGATCGGATTGATGCTGGCCGCGATCTCCACCGGCGCTTCCGGCCGAATTCCGCTGCAGGGTTACGGCCCGCGCGACATCGTGGGTCTGTTGTCACCGCTGTTGCTGGTGGGCGCCGTGATGTTCATTCCGGTACTTGATCTTGTTCTTGCCATCGTGCGCCGCGTGCGCGCCGGTGTGAGTTTCTCCACTCCCGACAAAATGCATCTGCATCACCGCCTGTTGCAGATCGGCCATTCGCATCGCCGCGTCGTACTGCTCATCTACTTGTGGGTGAGCGTGCTGGCATTCGGCGCCGTCGGCACCTCGCTGATGGATCGCACCGTGGTGGTGCTGTTGTTCGCCGCGGGCCTGGTTTTCGCCCTGATCGTCACCGCGGTGCCGTCCTGGCGGGAGCTGACGGACCGGGCCGCGCGCAAACCGCCGCGAGGTCCGGATGTCGCGGCCCGGTAGAGTTCGTTGACGTGAGCACGCCTTCTACCCCCGATCATGACGCCCCGCTGCGGGCGGCTCTGCGCTACGGCCTGATGGGTTTGGCTGTGCTGGTGGTGGTTTCGGCCATCCTGTCGTCGATCATCGCCGGAATGCCCGGTCTGTGGGGCGCCCTGCTGGGCGCGGCCCTCGGCGGCGGCTTCATTCTGACCACCGCCGCCTCGGTGCTCTTCAGCGCGCGGCTCGAGTCCGGTTTGCAGGGCATCGTGCTGCTCGGCAGCTGGGTCGGCAAGCTGCTGCTGGCGGTCGTGGTGATCGCCGTACTCAAGAAATTCGACTTCTACAGCTCCGGGGCGCTCTTCTTCACGGTCGTGGGAGCCCTGCTCATCGTGCTGGGTGCGGAGACGTACGGCCTTCTGCGGCAACGGGTTCCGACCGTCGAGGTGGAACGCGAGCTCTAGCTCGCGACACCGTTCACGAACTGTTTGGGCCACCCCCTACACGTTGTCGTAGATAACTTGATAAACTCTTTACTTGTAGCCGACCGAAGCACAAGGGGGGGGTCACCTGAGACCCGCCTGAGAGCAGGTTATGCTTACTGCCGTACCAGACCCTTAGGGTTTTGGTTCTGCACCGTCGACGATGTCGCCGACGCGCGTACAGACGCCCGGGCGAGAGCCCCTCAGCTGCTGACGAACTTCGAGCCGACCTGAGTCGACCACCAGATCGTCAATGTCCGATCGAACCGCAGGGAAAGAATTCCCTGCGGCCCGACCACGGGAGAGAACGCTGAGCGTCACCATTTTGGCGGGCGAGTTCCACGCGCCGTCGCTTAACGACTTCTTCCCTCCAGCAGTGCTGTTCGAGGGGACGCCTTTCGAGCTCGACCGTTTGATGCTCATTCGCATCGTGATGGCGGCCGTTCTCTTGATCGTGATGTTCGCGGCATTCCGGCGGCCGCAGCTGGTTCCGCGCGGACTGCAGAATGTCGCGGAAACCGGTCTGGTCTTCGTCAAGGAACAGATCTGTGACGAGGTGCTGGGCAAGGAAACCGGTAAGAAGTTCCTGCCGCTGATCTCCTCGATCTTCTTCGCCGTGCTGTTCCTGAACTTCTCCAGCATCATTCCGGGGTTGAACATCTCGTCGAACGCGCGCATCGGTATGCCGCTGGTGCTGGCCGTCGTCGCCTACCTGACGTTCAACTACGTCGGTATCAAGAAGTACGGCTTCTTGAAATACATGCGCTCGAGCATTGTGGTGCCGAATGTGCCTCCGGCACTGCATCTGCTGCTGATTCCGATCGAGTTCATCTCGACCTTCGTGCTCCGCCCCTTCACCATGACCGTCCGACTCATGGCGAACATGCTGGCCGGCCACATCATGCTGGTGCTGTTCTTCAGCGCCACTCAGTTCTTCCTGTTCGATGCCGTCCCCTGGATGAAGGTGTTCTCCCCGTTCTCGCTGCTCGCGGGTCTGGGCTTCACACTCTTCGAACTCCTGGTGATCTTCCTGCAGGCGTACGTGTTCGCGCTGCTGACCGCTGTGTACATCGGTCTCGCGCAGCACGCCGACTCACACTGACCGACCGGTACAACACCAAAACCTGCCTTACACGCCGCCCGGCGGGTGGGCGACAGAAAGGGAATGAGACACACATGAGCACCTTCGCGACCCTGGCTGCAGACGCTGCTCCTACGGTTAAGGGCTACGGCGCCATCGGCTACGGCCTGGCCGCGATCGGCCCCGGCATCGGTGTAGGCATCGTGGTCGGTAAGGCCATCGAGGGCATCGCCCGTCAGCCCGAGCTGCAGGGCACCATCCGGACCACCATGTTCCTGGGTATCGCGTTCACCGAGGCCCTGGCACTGATCGGTCTCGTCGCCGGCTTCATTTTCTGATTCCGGCATAAGACTAGGAATCAACGATGAACAGCATGTATTTGCTCGCGGCCGAGGAGGACATCAATCCTCTCGTCCCGAAGACGTATGACATTTTCTGGTCTGCTGTCGTCTTCATCGTTATCGCTTTCGTCTTCGCCAAGTACGTGATTCCGCGCCTGACCAAGGTGCTGGACGAGCGTTCGGAGAAGATCGAGGGCGGTATCGCCAAGGCGGAGGCCGTGCAGGCCGAGGCCCAGGCCACCCTGCAGCAGTACCAGGAGCAGCTGGCCGAGGCTCGCCTCGAGGCTGCGCGCATCCGTGAGGAGGCCCGCACGCAGGGCCAGACCATCCTCGCGCAGCTGCGTTCGGACGCACAGGCCGAGGCCGACCGCATTGTCGCCGCGGGTCACCATCAGCTGGAGGCACAGCGCCAGCAGATCGTGACCGAGCTGCGGTCCGAGCTCGGCCGTACCGCTGTCGATCTGGCCGAGAAGATCATCGGTCAGTCGGTGGCCGACGAGGCCAAGCAGTCGGCGTCGATCGACCGGTTCCTCTCGGAGCTGGATTCGACCGCCGGCATCGGGGTCGGAAGGTAACGAACCGAAAGTGGGAAGCATGTACGCAGCGAGCCGCGAGGCGAGTTCCCGTGCGCGGGAAGCTCTTCGGTCCGCTCTGACCGGAAGCGACACAGTCGCGGCCACGACGGGCTCCGAACTGTTCGCCGTTGTCGCCGTCCTCGACGACCAGCGCTCGCTGCGTGTGGCGCTCGCGGATAAGTCGGTGTCCAGCTCTGCCCGCGCCGAGCTGGCCGAACGCCTCTTCAGCGGCAAGATCAGTGCGGCCACGCAGGCGGTGCTGATCACCGCGGTGGCCCAGGACTGGTCCCGTGCCCGCGATCTGGTCAACAGCCTGGTGCTGCTCGGCCGCGAAGCGCTGCTGCGCGCCGCGGAGGATCGCGGCCGCCTCGGCGCCGTCGAGGACGAGCTGTTCCGGCTGGGCCGGATCGTCGACGACAACCCCGATCTCGAGCAGGCACTGACCGATCACGGGCAGCCGGTCGCGGCCAAGCGTGAACTGGTGCAGAGCCTGCTCACGGGCAAGGTCGAGGACATCACCCTGGAGCTGGTCCAGCAGGCCGTCGCTCGCAGCAAGAAGGGCGATATCGGCGAGGCTTTCGACCATCTGTCCGACCTGGCCGCATCGCTCCGGGACGAGATCGTGGCGCATGTTCGCTCCGCGTCGGCCCTGACGACGCAGCAGCGTGAGCAGCTCGCTGCTTCGCTGCAGCGAATCTACGACAAGCCCGTCACGGTGCACGTGCAGGAAGACCCGAGCCTGCTGGCCGGTGTCGTCGTGCACGTGGGCGACGACGTGATCGACGGCAGCGCTATCGGCCGGCTGCAGCGCTTGCGCCAGTCCCTGGCCTAACCCGGCGAGCCGGGCAGTGCGCAGAGCGCGCCATCAACACACCGACATTCGAGACCACAGCGAGAGCAGGAAGAACATGGCGGAGCTGACGATCTCCCCCGATGAGATCCGTAGCGCGATCGAGAGCTACACCCAGAGCTACACCCCGGAGACCTCCATCGAGGAAGTGGGTGTGGTCACCGACACCGGCGACGGTATCGCCCACATCAGCGGCCTCCCGTCCGCGATGTCCAATGAGCTGCTGGAATTCCCCGGCGGCAAGCTGGGCGTCGCGTTGAACCTGGAGGACACCGCGATCGGTGCCGTCATCCTGGGTGAGTTCGACACCATCGAGGAAGGCCAGCAGGTCCGCCGTACCGGCGACGTGCTCTCGGTCCCCGTGGGCGACAAGTTCCTCGGTCGCGTCATCAACCCGCTGGGCGCCCCCATCGACGGCCTCGGCGATATCGAAGCCGAAGAGCGTCGCGTGCTCGAGCTGCAGGCCGCCACCGTGCTGGAGCGCCAGCCCGTCGGCGAGCCGCTGGCCACCGGCATCACCGCGATCGACGCGCTGACCGCCATCGGCCGCGGCCAGCGTCAGCTCGTGATCGGCGACCGCAAGACCGGTAAGACCGCGGTCTGCATCGACGCCATCATCAACCAGAAGGCCAACTGGGCCACCGGCGATCCGACCAAGCAGGTGCGTTGCATCTACGTCGCGATCGGTCAGAAGGGTTCCACCATCGCGGGCGTCAAGGCTGCCCTCGAGGCGCACGGCGCAATGGAGTACACCACCATCGTCGCGGCCCCCGCGTCGGACTCCGCCGGCTTCAAATGGCTTGCGCCGTACACCGGTTCGGCCCTCGGCCAGCACTGGATGTACCAGGGCAAGCACGTTCTGATCGTTTTCGACGACCTGTCGAAGCAGGCCGAGGCCTACCGCGCCATCTCGCTGCTGCTGCGCCGCCCGCCGGGCCGCGAGGCGTACCCGGGTGACGTCTTCTACCTGCACTCGCGTCTGCTGGAGCGTTGCGCCAAGCTGTCCGACGAGCTGGGCGCCGGTTCCATGACCGCGCTCCCGATCATCGAGACCAAGGCCAACGACGTGTCGGCGTTCATTCCGACCAACGTCATCTCCATCACCGATGGTCAGGTCTTCCTCGAGTCGGACCTGTTCAACAAGGGTGTGCGACCGGCCATCAACGTCGGTATCTCCGTCTCCCGTGTCGGTGGCGCCGCGCAGACCAAGGCCATGAAGCAGGTCGCCGGTTCGCTGCGTCTGGAGCTGGCCTCCTACCGTGAGCTGGAGGCGTTCTCCGCCTTCGCCTCCGATCTGGATGCGGCCTCGCTGGCGCAGCTGGAGCGCGGTGGCCGCTGGGTCGAGCTGCTCAAGCAGGACCAGTACGCCCCGGTCGCAGTCGAGGACCAGATCGTTTCGCTGTTCCTGGTCGACGCCGGCTACTACGACTCGGTGCCGGTCGGCGACATCCGCCGCTTCAACGGCGAGCTGCTCGAGTACCTGCACGGCTCCGTGCAGTCTTCCTTCGACGCCCTCCAGGGTGGCGCGAAGAAGATCGAGGGCGACGCCGCGGACGCGATCAAGGCCGCGACCGACAAGTTCAAGCAGGGCTACCTGGCTTCGGACGGCAGCCGCGTCGTGAACGAGGCCGAGGCCGGCAAGCTCGATCACGAAGAGGTCGAGTCGCTGTCCGTCACTCGTAAGCACGTCGAGAAGTAATCGGGCGAGCCAATGCGACTGTCTGACTTGACGAATGAAGGGAGTGTGAACCGCTAATGCCAAGCGTGCGCGAATTGCGCTCCCGCATTCGAAGTGTGAGTTCGATCAAGAAGATCACCAAGGCGCAGGAACTGATCGCGACCTCGCGAATCAGCAAGGCGCAGGCCCGGGTCGCGGCTGCCAAGCCGTACGCGGAGGAGATCACCAAGGTGCTCGCCGAATTGGCAAGCGCCAGTGGCAATCTCACGCATCCGCTGCTCACCGAGCGGCCGAACGCGCGTCGTGCCGCAGTCCTGGTGATCACCAGTGACCGCGGTATGTGCGGTGGTTACAACTCCAATGTGCTCAAGCGCACCGAAGAGTTGCTGACCCTGCTGCGCTCCGAGGGCAAAGAGCCCGTCCTGTACGTGATGGGCGCGAAGGGGCTGACCTTCTACACCTTCCGTCGCCGCGAGGTGAACGGTTCGTGGACCGGGTTCTCCCAGTCGCCCAATTACGTGGACGCGTCCTCCGCGTGCAACCACCTGGTCGAGGCGTTCATGGCGGGCGCCGACGGCGAGGTACCGGCCCCCAACGGGGCGGGCACCATGGCCGGCGTCGACGAACTGCACATCGTCTACACGCGTTTCGTGTCGATGCTGTCGCAGGTCCCGGAGGTGCGCCGCTTGGCGCCCATCCAGGTGAGCTTCGTGGACGAGAACTACGAGCTGGGCGAAGACAGCTTCACGGATGGCAATTCGGATCCGGTCGCACAGTACGAGTTCGAGCCGGATGCAGATGTCCTGCTGGGCGCGCTGCTGCCGAAGTACATCAACACCCGGATTTATTCGTCGCTGCTCGATGCAGCGGCATCGGAGTCGGCTGCGCGCCGCACCGCGATGAAGGCGGCCACCGATAACGCTACGGATCTGGTGAATTCACTGACCCGTACCGCGAACTCGTTGCGCCAGGCCGGAATCACGCAGGAAATCACGGAAATCGTCGGCGGCGCAAACGCGCTCGCGGCGAACTCGGACCGCGACTAGAGCCGTAGGAAGAGAAGCAATGACCGCAGCTGTCACCAATGAAACACGGGTCGGCGCCGGCACTGGCCGCGTCTCCCGCGTGATCGGCCCCGTCGTGGACGTCGAGTTCCCGCGCGGGTCCATCCCCGAGCTTTACAACGCGCTGAACGTGGAGATCACCCTCCCGTCCGTCGCGAAGACCCTGACCCTCGAGGTCGCGCAGCACCTGGGCGACGGCATCGTGCGCACCATTTCGATGCAGCCGACCGACGGCCTGGTCCGTGGCGTCACCGTCACCGATACGGGCAAGCCGATCTCGGTTCCCGTCGGTGACGTGGTCAAGGGCCACGTGTTCAACGCCCTCGGCGATTGCCTGGACACCCCGGGCCTCGGCCGCGACGGCGAGCAGTGGGGCATCCACCGCCAGCCGCCCGCCTTCGACCAGCTCGAGGGTAAGACCGAGATCCTGGAAACGGGCGTCAAGGTCATCGACCTCCTCACCCCGTACGTCAAGGGTGGAAAGATCGGCCTGTTCGGTGGCGCCGGCGTCGGCAAGACCGTGCTGATCCAGGAGATGATCACCCGTATCGCTCGCGAGTTCTCCGGCACCTCGGTGTTCGCGGGCGTCGGCGAGCGTACCCGTGAGGGCACCGACCTCCACCTGGAAATGGAAGAGATGGGCGTCCTTCAGGACACCGCCCTTGTCTTCGGCCAGATGGACGAGCCGCCGGGCACGCGTATGCGCGTCGCCCTGTCGGCCCTGACCATGGCGGAGTACTTCCGCGATGTGCAGAACCAGGACGTGTTGCTCTTCATCGACAACATCTTCCGGTTCACCCAGGCCGGTTCCGAGGTCTCGACCCTGTTGGGCCGCATGCCTTCTGCCGTCGGTTACCAGCCGACCCTGGCGGACGAGATGGGTCAGCTCCAGGAGCGGATCACCTCGACCCGTGGCCGTTCGATCACCTCGATGCAGGCGATCTACGTCCCCGCCGACGACTACACCGACCCGGCGCCGGCGACCACCTTCGCCCACCTGGATGCGACGACCGAGCTTTCGCGCCCGATCTCGCAGAAGGGCATCTACCCGGCCGTCGACCCGCTGACCTCGACCTCTCGTATTCTCGAGGCGTCGATCGTCGGCGATCGGCACTTCTTCGTGGCCAACGAGGTCAAGCGGATCCTGCAGAAGTACAAGGAACTGCAGGACATCATCGCCATCCTCGGTATGGACGAGCTCTCCGAAGGCGACAAGGTCCTCGTGGGCCGTGCCCGTCGTCTGGAGAAGTTCCTGGGTCAGAACTTCATCGTCGCCGAGAAGTTCACCGGCCAGGAAGGTTCGGTCGTTCCGCTGGAGCAGACCATCGACGACTTCGACCGCGTCTGCAAGGGCGAGTTCGATCACCTGCCCGAGCAGGCGTTCAACTCTTGCGGTGGCCTGGACGACGTCGAGGCCGCTGCGAAGAAGATCGCCGGGAAGTAGTCACCCATGGCAGATATGTCAGTTGATCTGGTCGCTGTCGAGCGATCGCTGTGGTCGGGGCGGGCGAGTTTCGTCTCCGCGCAGACCACGGAGGGTGAGATCGGCATCCTGGCCGGCCACGAACCGCTGCTCGGCCAGCTGGTCGAGGGCGGCACGGTGACCATCGTGTCCGACAACGACGAGCGCATTGTCGCGGCCGTGCACGGCGGATTCTTCTCGGTCACCGCCACTTCGGTGCGCGTGCTCGCCGAATCCGCCGAGTTCGCAGGCGATATCGACGAGGCGGCCGCCAAGGCCGTGCTCGCCGATGCCGATGCGGACCCGGCCGCGCGGGCCATCGCCGAAGGTCAGGTTCGTGCACTGCAAAAGGCTGCCGAGGCCTAAGGCTTTTTCTCGGCAAATGAGCGGCGGCTCTGGGAAATATCCCAGGGCCGCCGCTCTTGTCGTTTACACTCACACCGGGTTTACACTCACAGCGGCTGCGGATGTGATCTGAACCACTCCGCAATGTCTCGGCTATTTCAGCACTTTCAGCTTTACCTCAATGAGTTGGCGCAGCGCGGTCTCGCCCGGGTATGAGCGGGTGTGGCCTCGCCACGATGAGCGAGGGGTGAATGAACGGGCTTCGGATAAGCAGATGGATGGTCGCCGCGGTGGCAGTCGTGGTGGGCCTCGGATTCTTTTCACCGGGTGCGGCATTGGCCGACACCATCGTCCCGCTGCCGGACGGTCATATCGAGGGACCGGGCGTGAAAATCACGAGTGTCGGTGAGCGAGCGATCATTTCGCCGTCGCTGGCATCCAATGGCGCGGGGCGCACGGCCTGGCTCAGCGGCAATGTGATCGCCGAGGTCGTGGTGCCGGACGGCACCGTGGGACCGAACAACGGCCCCAAGAACTTTCCCGGCACGAACGACTCGGGCACGCACGGCTCCTCCAACCTGACCGTGGGATACGTCGTGGGATGCCAGGTGGCGCTCGGCGCGCTGACCGCCAATACCGCCTTCACGATCAGTACCTCACCGAGTCTGATCGGTGGATTCAGTTTTCCGCTGTCGCCCGGCCAGGTGAATTGGTTGTCGATCAACAACATCGAGTTGGTGAAGAGCGACACCTACCAGATGCAGTACCAGGACATTCCGATGGATATCCAGGGCTGCGGCGGATATGCGCAGGCTCGCCAGTTCTCGGTGGTCGAAGTCATCGGTGCGGACTACGCGAAGGTGACGCTCTACGGCCAGCCGTTCAGTCTCGGCTGACGCTTCGACAGGCTTTTGCAGGACTCCGACGCGAAGGGATCGCATGTTCGGCACGAAGAGGAAGCTGCGGGGCGGAAGGCTTTTCGGAACGGCGCTGGCGGCGCTGGTGGTATCCGGTGTCCACGCACCCGGTACGGCGATCGCAGACACCATCATTCCGCTGCCCGGCGGGGTGATTTCCCGGACATTGGCGGACGGTACCGTCGTCACGCTGCGCATCGACGGGGAATCGGCCAAGATCAATCCGTCGATGGGGGATACGCCGCTGCATCGCAATGTGTGGGTGACCGGGCGCGGCAGCGTGGACCTCAACGGGCCGAGCGCCGCGACGGCGACGATCAAGATCTCCCCGGGGTACGTGGTCGGCTGCCAGGTGGATATCAACTCGTTCTCACCGAGCGAAAATGCCGGTGAGTCAGCAACTTTGGGTGCCGGCGGGCTGTCGAACCTGCAGCCCTCGGAAGGCCTCGGCGGTGGCATCACCCTCGGGCCGGGGCAGGCCGTCGCGCAGTTGATGCTGGATCTGGAGATGCCGGACGACTACGGCCAGGAGTCGCACAAGCGCTACAACAAGATTCTCGGCCCGCACGCCAGTGTCAGCTGGGTCGACGAGACGTTCGCGGTGAACGGCTGCGGTGGTTACGCACAGGCCCGATCCTTCGTGCTGGCGGAAATCGACACCACGACCTTCATCGGGAACCTGGCCCTCTGGGGTGAGCCCTTCACCATGGGCTGAACAGGGCATACGTCACATTAGGTGGATGGCCGGACCCCGCGTTCTCGCGGTCGCTAGTATCGACCGAACACGGGGTCCGGCCGCTGGCCGATTCGTGAAAGACACCCGAGGCTGATGTGAAGGGATGGAGCAGCATTGCGAACCGGAATGGTGGTGCTGATCATTCTGGTGCTGTTGCTTGTCGGTTTGGCTCTGGCCTCGACATATCGCCTCGTCATGCTGCGTCGCGGTGGTACCGCCGCACTCCTGCGCACGCTGCCGGTGCGCGGGCACGGCGCGGGCTGGCGGCACGGCCTGATCCGCTACGGCGAGGACAATCTCGTCTTCTACAAACTCTCCAGCCTCAAGCTGGGTCCGGATTGCACGATCAGCCGTCTCGGCATCGAGGTGGCCAGCGGTCGCCGCGCCCCCGAGGGCGATGAGTTCGACATCATGAATGACGAGGCCATCATCAATGTCTCCGACGGCGAGGGCAGCTATGAGCTCGCGCTCGATCGCGGCGCCCTGGCCGCCTTCCTCTCCTGGGTGGAATCGCGCCCGTCGGAGCGCATCCGCCGCCGCCGGTAGGCTGACCCGCCTCCCCGAACCTTTGGCGCACGGCTTGGGAGCCGCTGGCTGTGGGGGACGCGTGGTGCGGTTGGGAGCGGCGACGATTTTGGGGGTACCCGGGGAGTTACCCCGAAGCTCACGAGATCAGGCGTTGCGTTTTACCGCGGGGTTAGTGTTGCTCTGTGAGCGTTCATTTGACGAGGATTTATACCCGCACCGGCGATGACGGGACCACGGGGCTCAGCGATTTTTCGCGGGTGTCGAAGACCGATCCGCGGCTGGTCGCCTACGCCGACTGTGACGAGGCCAATGCGGCGCTCGGTGTCGCGATCGCGCTCGGGGCTCCCGATGAACGGATCCTGCGCGTGCTGCGCACCATCCAGAACGACCTCTTCGATGCGGGCGCGGATCTGTCGACCCCCGTTGTCGCGGAACCGAAGTACGCGCCGCTGCGGATCACGCAGCCGTACATCGATCGCCTCGAGAAATGGTGTGATGAGTTCAATGAGCCTCTGGCGCCGTTGAATTCGTTCATTCTGCCCGGCGGCACACCGCTCGCCGCGCTCTTGCACACGGCGCGCACCGTGGCGCGACGCGCCGAGCGTTCGGCGTGGGCCGCCGTCGACGCGCATCCCGAGGACACCAGCGCGCTGCCGGCGAAATACCTGAACCGACTCTCCGACCTGCTGTTCATCCTCGGCCGGGTCGCCAACCCCGACGGCGACATCCTTTGGCGCCCGGGCGGAGAGGCCACGAGCGAGGGTGCGGACCACTAGGCTGGCCCCCGTGAGTGAACGGTTTCTGGTGACCGGGGGCAGCAGGCTCGTCGGTGAGGTCGCGGTAGGCGGCGCGAAGAACAGCGTCCTCAAGCTGATGGCCGCCGCGCTGCTGGCCGAGGGTACGACCACCATCACCAACTGCCCGGACATCCTGGATGTGCCGTTGATGGCGGAGGTGCTGCGCGGTCTCGGCTGCGATGTCACGGTGGACAGCGGGACGGTGACGATCGTGACGCCGGCAGAACCCAAGTACCACGCGGACTTTCCGGCGGTCACCCAGTTCCGCGCCTCGGTGTGCGTGCTCGGTCCGCTGATGGCGCGCTGCAAGCGCGCGGTGGTGGCGCTGCCCGGTGGCGATGCCATCGGTTCGCGGCCGCTCGATATGCATCAGCAGGGACTACGGCTGCTCGGCGCGACCAGCGAGATCGAGCACGGTTGCCTGGTGGCCCGCGCCGATCAGCTGCAGGGCGCGCGGATTCGGCTGGACTTCCCGTCGGTGGGCGCGACCGAGAACATCCTGATGGCGGCGGTGCTCGCCGAGGGTGAGACGGTCATCGACAATGCCGCGCGGGAACCGGAGATCGTCGATCTCTGCACCATGCTGGCGCGCATGGGCGCGATCATCTCCGGTGCGGGCACCTCGGTGCTGACCATCGATGGTGTGGACAAGCTCTCGCCCACCACGCATCGCGTGATCGGTGATCGCATCGTCGCCGCCACCTGGGGTATCGCCGCCGCCATGACCCAGGGTGATGTGCGGGTCACGGGTATCAACCCCAAACACCTTTCGCTGGTGCTGGACAAGCTGCGCTCCGCCGGCGCGCGAATCTCGTTCGAACCGGACGGTTTCCGTGTCGTGCAGTCGGAGAGACCGCGTGCGGTGAACTTCTCGACGCTGCCGTTCCCGGGTTTCCCGACCGACCTGCAGCCCATGGCCATCGGCCTGGCCGCGATCGCGGACGGCACCTCGATGATCACCGAGAACATTTTCGAAGCGCGCTTCCGCTTCGTGGAAGAGATGATCCGGCTGGGTTCCGATGCCCGCACCGATGGGCATCACGCTGTGGTGCGCGGCATTCCGCGGTTGTCGAGCGCGCCGGTCTGGTCTTCGGACATTCGCGCCGGCGCGGGTTTGGTGCTCGCGGGTCTGGTCGCCGACGGGGTGACCGAAGTGCACGATGTCTTCCACATCGACCGGGGCTACCCGGAATTCGTGGAGAACCTGCGCTCGCTCGGAGCCGAGATCGAGCGCGTCGGAACCTCCGACTGAACAGCAGATGTCGGACAGGGTTCACGAAAAACGCTCCTGAACAGCCGATTTGACATGCGAATGACCAACACGTAACTTTATTCGAGTCAGAGCGACACGGACACCGACCAGGGCCGAGAGGTCAGGGACACGAGGTTGGACGGCGAGCGCCTGATGCTCACACGGTTCTCCTGATCAGCGGATTTGGTTCTGCTGTGCTGGGCGAGCTAAGCTTTGAAAGCAGCCGCAGAGATCAACCGGGACAAAGAGCCCGAGGGATTCTGCGTGCGTGTGTTCTTTGAGAACTCAATAGTGTGTCGATGAATGTCAGTGCCAATATTATTATTGGTTCCGGCTTCTCATACCCCCCGGTTGAGAGGTCGGACA
>NZ_JBEXOK010000021.1:0-92278 GCF_040611495.1 Nocardia sp. NPDC006630
GACGGGTACGAGTACCTGTTCTGGGTCGGTTGCGCCGGTGCGTATGAAGACCGCGCCAAGAAGACCACCAAGGCCGTCGCGGAACTGCTCGCGACCGCGGGGGTGAAGTTCATGGTGCTGGGTCAGGAAGAGACCTGCACCGGTGACTCGGCGCGGCGTGCGGGTAACGAGTTCTTGTTCCAGCAGTTGGCGATGCAGAACATCGCGGTCCTCGATGGGGTGTTCGAGGGTGTGGAGGCGTCGAAGAAGAAGATCGTCGTCACCTGTGCGCATTGCTTCAACGCTTTGAACAACGAGTACCCGCAGGTGGGTGGCTCCTACGAGGTGGTGCACCACACGCAGCTGCTGAACCGCCTGGTGCGCAGCAAGAATCTGGTGCCGGTGTCGCCGGTCGCGAAGAACGTCACCTATCACGACCCGTGCTATCTGGGTCGGCACAACAAGATCTACGACGCTCCGCGTGAGTTGATGGAAGCTTCCGGCTCGACGCTGGTCGAGATGCCGCGCCATGGTGAGCGTTCGATGTGCTGTGGTGCCGGTGGTGCGCGGATGTGGATGGAAGAGAATCTGGGCAAGCGCATCAACGTCGACCGGGTCGATGAGGCCCTGGATACGTTGCAGGGTGGGAACGAGCCGTCGTTGATCGCGACCGGTTGCCCGTTCTGCCGGGTCATGCTGACCGATGGTGTGACCGCTCGTAAGGACGGTGGCGAGGTCGGTCAGGGTGTCGAGGTCGTGGATGTCGCGCAGTTGATGCTGGACTCGATCACTCGGGTCGAGGGTTCTGTGCTGACGGAGAACCTGAAGGTGGTGCAGCAACCGAAGGTGCAGGAGCCGGAACCGGTTTCCGAGCCCGAGCCGGTCGCCGAGGCTGTGGTCGAAGAGGCTGCGGCCGAGCCCAAGGCTGCTCCGGCCGCGGGCAAGGGCCTGGGGATGAAGGGCGGGCTGAAAGCCCCCGGTGCGAAACCAGCTGTGGCGGCCCCTGCCAAGGGTCTCGCCATGAAGGGCATTGCGAAGAAGCCTGGTGCCAGGCCCGCTCCGGCTGATGCCTAGTCCACGTCGGCGGTGATTGCTCGCAGCCAATCATGTTCCAGCACGCCGAGTTCGGTGCGGGGCGGTTCGCCGTAGAACCATTCGCGGGCGATGCGGTGCCAGTTGCCGCCGGCGCGGAGCTTGCCGAGCAGGGCGAGGGTGCCGTATTCCACGCGGCGGGCGAAAGCGTGTTCGGCGGGGGCGTATTCGCGGCGCCAGTTCTCGAAGTAGCCGCGGCGCGGATCGACGAAGGCGAGGATGGAGGTGGCTGCCGCATCCTCGGCAATGCGGATATCGGCATCGGTGAGCAGCCAGCCGGAGACCTCGTGCACCAGCCGCAGGCACTGGTCCGCGGTGGCCGGTGAGTTCGGTTCCAGCACACCGTAATCGACGAACAGTTCTCGGAGCGCGGCGCCGCGATATTCGGCAGCTGCTCGGACGCAGTCGAGTTCGAAATCCACGGCGGTCTCGTCCATATGCTTGAAGAGGCCGAAATCCAGGAAGGCGACCTTGCCGTCGGGTGCGAGCAGGATATTGCCGGGGTGCGGATCGCCGGTGAAGCGGCGCTCCCGGATCATCGATCCCACATAGAAGCGCAGCAGGATCTCGCCCACCCGGTCACGCTCGGCGTCGGGCAGTGCCGCGATCTCCTCGAAGCGCAGCCCCTCCACGAGTTCGGTGACCAGCACGCGCGCGGTGCACAATTCGGTCTCGATCGCGGGGATACGAATGAACGGGTGGTCGCGGAACATTTCGGCCACGGTCCGATGATGTTCGGCCTCGGTGCGGTAGTTCGCCTCGTCCGCGAAATGGGTGGCCAGTTCCCGCACGAGCGCATGGCCCGCGACGGCCGGGGCGACGGTGCGCAGCATGCGCATGACCAGCGCGAGATTCTTGATATCGGCCCGGATCGCCACATCGATGCCCGGGTACTGCACCTTGACCGCGACCGCGCGCCCATCGGCGAGCCGGGCGCGGTAGACCTGCCCGATGGAGGCCGCGCCGATCGGCTGCCTGTCGAATTCGCTGAACACCGCATCGATCGGACGCCCGTAATCGGCCTCGATCACCTTGCGCATCTGCTCGAACGGGACCTGCGCGCTCTGGTCGTAGAGGGCGGCGAGTTTTCGCTGAAAGCGTTCGCGCTGCCGAGGCGGGAGGGACTCGATCCCGAAGGCCGCCAGCAGATCGAACATCGACAGCAGCTGCCCGGCCTTCATGGCCAGGCCCTTCATACTGCCCAGCACGGTGACTATGTCTTCGGCGGCATCGGCGAGTGCGCGTTCGGTCCGGGCGATATGTTCCGCATCGGAATCGCGGACCATCGACAGCGTCACGCCCGCGCCCCGGACAGCCTGTCCGGCAATGAGTTTGCCCAGCTGCGCGCCGCGCCGCGCCCTCGAGGTGGGGATTTCCTTCGCCATCAACGACCTCTTCTCAGCGACCCGCCGAGATTAGCAGACGAGGTCGTCGGCTAATCAGGAGTTCGCTTCCAGGCTCCGCAGACCGGGGGTGAGTACCGCCACCGCGGTATCGATATAGCGTCGCCGATCGGTTTCGCCGCCCCCCTGCAGCGTGCGCATGACCGGCGGAATCGTCAGCGCCAGCAGCATCCAGCCGACATCGCCGGTATTCACATCGTCGCGGATGACACCGGAATCGACTGCGCGGGAAAGGAATCGGTCGACGGTGGCGGCGAGTATGCCGCCCAGGCCCAGAATTCTGGTATTGAGTTCGTCGTCGATGCCGGGCAGTTCGAACAGCATGGCCTGCATGAGCGCCGGATCGGATTCGGCGATATGGCACATCCGCTCGACGGCCCCGGACCAGGTCCGGATCAGTTCGTCGACGGTGATCTCATGATCGAGCGCCGCGGGTTCGAAGACGTCCCCGGCGATTTCGGTGAGCAGCCGGTCGAGTCCGTAGTCGACGACATCGTCGAGAATCGCGCGCTTGCTGTCGAAGTAGCGGTAGAAGGTGCCGTAACCGATGCCCACCTCGGCGGCGATATCCGCGGTCGAGGCAGCTGCATAACCCTTGGTGGTGAATACCCGGTAGGCGGCCTCGATGAGCTCACGGCGTCGCCGCTCGGTGTTCTGTTCATCGCGCGGCCGGCCGGGCCCGCGGCCGCGCTTGGCTGGTTCGGTCATCCAGCACATCGTATGCGCCCGTCGGCGGGGGATGGCCGACCGCGTGCGCGCCGGATCAACTCTTGCGCTTCTGTCTGAGACGGTTTAGTTTGATGACGTATTCGTCCGCTAATTGAGTGCTGATCAACGAGGCATTCGTGGAAGCGGATGTTCATGACAAAGGAGTCGCTCATGACGCAACCGAAGCCGCCCGCGATGACGCGATGGGGATGCCGGTCATGACCGTGGCAGTGGTGACCGGCGCCGGCAGCGGGATCGGGCGGGCGACGACCCTGCGTTTCGCTGGTCGCGGTATGACGGTGATCGTCGCCGATATCGACGAACGCACCGGAAACGAGACCGTCGCGCTGGTGCGCAAGGCCGGTGGCCGGGCGGAGTTCCGCCGCCTCGACGTCGCCGACGCCGTCGCCTGGGAGGAGTTCGCCGCCTCGGTGCGCCGCGATCACGGTGTGCCGGATGTGGTGGTGAACAATGCCGGAATCCTGATCTCGGGCGGATTCCTGGAGCAGAGCGGCGACGACTGGCGGCGCATGATCGCGGTCAACATGATGGGCCCGCTGTGGGGTTCCCGAGTGTTCGTCCAGCAGATGGCCGAGGCGAATACCCGTGGCGCCATTGTGAATATCTGTTCCGTCGGAGCCTTTCTCCCCACCGCGCTGGCCCCCTCGTATGTGACCGCCAAGGCCGGAGCCTGGATGGGCACCCAGGCGCTGCGCGCCGAGTTCGCGGGCCGGGGTATCCGGGTGAGCGCGGTGTGCCCCGGTCTGATCGCCACCGAACTCTCGGCCAATGGCACCCGCGCCGGAGCGGATGCCCTGGCCGAGGCCGACTGGGGCTCGAAACTCGATCGGGCACAACAGCTCTTCGGCCGATCCCCGGACAAGGTCGCGAGTGCGATCGAGCGCGCGATCCGCTGGAATCTCGCGACCGTGCCGGTGGGAATCGAGGCCTGGGCCGGGTGGTATCTGTCCCGGCTCGCCCCCGGACTGCTGCGCGGGGTCACGGGTCTGGCGCGAATGCCTGTGGCGGAGAGAGCTGTTCAACTGTCGGGTCGAGTGCTGGGTGGTCAGCGATGAGAACGGCGATCGTGACCGGTGGCGGCGCGGGCATCGGACGTGAGACGGCCCGCCTGCTCGCGCGGACCGGTTACCGGGTGGTGGTGGCCGATATCGACGAGAGCGCCGCGCAGGCGGTGGCCGACGAGATCGCAGCCGCTGCGGGCAGTGCGCATTCCTATCGGCTGGATGTCGCGAACGAAGCGCAATGGGACACATGCGCCGAATGGGTGCGCAGCGAATTCGGCCCGGCGCATGTGCTGATCAACAATGCCGGAATCATGAATACCGGCGGATTCGTCGAAACGACCGTGGCACAGTGGCAGCGCACCGTCGACGTCGATCTGATGAGCGTCATCTACGGCTCCCGTGTCTTCGCCCGCCAGATGATCGACGCCGGAATCGAAGGCCATATCGTCAACCTCTCGTCCGCGGCGGCGTTCTTCCCCGCCAAGTACATTCCCGCGTATGCGGCGGCCAAGGCCGCGGTGCTGCTGGCCAGTCAGGCGCTGCGAGTGGAGTTGCGGCCCAAGGGAATCGGGGTCACGGCCATCTGCCCCGGCGCCATCCGGACCGACCTGATCGCCCATGGTGAGCGCGCGGGACTCGATGCCGACCGGCAGGCCGCCTGGCGTGCCGACGCCGGTCGGGTCCAGGGGCTGGCCTTCGCGGGCCCGGACAAGGTCGCGCGGGTCATCGAACGCGCGATCCACCGGAATCCGGCCGTGGTTCCGGTGAATCCGGAGGCGTGGATCGGATACGGAGCCTTCCGTCTCTCGCCCGGCCTGGTGCGCGCGGTCGGCAGCCTCGGATCCTTCGATCTCGCCGATCGGCTGCTGCCGGGCCTTCAGCCGCTGCTGAATCGAATCATGAAGTGAGACAACCATGAATGACACGGACAATCCGCAGTACGAGGTCGCCGTGGTGGGCGCGGGGCCGGGCGGCATCGCGGCCGGGGTGAAACTGCGCCGGGCCGGAATCGACGACTTCATCGTGCTCGAGCGCGCCGGCGAGGTCGGCGGCAGTTGGCACGAGAATCACTATCCCGGTCTGGGCGTGGACGTTCCGGCACTGGCCTACCAGTACTCGTTCGCCCGCAAGGCGACCTGGAGCCGGGTGTTCCCGCTCGGCCCGGAGGTCAAGGAGTACCACGTCGAGGTCGCGCACCGGTTCGGTGTGCACGAGCGGGTGCGCTTCGGCGCCGAGGTCGAGCGCGAGGAGTGGGACGACGAAACAGGCTGGTGGAGATTACATCTGGCCGACGGCACCACGGTGACGGCGCGCTTCGTCATCAGCGCGGTCGGCGCGTTCGTTCGCCCGAAGGCCGATGTCGGCATCGCCGGTGCGGCCTCGTTCAAGGGCAAGGTACTGCGGCCCAGCGATTGGGACCACGGGTACGACCTGTCCGGCAAGCGGGTCGGCATTATCGGCACCGGCGCCAGTGCGGTACAGATCATTCCGTCCATTGCGCCGGACGTGGGGGAGTTGACCGTCTTCCAGCGCACACCGGTGTGGTCGCTGCCCAAGCCCGACTTCCGGATTCCCGCTGCGCTGCAACGGGTTCTGGCCGTCCCCGGCCTTCAGCGGGTGGTGCACGGCGGCGCGCTGGTCGTGGTCGATCTGGTACTGCGCGCCATCGTCGGCATGCCCGGCACCGTGGTGCATCCGGTCATGAATCGTTTCGACGCGAGTTGCCAGGCGCTGTATCGCCGCTACCTGGCGCGGGTGATCGACGATTCGGCGACCCGGGACGCGCTCACGCCGCACTTCGGCGTGCTCGCCAAGCGCCCGACGCTCTCGAACGGCTATCTGCGCGCCTACAACCGGGACAATGTCACGCTGGTGACCACGCCCATCGAGAAGATCACCCCCACCGGCGTCCGCACCGGCGACCGGACGCTGCACCGTTTCGACGCGCTCATCCTGGCGACGGGTTACGAGGTGTTCTCCGATCCGGAGACCTACCGTCCGGGAACGGTGCTGGGCCGCGCGGGATTCGATCTGGCGAAGTTCTACAACGAACAGGGCCTGCAGGCGTATCAGAGCGTGTCGGTGCCCGGTCTGCCGAACCGCTGGACCCTGGTCGGCCCGTACTCGTGGACCGGATCGGGATGGCATGCCTTCGTGGAGATGACCGCCGATCACGCGGTGCGCGCCATTACCGAGACCCGCCGGCGCGGTGCGCCGTGGTGCGAGGTCCGGGCGGAGGCCGCCGCGGCCTACCACCGCCAGGTGCATCGTCGTGGCGCGGCACTGCGCTACTACCTGGCCGACCTCAACGGTCATGTCCCGACGTACTACCGCAATTCCCAGGGCGACAGCACCTATGTCCGCCCGTCCGGCTTCTTCGAGGCGAGCCGGGGCAATCGCCGCTTCCCGCTCGACGACTACCGATACGGGAACAGAACAAAGGCCAGGGTCCTATGAGCTCCACCCTCACACCGTCCTATGACGTGCTGGTCATCGGCGCGGGATTCGGCGGTCTCGGCACCGGGACCGCGCTGCGCCGTGCGGGTATCGAGAACTTCCTGATCATCGACAAGTGGGATCGGGTCGGCGGCACCTGGAATGCGAATACCTATCCGGGAGTCGCCGTCGATGTTCCCTCGCCGATCTACAACTTCTCCTTCCAGCAGCGCTCGAACTGGTCGCGATTCTTCGCCCCCGGCACCGAGATTCAGCGTTATGCCGAGGAGGTGGCCGATCGTCAGGGCCTGCGCGGCAAACTGCGACTCGGGTGCGGCGCGACCGAGGCGCGCTTCGACGAGGCCGCCGATCTGTGGCGGGTGCGCACCACCGACGGCGCCGAGCTCACCGCTCGATTCCTGGTGAGCGCCGTCGGAGCGCTCGAACAGCCGAAGCCGCCCGCCATTGCCGATATCGACGCCTACACCGGCACGCTGATGCATACCGCGCGCTGGGATCATTCCCAGGACTACCGGGGCAAACGAGTTGCCGTCATCGGCACCGGAGCCACTGCCCTGCAGGTGATTCCGAAGCTGGCCGAACTGGCGGCGCAGCTGACCGTATTCCAGCGCACCGCCATCTGGGTCGCGCCCAAACCGGACTTCCCGATGGGCACGGCGGGCAATCGGATGCTCGACTTCCCACCGGCTCAGCAGGCAGTCCGGCTGATCGGCAATGTCGCGGTCAATGCGTTTCTGGGCCTGGGTTTGGCGCTGTCGGACTATCCGCGTCTGACCTCGGCGGTACTGGGCACCGGCGAGGCATTCCTGAAGGCGTACCTGTTCACCCAGATTCGTGATCGCACCCTGCGGCGAGCGCTCACCCCCACCTATCGCCTCGGGTGCAAACGGCCGTCGATATCCAACGCCTACTTCCGGACCTACACCCGCCCCAACGTGGACTTGGTCACCACACCGATCGAGCGGTTCACCCCCGGCGGCATCGTCACCGAGGACGGCGAACACCGCGAGTTCGACATGGTGGTGACCGCCACCGGCTTCCAGGTCATGGACAAGGGCGCGACACCGCCGTATCCCGTATACGGCTGCGGCGGAATCGAATTGGGCGAGTTCTGGGATACGAACAAGTACCAGGCGTACGAGGGCGTATCGGTGCCGGCCTTCCCCAATATGTTCCACATCTTCGGCCCCTACGGTTATGCGCCGGGTTCGGTGATCCCGCTCATCGAGGCGACCGCGGCGCACAGCGCCCGGGCGATCGGCGAGGCACGGCGGCGGGGAGCCACCCGCGTGCAGATCCGCCAGGAACCGCACGACGAGTACTTCGCCCGCATGTACGCCCGCAACCGGAACACTTACCTGTTCAAGCAGGGCTGTGCCGACTCTCGCACGTATTACATCAACTATCAGGGCGACGGTCCGGCCTTCCGCGCCACCACCCAGGCCGGAATGTACTGGAGCAACCGGCATTTCCCGCTCGATCACTACCGGTACACCACCTCGCGAACCGCTGTGTCCGAACCCGGCGGCGAAGCACAGCCCGTGGGCGCTTCGCGGGCGCCGATCACCCACACCTGACCCGGAGACCATCATGACCATCACCTCATTCCTGCATACGCAGCACACCGCATCGACACCGGTGGACGACTCCGTGTTCAACAGCGCCGCTTTGGTTTTCACCATCGAGGGCACCTTCGACGCACCGGTACAAGCCGTCTGGACCGCCATTGACGACGACCGCGCCTGGAGCTGGCTGCCGTTCCCCGGTGTCGGGGTGCAGTACGACTCGCCTGCGCGTGGTGTCGGCGTGGTGCGTGAAATGGGCTCGGTGTTCGCGCCGTGGCGTTTCCTCTGGGTCGAACGCGAACACTTCTGGCGGTACGAACCCAACCAGCGCATCACCTTCGGTGTGGTGAGCGGCAATTGGATGCAGTACCTGCTGGTGCGCCAGTACGCCGAGGACAAGACCTTCGCCGACCTCGGTGACGGCCGGACGAAGGTGGTGTGGACCGTCGCGGTCACGCCGCGCCTGCCCCTGCGTTTCTCCACCTGGTTCCCGTCGGTATGGCGGACCGCCTACCGGTTCGGCGGCGTGGGGCCCTTTTTCCGCCGTCGGGTCGCCGCCGTCGCACGCCGGCATCAGACCGAGGAAGGTGTCAAATGACCCGAAGCAATGGACACACCGCCGAATTCACCGGCACCACCGAATCGCCGCAGTACGAGGTCGTGGTGATCGGCGCCGGAATCGGCGGCATCTGCGCGGGAGTGAAACTCCAGGAGATCGGGATCGGCGACTTCCTCATTCTCGACCGCGTGGGCGGGCTCGGCGGCACCTGGTACAGCCACAGCTATCCCGATGCCGGCTGCGATATCCCCAGCACCACCTACCAGTTCTCCTTCGCCCGCAAACCCGACTGGGATCGGCTCTTCGCCAAACGCGATCAGATCCTGGAGTATTTGGAGCAGGTCGCCGCCGAGTACGACCTGCCGCGCCGAATGCGCTTCCACACCAGCATCATTCGCGAGGAATGGGATGAGGATCAAGCTCTGTGGCGGCTGCACGTGGACTCCGGTGAGGTGATCACCGCCCGCTTCGTGATCAGCGCCGTCGGCGCGTACATCAATCCGAAGACGCGGCCAAACATTCCCGGACTCGACTCCTATACCGGGGTTTCCATGCATCCGGCCCACTGGAATCACGAGTACGACTTCACCGGTAAGCGGGTCGGCATCATCGGCGTGGGCGCCAGCACGATGCAGATCGCGCCGAAACTCGCCGCTCAGGTCGCGCGTTTGGATATCTATCAGCGGACCCCGCAGGTGTACCTGCCGAAGCCGGATTTCGTCTTGCGCCCGTGGATGCAGCGGCTGCTCGCCCTGCCCGGTGGCTCCGCCATTGCCAACGGACTGGCGCAGGCGGTGGTCGATTCGCTGCTGCGCTTCGCGATCTACACGCCGGCGCCGGTATGGAAAGCCGGTGCTCGCGCAGTGGACTTCCTGGGCCGTCACGCGTACTCGGGCTGGGTGCGATACAAGGTGAAGGACAAGAAGACCCGAGAGGTGCTGCGCCCGGGCTTCGGAATCGTGTGCATCCGAGGTGGTGCCGGCGGTGATTATCTGCCCACGCTCAATCGTGAGAACGTCGATCTGATCACCACGGGGATCGCGGAGATCACGCCGAACGGAATCCGCGCCGCAGACGGTACCGAGCGGGACATCGATGCGTTGATCGTGGCGACCGGGTACGAGGTGTTCTCTGATCCGGAGAGCTACAAGCCCGGAACCGTCATCGGCCGTGACGGTTTCGACCTCGGCGTCTTCTACAACACCGAGGAGCTCAAGGCGTACTACAGCACCTCGGTCGCCGGTATTCCGAACCGCTTCCTCATGATCGGCCCGTACTCCTGGACGGGCACCGCGTTCCACTATTTCGTCGAGAATTCCATGCGCCACATCGCCGCGGTCATCGACGAGACCCGCCGCCGTGGCGCGGTCACCGTGGAGGTGCGGCCGGAGGCGCAGGAGCGGTTCCATCAGGGGGTGATCCGCAGCGGACGAAATCTGTCCTACTACTTGGAAACTCGATGCGAGGGCTCCAATACCTACTTCGTGAATTCGCAGGGCAAATCGCCCTATATCCGCCCCTGGTCGCTGGTGAAGACCTATCGCAAGGCCACCCGCTTCGATCGCGAGGATTACCGGTACGGCCGGCGGGTCGAGGTCGATGTCCCCACTGCTGCCTCCTCCGCCGAACTGGCGCGAGGCTGAGCCCGTACAGGCCAGGCCGAGGCGCCGAAGATGATTCATAGCATTGGTGCGAATCGGCGCTCGCATCGAATGTGTAGAGCGAATCATCCGGATGTATAGAAGTATGTTCATCCTTATTGTGAGAGTTCCGCAGTTTCTTCACACTCACTCCTGAGGCGGCAGTGGCCGCGCCGAGAGCTCGAGACGACGTCAGGAGTGCGTGTGAAGATCGGAATCCCGCGTGAAGTGAAGAACCACGAATACCGGGTCGCGTGTACACCGGCGGGTGTGCACGAGCTGGTCGCCCGGGGTCATGAGGTCTATATCGAGGCCGGTGCCGGTGCCGGATCCAGCTTCGAGGACGGCGCCTACGGCTACGCGGGCGGGCGGGTGCTCGATTCCGCCGACGAGATCTGGGGGACTGCGGATCTGGTGCTCAAGGTGAAAGAGCCGGTGGCCGAGGACTATTCGCGGATGCGGGCGGGCCAGACGCTGTTCACCTATCTGCACCTGGCCGCGTCCAAGGAATGCACCGATGCGCTGCTGACCTCCGGCATCACCTCCCTCGCGTACGAAACCGTCACTGCCGGTGACGGTTCGCTGCCGCTGCTCGCTCCGATGAGTGAGGTCGCCGGCCGATTGGCTCCGCAGGCGGGTGCGTACCACCTCATGCGCAGCGGTGGCGGCCGCGGTGTGCTCATGGGCGGTGTGCCCGGCGTGCGTCCCGCGAAGGTCGTGGTGCTCGGCGCGGGTGTGTCCGGCCGCAATGCCATTGCCGTCGCTCACGGTATGCACGCCGACGTCACCGTGCTCGATCTGAATATCGCCCGCATCCGGGAAATCGACGACCTGTACCGCGGGGCGGTGCGCACCGTCATGTCCAATCGCCTGGAGGTGGAGAACCTGGTGCGCGAGGCGGACCTGGTGATCGGCGCGGTGCTGGTGCCGGGCGCCAAGGCCCCGACATTGGTCTCCAATGCGCTTGTGGCGCAGATGAAACCGGGCTCCGTGCTGGTCGATATCGCTATCGACCAGGGTGGCTGCTTCGAGGATTCACATCCCACCACCCATGCCGACCCGACCTACCGGGTGCACGATTCGCTGTTCTACTGCGTGGCGAATATGCCCGGAGCCGTGCCCCACACTTCGACCGTCGCGCTCACCAATGCCACACTGCCCTACGCGATTGCGCTGGCCGACAAGGGCTGGCGCGGTGCGGTGGCCGCCAATGCGGGCCTGGCAGCTGGGTTGAGCACGCATGCCGGGGCATTGCTGTCGGAATCGGTCGCGGCAGCGCACGGCTACCTGGTCGACACCCTTGCGGCCTAGTCTCGAAAAGGGCAGTGCCGCAGAGGGTTAGCGAACCGCCCGGTCAGGAAGCGACTCCGCCCGGCTGGACGTGCTCGAAGATCAGAATGGTCTGGGTGGACGCGACCGCCGGGTGCGCACTGAGGTGCTCCAGCACGAATCGGCGCAGCTCACCGGAATCCGCGGTGGCAACGTGGATCAGATAGTCGTCCACCCCGGCCACGAAGTAGACGTTCTCCACCTCCGGCAGCGCCGCCATCTGCTCACCGAATTCGGCCAGGTGGCCGCGCGCCCCGGAATGCACCCGCACCGCGATGATGGCCTGCAGATCGCGGCCCAGGGCGGCCGGATCGATATCGGCGTGGAACCCGCGAATCACACCCGACTCGACGAGTGCGCGCACCCGCCCGAGGCAGGTCGAGGGCGCGATCCCCGCGCGGGCGGCGAGCGCGTTATTGGTGATCCGGCCGTCCTTGGCCAGTTCACTGAGCAGCAGCCGGTCGATGGCGTCGAGCGAGACGCGAGGGCGAGGCGCGGCCGGAACCACGGGCGACGAAACCTTCCTCATGACCCGAAGAGTACCGAAGATCCTTCGCTACCAAGGGGTAGAAGCAGAGGAATCTTCGAGGCTCCAAAACATTACGTAGTAGGCTGTTATATATTTGACGTGGTGATGCGCGAAGAGAACGTCAGGCCCGATCTCCCCGAGGGATTCGATGTCACCGATCCGGAGATGTGGGCGCGGCGGGTGCCGGCCGAGGAGCTGGCCGAGCTGCGCCGCGTCGCGCCGATCTGGTGGAACCCGCAGGCGCGGGATATCGGCGGTTTCGACGATGCGGGATTCTGGGTGGTCACGAAACATGCTGACATCAAAGAGGTCTCGCTGCGCGATGCGGAGTTCTCCAGTTTCGAGAACACCGCGATCCCGCGTTTCAACGACGATATCCAGCGCGAGCAGATCGAGCAGCAGCGCGCCTCACTGCTGAATATGGATGCCCCCGAACATACGAAGCAGCGCAAACTCATCTCGAAGGGCTTCACCCCGCGGGTGATCGGCGCGCTGCGTGCGCAATTGGCGGCGCGCGCCCACTCGATCGTGCAGCGCGCCGCGGAGGCCGGATCGGGCGATTTTGTCACGCAGGTGGCCTCCGAACTCCCGCTGCAGGCGATTGCCGAGCTGATCGGCATACCCCAGCGTGATCGTTCGAAGATCTTCCAGTGGTCCAATGCGATGACCGGCTACGACGATCCGGAGTTCGACGGCGATCCGCTCACCGCCGCCATGGAGATCCTCGCCTACGCCTATGCGATGGCCGAGGAGCGCAAGGGCCATCCCGCGGACGATATCGTGACCGAGCTGGTCAATACCGATATCGACGGCGAATCGCTCAGCTCGATCGAGTTCGGCTACTTCGTCATCCTGCTGGCAGTCGCGGGCAATGAGACCACGCGCAATGCCATCAGCCACGGCATCATCGCCTTCCTCGACAACCCGGACCAGTGGGAGCTTTTCAAGAAGGAGCGCCCGAGCACCGCTGTCGACGAGATCATCCGCTGGGCGACGCCGGTCAGCCTGTTCCAGCGCACCGCGCTGGTGGATACCGAACTCGGTGGTGTGCGCATCGCCGCGGGGGAGCGGGTGGTGCTGGTGTACCGGTCGGCGAATTTCGACGAGGAGGTCTTCGACGAGCCGAACCGGTTCGACATCCTGCGCGATCCCAATCCGCATCTGTCCTTCGGCGGCACCGGTGCGCACTTCTGTGTCGGCGCGAATCTGGCGCGGCTGGAGGTCGCGCTGATCTTCGACGCCATCGCCACGCACGTCCCCGAGCTGACCAAGCTCGCCGATCCGAAGCGATTGCGATCGGGATGGCTCAACGGCATCAAGGAATTCCACGTCGACTACGGGACCACAGCTGTGAAATGAATTCGGCCCACACGGCAGGCCCCCGGACGGTAGCTTTGCGTTCGATATGGGGATGCGGCTCCGGTGTTGTTCGGAGTCAAGGGAAAACAGGGTGAACATGGCTGGGAAATCGGCGCTGCGGCGCGGTCGGCGCGCATCGGGTCTGTTCGCGATCGTCGCGGTCACCGTCGCTGTCGCGGCGCCGCTGGCCGGGGCGGACGAGCCGGATCCAGGTGCGCCGGTTGCTGATTCGGTGGCCGATGCCTCGGCCGACGTGTTCTACGATCCGCCGGCCGGTTACGAGTCCGAGGCGCCGGGCACGATCCTGAAGAGCAGGCCGATCGTCGCCAAGGCGCTGGAGCTGTTCCCGGTGAATGCGCAGGCGTGGCAATTGCTGTATCGCACCACCGATTCCGACGGCAATCCCTATGCCGCGGTCACCACGGTCCTGATTCCGGACGGACCCGCGAAACCGCGCCCGCTGCTGTCCTATCAGATGGCCTATGACTCCATAGCGCGCGACTGTATGCCGTCCTACTCGCTGCAATACTCGAGCCCGCTCGACCTCCTCGACCCGGCCAAGCAGTCCGGGTACGCCTTGCCGCCGTGGGAAATGGCTTTCGCCGCTTCCGGATTGGCGCAGGGCTGGGCGGTCGCCATACCCGATCCGGGTGGTATCGACGATCGATTCCTGACCCCGCGTGTCATGGGATACACCACGCTGGACGGGATTCGGGCCGCGCAGAATTTCGCGCCGCTCGGCCTGCCCGGCGCCGATACCAAGACGGCACTGTGGGGTTATTCGGGCGGTGGCATCGCCACCAGTTGGGCGGCGGAACTGCAACCGGACTACGCACCCGAGCTCAATATCGCGGGAGCCGCGATCGGCGCTCCCGTGGCGGATCTGGGCGCGGCGCTGCATTCGGCGAACGGCCGACTGCTCGGCGGGCTGATCCCGATCGGAGTCGCTGCCCTGGAGAAGGATTCGCCCGCGGTGGCGGCCCGGCTGGACAGTTATCTCACGCCCACCGGTCAGGGGATCGTCGCCGCGGCGGGGTATCAGTGTGTGGCCCGCAATGTCGCCGCGAATCTCATGTTGACGGTGCCGACCCTGCTCAATGCGCCACTGGACACCGTGCTCGCCGATCCGGTCATCCATCAGGCGATTGCCGAACGGGCCCACGGCGCAACCACTCCGGCCGCGCCGGTGTACCTCTACAACGGCGTCAATGACGAGGTGAGTCCGATCGGCCCGGTGGACGCACTGGTCCAGAACTATTGTGCGCACGGCGCATCGGTGACCTATACGCGCGACGCCTTCCCCGACGTCATCAGTGACCACACCATTGTCGATGTGACCGGCGCCGGCGGCGCCTTCGCATGGGTGCGGCGGGCTCTGTCGAACCCGCAGCCGGTGCAGCCCGCCGGATGTACGACCACGACGGTCGCGTCCACACTACTCGATCCGGCCGGATTGGCCGCGCTGCCGGACTTCGCGGCGGGCACCGTGGAGACGATGCTCGGACAGGCGCTCGGCGCCGGTCGCTGACCGTGGCAGATTCCCGCCCCGAGTTCGCCTACCGTGATTCCGCTTATGCCCCAGCGGTTTCGACGGCGGCGAACATCTCGACGAGGGACTGGGGTGCGCGATCGCTGAAGATGCTCGCGAGTGATTCGGCGGAGTCGCGCGCGGCTGCTTCGGCCCGCGGGAAGAGCGTCTGCTCATAGGCCCCGAGGGCGGCTTCGATATCTCCGGGGTGGGCGGCGATCGCCAGGGCCAGATCGGCGCCGTCGATCATGGCGAGGTTCGCTCCCTCACCCGCGAACGGCGACATGACGTGCGCGGCATCACCGAGCAGCGTGACACCCGGAATACGTGACCAGCGGTGATCCACCGGCAGTGCGTGGATCAGGCGCGGCACCAGTGGGCCGTCGGCTTCGGCGATGAGATCGCGCAGCGCGGGAGCCCAGCCGGTGAAGTCCTGCAGCAGAGCAGCTTTCGCGGCCGCCGTATCGCTGAAGTCCAGCGTGGCGAGCCAGCCTTCGGGTGCGCGGCGGGCGAGGTAGATATGCAGGCTGCCGTCGGATTCGCGGTGGGCGAGAAAGCCTTCGGCCGCGTCGATGGCGAAACACATACCGCCGCCGATGAGTTGAGCGGCCCCGGGGTGGCGGCTGTCGGCCTCCGCCAAATCCAGTTCCACGAAAGAGATTCCGGAGTATGCGGGTTGGGCGCTCGAGAGCAGCGGCCGGATTCGGGACCACGCGCCGTCCGCGCCGATCAGCAGATCGGTGGTCAGCACGGTGCCGTCCGCGAGGGTGACCTCGTGGCGGCCCGCGTCGAGCGGGCGGGCGCTGATCACCTTGCTGTTCCAGCGCACGGCGGAGTCCGGCAGAGCCTCGAGCAGTAGTTCGCGCAACTCGCCCCGATCGATCTCGGGCCGGCTGCCGTTGCCGTCATCGAACTCCTCGAGCAGCACCCGGCCGTCGCGGTCGAGCACACGCAGATCCTCGCCGCCGGGATGGACCTTGGCGCGAAATGCCTCGTACAGCCCGGCCGCGCGGAGCGCGATCTGCCCGGTGTCCTGGTGGATGTCGAGCATGCCGCCCTGGGTGCGGGCCTGCGCCGAGGCGTCCAGGTCGAGGATGAGCGCCTCGATCCCGTGGACGTGCAGTACGCGCGCCAGGGTCAGGCCGCCGAGGCCCGCGCCGATGATCAGGACGGGGTGATGGGTGGTGGTGTTCATGATGGGCCTGCCTTCCTGGAGACGCACTCTCGCTGACTTGATCAGCGTAACGAACATGTTCGTTACGAACAAGTTCGTTGTGAGCCATGGCACGTCCACATGCTGAGATCGGTGTCGGAGGTGGGGTGTGCAGCGCCCTCAGTGGGTGCGGGCCGTGTCCTGAATGCCGGTGATGAGCATCCGGAAGGTCCAGTTCAGCCGGTCCTCCGGCGAGCCGGACACCAGGTCGTCGCGCAGCGCGGCGATGCGGGGATGCGACCGGTCCGCCGCGGTATCGAGGGCCTGCCGCAAGGCCGCGTCCTCATCGCCGGTGGCAGCGATATCGCGATCACGCACGGACTGCTCGACCGCGGTGGCCGTCGCGACCTGCAGCAGAATGTCGACGCCCCACGCCGCCTGACCGTCCGGCACGCCACCCGCGCGCAGCAGTGCGAGCAGGTTCTCCAGGACGGCCAGGTAGTGCGGTCCGGACGGCCGGGTGGTGAGTGCGGACTGCGCCAGCGCGGCGTGCCGGATCAGCACCTCGGTATAGGAGATCAGCACCGCGACCAGCCGGTCACGCCAATCCTGCACTGTGGCAACCGGACTCAGCTCCACCTCGCCGAGAAATACGTCGAGGATCGCCGCATGCAGCTCGGCGGTGTTCGCGACGTAGACGTACAGCGAGGCGGGCCCGGTATCCAGTTCGGCAGCGAGGCGGCGCATGGTCAGCCGCTCCAGACCCTCGCTGCCGACCAGTGCCACCGCGGTACTGACAATCCCGTCGTAGGTCAGCGCGGGTTTGGCGGGCCGTTCGCGCCGGCTCTTGCGCGGTCGCGCGGTCGGTGCATCCATGCACCGACCCTAGCGAACATGTTCGTCAGCGCTCGCGATACGCCGTGAGAATGCGGCGGATCGAGGGTGTCACGGGCAGGTCGCCGTCGAGCGGCAGCCAGCGGTAGCTGCCGTAGTTGGTCAGGCGGATGGGTCCGACTCCGGCCACCTCGGCCGCGAAATGCTCCCGGCGCACCGGCGTTCCGGCATTGGAGAGGTAATCGAACCCGCCGAGGTGGGCCACGATATCGACCACGGTCAGGCCGGTTTCCTCATGCACCGCGCGGGCCACGGCCGCGGCGAGCGCCTCACCGGGACGAACGGTGGTGCCGGGCAGATTGAGGGGGCTCAGGCCCTGCGCATACTCTTCGCGCTCCAATAGCAGTACCGAGCCTTCATGCTCGAGGATGACGCCGATTC
Organism: Nocardia sp. NPDC006630; assembly: GCF_040611495.1. Taxonomy (NCBI): domain Bacteria; kingdom Bacillati; phylum Actinomycetota; class Actinomycetes; order Mycobacteriales; family Nocardiaceae; genus Nocardia; species Nocardia sp. NPDC006630. Next base: position 17,602 of record NZ_JBEXOK010000021.1, read on the forward strand.
GCAGCGCGACTCCGTCGGCAACCGCTTTCTCCTGTAACTCGATCAATACCGGCTCGCCTATCGACTGCCGGGGAGAAACTTCGAAATCCCACACTTCACACCCACATCCCGTACGGCCGGACCGCTTCGACCGGCACACATTCCACGCTACCGCTGCAGAAACGCTGGACGGCAAGGCTATCCGCAATTTCGGCGCATCTTCGCCGAATTGTTGGGCGGGTCGGAAAGTTTTGCGAGTCGGGCATCGGTCGCCTGAGGAGCGATCGAGTCTCCCGTCTCGGAAGACTGTCCTGGGTAATCTACGCCCGGCTTCATGAGCATGCCTGCCCCGGGCCGCATCAGAACACCGTTCCGGCATCCTGCGCGACCAGGTGGTCGAGCGCCCGCTCCGCCACGGCGGCAATGGTCATCGAGGGATTGCAGGCGGCGGTATTGCCCGGCATGAGTGCGCCGTCGAGGACATACAGGCCGCGCTGGCCGTGGACGCGGCCGTCCAGATCGCACACCGGCCCCATGTTCGCGCCGCCGATGGGATGCCACGTCGAGGAGAAGAGGGCATTGGTGTCGGTCAAAAGGCTTGTGGGACCGGCGATCCGGTGTGCGGCGGGCCCGATGTGATTGTTCTGGATGTACGCATCGCCGTCCGGTGGCCAGTACAGGGTCGCGTCATCCCTGGCCGAATCGTAGGTGAACCGGCCGCGCCCGTCGCTGACGCCGTAGCCGACCATCATCGTGCTGTGCGGGTCGATGGGCAGCGGTGGAATGGACGCCTGGATGAGGGTGTGCGCGGCGTGCGGATCATCCCAGTTCAAGCTGCCGTAGACGACCGGACCGCCCTGTGCGGCACCGAAATCCGCCGTCGGGTTCGTCCAGACGTAGATCCGGTCGGCATTGGTGCCCCAGCCGCGGCCGAGATCGTCGGGCAGGTCGGGGATCTGGTCCTTGGCTCCGGCGCGGACCAGCAGTTTGGTGGTATTGAGGCTGCCCGCCGCCATGACCAGCGCCTGGGCGGTGAGGATCTTGTTCTCCAGCACCGCGCCCGAGGTATCGAGTCGATCGACATGAACGACCCAGCGACCGTCCGGCGCGCTTCGATATCGGTGACGCGGTGCAGTGTCTGGACCGTCACCCGTCCGGTCGCCTCGGCCGCAGCAAGATATGTGACATCCACCGAGTGTTTGCCGCCATTGTTCACACCCAGCGCGCCGTCGCCATTGGTGTACGACGGCTTCATTTCCCCGCGCAGTTCGGCGAGCGCATAGTTCCAGTCGATGGGCATGGGGATCTTCGACAGCGGAAGTCCGGCCTGCTGAACATGTTCGGCGAAGACCCGTGCCGCCGAGTAGTTCGAGCTGGCGATCAATTCGTCGGGCGCGACCGCGAGTCCGAGCATGCGGGCGACCCTCGGGTAATGCACGCGATCCATTGCGGCCCAGTCGAGTTCCGGCGGGAAATGGGTATTGAACACTTCCTCGGTGGGCTGCAGGGACATGCCCTGATAGATCAGCGATCCACCGCCGACGCCCGCCGCGCACAGTGCGGTCATATTCTCACCCGGAACCGCCTCGATGAGTCCGGTGTACGGCTCGAAGGCGAGCGGCTGCCCGAATAGATTCGGGCTGGACTCGAACCACAGTGCTCGTTTGTCCAATGCCGAAGCGCGCGGGAAGGTTTCGGCATTCGGACCGGTCGGCCACCGCATACCCCGCTCGAGCACCAGGACCGGAACCCCGGCCTCGGCCAGGCGCAGTGCGGTGACACCGCCACCGAATCCGGACCCGATGACGACCACCCGATGATCCTCGCGGGTGAGTGGAACATTGTTGACCCGCGCCGCGATTGCCGTTGCGCGACCGGCGGTCCGGGCGCCGATCAACAGGGCGCCCGCTGCGGCGGCGCCGGTCAGCACTGACCGTCGCGTAATTGCTGACATATCGCACTTTCATGGTGAGGGAAGAGGTGGCTGCAGCGCCCTGTGCCGGGCTGCGGTCAGTCGAAAGTGCAAGCGGCGACAGGTTTGCCGTCGAGCCGATCGACGAGATAGGACACGGCGCTATCGCCGGTGAATCCGTCGATCAACTCCGGACCGAAGTGATTGGCGAAGGTGGTGCCCGGCAGGATCGGTGGCAGCTGATCGGTCCGGAAGGTGACGGTCGCGCCCTGTGCGCACCAGTCGTCGGCCAGCTGCCGAGCCTGTCCGTAGGGGATGGTGTCATCGTTGCGGCCGCTGGTGATCAGCACCGGACTGGTCGGTACCAGCTTGCCGATGCGCTGATCCTCCAGCACCTGATCCGCCTCCGGAATGGACTGCAGATGATCGAGCAGCGGCCGCCCGTCGATCGTGAGATCGCTGGTGCGCAGGAACGGCTGCTTGAAGATGACGTCTCCGACGCACTCGGTACCGAGGGTGTTCAGCAACGCCTGTCCCGCCGGAGTCGTCAGCTCGTGCACCGACTTCTCCAGCGAGGGATAGCGCGCTACGAACCCGTTGATGGCGAATCCGATGGCGCCACCGATGAGATTGCCGTCGATCTGGGCGAGAACACGCTTCAGATCAGCGACCGGAGCACCTGCCCAGGTGCCCTTCAGGTTCAATTCCGGTGCGTAGGCCGGCTGTAGTTCAGCTGCCGCCGCCGTCGCACCGCCGCCTTGTGAGTAGCCCCAGAGCACCAGCGGTGTATCCGGACCGGTGCCGGCGAGAGTATTGGCGGCACGGGCGGCATCGAGGATGGCGTGCGCCTCCTCGACCCGATTCACGAAGGTGTGCACACCGGGTGTGCCCAGCCCGATGTAGTCGGTGACAAAGACACGCGCGCCCAGGTTGTTCCAGGTCGCGGCGGAAATCGCCTCCTGATTCGCCGATACCGACAGCGGATCGGCCGACAGCGTGACGCCGGTGCCGAAGGCGACCGAGGCCGCGCATTGATCGCCCTGCCCGGCCGTCCCCGGCCCGATGACGATGGTCGGTCGTGCCCCGGATCCGTGCCACGGCTGCGTCGGCTCGATGTAGGTGCCGCTCACCGCGACCGGAGTCCCGTCCTGCGTCCGCGAGGTGTACATAACCAGTTGGGCGGCCTCGGGCCACCGGCCTCCACTCGGTGGCGCCGCGAACACCGTCATGGGTTGCGTCTTGACGATCGATCCCGGTTCTGTCGCGAATTGTGCTGGGGGAGTGTAGAAATCGCTGACCGGCGCGGCTGTGACCGCTGGCGTCGTCGTCCCGATTCCGGTGAGCGCGCCGAGGCACAGGGCGGTTGCCAGTGCGGCTGTGCACCGGCGCGGTGGCAGTGTCCTCGGGCGAGGCCGTTGCCAGTGGTGTGGCTGCATATAGAGGTCTCCGTGTGCATTCACTCGATGTCGATGCGCGACAGGCGTAATCGCAGCGTCCGCGTGAGTAACCTGGTTACTGCGGTAACGCGGTTACCGTAGCGGAGTGAGCCGGAAACCGGAAGAGGATGCCTCGAAGCAGATCATCAGCGTCGTACTGGCCCTGCTGGAGTCCGAGGGGTACGACGCTGTCCAGCTCAGAGAAGTCGCACGCCTCGCGCGCGTCTCCCTCGCCACGGTCTACAAGCGCTTTCCCACCAGGGATGATCTGATCGTCGCGGCCATCGAGCAGTGGATGGCCGATAACAGCTACGCCGGCGTGCTGCCCCCGGCGGCGGACGAAACGCTCTACAGCGGGCTGATGCGCGTGCTGCGCTACATCTTCGAGCCGTGGGAGCGCAATCCCCGCATGCTCGAGGCCTACCACCGTGCGCGCACGGGTGCCGGGGGGCAGCGGCTCGACGCGCAGGGAATGAGCGCGATGCTGCCGATCGCCGCACAGCTCGTCGCCGGCGCGGAACCGGCCTATGTCGAGGACATCGGCCTGATCCTGGCCAATATGACCTATGCCCTGACCGGAAGGTTCGTCGACAAGACCCTCGAGATCACCGAGATCCTGCCCATTCTCGAACGCGCTGTCTTCCGTCTGACCAGCAATAACGAATCCGCCGCTGCCGCAGCGCGTCTCGGCGGAACAGCGAATGCCGAGCCCTTCACGGTGGATCCGTCGCTGGCGAGCCCTTATAACCCGAATCCCGGCAACCCGAGTGCCTGAGGCACGGCGTCAGGACGGTGCCAGTGGGTTGTTGCGAGTGACGATCAGGGGATCGGACGGGGTGAAGGGCAGCGGCGGCAGGTCGGCGAGGGCGACGCCGAAGGTGGCGGCGAGGACCTGACGTGAATAGGCGCTGGCGGAGGCCCGGTAGCCGATATCGCCCGGGGTCGGCTGGTCGAAGAAGATCAGCAACTGGATATCGGGAGTGTTCATGACTTCGATGTGGTGCGGGTAGGCGCGCGGGATGAAGTAGACCTCGCCCTCGTTCACGACGTAGGTGTCCAGCGTGCCGTCGGGATCCATGATCGTCATGCGCGCCGAGCCGCGGTGCACGTACCCCATCTCGGCGGTGACGGGATGCCAGTGTGGTTCGCGCATACCGTCTTCGCGGATGCGCAGCGAGTACATCGAGATGTCGTGCAGCGCGGGCCAGTACTGTTCGCGGGCGGTGCGGGCCGAGCCGACGGGTGAGTCCACCGGTGCGGCCATCGCCTCGATGGCGAAATGATGGGGATCGCCGAAGTGCGCGCTCGCGGGGATCTGCGGGTCGCCGTGGCGTTTCACGACGAGTTTGGCGGTGGTACTGCGCCGGATCTTCGCGAAATCCGCGGCGGGCAGGTCATAGGTATTGCCGAGCACCGAATCGGTCATCGCGCCGAGCGCGGCGCTGAATCCGAAGTCCTCGGGCCGTTCGTGCCGGAATGCCAGGATGAATTCCGCCTCGGTATCGCCGATGTTCTCCACGTGGTGCAACGCGCCGGAGTCGATGTGGAACATCTCCCCGGCGCCGACCACGAACGAGGCGAAGCCGCTCCCGTTGTCCAGTACCGAAACGAGCGCCCGGCCCGCGGTGCAGTAGGCGAGTTCGGTGGCATTGGCATGCCAATGCGGTTCCCGGATCGCACCGGGCGCGAGCGTGAGCCGTTTGATGGACAGGCCGGTCAAGATCGGGAAATTGTCGGCCGTGAGCCTGGTCAGCGAGCCGAGCTCACTGCGGTAGATCTCCTCGCCCCGCAGTAGCGAGGCGACATGAATCGACGGATTACGCACGGGTCCTCCCTCTGTTCGGATCAAGATCGGAGGTGGCGATCTTCAATATAGCGGCGTGCTTGCCACCGCTTCCGGCTGTCCGATTTCGACATCCGATGTGGCCGGGTGCGGCGAATGCGGCGGATACCTGGAATAGTTGGGGCGGAACGCACAGGACCAAAGCGAAAGCGGGGATGTTGGTGACTTCGACTGATGGTGTGAGCGGGGTAAGTACGGTGAAGGACGCGCCGCCGCCGAACACCCTCGAGCGCGATGTCCAGACCCTGGAAAAGGCGATCTACGAAGTCAAACGAGTGATCGTCGGTCAGGATCGGCTGGTCGAACGACTGCTGGTGGGTGTGCTCGCACGTGGCCATGTGCTGCTCGAGGGCGTTCCCGGTATCGCCAAGACCCTTGCGGTGGAAACCTTCGCGAAGGTGGTGGGCGGCAGCTTCTCTCGCGTGCAGTTCACCCCGGACCTGGTGCCCACCGACCTCGTGGGTACCCGCATCTACCGGCAGGGCCGCGAGGAATTCGATACCGAGCTGGGCCCGGTCGTCGCGAACTTCGTGCTCGCGGACGAGATCAACCGCGCGCCCGCCAAGGTGCAGTCGGCACTGCTCGAGGTGATGGCCGAGCGGCATGTCACCATCGGCGGCAAGACCTACCCGATGCCGAATCCGTTCCTGGTCATGGCGACTCAGAACCCCATCGAGAGCGAGGGCGTGTACGCCCTGCCCGAGGCGCAGCGCGACCGCTTCCTGTTCAAGGTGGTCGTGGATTACCCCTCCGTGGAGGAGGAGCGCGAGATCATCTACCGGATGGGTGTCACTCCGCCGGAGGCCAAGCCGGTGCTCGACCCCGCCGAGGTGGTGCGGCTGCAGCAGGTCGCCGCCAATACTTTCGTGCACCACGCGCTGGTCGACTACGTCGTGCGCGTGATCGCCGCGACCCGTAAGCCCGCCGATTTCGGCATGCAGGATGTGGCCGGGTGGATCGCCTACGGCGCCTCCCCGCGTGCCAGCCTCGGCATCATTGCCGCGGCGCGCGCGGTGGCTCTCATTCGCGGCCGCGATTACGTGGTGCCGCAGGATGTGGTCGAGGTGATTCCGGACGTGCTGCGTCACCGTCTGGTGCTGTCCTACGACGCGCTCGCCGACGAGGTTTCGCCCGACGATGTGATCAACCGGGTGCTGCAGACCGTCGGTCTGCCGCAGGTGGCCCCGCAGGCCGTCGCCCCGGGTGGCGCGCCCGCGCCGATGCCCGCCGCACCGCCGTTCCAGGCCCCCCAGGGCGCGCCCCAGGGAATTCAGCAGGCGCCCAACGGGATTCCGCAGCCGCCGCAGCAGGCGGTGCCGCAGCCGCCCAACGGTGTGGCTTCCGGAGTGCCCGGCCAGCCTCAGCCCAAGTGAGGCCGGGTTCGGATTCGGTTGCGCCCGTGACGATGTCGACTCCCAGCGGCTCCTCGCACGCCCCGCCCTCGTTCCGGCAGGGTGATCTGAGCGATCCGCGTCTGGCCGCTGCGCTGAGAACTCTGGAACTCACCGTGCGCCGCCGTCTCGACGGTGTGCTGCACGGTGATCACATGGGCCTGATCCCGGGCCCGGGATCCGAACCCGGCGATGCGCGCATGTATCAGCCGGGCGACGATGTGCGCCAGATGGATTGGTCGGTCACCGCCCGCACCACCCATCCGCATGTGCGGCAGATGGTCGCCGACCGTGAGCTGGAGACCTGGCTGGTGGTGGATCTGTCCGCCAGCCTCGATTTCGGCACCACCGGATGCGAGAAGCGCGATCTGGCCATTGCCGCCGCGGCCGCGGTCACCCATCTCACCAGTGGCGGCGGTAACCGGATCGGCGCGGTGGTCGCCAATGGCGAGAAGCTGATTCGCATTCCGGCGCGCAGCGGGCGTGTGCACGCGCAGTCCATGCTGCGCACCATCGCCACCACCCCGCACGCCCGCGACGGTGTGCGCGGTGATCTGCAGGGCGCCATCGAATCCCTGCGCCGTCCGCAGCGCAAACGCGGTCTGGCCGTGGTGATCTCCGATTTCCTCGGGGATATCGACTGGCAGCGCAGCCTGCGCGCCATCTCCGGCCGCCACGATCTGCTCGCGGTGGAGGTACTCGATCCGCTGGATATGGCACTGCCGGACGTCGGCGATGTGGTGCTGCACGATCCGGAGACCGGGCGCACCCGCGAATTCAGCGTGACCCCCGCACTGCGCGCTGATTTCGCGAAAGCGGCGCAGCGGCACCGGGAGCAGGTGGAGCTGGCGCTGCGCAGTTGCGGCGCGCCGGTGATGGACCTGCGTACCGATCGGGACTGGATCGCCGATGTGGTCCGGTTCGTGTCCACCCGGCGCCATACTTTCGGCGCCTCGAATGCCGGGCGGGTGCCACGACAGTGAGCATTTCCAATTTCACCTCGCAGTACTGGCTGGCTTTCCTGGTCGTAGTCGCGCTGATCGCGCTGCTCTACGTGGTGGTGCAGCGGCGGCGCCAGAAGCATGTGCTGCGCTTCTCCAATATGGAGATGCTGGAGCGGGTCGCGCCCAGCCAGCCCAGTCGATTCCGGCATGTGCCGGTGGCGCTCATGCTGGTCGGCCTGATTCTGCTGACCATCGCCGCCGCCGGTCCGACCGCGACGAAGAAGGTGCCGCGTAATCGCGCCACCGTCATTCTGGTGATCGACGTGTCGCTGTCCATGGAGGCGACCGATGTGCCGCCGAGCCGAATTCAGGTGGCCAAGAAGGCCGCCAAGGAATTCGCGGACGGTCTGACCCCCGGCATCAACCTGGGTCTGGTCACCTTCGCCGGCACCGCGTCGGTGCAGATGTCGCCGACCACCAATCGCCAGGCGGTCAAGGCGGCCATCGACAGCATGAAGCTGGCCGAGCGCACCGCCACCGGTGAGGGCATTCTGACCGCGCTGCAATCGATCGACACGCTGGCCTCGGTGCTCGGCGGTGCGGAGACTCCGCCGCCCGCGCGCATCGTGCTCATGTCCGACGGTAAGCAGACCGTGCCCGATGACAAGGATGTCGACAATCCGCGCCACGGCTTCACCGCCGCGCGTCTGGCGAAGGAGAAAGGCATTCCGGTGTCGACGATTTCGTTCGGCACGACGTGGGGCACCGTCGAGATTCCGGATCAGGACGGCAAGGGTTCGCAGCGCGTGCGGGTTCCGGTCGACGATGACGCCCTGCATCAGATCGCCCAGCTCTCCGGTGGCGACTTCTATACCGCCTCCACGCTGGAAGAGCTTCGTAAGGTGTACGACACACTCGATCAGCAGATCGGGTACGAGCTGACAATGGGCGATGCGAGCCGGCCGTGGCTGCTGCTGGGTCTGCTGGTGACCGCCTCCGGGGTGGTGACAGCGCTGCTCTATCGTCAGCGTCTGCCGTAATTCGGTACCGCGCGCCGAGCCCCGCCAACGAACAGATAGGTTTCCCTCTATGTCGAACATCACATCCCGGTCGGTACTGGTGACCGGCGGCAATCGCGGCATCGGGCTCGCGGTAGCCCTGCGCCTGCTTGCCGATGGACACAAGGTCGCTGTCACGCATCGCGGTTCGGGTGTGCCCGAGGGCCTCTTCGGCGTGAAATGCGATGTGACCGACTCGGAGTCGGTGGATCGCGCGTTCACCGAGGTCGAGGCGCACCAGGGTCCGGTCGAGGTCGTCGTGGCCAATGCGGGCATCGTGGACAACGTGCTGTTCATGCGCATGAGCGAGGAGTCGTTCTCGAAGGTCATCGACGCCAACCTCACCGGCGCGTGGCGAGTTGCCCAGCGCGCCAACCGCAATATGCTCAAGGGCCGCTTCGGCCGCGTCATCTTCCTCGGCTCGGTGGTCGGCCAGATCGGCGCTCCCGCTCAGGTCAGCTATGCGGCGGCCAAGGCCGGTCTCGTCGGCATGGCACGCGCCATCACCCGCGAGGTCGGTAAGCGCAATATCACCGCGAATGTGGTGGCGCCGGGCCTGATCGACACCGATATGACCCGCGACGAGATGACTCCCGAGATGCGCAAGACCGCACTCGATTTCATCCCGGCGGGCCGGATCGGCCAGGCCGAGGATGTCGCCGGTGTGATCAGCTTCCTCGCTTCCGAGGACGCCTCCTACATCTCCGGTGCGATCATCCCGGTCGACGGCGGTATGGGCATGGGTCACTGAGCGTCTCGCCCGATTAGGCCCTGCGCTCCGAACCCCTTGGCAACCAGTACTTTTCAACGAGGAGAACCAACCAACCCATGAGTGGATTGCTCGAAGGCAAGACCGTACTCATCACCGGCATCATCACCGATTCGTCCATTGCTTTCCATGCCGCCGCCGTGGCGCAGGAGCAGGGCGCCAAGGTGATCATCACCGGTATTCCGGACCGGCTGCGGCTGATCGACCGGATCGCCAAGCGGCTGCCGAAGGAGGTTCCCCCGGCCATCCCGCTCGATGTCACCAATGAGGAGAACCTCGGCGAGCTGGCGGCGAAGCTGAACGAGCTGGCCCCCGAGGGCATCGACGGCGTGCTGCACTCCATCGCCTTCGCGCCGCGCACCCTGATGGGTCCGGGGTCCAAGCCGTTCCTCGAGGGCCCCGGCCCGGATGCGGCCAAGGCGTTCGAGATCTCGGCGTGGAGCTATGCCTCGCTGGCTCGCGCGGTACTGCCGGCCATGAACGAGGGCGGCTCCATCGTGGGCATGGATTTCGATCCGCGCACCGCCATGCCGTATTACAACTGGATGGGTGTGGCCAAGGCCGCGCTCGAGTCGGTGAACCGCTATGTGGCGCGAGAAGTGGGCGAGGCCAAGCGCATTCGCTCCAACCTGATCGCAGCCGGGCCGATCAAGACCCTCGCGGCCAAGGCCATCGCCGGCACCGCTACCGATGATGCGAACCAGCTCACCATGCTGAACACCTACTGGGACGGCGCCTCTCCGATCGGCTGGGACGTCGACGACCCGACGGTGGTCGCCAAGTCGGTGGTCACCCTGCTGTCGGACTGGCTGCCCGGTACCACCGGTTCGATCATCTACGTGGACGGCGGCGCCAGCCACAACACCTGGTTCCCGGCGAACGGGTTTCCCACCAACTGAGCTGAAGGAGTAGGTCGTGGCAGTGCATGACCTCGGCGCTCGCGCCGCGGAGCCCGCTACTGAAAAAGTGGATGCGCTGCTACTGCTGTCCTTCGGCGGTCCCGAGCGCCCCGAAGACGTGATGCCGTTCCTGGAGAACGTCACTCGGGGCCGGGGCGTGCCTCCGGAACGCCTCGCCGAAGTCGCGGAGCACTATCTGCACTTCGGCGGGGTATCGCCGATCAATGCGCTCAATCTCGACATCATCAAATCGGTCGAGGCCGAATTCGCTTCGCGCGGAATCGATCTGCCGGTGTATTTCGGCAATCGCAATTGGCATCCCATGGTCGAGGACACCGTCGAGGGTATGCGCGTGGACGGAATCCGTTCCGCGCTGGTGTTTCCCACCTCCGCCTGGGGTGGTTACTCGGGCTGTCTGCAGTACCACGAGGACATCGCCCGCGCCCGCGCCGACGTCGCGAATGCCCCCGAATTGGTCAAGCTGCGCCAGTATTTCGATCATCCGCTCTTCATCGACGCCGTCACCGACGGCATCCGCGCGGCGGTCTCGTCGCTGCCCGAGGATCGTCGGGAGCGCGCCCGGCTGGTCTTCACCGCGCACTCGATCCCGGTATCGGCCGATATGGCCGCCGGCCCGCCGGGGGAGCAGCGGCTCTACAGCCGCCAGGTCGCCGAGGCGGCCCGACTATGTGCAGCCGCAACGGGTTTCGACGACTACGACGTGGTGTGGCAGTCCCGCTCCGGTCCGCCGCAGGTGCCGTGGCTGGAACCCGATATCGTCGATCACCTCGACGCGCTCGCCGCACGCGATGTGGACGCGGTGGTCATCTGCCCCGTGGGTTTCGTCTCCGATCACCTCGAGGTGATCTGGGACCTCGACAACGAGGCGAAGCAGCGGGCGGCCGAACTGGGCATGGCCTTCGCCCGCGCCGCCACGCCGGGCGGCGATTCCCGATTCGCCCATATGGTGGTCGATCTGGTCGAAGAGCAGCTCACCGGCGCCCAGCCCCGGAAGCTCAGCGAGATGCCGAGCCTGGGGTGCACTCCCAACGGCGCGCCCTGCGTTCCCGGCTGCTGCGCCTTGCCGCCGCGACCGCCCCGTCCCGATACCGTCCGGTCGGCCTGAGCTGCGGGAAGTAGCCGCTGTGAACGGCGATCCGATATTCGACGGACCACCCGCCCCCGAGGGGGACGCCTTCTATGATCCCCCGCAGGATCTGTCCGGTGGCGCGGTCGGTGACACCATCTATCTGCGGCCGCTCGATAATCCGGAAGCCGAACTGACACACGGCCGGAACTGGCTGGTGCTCTACCGTTCGCAGAGCGTCACCGGGGAAGTGATCGCGGTATCGGGCATCATCGCCCTGCCGAACGATCCGCCGCGCACCGATGCCGGATATCCGGTGATCACCTGGGCGCACGGCACCGTGGGGGTGTGCCCGCTGTGCGCGCCCTCCCGCGATACCACCGAATCCGGTGCGCACCATATGAACAAATACCCGCAGCCGCTGCTGAACAATTTCCTCGATCAGGGCTGGGCCGTGGCCATGACCGATTACGAGGGCCTGGGTGTGACGGGGCGGCGTCATCCCTATCTGCTCGGGGAATCCGAGGCCTACGGGGTGCTCGATATCGTGCAGGCGACGCGCCGGCTGTTTCCCGGTGTCGTCTCCGACGAGTACGCGATCGTCGGCCACTCGCAGGGAGGGCAGGCGGCGCTGTTCTCCGCGTACTACGCGCCCGGCCGGGTCGACGGGCTGGTCGGGGTCGCGGCGATCGCCCCGGCCAACCATCCGAAGGCCATTGTCCGTGCGGGCGCACTGGTTCCGACCACTGCCGGCGGCGGATTCGCCTTCACCGCACTGTTCCTGTCGGGCGCGATTATCGGTGACGAGAGCATCGACGTCGAGAATGTGCTGTCGGTCAAGGCGAAGGCGGTGTGGCCGGATGTGCTCACCAGGTGCCGGGCGGGCTTGAGCGAACCGGATTCCTGGGGCGGCCTGCTGGGCACAGAGCAATTCCGCTCGACGATTCTCAATCCGTATCCCGGCAAGCCCAATCCCGATCAGCTGAACTTCGAGGCGCAATTGGCCCGGATGAATCCGAATCTCGAAATCGATGTGCCCATCCGCATTTCGCAATCCGCCGACGATCAGCGGGTGAAGGCCGAGGCCACGGAATTCACCATCGGGGGAGTGCAGATCGTCATCCCCGGTGTGGATGTGCTCGTCGAGGAACTGGAAGTCACCAATCCGGCGAACCTACCGCGCTACGACCGCTACAAGGCGGGTGAGGTGGTCATCCCCGACCCCGATCCGAGCAGTCTGGGGGCGCACTTCGCCACCCTGAACCACGACCGGGACGAACTGACCGGATGGCTCGCCGAGCGATTCACCGCATGAACGCGTAACCACCGGCCCGGCCACCGATATCGGTGCGGCGGGCGGGAATACGCCCGCCCGCCGTGTGCTTGTATGTCGGCATGACGAGTGCTGATTTGCTGGTTGATGCCTTCGGCCGGATCAAGGAGAACGTGCACGGGGCGGTCGAGGGGCTGACCGAGGCGGAATTGTCGCAGCAGTTGGATGAGGGCGGTAATTCGATCGCCTGGCTGATCTGGCATCTGACCCGCGTCCAGGATGATCACATTGCCGACGTGGCGGGCCTGGAGCAGGTCTGGTTGACCCAGGACTGGGCGAAACGGTTCAACCTCGCATTCGATGACACCGCAACCGGATACGGGCATGCTGCCGCCGAGGTGGCGCAGGTGACCGGTATCTCCGCCGATCTGCTGACCGGCTACTACGACGCCGTGCACGCGCAGACCATCGACTACGTCTCCGGTCTGGTGGACGCCGACCTTCCGCGCATTGTCGACACCCGCTGGAATCCGCCGGTAACCCTGGCCGTTCGCCTGGTCAGCGTGATCGACGACGATATCCAGCACTCCGGCCAGGCGGCCTACGTCCGCGGCGTACTCCTGCGCCGCCGCTGATTCCTTGACCAGGAACCGGTGGCGGCCCGCACTCGCGGTTCACCGCCACCGCTTCCTGGTGATCGCATGTCCAGGACCTGGGAACCCTCGGTGCCCGCCAACTGCGGATGAAATGTATTGTGTCGCAGGTGGACAGGGTCAATGGTGGTCGGTCGGAACGTGACCGAGGCGTAAGTGGCGGGAATCCGCGCGGTGGCGCGGTCGCGAAGAAGCGGGCGCTGGGTGCGCCCGATTACTTCGTCTGGGCTCCGGTTCTGAGTCTTTTCCTAGCCGCCGGTATCTGCATGACCATCGGTCAGTCGATGACGATCGCGGTGGTGCTGGTGCTGATCGCCGTGGTGATGGTGGTCCTGGACATGTGGATCAACCGGTAGCCGGGCCGAATTCGCTTCTCACTTCAGCACATTCACGGCGCGGGCGATCACGAGGCTGACGGTGATCAGCGAGATCGCCGACTGCACCATCATGGTCGTCTTGGCCCAGCGCGACATCGGCATCACATCGGTGGGGCTGAATGCGGTCGCATTGGTGAACGACAGATACAGGTAATCCAGGAAATTCGGCTCCCAGTCCGGATCCGCCAGGTTCGGATTCTGCATCTGCACGAACAGGAAATCGGGATACGGCTTGCGCGCGTGTGCCCGTGCCGCGGGCCCGCCGCGATCGAGTTCCCAGTACCAGAGCCCGAATACCAGCACATTCGACAGCCAGACCGCGCCGCCGGAGGTCAGCAGTCCGGCGGCATTGTCGCTGACCGCGCCGTCTATCAGGCCCTTCACGAGGTGGTAGACCGACCACACCATCGAGAACGCCAGCAGCGCCATCAGGCTCAGTCCGAGTCTGCGGAGCCACATTTCCTCCCGGTCGATACGGAACGACCGGGCCGCGATGAGCACGATGACAAGCACCAGCCCGATTCCCGGCACCAGCCAGCGCGGTCCGGGCGTGAACTCCTGGGGCAGGAAGTACTGCAGCACCAGCATGCCCACCAGGGCGCTGGTGGCCCACCACCGTGATTCGCCCGCGGTCCGCCGGGCCCACGCGGGCACCTGGTCGTCGTTCACGTCATTCTCGGAGCCGGTCACGTCAGCAGTATCGCCCGATGTGCGACTTCGATCCGGGAACGACTCAGTTGCTGCTGGTCACCGAATCCGCGGACTTCGCATCGCCGGCCGCGTGCGCGGCCAGGCACCGGTCGGCGGCCCGGAACATCGCGTCCACATAATCCGCGTACTGGCCCGCGAAACTCCGGACACCGTCCGCGTACGAGCGCACCGTAGTGGGCGTCACCGCGGCCGGAGCGGCGGCAGCGGCGGCCTTCAGCAGGTCCAGGCTGCGGAAGCCGACGGCGAGTCCCGCGGGCGTGCCCGGCCAGACGATCGGGCCCAGATAGGTGCGCTCCGGATAGACCTCGATCACGCGCTGGATCAGCCTTTCGGCCCACACCGCCAGCTGCAGCGCGGGCTGGTTCGTCGTGATCTCGTCGCGGACATCCATGCTCGACAGCACCCGCAATTCGTGCACACCCTTCTCGATTTCGGTGCGGCGGCGCTGATCCGGGCCCTCGGTCAGGGTCAGCGCGACGAACAGGCCGGGATGGTTGCGCATATTGCCCGCGTAGCCGGCGAAGTACCGCGCGGGGAACGCCTCCGTCTCGCTGCCGAGGCGCGCGGTCAGCGTTGCGGTTGGCAGCGACTGGGTGCCCGCGGCCGATGCGGGTACGACGACGGGGGTATCGGCCACCGCGCCGATCGCTCCGGCGGTGCGGGCGGCGCGGGCCTCGAGTTCGGCGGACACCCCGCCGGCCTGCACCCTGGCGGATTGAACGCGCCCGATCAGGTCGACGATCGATCCGCGCAGCAGGAAGGTGACCGTCAGGCCGACCACCGGCCACTTGGTCGCATTGATGTACTGCAGGACCATATCGGGTGCACTCACACGCGTGATCGTATTGCCGGTCAGCGACTCCCGCTATGCCACTGCGACTTTCGTCTGCTCTTCCATCTCCGCGTCGAGTAGACGGCGGGCGCGGGGGATGAGGAGGGTGCGATTGGGAAAGAACCACAGTGCGATCAGTGCGATGAGAGGCAGCCCGGACAGCAGTGATGACTTGCCGGCCTGGTCGGGCGGGTAGCTGTAGATCACGAGGACCCGCAGCGCCGCGTCCGTGAGCAGGGCCAGGCCCAGGGTCGCGGTGATGAACCGGTAGATCCGGCGGAAACCGGCGTCCTTGGACCAGACTCGATCGAAGCCCTCGGCGCGCAGCGGATCACCCTTGGCCGCAACCGGTTTGAGCGCGTCGCGCATATACGGGTGATCCGTCCAGGCGCTGGCCAGCACCACGATTCCGGCGATGGCGATATACAGCGAGGTGCGGGCCAGGACAAAACGTGCGTCGCCGCTGATCGACGTCAGCACGACACCGACGACGACTTCTGCCAGTACCAGTACCGCGAAACTGTCGATCCGATGTGTCGTATTGCGCCGCAACCGTGTTCGCGCCATATCGCCGACGACGATCAGTGCGGCGACCACCGCGCCGGCCACCATACTGGCTGTACTTCCCGCGCCGGCCAGATAACAGCCGAGGAGCGCCACATTCGATGCGACCGCGGTGAAAACCGCCAAACGCCAGCGGAATTCACCGGTTTCGATCCGGCCGCCGATTGCTTTCGCGCCCAGGAGTGTGCCGCCGATGGACAGCCGGATCTGCGGCGGGAGACCGGTCGGCGCGAGCAGCGCGAAGATCACTGTCGGGAGCAGGAGATCGACGGCGGTATTCGCCAGCATCAGGGCGAACCACAGGGCCTTCTTGCGCTTATCGGTGTCAGGCGTGGGATGACTCCCGGTTGGTTCATGCATCGTTTCCCCCTGTGCTGGAAAAATATCTCAGATAGAAAGTATCTTAGGGTCTAAGATAGTTAGAATCTAAGGTATGTTGTGGACATGACGCAAGAGGTGACCTCGGACCAGCCCGCGGACTCGACCCTGCTCGGCCGCGAATTCGCCTCCGCCATGGTCAATTTCCATGCCGCCACCGGAAAGTTGCTCGGGCTCAGTGCCATCGAGCGCAAGTGCATGGACACCCTGCAGCGCCTCGGGCCGGTTACCGCGGGCACGATCGCCGAGCACACCGGCCTGACCACCGGCGCGGTGACCGGGTTGGTGGACCGTCTGGAGAAGGCCGGTTACGCCCGGCGCACCCGGGACCCGCACGACCGCCGCAAGGTTCTGGTCGAACTGATCCCCAACGCGCGGGCAGACGCCGTACTCGCGTCCGTCTTCATTCCCTTCGGCGCGGATATGACCGAATTGGCCACCCGGTACACACTGGCCGAGCTACAGGCCATCACCGACTGGCTTCATCGAACGACCGACATTCTCGTAGCCAACACCCGCAGAATCTCCGCCCCCGACTTCACACCTGAGGTGTAGCACGGGGGTGCACGATCGGAATCGATCGACTCGGTACCAGCGGTCCCCGGACTGGCCGAGCTGCCCGCACTCAGGGAGCGGGATGACGGTTGCGTCGCAACGCTATTGGGCGAACTGATGACAGGTCTGTCAGACTGATCCGCCGAATGTCGGCCGGTGATTCGTGGGGAGTAGGTATGCCGGAGATTCCTGAGTGGGCGAAGCAGAATTCGTGGGGAGTGCGATTCGACTGGGGTTTGCCGGGCGCGCAGGCGCTCGGGCCGGGCAGTGCGGCGGTGGTGGTGATCGATGTGCTGTCGTTCACCACCGCGGTATCGGTGGCGGTCGAGGCTGGGACAAAGGTGCTGCCGTATCCGTGGCGGGACGGGACGGCCGCGGAATTCGCCGCTCGGCAGGCCGCGGAGCTCGCGGTCGGGCGTACAGCGGTGTCCGTGCAGCAGCCGTGGTCCTTGTCGCCGGCCGCCCTGCGGCGGGCGCCTGCCCCGGCCCTCCTGGTGTTGCCGTCGCCGAACGGGTCGGCGATTTCGGCGGCGGTGAGCGGGGCGCCGGTTATCGCGGCCTCGCTACGGAATGTGCATGCGGTCGCGCGCTGGATTGTCCAGCAGGGCTGGGGGACTGAGGAGCAGCCCATCGCGGTGATCGCGGCCGGTGAGCACTGGCCGGGTCAGGATGCGCTGCGGCCCGCGCTCGAGGACTGGCTCGGCGCCGCGGCTCTGCTCGCGGCGCTTGTCGAGAACGGCGCCGGTCCCTTGTCGCCGGAGGCCTGGGTGGCGAAAGTTTGCTACGACAGCGTCGAGGATGTCCCCGCACTCATCGCCGACTGCGCCTCCGGTCGTGAGCTGGCGGGAATCGGATTCGCCGACGATGTGGCGGTCGCGACCGAAATCGACGCCAGCAAGGTCGTGCCGGTGCTCATCGACGGCGCTTTCACCGACGCGTCCTGAGTCACGGCCGACCGAGAGGTGCGGCGTCGAATTCGGCGCGCACGATCCTCACCCCTGGCTGCTCCACATCCCGCTCTGAACAACCCAGATTCCTTGGCCGCCTTGGGTTGCCGGTTGATAGAGGTTCAGGCCGACCTTGCTGCCGTCGCTGTTGGTCACGAAGACGATATTGGGCGCGTTGCCGCTTGTCTGTACGTCGGACCAGCCGAATCGGCCCAGCACGAAGGTCTTTGCGACCTGGATGCGATCCAGCCGCCAGGGCTGATGTCCGCCGTCGACCGCCTTCTGCAGATCGGTGACCTGCTGGGCGCTGAGCTCTTCGCCGCCGAACGGCGTCCCGGACGGCGGATGCGAACTCGAGCCCGGCTGTGCCGGATCCGAGGTAGTCGGTTGCGGTGCAGAAGATTCCGGCGCGCCGGGCACCACCGGGGGAGGATTCCCGCCGTCACTTCCCGGTTGCGAGGGGCCGGAGCCGACGCCCGAGGGCGAAGGGGCGCCGGAACTCGGCGCGGCGGATGCGCTGACCACGGTGGATGTCGTCGACGGCTGGCCCGTCGTCGACGACGTAGTCGAGCAGCCGCTCAGCGCTGCCGCAGAGGTGAGAATGCCCAGAACTGCCACCGTGATTCGCTGAGTGCGCCGGGCGCGAGTGCGCAGACCGCGCGCGAGATCGCTGTTGTCCATAGTGGTACTCCGTTGTCGAGGTACTGGGACCGCCGACTGGTGTCGACCACATCCCCGCCGTGTCTATCGCCGCGAACGATTGTGGCGTTTCGAGACAACTCAGCTGCGAACAACGTTGGTTCGTGAGTGGTTTCACCACGTGGAGCCGCCCAGCCTTGCTGGTTGGTCGCTGCCGGGATAACTTACTTCCAAGTAGGTTGTCTCGGCGAGGAGCGCCACTGTGGTTATGCCCGACAGGTCGAAGGATCGGCACCAGGCCGCCGCGTTGAGCGGATTGCGGGTGGTCGAATTCGGGCATTACCTCGCGGGGCCGCTGGCCGGTGTTTTCCTGGCTGATCAAGGTGCCGACGTGATCGTCGTGCAGCCGCCGGGCGGTAGTGGTTGCGATCCTGCCACATCGGCAATCCTGCAGCGCGGCAAGAGCGTTCAGGTCGTCGATCTCCGTGATGCCGGCGCGGCCGCGCGGGTGCGGGCGCTTGTCGAGGCCGCCGATGTGGTGATCGAGAACTTCAGGCCCGGCGTGATGGACCGCCTCGGGTTCGGATATGCGCGGGTGGCCGCGGCGAATCCCGGCGTGATCTATCTGTCCCTGCCGGGGTTCTCGCGCCATGACGAGCGCAGTGCGATGCCGGGCTGGGAGGGTGCCATCTCGGCGGCCTGCGGCTTCTACAGTGATCTGTCGCTGCCGGGTGCGATTTTCGACGCGCCGCCGACGTATACGCCGCTGCCGCTGCCGTCGGTCTATGCCGGAGTGCACGGCGCGATCGCGGTCACGGCGGCGCTGTTCGCGCGCATCGCGCACGGCCACGGCGATCGGATCGAGGTATCGCTGCTGGATGCGGCCATGTCGGCAGCGGCGGGTCTGGTGTACCGGGTCGAGGATCAGCCCGATCGCTACAACATGCCGCCCGCGCCGAAGAAGCTGCTGGACGCGGCGGCCGCACTACGTATGCCCACGGCTCTCACGCGCGGCAGGCTCGGGCACGGATTGTCCGGCAGCACAGCGTGGCTCGGTGAGCTGACGAACCGATTCTCGCCGCCATTGTTCGCCAACTATCGGTGCGCGGACGGCCGCAGCCTGTTCGTGTGCGCTATGGACAATGAGAAGCACGTCGCCGGCCTGCTCGCCGTGACCGGTCTGGCGGGCAAAGCCGCAGACCTCGGATTCGTGCCGGGCGATTGCCTGGACGTGCCGCCCTCATCGACCAATATCAATGCCTACCGCGGGGCTTCTCCGCGATGGTTGTCGCTGCGTTCGGCCTTGGCGCGCGCCTTTCGCCGGCGGCCGGCACTGGAATGGGAGCAGCGGCTCACCGAAGCGGGTGTGCCCGCCGCGGTGCAGCGCACCACCGCCGAATGGATCGAGCATGCGCTCGCCCTCGGGAACGGCATCGTGCGGCGGGCAGGCGATCACGTCGAACCGGGGCGGCAGGTGGACGTGACGGCCGCCGGGCTCACCGACCCCGAAATCGCCACGGGCACTTGGCCGCATGTGCGCACCTTCGGTCCCGTCGTCACCGACTCCAGGCCCGCCACCGGCTGGCTGGACGGCATCACGGTGCTGGATCTGTCGAACGTGATCGCCGGGCCGTCCTGCGCCAGGACGCTCGCCGAACTCGGCGCCGACGTCATCCAGATCGTGCCGCCGGTGCCGAAGATGGGGCCGCGCCAGACGCTGCACTTCGGCCTCGAGGTCAATCCGGGCAAGCGCAGCATCGCCGTCGACCTCGCCACCGACGCCGGTCAGGGCGTACTGCGCGAGATGATCGCGCGCGCGGATGTGCTGACCCACAACTGTCTGCCCCATCAGGCGATCCGGCTCGGATTCGATCCGGACAGCGCCCATCGAGTCGACCGCCGCGTGATCACGGTGGCCATGACCGCCCACGGCGGACCGGATCCGGCGGTCTCCGATGTGCTGCCCGGCTACGACCCGACGCTGCAGGCTGCGGCCGGCATCATGACCCGCTACGGCGGGCAGCGCACTCCGGCACTGCATGGATTGGCTTCCTGCATAGACTATTTCACCGGATACTCCGGTGCGTTCGCGGCAATCCTCGGGCTCATCGCCCGCAGCCGCGGCGGGTACGACATCAGCGCGCGAACCTCGCTGGCCCGCATGGCGACCTGGATTCAGCTGCCTTTCCTGAACGGCGACGGAAGCGAACCCGGCGGGCTCGATGCGCGCGGCACCGGCCCGGGCGATCAGATCCACCGGGCGCGAGACGGGTGGCTGTTCGTGAGCGCGGGTGCTGACCGCACGCGAACACCGGGCGCGGGAGCTCCGGCCGATCTGCCCGCGCGCATCGCTCGATACACCGTGGCCGAGGCCGTTCGCTATGCGCTGGAACAGGAGTGGGCCGCGCATCCGATCGTCACCGGCCGCATGATGCGGCGAGCAGCGGTGGCCGCCGCACGGAACCCCGCGGATTCGGACGCTGAATCCAAGGAAAGCCCGTCGGGGCGAGTGGAATTCGTGGAACATCCGAGCGGATTGCGCTACTGGGTACCCGTCGCCGACTGGGTCCGCAGCGACTACACACCCCGTCGATCGCTGAGCCCCGCGCCGTTCCCGGGCCAGCACACCTCCGAGATCCTCGCGGAACTCGGACATTCACTGCAAGACATCGACGAATTGCTCGACGACGCCATTGTCGCCGACCACTGGGCAACGGGCGGGGACTACCTGCCGATATGAGCCGGTATCGTCGCACAAAAAGGAGAGAGACATGATCGCAGTCATCGCCGAGATCACCGTCAAGCCCGGTTCGGGTCCCGAGTTCGAGTCCGTCGTCGCCGATCTGATCGAGCAGATCAGGGCGAATGAGCCGGGAAATCTGACCTACCAGCTCGTGCGCTCCAACGCCGATGCCGATAACTACCGGTTCTTCGAACTGTATTCCGATCAGGCGGCCGTCGAAGCTCACGGCCGGTCCGACCATTTCCGCGCCGCTGGCAAACTGATGGCCCCGCTGCTGGCGGGCGCACCGAAGATCGAGTACTTCACCGCGGTCTGACCCCCGCGACGCCGGATTTCACCGGCGGCCACGCCAGGAATCGCCTGCGAACGTTCCGCTCGGAGCGTTCGCAGGGCCAATTCCCGGGCCGCTCCAAGAGTCGATGCGCACGATGGCACGCCACTCCCGGCGCAGGCCTCGTTCGCGCGCTTGCGGTGACCGAGTGCGGTCTCCGCGCGAGCGCCGACATCACCACCTACTTGGCCGAGCAGAGTGCGGGCCAGTGTGGACGTGTCGCAATGGACTTCCTCGACTGGCCCTCGCCCTGATTCCACTGCACCAGCGCTGAGCCGCCCGACAAGATTGATGAATGCGACTTTCCGACACGTGCGGCGCACTGAACTAGGCTCGATGGATGCGTGCGTGGCGTGTCGAGCGACCCGAGCCGATCGATCAGGGGCCGATGCGGTTCGGGGAGGTGGAGGTTCCGGAACCGCAGGCGGGTGAATTGCTAGTACGGGTGCTGGCCTGCGGGGTGTGCCGGACGGATTTGCATGTCACCGAGGGGGATTTGCCGGTGCACCGAGCCGGGGTGGTACCGGGGCATGAGGTCGTGGGCGAGGTCGTCGCCCTCGGGCCGGGGAACTCCGGGGAATTCGGTGTGGGGGACCGGGTGGGGATCGCGTGGCTACGACACACCTGTGGGCAGTGCCGTTACTGTTTGCGCGGTGCGGAGAACCTGTGCCCGCACTCGCGCTACACCGGTTGGGACGCTGACGGCGGTTATGCCGAGTACGCCACGGCACCAGCTGATTTCGCATACCGGCTGCCGGACGGATACAGCGATGCCGAACTCGCACCGCTGCTGTGCGCCGGGATCATCGGCTACCGGGCACTCGAACGCGCAGCACTTCCGGTCGGCGGGCGACTGGGCATCTACGGCTTCGGCGGCAGCGCACATCTCGCCGCCCAGGTAGCTCTCGCCCGCGGCGCGGAAATCCATGTGATGACACGAGATTCGGCCGCGCAGGAACTCGCACTGAAGCTCGGTGCGAGCTCTGCGCAGGGCGCTGCCGACCCGCCGCCGGTAGCGCTGGACGCCGCGATTCTCTTTGCACCGGTGGGTGACCTCGTGCTGCCCGCACTGGAAGCCCTCGACCGCGGCGGAATCCTGTCCATCGCCGGAATCCATCTCAGCGATATCCCGGCCCTGAACTATCAGCGACACCTCTTCCAGGAGAAGGAGATCCGCTCGGTCACCGCCAACACCCGCGACGATGCCCGTGAATTCCTGGCATTTGCGGGAGAACACCACCTGGAAGTGACCGTCCACCCGTACCCGCTGGATGCGGCCGACCGAGCGCTCCAGGATCTCGCCCACGGGCGCTTTGCCGGTGCGGCAGTGCTGGTGCCGTAGCGCCTGAATCGGGCGGTGGCCCGATTCCTCCTGTGCCGCATGGTGTTCACTGTGCCGCCGCTGGGCATCGCGCAGCGCCCCGCGCGGGTTGCGCCATCGCCCGAGCTGGACACAGGCCGACACACCGGGCTTTCTGTTCTGCGAACTGAGTGGACGAACACCTGGGGCAATAGCCGCCCCGACTCGGCTGGTCTCAGGCGTCCCGCGAACGTAGTCTGTGCAGTCGCGGATTCTTCTTGCGCTGGTGTTCGACCGTCGAACGCGCTGGCAGCGCCGGCCGGATCGGCCGACGCTGCCAACGGTTGCGCATGCGGATTCCTGGAAAGCTTCAGGGCTTCGAGATCGGTTGCCGCGGAATCGATATCATGAGCGCATGGTCAACTCTTGCTGATCGGATCGGCATGCTTGCCGCCCTCGGAGGTGTGTTCCGCGTGCTGGGCCTTGATATCGGCCTGCCACTTGTCGAAGTCGGTCCGCATAATGCCGATCTGGTGTTCGAGGGCGCCCCTGGTGTCCGACCACCAGCTCTGCGCCGCCTCCCGCAAATCCGTTGTGGTCTTGTCGAACTCGTTCCCTTCTCGTTCGAAGGTCTCGCCCAGCTCTTCGCGCTTGGCCTGCAGTGTGACGCGGTTCTTCTCGCGCGCCCCAGCGGCGGACTCTTCGAACTGCTTCACCCGGTCTGCGAGATCCATCAGCGATTCTGACAACGGCTTCATGTACTTGCCTCTCGAAATATTGTGATCCCCAATGGATCCGACGCCCATCACCATCAAGCGTCGTGTCTGTACTCGGCTCCGCCAAGGGCCGAACGTCCTCCGAATTCACCACCGTGCCTTCGTGGCACTCGGGGAAGGCGCGGTCGGTTCACGTTCTCGAGATCACGACCTTGAGTGCGCCGGTTTCACCGGCCCGTGCGAATACGTCGTAGGCGGCGGGGAATTCGTCGAAGCCGAAGCGGTGGGTGACCAGGGCCGTGGGGTCGAGTTGCCAGCCCTCCAGAAGCCGGATGAGGGTGGGCGTGGTGGAGGTGTCGACCAGTCCTGTGGTGATGGTCAGGTCCCGGATCCATACCTTCTCCAGGTGGAGGGTGGCCGGGGCGCCGTGTACGCCGATATTCGCGACGTGCCCGCCCGCTCGCACGAGCTCTACCGCGAGTTCGAAGGTCTCCGGCGTTCCCACGGCTTCCATGACCACATCGGCACCGAGGCCGTCGGTGAGCGCTGCGATCGTGGCGCCCACATTCGTTGTGCGGCTGTTGATCACGGTATCGGCGCCGAGCTTGTGTGCGGCGTCCAGGCGGCTGTCGACGATATCGATCACGACGATGTGGCTCGGGCTGTAGAGCTTGGCCGTCATGACGGCGGCCAAGCCGATCGGGCCGGCGCCGATGATGGCGACGACGTCGCCGGGGCCGACGCGGCCGTTGCGCACGCCGACCTCGTAGCTGGTGGGGAGGATATCGGCCAGCATCAGCATGCGTTCATCGCTGAGGCCTTCCGGAATTCGGTAGGTGGAGGTGTCGGCGAAGGGGACTCGCACCAGTTCGGCCTGGGTGCCGTCGATCAGATGCCCGAGGATCCAGCCGCCGCCCTGCAGACACTGGCCGTACCGGCCCTCACGGCAGAATCGGCAGGTGCCGCACGCCGAGATGCAGGAGATCAGGACTCGATCCCCGACCTGCAGGGTTCGTACCCCGCTGCCGATTTCGGTCACCGTGCCCACTGCTTCGTGGCCGAGTATCCGGCCCTCGGTCACCTCGGGAACATCGCCCTTGAGAATGTGCAGATCGGTTCCGCAGATCGTGACGGTGTCCACGCGGACGATGACATCGGTCGCCTCGCGGATCGCGGGGTCGGGCACCTCTTGCCAGTCGCTTTTCCCGGGGCCGTGATAGACCATCGCATGCATGACGTCTCCTTGTCGGATCGTGTTCGCAATTCAGCCTCGTCGCTGCTGAACGGCCCCGACAGTGCCGAAAGGCCCGGACGGGAGACATCGTTGGTCAGCTGCTCCATAAGTGATCCGGCAGGCAGCCGTAAGCGCCAGTATGGGGGATGGCTGTTCTGAAGGTTCTCATCGTCGGCGCCGGTGTCATCGGGCGAGTTCACGCCTGCCTGCTCGCCGAAGCCGGGCATGCGGTCACGGTGCTCGCGCGCGGGTGGACAGCGGAACAGCTTGCGCGCGAGGGCATCACGATCACCGACGGAGTGCGCACGGTCACACGTCCGGTGCGGATAATCGCTGAGATCGATGCGCAGGCCTACGATCTGGCGTTGATCGCGGTGCGCCGGGATCAGCGTGACGGCGTGCTGGGACTGCTCGATCGAATCGACAGCCCGGTCCTGGTGCCGATGTTCAACAGCCCCCTGGGCCTCGGAGTGCTGCGGGAGCGGTTCGGCGCGAGCCGGATTGTGGGTGCGTTCCCGGGGATCGGCGGATATCTGGCGGCGGACGGTGCTGTCAGGTATGCGCGCATCCGGCAGCAGCCGACCACCATCGAGCGCAGGAACGGCAGGGAAAGCACTGTGGTGCAGGCATTCTCGGACGCCGAATGCGCGATCTCGGTCGTCGATGACATGGACGGCTGGCTCGCCACGCACGCGGTATTCGTCGTGGCGATCTGCGCGGCGCTCGAGCGAGCCGGGTACTCGATCGAGCGTCTGACCGACAGCCGCGAGGCCCTGCGGACAATGGTGCGAGCCGTGCGTGACGGCTTCGCGGCGCTGGAGAATTCCGGTGTCACCGTGGCGCCTGCGGGCCTGCGGTTCATCTTCACAGCAGCCCCCGTTCCCGCGGCGGCCTGGTATTGGCGCCGTGCGCTGCGCGGCCCGCTGGGCACGGTGGCGATCGCACCGCATGCCCGCGCGACCCGGGACACCGAAACCGCAGCGCTGCGTGTGGATCTCGATTCGCTGCTGCCACCCGGTAGCGCGGGTGCCTTCGACCGGCTCGTGCGCACGGATCGACCGGGGTTGCCGCCGGGAGTCCGCTGAATCCGGGCCGGATGTCCCGGCCGGACAATGACCTAGTTCTCTGGGTCTGCCGGACGTTGAGCGGGATGCTCGGGGTAACACCTGTTCAGGAGGCACCATGGCCGAGCACGTCAGTCCTGCCCAGGATCCGGGCAACCTACCGATCGTCGCGGCCGTAGATGGCTCGGAGATCTCCCACCAGGCGGTCGCGTGGGCCGCGACGGAGGCCGAGCTGCGGCACTGTCCGCTGCACCTCATCACCTCCTACGCGCTACCGGTAGGACGGGGGACACGGACTTCCCTGAGTGCTGCCGAGCAGGCTGAGCTGCGTGAGGGCGCGGAGCGGATGTTGACCGAGGCGACTCGGATCGCCCGGAAGTTCATTGCCGACGACATCGTGATCACCACGGAACTCTGCCTCGATCCGATCACCCCTGCTCTAATCGACCGTTCGCAGCACCTGCGCATGGTGGTCGTCGGCAATCGAGGGCGGAGGGGCATTTCGAAGGCCGTAGCCGGATCGGTCAGCGCCGCGCTGTCGCGGCACGCGCACTGCCCCGTCGCGATAGTGCACGGCGACGCGCAGGGTGGCCCGTCCGCGGCGCAGAAACAGGTGGTGGTCGGGGTCGACGGAACCTCGAACAGCCTGCCCGCGATCGAGCTGGCCTTCGAGGAAGCCGCGCAGCGCCGGGTCGGAGTGCGTGCGGTGCGGGCGTGGAGCGACAGCAGCGGATTCGACCTGCCCGTGGTCGGCTGGGATCGCATCCGCCAGACCGAGGAACTGTTGCTCGACAGCGAGCTGGACGAGTTCAGCGAGCGTTTTCCGGAGGTACCGGTCGAGTTGGTCGTGGTCCGGGATACGCCCGAGCGCGCCCTCCTCGAACACACCGCGGACGCCCAATTGCTCGTCGTGGGCAGTCACGGCCGCGGTGGCTTCGCCGGCCTGGTGGTCGGCTCGGTGAGCATCGCACTACTGCACCTCGCGGAGTGCCCCGTAATCGTTGTGCGACAGAGCTGATTCAGGAGAACCCATCATGCCGAAACATCCGGACTACGACACCATCCACGCGGCGATCGCGCTGGCTGTGCGTGCGCCCTCGGTGCACAACACCCAGCCCTGGGAGTGGCGCATCGGCACGGACAGTGTCCATCTGTTCGCCGATGACAGCCGGCGACTGCCGCACACCGATCCCGATCGCCGGGATCTGCTCGTGAGTTGTGGTGCGGCGCTGCATCATCTGCGAGTGGCGCTGCGGGCTCTCGGATGGGAGACGGTAGTGCACCGGCTGCCCAATCCGGCGGAGCCCGCGCATCTGGCTTCGGTCGAGTTCCGTCGGTGCACACCGGCTCCGGACGCGGTCGCGCTGGCGCGCGCCATCAGCAACCGGCACAGCGACCGGCGGCGATTCACGTCCTGGGAGGTGCCCGCCGGTCAGGTCGCGAGAGTGATCGCCGCAGGCGCCGAAACCGGTGTGCTGGTGCGGGATATCGACTCTCCGGAGGACCGGGGACGCCTGGCGCGGGCTTTCGAACAGGCTGCCGCGGAACACGCGCACGACGACGCCTACACCGCCGAGCTCGCACTCTGGAGCGGCCGTCACGCCGCGCCGTACGGCGTACCGGCTCGCGCGGCTGTGGTCGCGACCGACCCGACGGTACGGCCTTTCGCCGATCCGCAGCTGGCCGAGGCGGTGGTTCGCGACACCGATGAATCGGCCCGAATGCTGTTGGTATGCACGGCTTCCGACGATACCGAGGCCATACTGCGAGCGGGTGAGGCCGCGAGCGCGGTGCTGTTGACCGCCACCGTGCGCGGTCTGGCGACCTGCCCGCTCAGCGAACCCCTCGAAGTGCCCGAGATCCGCGAGCGAATCCGCACGGAGCTGCTCGACGGCTTCGGCTATCCGCAGCTGATCATTCGAATGGGCTGGGCGGCAACCAGTGCCGACCCGGTCCCCGCCACGCCCCGATTGCCGCTGAGCGAGGTCGTACGGCCATTGGTGCCGCTGGACCCGCACGCTCGGTGACCTTGTTCCCTGCCCGCTGCGGTTCGTGCACGCAATGCTGATGACAAGTTCGAATTACCAGACGAGAGAGTGGTGACATGCGATGTCGCGGAATCCGGTACTGCCCGTGCGCATGTGGCGGTTGCAGCCGTGGAATACGAATCCGCTGATGCGGGGTTCGGATCGGTTCGAGGGAACGATCCGCCTGCTGGTGGTCGGGCTCATGCTGGCCATGGTGCCGGTGGCCGGAGCCGCCGGGACCGCGCGCTATTCCACTTCGGTGGACCAGATTCGGGTGGAGAACACCCTGAAGGCGCAGGTGTCCGCCACCGTGGTCGCGAAGCCCGCGCGAGTGCCGAGCGGGAATCCCTACGCGGCGGACCGATTCGAAGCGCCGGTGCAGTGGACCCGGGACAACGTGTCCGGCGCGGCGACCGTCACGGTGCCGGAATCCACTGCCCCCGGCGCCGCGGTGCAGGTGTGGCTCCGCCCGGACGGGAAGACCACCACCGCGCCGAAGCAGCGCTCGGCGGCCGTGAGCGACGGCGTCACCACGGGTCTGGGGATCCTGCTCCTCAGCTGGCTCGGTGGGCTGGCACTGGCCTGGTCCATCGGGTGGGCGCTGGATATCCGGCGCAACTCTCGGTGGGAGGCCGGATGGCGGCAGATCAGCCGGCCAGTCGGCACCTGAATCGCTTCGCAATATCCGCAGCGACTGATCGAAAACGAGGAGAACACAATGACTGAGCACACCGATGCACAAGCCGCGCAACTGAATCCGCCGATTGTGGTCGCGGTCGACGGTTCGGCGGTCGCCTATCAGGCGGCGGCCTGGGCGGCGGTCGACGCCGGCCTGCACGGCGCACCGCTGCGGATCGTCACCTCGGTCGCGGTGACCACCGGATTCGCTCCGGGCGTGGTGCTTTCCGACGACGATGTGCGCGTTCTGCGCACCGACGGCGAGGGTGTCGTCGTCGAGGCGACCAGGGTGGCGCGGGCCGCGGCCCCGGGCGAGGCACTCGATATCTCCACCGAGGTGACCTTCGATTCGATCATTCCGTACCTGATCGACCTCTCGCCGCGGGCGCGTGTGCTCGTGGTCGGCAGTAGAGGGCTCGGAGCGTTTCGGCGTGGACTGCTGGGCTCGGTGAGCACGGCGGTGACCCGGCACGCGCACTGCCCGGTTGCGCTGGTGCACAACACCGCCGCGACGGACGCGCTGACGGCCGAGAAACCGGTGCTGGTCGGTGTGGACGGCTCCGACAACAGCATGCCCGCCCTGGCGCTGGCCTTCGAGGAAGCCTCGCGCCGCAAGGTCGGGCTCACCGCTCTGCACGCCTGGAGCGATGTCAGCGCCCTGGACGTGCCGCTGCCCGGCTGGGACATGATCCAGGAGCAGGAGTCGGAGGTGCTCGCCGAGCGGCTGGCCGGCTTCGGTGAGCAGTTCCCCGATGTGCGGGTGCGCCGGATTCTGATGCGCGACAGGCCGGTTCGCGCGTTGCTCGACGAATCGGAGAACGCGCAACTACTGGTGGTGGGCAGTCACGGCCGCGGCGGATTCACCGGCATGCTGCTCGGCTCCACCAGCGCGGCGCTGCTGCACAGTGTGGATTGCCCCGCCATCGTGGTGCGGACCGACTGAGCGAAAACTGTTCTACCGCAGCCGATAACGCTGGTCAGTGCAGTGGCACCGACCAGCGCAGCCGGGTGCCCTTCTGCTCGGCGTTGCGCTCCATCGTGAAATGCCCGTCCGATTGTTCGGCGCGGGCGGTCAGATTGCGCAGGCCGCTCGGGGTGATGTCATCGGGGATGCCGCAGCCGTCGTCGGTAATGGTGATGCTGAGATCATCGGCAACATCGATCTCGACCGTGAGGGTTTCGGCGCCGGAGTGCCGGACGGCATTGCTGACCGCCTCCCGCACCACCGCTTCGGCATGGTCCGCCAGTTCGGCGTCGACCACCGACAGCGGGCCGGTGATACGCAGGGACGTGCGCATTTCCAGATCGCCGGTGTGCTGTTTGATCACCTGTTCGATGCGCTGGCGCAGGCGGGTGCTCGAACTGTTGCCGCCGTGCAGATCGAAGATGGAGGTCCGGATCTCCTGCACGACGTCCTGCAGATCGTTGATGACGTCCGAGAGTCGTTCTCGCACTTCGGATGAGCGAGCCCGCGACACCGTGCTCTGCAGGCTCAGACCGGCCGCGAACAGCCGCTGGATCACATGATCGTGCAGGTCGCGCGCGATCCGATCGCGGTCGGTGAGGATGTCGAGTTCGCGCACCCGCTGCTGGGCCTCGGCCAGTTTGATGGCAAGCGCCGCCTGATCGGTGAAAGCCGCTGCCAGTTCCACGACCTCGTCGGAGTACGGGGCCGACTTGGCGGACCGCAGCAGCACCAGAACGCCGAAGGCGGAACCCTGTGCGTGCAGGGGCAAGATCAGGGTGGGGCCGGCCTCGGGAATCTGGACGCCGAGATCGACGCTGTCGGTCTCCGTGAACCGCAATGGGGTGCCGACCCGGAACACCTTGCCGATGGCGGTGTCGGTGGTGTGCACCACCGGACTGCTGAGTTCGGCTCCGGGCGAAGACAATTCGGTAATGGTCAGCTCGGTGGTCTCCTCCACCGGGAGTTCCGGATCGTCGGTGACCGCGAGGAAGGACCACTCCGATCGCGTCAGGGTACGGGCGTCTCGGACCACGCGCGAGATCACCTGGTCCGCATCGGTTCCGGCGAGGAAGTCCGTCGCCACATCACGGGTGGCCGCGATCCACTCCTGCCGGGTGCGGGCGGATTCGTACAGCCGGGCATTGTCGATGGCTGTACCGGCCGCGGCCGCCAGCGCCTGCACGATCACCTCGTCGTCCTCGGTGAACAACTGCCCGCCGGACTTCTCGGTGAGATACAGGTTGCCGTAGACCTCATCGCGAATGCGGATCGGCACGCCGAGGAAGGTGCGCATGGGCGGATGGTTCGCCGGGAAGCCCACCGAGGCCGGATGATCGGCGAGATTCTGCAGCCGAATGGTCTTGGGCTGGCTGACCAGCAGCCCGAGTACACCCCGGCCTTCCGGCAGATCGCCGATTTGCGCGCGAGTGGCCTCATCGATGCCCTCGTAGATGAACTGATCGAGCAGCAGATCATGACCGCGCACGCCGAGAGCCCCGTAGCCCGC
This sequence comes from Nocardia sp. NPDC006630, assembly GCF_040611495.1. Lineage (NCBI taxonomy): Bacteria > Bacillati > Actinomycetota > Actinomycetes > Mycobacteriales > Nocardiaceae > Nocardia > Nocardia sp. NPDC006630. The sequence continues at coordinate 48,416 of NZ_JBEXOK010000021.1, forward strand.
ATCGCTCAATGTGATGGCGGTGTGCACGATCGTGCGCAGTGTCTCGTCGAGATCCAGGCCCGAGGTGACGGTGAGCATGGCCTCGACGAGCCCGTCCATCCGATCGCGCGCGTCGATCATCTGCTCGACGCGATCCTTGACCTCGACGAGCAATTCCCGCAGTCGCAGCTGGGAAAGAGTCTCGCGGACCGAATAGGAGCCGCTCGATGGGTCGCTGGTCACGTCGACTGTCCTAGGAAGTTGGGCAGGCACACGGCGTGTGAACCTGCTGCATGCCTCATCCTATGCGGATTCCTGTGCGGTGCCCTTGAACAGTCGATGTCGAGGTACCTCAGCCGTGGGTCACCGCCTGACGCAGGGCATTGCGCAGCAGCACCCGGCGTTCTGCCGCGGCCACCACTCGCCGGGTCCGGGCCACCGCGTCGGGAGTCACCGAAACCGAGGTGATTCCCATGCGTACCAGGTGTTCGGCGAACTCCGGCCGGGTGGACGGGGCCTGTCCGCAGAGCGAGGAGGTGATCCCGAGCCGGTTGGCGGTGGTGATGATGCGCCCGATGGCGTCCAGCACCGCCGCATCGGCCTCGTCGAACAGTTCCGCGCAATCTTCCGAATCCCGGTCCACGCCCAGCATCAGCTGGGTCAGATCATTGCTGCCGATGGAGACGCCGTCGATGCCCAGACCCACGTATTCGGGCAGGCGGAACACCACCGACGGCACCTCGGCCATCACCCAGCGGTGCAGTCCGCGCTGCCGGCCGAGCGGGCTGGCGTCGACGAGATCCAGGCAGGCCTCGAGTTCCCATCGGGTGCGGACGAACGGAATCATCAAGTGCAGGTTGGGGGTTCGTTCCCGCACCCGGGCAAGTGCCGCCAGCTCCAGCCGGAACATCTCCGGCTCCCGGACGTAGCGGTAGCAGCCGCGGTAGCCGATCATCGGATTGTGCTCTTCCGGCTCGTACCGGCTTCCGCCCTCGAGGGAGCGAAACTCGTTGGTGCGCATATCGGTTGCCCGGTAGACGACGGGCCTGGTGCCGAATGCGGTGGTGATGCGCGACAGCGATTCCGCGAGCCGGTCCACGAACAGCCCACCTTCCCCGCGGGCGATGAGGTCGCGCGGATGGCGTCCGCCCAGCGCCTGCACGAGCAGCGTCTCGGCGCGCAGCAGGCCCACGCCATCGGCGTCCACGGTGGTGGCCACCCTTTCGGCCACCTCGGGCAGAGCCAGGTTGACGTAGACGCGGGTAGCGGTGGTTTCGGTGGCGATGATCGGAGCGTCCGGCCGCGCGGTGACCTCGGTCCGCGCCGGAGCGGTGCGCCCGGCCCGGATCTGACCGGCGGACCCGTCGACCGTGATCATCGCGCCGGGGGTGAGAACCGTTGTCGCCGTCCGGGTTCCGACCACGCACGGCACGCCGAGCTCCCGGGCCACGATGGCGGCGTGACAGGTCATCCCGCCACTGTCGGTCACCAGCGCGGCAGCCCGCGAGATGGTGGGCAGCCAGTCCGGATTGGTCATCTGGGCGACGAGTACATCGCCGTCGCGGAGCGTGCCGCCGTCGGCCGGCGACCGCAATACGCGCACCGGGCCGCTCGCGAGCCCGGGTGCGGCGGCCAGTCCACGCAGCAGTACGGGACCTGGGACCGACTGGGCCGCAGTGGATGTCGTATCAGCGTCCTCGTGCAGCGTGGTGATAGGGCGCGCTTGCACCAGCAGCAGCTGATCGTCGTCGAAGGCCCATTCGACATCCTGCGGTATGCCGCCGTGGTGCTGCTGGACCCGCAGTGCCAACTGAGCGACCTGTAGGGCCTGTTCGCCGCTGAGGGCGGGCGTGTCGGCATCGTCGCCGCTCAGTTCCACGCGCTTGTCACCGTCGGGGCCGGGCACGATCTCGAAGGCCTGATGCCCGGTGTGAGTGTCGAGCAGAGTGGGCCCGGCGGCGTCGAAGATGTAGGTGTCGGGTTCGACGGCGCCGGAGACGACGACCTCGCCCTGGCCGCGGGCGGCATCGATGACCAGACGATCGCGTCGTCCGGTGGTCGGGTCGGCGGTGAACGCCACACCGGCGATCCGGGCGGCCACCATGGTCTGCACGACTATGGCGATATCGGGACGGTCGTGCATTCCGCGGCGTGCGCGGTAGGTCTCCACCCGCGGCGTGAACAGCGAGGCCCAGCACTCCACGAGGGCCTGCATGAGCTGCTCCTCGCCGTGAATATTGGTGCGCGAGAGGTTCATTCCCGCAAACGAGGCCGTCGCACTGTCCTCGCCCACCGCGGACGAGCGCACCGCGACCACGACATCGTCGCCGAGACCGTGGTAGGAGCCGAGAACGGCGTCGCGGACGGCAGGCGGCATCGGGGAGGCGTGCACGAGTTCGCGCATGCGGCTGCACAGTTCGTCCAGGCGCTGCTCTTCGGCGGGTGTCGCGTCGAGTGCGCTGGCGAGGGCCTGGGCATGCAGCTTGTCCAGCTCGACCCCGTGCGGTCCGGCGGTGATCGCCTCCTCGAAACAGGATTTCAGTGCGACGAATCCCGCTGGCACCGGAAGTTTCGCCGCGACCAACTCGCCCAGGTTCGCGCCCTTGCCGCCCGCGCGGTCGGCATCCGCCAACCGCAGTTCACTCAGGTCGGCCACATAGTCGCCCATTACGGCTCCGATCGCTCATGTGTCGTCTTGTCCTCAGCGTCGCGCGCGGGAGCGGGCGCCGGGCAGAGGCGAAGGTCCCGGTTCGGCGGGCGTTGGGCCCGTGGGCGGTTCGCCGCGCACCAACCGGCGCCGGCATGACGACGGTCACTCGCATCGGTGACTTTCGCTCCTCGTGGACGGGGGTCCGGCGCGGAAGTATGGATGTGTCTCAACCTTCCTATGTCAGGTATCGGTCATGACCGAATTACATCCGCTGGACGCCGGCTTCATCGAACTCGAGGATTCCGATCGGCACATCAGTCTCGGAATAGGCGCTGCCGCCATCATTTCCGGCCCGCCGCCGACTCGCTCGGAATTCATCGCGGGTGTGGCCGAGCGACTCCGAGACAATGTGCGCCTGCGCCAGAAGCTGCGGCGGACGCCGCTGGACCTGACCACCCCGATATGGGAGGAGGACTCGAATTTCGATCTGGCGCACCATATTCGCTGGATCGCGCTGCCGGACCCGGCGGACGATGCTGCCCTGTTCGAGATGGTGGCGGCCGAACTCGCGCAGCGGTTGGACCGCGATCATCCCCTGTGGCAATGCATTGTTGTCGACCATCTCACCGATGACCGGTGGGCCGTTTTTGTCAAAGCGCACCACAGCCTGGTCGACGGGGTCTCCGGTGTCACCATGTTCGAGAGCTTTTGCGATCCCGTCGAGGGCCGATCGGAGTCGAACAGGCCCGAGGGCGTTGACGGTGATCACCCCTCGGTCGATTGGCTCGCCATGGCGATGAAGGGCATCCGGATGCCCTTCGAGCTGCCCGGCCATGCGCTGGGTGTGGTGCGGGGTCTGATTCCCGTTGCCGCCGCGGCTGTTTCGCCGACCGCCGGCTCGTCGCTGAACGGGTCCATCGGGCAGCAGCGGCGCTATCTCGCGGCGCGTGCGTCTCTCACCGACGTCCGTGAGATCGGCAAGTCGTTCGATGTGACGGTCAACGATGTGGTGCTGGCCGCGGTGGCCGCGGCCTATCGCGGACTGCTGCTGCAACGCGGTGAGCACCCGGCCGCGGATATGCTGCGCATCCTGGTTCCGGTGTCCATGCGGGCGGCGCATGCGAAATTCGTTCTGGACAATCGGGTCTCGGCCGTATTGCCGATGCTGCCCATCCACCTCGGTGACCCGGCCGAGCGCTTGGCTCTCATTCATGAGCGGATGACGAAACACAAGTCGAAAGGCGAAGCGCAGGCCGAGAAGTCCATGATCGCCATGGCCGAATGGTTGCCGTTCGCGACCGTGGCGTGGTCGCTGCGCCTGCTGTCCCGGCTGCCCCAGCGCGGCGTCACCGCCCTCGCCACCAATATTCCGGGCCCACGCGACATCCTCATGGTGCAGGGCCGCCGAGTCCTCGAACTCCTTCCGGCCGTTCCGATCGCCATGCGCCTGCGCACCGGAATCGCCATTCTCAGCTACGGCGATCAACTGAATTTCGGAATCACCGGCGATTACGACACCACACCTGATCTGCAACTGCTCGCGGACGGAATCCACAGCGGCATAGCCGAATTGCTGGCCGCGGCCCGCAAGCTCCCGGACTCCGGGATTGCCGAAACGATTCCACTGCTGCCGCGCGTCCCGTCGCGATAGCTGCCCAGCTAGGACGCGTGGGTCGCGGTCGGGCTCAGGCGGCCATCGCAACACTCATCCAGTGCTTCTGATGGTGTTCTGACCACAGCAACCGCGCTTGGCTCATGCGTCTTCGCAGCTCGATTCTCGCTTGCGGACGATTCGTACTATCTGCTCCGTGCAACCCGACAGAGGGACCTGCTGATCGCCAGCCGCAGTGGGCTCGGGGGAGATCAGCGTTCCGGTGAAAGCTGTTCCGCCCGTGCGCTCTTTGTCCCACAGGGCATCGACGATGATCGTGGCCAAGCCATCTACCGTGCTGATTTCGACTACGGAACCGACACGAACAGCAGAGACTGTCTCGCATCCTTTGATCGAGTCGACCAGTCGCCCGAATGAGGGGTCGGAACCTGCATTCACTCCATATATGGCCCAGTAGATTTCAGTGACTGCCTGGAGGAATGCTGCACGCTCGATCGTCGGAGGCCGGTAGACCCGCCCGAAGGGTTTGTACAAAAGATGTAAACGCAGCGGTGGTGTCGGCGCCCCACTACCTTCGGTGAGCGGCTGTTCGTAGGTGAGGTCAAGTTCGAAGAAGCCTACGCTGCTGAAGATTCGGCAGTTGACCTCTTCGCTGCACTCAATGTACCAACCGCGGACATCCGGATTATCGCGAATCATCCGCTCTTCGGTGCAGGCGATTATCTGACGGAGCCTGCCGGTGCCCCGTAATGACGGACCGAGAGCTGTATACCCACCAAAGCCCGCAGATGGCATCGTGACGAACGAGGCCATTCCGTCGCACAGCCCGGCTGCCGTCTCATGTATGCCCCAGAGGTGATAGACGTAGCCTGCGTCCATGAACACGGGCTTCTGTTCGACGGCAGAACGGAATATCTCTCCGGGCCAGGAGGTTTCTGGATCGGTGTAGACGGAGTCGTAGACCGAAATGGCCGCAGCGAGTTCAGGATCCTGGACGTCAGCTACTTCAGCGATGTGCAATGGCCGCTCGGTGTCCCAACCGAGATATTCGCCGAACTCGATGAGCCTGATCGAGGATCGCCAACCGAGTACACGAGCCATATTTCGATACTCACTATTGCCGGCGGGATCATCGATCCGCATCGCCCAGCGCATGTACTCCGCCACGATACTCAAGGCGACATCGGTTCGGATCAGTTCGGACACGCCGTCCGTCGGGCGCGCGATCAACAGGAGGTTATCTGCCGGGGCCTGCTCCTTGGACAGTGCAGGCTGAGCATAGTCGAAATCCAGGATTCGAAACCCGAGTCCGTTCATGACATGGGCGCGCGCGAAGGTATCAAAACCTTTCGTCGGCACCGGAGTTCGATATGGATCCTCGGTCTCGGCGATTATCCAATCGAGTCCACGGGCACTCGTCTCGAGTGCGTCTTCGCGGCAGAGTTGCTCGATTGTTCTCAGTAACTGCGATCCCAGACCTGATCTCCGGAACCCGGGCTGGACGAGTAGATATTCGACCACCCCCGCGTTCGGTGTGGCAAGATAGTCGCACACCGATGCTCCGACAATTTCGCCACCAGTGGACGCGATTACTATGTGGTAGTTATTTGTCCCGTACCATCCTTGCTCCTTCAGTGCGAGATAGGATTCCATATTCGCCAGCGATTCCCGTTCATCAGGATCAGGAAACGCCGGTTCGTAGCATTCTGTGTAAAAACGTCGAAGAAGTGCGATGTCATCAGGCAGCGCGCCACTCAGCTCGCGCATCTCAATGTCTGCACATTCTCGTGCAATTTCAACCATGGTTACGCTTCTGTTTCTTGTCAAGGTGGTCATAGTAGGACTTGACTATTGCCGGTAAGGCGCAGGAAGCGAGGGCTCCTCTCTCGAACGGATCGGCTCGATCGAAGGGGGCCAATTTTATGCTGCCCGGTGGTGCATCAACAATAAACTCCTCCATCTTGCTGCGGATTGTTGCGCCCGGCGGGCTGACTATCATCGACCCGCCACATGCGGTCTCATCTATTGCGCACGCGAAGCGGAATTTGAGCCCCTTATCCTTGTTCTCGTTAACCAATCGCACCATGGCGGCGGCCGAGCTTCGTGCGAGCTCGCTCGTCTGCATGTCGTAGGTGTCGAGATCGGCAATATTTCCGTGAATGAAAAACGGAATAAGATCCCTCCACCTGAATTCTGACTCTTTGCTGTGAAACGGCACGCCATTGTCGTCGCACATTGCGAAGATGATCCATATGTACGCAGAGTAATATTTTGCGCTGACATTATCGCCAGCAGGTTCGATCATTACGTCTCTGCCGATGCCGGCTGCTTTGATCAGGAGATCTTCTTCATCGTCACTCTGAAGGGATATCTGTGCCGGACAGAAGGTGTTGCCAGAGTAGGCAGGACCCCATTGCAGGCGGCCCGTCACGGTCACCTTCCTGGCAATTCTATGCGGCTCGGTCATATGCAATTTTTCCATAACATCGCCCGGGCTCGCTCCATACACCGCTATGGAATTGTTTTCATCTCCGTAGCCGAACTGCAGCGCCACGACCCCCTCCCACTGCTCGCAATTGCATATCGGTATGCTGGGACCCCAGAGTAGCCAGCAATCAAAAGTAAAAGCCTGAAATTTCCGGAGGGAGCTACGCCTGAGATCATCATTAGGGCGGGTGATATCCTCCCCATATGCTTCGACGATCTGAGCCCAATTCTCCTCATATTTAGCTATGAGTCCAGTCATGAGCCGCAATGGCGCAACGAATCCCGATTCGAAATTCAATAGAGTGTAGAACTCTTGCTTCAGATTGGAGCGCTGCCTTTTCAAGGCTTCAAAATATCGCTTCACATCGTCGGTGTTCTTGATGAGGAGCGTCGTATTCTTGATCTGAATGGGTTTGGGACCTTCATCTGACAGCTGACCCAATTGATCCGAAACAAATTCGCGCCATTCACGCACCTTTGCTCTATGGGCCTTCCTATCGGATCGCGAAGCTGGTCCTACCAAAATCGGGCGCGGACGCACAACCTCTACCTCGATGCGCTGCCTGGCTGTATTGAACAGAGACTCCCTATGTATACCTTGGCGTTGCATTCCTACCAGCGTCCATACGGCCCGCACGTAACGAAGCGCGACACTGTGGTTGACGCCGTACGCCGGCAGGCCATCTGCCAGCAATTTTATTGTGGACCGATAATATATCGACAGCAGTGATAATATGATCACCACTAAGCTGAGAGCAAAGCTACCAATTTCGCTTGCATGGATCAAATTGTCAAGATTCATTGCGGTTCGCCACTATCACCATCTAGTAAGATCAGGCATTTGCGATCGTAACTGCAATGACACTAGCACCGAATTGCTGCGTCTGCTAGATGGCGATAGCTACATCCACATACCTAGTGGTCGTTAACTGAAGACCGCCATCACTGCGTGAGTGCGAAGAACTCCACTGCGCGCCAATAATTCTTCTACTCAACCGTCCAGTATTGGATTACGTGGCGCACGTTATAGTGATTCTATCGCTCGATCTGCCGCACTCCGGCATGCCGCGGCATTGTTGACGATCAGCTGCGGCGCGAATATCAAAACTCTAAGCCCGCCCGGTACCGAGTATGTACCGGCGGACTGCGGGCATTCGGATCGAGATGCCGGATCTATCGAGCTTGTGCCGGGATGACTCGAAACGGGAGTTCGAGGGCGGAGCGGTCGCAGGCCAGGGCCAGGTCGGTGGCGGTCAGCAGGCCGGTGAGCCGTCCGGCGCCGTCGACGACGACGGCGATCGCATCGAGGTTGGGGCGCAGCACAACTCGCGACGCCACGGTGGCGAGGAGGTCATCGGGCATGAGCAGCGGCGGGCCGGATTGTCATAGACGCGCTTGCTGTGCCTCGGAAACCCTTGCGGTATCGGACGGTTCACCGTTCGGCTGTACTGCGAGGCCGCGGGCGAGTGCAGCGACCGCATCGGAGAGCACCTGGATCCGTTGCGCGATATCGGCCGCCGCCACGACGGCCTCGGAGGGAGCCTGGATATCCCAGACTGTCTCGCCGAATTCGGCGCCGAGCAGCACGCTGCGCAGATGCGCGGGAATCTGCGCGAGCACATGGTCGAGCTGGCCGGGGGAGAAGAGTTCGGCGAATGCGTCGGTCACCAGTGCGCACTGCACCGACGCAGCAGCGATGGAGACCCCTGCCTCCCTGGCGAATTGCGTGAGGAAGGAGGGTACGTCGTGCGGAACGGGGACATGGCCGGGCATCCAACCCTCGTAGAAGGTGCCACGAAACAGCTCCGGCAGCTGGGCGCTCAGGTGTGCGGCGGCGTGGACGCCGAGCCGGTCGCGCAGCGTGTGCAGCCAGGCGCGCACCGCGCGGTGCGCGAACATCCGGTCCTCGGTCTCGAGTCGGCCGGCGATGACGGCCAGCCAGGTGTGTGCGGTGTGTACCGCCGGGGCGAAGGGATCGGTGTGCTGGCTCATGTCGGCGTGCCCTTCCGGGTGGGTCGGTATGGAATGGTGCTGGGGGCAGCCGCAGTGCCTCGGCAATGGATTCCGCCCACTCGGCGATGGCGGTCCAGTCACGCAGCTCGCCGTAGCGCGGGCCGCCCATGAGGCGGAACATCGTGCGGGCCCGAGGCCGACCTGGCCGGGACCATGGTCATCGAGTGCATGGCCGATAGCCTCAGGAGGCGACCGCAGCCGGATGGCGGAGACTGTGGAGCGCGGTGGCGAGCAGGCGATGTGTCTCGGCGGCAATGGGTTCGAGCTCGGATCGGGCAAGGGTGCGGACCATGACGGTCGGGTCTGCCGCCTCCACCAGAACCCCGATGTCGTCGGTGCGCAGCACCACGGTGCACGGCAGCAGCAAGCCGGCTTCCCGATTCGCGGCAAGTGCCCGCGCCGCCAGCTGCGGGTGGCAGACGCCCAGGACGAGATAGTCCTCGATGTGCTCGCCGGCCTGCTCGCGCAGCACCGCCTGCATATCCGTCTCGGTGAGAACACGGAATCCGGCCTGCCGCAATACATTCAGCGTCAGTGCGATGGCCTCGCCGAACGGTGCGTCGATGTGGACGGCGATCGCGGGGGACGGCGCGACGGGAATGGTGATCTCGGTGATGAGCTGGCGGGGATTGCTCACCTCGTCCGGCCCGACCAGATACGCCTCGGTCGGCGGTCCGATCGCTCGGCATCCCGCCGCGGACAACCATTCCCGCAGCGCACGATAGGCAGCGTCGAGGTCCTGATAGCTGCCGCGATGGCAGGTGCGCGCCACCAGCATCGGAGGCTGAATGACCAGTCGCGCACCGGAACTCGGGCCGAGAGCGGGGGCAGGCTCGATAGGGAGCCCGAAATCCACCGTGACGCCGTCGGCGGCGGCCAATTCGTGATGGAATGTGATGGAAGGCGCACCGCTGGCGGTGAGGCCGGCAACCCGCGCGATATCGGACAGGGTGAGCATTCCGTTGACGATGCCTTCGCTCAGAAGGTCCGGGCGGATCTCGAGCGGTAGGCGCACAACGGTCTGCGGCGCTGTTTCGCACAGTGCCACCTGGTATTCCATGAAATTCCTCCCTTCAGAGGTTGTGACTCCAGGATGTCCGTGGATGGTTGCCCGGCCCCAGAGGCAAAAGTCCCGCTCCGGAAGGTAGAAGCGCAGTGACCTCCGCCGGTCGCGACGGAGGAGAGTCCGACAGGGGACCTTCGGCCCTGTCGGGCGCGTCGGGCGGATGATGACATGGAAATCAACGTCTGCCGTCAGGCATCGAACGGAAAGGGGTTCTCATGTGCGGAGAATCAGGTGCCGTGGCGTGAGCAGATTCCCGACGGACGGCTTCGCGGCGCGCACCGCGATCGACCTGCAACGTGCTGAAGCGCTACGCCTGCTGGCGAGTGTCTCCTTCGGGCGGGTCGTCTTCACCCGCGATGCCCTGCCGGCTATTCGACCCGTGAATCACCTGGTTGACGACAACGAGATAATCATCGTGCGCACGCAGTTGACCTCACGGCTCACCTCGGTCGTGCGCGCTGATTCGAACGTGGTGGTGGCCTATGAGGCCGACGATATCGATCCGATCCGGCATGTGGGCTGGTCGGTGGTGGTCACAGGCATTGCCCGCACCGTCACCGATCCCATCCGCGTCGCGCGCTACGAGAGGCTGCTGCGACCGTGGGTGGACGGAGCCATGGACACCGTTGTCGCCATCGAACCCACTCTGGTCACCGGGGTGCGGTTGATGGAGGCGAACAGCAAGTCGGCGTGAGGATTACGGCTCCATGCGCAAAGGTGGATCGTCCGCCCCGGGCATTGGCCGGTGCGGGATCGGCATCGCCCGATGCGGAACAGGCGGTTCAGGCAAATGAGGTCTTTCGACCCTGCTGCCGAGAGCGCGTGCACAGCAGGCTTTGCCGGGTGACGAACATGCTGGCCATGGAAGGCCCGGTCCGGATGACGCGCTGCGAGAGCTCGTCCAGCCGGACGGTGGATCGGTTGTGCACAGAGTTCGGTAGTCAGGTCACACGAGCGCAGGTAGCCCACGTTATCGAGGGGTGCCTGCGTGATCTGGCCGGAACTCCGCCCGGTGCGATGCCGGAATTGAGCGAGCGACTGGCTCGGCAGCGACTATCGGTAGCCGCAGCGACGATGACTCATGATTGACGCCCGCTATCTGAAAGCCCTGTCTGCGCGGCCGGTGCACGGCCCCGATCGCCCTCCGCTCCGAACTTGATGTATCGTGCTGCGCGCCTCTGTATCCGATGACCGGGGCTGCGGGGCCGAATGACATCGACAGCGGGCTGCGTCCGGAAGAACCAGTGCTTCGCGGTCTCGGCCAGGGCGAGATAGCACACGATCATGAGCAGCAGTGCGAGGAAGAACGCGCCCGGCAGCGGCTGGAATCCGAGCGCGTGCGCGAGCGGGGTGGACGGCAGCACCGCGCCGATCAGCACCGCGGCCAGACCGGCGAGCAGTAGGGGCACGCTCGGGCGGCTCCGGAAGAACGGGGTGCGCCGGGTGCGGATGACGAACAGCACCAGCGTCTGCGTGGCCAGCGATTCGACGAACCAGCCGGAGTGGAACAGGGATTCGCCGGAATGGAACACCCACAGCATCACGCCGAAGGTCGCGAAATCGAACAGCGAACTGATCGGCCCGAAGACGAGCATGAACCGCTGGATCAGATGAATATCCCAGCGGGACGGGCGCAGCAGCTGTTCCGGATCGACATTGTCGGTCGGAATGGCGAGCTGGCTGGAGTCGTAGAGCAGATTGTTGAGCAGGATCTGCGAGGGCAGCATGGGCAGGAAGGGCAGGAATGCCGAGGCGGCCGCGGCGCTGAACATATTGCCGAAATTGCTGGAGGTGCCCATCAATACGTACTTCATCGTATTGGCGAATACGCGCCGCCCCTGCATGACGCCGTCGGCGAGCACCATCAGGTCCTTCTCCAGCAGCACCACATCCGCGGCGTCCTTGGCCACATCGGTCGCCGAGTCCACCGAAATGCCGACATCGGCGGCGTGCAGGGCAAGCGCATCGTTGACGCCGTCGCCGAGGAAGGCGACATCGACGCCGAGCGCGCGCTGCGCGCGCACGATTCTCGCCTTCTGCTCCGGATCGATGCGCGCGAAAATCGTTGTGGCGGGCAGGCAGTCGGACAGCTGGGCATCGCTGAGGTGCTCGAGCTCGGTGCCGGTCAACGCGTCCCCGGCCGGTAGTCCGAGCTCCGCGCAGACGCGTGCCGCCACTGCCGGGTTGTCACCGGTGATCACCTTGACCGCGATCCCGAGTGAGGCGAGGCGGGTAAGGGCTTCGCGCGCAGAGTCTTTGGGCGGATCGAGGAACATCAGAAATCCGCGCAATCGCAGCCGCTGCTCATCGGCGAACTCGAGCGAGCGCTGACCCGCAGCGGGGCGGGTCGCGACCGCGACAACGCGGTGGCCCGCGGCGAATTCGGCCTCGAGCGCTGTCCGGGCGGCCTCGGGCACGTCGTCGCAGCATGCCAATACGGCTTCGGGCGCACCCTTGGTGATGAGCGTGCGCACGCCGTCGTGATCGTCGACGAGCACCGACACCAGGCGGCGGCGATGATCGAACGGCAACGTGGCGACGCGCGAATACCGGCCGGCCACGGTCTGCAGCGTGCCCGGGGACTGCCACAGCGCCGTATCCAGGGAGTCGCCGCCCGCGATCCGGCCGTCGTGGATGTCCGCGTCCGTGCACACCAGCCCCAGCAGGGCGGGCTCATCGCCGGCCGCGCCGTTCTGATCGATCGCCCGCATGAATTCGATGCGGCCTTCGGTGAGGGTGCCGGTCTTATCGGTGAACAGCACCTCGATATCGCCCAGGTCCTCGATGCACACCAGGCGTTTCACGAGCACCTTCTGCTGCGCCAGTAGCCGCGAACCGGCCGCCAGGCTGGTCGAGACCACCGCGGGCAGCAGCTGCGGGGATATACCCACCGCGATCGCCAGCGAGAACATGAGCGCGTCCAGGATCGGGCGGTGCAGCGCGAGGTTCACCGCGAAGATCCCGACGGTCAGCACCGCCGCGACCCGCACCAGCAGCATGGAGAACTGCCGCAACCCGACCTGGAATTCGGTTTCAGGCGGGCGTTTGCCCAATCCCAGTGCGATCCGGCCGAATTGGGTGCTGCCGCCGGTCGACACCACCACCGCGCGGGCGCGCCCGGCACTGACCACCGTCCCCATCAGGGCACAGCAGGTCAGGTCTGCGGTGGGACTGGCGGCCGCGACCGGCTCGGTGGATTTCTCCACCGCGTTGGCCTCACCGGTCAGCACCGATTCATCACACTGCAGACCGGTGACCGCGAGCAGCCGCAGATCTGCCGGTACCAGTTCACCGGCTCCCAGTTCGACGATATCGCCGGGCACCAGCTCGACCAGGTCGACCGACTGCGCCTTGCCGTCCCGGATCACCACCACCCGGTGCACCAGCCGCTCGTGCAGCGCTTCCGCCGCCCGTTCGGCCCGGTACTCGTTGAACACCCCTAGCCCCACCGATACCGCGACGATGACCCCGATGACGATCGCATCGGTGCGCTCGCCGAGGAAGAAGGACACCGTCGCGGTCACCGCCAGCAGCAGTAGCAGCGGAGAACGCAACTGCCGCAACACCACCGGACCGAGCCGGGCACGATGCGATCGGACCGCATTCGGCCCGATCCGGCGCAGTCGCTGCGCACTCTCCGCTGTGCTCAAACCGGTTTCGCCGACGTGCAATTCGGCAAGCACCTCCGCCACAGGCATCGAACTCGCCGCCGCGACGCTGAGTGGGCTCGGCGCTTGCTGCTGCGCCGCGCGGGACACGGGCTTGCCGAGGTGAATCATGCGACGTCTGATTCCGCTGGTACCACGGTGAGGCCATCGCGAAATATGCCCTCGGCCAGCACGCGCCGATAATGGCGCATGTGGTCGCGGGCCATCCGGTGTATATCGCATCGCTCCAGCGCAGCGGCGCGCCGCCGGGCCAGGTTGTCCACGACGGCCTCGCCATAGGCGGGCGGCGGAAGAGGAACCCATGGAGGGGCGATCAGACCGATTCGCATCATTGCTTCCTTCATGACGATCGGACGGTTCGAGGCACGCTTCAAGCAGACCGCATGACGACGTTTCCCCTATAGGGGCGTTCGTAACCGGCCATCGCCGCTGTGTGGACGTATTCCCTACCGAATCCTCTTGCGGAGAGCGTAATTTTCACTTTCGGGCCGATGATTGCGCCTGTCCCAGCCGAGATGTCCGGAATCGGGCCGATCTGAGGCCGATGGTCGTGCGAAACAGTTGATTTCGACCCTGGCGGTGCGCGGCGGCGGGCGGCGAGGGTGAAGTATGACAAGGATCTCGAAAGACGCAGTCCCCGAAGCCGGGTCGGTCACCGAATTGCGTGTGTCGGCAGGGCGGCACGTATCGGCGGCCGGCGCCGAATATGCCCGGGAAAAAGTCGGCCACGCCTTGGATTACGCGTCCGAACCGGTGCTGTCGGCGCGGGTGCGACTCACTGGACACCGGGACCCGGCTGCAGTGAATCCCTTTGTCGCGCAGGTGAATGTCAATATGTCCGGGCGCGCGGTGCGAGTGCAGGCCGCAGGCGTTTCGACGCGCGAGGCGATCGATCTGGTCGCGGCTCGAGTAAAGGCGCGGCTGGAACGGCTGGCGCGGCATTGGGAGGCGGTACGGGGCGGCCGGGGCGAGGTGACCGCGCATGAATGGCGGCACGGCGGCGCGGCGCGGCAGCGGTTGCCGTTCTTCCCTCGCGGCGCAGAGGACCGTCAGGTGGTGCGCCGCAAGGCGTATGCGCTGGCAACGGAGACGTGCGACGAGGCGGCCTTCGACCTCGAACTGATGGATTACGAATTCCAGCTGTTCACCGAATCCGGCAGCGGCATCGACAGCGTGCTGTATCGACGTGATGGCGGGGGTTACCGCCTCGCACAGATCGATCCGCGCCCGGACGAGGTGGCCCGGGGTGCGACCGCGTTCACGATCAGTCCGACGCCGGCGCCGACACTGGAGCTCGACGGGGTGATCGCACGACTCGAGCTGACCGGATGGCCGTTCGTATTCTTCCGGGACCGCGCGCTCGATCGCGGCAGCGTGCTGTACCACCGCTATGACGGACACTACGGAATGATCACTCCGGCCGCGTAACACGAAGCGCAGACCGGATGCCGACCCATAGGCATCCGGTCTGCGCTGTGCGCAACGATCAGACTTGGCCGAGTTCGGCCGCAATGCCTTTCGCCCACGCGTGAATGCGATCGCGATCGCGGAAGTCCCCGGACCGATTCTTCGCCATCGACGCGGCGGGGAAGCCCCGCGCGGTGGGCTCCAGGCGGCCGCCGAAAATCGTGAGGCTTCGGGCCCGGACACGGTCCGCGATCTTGTGGACGGCCTTGGCGCCGAAGACGTTTCCGCCTTCCGGTCGATCGGCCGTATTGTCGAGCGGGCCGCTGGCGAACAACCAGGTGGGCCGGTCGGCGAGCTGTCGCGCCGAACGCCGCGCCAAGCGCCGGGCATCGCGGTGCCAGCGACCGGAGTACAGCGCGCCACCCAGGACAACCGCGCGGTACCCCTCCAGCGAACGCACTTCGTTCGCGGGCTTCACCTCGACCGCAATATTCGACTCCCGCAGAGATTCGCCTATCCACTCGGCGATTTCGGCGGTTCCGCCGCGTGTGGATCCAAATGCCACCAGAACCGGTTCCTGGGTCATCACAGCCTCCTTGATTGTTGATTCATCGGACCGCACTCCGAATGCTGTTGGCGCTCACGTCCGTTTCACGGCGCGATGAAGCGATGCAGGATGCCGACGTTGTCCGGCTCGGGCGGGGGGAGGTGGGTGTCGTCGAAATCCGCGGTGAGTTCGTGGTGGACGTAGACCACGCCGGGCACGTCCGCAGTCAGCCGCGTGATGATGTCGATCATGCTCTGCCGCTCTACTTTTCCCTGTAGTGAGACGATTCCCTCGGTCACCTCGACCGAGACGTCCGCCGGAGGCACGCACATGGCTCGGGTGAGGATGTCGGCGCGAATTTCCGTGGCCAGATCGGCGTCCGAGCGCCGGTGGATCGAAAGCACGTCCTTGCGGCTCACAATGCCGACGAGCTTGCCGTCCGCATCGACGACCGGGAGTTGTTTGACGCCGTGCCGGGCCAGCAGCGCGGCGGCGGTACTCAGGCGGTCGGTGGCCTGCACCGTGACCACCGGGGTGGTCATCAGTTCGGAGGCAGTCCGGGCCAGGAGACGGCGGGTAATCGCCTTGCGGTGCAGCCGCCGCCGGACCGGACCCGGTCCGGTCCCGCCGGCCTGCGCGTGCCGGAGCATCAGATCGGCCTCGGTGACCATGCCGGTGACCCGGCCCGCCACGTCCAGAACGGGTACGCCGCTGATGTGGTTCGCGGCGAGGAGGCGGACGATCTCGTGGAACTGTGCGTGTCTGCGCACGGTCACCACCTCAGGTGTCATGACATCGGCGACATGCGGTTGCCTCATGACGAAACTCCGGTTTCTACAAGCGGTTCCAGCGGTACAGCGCCGATTCGGATGATTCGGCGATCGGGCGCTCGGTGTCGAGCACGGTGGCTTCCGGCCAGGGCGACGCGGCAGCCGCCATGGCGTCGGCGATTGTCGGAGTCGCATCCGAATCGCCGGGCGCGCGATTGCGCAGGCGGGTGGCGGCCAGTTGCGGGGGACAGCCGCAGTGCAGCTCGATGAGTTCGGTGTGCGTCTGCCGGGCCAGCAGCCGGGCCTGTTCGCGGTAGCCGGAATCGAGCCAGCTGGCATCGAGTATCACCGATACGCCGTACTCGAGGCGATCTCGGGCATGACCCAGGAGCTGCTCGTAGACAAGGGCTTTGGCGTCGGGGTGATACGCGCCCTCGCCGTAGGTGCCGCTTCCGCCGACGACCGCACCGGACCGGCGCATGACGGCGCGCAGGGTATCGCTCGAAATGACCTCGGCCCCGGTGCGAGTGGCCAATTGCGCTGCCACCGTCGACTTTCCGGTGCCGGGCAGGCCGCCGATCAGCACCAGGCGGATTGCCGCGCTGCTGAGGTGCGCGTCCGCGATCTCGAGATGTCGGCGTGCGTGTGCGGCCGCATCCGGGTCGCCCTCGGCGCAGCGAATGCGGTCGGTCTTGGCGCGCACCATGGCCCGGTAGGCGATGTAGTGGTGCCGCAGGGCGGCGGGCGGTGCGTCGGCCATGGCGAGCAGGTAAGTGTCGAGGAATTCCTCCGCAAGCGCTGGTACGCCGAGGAATTCGAGGTCCATCGCCAGGAACGCGGCATCGTCGAGGCAGTCGACATGGCGCAGTTCGTCGTCGAAATCCAGGCAGTCCAGAATTCGGAAGCCCTCCGGTAGCGCGAAGATGTCTTCGGCGATCAGATCTCCGTGACCGTCGACAATGCGCCCCTCGGCGATTCGGGCGGCCAGCAGTGGTGTGCGCCCGTCGATGAACCGCAGCGCCAGTTGCCGCACGCGGGCGAGCTGCTGCTGGTCGATCGCACCGGGAGGCTGTGCGGCCAGACTGCGCAGCAGTGCGTGCCAGCGGCGCCGGAGCATTGCGGGCCGGCCGGCCCGGTCGATATCCGCGCCCCGCAGTGCCGTGTGATGGAATCGGGCCAGTTCGGCTGCCAGCTCCGGCAATTCGACCGAGGTGACGGTCCCCGCCGCGATCTGCGCGGACAGCCGGGCCGAGTCCGGCATGCGCCGCATGACCACGATCGGTTCGCTCGGACCGCCCATGGGGTCGGTGAGATGGCTCAGACCCAGGTAGACGTCCGGGGCGAGGCGGCGGTTCAATTCGAGCTCCCGGCGGCAGGCGTGCTCCCTGGCCTCGAACGTCCCGAAATCGAGGAAGTCGGTGACGACCGGCTTCTTGGCCTTGTAGGCCCGATCCCCGCACAGCAGGACGACGCCGGTATGCGTTTCGCGCACCTGGGCATAGGTCTCGTTCGTCATTGCGGTACAGCCGACGTCGCGGTGCGCAACAGTGCGGTGGCGGCCTCGGCCCGGTCCGGAATGACCAGCACCGGACAGGGCGCATGACAGACCAGTTCGTGGGTGATTCGGCCCAGCCGCTCCGGCCGGTCCCTATCGGCCTCGTGACCGACGACGACGAGTTGCGCTGCGGCACTGCATTGCTCGATGGCTGCCACCGCATTGCCCACCATGGTCACCAGGCTTACCGGTACGTCCGGGAACCGGCGCTGACAGTTCAGGATCTGCGCGTCGGGGACCACCGGCGCTGCGGTGTACCAGTCCTCCGGCGACGACGACCACGGCCGCCCCTGCCACACCCGCGCCACGATCACATCGACACCCCGGTCCTGCGCGGCCCGGAAGGCCGCCAGCAGTGCGGGTCCCGCGGTATGCCGGTCGGACACCACTGCCAGGACCGCCCCGTCGTCCACGGTGCAGGGGCGCACCAGCGCGACCGGACAGTGCGCATCACGGGTCACGGCCAGTGCGGTCGAGCCGAGAACCATATGTTGGAAGAAGCCGATATCGGAGGACCCGAGCACCAGCAGGCCGGCGGATTCGGACATCTCGACCAGTACCTGCTCCGGTTGCCCACGCACGACCGAGGTTTCGATGCTCAGTAGGTTGGCGGCCGCATCGACCGGCTGCCGGGCCTGTATCACCCAGCGCGCGTTCTCCAGCGTCCCGGCTGCGTTGCGATACCGGGCGCCGCCGAGCCGGAAAGCCGGCCTATCGATCGCGGGAACCACCTGAACCAGCCGGAGCGGCAGCTGCCGTGCCGTGGCCTCGGCGGCAGCCCATTCCGCGGCCCGCAGGGCTGCCCGGGAATCGTCGATACCCACCACGACGGCGGGTGTCCGGTCGGTCCTGCCACCCCGGTTTCCGTCGGCGGTGTTCGGTGCTTTCGAGTCCATGACACCAGGTTCCGTCGCAGCGCGGGACCGGACTAGGGGCAGCCTGCACGAGGTGAAGGGACCAAAGCCCTTCCCGCAAATGGCTTGCCGCCTCTCGCGGCTGCTCCAGGCTCCGGGGGAGAGTTAGCGGTATGTCGATCGTGACGTTGACCATGAACCCGGCGATCGATATCGCCACCGCGACCGCGCAGGTCCGACCGACCGATAAACTGCGCTGTGCCGCACCGCGATTCGATCCGGGTGGGGGTGGAATCAATGTGGCGCGCACCATCGCGATGCTCGGTGAACCGGTGACGGCCGTTTTTCCCGTCGGCGGGCCCGAAGGCGTGCTGCTCGAGCAGTTGGTCCGTGACGCCGGGGTGCCGATGCATACGGTGCCGGTGGAGGCCTCGACCAGGCAGAGCTTTGCCGTGACCGACGAATCCGCCGATGCGCAATACCGATTCGTATTTCCGGGACCGCGACTCACCGCGCCGGAAGCGCATCGCTGTCTGGCCGCGGTGGAGCGTGCGGTGAGCGACGCTCGCCTGGTGGTGGCCAGCGGCAGTCTGCCACCGGGTGTTTCGGTGGATTTCTATCAGCGCCTGGCCGATCTACTCGCCGATCTGGACGTGCCCTTGGTGCTGGACACCTCGGGCGAGCCGCTGCGGTCGGTACGCAAGGGTGTGTATCTGCTCAAACCGAGTGTGCGTGAGCTCGCCGACTATACCGGGCATCCACTGCGCGATCGGGCCGCCCAGCTCACCGCCGCCCGCGGGTTGGTCACCGCCGGCGTGACGCAGGTGGTCGTGCTGTCGCTGGGTGAGGAGGGCGCACTGCTGGTGACGAGGGACGGCGAACAGTGGTTCGAGCCGATGGACGTCACCGTCCGCAGCGGTATCGGCGCCGGCGATGCGATGGTGGCCGGAATCGGAGTCGGTGTGCTGCGCGAGTATTCCCTCGCCGATGCCGTTCACCTGGGCATTACCGCCGCAACGGCGGCGCTGGGCACTCCCGGAACCCGGCCGGGCCATCCGGCTCGGGTTGCCGAATTGCTCCACACTGTCATGCCGGAGCGGTCCGCCATCACGCTGTGAAGCGTTCGGCGGACCGCTGTGCTCCCGCGAAGCAGCAGTGACGTGAGCCGTGGCTACTGCGAATCAGGCTGCGCAGTATGCAGTTTCGAGGCGAAGACGGCAGCCTGGGTGCGGCGTTCCATGCCGAGCTTGGCCAGCAGTCTGGAGACGTAGTTCTTGACCGTCTTCTCAGCCAGGAACATTCGTTCGGCGATCTGCCGGTTGGTCAGGCCTTCGCCCAGCAGATCCAGGAGTTTGCGCTCCTGTTCGGTGAGTCCGGCCAGTGGGCCGTCGGGCTGGGTGCTGGCCCGCAGTCGCTGCATGAGCGCGGCGGCTGCGCGGTTGTCCAGCAGTGAGCGGCCGGCGCCGATCTCCTTGATGGCCTTGGCCAGTTCCATACCCTTGATGTCCTTGACCACGTATCCGCTGGCGCCGGCCAGAATGGCGTCCATCATGGCCTGCTCATCGGTGAACGAGGTGAGGATGAGGCAGCGCAGATCGTCCAGGCGTGAGAGCAGTTCCCGGCACAGTTCGATGCCATTGCCGTCGGGCAGGCGCACATCGAGTACCGCGACATCGGGACGAAGAGCGGGAATCCGGGCCAGTGCCTGGGCCACATCCCCCGCCTCGCCCACGACGGTGAGTTCGGGATCGCCCTCCAGCAGGTCGACCAGACCCCGCCGGACGATCTCGTGGTCGTCGACGAGAAATACCTTGATCATGGCCGCGTCCGTTCTGACAGAGGATGTGGTACTCAACATATCCCCTTCAGCACGGCCGCAGGCACGGCCGAAAGTCCCTAATCGCCGCCGAAAGTGATCTTGTGTCAGCGCAGCTGCTCCGGCTCGATGATTTCGAGAATGTCCGGCAGCGGGCGGCGCGGGGTGGCCGCGGGCGGTGGTGCGGTGTCGGGACGGGTGCCCGCCCGGACCAGGACCTGCGGCACCACGCGCCCGCCGACGAGGTCGCGGACGATGGCCCGGCCGTGCGGCAGTTCGGTCATATTGGTGAGCGGACAGGTCGCATAGCCGGCCGCGGTGCATTCGAGCAGCACCGTGGAGAGCGCTTCGCCGCAGCGCACCAGCTCTTCGGGGGTATCAGCGGTAGTGGACAGCACCAGGATCGATGATCGGTCGTCAGCCACCTCGGTGCGCCGGGAATCTCCGGAGACGGTCGGCAGGGTGCGGCCGACCGACACTCGCTCCCGTTCCTCCCGGGAGATCAATGCGCTTGCCGGAATGCCCTCCGCGGCATGGGAATGCCCTGCCCACCACTGCAATTCGGCCTGATATGCCGCATCGTAGCGGCGCAGCGAGGCGGTGATCAGGGAGGCGTGCGCCAGCGCCGCGCGGGCGGTATCGGGCAGTACGGTCAGCACCGCGTCGTCCGGATCCACGACCGTCCGCAGCACGGTCTCGAAATCCTGCCAGCCGACCGGCGTTTCGAAGGGCAGTCGGTCGGTGCGGCGGCGCTCGATCGCGGCGGCTCGATCGCGGTCCGCGTCGGTCACAATGTGGGCCGGAAGGAAGCGCACGGTGGCCAGATGGTCGCGCTGCGTCGGATTGGGGAAGTAGGCCACCTGTGCGCGCCAGCCCGCCGCGGCCAGTGCGGCGCGCAAATGCCCGAGCGCGACTCCGCAGCTGATCAACAATTGGCGGCCGGAGGTGTCGGTGGACGGCAGCAGCCGGGTTCGATCCGAGTGCAGGCGCAGCACGGTGCCGTCGAACACCCAGTGCCACGGCTGGCTGTTGTGCAGCGAGGGGGCGCGCCCGGCCAGCCGGACCGCCCGCTCGATCGTTTCGCCCGTGGGTACTTGGCTCATACGCTCACGCTAGGTCGCGGCTCCCGGCCGAACAGGGGTCCTTGGTCCTCGAATGCCTTGCCCTCCGGCCCGAGTTGAGCATCGTGAACGGGAGGACCTGTGACTCTTTCGCGATCCGGCCGTTCGGTACACGCTGGAGACGTGAGCGACGGGAAAACCATGGGGCCGCTGATCGATTCGCGGCACCACGATGCGGTGATCTTCGATATGGACGGGGTGGTGACCAAGAGCGCGTCCATCCATGCGGCCGCCTGGACCGAGCTGTTCGACGCTTTCCTGTCACAGCGATCCGCGGCACCGGGGGAGGATCGCTCACCCTTCACCCCCGGCGACTACCTGCGGTACGTCGACGGCAAACCCCGATACCGCGGCGTAACGGATTTCCTTGCCGCACGGGGTATCTCGCTAACCGAGGGTGACCCTTCCGACGCGGATGACGCCGTCACCGTGTGCGGTCTGGGCAATCGGAAGGACCATCTGTTCCTGGCGCGCATCGCCCGCGACGGTGTGCCGGCTTTCGATTCGACGGTCGCCCTGATCCGCGAGCTGCAGGCCGCGGGACTGGGCGCCGCCGTGTTCTCGGCCAGCAGGAACTGCGCCGAGGTGCTTCGTGCCGCCGGGATCGGCGACCTGTTCCGGGTTCGAGTGGACGGTCTGGTCGCGGAGGAGCTCGGTCTGGCGGGTAAGCCCGATCCGGCCATGCTGCTGGAGGCTGCCCGGAGATTGGGCGCGGAACCATCGCGGACCGTCGTGGTCGAGGACGCCGAGGCCGGGGTCGCGGCGGGTCGAGCCGGCGGATTCGGGCTGGTGATCGGTGTGAATCGCGCCGATCACGCCGCCCGGCTGAGCGAAGGCGGAGCCGATATCGTGGTCGGCGATCTCGCCGAGGTGTCGCTGCGCACCGGATTCCGGCGGATGTCCGAGGTGCCCGACGCGATGGCGTCCTGGTCCGCCCTCGGTGATCTGCTCGACACCGAAAAGACCGCGGTGCTTCTGGATTTCGACGGCACCCTCTCGGAAATCGTCCCCGATCCGGCCGCCGCGACTCTGGTGGACGGCGCGGCGGAGGTGCTGACGCGGCTCGCGACGCGGTGCCCGGTGGCGATCATCAGCGGTCGCGAATTGGCTGATCTGCGTGAGCATGTGGGCATTACGGGGATCTGGTACGCGGGCTGCCACGGCTTCGAATTGCTGGCCCCCGACGGAACCTCCTACCTGCACGATGCGGCGCCCCGAGCGGAGCGAGCGCTCGCCGAATCCGCCGAAGAGCTGCACCGGACCCTGTCCGGCATCACCGGAATCAGGGTGGAACACAAGCGATTCGCCGTCGCCATCCACTACCGGCAGGTCGCGGCGAATCAGGTCGCGACGGTGTTCTCCGCCGTGCACGCCCTGGCCCGGCGAGCCGGTCTGCGGGTGACCGGCGGCCGCAGCGTGCTCGAACTGCGCCCGGATATGGACTGGGACAAGGGAACTGCGCTGCGCTGGATCCTGGATCACCTCACCGTGCCGGTGCTGCCGATCTATATCGGCGACGATTTCACCGATGAGGACGCCTTCGACGCGGTCGAAACGGACGGCCTGGGAATCGTCGTATGCCATGACGAAGACGGCGATCGACGCACCGCCGCCCGCTACGCCCTGTCCGCACCCACCCGGGTCCGGGAGTTCCTCGAGGGCCTGGACGGCCTGTTGCGCACCGAAACCGATACGGCCGCTTCAGATTCCTGGCTGCTCACCTTCGACGGTTACGACCCGGCCCGCGAACGACTGCGTGAGGCGCTGTGCACCGTCGGCAACGGCTACCTCGCCACCCGCGGCGCCGCCCCGGAATCGCGTGCGGGTGAGCGCCACTATCCGGGCACCTATGTCGCCGGCATCTACAACCGGCTCTACGACGAGGTCGCCGGGCATACGGTGGACAACGAGAGTCTGGTGAATCTGCCCAATTGGCTGCCGGTGACCTTCCGCATCGCCGACGGCGACTGGTTCGATATCGATGCCGTCGAACTGCTCGAATATCAGCAGCAATTGGACCTGAGCCGGGCAGTGCTGCTGCGGCGCTTCCGATTCCGCGACGCGGCCGGGAACATTACCGCGGTGCGCCAGCGGCGCTTCGCGGCCATGCACGCCCCGCACCTGTGTGCGCTGGAGACCACCATCACGGCCGAGAACTGGTCCGGCACAGTGACGGTCCGTTCGGCAATCGACGGCGACGTCCGCAATTCGCTGGTCGCTCGATACCGCGCACTGTCCGATCGGCATCTGGCACAGCCGTCCGGTCGTCTGCTGTCGCCGGATTCGGTGCTACTGACCGCGCGAACCAATCAGTCGCAGATTCCGCTGGCCGTCGCGGCGCGCAGCACGCTGAACCGCGGCGGGTTGCCGGTCACCGCTGCCACGGAGCCCGTCGACGGGGACGGACTGATCGGCCGGGACCACACCGTCGTGATGAGGGCCGGCGGCAGTCTCACCCTGGAGAAGATCGTCGCCGTCGTCACCGGTCGCGATCATGCCGTGGCAGCCCCAGACGAGGCGGCGATCCGATATCTGGATACCGCACCGGGATTCACGGAGCTGCTCGCGGGCCACACCGCCGCGTGGGAGCACCTGTGGGATCGGCTGCGCATCGATATCGACGGCGGCGGCCACTCGGTACGGATCCTGCGACTGCACCTGCTGCATCTGGTGCAGACCCTCTCACCGCATACCGCCGACCTGGACGTCGGCGTCCCGGCCCGCGGTCTGCACGGTGAGGCCTATCGCGGGCATGTCTTCTGGGACGAGCTGTTCGTCTTCCCGGTCCTCACTCCGCGCTTCCCGGCTGTCACCCGTGGTCTGCTGCACTATCGGTATCGGCGGCTGCCCGAGGCGCGCCGCCTGGCCGCGCTGGCCGGGCACGAAGGGGCGCTGTTCCCGTGGCAATCCGGGAGCGACGGTCGCGAGGAGAGCCAGCGGATGCACCTGAATCCGCTGTCGGGGCACTGGCATCCCGATGCCAGTGGGCGTGCCCTGCACGTCGGCAGTGCCATCGGCTACAACGTCTGGCAGTACTACCAGGTCACCGGCGATATCGAATTCCTCACCGACTACGGCGCGGAACTGCTGGTGGAGATCGCTCGCTGCTGGGCAAGCACCGCCGAATACGACGCCCGTGACGATCGCTTCCATCTGCGCGGGGTCATCGGACCGGACGAATTCCATTCCGGTAACCCCGATGCGCCGGAGGGGGGCGTCGACGACAACGCGTACATGAATGTGACCGCGGTGTGGGTCATTCTGCGCGCCCTCGACGCTCTCGACCGGCTCACCCCGCGCGCTCGGGCGGGGCTCCTGGAATCGCTGGGCGTATCGGCATCGGAACCGGCGCACTGGGAGGCGGTCAGCCGCCGCATGTACGTGCCGTTCCACGACGGTGTGATCAGCCAATTCGACGGTTACGATCAACTGGCCGAACTGAATTGGGCGGACTATCGGGAGCGCTACGGAGACATCCAGCGCCTGGACCGCATCCTCGAGTCCGAGGGCGATGACATCAACAGGTACCGGGCGGCCAAACAGGCCGATGTGCTGATGCTGTTCTACCTGTTCTCGGCCGACGAATTGCGGGAGGTGCTGGGCCGGCTCGGCTATGAGCTGCCCGGCGAGATGATCCCGCGCACCATCGAGTACTACCTGGTCCGCACCTCGCACGGCTCCACGCTCAGCGCGCTCGTGCACGCGTGGGTATTGGCCCGCGCGAACTGTGGCCAGGCGCTGGAGTTCTTCCATCGGGTACTGGAATCCGATATCGCCGATATCCAGGGTGGCACCACGGAGGAGGGAATTCACCTGGGCGCCATGGCGGGAAGCGTCGATCTGGTGCAACGCTGCTTCTCCGGCCTGGAAATGCGTTCGGACCGTTTGATTCTCAATCCGCTGTGCCCGGATGCGCTGGGCCCGCTGTCCTTCCCGATCAGCTATCGCGGGCACCGGCTGACCGTGCTGATCCGCGCGGACGAGGTCGAGGTGCGTGCGGACCCGGGCTCCGCCGCGCCGATCGAAATCGATTGCGGCAGTGTGACGGAGCTGCTGTCGGCTGGATCGACAGTCCGCATATCGTTGCCCCCGAGATAGACCTGCGGGGACCGTTGGGAACGCAGGCGACCGACGCCCCAGCGCAGCAGGCCGACGGCGACAGCCAGATATTCGACGAAGGCCAGGTACACCAGGATCTCGCCGTACAACGCCGCCCAGTTCGACAGCCAGACCAGCCCGCCGGGGACGGCCACGATCATGAGCGCGCCGAGCAGCACCGCAAGGGCCGCGACGGGATCTGTCGTCACAGAAGTTCTCATGGTTGACAGCGTCGTTCGGACACCGGCGGGGCAGCAGAGTCGATATTCCCGATCGGCTCGGGACGAACGGCCATTTTCGGCCCGAAACACGCCTTCGGGACGAGCCGGAGTTCTTTCGGCCCCTGGACCCGGTGACCATTGCCAGCAGCCGCAGACCCGATGTGATTCATACCGTTGATATGGCTGCCCGATCAGGCGCCGAAGACAGACGATCCAGGGAGGTCGCGATGACACAGCAGGAATACGGCGATCCGCATCGACTGGCCGCTGCGGCAGTCGTCGTCGGTGTGGACGGATCGCCGGGCTCGAATCTCGCCCTGCGCTGGGCTGCCGGGTACGCCGCCGAGCATCGGCGTGCACTGCACATCGTGCACGGGCTCAACCTGGTGGCCGCCAGTTCTGTGGTCGGTCCCTACCAGGTCATCTCACCTCGGGTCATCGACGGCGTTCGCGCGCAAGGCCGGGCGATCGTCACGCGCGCCGAGCACACCGCCCACCTGCTCGAGCCCGAACTGCGGATCTCGGTGCACATGTCGGCCGACACTGCGACCAGCCTGTTGCTCGAACGCAGCAAGACCGCTTTCGCCGTGGTGCTGGGTGCCACCGGTCAGACCGGAACCGTCGGACATCTGGGATCGACACTGCTCGCGGTGACTTCGCATGCCGAGGGCGCCGTCATCGTGGTGCGCCCGGATTCCGATGCGGACGAGACCGTTCATATCTCCGGTCCCGTGGTGGTCGGCGTGGACGGCAGCGCGGTCAGTGACGCCGCGATCGGCGCGGCCTTCGCCGAGGCCGCCGAGCGCGGCGTCGAACTGATCGCCGCGCACACGTGGAGCGACTGGACTTTCGGCACCTTCGCCGGTGAGGCGTCCGAGCTGTCGCTGGACGAAATGCAGAACGTCGAGGAGATCGTCCTGTCCGAACGCTTGGCCGGATGGCAGGAGAAGTACCCGGAGGTTCATATCGGCCGGCGGGTGTATTTCTCCGAACCGGCTCGGCACCTGCAGGAGTGGTCGAAGACCGCGCAGCTGCTGGTGGTCGGCAATCGTGGCCGCGGCGGCTTTCTGGGTCTGCTGCTCGGCTCGACCGCGCACACGCTCGTTCAGCATGCCCACTGCCCCGTCATGGTCGTCCACCCCACCCGATAGTCGAGGAACCGAACATGACACGAACAATGCCGATCGCCCACACCGAAATCACCGGTAGCCTCGGCGATTTGGACGCTTGGTGGCGGGCGGCGAACTACCTTGCCGTCGGGCAGCTGTACCTGATGGACAATCCGCTGCTGACCGAACCGCTGCGACCCGAACACATCAAACGCCGCTTGATCGGGCACTGGGGGACCGTGCCCGGGGTGACGCTGACCTACGCGCATCTCAATCGCGTGATCGCGCGGACCGGCCAGCAGATGCTCTTCGTTCTCGGGCCCGGCCACGGCGCCGCCGCCCTCAATGCTGCCACCTGGCTCGAAGGCGCCTACCCGATACGGCACCCGGAGGCCGGGCATGATCTTGCCGGAATGCGAGAACTGTTCCGGCAGTTCTCCTTTCCCGGTGGGGTGCCCAGTCATGCCGGGCCGCATCTGCCCGGCTCCATCCACGAGGGCGGCGAGCTCGGCTACTCACTCGCGCACGCCACCGGCGCGGCACTCGACAACCCGGATCTCGTGGTGGCCTGCATGATCGGTGACGGTGAGGCCGAGACCGGGCCGCTGGCGACCAGCTGGCATGCGCCGCTGTTCCTGGATCGCGTCACCGACGGCACTGTGCTGCCCATCCTGCACCTCAATGGCTACAAGATCGCCAATCCGACACTGCTGTCGCGCATGTCGCGCATCGACCTGGATCGGCTGCTCACCGCGCACGGCTGGGAACCGATGTACGTCGAGGGCAACGAACCGAAACAGGTCCACCAGCGCTATGCGGAGGTACTCGACGAAGCGATGGCGCGGATTGCCGAGATTCGCGACCACGCCCGGCGGGGGCTCGGACCGCGCGACCCCAGCCGCCCCATGATCGTGCTCGTCACGCCGAAGGGCTGGACCGGTCCCGCCGAGGTCGACGGGGTCCGGATCGAGGGCACCTTCCGGGCGCACCAGGTGCCGCTGAGCGCGGTGCGGGAGAATCCGGAGCATCTCGCGCAACTGGAACAGTGGATGCTCTCCTACCGGCCGCAGGAGCTTTTCCAGGCGGATGGCGCGCCGGTGGACCGGATCGCCACACTTCATCCCGAGCATTTGCGCATGAGCATGAATCCCGTTGCGCACGGCCAGAATACGGTGAACCTGCGCCTGCCGCGGCCCGGCGACTACACCGTCGGATTCGCCGATCCCGGTGCCGAACTCGCGGAGGCGACCCGGGTGCTCGGCGGCTATCTGCGGGATGCGCTCACCGCGAATCCGCGCAATCTCCTGTTCTTCTCGCCCGACGAGCATGCCTCCAACCGCCTCGATGCGGTGCTGGAGGTGACCGGGCGGCGCTGGCGCTTGCCGATCCGGGCCGACGATGACCGGCTGGCGCCCGACGGGCGGGTCTTCGAGGTGCTGTCGGAGCATCTGTGCCAGGGCTGGCTGGAGGGCTATCTGCTGACCGGGCGCCACGGCGTGTTCTCCACCTACGAGGCCTTCGCCCACATTATCGACTCGATGGTGGTGCAGCACGCGAAATGGCTGCACATGGCCGCCGAATTCCCCTGGCGGGAGCCGATTCCCAGCCTCAACTACCTCATCACCTCGCATGTGTGGCGGCAGGACCACAATGGGGCCTCGCATCAGGACCCGGGCTTCATCGATCATGTGCTCAGCAAGCGGCCCGAAGTGAGCCGCGTGTACTTGCCGCCGGACGCCAACTGCTTGTTGCACGTCTTCGACCACTGCCTGCGCAGCCGCGGGTACGTGAATGTTGTTGTCTCCGGAAAACAACCGGGCTTGCAGTACCTCGACAACGAACAAGCCCGAATTCACTGTGAACGCGGACTCGGCGTATGGGAATGGGCTTCGTCCGATCACGACCGCCCGGCCGAAGTCGTCCTGGCCTGTGCCGGCGATGTTCCCACGCAGGAAACGCTCGCGACCGCGGCACTATTGCGAGAGCTCGCCCCGGATGTGGCCGTTCGCGTCGTGAATGTGGTCGACCTGGCTCGGCTCTTCCCGCCGGACCGCCATCCCCACGGCATCGCCGACGATGAGTACGGTGAGATATTCACCAGCGCCCCGGTGATTTTCGCTTTCCACGGCTACCCGTGGCTCATCCACCGCATCGCCTACCACCGCCCCGGTCATGACGTCATGCATGTACACGGCTTCACCGACAACGGCACCACCACAACACCTTTCGATATGTGTGCGATGAACGGCATAGACCGCTATCAGCTCGCCATCGCCGCCCTGGCCGAAGTTCCGCGGCTGGCCGACCGGCTCGAATCGTTGACCGCGCAGCTGCGAGCGAGGCTCGAATACGCCCGCGACTACGGTCGCGAGTTCGGCGAGGATCCGCCGGAGATCACCGACTGGCGCTGGTCCCGAAACGAATGACTCGAGATCGGTCCGCAGCTTTCCACGACTTCCGGCGCAGTGCCGCGGCCTGCTCGGAGGCGGTGGTCAAGCGGGCCGGATGTTCTCGTCGAGGCTGATCAGCTCCAGGTAGTGCGGTGAGACCAGCATGCGCAACCGCGGCAGCAGGGAATCCCACTCCTTCGGCTCCTCGAAGGGCAGGCGATCGGTACGGCGCTGGTCGATGACCGCGGCGCGCGTTATCAGTCCGGCCGGCGGATTCGGCCACGCCCGGAACCGGATCTCGGCCAGCAGCCCGGGATTCAGCGGATCGGGTTCGCGGACCGTATCGGTGTGCCAGCCCTGCGCGCCGAAGGCGGTGCGCACGTGATGCAGCATGGCGCCGCAGCTGATGATCAGCTGCCGGCCGTGCGGATCCGCGGCGGTCAGCAGTCGATCGGGATCGGTGAACAGCTGCAGCTTCTCGCCGTCGAACTCCCAGCGCCATGGCTGGGTGTTGTGCACCGACGGCGCCCGGGATGCCAGCCGCATCGCCGCCAGCATCGTACGGTGATCAGGGATCGGGAGAGGAGGAACATTCATAGCGGTCATACATCGAGTGTTCGCCCGTCGGCCGCTGTCGAATACTGGCTTTCCGACTGCTCGTCAGGGTCCTTGGTCACCATGGCGGGATGCGGATCGAGGCTGGTGCGAGCGGCGCGCTCGGCGATGCCCAGCAGCATCTTCCGCTCCATCAGCAGACTGCCCGGCTCCATGATGAGCATGTACAACAGCCGCGTCGGCAGCGAGGCGGACGGCAGCGAGATCCGGTTGCGGCTGATCAGCCGGGCGCCTCCGGCGGTGGGGTACAGCCCGAATGCCCACACCCAGGCGCCGTCCTCGGAAGCGAGTACCAGAGCGCGCTCCGGCTCGAGGATCGCCACTCGCATGCGCGGTCCGGACTTCCCCATGGGCAGGACATCGTCGGCCGCGAGATTCTGGAATTGCGGGAGAATGGCATCGGCACTGTGCATATCCAGGCCGAGCAGATTCTCGATCCAGTCGTAGGTATAGGCCCCGCCGCGTCCGGGCCCCATCTGTACCAGCCACGGCCAGATCTGCTCCGGCGATGCGGCCACGGTGACGGCCCGGGTGCTGATCGTGTCGGGGGCTGCCCGCAGATCGTCACCGGGCATGACGCGCAACACTTCCGCGGCGGTGGCACCCCAGTTCAGGCACTTTTCGCGGGCCAGGATCGGATATCCCACCGCCAGCCCCGTCAGCGCCGAAGCGATACCGACCGCGCACGCCGTCGTTTTCCTCATGACAACTCTCCTCCGATTGGGTGCTGCCACCGATCATTTGGCGCGCAGGGGGTTTCGCGACAGGGCCGGACGTCACCGATCGAATGGCGGAGGTTGTCACCAGGGGCCCGGCCCTCCCATGACCGCCGGTTCGGACAGTTCGGCCACCGCCGGGCAATCCCTCCTCTGGGCCCAGTGACGAAGGAGGTTTGCCGGTGCGTTCCTATCTGGCCGGGAGGTGGATGAAGGCGGCCGCCACGCCGAGGGCACCGGCGCCGAGCAAGGTGGTGATCACACCACGTCGCAGGGCGAGCAGCCAGAGCGCGGCGGCGGTGAGGACGCCGAGCTGCCACAGGTGCGAAAGTGCCATGGCGAGAGCGAGAGTGGAGCCCGCGATCGCGCCGATGACCGCGGGACCGGCGCCGTCGAGGAAGGACTGGGACGGTCGGGCTGGAGCGCAGGCGCTGGAAATACGGTGCGCCCGCGACGACGAACAGAAACAATGGAGTGAATGCCAGCAGTGCGGCCAGCAGCCCGCCCGCCAGGCCGCCCGCGGCGTAGCCGACGACGGCGACGGTCTGTACCACCGGTCCGGGGGTGATCTGGCCCAGCGCAACGGCATTGAGGAATTGCAGGTCGGTCATCCAGTGATGGTGGCTGCACGTGGGGGAGCGACGCCGGTCGAGGTCGAGCGGGCCGAGCGCGCGATAACCTGTGTGCTGCGCCGCCATGGCGGCGAAGGCGGTGCGCGGGTTCGTTTGACCGGTCGGCGCTTTGCCGACGGTGAGACGGCGCAGGTGAATGTGCGCTTTCGCGGACAACCCGTGCGCACCCAGATCGCCGGCCCGGGTGGGTTCGCCCTCATCTTCGCCGCCGCCCGCCTCGATCATGATCGTCCGCACCCGCTCGTCCGGCGCACCACGCGCTGGAGCTACCCGCGCGGCTCGATAGCAATTGTCAGCGCCTCTTCCGGCGGGCCGAGGGGCAGCAGGTCCTCGCCCTCGATGAGTGCGCGGATGCCCAGGCAGATCAGGCGCACACCACGCAGGAACTTCTCCTCCTGCGGATAGGCGGCCGCGCCGGAGGTCGTGAGTGGGAATCGGGTGTGCAGGTCGGCGTAGGCCGCCGCGTCCACGGGCGGGGCCGGGGGTTCGGTCTGCTCCTGGAGTGCGAAACCGGTGGTGTGGCTCAGGACCGTATCGGCGGCGATGATGGCATGCGGTGTCGGGACGCCGCCCTCGACGAGGGTGCGCAGCAGCCGCTCCATCAGTGAAAGTGCGCCGCTGCTCAGGGATTTGGGGCTTTCGGCCAGGAGTATCGGGCCGCCGGGATGACGCAGGATGCTGCGCCGCAGCGCCGCGGCCTGCGCCTCGACCCGCGCGGGCCACGGTGCGCCGGGCGGCAGCTGCGCCAGGGCGGCGGTGCCCGAGTCGTACCCGTGCCGGGCCACGCGGTCTGCCATCAGCCGCAGCAGGGCGTCCTTGTTCTTGACGTGGTAGTAGAGGCTTCCGGCATGCGCATCGAGCCGGTCGGCGACCTGGCGCATGGACAGTCCCTGATAGCCGACCTCGGCGAACGCGGCCATCCCGGCATCGACGATCCGGTCGGTGGTCAGTTTCATCGGTTCCACTCCAGCGCAGTTTCGAACACCGTTTGAATTATGCACCTTACTGGAGTTACAGTGCCTATCGACGGATTCGAACACTGTTTGAAAATGGGGGTGGACATCTCATGAGCGCGATTCTGTACAACCCGGCCACGGCCGCCCTGTTCGTGCTGATGTTCGTCTCGGCCCGGACGCTGGTGGATGCCGAAGCCAAGCGGTGGAGTCGGATCCCCTGGGCCGCAATCGCTTTGACCGTCGCGGCGATCACGGGCGTGCTCGTCCAGCTGCTGTGGTCCGGGGCGATGGACCACTTCGACTCCGACCCCAGCAAATCCGGCTGGTGGCGGCCTGTCACCTCGGTGTTCATGCAGAACGGCGGCGTCACCGGAACACTGTGGAATCTCGCCACCCTCGCGATCATGGCCGCCCTCGCCGAATGGATCTGGGGCGCACCGCTCATGCTCGCCCTGTTCGCCGCCGGGGCGCTCCTGCCCAGCCATGTCGACGCACTGGTCGGAATAACCAGCGTCAGCTCCGCGCCCCGCAATTTCGCCGGAAGTTCCGCGGCGACATACTTTCTCGGCGCGACGGTGACCGCTGTCCTGCTGCTACGCACCCACGCGGCTCGCGAGCGCCTGCTCGCCCTCGCCGCACCCACCCTGGGCCTGATCCTGTGGTTCGCGCAGGACAACGCACACGGCCTGGTGGTCGTCTACGGATTTGTGCTCGGCCTGGCCGTGGCGCTCTGCGGTCGCGCGGCGCTGTCGATGAGACGAGTGCCGGTAGATCGCCGCGAGGCTGGGTAAGCCGACAGCGGGAGCGAGCG
The DNA here is from genome assembly GCF_040611495.1 of Nocardia sp. NPDC006630. Taxonomy (NCBI): domain Bacteria; kingdom Bacillati; phylum Actinomycetota; class Actinomycetes; order Mycobacteriales; family Nocardiaceae; genus Nocardia; species Nocardia sp. NPDC006630. Next base: position 81,509 of record NZ_JBEXOK010000021.1, read on the forward strand.
CCGCGGCGTCAGGGTGTGAGCCCCGGCGCCGCGGCGTCTCAGCGAGGGAGGTCGGGCACAGTGGGAAGCGACGTGGACTCGTCGGAACGATCGGAGACCGAGGCCCCGGATGTGCATCCGGCGGCGCGGTCGAGTCTGGTGCTCGGCGCACTCGGTGTCGTCTTCGGCGACATCGGGACCAGTCCGATCTACACCCTGCGGACGGTCTTCGATCCGGCGGACCCGCATGCCGTGCCCGTCCGTGCCGAGAATGTGTTCGGCGTGGTGTCGCTGGTGTTCTGGTCCGTGATGATCATCGTGACGGTGACCTACGTGCTGATCGCGATGCGCGCCGACAATGACGGCGAGGGCGGCATCATGGCGCTCATCACGCTGGTGCGGCGCTGGGCCCCGCCGGGGGAGCGGCGAGCGGCGGTAGTCCTTGCGGGACTGGGCATCTTCGGCGCCTCGCTGTTCTTCGGCGACAGCATGATCACCCCGGCCATCTCGGTGCTGTCCGCGGTGGAGGGCGTGCAGATCGTCGAACCGTCACTGGCGCGCTTGATCGTGCCGATCACCGCCCTGATCATCATGGCCTTGTTCATGGTGCAGCGGCGCGGCACCGCGACCGTCGGGCGTCTGTTCGGACCGGTGATGGTGGTGTGGTTCCTCACCATCGCGGCGTGCGGAATCGGCGGCATCCGTACGGATCCGGCGATTTTGCGGGCGTTGTCACCTACCTACGCGCTGGGATTCCTGGCCGGGCATTTCGGTGTGGCGTTCTTCGCGCTGGCCGCGATCGTGCTGGCGGTGACCGGCGCCGAGGCCCTGTACGCCGATATGGGGCACTTCGGCCGCCGATCCATCACTCGCGCTTGGCTTTTCCTGGTGTTTCCGGCCTGCGTGCTCAGCTATCTGGGCCAGGGCGCGCTGGTGCTCGCCGATCCGGCGCATGCCGCGAGCCCGTTCTTTCTGCTGGTGCCGGGCTGGGGGCGGCTTCCGGTGGTCGTACTGGCCACCGCGGCGACGGTGATCGCATCGCAGGCCGTGATCACCGGCGCGTATTCCGTTGCGTCCCAGGCTGCGCAGCTCGGATATCTGCCTCGACTGCGGATCGTCCACACCTCCGAATCGACCATCGGCCAGATCTACGTGCCGGGCATCAACTGGTTGCTGATGGTCTCCGTGCTCACCCTCGTCTTCGCCTTCCGCACTTCGACCGCGCTCGCGTTCGCCTTCGGCATGGCGGTGACGTGCACCATTACCATCACCACACTGCTGCTGAGTTATCTCGCCCGCGCGAAATGGCAACTGCCGCTGTGGGTGACAGTGCTCGGCGCCGTCCCGCTGTTGACGGTGGACCTGCTGTTCGTCGGGGCGAACCTCACCAAACTGGTGCACGGCGCCTGGTTGCCCCTGCTGATCGGCATCACCGCCTTCACGATCATGACCACCTGGCGTCGGGGCCGTGAAGTGGTTGTCGCCGAACGTGAGCGGCAGGAAGGCTCGCTGCAAGAATTCATCGACGAACTGCGGCAGCACCGGGCGAGGCCCGCAACCGTCGAGGGCACCGCGGTGTTCTTGAACCGCGGCAAGCAGACTGCGCCGCTGGCCCTGCGCGCGAATGTCGAACGCAACCATGTCCGCCATCGGCAGATCGTGATCATGTCGATCGAAACCGAACCGGTGCCGCGCATTTCGCCCGATGAGCACGTGCGCGTCGATCATCTGGGCTACACCGATGACGGCATCGTCCATATCGCCACCAAGGTCGGCTATATGCAGACCCCCGACGTACAGGCCGCCCTGGCCCGGCTCGATCCCGCCGATACCGAGGGCGTGCTCGACCTCGGCAACGCGTCCTATTTTCTCTCCAAGGTCGAGTTGCATGCGGGGACGGCCCGGACGATGCCGCGCTGGCGCAAGAAGCTTTTCATCGCCATCAGCTATACCGCCTCCGATGCTGTCGATCACTTCCGGCTGCCGCGCGAGCGCACGGTGACCATGGGGTCGCGGATCGAGATCTGATCCGGAGGCTAACCGCGGCTGGGCAAGCGGGCGAGCTGGGTGAAGAACTCGTCGATCTGCCTTACCGCAGAGGTGAATTCGTCGAGGTCCGTCGGTTTGGTGACGTAGGCGTTGGCGAACAGGCGGTAGCTGCTCACCACATCCTCCTGGGCGGAGGAGGTGCTCAGAATGACCACGGGCAGATCGGACAGTTCGGCGTCGGCGCGGATCTTCGCCAGGATCTGGTGACCGTTGTATCTGGGCAGGTTCAGATCCAGCAGCACCAGATCCGGGCGCGGTGCATGCAGGTGCGCACCCCGGCGGAACAGGAAATCCAGGGCCTCCTGGCCGTCGCGCGCGACGTGCAGAGTGTTCGCGATATCGTGCTCTTCGAACGCTTCCCGGGTCATGAGCTCATCACCCGGATCGTCCTCCACGAGCAGGATATCGACGGGTCGGGCGGTATGGATCACAGCGAAGCTCCTTCAACAGCCGGTGCGGCCGAATCGCTCGCGGGCGAGCCGACGGGCAGGGTGAACCGGAACCGGGTTCCCTCAGTATGGCTGGTATCGACCCAGATTTTGCCCCCGTGATACTCGACGATCTTCCGGCACACGGCCAAACCTATGCCGGTGCCCCCGTAGGCCTCCCGGTTGTGCAGCCGCTGGAAGATGACGAACACCTTCTCGGCGAACTCGGCCTCGATGCCGATTCCATTGTCGGTCACCGAGAAATCCCACATCAGCGACTCGGAATCGAGTTCACACTGCACCTCGATGCTCGGAATGCGTTCGGGGCTGCGGAATTTGAGGGCATTGGAGATCAGGTTCTGCCACAGCATCGTCAGCAGCGTGGGATCACCCACGATTTCGGGCAGCTGCTGCGGCAAGCGCACTCGAGCATCGGTGTCCTCGATGACCGAGGCCAGATTGCTCACCGCGGTATCGAGCGATTCGCGCAGCTCGACCGGGGCGGTGGTCTCCGACACCCGTCCGACTCGGGAGAAGGTGAGCAGGTCGTTGATCAGCACCTGCATGCGTTTGGCGCCATCGACCGCGTAGTGGATGTATTGCTTTCCGCGCTCGTCGAATTGGTCGCCGTAACGTTTGTCCAGCAGCTGGCAGAAGGACGCGACCTTCCGCAGTGGTTCTTGCAGATCATGCGAGGCCACATACGCGAACTGCTCGAGTTCGGTATTGGAGCGGCGCAGCTCCTGAGCCTGAATATCGAGCTCGGCCTTCTGCTTCGACAGCAGCTCTTCCTGCGCCCGCGAGGAGGACAGCTCCGACACCACGCGCCCGCGCATCCGCTCCACCGCATCGGCGACGGTGGCCACATCGGCCGGGCCGGAGACATCGATCCGGTGATCGAAATCCCCGTCGGCCACTCGCAGGGATGCCGCCGCCAGCGCCGACAGCGGCCGTGCGACGAGTCGGCGGGCCAGCACGGTGAGTATCGCCCCGGTCAGCAGTGCGACCGCGACCATGAGCGCCAGTACCCAATTGCGCAGGGTGCTGGCATGTTCGAGCGCGCGACGGTCCGCGGCGATCGCGGCGGACAGGTCGGTGTTCTGCGTATCGAAACGGGTGCGCAACTCGTCGAAGAGCGCTTTGCCCTGCGGCGTGGTGGCCACCAGTGTCGCCGGGGCCGCATCGGTGTTGTGGGCGTACGTCGTTCGCCAGGTGTCGGCGGCGTGCTGCACCGCGTCCAAATCCGCTATCAGATCAGGAGATTCAGCGACCAGAGCGCGGATCCGTCCGGCGGCAGCGGTCTGCTCCCGCAACCCGTCGGTATAGGGCTCGAGAAACTGCCGATCACCACTGAGCGCATATCCCCGCACGCCGGTTTCCTGATTGATCAGCGCGTTCTGCAGACGGGTGGCCTGTAGCAACGCCGGCTGGGTGTGATCGAGCACCCGCTCGGTCGCGGTATTGGTCGTCGCGATCACCCGCGCGCCCGCGACGGCGCCGAGGAAGACCACGACGCCCATCACACCTAGCACCAATTGAATCCAGGTCTGCACGGTCAAGCGTCCGGCACTGCGCTCGCGGTCTCGCAAGGCCGTCACCGCCGCATCTCTCGGCACAACGTGAATACAGCGAAGGCGGGGCTCTCCACAGAGAAACTCCATTTCCGGGCACAGCGCACGCCGGCGCGCGTCGAAGGCTCCAGCAGCCGTTTTCTCGACCGCGAAGCTGCCGGAATCCTAGCCGGTCCGGACCGGCCGGCTCGCCGTCACGCAGCGACATCGCTCCCCGATGGTGAGGGACACGTCCGGGCGGTGATGACGAATAGCCCCAGGTTGGGCGGGTCTTCGTCTGGTAACATCCGCGCAGCGGAACGGTGTGTGGGCCGCACCGGAACGATGGAACCGAGGGCAGGGGCACGGCTGTGGTAGCGGCGGCGGAGTCGTTCGGTATCGATGATCAGATTGGTCCGGATCTCGCGGTTGTGGACTGGGCGTCGACCCCGCTCGGACCGCCGGCCGAGTGGCCTCAGAGTTTGCGCACCGCGGTCGATATTCTGCTGTCGTCACGGTTTTCGATGTGGATGGCATGGGGTCCGCAGCTGACGTTCTTCTGCAACGCCGCCTACCGGGATGACACACTCGGGCAGAAGTATCCGTGGGCCCTGGGCCGGCCGGCACGGCAGGTGTGGGCGGAGATCTGGGACGATATCGGCCCCCGCATCGAAGGCGTGCTGGCGACAGGACGGGCGACCTGGGACAAAGGGCTGCTGCTGATCCTGGAACGCTCCGGATATCCCGAGGAGACCTACCACACCTTCTCCTACAGTCCCCTGCGCGATGACCACGGTGTCGTGGTCGGCATGCTGTGCGTGGTCACCGAGGACACCGAGCGCGTCATCGGCGAGCGACGCATGGCGACACTGCGTGATCTGGGCTCCGACCCGAGCGTCATGCGCACCGAGCAGGAGATTCTCGAATTCACCGGCGACCAACTGCGCCGGAACCGGTGGGACCTGCCCTTCACGGCGACCTATCTGTTCGAGGCCGATACGACCGCGAAGCTGGTGGCCACCACCGGGATCGACGGCGGGCACCCGGCGGCGCCGAAACGGCTGCGCGGCGAGGACCTCGATCCGGTGTGGCCGATCATGGCGGCGACCCGGGGAGAGTCGGTGATCGTCGATCTGGTCGCCGGCGCGTTCCCGTCGCTGCCGACCGGAGCGTGGACGCAGCCTCCCCTGCAAGCGCTGGTGATGCCGCTGGCGCAACAGGGCGCCGCGCCAGTCGGTTTCGTCGTCGCCGCCCTGAATCCCTATCGGCCGCTGGATGAGGTGTACCGCGGGTTCGTCGAGTTGGTCGCGGGACATATCGCGACGGGAATCCTCGTCGCCCGCAGTTATCAGGCCCAGCAACGGCGGGCCGAGGAGCTGGCCGCGCTGGACCGTGCCAAGACCACCTTCTTCTCCAATATCAGCCATGAGTTCCGCACCCCGCTGACCCTGATCGCCGGTCCGGTGCAGGAGCTGCGGACCCGTCTGGCCGACGCCGAGCCGGAAGTGCGGGAAGAGGTGGAAGTGATCCACCGCAACGGTTTACGACTCGGCAAACTTGTCAACGCGCTGCTGGATTTCTCCCGGATCGAGGCCGGCCGGATGCAGGCGCGCTACGAGCCGGTCGAGTTGGGTGCGGTGACCGGTGAGCTCGCCAGTGTCTTCCGCTCGGCGCTGGAGCGGGCGGGATTGCGGTTCGTCGTGGACACCCCCGCACTGCCCGAGCCGGTCTATATCGATCGCGGCATGTGGGAGAAGGTGGTTCTCAACCTCCTGTCGAATGCGGTGAAGTTCACCTTCGACGGCACCGTCACCGTCCGGCTGCGCTGCGAGGACGAGCACGCGGTGCTCACCGTGACCGATACCGGCATCGGGATCGCCGACGCGGACATGCCGCGACTGTTCGACCGGTTCCATCGGGTCGAGCACGCGCGGTCACGCTCGACCGAGGGCAGTGGCATCGGGCTGGCGCTGGTGAAGGAACTCATCGGCCTGCACGGCGGCACCATCGCCGCTCACTCCACCGAGAACCAAGGCACGACGTTCATCATTCGGCTGCGATTCGGCCACGCCCACCTGCCGGACGATGCGGTGGCGGACCCACAGCCGGTCGCCGTGGGCTTGCCGACCGCCGAGCCGTTCGTCCAAGAAGCGTTGCGATGGCTTCCCGCAACGGAATTGGATGCGGCGGAACCCGGCGCCGACACGATCCCCGGCTCGGACACACACCACATCGGCGGCGCTGCCGGTCTGCGTTCGCCCGCGCGCCTGCTGATCGCCGACGACAACTCCGATATGCGTGACTACCTCACCCGTCTGCTGCGCGGCGCCGGACACCACGTCGACACCGTCGCGGACGGGCAGGCCGCGCTGGAGGCTATCCGTGCCCGACTGCCGGAGCTGGTCGTCAGCGACGTCATGATGCCGCGCCTGGACGGTCTGGGGCTCGTCGCCGCATTGCGCGCGGACCGGCGCACCGCCAATGTGCCGGTGCTGCTGCTGTCGGCACGCGCCGGGCAGGACGCCTCCATCCAGGGACTCGACGTGGGCGCGGACGACTATCTGGTCAAACCGTTCTCGGCCGCCGAATTGCTGGCCAGGGTCCGAGCCGGTGTGCAACTGGCCCGGCTGCGCGCCCAGCACGCGCGCTGGAGCACCGCGCTGATCGATTCCCTGCAAGAGGGGTTTTTCGTCTGCGATGCGGACGGCAGCGTGATCGAGATCAACCCCACGTTCACCGAGATTCTCGGCTACGGCGCAGAGGGGCTGCCCTATCGGCCGCCGCTTGCCTGGCTGCCCGACCCTGATACGGATCCGCACGGCCACCGGCAGGCACTGCGCGAGTTCACCCGGCTGATCGAGAACGACAGCGGGGAATCCGAGCTTCCACTGGTACACCTTGCCGGACACCGTGTTTGGGTGCGCGCCACCTACAACCGGGTCGAGGATCCGACGGCGGGCCGCCATGTGATCGTGGGTACCGTCCGCGATATCACCGCTGAGCACTACACCGTTCAACGCGATACGGCCCTGGCCGCCTTGGCCGAGCGACTGGCGGAAGCCGAGACCGTGCCGGAGGCTGTCCGGGCGGCGGTGAGCGAACTCCGCGGCATCTGGTCGGCCCGCCGCGTCGTGCTGGCCACGTTCCCGGAGACTCCCACCGGGCTCGACATCGAGCCGGAATTGGTCTGCGGCAGTGACGATATCGAGTGGGACCAGCTCGACTCGGGTCTGCGCGAGAGTCTGCGCGTCCTGGCGCGGTCGCCGCTGTTGACCCCGCAGCTCGATCAGCAGGGATGTGTCGGTGTCACCGCGAGCTATCCCAATAGGCTGCTGGTCGTATGGATCGACCTGGGTGTGCGACCGCCGATCGCGCGGGAGGATCTGGCACTGCTGCCGGTGCTCGCCGGTCGGCTGGGCCAAGGCCTGCACCGGCTGCAGGAGATCGACCAGCAACGCGAAGCGGCTGTTGCGCTGCAGCACGCCATTCTCGGTCCGGCGAGCCTGCCCGCCGGATTCGCCGTGCGCTACCAACCGGCCACGCGGCCGCTTCAGGTCGGAGGCGACTGGTACGACACGATTCCGTTGCCGGACAAGCGGATCGGCATCGTTGTCGGTGACTGCGTCGGCCACGGGTTGGATGCCGCGACCGTGATGGGTCAGCTACGCAGCGCCTGCCGCGCCCTGCTGCTGGAGTACGCCGACCCCGCCCAGGTGCTGGCCGGGCTCGACAGGTTCGCCGCATTGCTGCCCGGTGCGAGGTGTACCACCGTGTTCTGCGCGGTGCTCGATCCGATCGGCGGTGAACTGGTGTACAGCAGCGCCGGACATCCGCCCCCGATCATGGTGTCCGCGGATGGCGGGATCACGACACTCGAGGGCGTGGTCAACGGTCTTCCCCTGGGAGTGCGGGTCGATCGTCCCCGGAGTCAGGATCACCGGGTTCTTCCTGCTCGCGCAACGCTTTTGCTCTATACCGACGGTCTCGTGGAACGCCGCCGCCGGTCCCTGGACGAAGGCATCGCCCGGGCCGGCGCGGCTGTCCACGACGGGCGGAGCCGGTCGGTAGAGGACCTCGCCGGCCACCTGATGACCACCTTGACCCCGGTCGGCGGCTACGAGGACGATGTCGCGCTGCTGCTGTATCGGCAACCGGGACCGCTGGAAATCGACTTCACCGCCGAGCCCGGCGAACTGGCCCCGGTCCGGCATGCTGTGCGCGACTGGCTCAAGCGCTGTGACCTGCATCCACAGCAGATCAGCGACGTGGTCATCGCCATCGGAGAGGCCTGCGTGAACGCCGTCGAGCACGGCCACCGGGACCGTCCCACCGGTGTGATCCGGCTTCGCGCCGCCGCATCGGCCGACCGACTGTGGCTGCGGGTGTCCGACAGCGGCAGCTGGAAGAATCCCGACCCCGACGCCACCGCGCGCGGGCACCGCGGGCGCGGCATCACCTTGATGCGCGGCCTGATGCAGCGGGTCACCATTGTCCCCGGTCGGTCCGGGACCACCGTCGAGATGTACACGAGGATCGCCACATGAGCACTCCGCTGACCCTGCACACCGGCGTCCACTCGGATGGCCGTCCGATGCTGGCCGCGCAGGGTGAAATCGACATGACCAACCTCGCCGCGTTCGCCGACGCACTGGCCGCTGTCCTCGCCGAGGCCACCTCCGTCGTGGTCGACCTCGGCGACGTGGACTATCTGGACAGCGGCGCCATCAACGCGTTGTTCACCCACGCGGACCATCTGCACATCATCTGCAACCCACTGCTGGTGCCCGCCTTGCGAATCAGCGGCCTGACAGAACTGGTCACCATCGAGAACGCCGCCACTCGTCCATGACCGCCGACCTTCCGGCGGGCGGCCGTTGGGTCTGCCGCCGGGATCGCTCGATCACGTTGCCCTACAAGGAACTCATCGCGATCGGCGACGCCGGAATTCCCTACGTCATCCCCGAGGTGGCGTTGCTTTTCAAGGCGAAAGCACGACGCCCGAAAGACGACCGCGACTTCGCGCGGGTTATCGGGCTTCTTCCCGAATATCGGAGCGCGCGCCTTGCGCAATGGCTCGCCTGTGTGCACCCGCATCACGAATGGCTTGCGGCACTGCCTGATTCGCGCCGAGCGGTAACCCCGGACTGATACCGTCACCCACCCGATCCAGGCCGGATGGCCCTTCTCCCGATTCAGGCCCCCGTGAGATGTCCCCTTGCCTCGGTGGCACCGTTTTCGGGGGCTGCCCCGCCTGGGCATATCTGGATATGTTCGGCCCGCGGCGTGATCCCGCCCCGCACCCCGAAAGGATTCCTGCATGCGAACTCGTCTTGGTGTCGTAATGTTCACCGGCGCAATGCTTCTCGCTCCCGCGCTGACCATCGTACCGGCGTCGGCCACACCGGCGAACCCGACCACCGGCAGCAGTGAGGTCGCAGGCAGCGGCAGCTCGGGCCTACCATTGCAGATCTACTGCTTTCTGAAAGATCTGCGCGCGACGTTGTCCGCCGAGTCCGGCAGCAACTGCATCTCTCTGACACCGAATTAGCCACCCACCCAACTATTCGTCGGGCCGGGATAGCCTCCGGAGCAAGGGCATTCCGAACGGCCCGGTTCAACCACCCACGGGCGCATAACCGATGGAATCGACGGAGAGCCTGGCGATCGACTTCTCGATGCGCCGTTGACGGGTCACCGTGGTCTTGGCACCCTCGATCGCCAGGACATGCGCACGGCGGTTGCTGTACGACAGCCGATCGAAGGAATCTCTGGCGCACGGTTCACGGTCCAGAGCCGCAGCGAAGTCGGCCGGGACTTCGACCACGCGGGGCTCGGTATCGAGCTGGAGTTCGATCTCGATGACATCACCGCCGGCGATGCCGGTCTGCTGCCGGACATCGGCGTTCAAGCCGAGCATGTACACCCCGTTCATCGGCGCCACCGAGTTACGGAAGACGTTGTCCCCGAGGGTGACCCGAACCTTCGGCCGTTTTCCGCCGCCCAGCGCTTCGACGACCTCATGCGGGACCACGACACCAGTCGCTGTCTTGCCGGCAATTAGAACGGTGGCTGTGAACTTCACGGCGAGCTCCTTCTCCGTGTGCGTACCCCTTCGAGTGGGTAGACGGCGCGGTGGTGTGGAACTCATCGGCGGGTATCAGCACCGTCCGAACATCTGGCCCGTCCGGCACCCAGAAGGGGCAGTCGGACGCAGCGAACTTCAGGGTGATCCCATCGATCGATCACCCGAGCGCACTATTTTGCCGAATATCGTGAATCATCCGACTATCGGCGGCGACTGATGCGCCCGCCCGGTCGGCAAGGTCGAGCGGGCTGCTCGCTCAGTCGGAAATGATGATGATGTTGTTGTCGTCGGACAGCAGTTCTGCGGGGATCGCGGGCGGCTCAGCGGACTCGGAGTCCTTCTGTGCGTCCACGTTCAGCAGAACTTGCTGTTGGCCATTCGCATAGACAGGAGAGGTCGACCGTTCGATCGTGAACTGGGGAGGGTCGTTCTGTCCACCCAGGTCATTGTGTGTCTCATCGGTGCTCATCTCGAACCCTCTTCCCAGGTTGGTGTATCAGCGGCTTCGCGCTGAAAGTCATTGTCGCAAGGGTTGAATGATCAGCGCTGCCTAACCGCTACGGTCTGGCGCTCAGTGCAGCAATGTCCGCTACTGCCTGCGGTCTCAATGGGTCAGCGCAACACTGGTATTAGGCCTGGTGAACGGGGATGTGATGCGCGATGGCCTCAACAAGACCCT
>NZ_JBEXOK010000022.1:0-45336 GCF_040611495.1 Nocardia sp. NPDC006630
GTCCCATTCCGAACCCGGAAGCTAAGGCCACCTGCGCCGATGGTACTGCACTCGACAGGGTGTGGGAGAGTAGGACACCGCCGGAACATCATTCGAGAAGACCCCCAGCCACTGGCTGGGGGTCTTTTTCGTTGTACCCCTGCAGCATTCGCTGCGGGGGTTTTGTCGTATCCGCCTGTTTGGGCTGCCTGTTTCGGGGCATTCGGCGTTTATCCGGTCCCGTTCACAGAATCTTCTCGAGCAACTGCTAGGCAGCGCAGAGTGGTTCCGTGGATCATGGAGTGGAGTCGTAAGGAAGGTAGACGCATGGTGGTGATGTCCGCTCCGGACGCTGAGCTGTCGCTCGATTCGGTCGAGCTGCCGCGTTCGCGCTGGCGTCGCCTGTTCCTACCGGTGACTTACAGTTATGCGGCCGTACTGGTTTCGGTGACGATCATGCTCTCCGTACTCAGTGAGGCGACGCAGAACCGGGTGGTGCTGCACGCCAGCACGAATCTGCACAATCTGTGGCGCGGCCGGTTCGGGACGCTGCTGTCCAGTGCGCTGGTGATCGGCGACGGCTGGAATGCCGCGGTGGTCATCATCCCGCTACTGATCTGTCTGCTGGTGCTCGCCGAGAAGCGTTTCGGCGCGGTCCGGCTGCTGTGGATCTTCTTCGCCGGCCATATCGGTGCGACGCTGCTGGTGGCCGCCGGGCTGTGGGTGGCGGTCTCGGCGAACTGGCTGCCCTTCGATATCACGCAGGTCGCGGATGTCGGTGTCAGTTACGGCGCCATCGCCTTGATCGGATCCTTCATCGCCGTGGTGCCGGCGCGCTGGGTGCCCACGTGGGCGATCGTCTGGCTGATGGTCGCGGTGACCGGCGTCATCATGGGGCGGACTTTCACGAATGTCGGTCACCTGGTGGCGGTGTCGATCGGTCTGGCGGCCGGGTACTGGCTGGTGCGCTCGGGCCGATCCGAGCTGCGCCGCCTGCACGGGTGGGAGGCGGGTTTGCTCGTCGCTGCCTCGGTGCTCGGCTATGTCGTGCTTGTCGGTTGATCTCTACTGTTCGCTGCAGCTCACAGCGATTTAACGAAACCAGAACACAGCGCTGGGACCATTAGCCCCGAAGATGGGAGCCGCGGAGCGTAAGCCGCGGTTTCGGATTGAGGGAGATGCTCATGGTCGAGATTTTTATGGCCGGACGAGCATCGGCCGGGTTCACCCCGGTGATCAGTGTTCTGCGTCGGCGCCGCTGGCTGCCGGTGACTGTCGGATATGTCTTTCTGCTTGTTGTCATCACCATGGTGCTGGCCGCGGACAACGAGTCCGATGCCGAGCGGGTGATCGCACAGTCCAGTACCAATCTGCACAATCTGCTGAACGGCCATGTGGGAACGCTGTTCTCCAGCGCCTTCGTCATAGGCGATACGGATTCGGCGTTGACGAGCGTCCCGCTGTTCGCCTGCCTGCTGGCATTGGTGGAATTGCGCCTGGGCGCACTCCATACCGTGCGCATCTTCCTGACCGGCCATATCGGCGCGACTTTGGTGGTGGCCGTTGGTCTTTGGGTCGCGGTCTCACAGCACTGGCTGCCGGCGAGCGTCGGTTTCGCGGAGGATGTCGGCATCAGCTACGGCGCCATGGCGCTGTTCGGCTCGCTGGTCGCGCTTGTCCCGGAGAAGTTCCAGGTCGTGTGGGCCACGGTGTGGCTGGCGATCGCGGTGGAAGGCGTGGTCGGTGGCGAGACCTTCACGAATGTCGGCCATCTGGTGTCGTACTGCATCGGTCTGGCGATCGGTGTGGTAATGATCAATCGCGGTGTGTCGATGCGGCACCGGCCGACGGCGCTGGACCTGGTCCTGCTGTCCTGCGCGGGTTTGCTTGCGGGCACCTTCATGTCGGCGTGACCCGGGGCGTCCCCTAGAGTGCTTGGGTGCGCCTTGTGATTGCTCGATGCCAGGTCGATTACGTTGGCCGTCTGACCGCCCACCTCCCGATGGCTCGCCGCCTGCTCCTGATGAAGGCGGACGGCTCGGTGCTGGTGCACTCCGACGGCGGTTCCTACAAACCGCTGAACTGGATGAGCCCGCCCTGCTGGATGGAGGAGCGCGTCTCGGAAACGGATGCGGCGCAGCAGCTTTGGGTGGTGACCAATAAGGCCGGCGAAGAGCTGCGCATCACCGTCGAGGATATCGAGCTCGATTCCAAGCATGAGCTCGGCGTGGATCCGGGCCTCATCAAGGACGGTGTCGAAGCGCATCTGCAGGAGTTGCTGGCCGAGCACATCCACACCCTCGGCGCCGGATACTCGCTCATCCGCCGCGAGTACATGACCGCGATCGGCCCGGTGGACATCCTCTGCCGCGATGCCGACGGTTCGACGGTCGCGGTGGAGATCAAGCGCCGCGGTGATATCGACGGCGTCGAGCAGTTGACCCGGTATCTGGAACTGCTGAACCGCGATCCGCTGCTCGCCCCGGTCGCCGGCGTCTTCGCGGCCCAGCAGATCAAGCCGCAAGCCAAGACGCTCGCCAACGACCGTGGGATCCGGTGTCTGACACTGGACTACAACGCGCTACGCGGCACCGAGAGCGACGAATTCCGGCTGTTCTAGGGTTGAAGCATGCCCCGCCGGAAACCCCGCCCCAAGGATTCCCAGGCGCGGTCCCACGGGGACCGGCGTCCGCTGGGTGATGTCTTCGGCCGCACCGAGGACGGTCCCGCCGGCGACGAAACCTATGTGGTCCGCACCATCCCCGGCAATCGGGCCACCAAGACCTACCGCTGCCCGGGCTGCGACCACGAAATCCCGCCCGGCGTAGCCCATATCGTCGCGTGGCCCGCCTACGGCGGCGAGGACGACCGCCGGCACTGGCACACCGGCTGCTGGAAGGGCCGCCACACCCGGGGCATCACCCGCCGCTGGTCCTGACGGCCGGAGAGCGGTCCGGACCCGGATTCGGTACGCGGACAACGTTTCCGGCGGTGTGCGGGCCGATGAGGGCATTAGGAAGGCCGCCCCCAGTCGGGAGCGGCCTTCGGGTTTACGGGTGTCGCCCGGTATGGGTATTAGCCGGAGATGTCGGCGTTCTCGCGCTCTTCGTCGACGACGTCGTCTTCACGGGAGTCGGAGATGGCCTTGCGGCTGCCCTTGTTCAGCGAGCGCTGCTCGGGGGCGCCGTCGAGGAGTTCGCTTTCGCGGTTGACGGCGGCGAGCATGGCCGGGACGGAGTCGAGCTGGCCGCGAATACCGAGCAGCTGCGCGAGGACACGACCACGCAGGACGCGCATCTCCTCGGCAAGTTCCTTGGCGTGCGCGATCTTCCGATCGGCGGTGTTGGTCGCCGAGGAGATGAGGCGGTTGGCCTCGTCCGTGGCGTCCTTGATGCGCTGGGCGGCCTCGGCGCGCGAGGTGGCCTCCAGCTCCTCCATGGCGCGGGTGAGCTTGGTGCGGCGCTCGGCCATGGTGACCTCGAAGTCCTGCTGCGCGGCCTTGCGCTTGGCCTCGGACTCCTTGGTGAGGCGATCGGCTTCGGCGTTGGCGGCCTCGACGATCTTGTTGGCTTCGGAGCGGGCGTTGGCGAGGGTCTGCTCGAACTCGATCTCGAGCGCCTCGCGCTTCTCCTTGGTCTCGGAGAGGAGCGATTCGTACTTACCGCGCATCTCGGTCGCCTGCTGCTCGGCGATGGAGATCATCTCGGCGGCCTCGGCCTGGGCCTGCGCGCGCACCTCGGAAGCCTCGTCGGAAGCCAGGCGCAGCATGCGAGAGATACGGTCCGACATGCCTTCCGCGGTGGTCGGCGGCACGGAGAGGCGGTCGACCTCCTTACGGAGCTCGTCGATCTCGTCGCGGGCGTCCTCCAGCTGGGCCGCCAGGTTGCGGGCCTGAGCAGCGGCGGCATCGCGGTCGGTTGCGGTGACCCTTAGCTCGGCGTCGAAACGGTCGAAGTAGTTACGCACCTCGTCACGGTCATAGCCCTTCCGCACGACGGTAAAGGGCAGTGCAACGAAGCGATTACGATCGGGCTCAGTGGACGACATGGCACACAAACTACAGCCTGTCGACCACTGATGGTGACCCGACCGCGAATGTTGTTACAGCGTCTTTAGGGTCGCTGATCTCGGTACTAGTGGGTAGTTTTCGCTGCCGGTTCGACGAGTTCGACCAGCACACCGCCAGCATCCTTCGGGTGGATGAAGTTGATGCGGGAATCGGCTGTGCCAGGGCGCGGAGCCTCGTACAGCAAACGCAAGCCCCGTGAACGCAGATACGTGGAGACAGCCTCGATATCGGTGACTCGGTAGGCGAGCTGCTGCAGGCCAGGACCGTTTCGGTCGATGAACTTGGCGATGGTGGAGTCCTCGTTGAGCGGTGCCAGCAACTGCAGGGCAACGGATCCCGCCGGTGCGGCCGCGTAGGACAGCATCGCCTCGTGCACACCCTGCGCGGCATTGATCTCGCGATGTGTCTCCACCATCCCGAGATTGTCCCGATACCAGGCGACAGCCGTATCGAGATCCGGCACCGCGATGCCGACGTGATCGACGGCGGTGACGTATTCGGCGGGGAGGAATTCGGTGTTCTCGGTGCTACTCACACCTCGAACGGTAGCGCGCACCTGGGGAAGGCCGCCCGGGTCGGTCGGGTTACCTTTGAGTAGGGCTCCGATGGTTGGCGGAGCCACGACATCCGACGTAAGCGAGGCACATCGTGACCACCACCGTCATCGTCTCCGGCGCGCGCACCCCGATGGGGAAGCTGCTCGGTTCGCTGAAGGACTTCAGCGGCTCCGATCTCGGCGGCATCGCCATCAAGGCCGCCCTGGAGAAGGGTGGGGTCGCCCCTGAGCAGGTCGATTACGTGATCATGGGCCAGGTGCTGACCGCGGGCGCGGGCCAGATCCCGGCCCGGCAGGCCGCCGCGGCCGCCGGAATTCCGATGGATGTCCCGGCGCTCACCGTCAACAAGGTGTGCCTGTCCGGCATCAACGCGATTGCCCTGGCGGATCAGCTGATTCGCGCCGGTGAGTACGAGATCGTGGTGGCCGGCGGCCAGGAATCCATGACCCGCGCGCCGCACATGCTGGAGAAGAGCCGCGAGGGCTTCAAATACGGCGACGTCACCCTGCGCGACCACATGGCCTATGACGGCCTGCACGACGTTTTCACCGATCAGGCCATGGGCCTGCTCACCGAGCAGCAGAACGACACCGAAACCGTCACCCGGGCAGAGCAGGACGCCTTCGCGGCCGCTTCGCATCAGCGTGCCGCCGCCGCATGGAAGAACGGCCTCTTCGACGACGAGGTGGTGGCGGTCGCCATCCCGCAGCGCAAGGGCGATCCGATCCAGTTCGCCGCCGATGAGGGCATTCGCGCCGACACCACCGTGGAATCGCTGAGCAAACTGCGCCCGGCCTTCCGCAAGGACGGCACCATCACCGCCGGTTCCGCCTCGCCCATCTCCGACGGTGCGGCCGCGGTGGTCGTGATGAGCAAGGAGAAGGCCGAGTCGCTGGGTCTGTCCTGGATCGCCGAGATCGGCGCCGCCGGCGTGGTCGCCGGCCCCGACTCCACCCTGCAGGACCAGCCCGCCAACGCCATCGCGAAGGCCTGTGCGCGCGAAGGCATTTCGCCGACCGACCTGGACCTCGTCGAAATCAACGAGGCCTTCGCCGCCGTCGGCGTCGCCTCCACCCGCAAACTCGGCCTGGACCCGGAGAAGGTCAATGTCAATGGCGGCGCCATCGCCATCGGCCACCCCCTCGGCATGTCCGGCGCCCGCATCGTCCTGCACCTGGCCCTCGAACTGAAGCGCCGCGGCGGCGGCGTCGGCGCAGCCGCCCTCTGCGGCGGCGGCGGCCAGGGCGACGCCCTCATCATCCGCGTGCCCTGAGCCCCGACGGCCGCCCGGAGGGTGTGTGACCCATCTCCACTACGGGCGGTCGTAGTCATCCTGCACAATGGGTGCCGTGGATATCTTCGATCTGAGCACCCTCGCGAAGCGGGTTCGATTCCTCGGCATTCTGGAAGCCTTCACCTGGGTCCTGCTGCTGACCGGTTCGGTCCTGAAGCGCCTGCCGGAGCCGATCACCTGGCCCGTGATGGTTTTCGGCATGCTGCACGGCATCGTGTTCATCCTGTACGCCATTCACTGCCTGCTCGCCTCGCGTGAGTTCGAGTGGGCGGGCAAGACCACGGGTCTGGCGCTGCTGTCCGCGGTGGTTCCGTTCTCCAGCTACTTCTTCGAGCGGTGGGCCATCCGCACCGGTCAACTCGGCGAATTGAGTGAGGCTGCGGCACCTGCCGCGGCCCGTTCGTGACAGACTGGATGTCGTGACTCGACCCGCACGACGCCCCTCTGCCGCCGCTGCCGCAATGTCCGGCGCGGTGGACCTGTCCAGCCTGAAGCAGCCGCCGGTGACCGACGCGCCCGCAGGCGGCCATGCTGTCTCCGAGGCCGATTTCGAGGCCAAGGTGCTGCGCCGCTCCACCGAGGTTCCGGTGGTGGTGGCGCTGTATTCGCAGCGCAGCCCGGGCAGTATCGAATTGGTGAGCCTGCTGGAGCAGTTGGTCGGCGAGTCCGACGACTGGGAGCTGGCCACCATCGAGGCCGAGGCGAATATGCGTATCGCGCAGGCCTTCGGCGTGCAGGGAATTCCTACGGTGATCGCGGTCGCGGCCGGTCAGCCGCTCGCCGATTTCACCGGTAATCAGCCCGAGGCGCAGGTCCGGCAGTGGCTGGCGGCGGTCCTGGACGCGGTGCGCGGCAAGCTCCCAGGTGTCGGCGAGGGCGAAGGCGAGCCCGAGGCGCCCGAGGATCCGCGTTTCGTGGCGGCCGAAGAGGCGTTGGAGCGTGGCGATTTCGATACCGCCGAGGCCGCGTACAAGGCGATTCTCAATGCCGAGCCGGCCAATGGCGAGGCCAAGGCCGCGCTGCGCCAGGTCCAGTTCATCTCCCGGGTTCAGAATCTCGATCCGGCGGGCATTGCCAAGGCGGATGCCGATCCGAGCGATCTGGACGCCGCCCTCGCGGCCGCCGATCTGGAAATGTTCAATCAGGAGCCGCAGGCCGCGTTCGACCGCCTCATCGGCCAGGTCAAGCGCACCGCGGGCGATGACCGCACCCGGGTCCGCACCCATCTGCTGGAGCTTTTCGAACTCTTCGATCCGGCCGAGCCGATCGTGATGGCCGCGCGCCGCAAGCTGGCCGCCGCGCTGTACTGAGATCACCGCACGAATCCACCGGCAACTGCGCCCCTTCCGCAATGCGGAAGGGGCGCAGTCGTTTTCGAAGAGCGCGGGCTCCCCGCAGTCGGGGTGCGGGGAGCCGGTGCGCTACTTCGCGGGGGCGGTGGTGCCCGCGCTACCGCTGGTCAGCAGCTTCACCAGATCGGTGAGGGCCGAGGACGAGCCGGTGCCGGTGCCGGACGGATCCGGCTCGCCGACCGCGACGACGGGCTGCGCGGAGACGTGGTCGTCAGCGGTGGCCAGACCCGCTCCGGCGCCGATGACACCGGCGACGGCGGCGCTGACGAACAGGGCGATACCGAGCTTCTTCATGCAGATCCATTCCTATTCACAGAGATATGTATGCGATGCGGCCGCCCCTCGAGTCGACTACAGCGCAACAACTTTCGGCAGACGGAAGTGTTCGGGGCCGAAGCATTGGGGGCCCGAATATCTGTAACGAACGCACCTGGCGGAACCGATATAAAATTAGTAAGCTCGTGCGTATGATCTCACCAACGTACACCGAACTTCTCGCATCGGGGCCCGAACTCGTGTCCCTCAACGCACGCGCGGTGCGCACCAGCATTGACGTGGTGTCCCGGCTGACGGCCGCGGACCTGGACGCTCCGACCCCCTGCGCCGGCTGGGCGCTGCGGGACTTGCTGGAGCACATGATCGTTCAGCATTACGGCTTCGCTGCCGCAGCGCGCGGCGAGGACGATATCGCGCTGTGGAAGCCGCAGCCCCTGGGTGATGATCCGATCGCCGAATATCGTGCCGCGGGGGAGCGGGTGCTGGGCGCTTTCGCCGCCGACGGGGTGCTGGAGCAGGGCTTTCCACTCCCGGAGGTGCGGGACGGCACTGTACTGCCCGCGCCGCTGTCGATCAGCTTCCACTTCGTCGACTACGTCGTGCACTCCTGGGATGTCGCCCGTGCGCTGGATGTGCCGGTCGAGTTCGACGAGGACGTGCTGGCGGCGGCTCTCGTAGTGGCGCAAGGGGTTCCGGACGGGGATATCCGCCTCGCGCCGAATTCGCCGTTCGCCCCGATCGTGCCGTTCGAGGGCTCAGGGCTCGATCAGGTGCTCGCGCTCCTGGGCCGCTCGCCGCACTGGCCGAACTGATTCGGCGGGCTTGTCCGCGGGGACCAGCCACAGCGCGCTGCTCGGGGGCAGCGTGACCAGCGCGGAGGCCGGGCGGCCGTGCCATGGTTCGGCGGTCGCGGCGACCGCGCCCAGATTGCCTATTCCATTGCCTCCGTACGCGATCGCATCGGTATTGAGCACCTCCAGCCACTGTCCGGTGGCGGGCAGCCCGACGCGGTAGTCGCGGTGTTCGGCGCCGGAGAAGTTGTAGACGCAGGCCAGCATCGCCCCGTCCGCGCCGTAGCGCAGGAACGACAGCACATTATTGTCGCGGTCGTCGGCGTCGAGCCAGGAGTAGCCGCCGGGCGAGGTGTCCTGGCTCCACAGTGCCGGCGTCGCGCGATAGAGCGTGTTGAGATCGCGGACCAGTGTGTGAATGCCTTGGTGCAGTGGGTTTTCCAGCTCGTGCCAGTCCAGCCCGCGATCGTGGTTCCATTCGCGGAACTGCCCGAATTCCTGTCCCATGAACAGCAGCTGCTTACCCGGATGCGCCCACATATAGGACAGCAGCGCCCGCACCCCGCTGGCCTTGGTGAAGTCGTCGCCGGGCATGCGCGTCCACAGCGTGCCCTTGCCGTGCACGACCTCGTCATGGCTGATGGGCAGCACATAGTTCTCGCTCCAGGCGTAGGTGAGCGAGAAGGTGATCTCATTGTGGTGCCAGGTGCGGTGCACCGGATCGTGCTGCAGATAGCCGAGGGTGTCGTGCATCCACCCCATATTCCATTTCATGGTGAAGCCGAGTCCGCCGACCTCGGTGGGGCGGGTGACGCCCGGCCAGGTGGTGGACTCCTCGGCAATGGTGACCACGCCCGGATGATGTTTGTGCACAGTGGCATTCATTTCCTGCAGGAATGCCACCGCCTCCAGATTCTCGCGGCCGCCGTGGATATTCGGCTCCCAGTCGGGGCGCGAGTAGTCGAGGTAGAGCATGGAGGCCACGGCGTCGACCCGCAGCCCGTCGATATGGAATTCCTCGATCCAGTACCGGGCATTGGCGACCAGGAAGTTCCGGACCTCGTGCCGACCGAAGTCGAAAACGTAGGTGCCCCAGTCGAGTTGCTCGCCGCGGCGCGGGTCGGCGTGCTCGTAGAGGGCGGTGCCGTCGAAACGCGCGAGCGCCCATTCGTCCCGCGGGAAGTGCGCGGGCACCCAGTCGAGCAGGACGCCGACGCCCTTGCGGTGCAGATGATCGGTGAACCAGCGGAAGTCGTCGGGAGTGCCGAACCGCGCGGTGGGCGCGTAATACGAGGTGACCTGATAACCCCAGGACCCGCCGAAGGGGTGTTCGGCGATCGGCAGCAGCTCGATATGCGTGAACCCCTGGGCCGCAACATATTCGGCGAGCTGCTGCGCCAGTTCGCGATAGCCGAGTCCGGGCCGCCAGGAACCCAGGTGCACCTCGTAGATGCTCATGGGCTTGCGGGTCGGATCATCGGTGTCGCGGGCGCGCAGCCACTGCTCGTCGCCCCAGTCGTAGTGGCTCTCGGTCACGACAGATGCGGTGGCAGGCGGTAATTCGGTCGCGAAGGCGAAGGGATCGGCGTGATCCACGGTGCGCCCGTCCGATCCGTGCACCCGGTACTTGTACTTGCTCCCCGCGCCGATGCCCGGCAGGAACACCTCCCACACCCCGGACCCGCCGAGCCGGCGCATGGGCGCGGTATTGCCGCTCCACCCGTCGAAATCGCCGATGACGGCCACGCCCCGGGCATTCGGCGCCCACACCGCGAACGAGGTGCCGGTCACCTCCCCGTCGAGGGTCGGATAGCGCCGCAGATGCGCACCGAGGACGTCCCACAGTCGCTCGTGGCGGCCCTCCCCGAGCAGGTGCAGATCGAGTTCCCCGAGCGTGGGCAGGAATCGGTAGCCGTCGGCATCGATGACGGTGCGCCCGCCCGGATACGAGGTGACGATCCGGTAGTCCCAGAGCTCGTGCAGCGGCGCCACGCCTTCGAAAACCCCGTGCCCGATATGTTCCAGGGGCTGATCGAGCTCGCCGATGCGCGCGAGCACCGTCTCGGCATGCGGGCGCAGCACCCGGAGGATGGTGCCGTCCGGATGCGGGTGCGCGCCCAGCACCGTGTGCGGATCGGGGTGCGTGCCCGCGGCGAGCAGCAGCAGATCGCGCCGGTGCATCAGAAGGATCTTCGATAGGAGAGTCCCGCGCGCGCGGCGGAGGGCACCGGCGGCAGCACCAGAATGTGCGCGACCGCCCGCGCGGGGTCCAGCCGCACGTAATTGCTTCGGCCCCAGTGGTATTCCTCGCCGCTGATCTCGTCGAACACCACCGGCTGCTCATGCCATTCGCGGCCGATGGCGGGCAGATCCAGCGAGACGTGACCCTGTTCGGGGCCGAAGGGGTTGAGGTTCACCACGATCAGCACCGCATCACCGGTGGTGGGGTCGAATTTCGAGAAGGCCAGCAGTGATTCGCTGTCGGTGTGGTGGAAGTGGATGCAGCGCAGCTGCTGCAGCGCCGGATGCGCGCGCCGGATCTCGTTGAGCCGGGTGATCAACGGCTCCAGCGATTCTCCGCGCGCCGCGGCCGCGGTGAAGTGCCGCGGGCGCAGCTCGTACTTCTCGGAGTTCAGGTACTCCTCGCTGCCGGGCTGCACGGCCTGATGTTCGTAGAGCTCGAATCCGGAGTACACGCCCCAGGTCGGGCCGAGCGTCGCCGCCAGTACGGCGCGAATGGCGAACATGCCGGGCCCGCCGTGCTGCAGGCTCTCGTGCAGGATGTCCGGCGTATTCACGAACAGATTGGGCCGGGCCTCATCGGCCTTGGCCGCCAATTCCAGGCCGAACTCGGCGATCTCGTGCTTGTGCGTGCGCCAGGTGAAGTAGGTGTAGGACTGCGTGAAGCCACGGCGGGCCAGGCCGTACAGCCGCGCGGGCCGGGTGAACGCCTCGGACAGGAAGATGATGTCCGGATGCTTCCGGTGCACCTGCGCGATCAGCCACTCCCAGAAGTCGGCGGGCTTGGTGTGCGGGTTGTCGACACGGAATATGGTGACGCCCAACCCGATCCAGTGCCGCACCACTCGCAGCACCTCGGCGTACAGCCCGTCCGGATCATTGTCGAAGTTGACCGGATAGATGTCCTGGTACTTCTTGGGCGGGTTCTCGGCGAAGGCGATGGTGCCGTCCGGCAAGGTGGTGAACCATTCCGGATGTGCGGCCACCCAGGGATGGTCGGGCGCGCACTGCAGCGCCAGATCGATTGCCACCTCCAGGTCCAATTCCCGTGCGGCCTCGACGAATTCGGTGAAGTCCGCCGTTGTGCCGAGCGCCGGATGAATGGCATCGTGCCCGCCTTCGACGGAACCGATGGCCCACGGCGAGCCCACATCCTCGGGGCCGGCGGTCAGAGAGTTGTTGGGCCCCTTGCGATTCACCCTGCCGATCGGATGGATCGGCGGCAGGTACACCACATCGAATCCCATGGCGGCGATGCGCGGCAGATCCTCGGCGGCGGTGGCGAAGGTGCCGTGCACGGGCTTGCCCGCGGCATCCCAGCCGCCGGTCGAACGCGGAAAGAATTCGTACCAGGCGCCGTACAGCGACCGCTGCCGGTCCACCTGCACGGCGTACTGCGGCCCCTGCGTAATCAGTTCGCGCAGTGGGGTTTCGCGCAGGATCTCGCTCACCTCACCGCTGAAGGCGGGCGCGACCCGGGTCGGCAATTGCGCGTCACTGCGCAGTGCGGCGGCCGCGGCGCGCAGCGTCTCCCACTGCTTGCGGGGAACCTGCTGCGCGGCCCGATCCAGCAGTCGCGCACCGATTTCCAGATCATTGGCCAGATCGATCGCGCTCTGCCCGACCGCGAGTTTCGCCTCCACCGCGGCCCGCCAGCTCGCCAGCGGATCACTCCAGCCCTCGATGCGGTAGGTCCACCGTCCGGGCTTGCCCGGCGTGAAGGTGGCATTGAACACATCGGGCTGATATTCGGGCGCCATGCGAATGCGCTGGGGTCGGCTCGATCCCGGCGCTCGCACCACGAGGGTGGCCGCCACGGCGTCGTGCCCTTCGCGCCACACCACGGCCCGGACCGGGAACACCTCACCGACGACGGCCTTCGCCGGCCGGCCGCCGGGTATCGCGGGGGCGGTGTCATCGATGGCGATGCGGCCGGTCACCCGTTCGAACTTACCGGGTGCGGCCCCGCCTCGACGTCGCGACCGGCTACTGCTGGCCCGGCTTCAGCATGAGGAACAGGCCGTGCGCCTCGGCGCAGAGCCGCTCACCGTCGTGCAGGGTGGCGCGGACGAAGACCTTGCGGCCCTCCACACGCTCCACCCAGCCGTGCCACTGCAGCTCGGTGTTCAGCGGCGTGATGGAGCGGTAGTCGACGTGCAGGAAGGCGGTGCGGGTGACCGCACGGGTGTTCACGGCCGCGGTCATACCCAGCAGATCGTCGAAGCCGAGCGCCACATGCCCGCCGTGGGCCGCGCCATTGCCACCGAGATGGAAGGTACGGAAGGTGATTCGCGCGTGCACGCCGTCGCGGCTGACCTCGTCCACCAGATACGGGGGCAGCGTGATGTTGCCGCGCGAGGGCAGGTCGGTGCGGTGCCAGCTGGGCGCCGACCACTCATCGCCCATGACCGCGTCGAGCCGCTGATTGAGATCCTTCAGCTCCGCGATCGCCGCGAGCGCGATCTCATCGGTCGGATCGGCCAGCCGCACCCGGTCCATCAGCCCGCGCACCTGCTCGATGAACTCGCCGTAGTGCGGCCCACCCTTGGTGTTGTCGCGGCCAAGTTCCGCGATCGGCCGGAACCCACCCTCGTGATGCTCCTGGGAGGGAAGTGCCTCGACCTGCTGCTCGCTCATACAAGCACGTTAACGGTTGCCGCCCGGATGCTCCGGCCGGGGCTGTGTATAACGCACACTCCGGTGTGTCGAGCTCCGTCATCCCGGCGCGCTTTTGGCCGGGATACACATTGGAGGCTGTTCAGTGGGTAGCGGTGGATCCCGGCCAAAAGCATGCCGGGATGACAGGGCGAGCCTGCCTGGAAGGGATGACAGGGCGAGCCTGCCTGGAAGGGATGACAGGGTGAGCCCGCCTGGAAGGGGCGACAGGGCGAGGCTGCCTGGGAGGGATGACAGGGCGAGGCTGCCTGGGAGGACGGTGTGGGGCTGCGCGCGACGACGGGGTGGGGCTGGGGGAAGGACGAGGTGGGCTACCGGGGATGGCGGGGTGCGGTTGCCGGGATGTCGGGGTGCCGGCGCGACAACCTGCCGGAGCGCAGCGGCGGCAAATCAGACCCAGTAGGGTTTTGTGGGTGAAGGCACTGCGTCGTTTCACCGTCCGCGCTCATCTGCCCGAGCGGTTGTCGGCTCTGACCGAGCTGGCGACAAATTTGCGCTGGTCCTGGGATGCGGCGACCCAGGATGTGTTCGCGGAGCTGGACCATGCGCTGTGGGTCGAGGTCGGGCGGGATCCGGTGCGGATGCTGGGGGAGGTGCCGGCCGAGCGGCTGGACGAGCTGGCGGGGGATGAGGCGTACACCCGGCGGGTTGATGCCGCCGCGGCTGATCTGCGTGACTATCTGGCCCGCCCGCGCTGGTTCCAGCGGCAGGAGCAGGGGCCGAAGGGGATCGCGTACTTCTCCATGGAGTTCGGTGTCACCGAGGTGCTGCCGAATTATTCTGGCGGGCTCGGGATTCTGGCGGGCGACCATCTCAAGGCCGCCTCCGATCTCGGGCTGCCGCTCATCGGTGTCGGATTGCTGTATCGCTCCGGCTATTTCCGGCAGTCGCTGACCGCCGACGGCTGGCAGGCCGAGCACTATCCGGCACTCGATCCGCAGGGACTGCCGCTGCGGCTGCTCACCGACGGCGGGGTGCCGGTGCTGCTGCACGTGGCCATGCCCGAGGGCCGGGTGCTGCGGGCACGGGTCTGGATCGCGCAGGTGGGCCGGATTCCGCTGCTGCTCTTGGATTCCGATATCGCCGAGAACGATCCGGAGCTGCGCGCGGTCACCGACCGGCTGTACGGCGGGGACCAGGACCACCGCATCAAACAGGAGATTCTCGCCGGTATCGGCGGTGTGCGGGCGGTGCGCGCCTATACCCGCGCACACGGCCTCCCCGATCCTGACGTGTTCCATATGAACGAGGGTCACGCGGGCTTCCTCGGCGTCGAGCGGATCCGCGAATTCATGGCCGCCGGAATGGATTTCGATGCCGCACTGACCGCGGTGCGCGCGGGGACCGTCTTCACCACGCACACCCCGGTCCCGGCGGGCATCGACCGCTTCGCGAGCGCCCTGGTGCGCCGCTACTTCGGCGGCGCCCACGGTGAACGGGAATCCCCTGTGCTGCCGGGTGTTTCGGTGGATCGCATTCTCGCCATGGGCCGCGAGGCCGATCCGTCGGTGTTCAATATGGCGCACCTGGGCCTGCGACTCGCCCAGCGCGCCAACGGCGTATCGAAACTGCACGGTGAGGTCAGCCGCGCCATGTTCGCGCCGCTGTGGCCCGGCTTCGACACCTCGGAAGTGCCGATCGGCTCGGTGACCAACGGTGTGCACGCCCCCACCTGGGCCGCCCGCGAATGGATCGACAAGGGCCGCGAGCTCATCGGCGACGAGCTGGTGGAGGAGGCGCGCGGCTGGGAGCGGCTCAGCGATGTGGATCTGCGCGAACTGTGGTCCACCCGAAACGATCTGCGCGGCATCCTGGTCGCCGAGGTGCGCCGCCGTGTGCACGCCTCCTGGCTGGAGCGCGGTGCGGCCCCGGCCGAACTCGGCTGGATAGACCAGGTTTTCGATCCGAAGGTGCTGACCGTCGGCTTCGCGCGCCGCGTGCCCACCTACAAGCGGCTCACCCTCATGCTGCGCGATCCGGAAAGACTGCGTGCGCTGCTGCTGGATCCGGAGCGCCCGGTGCAGCTGGTGGTCGCGGGCAAATCCCATCCGGCCGACGACGGCGGCAAGGCGCTCATCCAGCAGGTGGTGCGCTTCGCCGACGATCCGGAGGTGCGCCATCGCATCGTCTTCCTGCCCAACTACGACATGTCCATGGCCCGCTACCTCTACTGGGGTTGCGATGTGTGGCTGAACAATCCGCTGCGGCCGCTCGAGGCCTGCGGTACGTCCGGCATGAAGTCGGCCCTCAACGGCGGCCTCAATCTCTCCATCCGCGACGGCTGGTGGGACGAGATGTACGACGGTGAGAACGGCTGGGCCATTCCCACCGCCGACGGTGTGCGCGACGATCACCGCCGCGACGATCTGGAAGCCTCGGCACTGTACGAACTGCTGGAACGTGCTGTGCTGCCGCGCTTCTACGACCGCGATCACGATGATCTGCCCGTGCGCTGGATGGAGATGGTCCGCCACACCCTGCAGACCCTCGGCCCCCAGGTATTGGCCTCCCGCATGGTTCGCGACTACGCCGTCGGCTACTACGCACCCGCCGCGGCGGCGTACGCGGCGGTGGCGCAGGACGATTTCAAGGGCGCCCGGGAACTCGCCGAATATCGCCGTCGCGTCGAATCCGCCTGGCCGGCAGTCAGAGTCGTGCAGGTGGACAGCTCGGGTCTGCCGGATATCCCGGTCATCGGCGCGAATCTCGCGCTGCGCGCCCGCATCGATCTGGGCGGGCTGACCCCGTCGGACGTCACCGTTCAGGCGGTCCTGGGCCGGGTCTCACCGACCGACGATCTGACCGATATCCACAACATTCCCATGACCTACGCCGGAACGGATTCCGGCACAGAACTTTTCACCGTCGAGGTCCCCGTTCCGCTCTCCGGCGCGGTCGGCTACACCATCCGCATCCTGCCCAGTCATCCGCTGCTGGCCTCGGAGGCGGAGTTCGGCCTGGTGGCCACGCCCAGTCCCTAGGTCGCCTGTCCCAGTGTGCGTTTCAGGATCTTGCCGGTGGCATTGCGGGGCAGTGCGTCCAGGAAGGTCACATCGCGGGGCACGGAGAACCGGCTCACCCGGTGCCGGATGTAATTGCGGATCATCTCCGAGTCCAGTCCGGATCCGGGCCGCTTGACCACGAAAGCCGCCAGGCGCTGGCCGAATTCGCGATCGGGCACACCGACCACGGCGACCTCGCTCACCTGCGGCAGGTGTGAGAGCGCCTCTTCGACCGAACGCGGGAAGACGTTCTCGCCGCCGGAGATGATCATCTCGTCGTCCCGGCCCGCCAGGAACAGCTTCCCGGAGGCGTCGAGGTAGCCGATATCCCCGGTGTCGAGCATGCCGTTCGATTCCTCCGGCGGGGTGGCATCGGTGTACCCGTCGAACAGCATGTGATTGCCGACGAAGACCCGCCCGGTGGCCCCGACCGGCAGAATGCGCCGATCCTGGCCCAGCACAGCGATTTTGGTGCCCAGCGGCGGACGGCCGGCGGTGGTGGGCGAGAGGCGCAGATCCGCCGGATCGGCAATGCTGGCCCAGGACACCTCGGTGGATCCGTACACGTTGTAGAGGATGTCGCCGAAGGTGTCCAGGAACTGCAGGACGGTCGCCCCGGCCAGCGGCGCACCGCAGCTGGCCACGATCTTCAGGCTGGACAGGTCGTAGCGCGCCCGCACGTGCTCGGGCAGATCGAGAATGCGGTTCACCATCACGGGCACCACGATCAACGCGGTCACCCTGTGCTCGGCGATCCGCCGCAGACAGTCCTCGGCGTCGAATCGATCATTGAGCACGATGGTCGCGCGAATCGCGGTGGAGATCTGCAGCGCCGCCAGCCCCCAGGTGTGGAACAGCGGCGAGGGAATCATCAGGGTCTCGTTGACGCCGAACGGGATTCGCGACAGCAGCGCCGCCACCGTCCCGAAACCCTTGGGATGCGGGCGCCGCGCGCCCTTGGGCGTGCCGCTGGTCCCGGAGGTGAGCACGATCAGATGTCCCGGCCGCGACGGTTTCTTCGCGGCGATCTCACGCATGGCGATGAGATCCTCGATGGTGGTGCGCCCGGGTTCCGGCGGTCGCTCGCCGGTGCTGAAGCGCGGTAGATCGGCCGGCAGATACCGCACCAGATCCTCGAATTCGCTGTCCACGAACAGCGCCGACAGTCCGTGACGCTGCACGATCTCCTCGATCTGCCGTGCGGGCAGACCGGTATTGAGCAGCACCGCGTCCGTGCCCGCCTTACCGGCCGCCACCATGCATTCGACCATGCCGGTGTGATTGCGGCAGAGCAGTCCGATCGAGGCCCGGTTGCCGAACCCGAGCATGGTCATGGCCCCGGCCAATGCGTTACTGCGCGAGTGCAATTGGTCGAAGGTGGTGGAGTAGCGGTCGTCGATGACGGCCGCCCGCTGCGGTGAGTGCGCGGCCGCGGCCGCATACCCGCCGGCCAGGCTGAACCCCCATTTGGCCAGGCTGCCAAGCTGTTTCAGACCTACATCGGGGCGATAGGTGCGCACCACGCCGGAGGCGACCATCTGCCGGGCGACGCTCGCCTGCAGCTTCATGGGGGAGTCTTCGCCATTGATGATCGTCGCGGTCGGCGCGCCCGCCACCAGATCGGCGACCCGTTTGAGCCCCGCCTGCGTCCAGGCCGCGGCCGCGGAGTTGGGCAGCTGCGCCACCAGCGGATGTACCAGTGCGGCTTTGAAATACGTGACCGAGATCCGCGTGTTCGGGCCGGCCTCGCGCAGGCGCACCGCGGCGAAGCTGCCGGAGTCCGGGCAGTGCAGTTCGAGGTTCTCGTATTCGCGGCCGATGCGCACCTGCACCAGCAGGGTGCGGATGTCGATTCCGGCGCCGCCCACCCGCAGCGTCAGGGTGGGGTTCCGGTCGGCGGCATCACGTTGTTCGCACGCGCCGATACCGCGGAAGAGCCGGGGGTAGGACTGTGGCTCGACGAGCACATCCCAGATCGCTTTGCGACTGATCGCGAACTCCGCGATCACATCGATGACATCGGTAACCACACGTTTGCAATTCTCATCTGCCGGTACTTGCCGTCCGCCCCCGGATGACGTATTTGTAACGTCTGAGACAGTAAATCCGCAAGGTTTTCGAAATACCGGTGGGTAATAAGTTTATTTGCCCAGCAATTGCGCTGGTAGTGCTGGAAAAACAAGCATGAGGCAGGTGCGATTGCTCACGATTCGCCGGGCCGAGTAAAGTTCCGGCGAACAGGACAAGTACGGTCCTCGGGGCACCCTTCTGACCTCCTGGCCGACTGGAGACACCACACCCATGAGCACCGTCCTCACGCGCACCAAGGGGCGCGTCGACGAGTACTTCGGCATCAGCAATCACGGGTCGACCGTCAAGCGCGAGCTCATGGCCGGAACGATCACGTTCCTCGCCATGTCCTATGTACTGGCCGTCAATCCGGCGATTCTGGGCGACCACGGCGTGCTGGGCGCCAAGGGCATGCCGACGCAGGCGGTATTCACCGCGACCGCCGTGGCGGCGGTGGTCGGCACGCTGGTGATGGGCATCTGGGCCAAGTATCCGGTGGCGCTCGCGCCCGGTATGGGGCTCAATGCCTTCTTCGCGTACACGGTCATCCTCAATATGGGAATCCCGTGGCAGGAAGCGCTTTCGGGCACCTTGCTCTCCGGCATCATCTTCTTCGTCCTGGCCATCACCAAGGTGCGCGAGAAGATCATCGACGCCATCCCCATGCAGATGAAACTCGCGGTCGGCGCCGGCATCGGCATGTTCGTGGCATTCCTCGGGCTGAAGAACGCGGGCATCGTGGTCGCCAGTGACGCGACTCTGGTGCACCTGGGCAACTTCCACAAGGGCACCACGCTGCTGGCGCTGTTCGGCCTGCTGGTGACGGTCGTGTTCCTGGTGCTGGGCTGGCACGGTGCGGTGCTGTACGGCATCCTCTCGACCACGATCCTGGGCATTGTCACCGGACTGGTGGAGCTGCCGAATTCGGTGGCCGAGCTGCCGCACGGACTCGACAAGACCTTCGGCCAGGCCATTATTCATCTGCCCGATGCGTTCACCGGGCAGATGATCATTGTGGTGCTCACCATGCTGTTCGTCGACTTCTTCGATGCCTCCGGCACTTTGATCGGAGTGGCCCATCAGGCGGGGCTGCTCACCGAGGAGGGCAAGCTCGAGCGCGCCGGACAGGCCCTTGCGGCCGATTCGGTCGGCACCGCGGCGGGCGCGATCATCGGCACCTCCACCACCACCGCGTACGTCGAATCCACAGCCGGTGTTTCGGCGGGCGGGCGCACCGGTCTGACCGCGGTCTCCACGGCCGGCTGGTTCCTGCTGGCCATGTTCTTCTTCCCGCTCTTCGCGGTGGTCGCGGATGTGCCCGCGGTAACTGCCCCGGCGCTCATCGTGGTCGGCGTGCTCATGTCCCGCGCCCTCGGCGATATCGACTGGAGCCGTTTGGAATACGCGGTCCCGGCCTTCATCACCGTGATCATGATGCCGCTGACCTACTCCATCGCGAACGGCATCGCCATGGGTCTGCTCTTCTATCCGATCGTCATGGTCGCCAAGCGCCGCGGGCGCGAAGTGCATCCGGTGATGTGGGTGCTGATGGTCGTGTTCGTCTCCTACTTCTGGTTCCTCGCGAAGTAGTCCAGGTCACACGTTTCCTTCCCGGCAGCGGAATAGCCTGCCGCACGGCCCGGTTGAGTTCCACTGTGCAGCTATGCGGACCACGGTCCGTTTGTAGACGACCGCAGGTAGACCGATGAGGAATGGGAAAGCAATGACGACTGTCGACGAAAACGCCGCCGGTACACGCACTTCCGGTGTGGCCACCCGGAAGAGCCTGGACGCCAGTGCCTCCGATATCGGCCTGCTGGTGGCGCGGGTGGGCTTCGGTGCGCTGCTCGTGGTGCACGGCACCCAGAAACTGTTCGGGTGGTTCAACGGCTACGGCCTGGATGCGACCGCCGGAGCCTTCGAGGGCATGGGTTACGACCCGGGCAAATTCTTCGCCACGCTCGCGGGCCTGAGCGAGGTGACCGGCGGCGCGCTGCTGGCACTGGGCCTGCTGACGCCGCTGGCGGCCGCAATTGTGCTGGGCACCATGCTGAATGCGATCAATGCGACGTGGCACGGCGGGTTCGCGGCCTACGAGTCGGCGCTGCTCTACGCGGTCGCGGCGGTGGCGCTGGCCTTCGCGGGGCCGGGGCGGTTCGCGCTGGATGCCGAGCGGCCTTGGGCGCGTAAGGGATTCACCTGGGCCGCGGGTGCGGTGCTGCTGGGTGTGGTGGCCGCGCTCATCACGCTGATCGCGAAGTAAATCCCGAAGTACGCACTGTAATAAGAAGTTTATGGTCCCCGCGCCGCGTGCAGGGCTTGGCGCGGGGACACCGATACTTCCGATGTGGGAATTGGGGGTACACCGGGGTATCGCAGGCCAATTTACTTCTATTCGGAAGTACAGACCACTCGTGTGATCGTTTTCACACGGGTGTTTTGTTTAGCTCAGGAGATTTGGTAAGTCGCTCCAAAGCCTTTGTCACCACTTGCGGATCGGACGTTTCCCAATACGGCGGCAACGACGCTCGAAGATATCCGCCGTAGCGGGCGGTCGCGAGACGTGAATCCAGAATAGCGATTACGCCGCGATCGTCCACACTGCGCAGCAGGCGGCCGGTGCCCTGCGCCAGTAGCAATGCCGCATGATTGGCCGCGATCGACAGAAAACCGTTGCCGCCCCGCGATTCCACCGCGCGCTGCCGCGCCACCAGCAGCGGATCGTCCGGGCGCGGGAACGGAATCCGGTCCAGGATAACCAGACTCAGCGACGGGCCAGGCACGTCCACGCCCTGCCACAGCGAAAGGGTGCCGAAGAGTGAGGTTTCCGGGTCCTCGGCGAACTTCTTGACCAGTGCGCCGGTGGCGTCGTCGCCCTGGCACAGCACCGGGGTATCGAGGCGCTCGCGCAGAATCTCGGTGGCGGCCTTGGCCGCTCGCATGGAGGAGAACAGGCCGAGGGTGCGGCCGCCGGCCGCGGTGATGAGGCGCTCGATCTCGTCCAGGTACGCGGTAGGCAGACCGTCGCGGCCCGGTGCGGGAAGATGCTTTGCCACGTACAGGATTCCGGATTTGGCATGGTCGAAGGGGGAGCCCACGTCGACCGAATTCCAGTGCAGCGCAGCGGCATCGGACGGGGCCTCGGCACCGCTGGCCAGCGCCGGATCCACCTTGGCCGCGGACTTGGGCGGCAGGCCCCAGGTGACGGCCAGATTGTCGAAGGAGCCGCCGATCTGCAGTGTGGCCGAGGTCAGAACGACTGTGGCGGTACCGAACAGGCGGCTGCGCAGCAGGCCGCCCACCGACAGCGGGGCCATGTGCAGGGTGCGGCGCGGGACGCCGCGCACCTCATCGCTGGCCAGCCAGATGACATCGCGATGCGCGGACGGGTCCGGCTCCTCGTAGGTGGTGAGCACGCGCACCGCCGCGTCGTGGATCTCCTCGATGGCGGCGAGGGCTTGGTTGCGGGCGGCCGCGGATTCGGGATCGGCCTGTGGATTGGTGGAACCCGTAGGCGCGAGCGCGGTACGGGCATTCCAGGCGGCATCGCGAATGAGCGCCAGCACCGAAGCCGCGCCGTCGGGCATGCGGTCCCAGCGGCCGGGGTTGAGCTCGTCCAGGAGGGTGTGCCAGGCCTCGGCCGCACCCTCGAGGCGATCCACCTCCTGCTCGTCGATGAGTTTGTTGCAGCGTTTGGCGGCCGCGCTGATCGATCCTGTGGACAGCTCCGCCGTGGCCACCCCGGTGACCCGGTCGACCAGTTCGTGCGCCTCGTCGATCACCACCACATCGTGTTCGGGCAGCACCTGGATGCCGCTGATGGCATCGATGGCCAGCAGTGCGTGATTGGTGACGATCACATCGGCCGCACCCGATTCCGCGCGCGCCTTCTCGGCAAAGCAGTCCTGCCCGAACTGGCACCGCGACTTACCCAGGCACTCACGCGAACTCACGCTCACCTGCCGCCAGGCCCGATCACTCACGCCCGGCGTGAGCTCGTCCCGATCCCCGGTCTCGGTATCGGACACCCACTCGTGCAGCCGCTGCACCTCGCGCCCCAGTCGCGAGATGGCGAACGCGTCGAACAGCTCCGCCTCACCGGGCTCGTCCGGAATCGCACTATTGATCTTGTTCAAGCACAGATAGTTATTGCGCCCCTTGAGAATCGCGAACTGCGCCACCCGCCCCAGCTGCTCCGCCAGCGCTCCACTCAACCGCGGCAGATCCCGATCCACCAGCTGCCGCTGCAACGCAATGGTCGCCGTCGACACCACAACGGTCCGCCCCGTCCGCACCGCATGCCGCAAACTCGGCACCAGATACGCCAGCGACTTCCCCGTCCCGGTCCCCGCCTGCACCGCCAGATGCTCCCCGGTATCAATGGCATGCGCCACCGCCGCGGCCATAGTCTGCTGCCCCTTGCGCTCCTTACCCCCCAGCGCCTGGACAGCGGTGGCCAATAGCTTCGGGACGGGAGGAAGTTCAGGCACGACGGCCAGGTTACTGCTCCCGGCCGACAACCCGCGAGCAACCGTCGGCGCGGTGTGCTCCATCGGGGCCCATCACACTGCCGAGGCCCCTGTCACCGGCGAGGCCCCTGTCACCCCGCAGGGCACAACATTCGGCAGTGTGACGCACCGGAGAGGTCCACCCCGTCATGGTTGTGGCCAGGATCTACGTGAGCGGAGAGATCAACTTTCGACTGTTCCCGCGAGTTCGACGCCCGAGGCGCGGAGTTTGTCGAGGGCGGTTTGCAGGGTGGCGGGGGAGACGGGGGCGGTGAGGCCGAGGAGGACTCGGGTGGTGAAGCCCTCGGCGCGGGCATCGAGGGCGGTGGCGCGGACGCAGTGGTCGGTGGCTATGCCGCAGACGTCGACGGCGTCGATGGAACGGTCGCGGAGCCAGTCCGCGAGGGTGGTCGAGCCGTCGGAGGCGGTGCCCTCGAAGCCGGAGTAGGCCGCGGTGTACGCGCCCTTGGAGAAGATCTCCTCGACGGGAGCGGTGTCGAGCGCCGGGTGGAAATCCGCGCCGGGCGTGCCGACCCGGCAGTGCGGCGGCCAGGAGTCGACGTAATCGGGCTGTTCGGAGAAGTGCGCGCCCGGATCGATGTGGAAGTCCCGGGTGGCCACCACCGCGGTGTAGTCGGAGACGCCGAGGTATTCGGTAATCCGCTCGGCGACCGCTGCCCCGCCCGCGACGGCCAGCGACCCGCCCTCGCAGAAATCGTTCTGTACATCCACGACGATCAGTGCTCGGCTCATAGCGACCTCCCGGGGGGAACGGTTCCTTACCTCGTGCATTGTGCCGCGCCCCGGGACCGCGCGGCTATGTGAGGGGACCGGGCGGCTATGTGAGAAACGTCGTCGGAATCGCCGGTTCCCCGGCCGAGAGCTTCAGGCCCTCCCACGGCAGGCTGATCAGCCCCCGCGCCACCAGTTCGCGGCTGTCCTGCAAGCTCGGCAAGTCCGGGACCACCTCGCCCTTGCGGACCAGCGGCGTCTGCAGATCGCGGACCTCGTACCCATTGGGTTCGGGCCGCTGCCCGGAATCCGGGTACACGATTTCCTCGACCAGCGTCCCGGTGCGCCGCACCAGCCGCACCGCTCGCTTGGTACCGCCGCGAGATTCCTTGTGCGAGCTGCGTTTCGCCACCGGAACGCCGTCGACCTCGACCAGTTTGTAGACCATGCCCGCGGTGGGCGCACCGGATCCGGTGACCAGCGCGGTCCCGACGCCGTACACGTCCACCGGTTCGGCGCGCAGCGCGGCGATGGCGTATTCGTCCAGATCCCCGGACACCACGATCTTGGTGCGCACCGCGCCGAGTGCGTCCAACTGCTCGCGCACCTGACGCGCCATCACGCCCAGATCACCGGAATCGATTCGGACGCCGCCCAATTCGGGTCCCGCGACCTCGATGGCGGTGTTCACGCCGCGCGCGATATCGAAGGTGTCCACCAGCAGCGTGGTGCCGATACCCAGCGTCGCGATCTGGCTGCGGAAGGCCTCGGCCTCGTGCTCACCGTCGGATCCGCTGTGCAGCAGGGTGAATGCGTGCGCACTGGTGCCCGACCCCGGGACGCCGAAGCTGCGCACCGCCTCCAGATTGGAGGTGGCGTCGAGTCCGGCCAGGTACGCCGCCCGCGAGGCGGCCGGGGCGGCCAGCTCATGCGTTCGGCGCGAACCCATTTCGATCATGCGGCGGCCACCGGCGGCGCTCACCATGCGGGCGGCGGCCGCGGCGATGGCGCTGTCGTGGTTGTAGATCGACAGGGCCAGCGTCTCCAGCAGCACACATTCGGCGAAGGTGCCGCGCACGGTGAGAATGGGGGAGCCCGGAAAGTAGAGTTCGCCCTCGCGGTAGCCGTCGATATCGCCGCTGAAGCGGTAATCGCGCAGCCAGTCCACCGCGGCCGGGTCCAGGAATTTCGCCACGATCGCGAGTTCCGGCTCGCCGAAACGGAATTCGGCCAGCGCCGCCAGCAGGCGCCCGGTGCCCGCGACCACCCCGTACCGGCGGCCGTGCGGCAGCCGCCGTGCGAATACCTCGAAGGTGCAGCGCCGGTGCGCGGAGCCGTCGGCCAGTGCCGCGGCGAGCATGGTCAGCTCATACTGGTCGGTCAGCAACGCGGTGCTGGTACTGCCGTCGGCGATCGTCACGACCACCACTGTAGGCACAGACCGACCGGTCATCCCGTTGCCGCCCGTTCTCCGACACGTCGGCCGAGCTGACGTCTGCGCTGGGCGTGTCGTGTGGGCTGTTGTTTCTCTGCACTCGAGTCGTACCCTGGACGTTATGGGTCTGTGCACAGAAGACGCTGTCCGGATTGCCGCCGGTCCGGCAGGCGCGAACAGGACAGTGTCGGCGGCACCGGTGCCTGTGGCGGCGCCGCACGTGATTGCCGGAGCCTCGCAGGCAATGCCCGAGGCCGTCGAATACACCGAAATTCTGGAAGCCGAGGATCGGCCCTGGGTCACCGTCGTGTGGGACGATCCGGTCAACCTCATGCACTACGTGGCGTACATCTTCCAGAAGCTGTTCGGCTACAGCAAAGGCAAGGCAAACGAACTCATGCTCCAGGTCCACAATGAGGGCAAGGCCGCCGTCTCCTCGGGCTCGCGCGACAAGATGGAGCACGACGTGCAGCGTCTGCACGCCGCCGGACTATGGGCGACCATGCAGCGTGACCAGTGACCCGGGCAGCTACGGTAGCCCGGTGCGGAAGTGGAGCAGGAAGAACTCCCTGAGCGGGTTGAAACTCCGTTCGGAAATGGACGCCCACGAGGCGGAGGTACTGCGCTCGCTGGTGGGCGCGGTGACCGGGCTGCTGACCGACCGAGCCCGTTCGGCCCCCGAGGACGAACTGGCCGCCCTCACCGGGTTACAGCTGGGCAACACCACCCCGCCGGACGATCCCCGATTGGCCCGGCTGCTGCCCGACTTCCATCGCAGTGAACCGGGTTCGCCCGATGCCGAGCGCGCCGGTCTCAATTCCGCGCTGCGCAGCCTGCACGAACCGGACATCATCGAAACCAAGGTCGCCGCCGGGCTGGTCATCCTGGAGACCCTCCCGCCGCAGGGCGGCAAGATCATCCTCACCCCCGAGCAGGCCGACTGCTGGCTCAATGCGCTCAATGACGTCCGCCTCGCGCTGGGCACCGCGCTCGATATCGACGCCGACACGCCCGAACATCTGGACCAGGACGATCCGCGCGCCCCCAGCCTCGACGTCTACCACTGGCTGACCTGGATGCAGGACTCGCTGCTGCAAGCGCTCATGCCCTAGCCGTCCGGCTCGGGACACCGTCGGCTCGGAGGTGAAGTCCGTGAACAGTGCTGCGGGACCACAGAATTCGATCACCGATGTGCCGGGCGTGCTGGTCGGGCACCAGCACTCGATCGACCCGGACGCGACCCTCGGATCCGGCGCGGCCACCGGCTGCACCGTGCTGCGCGTGCCGGGCGGGGCCACCGCCTCGGTGGATGTGCGCGGCGGCGGACCGGGCACCCGGGAAACCGATCTGCTCGACCCCGGTAATACCGTGCGCCAGGTGAATGCCGTGCTGCTCACCGGCGGCAGCGCCTACGGCCTGGCCGCGGCCGACGGCGTCATGCGCTGGCTGGAGGAGCACGGCGAAGGCATTCCGATGGATCCCGCCGACCCCTCGCGTGTGGTGCCCATCGTGCCGGGCGCGGTGATCTTCGATCTTCCGGTGGGGGACTGGCATATTCGGCCCGGCGCCGATTTCGGATTCCTGGCGGCGGACGCCGCGAACACGGAATTCGCGCGCGGCTCGGTCGGCGCGGGCGCGGGTGCGCGGGCCGGATCCCTCAAGGGCGGGGTGGGTACCGCGAGTGTGCGCTTCACCGACGGGCCGGCCGCAGGCATCACGGTGGGCGCGCTGATCGTCGCCAATCCGGTCGGCTCGGTTTTCGATCCGCGCACCGGATTGCCCTGGGGCACAGGCACGGACGGCCCCGAGCACTTCGGCCTGCGGCCCGTCGCCGCCGACCGCCTGGCCGCCGCGAACGCACTCCCGGTGAAGGGCACCGTGCTCAATACCACCATCGGCGTGGTCGCCACCGATGCGGCGCTGGACCCCTCGGCCTGCCGCCGAATGGCCACCACCGCGCACGACGGCCTGGCCCGCGCCATTCGTCCCGCGCATTCGCCGCTCGACGGTGACACGCTCTTCGCGCTGGCCACCGGCACCGCCGCGCCCGGCCCCGGCTTCCCGCTGCCGCCGGCCTTTCCCGCCGACCTGCTCATCCTCGATCAGCTGTGTACCGCTGCCGCCGTCTGCGTGGAGCGCGCCATAGTCGACGCCATCCTCTCCGCGACCTCGGTCGCCGGAATTCCTTCCTACACAGACCTCTTCGGCGCGTAGAGCCGGGCACCGCAGTGCGGCCGGCGACCTCAGCTGCGGCAAGCAGGGTTCCGCTCGCCGATCCTGTCGGGGGCATGCCACACGGGGGAGCGGCCGGAGCTTCGGGGGGTGTGACCCGGGCCGCCGGGAATAGCCGAATATTCTGACTGGTTGACGACAGCGATTCGCCTGCCCGCGGGCAGGCGTCCGTCGGGTGGTGAGCGGAAGGATTCGACAGTGCTGGTGATCAGGGCCGAGCTCGTGGAGGCAATGGTCGCGCACGCGCGCGCCGATCACCCCGACGAGGCGTGCGGCGTCATCGCCGGTCCCGAGGGCTCCGACCGCCCCGAGCGCTTCGTGCCCATGGTCAATGCCGAGCGCTCGCCCACCTTCTACCGCTTCGATTCCGGTGAACAGCTGAAAGTCTGGCGCGCCATGGACGATGCCGACGAGGAAGCCGTGGTCATCTACCACTCGCACACCGCGACCGAGGCGTACCCGAGCCGCACCGATATCTCCTACGCGTCCGAGCCGAACGCCCACTACGTGCTGATCTCCACCCGCGATCCCGAGCAGCACGAGCTGCGCAGCTACCGCATCCTCGACGGCGTCGTCACCGAGGAGCCGGTCGAGATCACCACCGCCTGAACACTTTCCGCCGGATACAGCAAGGAGCCCACAATGCCGGTCACCGTCTCCATCCCGACCATCATGCGCACCCTCACCGGAGGTGAGAAGCGGGTGCAGGCCGAAGGCGCGACTCTCGCGGCCCTCATCGACAACCTCGACGCGAACCACACCGGCCTCAAGGACCGACTCCTCAAGGACGGCAAGCTCAACCGCTACGTGAACATCTACGTCGATGACGAGGATGTGCGTTTCGCCGGTGGCTTGGAGGCCGAGGTCCCCGAGGGCGGCACCGTCACCATCCTCCCGGCGGTCGCCGGCGGCGCGCGCTAACCGTGGCCCGCTACGAGTCGCTGATCGCGACGCTCGGCAATACCCCGCTGGTCGGGTTGCGCAACCTGTCCCCGCAATGGGACGGCGACAACCATGTGCGGTTGTGGGCCAAACTCGAGGACCGCAACCCCACCGGGTCGATCAAGGACCGCCCGGCCCTGCGGATGATCGAGCAGGCCGAGGCCGACGGGCTGCTGACCCCGGGCTGCACCATCCTGGAACCGACCAGTGGCAATACCGGCATCTCCCTGGCCATGGCCGCCAAGCTCAAGGGCTATCACCTGGTCTGCGTCATGCCGGAGAACACCTCGATCGAGCGCCGCCAGCTGCTGACCATGTTCGGCGCCCGCATCATCGACTCGCCCGCCGCCGGCGGCTCCAATCAGGCTGTCGCGCTGGCCAAGCAGATCGCCGCGGAGAACCCGGACTGGGTGATGCTCTACCAGTACGGCAATCCGGCCAACGCACTCGCCCACTACGAGACCACCGGCCCGGAAATCCTCGCCGACCTGCCGGAGATCACACACTTCGTCGCGGGCCTGGGCACCACCGGCACCCTGATGGGCACCGGCCGCTTCCTGCG
The DNA here is from genome assembly GCF_040611495.1 of Nocardia sp. NPDC006630. Lineage (NCBI taxonomy): Bacteria > Bacillati > Actinomycetota > Actinomycetes > Mycobacteriales > Nocardiaceae > Nocardia > Nocardia sp. NPDC006630. The sequence continues at coordinate 28,719 of NZ_JBEXOK010000022.1, forward strand.
CGAAAAGGTCCCCGGCATCGATATCGTCGCCGCCGAACCCCGCTACGGCGAACTGGTCTACGGCCTGCGCAATATCGACGAGGGCTTCATTCCCGAGCTGTACGACGAATCCGTCCTGACCTCCCGCTTCTCGGTGGGCCCGTACGACGCCGTCCGCCGCACCCGCGAATTGGTCCTGGAAGAAGGCATTTTCGCCGGCATCTCCACCGGCGCCATCCTGCACGCGGCCCTCGGCGTAGCGAAAAAGGTCCAGAAGGCAGGCACATCCGCCGACATCGCCTTCATAGTCGCCGACGGCGGCTGGAAATACCTCTCCACCGGCGCCTACGACGGCACCCTCGAAGAAGCCGAAGACCGCCTCGACGGCCAACTCTGGGCCTGACCCCCTGCCGCACCCGACCCGGGCTCCCCACTCACGGCGTACCCCTCCGCCCCCGACGTCGCGCCTGGCCCCACTCACGATGCAGTCATCGAGAGGGCTCTCATAGTGGGCGTATACAGCGTGTCGCCACCGTGAGAGCCCTCTCGGTGAAGTGCTCTGCCGGTCGGTGGGCGGGAGCGGCTGTCGGGGCGGGGCGGGGGGCTGGTGTCGCCGGTACGCTCGGGGCAGAGGGTGGTCTAGGAGGTACTGGCGATGACCGGTGGTGTCGGAGCGTCGTTCGATCCGGAGCGGATCGGGCGGATGCAGAAGCAGTTGACCGATCCGGGGTCGGAGCCGCGTTCGGCCGGTGGGTTGAAGCTGCTGTGGCAGCGGGCTATTGCGATCACGCTCGGATTCACCGCACTGCTGTACGGAATCGAAGGTGTGGACGCCGCCACCGGGCAGGAATTCGATCAGGCCGGGGTCAAGCCGCGCACGGCGGACGGGCTCGAGGGCATTGTCTTCGGCCCTGTGCTGCATGCCAATTGGGAACATCTGATCGGCAATACCGTCCCGGTGCTGGTGCTGGGTCTGCTGACCCTGCTCACCGGTATCGGCCGGGGGCTGGCTGCGACCGCCATCGTCTGGGTGATCGGCGAAGGCGGCACCTGGTTGATCGGGCCGTCGAACACGGTCCACATCGGCGCCTCGGTCCTGGTATTCGGCTGGCTCACATATTTGATTTCGCGCGGCGTCTTCGCGCGCAATGTGGTGCAGATCGCCATCGGCCTGGTAGTGGGGTTGCTGTACGGCTCGATTCTGTGGGGTGTGCTGCCCGGAGACCCCGGAATCTCTTGGCAAGGACATCTTTTCGGGGCGGTGGGTGGACTGGTTGCCGGATGGGTACTCTCATCGGATGAACGTCGTCATCGTCGCGGGGCTAACGCCGGCCGTATCGCGTCGTCGGGGTGACGGTGGACCCGGCCGGCGATTTGGGGGATCCCTCCTTGAGTGAGACAGCAGCGTGGCAGCATGGGGGAATGCGCCTCACCGTGATCGGGTGCTCGGGCAGCGTGTCCGGCCCGGATTCCCCGGCATCGGGATACTTGCTCACCGGCCCGGATATGACTCCCACCGTGATCGATTTCGGCCCGGGCGTATTGGGTGCGCTGCAGCGTTACCTCGATCCCGGTGAAGTCGACATCTTCCTGACCCATCTGCATGCCGACCACTGCCTGGATTTGCCGGGCCTGCTGGTGTGGCGGCGCTACCACCCGAACCCGCCGACGGGGAAGGCCATCGTCTACGGCCCTTCCGACACGTCGCTGCGTATCGGCAATGCGTCCGCGGAGATCGGCGGCGATACCGACGACTGGTCCGATGTGATCGATATGCGGCAGTGGACGGTCGATGCGCCGATTCCTTTCGGCAACGGCCATACGATCGAGGCCCGCCGCATGTTCCATCCGCCGGAGTCCTACGGTCTGCGCATCAAGACCGCTCCCGACCGCACCTTCGTCTATACCGGCGATACGGCACTGTGCCCGGAGGTCGTAGAGCTGGCGCGCGGCGCGGATGTGCTGCTCGCCGAGGCCTCCTGGACCCACGACCCGGCGAATCGTCCCCCCGGCATTCACCTTTCGGGCCATGAGGCGGGCATTGTCGCCGCCGAGGCCGGTGTCGGTGAACTGCTGCTTACCCATATTCCGCCGTGGACCTCCCGCGAGGACGTCATCGCCGAGGCGAAGGCGGTCTTCAGCGGCCCGGTACACGCGGTTTCTCCCGGCGAAGTCTTCGAAATCTGACCGTCTAGGCTGTGGCTCGTGTCTACACGAGCCGATGGCAGGGCGGATGACGAACTCCGCGAGGTAAAGATCACCCGGGGCTTCACCTCGCATCCGGCGGGTTCGGTGCTGGTGGAATTCGGTGGAACGCGGGTCATGTGCACCGCGAGCGTCACCGATGGGGTGCCGCCGTGGCGTCGCGATTCCGGATTGGGCTGGCTCACGGCCGAATACGCCATGCTGCCCGCCGCCACCCACACCCGTTCCGGCCGCGAGTCGGTCAAGGGCCGGGTCGGCGGTCGCACCCAGGAGATCTCCCGGCTGATCGGCCGTTCGCTGCGCGCCTGCATCGATCTGGCCGCCATCGGTGAGAACACCATCGCCCTCGACTGCGATGTGCTGCAGGCCGACGGCGGGACCCGTACCGCCGCCATCACCGGCGCGTACGTGGCGCTCTCGGACGCTGTCACCTACCTGGCCGCCGCCGGCAAGCTGAACGACCCGCAGCCCATCTCCTGCGGTATCGCCGCCGTGAGCGTCGGCGTGGTCGACGGCCGGGTGCGCCTGGACCTGCCGTACGAGGAGGATTCGCGCGCCGAGGTCGATATGAATGTGGTGGCCACCGATACCGGCACCCTGGTCGAGATCCAGGGCACCGGCGAGGGCGCCACCTTCCCGCGCTCGACCCTCGACAAGCTGCTCGATTCCGCGCTCGCCGGGTGTGAGCAGCTGTTCGTGGTGCAGAAGGAAGCGCTCGCGCTGCCGTATCCGGGCGTGCTCCCCGAGCCGTCCGAGGCGAAGAAGAAGTCCTGATGTCGCGCCGGGTGCTGGTCGCCAGCCGTAATGCCAAGAAGCTGAACGAATTGCGCCGCATTCTCGACGAGGCCGGTATCGCGGGCATCGAGATCGTCGGCCTGAACGATGTGCCGCCGTACGACGAGGCTCCCGAAACCGGTGCGACCTTCGAGGAGAACGCGCTCGCCAAGGCGCGGGACGGCTTCGCCGCCACCGGAATGCCCTGTGTCGCAGATGATTCCGGTATCGCGGTGGATGCGCTCAACGGTATGCCCGGGGTGCTGTCGGCCCGCTGGTCCGGTACGCACGGCAATGACGAGGCCAACAACACGCTGCTGCTGGCCCAGCTCGGCGATGTCCCCGACGAGCGGCGCGGCGGCGGGTTCGTCTCCGCCTGTGCGCTCGTCGCCGACGGTGTGGAAGAGGTCGTGCGCGGCGAATGGCCCGGCGTCATCGCCCGAAAGCCGGTGGGCGACGGCGGTTTCGGTTATGACCCGCTGTTCGTTCCCGAGGGCGGCACGGTCTCCGCGGCCCAGCTCACCCCGGCCCAGAAGGACGCCGCCTCGCACCGCGGCCGCGCCCTGCGGCAGCTGCTTCCGGCGCTGCAGGCCTTGGCGGACAACTGATTTCAGCAAAAATGCGCTCCCCTCCGCGGAGGGGAGCGCATTTGCGTTTCGGTGATTCAGCGCATCGCGGCTTCAGAGCCCGAAGGCGGCCTTCACTTCCTTGGTCCGCATGTGCTCGAACACGAAGGACAGGAACGGAATCGTGCCGGCCAGGCAGGTCAGCGCCGTGGTGACCGGTTTCCAGCGCGCCTTGATGCCCAGGTCGATGGTGAAGACCAGGTACAGCATGTAGAAGATGCCGTGGATCTGACCGACATAGAATAGCCAGTGCGGTGCGGTGTGGCTGTCGGCCAGGATCAGGTACTTGTAGATGACCTCACCGGTGAGCACCAGCAGCCAGATACCGGTGATCCAGGCCAGCGTGCGGTAGCGCAGGAGCGCGCCGCGGATCTTCTCGGGCGCGGCTGCGCCGAGCGGGCGGGGCGCGAGGGTGGTTTCACCGGTCGCGACGGGGGCCTCGGAGTTGTCGCGCGCGGTCACCCGGCGCTCCTTTCGGGATGGTTGCGCAGCCCGGCGTCCGTGATCTGCTGATCGAGGTCGCCGGCATGCAGTTCGGCCAGGTATTTGTTGTATTCGGCGACCTGGGGATCGTCATTGGTCGCCGACTTCGGTCGCTCCGGCAGCAATCCGGCCGGAATCTCGCGCGCCACAACCGGTTTCGGCTTTCTGGCGCGTGGCGTGACAACGGTTTCGGCAGTGCCCGCAGCGGAATCGCCGGGCGCCGGTGCGGAATCGGCCGCAGCCTCCGGCGCACTGTCCTCCCGGGCCTCCTGCTCGAGTCGCACGAACCGGAAGTACGCCCACACCACGAACCCCGCGAAAAGCGGCCACTGCAGCGCATAGCCCAGGTTCTGCCCCGTGCCACTACCGGATTCGAAGCGCCCCCACTGCCACCACCCCAAACCCAGGCACGCCACGAACGCCACGATCACGAAGATGATCAGAGCCGGGCGGCGGTGGGGAGCGGACACGACCTCCACGGTACCTCGCTACTACGCAAGCCGTAGTAGGAGGTCCGTCGCATTCCCACTCAGAACTTGTAGGTGACTCCGGTCAGTCGCTCGGACTCTTCCCACAGTCGGCGCCAGAGGTCCTGGTTCTGGGACAGCTTGCTGGAGGGGGCCGCTTCGACCGGGCCCTTGGTGCCGCCCAGGCGGGCGGGGCCCCAGTAGACGGTGGGGTCGGCGTCGGGGACGGTCGCGGCGAACAGTGAGGAGTACGCGGCGTGCTGGGGGGATTGGCCGATGAGCCGGACGAAGGGCTTGGAGATCTTGTCCAGTGGGGTTTCGGTGCGGGCGAACAGATCGGTGGCCGAGACGCCCGGGTGCACGGTGTAGGACCGCTTGGGCGAGTCGGCCGCGGTCAGTCGCCGCTGCAGTTCCCGTCCGAACATCAGGTTCGACAGCTTGGACTGCGCGTAGGCGAGATTGCGCTGATAGCGCCGGTGCTCGTAATTGAGGTCGTCGACCCACAGCTTCGGGGTCTGCCGGTGCGCGATGGAGGCGATGGAGACGACCCGGTCGTGAATCTTGTCCAGCAGCAGCCCGGTCAGCGCGTAGTGGCCGAGATGGTTGACGCCCCACTGGGTTTCGAACCCGTCCTCGGTGCGCGAGAACGGCACGTTCATCAGGCCGGCGTTATTGATGAGCACATCGAATTCGCCTGTGCTGTCCGCGAATTCGCGAATGGAGGCGAGGCTGGCGAGATCCAGCGCCGCGACCTTCACATCACCTTCGATGCGGTCGGCCACCTGCTGCGCCTTGGCGGCATTGCGGCAGGCCATGATGACGGTCGCGCCCTTGCTCGCGAGCACCTTGGTGGTCTGCTCGCCGATCCCGCCATTGGCGCCGGTGATGACGAAGGTGCGCCCGGACTGATCCGAGATTTCGCTGGGCTTCCATGCCATGGCTGTTGACCTCACGGGTTCGGCGTTCGGCGTGCGTCGGTGCACGCGTCGATGAAATTCCCCTGACCTTACTCCAGAGTAAGTTCAGACGGTAGACCGACTCGACCCGCCACGCCCTGGTTCCGGCTCAGCAGTACCCCGGCTCAGCCCAGCATCCCCTCGAGCGCCAGCGTGCGCGCCGGTTGGCGCAGCTTCTGCATGGCCTTGGCCTCGATCTGCCGAATCCGCTCCCGGGACACCCCGAAGATCCGGCCGACCTCCTCCAGTGTCCGCGGTTCGCAACCGTCCAGACCGTAGCGCAGCGCGATCACCTGCGCCTCCCGCTCGGGCAGCCCGGACAGCGCCACCCCCAGCTGCCCGCGCAGCGCGCCGTCGGTGACGGTCACCGACGGGTCCGGGCCATTGTCGGCAATGAGCGCGCCCAGCTCGGCATTGTCGCTGTCGCCGATCGGGGTGTGCAGCGAAATCGGTTCGCGCGCATGGCTGAGCACCTCCCGGACCTGCAGCACGGACATATCGAGTTCCTCGGCCAGTTCCTCGGTGCTGATATCCCGGCCCATTCGCTGCGAGAGCGTCCGCTCGGTGCGGATGACCCGGTTCATCACATCGGCCACATGCGCCGGTAGCCGGATGGTGCGGCCCTGATCGGTCAGTGCCCGCCCGATGGATTGCCGGATCCACCAGGTGGCATAGGTCGAAAGTTTCAGTCCGCGGCGATGATCGAACTTGTCCACCGCGCGCATCAGCCCCAGCGTGCCCTCCTGCACCAGATCCAGCAGTGACATGCCGGTCGGGGTGGGGTAGCGCTTGGCGATGGAGACGACCAGGCGCAGATTGGCGCGCACCATATGGTCCTTGGCCCGCAGTCCGTCCGCCACCGTGCGCTGCAGCGCACGCCGCTGCGCGGCGGTGAATTCGATTGCCGCGCCGTCCGACTCGTCGAGGCGCTGCCGGGCGGCCACTCCGGCCGCAATGCGCTCGCCGAGCTCGAACTCGTGCGTGCCGGTCAGTAGGGGGGTACCGCCGATTTGGCGCAGGTAGTCCTTGATGGCGTCGTCGCTGACGGTGAGCGTCATGGAGGTTGCTCCCTTCCGGCGGGTGGTGCTGGCTGCCATGGCGATGCGGGTCATTGCGGGGAGTCCCCTTCATTTGTACTCGCCGGTCTCGACGGCGGGGACAAATATATGTACGACCTAAAAATATGTCAACAATGAATTTGTGACGGAATCAGCTATGCTCATGGGCATGAGCGCGCAGACCACCGAAGCCGGTAATCGTCCGCTGGGTCTTCGGGAGCGGAAGAAGTTGCAGACCAGGCAGAACATCTCCAATACCGCCACCCTGCTGTTCCTCGAGCACGGCTTCGACACGGTGACCATCGCCGATATCGCCGCAGCCGCCGATGTCGCCAAAATGACCGTGACCAATTACTTCCCGCGCAAGGAAGACCTGGTCCTGGACGTGCACGATGAGTTCGTGGCGAGTCTCGCGCGCACGGTCCGGGATCGGCGGCCGGCCGAATCGGCGCTGGCCGCACTGCGCCGGGACTATCTCGCCGCCGTGGCCGCGCAGGCCGCGCTGATCGGGTTCTCCGGGCCGGATTTCGCGCGGCTCATCACCGGCAGCCCGGCCCTGGTCGCGCGCCTGCGCGAATTCCACGAGGAACGCGAGCGGCTGCTCGCTCTGGCGCTGGCCGAGGAAACCGGGGCCGCGGCAGGCGATTTCACCCCGAATATCGCCGCGGCCCTGCTCGGCGGCGTACACCGCGCCCTCTTCGAGGAGACCGTCCGCCGCACCGTGGACGGCGAAGCCAACGATGTCATCGCGGCCGCCCTGACCGACTACATCGGCGGCGCTTTCGACACGCTCGAGCCGTCCCTCGGCGGTTATGCGGTCCGAGCAAACTGATCGCCCTGTTTGCCGTGTCGTTGCTGTGTACTCGCTGGTGAGCGCCACATACTGAGCCGATGACCGGTGCCAGCGCGGCCGTTGCCCCCTCCGTGCCCCAGCCTTTGAGCCGGGCCCGAATCAACATCATCTTCGCGACCGTGGTGCTCGGGATGCTCATGGCGGCACTCGATTCCACCATCGTCGCCACGGCGCTGCCGACCATCGTCGCCGACCTCGGCGGCGCGGGGCATATGGCGTGGGTGGTCACCGCTTATCTGGTGGCCGAGGCGATCGCCACCGCGCTGGCCGGAAAATTCGGTGACCTCTTCGGCCGCAAACTGGTCTTCCAGCTCAGCGGCTTCATCTTCATTCTCGGCTCGGTCATCGCCGGCATGGCGCACGGCATGGACCTGCTGATCGCGGCCCGGGCGGTGCAGGGCCTGGGCGCGGGCGGGCTCATGGTCACCTCGATGGCCCTGATCGCCGATGTGATTCCGCTGCGCGAGCGCGGCCAGTACCAGGGTGCGCTCGGCGCGGTCTTCGGTGTGACCACGGTGATCGGCCCGACGCTGGGCGGCCTGTTCACCGACCACCTGAGCTGGCGCTGGTGCTTCTACGTGAACGTGCCCATCGCCATCATCATGATTGTTGTTGCGGCACGGACGATTCCGGTCGTGCGCAATGCGGTGAAGCCGATCGTCGACTACCTCGGCATCGCCCTCATCTCGATCGGCGTCACCTGCCTGATCCTCGGATTGGAGTGGGGCGGACAGGAATACGCCTGGGGCTCGGCCACCATCCTCGGCCTGTTCGCGGCCTCGGCGATCGCGCTCGCGGCCTTCGTCGCGGTGGAACTGCGGGCCGAAGAGCCCATGCTGCCGATGCGGCTGTTCCGCAGCAATGTCTTCACCGTCTGCTCGATCCTGAGCTTCATCGTCGGCTTCGCCATGCTCGGCGCGATGACGTACCTGCCCGCCTTCCTGCAGTACGTGAAGGGCGTGTCGGCGACCGCCTCCGGACTGCAGACGCTGCCGCTGGTGGTCGGCCTGTTCACCACCTCGATCATCTCCGGCACCATTGTCGGCCGGACCGGGCGCTACAAGCTCTTTCCCATCGCGGGCACGGCGATCATGGCACTCGGCCTGTTCCTCATGTCCACCATGAACGCGAGCACGAGTTTCTGGTTGCAGTCGCTGTACATGCTGGTGCTGGGTCTGGGCATCGGCCTGGCCATGCAGGTGCTGACCATCGCGGTGCAGAACAGCGTGCCCTACTCGGATCTGGGCACCGCCACCTCCGGGGTGACCTTCTTCCGCACCATCGGCAGTGCGTTCGGCACCACCATCTTCGGCACGCTGTACGCGAACAAGATCGGCCCGAATCTCGCTGCCGCGCTGATGGAGGCGAAGGTGCCGCCGGAGGTCGCCCAGAATCCGCAGGCGCTGCGCGATCTGCCGCGGCCGCAGGCCGTGCCGATCATCGACGCGTACGCCACCTCCATCGACTACGTCTTCCGCTGGGTGGTGCCGGTCGCACTGCTCGGCTTCGCGATCGCGTGGTTCCTGAAGGAGGTGCCGCTGCGCGACAGTTCCCGCGGCGTCGCCTCCGATGTGGGCGAGGGCTTCTCGGTCCCGGATTCGGGAGATCGCGTGGTGCAGCTGGAGCGGGCCATCGCCCCGGTGCTGCGCAAGCTGCGCGACAATGCGGTGCCGGATTCGGGAATCCTTGCGGCAGCGGGCAGTTCGCTGACCCGCGACGAGGCGTGGGCACTCGGTCAGGTGCGCATGTACCAGCGCCTGCGTGGTTCGGCGACCGTCGGTGTGATTGCCCGAACCCATTGGGTGCCGGAGGAAATCATCGAACCGACCTACGCCAAGGCGCAGCAGGACGGCCTGCTGCAGGTTGACGGTGACGTGCTGACCCTCACCGATCGCGGCGTGCAGGAGATCGACCGGGTGCAGATCGCCTGGAAGCGCTGGATCGAAAGTCAGTTGGACGACTGGGATCTCAGCGATCCGAAGGACCGCGCCCTGATGGATCAGGCCATCGACAATATCGCCACAAAACTGCTCGACGAGGCAGACCGCCCGGAGACCGCGACTCGCTGAGTCACCGGACGACCAGTGCCCCGCTGCGGACAACCGCAGCGGGGCACTGTGTTTCAGATCCTCAGGCGTGGACGCGGACCGGCTGCACCGGCGCCTCCCAATCGATCCGGAAGCGCTGCTCATGGCCCATCGTCTTCTCCGGGTTCATGCGCTTGAGCGCCATCGGCATGACCACACCCATGACGGCGCGGGTGACCGGACCCGCCGCCTTGGTGTGGTTCATTCGCTTCACCCGATTGGCGACGCCCTCCACCCGCGGCCGCCGCAGCGCCTCGTAGGTGGCGAAAGCCGCTGTCGGATCATCGATATCGCGCAGGCAGCGCGCCAGCTCGATGGCGCTCTCGATGGCCATGGAACCACCCTGCCCGGAGGTGTTGCTCGGTGCGTGCACGGCATCACCGGTGAGCACCATGCGCCCGCGGTACCAGTGCGGCACCGGCGGCATGATCTGCAGCGCACCGACCACGACCAGATCCTCCGGCTTGGTATTGCGGGCCAGTTCGGCGCCGGGGATGTCATCGGCGTACACCTCGCGCAGGATGCGCAGCCATTCCTCATTGGACACGGTGCGGGCCTCGCTCAGCGAAAGGTACTGCTCGTGCGGCAGATTCGCGCCCCATGCGATGCGGCCGTCGGGCATGGTCCAGTAGAGGTAGTAGGCCCGCTTGCCGAAGGCGAAGATCATATTCCCCGGCGCGAGGTCGAGCGAGCCCCCCTCGAGGTACGCACCGAAGCCCAGCATTCGAAGGTACTGTGCGTCCGGCGCATTCGGGTCGATGAGCGTGCGCACGGTGGAGCGGATGCCGTCCGCGCCGATCAGCACATCGCCCGTGGCGCTGGTGCCGTCGGCGAAGTGCGCGGTAATGCCGTCGGCATGCTCCTCGACATCGATCAGGCGCTTGCTGTACTCGAACTGCACGCCCGCGGCGACCGCGACGTCGTGCAGTGCGATGTGCAGATCGGGCCGGTCGACCAGTTGCAGCGGCTCCACCCCGGACAGGCCGGGCAGCCGCAGATGCTTGTTGTTGACGGCCATCGATTGCGCGGTGATCGGTGCGGCGACGGCGCGGATCGCATCCCCGGCGCCGATGATGTCCAGGGCGGCCATCCCATTGGGGGCCAGTGCGAGGTTGGAACCGACGCCGTAGGCGGGACCGGGGTAGGCCTCGAAGACGCGGGCCTCGATGCCCGCCTTGTGCAGTGCGGTCGCGGTGACGGGTCCGGAGATGCCGCCGCCGATGACGAGGGCGGTACGGACAGCCGAGCTTGTTTCAGACATGGGTTGTCTCCCTTGAGACTTCGAAAGAGCAGGGTGAGATAACCCCGAATCGGAGCGCGTGCGGAGAACCCAGTTATCCTGTAGTTGCCAAACTCGGTACGAGTTCGCCTGCACGGGCGCGGATCGGGAAGGTATTCCCGGGTCTCGGCGGTGGTGTTGCAGCACCTTCGCCGGGGCCCGGTTCTTGTGTCGTCCGGTATTCAGTCCGGTGGCGGCTGCGCGCCGGGCATTCCCCCCTTCACCTGTTCGACCGCTTCCGCGGGTGTGAGCCCGTCGCGATGGTAGGACCGCCACAGTTCGACCTCGGGGAAGCTGCCGTCGACGAGCGAATCGCGCAGGGCTCGCGCCCAGGTGGTCTCGGCCTCCAGCATGGTCAGCTCATAGTCTTCTTCGACCAGGAAAAGGTGCGGCACTGCACCTTTCAGAGTGGCCAGCTGCGTGCGGCCGGCGGTGGAGCGAGCCTCCAGCTTGGCGATTCTCGCGGTGAGCAGTTCGATCACATCATCGGGCGGGAGCACCGAGACCACGGACAGCCCGGCCATGAACGGCCGCTGCTCGGGTTCCGGATCGGAGATGAGTTCCCTTGTCCAGTCGGCCAATTCGGCACGACCGGCATCGGTGATCCGGTAGATGGTGCGTTCGGGGCGGGCGCCGTCGCGTTCACTGCCGGTGATCTCGAGAAAACCGTGCTTGGTGAGGTTGTCCACCACGGTGTACAGCGAGCCCCACTTGACGCCCATATCGTGGTCCTTGCCGAACTCCCGCAACTTTCCGGCGATCTCATAGCGATGCATCGGCTGGATGGCGAGCACCGACAGCACCGCCAGTGCCATCAGATTCCCGACCTTGCGCTTGCGAGCCATTCTGCCCACCTCCTCTGTACTCGTCTACGAATATACGTCCACGAGTATTCGTCTACAAGTACTTGCCGCAAAGAAAACGCACCCCTTGCCGCGGATACGGCGAGGGGTGCGTGTGGGAAGAGGGCGTCAGGTGGTCGCGAAGCGGGACCGCAGATAGTCGGAGGTGGGCTGATCGGCCGGGAGGAAAGCCTCCAGATGCAGCTCGGCCAGGGTGATGTCGGTGGCCGTGGCGAACGAGGTGATGGTGGTGATCAGCCCCAGCTCACCGGCCTCGCTGCGCAATCGCAGCGGTACCGCGAAGCCCAGGTGATTCGGGCCCGGATCGACCGGCGGCAGATAGCTCTCCAGTTCGGAGATGAGCGCGCTGAGATCCGGATCCGGACTGCGGGCCGCGCGATTGCGCAGGCTGTCGGTGACATGACGACCCCATTCGGGCAGATTCACCACCCGCCGGGCCAGACCGTCGGGATGCAGGGCCAGGCGCAGCACATTGAGGGGCGCCTGCAGCAGCTCCGGCGCCGCCCCCTCGGCGAGCACCTCGAAGGCCGCATTGGCCGCCACCAGAATGCCGAACGGGCGGGTCACCACGGCCGGATAGGGGAGATGCCCGTGCAGGATGGTGTCCAGCGCATGCCGCACCGCACCGAGTTCCGGTGCGTCCAAAGCGGATTCGGGGAAGGCAGGCGCGTATCCGGCGGCCAGCAGCAGACCGTTGCGCTCGCGCAGTGACAGTCCCAGCGACTCCGCCAACCGGACCACCATGGTCCGTCCCGGATGGGAGCGCCCCTGCTCCAGGAAGCTCAGATAGCGCTGACTGGTCTCCGCGCTGATCGCGAGATCCAGCTGGCTGATCCGCCGCCGGGTGCGCCAGTGCCGCAACTGCTGTGCGAACGGGGTCGCCGTCGTCGCCACCGCCATGATCGTCATTCCTCCACTGTGTGCGCCCCGGTGCCGGCGGGCGATTCCCTGCAGGGAATGACAAGCGCGGCCGCATGATCATTCCCTGCAGGGAATCGCGCCGCTCGCCGCCGCCGAACAGACTCTGTGGCATGAGCAATCGAGTCGACAACAACAGCCTGGCCACCCTCACCGAGCAGTACATCGCCGTCTGGAACGAAGCCGATCAGCAGGCCCGGGTCAAGCGCATCGCGGAGCTGTGGACCACCGAGGGCACCCACGTGCTGGTCGATCCGCCGCAGGTCATTCGCGAAACCGCTGCCGCCCTGAACTTCCCGGTCCCGTACATGTCGGTGCGCGGCCACCGCGAACTGGATGCGCGGATCACCCGGGCCTACGAAATGTTCGTCGGCTCCGGCACATTCGTCTTCCGCAGCCGTGGGGTGGCGCAGCGGCTGGCGGAGGGTGTGGTCGGCATCGGCTGGGACATGGTCGCCGCCGACGGCTCGGTGGGCGGCGCGGGCTACGACGTGCTCGCCCTGGACGAGGACGGCCGGATTCACGCCGACCACCAGTACATCGGCCCCGCATAAACAGACAACTTCGCTACGACCGCCACGGCTGTTTTCAGGAGAACATCATGAATGCCATTGCCTACCACCTCGATCCACTGCACGGGCTCGACGGACTCACCACTCGCGCACAGTCGATCCCGGAGGCCGGACCGCATCAGGTCGTGGTGCGGGTGCGGGCCACCTCGCTCAATCGCCGCGACACCATGCTGATGGACGGCACCTACCCGGTGCCCTTCACACCCGATACGGTGCCGCTGGTGGACGGCGTCGGTGAGGTGATCGCCCTGGGCGACGGCGTGACTCGCGCCGCGCTCGGCGATCGGGTCATGGGCACCTACTTCGTCGCCTGGAACGGCGGCCGGCAAACCCAGGCGCTGACCTCTCAGCAGTACGGCGCCAACCACAATGGCTGGCTCGCCAACTATGTGGTGCTGGAGGAGGATTCGGTCATGCAGGTGCCCGAGCACCTGACCGATGAGGAGGCCGCGGCCCTCACCTGCGCGGGACTGGTCGCCTGGGCGGCGCTGAGCAAGCCGGTTCCGGCCGGACCGGGGGAGACCGTGCTGACGGTCGGCACCGGCCCCGTGGGTCTGTTCGCGGTGCAGCACGCCAAAATGCTGGGCGCGCGGGTCATTTCGATCACCTCCTCGCCGGACAAGGCGGAGCGGTTGCGCAAGCTCGGCGCCGACGAGGTCATCGACCGCAGGGTGACTCCGGACTGGGAGCATGCGGTGAACGACCTCACCGGCGGTGACGGTGTGGAGCATGTGGTCGAGGCGGTCGGCAAGCTCACGCTGCCCAAATCCCTTGCGGCAGCGGGCTACAACGCGAATGTCACGCTCATCGGCGCGTACCCGGCCCCGGCGGGGCAGCAGCAGGGGGATCCGCTGGGCGGTAAGTACCTGACCCTGCGCCGCATCGCGGTCGGCAGCCGCGCCGATTTCGAGGGCATGAACCGCGCCATTGCCGAGCACCGCATGCGGCCGGTCATCGACCGGGTCTTCCCGTTCGAGCAGGCGGTCGAGGCCTACCGGTACTTCAACGAGGGCGACCCTTTCGGCAAGGTGGTTATCACGATCGCTTAATGTCGGAAATATGCGGATATTTCTGGCGGGCGCCAGCGGCGTCCTCGGCTCTCGGCTGGTCCCGCTGCTCATTGCGGCGGGACACGATGTGGCGGGTATGACCCGCTCTCCGGAGAAGGCGCAGCGGCTGGCCGCCGCCGGCGCGGAACCGGTGGTATGCGATGTCTTCGATGCGGCGGCCCTGACCACCGCCGTCACCGAATATGGCCCCGAGTTGGTCATGCACCAGCTCACCGATCTGCCCGACGATCCGGCCCGACTGGCCGAGGGCCGCGCGGCCAATGCCCGCATTCGCCGGGAGGGCACCGCGAATCTGCTGGCCGCCGCGGAGGCGGCGGGGGTCTCCCGGATCATCGCCCAGAGCGTGGCCTGGGAGATGACCGGCGAAGGTCAGGTCTCCAAGGAATTCCTGGAGAAGTCGGTGCGTGGGGCCGGCGGTGTGGTGCTGCGCTACGGCCAGTTCTACGGCCCGGGCACGTACTACCCGGACGCTCCGCCCGAGCCGCCCCGCATCCACCTCGACGAGGCCGCCGCCCGCACCGCCCGCGCCCTCGATCTGGCTCCCGGACTGTACGAACTCACCGATGCCGAGGGTCCGGAGTTCCTGCCGATCACCTAGCCCGGTTCCGCCGCAACTGCTGCGGCACGGACGAATTCGCGAATGCGAACGCTGTTGTCGGCGGTCCGCCAGTGCAGTGCCCACCGCACCGGCGGGGCGTCGCGCAGCGGCAGATACGCCACATCGGGGCGCGGGTGATAGCGCCGGGCATGCGCGCCGATCGGCAGTACGCCCTGACCCGCGCCGACGAGCGTGAGTTGTTCGGTGGCGGTGGCCGGGCCCCGCAGTACCGTGGTGTGTTCCAGGTCTGCGAATGTGACCGAACGGCGTTGCGCCAAAGAATGATTCGCGGGCACCGCGACTATCTGAGCTTCCGAGACCAGTACCGGTCCGGCGGTGATGTCCGGTTCGGCCGACGTGACCATATCCAGTGCGATATCGATATCGCCCGCCCGCAGCCACGGAAGCACCTGCGCGGGTTGGGCTTCGCGAATCCGGACGGCGCAGTCGGGTAGCTGTTCCTGGAACAATTCCTTTGCGCGGCTGAGCAATTGGCTCGTGGCGGCGTCCACGAAAGCGACCTCCAGCGTCCCGCCGCGACCTCGCCCGGTATCGATGGTGTGCTGTACCGCCGCACCGATGCGATCCCACGCCGGGCGCAGTTCCGCATACAGCTCGCGGCCCGCCGGTGTGGCCGTCACCCGCCTGCTGCTGCGATCGAAGAGTGGAACACCCAGCCGCCGTTCGAGTTTCGCGACGGTCTGGCTGACCCGGGCGGTCGAGATGCGCAGCCGTTCGGCCGTCCGGCCGAAGTGCAATTCCTCCACAAGGGTGAGGAAGACCTCGATTTCGTACCGCTCCAGCATGTGCCGCCTCCGCCTGGATCGTTAAGTGGTGCTTGACGATCGTTGCATATATCGACATTGATGCGGCCGGTGCGCGGGCGGAGGGTGAAGTGGTCCGCACAACTTCAGGAGTCACCGTGTTCGTCACCGAGCCCCACGCCCTGTCCGCCCCGGCCGCCGATACCGCCGCGATGGTGCGGGAGCTGCGCGATCGCGCCGAGATCAGCGATGCCCTGTACCGCTTCGCGCTGGGACAGGACCTGCGGGACAAAGAGCTGTTCGCCTCGTCCTTCACCGCCGACGCCGAACTCGATTTCCAGCCGGCCGCCGTGAAGTGGGGTGGTGTCGCCCCGCTCATGACCGGCCGCGACTTCATTGTCGACACCATCCTCGGCGGCTTCGCCGGGCGCGTCGACACCACGCATCAGGTGACCAATACCCGCATCGCGATCCAGGGCGATACCGCGCGACTCACCGCACTCGTGGAGGCGCAGCACCTGCTCACCGCCGATCACGGCACCTTCGCCCTGCTGAAGAATCGATACGACGTCGAACTGGTGCGCGAGGGCGGCCGGTGGCTCATGAGCCGGGTGCGCATCGAGAATGCGTGGTTCACCGGCGATCCGACAGAGATCTTTTAGCTATCGAAAGAAATAGATACTGAGCTGCAATATTACGGTGTCATGTAGCCGATGAATGTTCCTGGCAAATCTGTGTAGCGTCCTGGAAGACGAGCTTTTCGGATCAGCAGGTCACCTGCTCGGTAATCGAAGGAGCTTCCGTGGCGCTCGGCGCCGTGCGTGAGAGACCCGCAGCGACAGACAACGACGGCACACCCGGAGTGGTGGAGACCGGCGAGATGTCCGCGCGCACACTGGTATTGATGCTGGTGCTGTCGCTCGGCATGGTATTCCTCCTGGTCGGCGGCAGTCTGCGCGCCGGGCTCGGCGGTAGCGGCGACGGCGCCGACACCCCGGCCACCCCCGGCTCCAGCTCGAAACAGCACCCGGCGAGCGCGGGGCCGCCGCCCCCGGCTGCCCCGGCC
>NZ_JBEXOK010000023.1:0-40213 GCF_040611495.1 Nocardia sp. NPDC006630
CCTCTCAACCGGGGGGTATGAGAAGCCGGAACCAATAATAATATTGGCACTGACATTCATCGACACACTATTGAGTTCTCAAAGAACACACGCACACAGAACTTCGCGGGCTCTTTGTCCCGGTCGGTCTCTGAGGCAACTTTTACAGCTTAGCTCTTACCGCACAGCAGAACCAAATCCGCTGGTCAGGAGAGCTAGTGTGACTGTCGGGCGCTCCTCGTACAACCTCGTTTCCCAGGCCGTTAAGGCTCCGGGTCGGTGTCCGTGTCGCTCTGACTCGAACTAAGTTACGTGTCGCTACGAATGAAGTCAAATCGGCTGGTCAGGGGCTTGAACCCGGCAATCCGAACGAATGGTCTTGGTCGCGGACCGCCGAAGCGCACCCTAGAGGGCGTGTACGTCTGCGATTGGTCGATTACCACCGGCATCCTCGACGAGTTCGCAGAGCGACTCCCCGGCCATCAGCACAACGCGTCCATCCCCCCACACGCGCAGGACATCTCGCAGACGGCGGAGGCCGTCCCACAGCACGCGGAGTGGCGCGTCAGCTGGCTCCCGGGCCGGCTGCTGACCCGAGACCAGGCGATCGCCGCCATCGAATTGGTCGAACTCCTCTATGCCCCTGCCCCGTACAGCGATGCGGCCTGCCGCGCCGCCATCGCGGCGGCCGCCGAACTCGTCGGCGTCCGGCCCATCGATGCGGCGGCCACACTCTCGGAACGACATCCCCGGCCCTGACTCCCCCCACATAGAAAGCCCGCGAAACCACAAGGGCCGGTCCACCGTGAGGGTGGACCGGCCCGCGTCATCCAGCTACGGAGCCGTGGATCAGCTCGCGTTATCCGTGCACTTCGACGTGACCAGGATGCCCGGCCCACCCGACGCACTCAGCGACGACGGCCGGAACGCCTGCGACAGCGCCTGCCGCTCCGCCTCGAAACGCGTGGGCGCCGAGGCCCAGAAGTACCGGGAGTCGGAATCCGACGTCTTGGCGATGGCGCCGCAACCGTCGACGAAACGCACCGCGATGTGGCAGTACTCCGGGTCGCCGCAGTCGTTCAGCGCATCCCGATCCGCCTCTGCCCAGTTCGGGTAGTTGTATGCGGCAGACCAATTCTCGGTGTTGTCATCCCATTGCAGCAGCGCGATCGAACCGTAGAGACGTCCATCCGGTCCCGCTTCGGCGCTCGCGGATCCCGCGCCCGCCACCGCACCGGCCATCATCGAGACAGCCGCCAGCCCCAGGGCGATTTTGCCCATTCCAAACATTCGAGATACTCCCCATCAGAAACGGTTTCGCGAATGAAACCGGTTGTGACAGTAGCTCGAAGGTCCGACAAACTCGAGTCGATAAGACAGCTGCGGAAACGCCGAAGGCCGGCCCACCCGAGGGTGGACCGGCCTTCAGTTGTGTACTGCGAGAACCGAATCGGTTCGACGCGGACTCAGATCCGGGGGATCAGAAGTCCATGCCGCCCATGCCACCGGTCGGGTCGCCCGCGGGGGCGGCCTTCTCCGGCTTGTCGGCGACGACGGCCTCGGTGGTGAGGAACAGAGCCGCGATGGAAGCCGCGTTCTGCAGGGCCGAGCGGGTGACCTTGACCGGGTCGGCAACGCCGGCGGCCAGCAGGTCGACGTACTCGCCGGTGTCGGCGTTGAGGCCGTGGCCGGCCGGAAGGTTCGAGACCTTCTCGGCGACAACGCCGGGCTCCAGGCCCGCGTTGAAGGCGATCTGCTTCAGCGGAGCCGAGAGCGCGACGCGAACGATGTTCGCGCCGGTGGCCTCGTCACCGGTGAGGGTCAGCTCGTCCAGCGCCGGGGCGGCCTGCACGAGAGCCACGCCGCCACCGGCGACGATGCCCTCTTCGACGGCAGCTTTGGCGTTGCGCACGGCATCTTCGATGCGGTGCTTGCGCTCCTTGAGCTCGACCTCGGTCGCAGCGCCGGCCTTGATCACCGCAACACCGCCGGCCAGCTTGGCCAGGCGCTCCTGCAGCTTCTCACGGTCGTAATCCGAGTCCGAGTTCTCGATCTCGGTGCGGATCTGCGCCACGCGGCCCTTGATGGCCTCCGGGTCTCCGGCACCCTCGACGATGGTGGTCTCGTCCTTGGTGATGACCACCTTGCGGGCGGTGCCGAGCAGCTCGATGCCGGCGGTGTCCAGGGACAGGCCGACCTCTTCGCTGATGACCTCGCCACCGGTGAGGATGGCGATATCGGCCAGCATGGCCTTGCGGCGGTCACCGAAGCCCGGCGCCTTGACGGCGATGGACTTGAAGGTGCCACGAATCTTGTTGACCACCAGGGTGGAAAGGGCTTCGCCCTCGACGTCCTCGGCGATGATCAGCAGCGGCTTGCCGGCCTGGATGACCTTCTCCAGCAGCGGCAGCAGGTCCTTGACGGTCGAGATCTTCGAGCCGACGAGCAGGATGTACGGATCCTCGAGGGTCGCTTCCTGACGCTCCGGGTCGGTGACGAAGTAACCCGAGATGTAGCCCTTGTCGAAGCGCATGCCCTCGGTGAGCTCCAGCTGGAGACCGAAGGTGTTGCTCTCCTCGACGGTGATGACACCTTCCTTGCCGACCTTGTCCATGGCCTCGGCGATCAGATCACCGATGGACGAGTCGCCGGCCGAGATACCTGCGGTGGCAGCGATCTGCTCCTTGGTCTCGACCTCCTTGGCGGTCTCGAGCAGGCGGGCAGTGATGGCCGCAACGGCCTTCTCGATGCCACGCTTCAGACCCAGCGGGTTCGCACCGGCCGCGACATTGCGCAGGCCTTCGCGTACCAGCGCCTGGGCGAGCACGGTGGCGGTGGTGGTGCCGTCGCCAGCGACGTCGTCCGTCTTCTTGGCAACTTCCTTGACGAGCTCCGCGCCGATCTTCTCGTACGGATCTTCGAGCTCGATTTCCTTGGCGATGGAGACACCATCGTTGGTGATGGTGGGGGCGCCCCACTTCTTCTCCAGCACGACATTGCGGCCCTTCGGGCCCAGCGTCACCTTGACAGCGTCGGCCAGGGCGTTCAGACCCCGCTCGAGACCGCGGCGAGCCTCTTCGTCGTACGCAATTGTCTTGGCCATTGCGTTGAGATCCTCCAGATCAGGGGATTGACACGATCTGGCCAGGCGCGGTGCCCGCGACGGACGACCATAGGGGCCTCACCGTCCCGACCTAGCACTCACAGGTCAGGAGTGCCAAGCCATTTCTAGCACTCACACACCGGGAGTGCAAGGTCGGGGGTCAGCGCACCAGGCGGTCATCCACCCGCAGTAGCAGCGCAATCAGCGCATCGGTGCGGCGCTCCTCGGGAGTTCGCGGCTCACCCTGATCGATATTGACCAGCTCGGCGTCGTTCAACAGCAACTCCGCCTCGATCCGCATGATGGCGCGGACGAACACCGGAGCCACGTCGGGGGGCAGGTCACCGTTCACGATGAACCCGCCGTCCGGCGCCTCTTCGGTGGAGACATAGGAGAGCGCGCGCACCAGATCTGCGCGGCGTTCCCCTGCAACTAGGTCGGAACCTTCGTCGTCCGCCATGCCCACATGGTATCCGCCGTGGCTAGTGGGACACGTGAGGCGGGGTTCACTGCGCGTCAGCTGCGGGGTCCGCGAACTGCGCGAGCAGTTCCCCGAGGTCCGCCGACACCGCGTCCTTCTCCAGGCCGAGGCCGGAGAGCACGCCGGTCCCGGCCTCGACCTCCAGCAGGGCGAGCAGCAGGTGCTCGGTGCCGATGTAGTTGTGGCCCAGGCGAAGTGCTTCACGGAAGGTCAACTCCAGGACCTTCTTGGACTGAGAATCGAAGGGAATCAAGGCCGGAATCTTCTCCGCGGCGGCGGGCAGGGCGGCGGTGGCGACCCGGCGGACCGCGTCCACACTGACACCCTTGGCCTTGACAACCTGCACGGCAAGCGAATCCGGCTCGCGCAGCAGACCCAGGACCAGGTGCTCGGGGACGATCTCGGCATTGCTGCCATTGCGGGCCTCCTCCTGCGCGGCGATCACGACACTGCGGGCCCGGTGCGTGAAGCGCGCGAAACCGGTGCTCGGATCGAGCGCCGCGGCGTCGGCGGCATCGCCCGGCCCCTTGGCGACGAAGCGCTTCTGCGCGGCCTGCTTGGTGACGCCCATGCTGCGGCCGATATCGGTCCAGGAGGCGCCGGAGCGGCGGGCCTGGTCGACGAAGTGGCCGATCAGGTGATCAGCCAGGTCACCGAGGTGATCCGCGGCGACCACGGCGTCGGAGAGCTGCTCGAGGGTGTTGTCGGGGCGGGCCTTCTTGATGCCGTCGATCAGATCGTCGAGGCGAAAGGGAGTGGTCATGCGTCAACTGTAGGTTGACCATCTAGCGGTGGTCAACCCTTAGTTGACGATTCCGATGGGCGGATTCAGGGCCGCGCCGAACTACCCGCGGTGCGGACGATCTGCTCCTTGACCCAGGCCGCGGTACGGCCGGTCAGGACCGTGCGAGCGGGTGCATCGTCGGCGTGCACGAATTGCACGATGGCGTCGCGGCGGCCCAGGCTCACGCACTGCAGGACGTAGCGAAAACGCCGGGGCGCGGGCGTCTTTCCGGCGAGACGCGCGGTGAGGGCGGTCGCGGCGTATTTGCCGGCAGGCAGTGCGGTGGCGCACGCCATGCGCAATTCGCGATCCTCGGGACCGGTCATGACCGCCGAATCGCCGACGGCGTACACCTCGGGATGCGAGCGGGAGCGCAGTTCGCCGTCGACCAGGACGCGGCCGCGGGGATCCACGGCCAGGCCCGAGCGGGCGGCCAGCTCCGGGACCGCGAATCCGGCTGTCCACAGCACTGTTTCGGCGGACAGACTCGCGCCGCCGACCAGCTCGAGACCGTCGGCGGTCACCTCGGCGACCTTCGCACCGGCGTGCACCTCGACGCCCAGGCGCTCCAGCACCGCGCGAATGTGGGTGCGGGCCTTGTCCGACAGCCAGGCTCCCGGCTCCTCGGCGCTCACCAGCAACACCGTGAGATCCGGTCGGGCCTCGGCCAATTCGGTGGCGGTCTCGATACCGGTGGAACCGCCGCCGACCACCGCGACCCGGCCGGACAGCGCGGACGCTCGCCGCACATCCTCCGGCGTCGCCACCGAGTGGGCGTACTCGGCGACTCCCGGCACACCACCGACATCGGCGACACTGCCCAGGGCGTAGACGAGCGAGTCGTAGGAGACCGGCGGCGCATCCTCCAGCCGCACCTGGCGGGCGGCGGTGTCGATATCGATCGCCTTACCCTGAATGAACTGGATCCCCTTGCACTCCAACATCTCTCGAAGATTCCACCGCGGAATCTGCTGACCGGCGAGCAGCTGATGCAGACGCACCCGCTCCACCAGTTCGGTGCGTGTGTCGATCACCGTGACGCGTACGCCGCGCGCCCGCGCCGCCTGCCGCGCCGCCGCCAATCCGGCATACCCCGCACCGAGCACGACGATTCGATGTTCTCCGGTCATGAGAGAGCTCCTTTCCCCAAAGGACGACCCTGCACCGGGCCGACACTCTCTAGACCGGACAGCCCCGCGATCTCTGACAACTCCCGCATGTGTGCCGCGTCACCGACACGCGCAGCCGTGTTTCCAGACACCGAATCACGTGCCGCGCGCATGCCATCGCCCGAGTTCATGCACAACTGACCAGCTTGGGTGCGGCTAGTGGAAGCCGTAAGCCGTGCTCGGCTAACCGCTTGCGTGATGCGAGGAGGTTATGCCGTGCGCGAGGCAGCTTTGTCGGCGCGCACGAAGTAGGCCAGTTTGTCGGGGTTGACGATCAGCCGCAGCGAGGCGAGGTGGTCGTCCGCGAATTCGGCGGACGCGATCAGGATGGTCACGTCGGCCGCGCGGGCCACTACGGCGGGCGCACCGTTGACATCCTCGATGGACAGGGACAGGTCCGGGACGTCGTGCGAGAAGAGCCAGGCGACGTAGCGGGCCACACGGCCGGCGCCGAGCACGGCGCGGCGGGCGGCATTCACCTTGTCGCCGCCGTCCGCGACCGAGACGATATCCGCGGTGAACATGGCCTCCAGGGCCGCCACATCACCGGATCCGGCTGCGGTCAGGAACTTTTCGAAGAGGGCGCGCGCGTGCGCGGGTGCGGGATCGAAGCGGGGGCGCTCCTCTCGCACACGCAGGGTGGCGCGGCGGTAGAGCTGCTGGGAATTGGCTTCGGAGAGGTCGAGCATGTCGGCGATCTCGCGGTGCGCGTAGCCGAAGGCCTCGCGCAGGACGAACACCGCGCGCTCGGCGGCGGTCAGGCGTTCGAGCAGGGTCAGGAAGGCCAGGGAAACCAGTTCGCGCTGTTCGGCCGATTCGAGCGGGCCCAGCTCGCCGGTCGCCACCGGCTCGGGTAGCCAGGGGCCGATATAGGTTTCGCGGCGGGCGCGGGCCGAATCCAGCCAGGTGCGGCACAGATTCACCAGCACGGTGGTCAACCAGGCTTCGGCGGAACGGATTTCGGCGCGGTCGGCGGCGGCCCAGCGCAGATAGGTCTCCTGCACGGCGTCTTCGGCCTCGCTCGCCGAACCCAGCAGCCGGTACGCGAGTGCGAACAGTCGCGGACGATGTCGCTCGTATTCCACCAGCCCGCCGGCGTCCATCACTTCACCCGTCCTCGTACGTAGGTTCGAGACGATACGCCTGCGCGCCACCCCGCCAGTGATGACCATCCACACGCCCCTACGGTCCGCTGCACACCTGATAGGACCGCAACCGACACCGCGAGAGACCACACCCGGCGGCCACGCTGCCGGATGCACGGGAATCGGTTGCGCCGCACTGCCTATCGGCGGGACGCGCCGAGGAGTTACTTGGCGGCGCCGATGGCGTTTGCTACCGATGTGCCGGCGTAGGCGGGCGCGAGGCAGACGAGTTTTGCGGTACCGAGCGCGACATTGGGGCTGCCGTCGAATTTGGAACCCGGGTTGGCGGCCAGGACCTGCTGGATGACCTGCTTCTCGGTGTCGTTGTCGAGGTCGCGGAAATCGCCGCAGGTGGTCTGGGCGCCGTCGGGGGCGGTGGTCTTCTTGGCGGCCGCGGGGGTGGTGTTCGCACCGGCGGGCGGTTCGACGGGGGCCTCGGCCGTGGTGGCGGCGACCGGAGCGGAAGCGGGCGTAGCGGTGGGTGTGCCGGTGGGCGCCGCGACACTGCTCGAGCTCGGAGCGCCCTTGGTCTGGCTGCTCGCTTCGGTGGATTTTCCCGATCCGCAGCCGGCTAGACCCAGCACCAGCGCACCTGCGGCGAGGGCGACGATCACAGTCTGTTTCATACCCTTTTCCGAGCTTCCCGAGAGTGCCTGCGCACCGGGGCGCCCGGCGCTCGGAGCAGAGTACCCGCAGGCGACCGCTACCGGTAGCAAGAGCACTCCCGTATCGTCACTATCAGGCGAAATGAGACGAATCACGTGCAACCAGAGGAGATCTCATGCCTGCACCGAAAACCCCGATCGTCTTCATCCACGGCCTCTGGATGCATAGCGACAGCTGGACACCGTGGCTCGAGTATTTCGACCGCGCGGGCTTCGCGCCCATCGCCCCCGGCTGGCCCGGCGACGGACGGGATCCGGCGGCCACCCGGGCCAATGCCGAGGCTCTGAACAATCGCGGCATCGCCGAAGTCACCGAGCACTACGCCAAATACATTGCCGATCTACCGGCGCCGCCGATCGTCATCGGGCACTCCTTCGGCGGGCTCATCGCACAGCAGCTGCTCGCCCAGGGCATCGCCATCGGCGGCATCGCCATCGCGCCCGCGCAGTACCGGGGCGTGTACGTGCTACCGCCTGCTCAATTGCGCAGTGTCGGAGGGATTCTCGCGAAGCCCTGGTTGCGCCGCAAGACCTGGGCGCACACCGCCGACAGCTATCACCGCGTCTTCGGCAATGCCATCAGTCGTGCGGAATCGGATCAGCTGTTCCGGCAGTACGCGATTCCCGCTCCGGCCAAACCAGTGTTCCAGCTGGCCCTGGCGAATGTCAGCCCCGGGAGCGAAGTCAGCGTGGATGTCCACGCGGTGCGCGGGCCGCTGCTGCTGATCGCGGGCGCCGAGGACCGGGCCACTCCCCCGGCCGTGGTGCGCGCGCAATTCCGGCTGCAGCAGCGCAATCCGGGTGTCACGGAGTTGCAGGTGCTCAACGGCCGCGGGCACTCCATGGTGGCCGATCACTGCTGGCACAATCTCGCGGATCTCTCGCTCGCCTTCCTCAGCAGCCACAAACTCGGCCCGGAAGAATGAGAATCCCTGGGAGACAAGTTCTCCCAGGGATTCACCCAGTACCGCCGACCGTCAGTTCAGATGACTCTGCCAGTCCGCCGGGACCCGCTCACGCGGCCCGGGCACCGTCTGCGTCGCCGGATGGGAATGCGGTGCGGCCAAATCCGGCCCCTCGCCGTACATTTCGTCGGTCGCGTAGTTGTAGAACCAATCCTCGCCCGGCTCATAGCTCTGCGCGAACGGGTGCCCGGAATCCTTGAAGTGCTTGGACGCGTGCTGCGACGGGGAACTGTCGCAGCAGCCGACGTGGCCGCACTGGGCGCAGCGGCGCAGATGCAACCACCAGCCCTGAGCGGCGTCGCAGTCCTGACAACCGGGGCCGCTGGGGGCCGCGGACGGATCGATACCCTCGATCTTCTCCGACATCACTGGTCTCCTGTATCAGCTTGCCATGCTTACGGTTTCGATATTCCCAGGCACATCGACGCGCTCGAACGGAATCCGCACGATGAACCGGGTATCGCCCGGCTCCGACTCCACCCGGATATCGCCGTGATGCTTGTTCACCACAATGCGGAATGAGATATCCAGTCCCAGACCGGTTCCCTCGCCCACCGGCTTGGTGGTGAAGAACGGTTCGAAGATGCGGGTGCGGATCTCCTCCGGCACGCCCGGCCCGGTATCGCCGATTTCCACTGCGACACAGGGACCGTCGCGGTAGGTGCGCACGGTGAGGGTGCCGCGGCCGTTCATGGCCGAGATGGCATTGTCGATCAGATTGGTCCACACCTGATTCAGTTCCGCCGCATAGCAGGGCACCGGCGGCAGCGCGAGGTCGTACTCCTTGACCACTTGCACATTGTCGCCGATCTTGCGGCCCAGCATGACCAGCGTGCTGTCCAGCAGCTCATGGATATCGACCACCTGGAACGGGGCCCGGTCCATCTGCGAGTACTGCTTGGCCGCGTTCACCAGCGTGGAGATGCGGGTGGTGGAGTCGGAGATCTCGTTCATGAGCAGTTCGGTCTCGACCGTGTAGTTCAGCCAGCGGATCGCGCCCTCGAAAACCGCGCCCTCGCAACCGGTGAGCGTGCCGTGCACCTTCTCCAGCCAGTCGATATCGAAACCGGCCTGTACGAAGGTCGGGGCGATATCCCAGCCGTTGGCGATATCGTGCGCCTCCAGCCAATCGCCGAGCTCGTCCTCGCGATCGGCCGCCTCCAGCGGGGTCAGCGTCGGCGCCTTCGCCACCTGGGCGGCGGCCTCCTCCTGCAATTGCGCCAGCGCCTCCATGGTCGCGGAGTCGAACTTGCCGTGCGCCATCATCTTCAGCTTGTGCCGCATACCGGCCACGCGTTCCCGCAGCGAGGAGGTGGCGCGCACGGCCGCCGCGGCCGGATTGTTCAGCTCGTGCGTCAGGCCCGCCGACAGCGAACCCAGCGCCAGCAGGCGTTCGCGCTGCCCGATGATCTCATTCGAATTGCGATTGCCGAAGAACACACCCTCCAGCAGATGCAATGCCATCGGGAACCATTCCTTCATCATGTGCGAGAAGGTTCCGGCATCGAGCACAAAGAATTTCGACGGCTTGGTCACATAGAAGGACGCGCTGTAGTTCTGGTCGACCTTATCGCCCATGTACGCGGTCCACGCGCCCGAATACGACCCGTGATGATCGGTGCGGACGAGTTCGATCTCCTCGCCGCCCGAGATCTTGGTCATCCGGACCTCGCCCTCCATGAGGACGTAGAAGCAGGTGGCCGGCTCGCCCTCGCGGAAGACCAGACCCGGTTCGAAACGCTCGACCCGGCCGTCCTTGCACAGCCAGGCCAGCTGTTCGTCGGTCAGCTTCTCGAAGAGGAACAGGTCCCGTAGTTCATTGGGATCGCAGATCAGTGATGTTGTTCCCACGATTGCACTCCTACTGTTTCGCGATCCAGCGGTGGACCAGCATGACGGCCATCGCGCCCTCGCCGACGGCGGACGCCACCCGCTTCGCCGATTCCGAACGTACGTCGCCGGCCACGAAAACGCCGGGAACGCTGGTCTCCAGATGTTGCGGCGGGCGCGGTAGCTCCCAGCCCGCCGGGCGATTGCCGTCGACCATCAGATCGGGTCCGGCCAGGACATAGCCCTTGTCGTCCCGGTGGACGACACCGTCGAGCCATTCGGTTTCGGGGGCAGCGCCGATGAACAGGAACAACCGTTCGGCATCCACTTTTTCTTCCGCGCCGGTGGCATTGTCACGCAGCACGATCCGCTCCAGATGATCGTCACCGTCCGCCGACACCACCTCGGTGCGGGGATGCACCTTGATATTCGGGATCTGCTCGATCTGCTGGATCAGATAGTGCGACATGGAATCCACCAGCGAGGTCGCGCGCACCAGAATGTGCACGGTGCGCGCGTGCCGGGACATATAGACCGCCGCCTGACCTGCCGAATTCGCGCCGCCGACAATGTAGATGTCGCGGTCGCTGCAATCGGAGGCCTCGGTCATCGCGGAGCCGTAGTAAACGCCGCGCCCGGTGAAATCGTCCACCCCGGGCGCTGGATGATGCCGGTAGTTGACGCCGGTCGCGATCAATACGCTGTGGGCGGAAATGCTGCCGCCGTCCGCGAACTTCACCACCCGCGCGGCGCCGCACGGTTCCAGGCTGACCACCTCGCGTGCGGTGATGAGTTCGGCGCCGAATTTGACGGCCTGCCGCCGCGCCCGATCGGCCAGCTGGGAACCGGATACTCCGTCCGGGAAGCCCAGATAGTTCTCGATGCGCGAGCTCTGGCCCGCCTGCCCGCCCGTCGCGGTGCGCTCGACCAGGACCGTGCGCAAGCCCTCCGACGCGCCGTACACCGCCGCGCCCAGACCGGCCGGGCCGCCGCCGACCACGATCAGGTCGTAGAACTCGCTGGCGGGAACGATATTGAGACCGACCGCGGCCGCCAATTCCGAGTCCGACGGCATGCGCAGCACTTCACCGGACTGATTGATGA
Organism: Nocardia sp. NPDC006630; assembly: GCF_040611495.1. Classification (NCBI taxonomy): domain Bacteria; kingdom Bacillati; phylum Actinomycetota; class Actinomycetes; order Mycobacteriales; family Nocardiaceae; genus Nocardia; species Nocardia sp. NPDC006630. The sequence goes on from NZ_JBEXOK010000023.1 coordinate 11,226, forward strand.
CGACCGGGCAATCGTCCTCGGTGGCATTCGCGGCGGCCAGCATCCGCGCGCCCTCGGGCTCGTCGACCTGGTACCAGCGATACGACAACTGATTGCGCGCCAAGAACTCCCGGACCTCGGAGCAGCGGGCCGACCAGCGGTGGCCCACCACCTTGGTCTCCGTCACCGGCTTGTGGTCATCGCTGCGCCAGGCGTCGAGCAGGGCGTCGATCACCGGATAGAGCTTCTCCTCCGGCGGATCCCACGGCTTGAGCAGGTAGTGATCCAGATCGACCACATTGATGGCCTCGATCGCGGCATCGGTGTCGGCGTAGGCGGTGAGCAGCACCCGCCGCGCGTGCGGATGCAGGTCCATGGCCTGCTCCAGGAATTCGACGCCGTTCATGCCCGGCATCCGATAGTCGGCGATCAGGACCGCGACCGGCTGGCCGCGCAGTTTCAATTCCCGCAGTACCTCGAGCGCGTCGGCACCCGACTCCGCCCGCAGGATCCGGTAATCCGCGCCGAACCGGCGGCGCAGATCACGAACCACGGCACGGGAGACGCCGGGATCGTCGTCCACGCTGAGGATGGCCGGTTTGGCGGCAGCTGGTGAAGTCACCTAAAGAGTATGAGCCGAGTTGGCAAGTGATTTCGGCCTGCGCTGCCCCCGAGAGACGATCGCCACGTCAGATCCGGTGGTGCTGAACGATATCGAGCTCGTTCGGTGTGAGCAGTCGCTCCAACCGTTCTTCGAGTTGACCGTTCGGTCTGGTCCGTCTCGGCCGGCCGGGAGGTTGCGCGGCGTCGCGGTTCTCGTCGGCTGGCAACAGCGGAACCGTCTTGGTTCTGCGATGCAGGAGCGATAGCAATTTCACGGCCGATCACCTCACGTTTCGCATCGGAAGCTGGTGGCCTTAACTGTTAATTCGTCTGTCACACATTGTGCGTTAGCCATTACCTTCAGCAATGCGGCAACACAGGAATGTGATGCAGTTGATTTTCAGTGTTCGGTTCGATGTTCGAATGGGAACTAGGATCGCTGGTATCTATCGTCACATCTCCCGGAGGCAGCGTTGCCGAACACTCTCGAAGCCACCATCGACATCGCCGCACCGCCTGAGCAGGTCTGGAGCATTGTCTCCGATCTCAAGCGGATGCCGGAATTCAGTCCGAGCACCGTGCGCGTGCTGCCGCTCGGAAAGATCCGCACCGGCACCTGGGTCGTGAATCTCAATCGCGACGGCGCCAAGTACTACCCCACTTCGTCCCGGGTGGTGCGTTATGAACCCAACCGGGCCATCGCCTACCGGATGAACGAGAACCGCACGATCTGGAGCTTCACGCTCGAGCCCACCGAAACGGGCACCCGGGTCGTGCAGCGTCGCGATGTCCCCAATGGGGTCAGCTGGCCCGTCCGGCGCATGATCGAGGCGGTGCTCGGCGGCGAACAGCCCTTCGAGGCGAATCTCGTCAGCGGTATGAACGAAACCCTCGGCAAGATCAAGCAGACCCTCGAAAGCTGATCTGCGTGTTGTCCGGTGGCGCCGCGGGCGGATAAGTAGGTTCGCGGTATGCGACGACTTATAGGTATCTGTGCCGCGGCCACCGGTCTCGCGCTCCTGCTCACCGGTTGTGGTTCCGATAACGACCGGTCGGTGACCGTGGCCGGCAACGGCAAGGTGCAGGGCGTTCCCGATGTGCTCACGGCCGATCTCGGAGCCCAGGTGAACGCCGCCGACGTGTCCACCGCCGTCGACGGTGTCAACGGCAAGGCCAAGGCCATGACCGACGCCATGGTCGGGGCGGGCATCAAGCGCGAGGACGTACAGACCAGCGAGCTGTCCGTGCAGCCCACCTACGGCCCGGAGGGCCACACCATCACCGGGTACCAGGCCACCAATTCCGTGCATATCGCGGTGCACGATCTGCCCAAGGCCTCGGCCATCCTGGATGCTGCGGTCAAGGCCGGCGGCAATGACACCCGGGTCAGCTCGGTGGCCTTCAGTCTCGAGGACAACACCAAACTGCTGGCCGATGCGCGCGCCCGCGCGTTCGACGACGCCAAGGCGCGCGCTCAGCAGTACGCCGACCTCGCGGGGCTGAAACTCAAGAGCGTCAAGACGATCAGCGAGGGCGGTGGCGGCAATACCCCGCCGACCGCCGCGCGCGATGCGGCGCCCGCGCCGAGCTTCAGCCTCGAACCCGGCCAGCAGACAGTGACTTTCACCGTCAATGTGGTGTGGGAACTCGGGTAGTTACTTCCAGTTCGGAAGCGTCACAACCTGTGCGGCGTAGGACAGGCCCGCACCGAAGGCGATGAGCAGTGCGGTGCCGCCCGGTTTGGCATCGCCCTCGCGCAGTAGTGCCTCGATGGCCAGCGGGATCGAGGCGGCCGAGGTGTTGCCGGTCTCCTCGATGTCATTGGCCAGGGCGCAGTGATCGGGCAGATGCAGCACCCGGGCCATGATCTCGATGATCCGGCCATTGGCCTGGTGCGGGACCATGGCGTCGAGATCGTCGGTCGTCAGGCCCGCGACCTCGATGGCCTCCCGGCACACCTTTTCCAGAGAGTGTGCGGCCCAGCGGAATACGGCCGTGCCCTCCATGGCGAGGTAGGGCCGGACCGCGGCCGTGCCCTGCGCGTCGATCTCGCGGAAGAAGTCCATCCAGTCCTTGTCCTGGCGGATGGCGTGATGCTGGGTGCCGTCCGAACCCCACACGGTAGGACCGATGCCGGGTTCGTCGGAGGCGCCCACCACGACCGCGCCCGCACCGTCTGCGAACAGGAACGCGGTGCTGCGATCGGCCGGATTGACCGTGTCGGTGAGCCGCTCCACGCCGATGACCAGCACGTTCCGGGCGGTGCCGCCCTTCACCAGATCGGAGGCCACCGCCAGCGCGTGGCAGAAACCGGCGCAGCCCGCGGAGATATCGAAGGCGGCGACGCCATTGCAGCCGAGTTCGGTCGCGATCTGCGGTGCGGCGGCCGGTGTCAGCAGCAGCCAGGTCGAGGTGGCGACAATGACGCAGTCGATATCGCCGGCGCCGATCTCGGCGGCTTCGAGCGCATCGCGGGCGGCCGCGGCGCTCATGAAGATGATCGTCTCGTCTTCCGAGGCGAAGCGGCGATTGCGGATACCGGAGCGGGTCCGGATCCATTCGTCGCTGGACTCGATCGGTCCCGCGACTTCCTCGTTGGTGACGACCCGTGCAGGGCGATATACGCCGAGTCCGCGTATTGCGGTGTGCTCTACCCCGCTGATCGAGGCAATTCGAGCAGCCATGGTGCTTCTCCTATGTACTGCGCTTCGAACATGACCTTCATCGGGTTGTTCCCCCACCCCCTTGCGGCCACGATGCCGCAGACATGAGGCCCCCTCATATTAATCGAAACAGCTTCCCATGCATGTGGGTTCGATCACAAATGGCGGCTGCTGCCAGACTGCTCACTCTGCACCGAAGATCGCTGCGGTAGCCGAGGCAAATCAATTTCCGTCACCTTCCCGTATCGTGTGATCGCGGTCCTGAACCGCACCTACCCGCGCATGAAAGAGGAGCTTGTGGCCCGCCGTCCCACCCCGCCCGGCACCCCCGAAACCACCGGACTCGGCCATGTGGTCGATCTTGTCCGCTCCGCCATCCCGCCGCTGCACCCGGCCGGCCTGCCGTTCGTGGCAGCGCCGCTGGCAGTCGCCGTGCTGGGCGTCCGGCGCAAGTGGGTGCGCCGCACGGGACTGCTCGCGGCCGCGGCCACCGCCACCTTCTTCCGGCACCCGCACCGGGTGCCGCCGAATCGTCCCGGTGTGGTGGTCGCGCCCGCCGATGGTGAAGTCGCACTGGTCGATTCGGCCGTGCCGCCCGTCGAGCTGAATATGGGCGATCAGCCGCTGCCGCGCGTGAGCATCTTCCTGTCGGTACTGGATGTGCACGTACAGCGGATGCCGATCTCCGGCAGCGTGGAGAACATCGTCTACAAGAAGGGCGAATTCCTTTCCGCGGATCTGCCCGAGGCCAGCGACGCCAATGAGCGCAACAGCATGGTGCTGCTCACCGAGAGCGGACAGCGGCTGGTGGTCGTGCAGATCGCCGGGCTGCTCGCGCGGCGCATCGTGTGCGAGCCGAAGGTGGGCGACAAGCTCAGCATCGGCGAGACCTACGGTCTGATCCGTTTCGGCTCCCGCGTGGACACCTACTTCCCGGCCGGTACCAAGCTGCTGGTCGTCCCCGGGCAGCGGACCATCGGCGCGGAAACGGTGCTGGCCGAACTGGATTCATGATGGAGCAACTCGCGCCCGCACCGTCGCTGCATCGGTCGGCCCGCAACCGCACCGTGCGACTGCTGCCGAGCATGGTCACCATTCTCGGACTGTGCTCCGGGCTCTCGGCGGTCAAATTCGCCATGCAGGGCGAACTCGCGATCGCCCTGGCCCTGGTCGGCGCCGCCGCGATTTTCGACATGCTGGACGGTCGCATCGCCCGCATGCTGGATGCCACCAGCCGGATGGGCGCGGAACTCGATTCGCTCTCCGACGCCATCGCCTTCGGCGTCGCGCCCGCCCTGGTGCTATACGTGACGTTCCTGCACGCCAATAGCGTGGGCTGGATCGTCGCGCTCATGTTCGCGGTCTGCATGGTGCTGCGGCTGGCTCGCTTCAATACGCTCCTGGACGACGACAGCCGCCCCGATTGGCAGCGTGAGTACTTCACCGGTGTGCCCGCGCCCGCGGGCGCGCTCATCGTGCTGCTGCCCATCGCACTGTCCGAGCAGTTCCACGACGGCTGGTGGGTCAGCTTCACGGCCGTCGCGATCTGGACCGTACTGACCGGCCTGCTGTGTGTGAGCACGCTGCCGACGCTGGCCATCAAGTCGGTATCGGTCGCGCCCCGCACCGCACCGCTGTTCCTGGTGCTGGTCGCGCTCGCGGCCGCGCTGCTGGTCACCTACCCGCTCATCCTGATGATGGCGCTGGTGGTGCTGTACCTCGGGCACATTCCGTTCGCCGTGCATTCGGCGCGCTGGGTCGCGGCCCGTCCGGAGACCTGGGATCACAAGCCCGCCGAGCGCCGCGCCCAGCGGCGTGCACAGCGGCGCCGGCCGATTCGGGTGCCGATTCGCGGCGTATCCACGGCCCGGTTGCGCCTGCGCCGACCGGGTGGCCGACTGTAATAGCGGCATTGTCACGGGCGGTTCGCGCACAATGGGTGGCGTGCCCGAACTCGCGCTGACCGCACGACTGAACATCTCGGCCGCCGATGCCCGGAGGGGGTTGGTGCGGCTGCATCCGGAAGCGCTGGCAGCGCTGGGGCTGCGGGAGTGGGATGGGATTTCGCTGATCGGGGCACGGCGGACCGCCGCCGTGGTGGCCGTCGCTCCCGCCGGAACACCGGCGGGGGTGGTGCTGCTCGACGATGTGACGCTCTCGAATGCCGGGGTGCGCGAGGATGCCACCGTGGTCGTCTCGCCGGTGACGGTCTATGGGGCGAAACAGATTTCGGTGACGGGGTCGGCACTGGCCACCAGTTCGATTCCGGAGACCACACTGCGGCAGGCACTGCTGGGCAAAGTGGTCACGGTGGGAGACGCCGTCTCGCTGCTGCCCCGGGATCTGGGGCCGGGGACCAGTAGTTCGGCTGTGCCCCAGGCGCTTTCGCAGACCTTCCGGATCGCCTGGACCTCCGAACTGCTGACGGTGACGGCCACCGATCCCGCACCCGGGCCGGTGAGTGTGCAACCCAATAGCGCGGTGGTGTGGGGGCCGGGTGTGGCGGCGACCGATCGGCCGCGGTCACTGCTGGGCGACAGCTCGGCCCAGGCCCCCGACCGCCCCGATCGACCGGTGATGCCGCCGCGCACCCAGTCGCAGGCGCCGGTGTCGGCCGTCGCGCTGGCCGATCTCGCGGGCGTGCAGGCACAGTCGGCCAAGCTGACCGAATGGCTGAATCTGGCACTCGATGAGCCGGAACTACTGAAAACCCTTGGCGCGTCCTCCCAATTGGGCGTGCTGATCACCGGACCCGCCGGAGTCGGCAAGACCACGCTGGCCAGGGCGGTGGCCGGATCGCGGCGGTTGGTGGAGCTGGACGGGCCCTCGGTCGGCGCCACCGAGAGCGGCACCCGGCTGCGCGAGGTGGGCATGGTGGTGTCCGATATCTGTTCCGGCGCGGGCGGGGTCCTGCTCATTACCGATATCGATGCCCTGCTGCCCGCGGTGGCCGAGCCGGTAGCGACGCTGATTCTCGATCAACTCCGGGCGGCCGTGGCCAGCCCGGCGGTGGCGCTGCTGGCGACCACGGCGCATCCGGCCGAGATCGACGCCCGGCTGCGCGGCCCGGAACTGTGCGATCGCGAGGTGACGCTGCCGCTGCCGACCGCGGCGGTGCGCGTGGCGCTGCTGGAGCAATTGCTGCGCACCGCGCCGACCGAGGGTCTGAAGCTGGACGAAATCGCTTCCCGCACACCCGGATTTGTCGCCTCGGATCTGGCGGCGCTGGTGCGCGAGGCGGCGCTGCGGGCGGCGTCCCGGGCCAGCCGGGAACATTCGGAACCGATGTTGCGCCAGCAGGATCTGGCGGGTGCGCTGGAGGTGATCCGCCCGCTGTCCCGTTCCGGGACGGAGGAATTGGCCATCGGCAGCCTGAGCCTCGACGATGTCGGCGACATGATCGAGACCAAGCAGGCGCTCACCGAGGCGGTGCTGTGGCCGCTGCGGCATCCGGATTCGTTCGCCCGGCTCGGCATCGATCCGCCGCGCGGCGTGCTGCTGTACGGCCCGCCCGGCTGCGGTAAGACCTTCCTGGTGCGCGCCCTGGCCAGCACGGGGCAGCTGAGCGTGCACACGGTGAAGGGCGCCGAGCTCATGGACAAGTGGGTGGGTTCGTCCGAGCGGGCGGTGCGCGAATTGTTCCAGCGCGCACGCGATTCCGCGCCCTCGCTGATCTTCCTGGACGAGGTGGACGCGCTGGCTCCGCGCCGCGGCCAGAGCGGTGACTCGGGTGTGGCCGATCGGGTGGTGGCGGCCCTGCTGACCGAATTGGACGGGGTGGAGCCGCTGCGCGATGTGGTGGTGGTCGGCGCGACCAACCGCCCGGAGCTCATCGATCCCGCGCTGACCCGGCCGGGCCGTCTGGAGCGCCTCGTTTTCGTCCCGCCGCCGGATGCCGCCGCCCGCACCGAGATCCTGCGCACGGCCGCCAAATCCGTGCCGCTGGCGAAGGAGGTCGATCTGCGCAGGCTGGCCAAGGATCTGGACGGCTATTCGGCCGCCGATTGCGCGGCGCTGCTGCGGGAGTCGGCGCTGGCGGCCATGCGCCGCGATATGGAGGCCGCCGATGTGACCGCGGCGGATGTGGCCGCCGCGCGCGCGGTGGTCCGGCCGTCGCTGGACCACAATCAGGTGGAGTCGCTGCGGAAGTTCTCCGAGCAGCGGGCGGGAACAGGCCGAGTCGGTACCGCAGAGGGCTATGTCTGAGTGGTAATGGGCGATAGCTGATTCGAAGCCAGTTGTCCAGCAAATGACATAACTTAGGCGAGTCGAACTGGTCGGTCCGCCCTGCCACGGTATTTTCACCCAGGTGAGGCCGTATCAGGTAGCGACCGAGACAATCACGGCACTGGTCGCGACGACGGTTGCCGGACTTTCACTAGCCATGCCGATCGATTTCGGCTGGACGTCCAACACCTCAGCACTGCACATGGATCTGATGGCCTATACGCTGCCGCGCGCCGTCGGCGCCGGCGCGCTGGTGGCCATGATCGTCGCGGTATTGATCACCACGCTCGGCAGCACCGTCATCGCCTGGGCCACCGCGCTCGGCGGTCTGCTCGCGCTGACGGTGAACCATATCTTCGGCCACACCACCGAACCCACGAGCGCGCTCACCACCTTGAATTTCATCGATTCGCTGGCGGGCGGCGTGGTGCTCGGCGCCTTGGGCGCGGCCGTCCTGCATCATCGGCTCCCCGCCTACGGCTGGACACTCGGTGTGCTGATCAGCGTGCTGCTGGGCTCGGTAAGCCCGATGCCGCATCTGGGCGGCCTGCTGAACGAGGGCCTGTCGAGTTCGGCGACCTCGTCGTGGGATGCCATGGATATGCCGCCGCTGTGGATGCTGGTGGTGGCGCTGGTGCTGGTGGCCATCGGCACCCTGGCCAATCGCAATCGCAAGCCCGCCGAGCGACCCTCCATCGAGCTGCCCATGACCCCGATCCTCGCGGGCGTGGTGCTGGTCGGGGTGACCGTGGCCAGTGCGGAATGGCTGGCCCGCAATGGCGACAGCTTCGCCGGGATCGGTATGGCGGTGGTGACGACGGTGGCGACCGCGCTCATCGCGGCCATGCTGCTGCCCGGCCGGGACGGTGAACTGGTGCTGGTCATGGTGGGCCTGAGCGCGGTGGGTTCCGCCGCGCTGGCGGCCCAGCTCCCGGCCTGGTCCATACCGCTTTCGGTGGCCGTGATGTCGGTGGGCATGTGGTACGGCACCCGGCGCGGTGCGCCCATGGTCTGCCTGCTGCTGGTGCTGGTGCTGGGCTTGTTCACGGCGCTCACCGCGAATACCGATCGGGCGATCTGGACCGTCGGCGGTACGACCGCGCTGGTGTGGCTGGCCGGCTACGCGCTGACCTCGGCGACACCCCGGTATGTGCCGAACCGGGTGCTGGCCACCGTGGTCATCTTCATTCCGTCCGCGGTGCTGGGCCTGCGCGACTATGCGGCACGCGGCCACTACGCCATGCAGGAATCGAGCCGATCGATCGTGTGCACGGTGGTGCCGGAGGATGTGTCCGCGCCCGCCTGGACCGCGAGTCTCATTGTCATCGGCTGCATTGTCGGTCTGTACGTGCTGCGCTACAACCGGCCGCCCTCCGGCCCGGCGGATGCGGAGATGGCCGAATCCCCCACTCTCACACCGGCGGACGAGTGATTCAGGCGGTGGCGGCAGCCTCGACGGGCAGCGGCTGCGGCGCGGTCGCGAACCAGGTGCGGTAGAACGCCGTCACATAGCCCGCGAGCAGTCCGAGGATCATGATCCCGGCGGGCACCGGATGTTCGGCGATGTCCACCGACAGGTAGCGGTAGCCCAGCAGCAGTGCGGCCACGAGAGTTGCGCCGCCCGCGACCAATTGGATGCGCGCGGCGTCCCAGCCGCGTTCGGGGGCGCGCAGCGCCGATTCGATGGTCAGGCACAGCACCGCGCCCGCCACCAGATCCGCGCCGTAGTGATAGCCGAAACCGAGTGTGGCCGAGAGCGTCGCGATGAGCCACAGCGTGCCGCCCCAGCGCAGCCAGCTCGGCGCGAGCGCACCGGTGCTCGCATCGCGGCGGGAGTGGATGAAGATCGACAGCGCCCACGCGGTGTGCAGCGACGGCATGCAATTGCGCGGGGTGTAGTGGTCGAAGGGAATGGCGCCGGGCGAGAGGTCCAGTGGCGGCACGATATTCGGCCAGTAGTTGCCCAGCGAGAAGGCGTGCCCGTCGGCGCCGTACGCGAACATGGGCCCGACCACGGGGAACATGACGTAGACGAGCGGGCCGATGAGCCCGACCACCAGGAAGGTGCGCACCAGGTAGTGGCCGGGCCACACCCCGGTCTTCACCACATCGCGCAGCTGCCACAGCGTCACGATCATGGCCCCGACGGGTAGTTCGATGTACACCCAGTGCAGGGCGAAAGAGGCTGCCGGCCCGAGGAAATCGATGATCTGACCCATTACCCAGGAGGGATTGCCGAGGGCGCGGTCGACCAGCGCGATGTGCTGATCCAGCACCTTGGGCCCGGCGAGCACGGTAACGCCCAGCCAGACCTCGGCCACCTTGCTGGAGAGGGTGAGCAGAATGCCGAGCGCCGCGGCGTGCAGTGCGTTCTTGCGTTCGGTGCCCTGCCAGTGGAAGGCGGCCAGCAGGACCAGAGCGGTGAGCACGATGACCGGGCCGTTGCCCAGTGCCAGTGGTCCGCCGCGCAGGCTGCGCACGATCTGATAGCCGAGATCGATGCCCGCCGCGGCTCCCACGGCGAGGAAGCGCCGTCGCCAGGACAGTCCGATGAGGGCGAGTCCGAGTCCGGCCCACGGTACCGATACCGATTTCGGGGTGCCGGTGTAGTCGTCCCAGAGACTTTCGAGGGGACCGCCGAAGTGATTGTGTGCCGCGAAGATCTGCAGTCCGATGAGCAGCACGGGGACGGCGGTCAGCAACGCCGTGATCTGGACGCGCCGCGACAGCATCCACGTCAAGTTCCGGCGTGCCCCACCCACCACTTCGGAACGCGGACCGTCGAGCAACACCCAGCCATAGTAAACGTCGTGTGAACGCCACCCCCCGGATGAGCTGAACGCAACCCCCGCTGTCGGATGAACAGCCCCCGGTCGTGGCAATGTCGTTCCAGGCCAGGACACCTGGAGGCCATCTGGAAGTAACCGAATTCACACTCGTGGACACCGAACGTCCGGTCCGGACACCCGTGCACCCAGGGCGCAGGCCCCCGTCATCCCGGCATGCTTTCGGCCGGGATCCGCACCTACTGCGCGAGCTCCTTGACGAGCGAATCCACCACGGCCACAAAATCGCCCTGTGCGGCGGCGGCCGCGCGGCGCTGTCGCTGATAGGACGCCCCGCGCTTGGGGATATCGGCGACCATGGCCAGCTCGGTCTCACAGCCGAGGCTCTTGGCGGTCGGTTCGAGGCGGTTGAGCAGATCCGTCAGATCATCGGTCACCAGGCGCTCATTGCTGGCGGCGTCGGTGATGATGATGGCGTCGAGCCCGTAGCGGGCGGCCCGCCACTTGTTCTCCTGCACATGCCACGGCGGAATGGTCGGCAGCGTCTCACCGGATTCGACGCGGCGGTCCAGATCGACGATGAGGCAGTGGATGAGCGCCACGATCGCTGATAGCTCGGCCCGGCTCGGGGTCCCGTCGCAGACGCGGACCTCGATGGTGCCCCATTTGGGGGCGGGCCGGATATCCCAGTGCATGCCGCCGATCTGTTCGAACACACCGGTTTTCATCTGGTCGTGTGCGAAACCCTCGAACTGCGCCCAGTTTTCGAATTGGAAGGGCAGTCCGGCGGTGGGCAGCTGCTGGAACATGAGCGCCCGGTTGCTGGCGTAGCCGGTGTCGACGCCCGCCCACATGGGCGACGAGGCGGACAGCGCCAGCAGGTGCGGGTACGACAGCAGCAGGCTGTTGATGATCGGGAAGACCTTCTCGGGGTGCGAGACGCCGACGTGCACGTGCACGCCCCAGATCAGCATCTGGCGTCCCCACCACTGGGTGCGCTCGATGAGTTCGTCGTAATGCTCACTGCGCGTGAGCTGTTGGGCATCCCACTGCGCGAAGGGGTGGGTGCCCGCGCAGAACAGGTCGACGCCCAGCGGGTCCGCCACGCGGCGCACCGTATCCATGGTCGCGTGCAGCTCGTCCACCGCTTCGCCGACGGTGTCGTGCTTACCGGTGACGAGTTCTACGGTGTTGCGCAGCAGTTCCTTGGTGATCTGCGGATGCCCGTCCCAGGCGCGCAGATCACCGCATGCCTCGAAAACCGCTGCGGCCGTGTTGGAAAGGTCGCGCGTCTGTTTGTCGACGAGCGCGACCTCCCACTCCACGCCGAGCGTGGGCCGAGGCGAACTGTTGAAGTGGACCTTCGAAATGCCTGCCCCGGCCATGGCTCACCTATTGGGTTATGCGATGACGCCGCAAGCGACCCGGGCACCCGCGTCGCCGGTCGCCATCGTTTCGGCGTCCGGTCCGGCGGCGCCCCCGGCCTGCGTGTATCGACTGGGGATATTGCCGAAGTTGTCCGCACCCGCGTGGATCATCAGGGCCTTGCCCTTGAGTTCGTCCAGCGTGACTGCGTCGGTAGTGGTGACGAGCTTGGCGGTGCCGTCCTGCTTGACCTCGAGCGACGTCAGATCGCCGCTCGCCGGGTGCACATTCTGGTCACCGGCCTGGAAGTGGCCACCGGCGGAGAGGAAATCGCCGGCCGGGCCGCCGGTGGGTGCGACGGAGTTCGCTTCGCACTTACCGAACTGGTGGACGTGCAGGCCGTGGAAGCCGGGCTTGAGGCCGTGGGCCTCGACGCTGACCTCCAGATGGTTGCCCACCACGCCGAACGTGGCGGTGCCGACCGTCTGGCCGTTCGAATCCTTCAGCGTGGCGCTGACGGAATCGGTGGGCGGGTTGGTGAGGCCACCACCCTGCGCGGTGCCGGCCGGCGCCGCGGAACTGGTGAACACCGGCGGCGTCGTTCCCTTGACGTCGCTCGATTCCTGGCTGTTGGAGCAGCCGGCGAGGCCGAAGACCGCGACCGCGAGCACCGGGGTCACTGTCCGCCAGGACGGGCGACGAGTTGACGAGGCCATCGGGGAACTCCTTTACGAGTCCGAGTTTACGAAAAGCTGGGTGGACATGATTACTACTCGGACAAGATGATGCCAGAGCCGTGACCCACTCCCCCGCAGGGGCTGGCCGGGTGTTCAGATGGGGCTCGGACGAGGCCGGGAAGCGGATCAGTTGCCGGTGACGATGATGATGATTCCGGGCGGGCTGTCCATAATTCCGGCGAAGCGCGGTTCGGCGGTGATGCCGAGCTGGTTGGCGATCGCCAGGGCGGCCGCCTTCTCCCCCGCCGAACTGCCGTAGTAGACGGTCGTTTTGGGGATGACGCCGGTGCCGTAGTTGCCGGTCTCGGTAATGTTCCAGCCGTCGGCGGAGAGCTCGTTCGCGGTTTTCGCGGCGAGACCGGAGACCATGCTGTTGTTCAAAACCCTTACGGGAAGGGTCTTGTCGACGGCGCCCGCTGCCGGGGTGGTGGTCGGCGGCGGGGTCGTGGTGACCGGCGCGGTGGTACTGCCCGATGGCGCGGTGGTTGCCGGAGGCGGCGAAACCTGCTGCGCCACAGTGGTGGTGGCCGCGGCGGACTGCGCTGCGGAGGTGGTGGCGGCGCTCGAGGCGGCCCCCGCGTCCGAGGAGTCCGAACTCGACAGCGACATCGCACCGAGCCCGGCGAACACGATGGCAAGCGCGATCAGCACCATGGCCAGGGCGCGCAGCGGCGGACCACCGGACGGCGTATTCGGAGTGCTCACGTCGCAGAGCCTAATCTCTGATCGGTCTGCGGGCGGTTCACACCTGGAATCCCAGACGGCGTGCGGCCCTGGTCTTCTGACGACTGGCCCGCAACCGGCGCAGTCGTTTCACCAGCATGGGGTCGGCGGCCAGCGCCTCGGGCTTGTCGACGACCGCGTTCAGCACCTGGTAGTAGCGGGTGGGCGAGAGGTCGAACAGTTCCCGGATGGCTTCTTCTTTCGCACCGGCGTACTTCCACCATTTGCGTTCGAAATCGAGGATGTCGATTTCCCGCCGTGAGAGGCCGTGCGCGCCATCCTCATCGGGTGTCGCGGCACCGGCGGCGATGTTCTCGCTCACGGAAGGATCGTCCCCGCTTGCGGAAAATCGTGCCGCTGCGCTGTCCATAGTGCTCCCTCGCCGAGTGGTCACCAGACGAATATGGTGCTTGTACGTCGCCGCTCATTCAACCACGCGGCACTGACTTCGCGGCGCGTACCGTTCGGCGTGTTTTAGTGATCTACGCCCGGCGTGTCGCTCTGGCAACAGGTCCCGGATGGACCTCCGGAACCACCCAGTAGGCTGCTCAGCATGGCTATTCTCCCGATCGTCATCGTCGGCGACCCGGTTCTGCACAACCCGACCGAGAAGGTCACGCAGACACCCGAGGAACTTGCCGAGCTGATCGCGGACATGTACGAAACCCTCGACGCCGCCCGCGGTGTGGGCCTGGCCGCCAATCAGGTCGGTGTGCCGCTTCGACTGTTCGTCTACGACTGCCCCGACGAGGGCCCCGACGGCAAGATGGTCCGCCGGCGCGGCGCGGTGATCAACCCGGTATTGGAAACCTCCGCGATTCCGGAGACGATGCCCGATCCCGATGACGACGAAGAGGGTTGTCTCTCGGTTCCGGGCGAGCAGTGGCCCACCGGTCGCGCCGAATGGGCGAAGGTCACCGGCACCGATGAGCACGGCGATCCGGTCGAACTGGAGGGTGAGGATTTCTTCGCCCGCATGCTGCAGCACGAGGTGGGTCACCTCGACGGCTTCCTGTATGTGGATGTGCTCGTGGGCCGCAATGCGCGCGGCGCCAAGAAGGCCATCAAGCGGAACGGCTGGGGCACGCCGGGTTTGAGCTGGGTGCCGGGTACCGTGCCGGATCCGTTCGGGCATGACGACTGATCACCCCCCGGCCGGCGTGCCCGGAGCCGACGGCGGCCTGCCGCCCCTCGGACGCCGGATGGTGGTGCGCTATCGCCTGCCCGAGGGCTATCCGCAGCCGCTCACCGATGTGATCGGCGAACTCGTCGCGATCGACCCCCTGACCGTGCGCACCGCCGACGGCCAGGTGCTGTCGATCGCCGCGGATCGGGTGGTCGCATGGAAAGAGCTGGGCGCCAGGCCGATTCGGACCAGTGAGATCCGCGCCCTGGAGGCGGCGGCGGCCGACGGCTGGCCGGGCCTGCAGCGCGCCTGGATCGACGGCTGGCTGCTGCGCGCCGGGGAGGGCTACACCGGGCGCGCGAATTCCGCTGTGCCGCTGGGCGGTTCGGATGGTCCGGCGCGGTTCGACGCGGAGACCATGCACCGGATCGGCGAGTGGTACACCGCGCACGGGCTGCCGCTGCAGCTGCTGCTGCCGGATCGGCTCACCGCGATTCCGCAGGGCTGGCGGACCTGGAACGAAACCATGGTGCTGGCAATCGATCTCGAGACCTTCGTGCTGCCGCCGGGTGTCCCCATGCTGCGCATCGCCGCCGAACCGGACGGCGCGTGGCTGTCCATGTACCGGCATCGCGGTGGTGATACCGAGATCGGCAGGACCCCGGTGGTGGAGGTGCTGACCGCGGTGCGCGACGGTGAATTGGGTTTCGCCACAGTGGGCCTGCCCGCGCCGCTGGCCATCGGCCGGGCCGCGGTCACCACCGCGCCGGACGGCCGCCGCTGGGTGGGGTTGACCTGCGTCACGGTGGCGGACGAGCATCGCAGGCACGGTCTGGGTTCACTGGTGTGCGCGGAATTGCTCCGCTGGGGTCACGCCCGCGGCGCGACGCACGCGTACGTCCAGGTCGAGGCCGGCAATGCCGGAGCGATGGCGCTGTACCGGGAGCTGGGTTTCGTCGAGCACCACTGGTACCGCTACGTGGCGCCCTGACCGCCGGAAGATTTTTGCAGTAGTCGAAAAACCCTATCTCCGAAAGGCTTTGCCGTGCGGCTCGCAACCTGGAATGTGAATTCGATTCGCTCCCGGCAGGATCGGGTGCTGGCCTGGCTGGACCGCTCGGATATCGATGTGCTGGCCATGCAGGAAACCAAGTGCAAGGACGAGCAGTTCCCCTTCGAAGCCTTCGAGGCCGCGGGGTACGAGGTCGCGCACGTGGGCTACAACCAGTGGAACGGTGTGGCCATCGCCTCGCGCATCGGCCTGGAGAATGTGGAGATCGGCTTCCCGGAGCAGCCCGGTTTCGACAAGGACGCCGGTGAATCGCTGCTGAGCACCCCGGTGGTGGAGGCCCGCGCGATCGGCGCGACCTGCGGCGGCGTGCGAGTGTGGAGCCTGTACGTCCCCAACGGCCGAGCGCTGGACGATCCGCACTACACCTACAAGCTGGAATGGCTTGCGGCCCTGCGTAATGCGGGCACGCAGTGGTTGACGGAGGATCCACACGCACAGATCGCACTGGTGGGTGACTGGAATATCGCGCCGACCGATGCGGATGTCTGGTCACCGGAATTCTTCGAGGGCAAGACGCACACCTCCGAGAAGGAGCGCGCCGCTTTCGAGGCGATGACCGAGGCGGGCTTCACCGACGCCATGCGCCCGTTCCACCCCGGTCCCGGCGTCTACACCTACTGGGACTACACCCAGCTGCGCTTCCCCCGCAAGGAGGGGATGCGCATCGACTTCATCCTCAACTCCCCCGACCTCGCGGCCCGTGTCACCGATACGAACGTGGACCGCGAGGAGCGAAAGGGCAAGGGCGCCAGCGATCATGCGCCCGTAGTCACCGAACTGGCCGACTAGTAGTTACCCCAAGCCATTCAGATCACAGGGTGTTCCGCTGGCCGAACGAAGCACGCAGACCAGACCGAAGACGCCCAACCCCCCTACCAGCACGCCGCCGGCGAGGAGGTCGGTCAGGCCGCTGCCGGTGCCGAGGCTGACGGATACGTTGTCCGCCCGGGGTGCGGCATTGGGCGCATCGGCGAGGGCAGCGCCCGCGCCGACGGTGAGTGCGGTGGTCAATGCCATGCCGACGGTGAATGCCCGGAGGGTCTGCCTCATGATGGTGGATCTCTTTTCGTCTGGAGCGATGGAACGGACGTGTCTGAGGTGAAACGGCTTGCCGATGGGGGGGAGACCTATCCGCAGTAGAAGCCGCAACCCGGCTGGGCGGACAGCGGAACCAGCAGCTGGCTGGAACCACCGGTCAAAGCAGAGGAGCCCGAGCTCGAGCCCGTGGTGGGATTGATGGTGGCGGATCCGGTGTCAGTGGGCGCGTCGACGAGCGAAATCGCGGACGCCACACCGGATCCAGCAATGAGTCCGGCGGCGGCCACGGCCACCGCGCTGCCCATGATCGAATATGTTCTACGCATGGCGCGAACCGTAGTGGACTGACGGTATTTCACATCAGCGTTTCACCGGCTCCCACCGCCCCCTATTGCTGGGGCTTGTGAGTCCCGTTACGCCGGGCGGGTTTTGATGGCGTCGCGGGAGATGAAGACGTCGTAGCTGCCGCCGGTGGCGATCACGGCATTGCCGTAGGCGGAGCGGACGAACGGCTTGGTGTACCAGGACTGGTCCCGCATATCGGAGAAGAAGTCGCCGTCGCCGCCGTTGAGGAAGATCTGGTTCTGCTTGGTGGCGACGCCGTCGAGACGCTGGCCGAACAGGCGGGTCACCTTGTAACCGGAGTGGAAGCCGAGCGCGTTGACCCACGGTTCCAGTTCGACGATATCGGCCTGCAGCACCCACATATCGCCCTCGACTTGGTATTTCAGGTGCTGCTCGTCGTGGTCCTTGTCCCCGTACAGGGTCAGGTCGACGTTCATCATGTGCTGCTGCCCGGCCACGGGCGAGGTCACGATGTGCGCGGCCTTCACTTCACCGGTGAGCCCGAGGAACGTTTGCAACAGCGTGGTGATCCAAAGGATCACCACCGCAACGAAGATCAGCGAGACAGCGCCCGTGCCGCGTCCGACGAGGACCTTGAATCCCACTTTGCGAGACTTGAGCAGCGCGGTCACCAGTAGCGCGATCGCCGCGATCACGAGCGCGGCCAGCAAGAACTGCAGCCAGCCGAAAGATACCGGGAAAACCATGCGGTAGTTGTACCCGCTGAGCGTGAAGCAACACAGCAGGTCACATACAGAATGCGCGTGTCACCCGGCGAGTCCCCAAACCCGGTGCCTCAAAACACAATCCGGCCCCGCCCAAGACCGCCGAGACCCCCAGCACTTCGGCCCAGCCGTTGTCAGGAGGAAAGGGGACCCGACCACCCTCACCCAAACCCGCCCGCGCCCTTTCGCCGCGGACCCGACCACCCCCTCACCCAATCCGGCCCCCGCACCTTGGGTGCGGGGGCCGGGAGATCTCAGCGAGCTTCCTAGAAAGCCGCTTCGTCGAGCTTCATGATGTCGTTGTCGAGGTTCTCCACGACACTGCGCACACCGGTGATGAGCGGCAGCTTGTTCTTCGCGAACCAGGAGGCGACGGCGATCTTGCCGGTGTAGAAGTGCTTGTCCTTCTCGGCGGCATTGCCGTCCAGCGCGGCCTGCGCGATGGCGGCGCTCTCCAGCAGTCGCCAGGAGATCACGAGATCGCCTACGGCGTACAGGAATCGGACCGAGCCGAGGCCGACCTTGTACAGCTCCTCCGGGTTCGTCTGCGCGGCCATGAGGTAGCCGGTGAGCGTGGCGGCGATGCCCTGCACATCGGTGAGGGCGGTGCCGAGCAGTGCGCGCTCGGCCTTGAGCTGGTCCGGTCCGCCGTCGACGAACTTCTGGATGAGCCCGGCGACGTGCGCCAGCGCCACACCCTTGTCGCGAATGATCTTGCGGAAGAAGAAGTCCTGCGCCTGGATGGCGGTGGTGCCCTCGTACAGCGAGTCGATCTTGCAGTCGCGAATGTACTGCTCGATCGGGTAGTCCTGCAGGTACCCGGAGCCGCCGAGGGTCTGCAGCGATTCGGTGAGCGATTCGTAGGCGCGGTCGGAACCGCAACCCTTCACCAGCGGCAGCAGCAGATCGTTGACGCGGGCGGCGAGGTCGGCGTCGACGCCCCAGTTGGCGGCGGCGACATCATCGTTCTGGTACGAGGAGCAGTACATGTAGAGCGCCCGCAGGCCCTCCGCGTACGCCTTCTGCGTCGCGAGGCTGCGGCGCACATCGGGGTGATGGGTGATGGTGACGCGCGGCGCCGCCTTATCCGTCATCTGGGTCAGGTCGGCGCCCTGCACACGCTGTTTGGCGTACTCGAGGGCGTTCAGGTAACCGGTCGAGAGCGCGCCGGTGGCCTTGGTGCCCACCATCATTCGCGCATTCTCGATGACCTTGAACATCTGCGCGATGCCGTTGTGCACATCGCCGACCAGGTAACCGACGGCCGGAGTATCGCCGCCGAAGGTGATCTCACAGGTGGGCGAGGACTTGATGCCCATCTTGTGCTCGAGACCGGTGACCAGCGCGCCGTTCTTGGCGCCGATCGTCATGGTCTCGCGGTCGAACAGGAAGCGCGGCACGATGAACAGCGACAGGCCCTTGGTGCCCGGTCCGGCGCCCTCGGGGCGGGCCAGCACCAGGTGGAAGATGTTGTCGGCGGTATCGCCCACATCGCCGCCGGAGATGAAGCGCTTCACACCGTCGATGTGCCAGGTGCCGTCGGACTGCTGCACGGCCTTGGTGCGGCCCATGCCGACATCGGAGCCGGCGTCCGGCTCGGTGAGCACCATGGTGCCGCCCCAGCGGTTCTCCCAGGCGTGCGCGGCCCAGCGCTTCTGCTCGTCATTACCCTCGTCGAAGATGACCTTGTGCATGAGCGGGCCCATATTGAAGAAGCTGGCCGAATTGTTCGCGGCCACAATCATTTCCTGAATGCCCCAGATGAGGGCGTTCGGCGCGGCCACACCGCCCATCTCCTCGGGCAGGCCGAGCCCGGAGTACCCGGCGTCATTGACCGCGGCGACGGTCTTGCGCAGCAGGTCCGGCACGATGATCGTGTTGTTCGGGGCATCGAATTCGATGGGGGTGCGGTCGCCCTCGACAAAGGATTCGGCGATCGGCCCTTCGGCCAGGCGCACCACCTCGGTGAGCATGTCACGGGCGGTCTCGCTGTCGAGATCGCCGTAGGCGCCCTGATCGAGCAGCGCCCCGATTCCCAGTACTTCGAACAAGTTGAACTCGATGTCACGCAGGTTCGCCTTGTAGTGGGACACGGACGGGCCTCCTCAGCCTTAGGTCTTGATGATCAAGAGGAGGTTGCCGTAGTCTCGTCCGGTTACGCAACCGTAGGCGGACGTGGGCCAGGTCACGATAGGGGATAGATCGGGCAGCGCACCCCCGAATCCCGCTGGTTGGAACACCGCGGCCGCACAGGCCGTACCGATCGCCCCGGTACATGTCACTCCGACGCCCCAGCACGCATCACCCCCCGTCGCAGCGCATCGCCCCCTCGTCGCGGCGCATCGCCCTCTCATCGCAGCGCATCACCCCGTCATCCCGGCGCGTTCTTGCCGGGATCTACCTTCGAACAGTGTGGATCCCGGCCAAAAGCATGCCGGGATGACGGGGTGGGCTAGCTGGATGACGGGGCTGGGCCGGCTATGCGCCTTTGGCAGCGCGGCCGTAAAGCTCCTTCGCCTGCGACGGCGTCACCGTGACCGGGTTCTGCGGGGTGCCCGCGCGCAGGTGCTCGCGGAGCAGCCGGCCCGTCATCGGCCCGATGAAGTTCGCTGCGACCGCATGCTCGAGCCGGTCGTTGCTGAGCACCTTCATGGCCGCTCGCACGGCCTTCGGATAGGCAGCGTCGACCATGCCCGGCTGATCGAATCCGCCTGTGCGGCGCATCCATTCGGGCAGGGTGGCAATGGCGGCGGGGGCCACCAGGCGGCTGCCGGCCCACAGTTTCATACCGCGATCGCGCGGGGTGAACAGCAGGTAGTGCATGCCCTCGTGGGCGCGCTCGGAGGAGCTGAGCTTGGGCCGCATCTCGGCGAAGTAGTCGCGGACCTCGGCGCGGGAGGTCGGCACCTCGGACGGCTTGCAGGTCTGCAGTTCGGCGGCGATGACGCATTCCGCCCAGTACTGCCGCTCCTCCTCCGGGCTCAGCGGTCCGGGACCGTACATCTCGTAGCACTTGAGCACCGAATGCCAGCCGGTGACGTGGATCCACAGCTGCGAGTCGGGATTGTTTGCGCTGTAACGCTTTCCGCTGATCGGCTCGATGCCGGTCGCCTTGGCGTGCACCTGCATGAGATGTTCGGACGCCTCGATCGCCATGCGACTGTCGGCGACGGCGGCGATCAGGAAGTACGCGAAGGTGTGGTCGAGCCGCCCGCGCGGATCGCTGTAGATGCCACCGACATCGGCGACGGCCGCGGTGAGCGCGGGATCGAAGTGCTCGAGCACCACCGAGCGCTGGAATCCGATGAGCGCGGTGGGCGCGGTCCACACCTTCCAGGTGGGCGAATCCGGCCCGAAGAACCCGTAATCGACCTCACGGATGGTGCGAGCAGGGGCGTCGAATTGTGGACGCGCAGTCGCTGCCTTCACTCCCCCGCCTCCCCGGAAACTCGGCGGACGGCCGAGAGCCGTCGACGTTGAGCCCCCGTGCCGGCGGTTGGGCGCCGCACCGATTTTGGACGTACCCCGGGAGTTACCCCGACCCTCACGAAATCAGTTGTCCCGTCTCGCACTACGTGTGAATGCACAATTTCTCCTTCACGAATGGAACCGTCACCCGCCGCTGCGGGACGGGCGCCGACAACATCAGGGGTTCATTTCATACTGCCCGGCAAGCGCCCTGACCTGGCGCAATACCACCTCGAAGCGGACCGGGTCGGCGACCGGGCGGCGTACCAGATCGAGTGCGCGGGCCTGCTGCGCCTTGGTCGCGGAGGGCTTGGCGCTCAGGGCGACCGCGTGCTTGGAGAAGTCGCGGACGAAGATGTCGAAGAGCTGATCGAGCACATCGACATCGGCGTTCGCGATGTCGGCCTGCTCCAGGATGAGCTGGGCGTAGGGCACCATCGTGAACAGTTCGCCGAGCCCGAACAGGAAGTCGACATCCGCCTGCTGCTCGCGGGTGGGGGTGGCGGCGGCCAGCAGTGTCTGCAGGCCGAGCGCCTGCTCCAGGAACACCGCGACATTCGGGATGTGCGTGAACTTCTCGAAGACCGGCTTCCAGTCGGCGAAGCGAATCCGGCCGAGGCCGCTGCTCGGGCCCTGCCGCCACAGGAAGTCGTCGTCGGCCGCGTCGCGCCGGGTGGGCACGGGAGCGTAAGTGGCACCGGCCAATTCGCTGCGCAACTTGGGCACCAGGCCACCGGCACGCGGGGCGACCCGGCGACTCGACCAGCTCAGCGCCTCGGAGACCGCGCGCACCGCACCGGCCGGGCTCGCGGCGGGCAGATAGCGCAGCGCGGCCAGCGCGGCGTCGGCCGGGTGGAACATGTAGTTGGGCATGAACTTCAGCGACAGCGCCATATTCACGTGCACGGTGCCCTCGAGGCGCGGCAGGCCGAACATGCCGACCATGGCCATCGGGAAGTACATATCGTTCTCGAAGCCGCGGGCCGCGATCACATCCGCGAGATCCTCGTAGATCTTCTGCCCGGTGCGGGTCACCGACATCTTCTCGATGGCGCTGACCAGCAGGTAGCGACGATCCTTCTCATTGGCCGAGCGCATGTAGTCGATGGCGCGCTCGCTGTAGAGCTTCATGCCGACCAGTCGCGCGAAGCTGTCCGCCAGCAGGGATTTCACCTGCGGGAACTCGGTCACCTTGTGCCCGAACAGGATTCGGTTCTCGGCATGCGTGACGGCCTCGTACATGGCGTGCTCACACGCGCCGACCGCACCGAAGCCGAGGTTGAACTTGCCGACATTGACGGTGTTCATGGCGGCGTCGAAGGCCTCGCGGCCGGTGTGCAGAATGTCGGCCTCGCCGACCGGGTACTTGTCGAGTTCGAATGCGGCGACGTACATCTGGGAGTCGACGACGTTCTTCTGCAGCTTGTAATTCTTGTGCCGGGAGTCGGCGGCGAAGAAGAGGTAGCCGGAGTACTCCTCATCGGTCATCTTCCGCTGGAAGTCGGCGGAATCGATGATCGGCTTATCGGACCGGCGACCGAACACAGACACCATGGCGGCCTGATTGCCATTGCCGATGTAGTACTTGCCGCCGGTCGCGGTGAAGCCGCCGCCGCGGGTCTTCGGCTCGAGGATCATGTCGGTGGAGTACACGTCCGCGCCGTGCGCCTGCTCGGACAGCCCGAAGGCGAAAATCTCACCGGAGTCCAGTGCGGCCGCGGCGCGCGCCTTGGCCTCGGCATTGGCGCTCTGCCAGATCGGCCCGAGGCCGAGGATGGTGACCTGCCAGACGTACCAGTACTGCATGCCGTAGAAGCCGAGGATCTTGCTCATCATGGCGATGCGCGCGGTGTCCCAGCGCTTGTTCGGATCGCCGGCGGCCTCGGCCGCGGGGGTCAGGAAGGTGGCGAAAACGCGCTCGCTCTTGATGAAGTCGAGGAATTCCGAATACCAGACCCGATCGCGGCTGTCGGCCAGCAGGCGCACCTTGCCGAGGCTCTCGAACCAGTTGACGGTGGCGCGCAGCAGGCGCCGGGTCTCCGCATCGAATTCGGCGAACTCGTGCGTCTTCGGGTTGAACAGGGTCTCGGTCATGTCGTCTTCCTCAGGCCGGGGCGTCGGTCGCGGGCACGTTTCCTTCGCGAATGTAGCATTTTTATTCACTCACGCAGGAAACGATCGTGCAATCCCCGTGGAGCATGAAGTTCACATACCGGGCCACCCGGTGCACACCGGCCGCGACCAGCCGTTCCCCCGCCCGCCCACGCTGCTATGGTCGGTGCTCATGGGCACCGAATCGGCTGTACGACCACGCCAGCGCGCGCGGCATCTCGGGCCCGAACGCCGCCGCCCGCAGGTGCTCGACACCGCCCTGAAGATTGCCGCCGACGACGGCATCGCCGCGGTGACCATTGCCGCCGTCGCCGATCGCATGAAGGTGACCCGCCCGGTCGTGTACGCCTGCTTCGCCGATCGGGTGGAGCTCATCGAGGCCCTGCTGCGGCGTGAAGAAGACCTCATGCTCACCGGTGTGCTGGCAGCGCTGCCTCGCCGCCGGGTCGAGGCCGACGAGGCCGTCTTCGTGGAGGGCTTCCGCGCCCTGCTGCAGACCGCCACCGCCCGCCCCGACGGCTGGCGACTGCTGTACGGCAATCCCGATCCGGCCGTGGCCAGTTCCTTCGGGCGGGCCCGGGAGCTGGCCGTGGAACGCTGCACCCGTCGCCTGCGCCCGACCCTGCGCGCCTGGGGCACCGTCGACGCCGAGCACAAACTGGCCGCGCTGGTGGAATTGTGGGTGTCGGCAGGTGAGGGCGCGGTGCGCACGCTGCTTCATGAACCCGGCGACTGGACCTCGGACACGCTGGGCGAATTCGTCGGCGCGGCCGTATATCGCGCCCTGCGGCACGCCTGAGCCGGCACTGCGGCACGCCTGAACAACACTGCGCCTGAGCAATTCTGCGGCCGCGTCGGCAATCCGGTGGCTACGATGGACAAGGGACCATCAGTCAGTGGGAGACCGCGATGACGTTCTATCGACAGGTGGGGGCGGTGCCGCCGAAGCGGCACACCCAGCATCGTGATGAGCAGGGCAGGCTCTACTACGAGGAGCTGATGGGCGAAGAGGGTTTCTCCGGCGACTCCTCCCTGCTCTATCACCGCGGATTGCCGCCCGCCATTGTGGATTCGACGGTGTGGGCACTCCCGGATCAGCGCACCTCTCCGAATCATCCACTGCGGCACCGGCATTTGAAATTGCACGAGCTGTTCCCCGAGGGCAGGCCCGCGGAGACCGATATGGTCACCGGCCGGCGATTGCTGCTCGGCAATGCCGATGTCCGCCTCTCCTATGTGGCCGCGCTGCGGGAATCACCGCTGTACCGCAATGCCATCGGCGATGAGCTGGTCTACATCGAATCCGGCAGCGGCACCGTGGAGACGGTGTTCGGCGTGCTGCGGGTGCACCAGGGCCATCAGGTGCTGCTCCCCCGCGCGACCACGCACCGCTGGCTACCGGAGGGCCCGGAACCCTTGCGCGCCTACATTATCGAGGGCACCGGTCACATCACGCCGCCCAAGCGCTACCTCTCCAAATACGGTCAGCTGCTGGAGCACTCCCCCTATTGCGAGCGCGATCTGCACGGGCCGGCCGAGCCGTTCGAGGTGCCGGGGACGGACGTGGAGGTGCTGGTCAAACACCGGCCCGCCGGTGAAATCGTCGGCACCCGACTGGTTTACGCCGCGCACCCGTTCGACGTCGTGGGCTGGGACGGCTGCCTGTACCCGTTCGCCTTCGATATCGCCGACTTCGAACCCCTCACCGGCCGCGTGCATCAGCCGCCGCCGTCACATCAGGCGTTCGAGGGCAATAACTTCGTGGTCTGCAATTTCGTGCCGCGCAAGGTGGACTACCACCCGCTCTCGATTCCGGTGCCGTACTACCACTCCAATGTGGACTCCGACGAGATCATGTTCTACTGCGGCGGAAACTACGAGGCGCGCAAGGGTTCCGGCATCAGCCAGGGCTCGGTCTCGGTGCATCCGGGCGGATACGCGCACGGGCCGCAGCCCGGTGCGTACGAGCGCAGTATCGGCATCGAATTCTTCGATGAGCTGGCGGTGATGGTCGATACCTTCCATCCGCTGCAACTCGGTGAGGCCGCACGGGCCTGCGAGGATCCCGGTTATGCCTGGACCTGGTCCGGTCGCGGACCCTCCCAGTGGATTTGAGTCGAGCACCGATGACAAGGGGTGGGTATGAATAGTCGTGTGCGGATCGAGGTCCCCGCGGACTCCGGATTCGGCCCCGCGCATCTGCCGTACTGCGTGTTCCGCCCGCTGGGCGAACAGCCGCGGGTGGGTGCGCGACTGGGCGACAGCGTCATCGATCTGGCCGTGGCGCTGGATGATCCGATGTTCGCGCAGCCCAGCCTGAATGCCTTCATGACCCAGGGCCCGCAGTGCTGGCGCGAGGTGCGACAGCTGATCCAGACGGCGGCCGAGCACGAATTCCCCGCCGCGGCAGTACATTCGGTGCAGTCGATCCAGCTGGATCTGCCCGTGCGGATCGCCGACTACGTCGATTTCTACGCCAGCATCGACCATGCCACCGCCATGGGCCGCATGCTGCGCCCCGATGGTGAACCGCTGCTGCCGAATTGGCGGCATCTACCGGTGGGCTATCACGGCCGGGCGGGCACGGTTGTGGTGTCGGGCACCGAACTCACCAGGCCGCAGGGTCAGCGCCGGACAGATTCCGGCACACCGGATTTCGGGCCGACCCGCCGCCTGGATATCGAGGCCGAACTGGGCTTTCTGGTGGGCGCGGGTTCGGATCTGGGCACTCCGATCCAGACCGGCGACTTCGCCGAGCACGTTTTCGGCGTGGCCCTGGTGAACGACTGGTCGGCCCGCGATATCCAGGCCTGGGAGGGACAGCCGCTCGGCCCGTTCCTCGGCAAGTCCTTCGCAACCACGCTCTCGGCCTGGGTGACACCCCTGGAGGCCTTGGTGGCGGCCCGGATTCCGCTTCCCGAGCAGGATCCGGAACCACTGCCCTATCTGCGGGACAGCGCGCCCTGGGGCCTGGATATCGAGCTGGCGGTGCAGTGGAACGGGCAGCAGGTCAGCACTCCCCCGTTCCGGCGCATGTACTGGTCTCCGGCGCAGCTGCTGGCCCATATGACGGCCAACGGCGCGTCCACCCGCACCGGCGATCTGTTCGCCTCCGGCACCATCTCCGGTCCGGAGCGGCAGGAGCGCGGTTCCTTCATGGAATTGAGCTGGGGCGGCACCGAGCCGATCGAGCTGGACGGGGTGCAGCGCACTTTCCTGGAGGACGGCGACGAGGTGGTGGTCACCGCGACCGCACCGGCGTCGGGCGGCGGCCGGTTGACGCTCGGTGAGGTGCGGGGCCGCATCGCCAAGCAGTAGGGCCACATCGCTGAGTAATAGCTGATCGATATGTCCATGACCATGGTCACTGTCGATCGCTAGGAGGAACTCAGGAACGCTACCGTTCCGAAGTCGAATGACTTCGGAGGGTGTGCGTCAATGCTGACCAATCTTGCCCGGTTCGCCATGACGCGCCCGCGCGCCGTCCTGGTGGCCGCACTGTTGCTGATGATCATTTGCGGTGGCTTCGGCGCCACCGCGAAATCGCATATGGTCGGCGGCGGCTATCTCACCCCCGAGCTGGAGTCGGTGCAGGCCAACGATTTCATCGACAAACACTTCCCGGGCGGCAATCCCAATCTGATCGTCATGGTCAGCACCGATGCCGGAGTCAACAGTCCCGCGGCACGCGAGGAAGCGCAGAGCGTCACCGATCGGCTCACCCAAGATCCGAATGTGACCGGGGTGCAGTCGTATTGGACCAATCTGACGACCCGTCCGGATCTGGCCACCGCACTGCGCAGCAAGGACAGTCACCGCGGCCTGATCATGGCCACCATCCTGGGCACCGATAACGAGGTGCAGAACCGGGCCGTCGCGCTCAGCGCGGATATCAATGGTGACCGCGATGGCGTGCAGGTGCGGGTGGGCGGTATGGCCGGCAGCTTCGCCGATATCAACCACCAGGTGGAGAAGGATTTGATCCTGGCCGAATCCATTGCCGTGCCGGTCTCCGGACTGCTGCTGGTGCTGGTGTTCGGCAGTGTGGTCGCGGCGGCGCTGCCACTCATGGTGGGCTTCTTCGCCATTGCGGCGACCCTCGGCATTCTGCGGCTGATGACCGTGTTCATGGACGTGTCCATCTTCGCGCTGAATATGACCAGTGCGCTCGGGCTGGCCCTGGCCATCGATTACAGCCTCTTCATCGTCAGCAGATATCGCGAGGAACTCGGCAACGGCCTCGACAACCGGGCCGCCATTCTGCGGGCGGTGCAGACGGCCGGGCGGACCGTGGTGTTCTCAGGTCTGACGGTGGCACTGGCTCTCGCCGCGCTGGCGGTGTTCCCGCAGCCGTTCTTCAAATCCTTCGCCTACGCCGGTGTCGCGGTCGTGGCCGCCGCGGTGGGTGCGGCGGTGCTGTTGCTACCCGCAGCGCTGATCCTGCTCGGCGACCGCGTGAACGCCTGGGATCTGCGAAAGCCGCTGCGGCGCCTGCTGGGTCGCGGTGAGCGGACGGTGGTGCGCGCCGAGGACAGCGGCTGGTACCGGCTAGTGTCCGGCGTCATGAAGCGCCCGATCCCCGTCGCCGTGGCCGTCACCGGCATTCTGCTGCTGCTCGGAACCCCTTTCCTGTCAGCGCATTTCGGCACCCCCGATGATCGAATGATCGGCACCTTCGCCTCCAGCCGTCAGGTCGGTGATGCGGTGCGCGGAGACTTCAACGCGAATATGGCTTCCAGCGCGGTGGTCGTACTGCCCGGATTCCACGGCTCACCCACCGAGATCCGGGACTACGCAACGGCATTGGCGAAGGTGCCCGGCGTGCCCGCGGTGCTGTCCAGCGACGGTGTGTACGCCGACGACGGGACCGGTGTGCGCAAGGTGGCGGCGGGGATTTCGCAGATGGCCGGGCCGGATGGGGCCTATCTGTCCATCGGCACCAGGGAATCGCCCTTCACCGAGGCAGGCAAGACGCAGCTGGAAGCATTGCGCGCGGTACCCGCGCCCGGTCCGGTGCTGTTCGGTGGTGCGGCGGCGCTGAACAAGGACACCATGGACTCGGTCATCTCACGACTTCCGCTGGCAGGGGCGGCAATCGCCGTGATCACCCTCATCCTGCTGTTCCTGTTCACCGGCAGTGTGGTGCTGCCAGTGAAGGCGCTGCTGCTGAACGTGCTGTCCCTGACGGCCACCTTCGGCGCCATGATCTGGATCTTCCAGGACGGTCACCTGGCAGGTGTCCTCGGCTTCACCCCCACCGGCAGCGTCGACATGTTCATGCCGATCCTCATGTTCTGCCTGGCCTTCGGCATGTCCATGGACTACGAGGTCTTCCTCCTCTCCCGCATCCGCGAAGAATGGCTGGCCTCCGACCGCACCCCCGAAGCCAACACCCGATCGGTAGCCCTGGGCGTAGCCCGAACCGGCAAAATCTTCACCGCCGCAGCAGGCCTGATGGCAGTAGTCCTCCTGGCAGTAGCCACCTCCGAAGTAACCGCCATGAAACTCTTCGGCATAGGCCTGGCCCTGGCAGTAATAGCCGACGCCACAGTAATCCGAGCCCTCCTGGCCCCCGCCCTGATGCGCCTGATGAGCACCACCAACTGGTGGTCCCCCAAACCCCTAGCCGCCCTACACAAACGAATCGGCCTCGAAGAAGCCCCCACCGAACACCCCGCCCCCAATCCAGTACAAGAACCCGCCCTGACAAAGTAATTACCAGCCACCACCTAAGCCCTCGAACCAAAAGCTCCTCGTGTTTTGGTCTCGAGAACGGCACCACAGCCGGTCGACCCGGCTGGTACCGCAGGTAGTACTCCCAACTGCGGAAGGTAGGCCGGGTACGGCTCCCCACGTGCCCAGCACGGCCATCTCGGGCTTTGCCCGCACCCTCCTGCTGATCAGCACTGTCCGGGAGGCAAGCAACCCAGGTGCACCGACGGCTTCGGTATAGAAGCCGTCGGTGCACCAGGGGTGGGTTGGTGCAGAGGCGGGGGGGGGGTTGTGGGTGAGGGCAGGG
>NZ_JBEXOK010000024.1:0-36951 GCF_040611495.1 Nocardia sp. NPDC006630
CTCACCCCCACCCCCCCACCCCGCCCCAACAACACTCCCCCCCGCCGGTGCTTTCGGCGCCGGCGCCCCCCCCCCCCCCCCCCCCCCGCGCCCCCCCCCCCCCCCCCCCCCCCCGCCACTGCGGTCAAAGAACGTGCGAGGAGATTGCCGGCCCGCTCATCGGGGCGGCCTTACCGCTACCAGCGGTCGCGGCAGTGATCGGCGTCCGGATGGCCCCACTGATCGTGTTCGTCGTTATGCCAATTGCCCTGCCGGTCGCAGTGCCAGTCGTAATCGCCGCGGGGCGCGCGCGGGTCGTGGAAGTCGGGATGATCGTTGCCGCCCCATTCCGGCGGACTCCCGGGATTGCAGCCGGACATACATGGTGGCTGCTGATGCATCGGGACAGCCGTATCGGCGCTCGCCGTCCCCGCGAGTGGGGCGGCGAACAACGCGCCTACCGCCGCGACGGCGAATACGCGACCGATTATCTTGCGTTTCATCGTGATTCCTTTCCAGTCGTTTGACCAGCAACGATCTACCCGACCGTCACGCCATCGTATTTACCCGCTGAATAACAACAGGGTCATTCTCTGGCGGTTCGAAGAAAACTCACAGCTGAAGAGCGAGACGCACAGAAAGAATAGAAGCTGCTTCTAATCTTTTGTCCAGAATTGCCGAAACAGCCACCACGGCTCGGTTCGGCTGAGTAGTCGCTGTGAAATGCGGCGCTGCACAATGCCTAACGCTGCGAGCGGCAGCGACCACAGCGGGAACAATCCCACCCCCAGAGCGGCATGCACCACCCAGGCGCCCGCCAATGACGGACCACCCCAGGAGTTTTCGAGATCGTCCCCGGCGAGCAGCGGATAGAACGCGCCGCGCACCAATGCGACGACGGCCAGAAACACCGCGAACCAGGCGAGCAGGCCGATCACGGCGGCGAGCAGCGAATGCACGGCAGTCCGCCACGGGCTCGGAGCACGCAGCTCGAACGATTCCCGGAATACCCGCCGGGTCACGCGAGCCCGAACCCTGGTGGAGGCGAACGCGATCGGAAGCGAGAGCACCGCGTAATACGCGGCCCGCAGTATCCGTTCACGCTTTGACATGAGCACCACGGTAGCGGCGGCCGGATCCGGAACCGCGCACCGAAACGGCCGGACCTGATCGCATGCCCATTAACGTGCGCAAAGACGAATCGCCGCACCGACATTGATGTCGGTGCGGCGATTCGGGAGAGTGCGTATTACGCGTTGTTCAGCTTGTTCAGGCGCTCGCACGCCTCGAGGTATTCGGAGATCAGGCGCTGCACGACATCGGCGGAACGCTCGATCTTGTTCATCTGACCGACAACCTGGCCGACCGGGTTGAAGTTCACGTCCTTGGCGGCCTCGGGGTAGCGGTGGCCACGCTTGACGCCGTCGAGGGCGACCATCATCTGCAGCGGCATGCCCAGCGGGTTCGGGGTGTCCTCCCGCTCCCACGCCTCGGTCCAGTCGTTCTTGAGCATGCGGGCGGGCTTACCGGTCCAGGACCGCGACCGTACGGTGTCACTGCTGGTGGCGTCGAGGTAGCTCTGCATCTGCGCGGGCGGCACATTGGCCTCCTCGACGGTCAGCCACAGCGAACCGGTCCACGCGCCCGCCGCACCCATGGCCAGCGCGGCGGCGACCTGACGGCCGTTGCCGATACCACCGGCCGCGAGCGCCGGCAGATCGCCGATCGCGTCGATGACCTGCGGCCACAGCACCAGCGAGGCGATCTCGCCGCAGTGCCCGCCGCCCTCGGTGCCCTGCATGACGACGAAGTCGAGCCCGGCTTCCTTGTGCTTGAGCGCGTGCTTGACCGAACCGCACAGCGCGCCGATCAGACGGCCGGAGTCCTGGATCTGCTTGATCACGTCATCGGGCGGGGTGCCCAGTGCGTTGGCGACCAACTTCGCCTTGGGGTGTTTGAGAATGACCTCGATCTGTGGGGCGACCGTGGTGGCGGTCCAGCCCAGCAGCTGATTGTGCCGTTCGCCCTCAGGCAGATGCGGGACGTGATGGTCCTCGAGAATCTTCTCGGCGAAATCGCGGTGGCCCTGCGGAACCATTTCGGCCAGTTTGGCTTCCAGTTCCGCGGGGCTCAGGCCGTCGGCGCCCTTGCCCTCGTACTTCGAGGGGATGACCAGGTCGACGCCGTAGACGCCGTGCACATGCTCGTCCAGCCAGGCGAGCTCCACCTCGAGTTCCGCAGCGGTGAACCCGACCGCACCGAGTACGCCGATGCCGCCGGCATTGCTGACCGCGGCAGCCACATCGCGGCAATGGGTGAAGGCGAAGATGGGGACATCGATGCCCAGGCGATCACAGATCTCGGTACGCATGTGGGTGGGGCTCCTCTAACTTCCCGGCACTGGAATGTTCTGCCCATCACACTAGAACATGTTCCATATTCAGACCAGTCTGCCGAAGACCGGCGGCAGGAACATGCCACCAGCTTGTTCTAGTTGCCGCGAACATGCAGTCAGCGGATCAGCAGGCCGTCCGCACGCAGATCGTCGAAGAGCAACTGGTCCACCGGCGGTACGTGCGGCCGATCCGCATAGGTGAACCAGGCCATCTCCTCTATCTCGCTGCTGACGGAGAGAGTGCCGACATAGTCCGCCGTGTAGCAGGCCATCCGCACCACCGCGCCGGGGATCTCAGCCTCGTAGGTGCCGACGTGCACGACCGACTCCGGCGCCAGGGCAACGGTCAACTCCTCGTGGATCTCTCGCACGAGGGTCTGCAGATCCGTCTCCGCGCCTTCCCTTTTGCCGCCGGGGATATAGAAGACATCCTTGCCCCGAGGCCGAGCGCACAGGATCCGCCCGCTCTCGATGCGCACCCACGCCACCGTGTCGATCAGTCGCTGCTCCGTCTGCATCCCCGCAGCCTAGGTCAGCGCGAGTACAGGACCGCTTGCTCCACAAGGCGGTTCATCGCGCGAGTCACCCGATCTTCGTCGCCGGTGATCCAGAAGTCCTGAATGAGGCCGCGCATACCGGAGATGAGCAGGGTGGCCGCGGCCTCGGGATCATCGTGGGCGGGGTCGATGCGGGCGAGGGTCTCGGTCATGGCGGTGACCAGGACCTGGATGGCGTCGTTGGCATACGAGTCGAACGGACTGCCCGGGACGCAGGCCGCGCCCAGGACCTGAAGGAGAACTCGGTTGCTGACGGCCCCGTGCCCGGCCGTGTTGATCGCGAACGAATGCGAGAGCCGGGATCTGAGGACAGCGGGGTCCTCGATGCCCCGGAAGAGCGCGGCGATGTCTGGGCGCTGGGTTTCCAGGGCGGCGACGAGCATTTGCTCTTTGGTGCCGAAGTAGTGGATGAGCATGCGGGAGCTGGTGCCCAGGTACTCGGCCAGCGGGCGCAGGGACAGTTCGGCCAGGCCGTGGTCGGCGATGTAGGCGATGACTCCGGAGAGGAGTTCGGCGCGACGAGCATGGTCGAGGGGGCGTGGCACGGGGTTGACTGTAGCGGACGGTACAGGTATTCATGTCGGCATGGGTGTAGCAACTGGTACAGAAACTCGGCGCGTGGTGGTCACCGGAATGTCGGCTACCACCTGCCTCGGGGCCGATCTCGATACGACGTGGACGCGGCTGCTGGCGGGTGAGAGCGGAATCGCCCCGCTGACCGACGATTTCGTGGCGGACAACCAACTTCCGGTGCGGATCGGCGGCCGGTTGACCGCGCAGCCGGGGGAGCAACTGACCCGAATCGAACAGCGGCGCATGTCCTTCGTCCAGCAGCTGGCCCTGGTGCTCGGGCGGCAGGTGTGGCAGGAGGCCGGGGCCCCGGAGGTCGACGGGGAACGGCTGGCGGTCGCGGTCGGCACGGGCCTCGGCGGCGGAGAAGCGCTGGTGCACGCGGTCGATGTGATGCGCGCCGGGGGCTATCGGAAGGTGCCGCCGATGACGGTGCCCATGGTGATGCCGAACGGCTCCGCCGCGACCATCGGCTTGGAGCTCGGCGCGAAAGGCGGTGTCTACGCGCCGGTTTCCGCATGCGCTTCGGGCGCCGAAGCCATCGCCCACGGCTGGCGGCTGATCGCCACGGGCGAGGCGGACGTGGTGGTCGCCGGCGGCGTGGAGGGTCATATCGACGCCGTGCCGATCGCGAGCTTCGCCATGATGCGGGCCATGAGCACCCGCAATGACGAACCCGCCCGCGCCTCAAGGCCTTTCGACCGGGAGCGCGACGGGTTCGTCTTCGGCGAGGCGGGCGCCATGCTGGTGCTGGAATCCGAGGAGCATGCGCTGGCGCGGGGTGCGCACATCTACGGTCGAGTGCTCGGCGCGGGCATCACCTCGGACGGCTATCACATCACCGGCACCTCGCCGGACGGTGACGGGGCCGCGCGGGCCATGCGCAAGGCGATCACCTCGGCGGGCCTGTCCGCCTCCGATATCGACCACATCAATGCGCACGCCACCTCGACCCCGGTCGGAGATGCCTCCGAGGCCAATGCCATTACCGCCGTGACGCCCGGGGCCTCGGTATATGCACCGAAGTCCGCCCTGGGCCACTCCATCGGCGCGGTCGGAGCCCTCGAAGCGATCCTCACCCTGCGCACGCTCGAACGCCAGATCATCCCGCCCACACTGAACTTCGAGCAGTCCGACCCAGATATCGACCTGGATATCGTCGCGGGCACCGCGCGCACGGAGAGCATGAACTACGCGCTGAGCAATTCCTTCGGCTTCGGCGGCCACAATGTCACGCTGACACTCGGCCGGGCCTGAGGCGGCGAAACCCTAGCCGCACAGAGCTTTCGGCACCAGAGCCGCACCGCGCACCGCCACCGGGCGCAAGAGCGTGAAGCAGATGGTGAGCCACAGTGCGCCGATGAGCAGGCCCCCGAGAATATCGGTGGGCCAGTGCACCCCGAGATACAGGCGGGACAGCCCGACTGCGAGGACGAAGCAGCCTGCGACGACCACGAGCAGCGTGCGCCAGAGGCCGTGCAGCAGCGGCAGTATCAGCGCGACCAGAGCTCCGACAATGACCACCGAACCCAGCGTGTGCCCGGACGGATAGGAATGATTGGTCTCGGTGACCAGGTGATCGACGACCGGTGGACGATCACGCCCGATGAGCAGCTTGCCCGCAAAGGTCAGCACGCCCGCACCCAGCGCGGTGAGGCCGAAGAATATCGCCGCCTCCCACTGCCGTCGCCCGGTCAGCACACCGCAGATCAGCGCCGCGAGGATGCCCATCGTCGTGGTGTCGCCGAGCGCGCTGATCACCTTGGCGATCGAGGTGAGCGTGCCGCTGCGATGGTCGATGAACCATTGCAGCCAGCGCGCGTCCGGTCCGAGCGGATCGGGATGCGTGATCACCGCGAGGGTCAATGCGAGCGTGAGCGCGGCAAGCGTGAGCAGTGCGCCCAGGGCAGCGGGCCGGGACAGGGGTGCGCGCGGGCTGGTTGCGGGCACGGGTGATTGCTCCTGCAGCGGTGAGGTGGCGGACGGCATCCGTCGACCATGGCAGGTGACCGCTGAGAGGAAGTTGAGAAGCCGGGTCGGCGAGCGGGCCCGCGCGAGCACTGTTGCATGCTTGGTCGGTGCGGGTACTGGTGGTGGAGGACGAGCAGCGATTGGCGCGCACGATCGCCCGCGGGCTCGAGCTGGAGGGTTTTGTCGTGCAGCTCGCCCACACCGGCGGCGAGGGACTGTGGTGGGCGCTCGAGGACGATTTCGATGTCATCGTGCTCGACATCATGCTGCCGGAGCTGAGCGGCTACGAGGTGCTGCGACGGCTGCGGCAGCGGGATGTGTCGACGCCGGTGCTCATGCTCACCGCCAAGGACGGTGATTACGAACAGGCCGACGCGTTGGATCTGGGCGCGGACGACTACCTCACCAAACCGTTCTCCTTCGTCGTACTGATCGCCCGCCTGCGCGCGCTCATGCGCCGCCGCGCCCCGCAGCAGCCGTCACTGCTCGCCGCAGGTGATCTCACGCTCGATCCGGTGCGCCGGGCGGTGCATCGCGGCGGCACCGCGCTCACCCTGACGCCCCGCGAATTCGGACTGTTGGAATTCCTGTTGCGGCACAAGGGCATTGCCGTCACCAAGACCGAGATTCTGCGCAATGTGTGGGATGCCAACTACGAGGGCCCGGAGAATGTGGTCGAGGTGTATGTCGGCTATCTGCGCAAGAAGATCGACGCGCCGTTCGGGCACAGCAGCATCGAAACGCTACGGGGCGTCGGCTACCGGCTGATCGACACCGGGACCGCCGACGGGCAGGTCGATCACGAATCGAGCGCCACCCCAGGGTGATTCGCCGACCGTGACGGTGCCCGCATGCGCGGCCACCAGCTCCGCGACAATCGCCAGACCGAGCCCGGAGCCGCCGGAGGCCCGCGCCCGATCGGCCTCGAGCCGGACGAAGCGGCCGAAGATCCGCGCCCGATCGGCCGCGGCGATACCGGGACCGTCGTCGTCGACCACGATGCGAGCGCGTTCGCCGTCCTGCGCAATGGTGATGCCCACCCGCGAATCGGCATGTGCGGCAGCATTGTCGGCGATATTGCGCAGCACCCGGGCGAGCCTGGCCGGATCGCCGATGACCCGTGCGGGCCGGATATCGGTGCGGACTGTCACAGTGCCGCGCGCTCGTAGCGCGGCGGCCTGCGCATCTCCGAGATAGTCGAGATCGACGTCGCAGGTGCGCAATTCGAGCCCGTGCTCGTCGGCGGCGGCGAGCGTGAGCAAATCCTCGATGAGGTACCGCATGCGCTCGGTTTCGGGCAGCAGCGTGTCGTTGATGAGATCGCGGTCCAGCACCTCGGGCCGGTCCCGCGCCAATTCGAGCGCCGCGGTGACGGCAGCCAGGGGACTGCGCAATTCGTGCGAGGCATCCCCGACGAACCGCCGCTGAGCCAGATGGCCGGCCTCGATGCGCGCGAGCATGCCGTTCATGGTCTCGGCCAGCCGCGCGATCTCATCGCGGGCCGCGGGCACCGGCACCCGCTCGGACAGATCCGTCGCGCCGATCCCGGTCACCCGCCGGCGGATCTCCTCCACCGACCGCAACGAGCGTCCCACCAGCAGATAGGTCGCCGCCGCGGCCGCCGCGACCACCACCGGCCCGCCCACCGCGACCAGTGCCGCCACCCGGGTCACCGCATGCTCGGCCGGTTCGGTGCTGACCGAGACCAGCACGGTGTACTTCCCCCGCGGTGTCGCCACCGTACGGGCCGAAATGCGTAAGTCCAGGTCATCATCCGAATGCGGCCGCAACCCGATGACACGATCGCCGAATTGTGACGGGTCCAGCAGCGGGACAACACTATTCGGATCCGACGACCGCACCACCCGCCCGTGCGGGTCCACCACCTGAACCGTTTCGATCGGATTCGCCGTGGCGAACAGCGGTCCCGGTAGTTCGGCCACCGCATTCTCCGGCGGTTCGGCGGACGAGATCCGCGCGAGTTCGGACGCCAGCGCATCCATCCTGGTTCCGGCGGTGGTGTCGAGTTCCCGGAGCAATGACCGATGCAGCAACCAGAGCATGGCCATGGCCGCCACCAGCAGCACTGCCCCCACCACCAGCGCTGAGGCGATCGCCGACCGGACGCGCAGCCCCCAGCGCGACGGCCGCGACCACTCCGGAATCCGATTCACCCACCCATCATCGGCCACGACCTGCACCGCAGGCGACCAGCCCTCAGCGGGCGCTCAGGGCAGGGTGTCGGTCTGGATGCGGGGGTCGAGTTTGCGGAGGGTGTCGGGGCGGTCGGTGAGGCAGGGCCAATCCCGGCTCACCGCTTCGATGGTCGCGTGGCCGGCGGGGATCAGGGAGTCCGCGTCTATGCGGTCGGCGAGGGCGGCGCCGAGTTGATCGCTCGCAGGACGGTCGAGGGGCTGGATCACCGTATTGGGCAGGTCCAGCAGGACGGCGAGGATATCGAGGCGGCCGGCCGGGATGAGGGCGCGCGCGGCGGCCAGGGCGGTGGCCGGAACGATAATGGTGTGCCCGGCGTCAGCGGTGGCCCAGACCACCGATTGCACATATGCGACGCGATGAGCCCATGCGGTCAGAGCGGCCGTGTCGAAGACGACGCCGCCCAGGGTCGAGCCTGCGGAGGTCATGCTGCGCCGGCATGGTCGCCGGCGGCGTCCTCCTCGGATAATGGGGGCAGGCCCTGTACGGCCCGCGCTCGGTTGATGAGGTCGAGAGGTGGCCTGCCGCCGAAGACCTGCTCGATGCGGGCCAGCGATTCGGCCCGGTCGACGCGGACCTTCACGGATTCGGCCACGAAGGCCGAAATCGATTCGATGCGGCCCTTATTGCGCCATTCATCGAGCGTGGCGGCGACTTCTTCCGGCATCGTCACGGTGATCTTTCGGGTGCGACGCTGTCTCGCCATACCGGAAGGATACTTGGGTATGGGCGACAGGTGCGACATGCCCGCACCCGGAGTCGGGAGTTTCCAATTCCGCTGATCTGAAACCTGCCGGTCACGCGGCGATCCGTGTTCGATACGGTTGACGTGCGCCCATATCGCCAAGCTCAGAGGACAGATGCAGATGGATGAGAGTTCGATCGCGTGGGTCGACGGTGCCCTGGTCACCATCGATCAGCGTGCGCTGCCGCAGCAATTGCGGGAGCTGCGGATCACGACGGTCGACGATCTCATCGACGCCATCACATCGCTGGCCATCCGCGGCGCTCCGGCCATCGGCGTGTCCGGTGCGTTCGGCGTGGTGCTCGCGGCGCTGGCGGCGACCACCGACGGTGTGGTGAATACCGCTCAGGTGCAATCGGAGTCCGCGCGTGTCGCGAACGCTCGCCCCACGGCGGTCAATCTGGCCTGGGGCGTCGAGCGCGCGCTCGCACAGCTGCCCGGCGGCGTGCAGGCGGTGCTCGACGAAGCGCTGGAAATGCTGGCCGAGGACGGCCGCGTGAATCTGGCCGCCGCGACCCATGCCGCCGATCTGGTGCAGCGGCTCTGCGGGGATCGCCCGCTGCGGATTCTCACGCACTGCAATACCGGCCGGCTGGCGACCACCACGGTCGGCACCGCCATCGGCGCACTGCGGGTGCTGCACGAACGTGGGGTGCTCGCGGAAGTGATTGTGGACGAGACCCGTCCGCTGCTGCAGGGTGCGCGCCTGACCGCCTGGGAGATGGCCGAGGCCGGAATCCCGCACCGGCTCACCATCGATTCGGCCGCGGCGTGGGCCATGGCCACCGAGGGCGTGGACGCGGTTCTGGTCGGCGCGGACCGCATTACCGCCGACGGGTCTGTCGCGAACAAGATCGGCACGTACATGCTGGCCATTGCGGCCGAGCGGCACGGGATTCCGTTCATCGTGGTCGCTCCCGAATCCACTCGGGATGTCGCGACCGTGCAGGGCAGCGACATTGTCGTGGAGCAGCGCGCGGCGTCCGAGGTCACCGGATTCGGCGGTGCGAGAACGGCTCCCGAGGGCACACTGACCTTCAATCCGGCCTTCGATGTGACACCCCCGGAGCTGGTCACCGCGGTGGTCACCGAGAACGGTGTGCTCGGCGCGGCTTCCGGTGCCCAGTCCGGATCCAGCCTGAGCGATCGTCTCGATGCGCAGTGGGTGGCCGACTACGAGCCCGCTGACGAGCCCATCGCCTTCGGCGCAGCGGCGGGCGATTTCCTCGCCTCCCTCGCCAAACCCGTTGTGGACGAGCAGTACGAGGACGGAGAAGCGATCGCGACGATCGCCCGGGGCCTCTACGCCAACGGCTGGATGCCGGGCACGGCAGGCAATATCTCTGTGCGCCAGGCAGATGCGGCCGTCATCACGGCGAGCGGCTTGTCGAAAGGCGAGCTCACCGCCGACGATATGGTGACCGTCGCGGTGGCCGATTCCCGGCCGCTGGTCGCGGGCGCGCGAAAGCCCTCGGCGGAGACCACGATTCACACCGCCGTCTACCGCACCACCGGGGCCACCGCGGTGGTGCACGTCCACCCGCCGCATGCGACCGCCCTGTCCATCGGTGCGGGCGGTGCCACGGTGCAGCCGGTGCGCTTTTCCGGATATGAGCTGATCAAGGGCTTGGGCGGCGCGCGCCCCGACCACATCGACATTCCGGTGTTCCCGAATCATGCCGATGTCCCGCAGATCGGCGTGGATATCGAGAAGTACCTGACCGAGCACCCGGATGCCCCGCCGGTGCTTTTCATTGCCGGGCACGGCATTACGGCATGGGGTGCAAGTCTGGCCCAGGCCCGCGATCGCGCCGAATGCCTCGAGGCCATGAGCGAATTGATCACATTGACCGGGCGTCGTGAGATCCCGGTGGGCGAGAACTAGTTCCCTGAGGAGGAACCTCGAATGACTTTGCTGCAGATCATGTCCGATAAGGACGCCGCCGACGTCACCCTGCGCACCACCGATGACGCGGTCATCGCGGCCGAACTGAACAAGCGCGGCATCGTCTTCGAACGCTGGTCGCTGTTCGAGGGTCTCGACGGCGCGACGGCGACCGAGGACCTGCTGGCCGAATACGACGACCGCATCAAGGCACTCAATGCCGACGGGCGCTACAAGTTCATCGATGTGGCCCGCATCCACCCGGACGCGTCCGATCCGGAGTGGCCCGCCAAGGCGGTGGCCGCGCGCACCAAGTTCCTGGACGAGCACCGGCACGCCGAGGACGAGGTGCGCTTCTTCGCCGCCGGGCAGGGCTGCTTCTATCTGCACCTGGGCGATGAGGTGCTGGCAACGGTCTGCACCGCAGGGGATCTGGTGTCGGTGCCCGCGGGCACGCTGCACTGGTTCGATATGGGCAGCACCCCGGAGTTCGTGGCGGTGCGGTTCTTCGAGGAGCAGGACGGCTGGATCGGCGATTTCACCGGTGACCAGATCTCCGGCGGCTTCCCGACCCTCGATGAGCTCCTGGCCGCATGATCAAGGTCATCGTCCTCGATATCGAGGGCACCACCAGCCCGACCAGTTCGGTGCGCGAGGAGCTGTACGGCTACACCCGCGACCGGTTGCCGGGCTGGCTAGCCGAAAATCAGGGCGGGGCGGCCGATTCCATTCTGGCCGATACCCGCGCGCTGGCCGATCGGCCGGACGCCGGCACCGACGAGGTGGCGCAGATCCTCATCGGCTGGCTGAATTCGGATGTGAAGGCCGAACCGCTCAAGGCCGCGCAGGGCATCATCTGCGCGGAGGGGTTCCGCAACGGTGCGCTGTTCGGCGAGTTCTTCCCCGACGTGCCGCCGGTGCTGCGCGCCTGGCGTGCGACCGGCCTCGAGCTCTACATCTACTCCTCGGGTTCGGTTCGCAATCAGAAGGATTGGTTCGAATTCGCCCGCGGTGGAGACCTGTCTCCACTGGTCAGCGGGCATTTCGATCTGACCACCGCCGGCCCGAAGCGCGAGGCGTCCTCCTACGAGAAGATCGCCGGCACCATCGGCGTTCCAGCGGAGAGCATCCTGTTCCTGTCGGATCATCCAGACGAACTGGATGCGGCCGTCGCCGCAGGCTGGTCGGCCGTCGGCGTCGCCAGGCCGGGGGAGCCGAACCCCCCGCGCCCGCCGCACCGCTGGATCAGCGATTTCGCCGACGTCGAACCGAACTGAGCCGCAAGGTAATCGCGGCCGCCGTAGTCGCCGGATCCGCAGGAGTTCGGAAAACTTCTCCCACGAGCGACGATTCTGCCGCACTGCGGGAGTCCTACCTTGGACCGAGAATGCGCGGACCACGCTAAGAGACCACTCGACATGATCGAACCGGAACCGACAACAGATCTTTCGCACGTCACCAATGTGTGGCCGCTCGTCCACGCGGAGCGAGCCGCGCTGGCAGCGCATCTCGCGGACTTGACCGACGAGCAGTGGACTACGCAGTCGCTGTGCACCGAACTGACTGTGCGCGAGGTGCTCGCCCACCTCACCGCCGGCGCGACCCTCACTCCCGTGCGGTGGCTGGCGGGCGTGATCCGCTGCCGGTTCGACTTCGAGAAGCAGGTGGCCATGCGGCTGGCCGAACACCTGGGCGCGAGCCCGGCCGAAACACTCGACAGGTTCCGGGAAGTCGTCACGAACACCACCAAACCGCTCATGCCTACCGTGGCGATGCTCGGTGAAGTGGTCGTGCACGGGGAGGACATCCGGCGGCCGCTGGCCATCCGCCGCGACTACCCGATCGACACGCTCACGCAGGTGGCCGAGTACTACCGGAGCACCAATCTCCCGGTCCTCACCAAAGGCCGGATCGGCGGATTGCGACTTGTCGCGACCGATGGACCCTTCACCACCGGATCCGGGCCGCTGGTATCCGGCACCACCATGGCATTGATCATGGCGATGGCCGGACGCACCGCGTACTGCGATGAGCTCGACGGTGACGGCGTCGCGCGCCTGCGCGACCAGGGGGCGCGGTAGCAGTCACCGAAAGAACCAGGTCTCAATCCTGCCCGAATCGTGTTGACACTGCTGGACTCTCATCACACACTGACCGAGTCACAGTGACCTCACAGGAAAGCCGGGTGAGCGGGGATGGCCGATGATCACACGGTGGTCGGCCGCGTCGTCGCCATCACCGATGCGATAGCGGCCGCTGCCGGGCCGTTGACGCTCGCGGCGCTCACCCATGGCACAGGTATTCCCAAACCGACTGTTCGCCGCATCGCCAACGACCTGGTGCGCCATCACGTTCTGGAGGCCACTCCCGCGGGCTACCGGCTCGGACCCCGGCTGTCCTACTACGGATTCCGAGCCGGGCGCGCGGGGGGTCTCTCCGTCGTGGTGCCGCCGTACCTGCGGGATCTATCGTTGCGCGCGCACGACGAGGTCAGCTGGTGCGGGGAATTCTTCCGCGGTGAACTGGACTTTCGCCAACTGGTTTTCGGTCACGAGTACCGCGCGGACATCAAATCGCAAACCTGGCCGTCGAGGGCCCTGCTGGGCCCGAGTTTCGCGCTCACCGCCGGTGGTCGTCTGCAGACCGCCTTCGACGACGCACTCAGCGAGCGACTCTCGCAGACCGGATGCCGTCCGCTGACGCGACACTCGGCAACCGCACCCCGTGAACTGCGGCTGCTGCTCGAACAGGCGCGCGCCACCGGACTGGCCTACGAACGTGAACAGGTGACGCCGGGGTGGAGTTGCGTGGCGGCGGTCATTCTCG
This sequence comes from Nocardia sp. NPDC006630, assembly GCF_040611495.1. Lineage (NCBI taxonomy): Bacteria > Bacillati > Actinomycetota > Actinomycetes > Mycobacteriales > Nocardiaceae > Nocardia > Nocardia sp. NPDC006630. Next base: position 13,143 of record NZ_JBEXOK010000024.1, read on the forward strand.
ATGCCGAGGAACGGCCCCTGGGGGTCATCGGACTCACCGGACGCAGTTCCGTTGCCGCCCAGCGCTCGACGCAACGCGCGCTGATCGCCGCGGCCGATGCCATCGGGCGCGAACTCCGATCTGCCCGGCGCGGCCCCCGTGTCATTGAGTGATACGCCCGATCGAGCCGACCTGCGCGAACACCGCCGAATGAATATCGAACGGACGCACTCGGATATCTCTCACAGCACCAGATCGTGTGCGCCACCACCTGATATCAGGAGCGACCATGTTCTCCCCGTTGAAACGAATGCTGTGCGCCTGGCTCTTCGTACTCGGCACGAGCGCTGCTCTCACCGTCTCCGGCACCGGCCGTACCGCCCGGCGCGATAGATCTGCAGACCGACTGGGATGTGTATCAACGCCCGTCCGGCACAACCGACAGCCCGCTCGGCTTTCATGTCCACATCACCACGTCCGGACCCGACAAGACGAACACCTTCGTGGAGTTCACCGGACGCGCCCACACCAGCACCTATGGCGGGGACATAACGGGCGGGCAGATCCGGGGCCGGACGATCACCTTCACCATCGACTGGTACAACGGCAAAACCGGTTTATACCAGGGCAATTGGTTCGACGATGGCTATCTGCGCGGTCACACACAGGAGCAGGATGCGAGCCACACCGCTGAATGGTGGACCCGATACAACGACTGGACCCTGACATAAGACCGCTCAACCAGATCGCGCCCGTTCCGGATTCCGGGACGGGCGCGATGGTGGTCAGGGGGTGATCAGCTGGCCGCCGGGTGCGGCGGCCTTGGTGATCAGGTATTCCACCAGGGCCATGAGGACGTTCTTGGCGGAGGCGCGATCTCGGGCGTCGCAGAGCAGCACCGGGATGTTCTCGTCGAGGTCGAGGGCGTCGCGGACTTCGACCGGTGTGTAGACCGGCGCGCCTTCGAAGCAGTTGACCGCCACCGTGAATGCCACGCCGCGGCGTTCGAAGAAGTCGATCGCCGCGAACGAGCCTTCGAGCCGCCGGGTGTCGGCCAGGACGACCGCGCCCAGCGCACCGCGCGCCAATTCGTCCCAGAGGAACCAGAATCGGTCCTGTCCGGGGGTGCCGAACAGGTAGAGCACCAGGTTCTGGTCGATGGTGATGCGACCGAAGTCCAGGGCCACCGTGGTGGTGGTCTTGCCCTCCACGCCGCGCAGATCGTCCACGCCCGCGGAGAGTTCGGTGATCAGCTCTTCGGTGCGGAGCGGCGTGATCTCACTGAGCGCCGCCACCATAGTCGTTTTGCCGACGCCGAACCCACCCGCGATGAGAATCTTCACCGAGGCGGCCAGGGGCCGGGAATTGTCAAAGTTTTCGGATGCCATCGAGTACAGCTCGCAAAATGTTGAGGTCTCCGGGCCCCGCGTCGGAGACCGGTGACCGGAAATTGAGGATGCCGTCGGAGATGAGGTCGCCGACGAGGATTTTGGTCACTGCCAGTGGAAGCCGCAGCGCGGCAGACACTTCGGCGACGGACAACGGGAGTCTGCACAGGCGGACGATGTCGCCGTACTCAGGTTCGACACGTCGCAGCGGTGGCGCCGCATTGGGAACCACCACCGCTGTGAGCATGTCGAGATCGTGCGCTGCGCCCATGGTTCGACCGCCGGTGCGCGCGTACGGGCGCACCAGCGGCCCAGCGGCGTCGTCGAACCAATGATCCCCCGGCCTAGCCATCATGAGATCCGGGGGTTGACCTGTCCGGCCAGATGATGGCGCGGCGTGGTGGACAGGTAGGTGCCGACGCGCTGCACCGTGAGATTCATTTCGTAGGCGACCATGCCGAGGTTGGCCTGCTCGCTGGCCTGCAGCGCGAGGCAGGCATTGCTGCCGGCCGCGGTCACGAACAGCACTGCCCGGTCCAGCTCGATGACCGCCTGGCGGACACCGCCGCCGTCGAAACGGCTGCCCGCACTGCGGGCGAGACCGTAGAGGGTGGAGGACATGGCGCCGAAGTGTTCGGCGTCCTCCCTGCTCATGGCGGAGGAGCGTCCCAGCAGCAATCCGTCGGTGGAGTGCACCACCGCGTGTCGCACGCCTGCGAGCCGATCCACCAGATCATCGAGTAGCCAGTTGAGATCACCAGCGTTTGAGGTGGTCACCGTCGCCTTCCTGTCGTTCCTGGAATGGTTTGGACGTCGGCTCGACCGTACCGGGATCGGCCCGGCGGCCCTGCCTGGTTCCGTTTTCGATGGCGGACATGAGGTCTCGGGCCTGCTCGGCCGTGCGGGTGGGCTGATCCGACGATTCGGTGGTCGTCGTGTCCTGCGCCAATTCCGGTGCGAGACTTGCCTGCCGGCGCCTACGCGGTAGCGCGGGCCGGGCGTCCGAGCCAGTGTACTGGGAGCGATCGAATTCCCGTGAGCGGAAACCGATATCGGGCTCGGGCTGGGAGAGCGGTGGCGGACGGTGCGAGTTCGGCTCCGTCGGCGGCTCGTACGGCCGCAGTTGGGGTTCGAATGTCATCGGGCGCTCCGGGACTCGGGGTTCTGGCCGGGCCGGGAAGGACGGGGGGAGTGCCGCGGGTGCGGCGGGGGGCTCGAGCTGCCGCGGCTGCTGCGGCTGTTCGAGCTGCTGTGCGGCGGCCTCGGCCTGCCGGGCCGTTTCCACCGCCAGGGCGGCATGGAACTGCCCGGTGTCGAAAGCGCTGGGCACGGCCGGGATTTCACCGGTGCGGCCGGTCGATACGGTGAGGCTGGAGGGCACCAGCACGATAGCGCGCACGCCGCCGTAGTCCGATTCGGTCAGGCGCACCGAAATGCCGTTGCGGACCGCCAGCTGGGCGACCACGAACATGCCCAGGCGGGAGTCCTCCGACAGCGTATTGACGCCGAAATCCGGTGGGTTGCGCAGCATGTCGTTGATGCGGGCGATCTCGGACTCCGGCATGCCCATGCCCTGGTCGACGATCTCGACCGCGATGCCCTTGCCGACCACATTGCCGCGCACCTCGACCTGCGACTGCGGCGGCGAGAAGTGCGAGGCATTGTCGACGAGTTCGGCGAGCAGGTGCACGAGGTCGGCGACGGCGGTGCCGGCCACGGCCACCTCGGGCAGCCGAGCGATCTTGACGCGGGTGTAGTCGAGCGCCTCGCCCACACCGCTTCGTACGACCTCGATGAGCTGCACCGGGTTCCGCCACTGCCGGCCGGGCTGGCCGCCCGCGAGAATGATCAGGTTCTCGGCATTGCGACGTTCGCGGGTGGCGAGGTGATCGAGCCGGAAGAAGATCTCCAGCAGCGCCGGATCCTCCTGCTTGGCCTCGGCCTCGTCGAGCACCTCGAGCTGACGGTGCACCACGACCTGGCTGCGGTGCGCGATATTGAGGAAGACCGCCTTCACACCCTCACGGGTGCGGGCCTCGGTGACCGCGGCGTTCACGGCGGCGGTGTGCGCGTGGCCGAAGGCCTTGGCCACCTGGCCGATCTCATCGGTGCCGAAGTCCAGTTCCGGTGTCTCGGTGGACACCTCGACCTGCTTGCCATCGCGCAGCTGCGCCATGATCTCGGGCAGGCGCTCGTCGGCGAGCACATTGGTCTGGTCCCGAAGTCGCTTGAGCCGCCGGATGATCCGGTTGGCCAGCACCAGCGCGATGAGGAACGCCGAGGCGGAGACCAGCAGCATGGCCCCACCCGCGAGCGCGGAGTTGCGCGCGCTGGTGTCGGCGGCGTCGCCGGCCGCGGCCAGCGACTGCTTGCTGACCCGGTCCCACTGCTCGAGCAGCGCCTTGTTGATCTCGTTGACCGCGTCGTGCCACTCGGCCGGGGTGAAGGTCAGCGGTGCGACGGGCGGGGTGGCGCCGTTCTTGAGGGGCGCGGCAGTCAGGGGATCGAGAGCCCGTGCCATGAGCACGTTCTCCATCATGATCAGTTTCTGCCAGGCCGGATCATTGACGACCGAGGCGGCGGAGGTGTCGCCCTTGCTGCCGTCCGCACCGGCGAGCAGGCCGACATTGACGCGGTACGCGCCGACGACACGGGTGAACTCGATGGCCAGATCCGGTGACAGCGTGCCGTTGTTGATCAGGACCTCGGCCAGTGCGGCTGCACGGGAGAGCATTTCCGATGCCGAGACGATCTGCAGCGTCTCGGCCGTCCCCATCGCGACCTCGGGATTGGGGGCGGTGGTCTCCACGGCGCGGGTGCCGATGGAGATCAGGTCGAGCAGGTGGCCGTAGAACTGGTAGGCATCGGCCAGCGGAAGGGCATTGGCGTCGATCTGGGTGCGCACGGCCGCGAGTGACCGGCTCAGCGTGACGAATCCGCCGACGTCACCCTTGACGTCCTGGGGGCCGAGGTTCTCCATGTCCTTGGTGGTCCCGGCCATACCGCGCAGCGCGTCGTCGAGCCGAGTCCTGGCCTGGGTCAGGCCTTTCGGATTGGGCTCGTCACCCGCGAGCTGGGCCAGCGTGAGCTGGCGTTCCAGCTGCACCGAGCTCACCAATTCCTTGCTGAGCGGTGTGGCGGCGGTGAGTGCGTCCGCCCAATCTCGCGCGTTTGTGCCCTCTACCACCAAATATCCCGCGCCACCCACACCGATCACGAGCAGCGCGAGGCTCGGGACGAGTGCGATGGCGAGAACACGGGTCCGGACCCCGAGCCTCGCTCTGAACATCGGCACAACGTAACGGGCGAACGTCACATAAGTCACTTAGATCCCGTTGAGCGGGAACATGATTGACACACTCGGTGATGCATGCACCGGCATGAGTCACTCAGGCGACCGCACGCGCAATGAGATATTCGGCGAGCGTGGTCAGCACGGTCTTGCAGGAACCGCGGTCACGCGCATCGCAGAGCAGGATCGGGACGTGCTCGTCGAGATCCAGTGCCACGCGGACTTCTTCGGGGCTGTAGCGCGGCGCACCCTCGAAACAGTTCACGCCGATGGTGAAGCCGATGCCGCGGCGTTCGAAGAAATCGATGGCCGCGAAGGAGTTTTCGAGCCGCCGGGTGTCGACCAGGATGACCGCGCCCAGCGCACCGCGCGCCAGTTCGTCCCAGAGGAACCAGAAACGGTCCTGGCCGGGCGTGCCGAAGAGATACAGCACCAGTCCGGCATCAACGGTGATGCGGCCGAAGTCCAGGCCCACCGTGGTGGTGGTCTTGCCCTCGATACCGGTGAGATCGTCCACGCCCTCGGAACGTTCGGTAATGATCTCCTCGGTGCGCAGCGGCGTGATCTCGCTGATCGCGCCAACCATGGTGGTCTTGCCGACGCCGAAGCCGCCGGCGATCAGAATCTTCACCGATTGGGCGAGCGGCTGGTCCGGCTCGGGGCGGGTCATCCGGGCGCTCAGCCGAATTCGCCGGGGCGCCGCGCGGTGGTGGACAGGTATGAGCCCACCCGCTGCACGGTCATATTCATTTCGTACGCCACCATGCCCAGATTGGCGTCGATGCCGGTCTGCAGGGCCAGACAGGCATTCGCACCGGCGGCGGTGACGAACAGGACGGCGCGATCGAGTTCGATCACCGCCTGGCGGACGCCGCCGCCGTCGAATCGGTGTCCGGCACTGCGGGAGAGCCCGTAGAGCGTGGAGGACATGGCCGCGAAATGTTCGGCGTCCTCGCGGCTCATCCGGGTCGAGCGGCCCAGCAGCAGGCCGTCGGTGGAGTGGACCACGGCGTGACGTACTCCGGCGAGTTTCTCGACGAGATCGTCGAGGAGCCAGTCGAGGTCACCAGCGGGGGAGGTGTTCACCGTCGCCTTCCTGTCGATAGGTGGTGGGTTGGGGGAGCGTGCCCGGATCGGCGCGGCGGCCCTGGCGGGTGCCGTTCTCGATGGCGGACATGAGGTTTCGGGCCTGTTCGGGGCTGCGCTCGCGGCGCACCGGCTCGGCTTCGGGCAGCACGGGGTCCTGTGCCAGTTCCGGCGCGAGACTGGCCTGGCGGCGACGGCGCGGGAGCGAGGGGCGGTCGCCGTTCTCACGCGGGTCGCCGTCCGGCCAGCGGTCGCGGCCGGTGTCGTACGAACGCACCTGCGGCGCACCACCGGTCATGGCGGGCCGGGTCTCCGGGGCCGGATCGCGTGGCGCGCTGCGCAGGGCGGGCAGATCCGCGGTGGGCGGGTGGTATTCGGCGCGGCGCGGCAGGGGAAGCTGTCCGGAGGTGTACTCCGGCGACGGCGTCTCACCGGCGACGAGTGCGGCGGGCACCAGCACGATGGCGCGGATGCCGCCGTAGTCCGATTCGGACAGGCGCACCGAAATGCCGTGCCGCCCAGCCAGCTGCGACACCACGAACAGACCCAGGCGGGAGTCCGAGGAGAAGCTGGTGATGCCGAAATCGGCGGGCGTGGCCAGCATCTGATTGATGCGGTCGAGCTCCGCTTCGGGAATGCCCATGCCCTGATCGCTGATCTCCAGGGCCACACCCCGGGCCACCGAGCTGCCGGCGACCTGGACCTGCGCCTGCGGCGGCGAGAACGAGGTCGCATTGTCGATGAGCTCGGCGAGCAGGTGGATCAGGTCGCCGACCGCGCCGCCGACAATGAAAGACTGTGGCAGCCGCCCGGTTCGGACCCGCTTGTAATCGACCGTCTCGCCGACCGCGCTGCGCACCAGTTCCATGAGCGGCACCGGATTGCGCCACTGGCGCCCGGGCTGGCCACCGGCGAGGATCACCAGATTCTCGGCATTGCGGCGCTCGCGGGTGGCGAGATGATCGAGGCGGAAGAAGATCTCGAGGACGGCCGGATTCTCCTGCTTGGATTCGGCCTCGTCGAGCAGTTCCAGTTGGCGGTGCACCACGATCTGGCTGCGGTGGGCGATATTGAGGAAGACCGCCTTCACGCCCTCGCGGGTGCGCGATTCGGTGATCGCGGCGGCGACCGCGGCGGAGTGGGCGTGGCCGAAAGCCGCTGCCACCTGCCCGATCTCATCGCTGCCGAATTTCAGCGGGGGAGCCTCGGTGGCGCTGTCGACCTGTTCGCCCGCCGCGAGCCTGCGCATGGTCTCGGGCAGATGCTCATCGGCGAGAGCGAAGGTCTCATCGCGCAATCGCCGCAGCCGCCGGATGATTCGGTTCGCCAGCGCCAGTGCGACCAGGATCGCGCCCAGTGCGACAACCAGCATGGCGCCACCGGCCAGCAGCGAATTACGGGTGGTGCGGGCGGCGGCGGAACTGGCCAGGTGCTGGGCGCGCATGTTCTCCGACTGCCACAGCTCGGCCAGTGCGTGATCGACCTCGGCGGCCTTGGACTGCCAGTCCTCGATGGACAGCGGCAGCACCGTGCGCGGTGCAGTGGCGCCGGCGGTGCGGGGCAGCGCGCGCTGTGCCAGTACGGTTTCCATCGCACCGAGCTGCTGCCAGGCCGCGCCGCCGGTGAGGGCCTTGGCGGCCGCCGCCTGTTCGGTATCGGTGTCGGTGAGCAGACTTTCGATGCGGGTGCGGTAGTAGCCGAGCAGGCGGACGTATTCCCCGGCCAGGTCGGTGGTGAGCCCCGGCCCGCCGTCGATGAGCGCCGCGCCCAGTGCGGTCGCGCGGCTCATCGCCTCCAGGCCCTGCAGCACGGCGCCGGCCTGGGCGAGCTCGATGGCGGTGGGTGCGTCCGGTGCGTGCTTCTGCGCGATCTGCACACCGGCGAGCACAAGCTGCGGCATGGCGCTGTAGAAGGCGTCGGCATCGGCGGTGGACAGCGTTGTCGCATCCGCTCCGGCGCGGATCTGGGTGAGCTTTCCGCCCAGATCGCCCATGGCGGCGGTGGTGTCGCCCATTGCCTGCGGCCCGATGCTCGACAGGCGGGACTGCGCGGGCGCGATCTGCCGCAGCGCATTGTCCAGTCGCAGGCGGGCGGCCGCGAGATCGCGCACATCGATTTCCGCACCGGCCGAGCGCCATTCGGTGAGCTGCCGTTCTAGCTGGACGGCCTCGATGAGTTCGCGGGTGGGCGCGACACCCGATTGCAACTCGTCGGCCCAGGTGCGGGCATTGTTGGAATGGTCGATCAACGTGCCTGCCGCACCGACGCCGATCAGTACCAGCGCGAGACTCGGAACGAGTGCGATGGCCAGAATTCGCGTCCGCACCCCGAGCCGCCTGCTGAGCATTGCCCGAGGGTAGCCATCAGATGGCCGGATGGGGTATGCGAGTCCCCTTGAGCGGGACGGGATTTGACGCGCGGACCGGGCGTCCGGTATGCGATTTCGGTCGGGATGCCACCGGTGCAGTCTCTGAATCCGTTGCGAGAGAATCTTTCTCGCCCACGGTCTGGCCAACCGAGGTCACCACCTGTGTTACGCATCGCGTTTCCTGGTCAGAGGATAGCCGCGCATTCCCGAGCGCGTAGCCGGTTCGCCGTCGACGCCGCTCACGAGGTCGGCGATCCGATCGGCGTAGGCGGGCCACAACTCCCGGGGCAGACTGTGCGCCATGCCTGCGAAGATCACCAGCCGCGCACCGGGGACGGCCGCGGCGGTGGCCCGGCCGCCGCTGACATCGAAGACCAGATCCGCGGTGCCGTGCATGACGAGGGTGGGCACGCGCACCTCCCGCAATCGCGCGGTGCGGTCCCCGGAGCCGAGGACGGCCAGCATGTGCCGCATCATGGCGTCGAAGTCGAAACCGCGGTCGTAGGCCAAGCCTGCATTCTCGATCGCCGCAGCTTCGTCGAACTCGTAGCCGGGGGACCGCAGTGCGCGTGCGGATTCCAGTCGCCACGCGATGTACTCGTCCCGATTCGACGGCAGGCCCCCGGGCTCGCCGAAGGCCTTCGGATCCGACTGCCCCACTTCGGGATTGCCCGTCGTGGACATCATCGATGTCAATGACCTGACCCGGCCGGGATATTCGATGGCGATGGTCTGGGCGATCATTCCGCCCATGGACGCGCCCACCACGTGCGCACTGGCGATTCCCAGCGCATCCAGCAGTCCGACCGCATCGGCGGCCATATCGGACAGGTTGTACGACACGGCCGACAGATCCCCGGCCATCGCCGCACCGATATCGGGCTTCGGCGCATCGGACATATAGGTCGACCGCCCGACATCGCGATTGTCGAATCGGATTACGTACAACCCGCGTTCGACGAGCTCCGCGCAGAACGGTTCGGGCCAGTTGATCATCTGCGCCCCGCCACCCATGATCAGCAGCACCGGCGGCCACGCCGGATCACCGAAGGTCTCATAGGCCATATCGAGCTTCGAAGGCCCGACGCCGATCGCCATCCGCTCCGCCATCTCCCACCTCGTTCTTGTCGCCGAAACGCCACAGAGCTGCGAGTATTGACCATTCACGGGGGCTTGCCGCAAGCCCGAGTGCGCGGTATACGTTGAAGTGGGAAAGAAATATCGGGCCTGCGCACCCCTCGTGACGCAGGCCCGATTTCTCTTGGGTGGAGAAACTAGATCGTTGCTGTTCGGTAGTGCTGCTACTGGGTGATTGTTCGTCGCTCGCCGTTCATTGGTTACAGATTGTTTGCCTGATCAGGCAAAACGGACAATCCGACGGGTGCGGCGGGATCGATATTTCCGGTCGGAAACCCGGCACGAGCGGCCCGGATCATGGAGTCGGAGGCCGGGGGATTCGAGCGAGGGTAGATTGCCTGTATCCGAGGGTTACTCATAAGTAGGAGGCAACGATGCCGGTGCCGGCAGCCGCAGTGTTCGAACGTCTGAAGACGTTCGCGGCGGTGGACACGACCGAGGACCGCGATCACCGGGCCATCACCGAGGTGTTCACCGGTAAGACCCTCGGCACGGTGCCGGTCGGTACCGCCGCCGATGTCACCGCCGCGGTGACCAAAGCCCGTGCCGCCCAGGCGGAATGGGCCGCGCGCCCGATCAAGGAGCGCGCCGAGGTCTTCAATCGCTACCGGGATCTGGTGGTGGAGAACCGCGAATACCTGATGGACGTGGTGCAGGCCGAGACCGGCAAGGCGCGCTGGGCGGCTCAGGAGGAGATCATGGGCCTGATGATGGCGGCCCGCTATTTCGCCCGCGTCGCACCGCAATTGCTCGCCTCGCACAGTGTGGCCGGGGCCTTCCCGCTGCTGAACCGGGCGGCCGTGCGGCATGTGCCCAAGGGTGTGGTCGGCGTCATCGCCCCGTGGAACTACCCCATGCTGCTGTCGATCGGTGATTCGATCCCGGCGCTGCTGGCGGGCAATGCCGTGGTGGTGAAGCCCGACAGCCAGACCCCGTACTCCTCGCTGGCCAATGCCGAACTGTTCGCCCGGGCCGGACTGCCGCGCGATCTGTTCGCCGTGGTGACCGGTCCCGGCACGGTGGTCGGCACCGCGATCGTCGATGTCTGCGACTACCTCATGTTCACCGGTTCCTCTGCCACCGGCCGCACGCTGGCCGAGCAGTGCGGCCGCCGGCTCATCGGCTTCTCCGCCGAACTGGGCGGCAAGAACCCCATGATCGTCACGGCCGGAGCGAATCTCGACAAGGTGGCCAAGGCCGCGGTGCGCGCCTGTTTCTCCAATGCCGGGCAACTCTGTATCTCCATCGAACGCCTGTACGTCGAGAAGTCGGTCGCCGCGGAGTTCACCGAGAAGTTCGTCGCCGCGGTAAAGGCCGCGAAACTCGGTGCGGCGTACGACTATTCGCAGGATATCGGCAGCCTCATCTCCGAAGCGCAGCTGGAGACGGTCACCAAGCATGTCGCCGATGCCGTCTCCAAGGGCGCGAAGGTGCTGGCGGGCGGCAACGCCCGCCCCGATCTCGGTCAGCTCTTCTTCGAACCGACCGTGCTCGCCGACGTCACCGACGCCATGGAGTGCGGCCGCAACGAAACCTTCGGCCCGCTCGTCTCGATCTACCCGGTCGAGAATGCCGAGGAGGCCATCGCCCGCGCCAACGACACCGAATACGGCCTCAATGCCAGCGTGTGGGCAGGCAGTAAGGCCGAGGGTGAGCGCATTGCCGAACGCCTGCACGCGGGCACGGTGAATATCGACGAGGGTTATGCCCCCGCCTGGGGCACCACCGGTGCGCCCATGGGCGGTATGGGTATCTCCGGTGTCGGGCGCCGGCACGGTCCCGACGGCCTGCTGAAGTTCACCGAACCTCAGACGGTCGTGGTCACCCGTTTCCTGAATCTCGATGCCCCGCCGCTGATTTCGCAGGACAAATGGCAGCCGTTCCTCATGGGCGTCGCCCGCGCCGTCCGGTTCCTGCCGGGCCGCTGACCCGGGTCCGAGCAGGTTCGCTCGACGCCGCCGCTTCCGCCGGCGGCGTCGAGCGACGTTATTACTGAATCAGCCACTCCAGCGCCGGGAACGCAAGTGCGGTGCGCTCCATCCCTTTTCCGTCGACCGAAACGGACGGGCGGATCTGCAGGCGAGCGCCGGGCGAGCACCCTTCGAAGTACTCCGGTCCGATGAAGCCGAGCGCGTAGCCGTTCTGCAGCTCACCCTTGGTGAGAGGTGCGCCGGACCTGACCCGGAGCGACGAGGCGTCCGAGCCGGCGAACTGGCAGGAGATCCACACCGCCTGCCCGACCCTGGCGGCGGGCCATACGGGAAGCCGGACGGTAGCTCCGGCCGTGACCTTGGACAGCGGCAGAACACCCGTTCCGTCGGCTTCCTCGATATCAGGTCCTTGGAGATCGTCGAGCGCCAAGGTTTTTCCTCCGTCGAATAGTGGGCCGCGGGCGACCCGGTGCAGCACAACCTGGCGGAACCGTAAATATCCAGTCCCGCAGGCGGATTCATACTCGCACCTTTGGCCCGCCGCCGCCGGGGTTGCACACAGGTACGGCGGTCGCACACAGGTGCGGCGACGCGGCCGGCCCGGAGAAACCGGCCGCGTCACCTCTCATCCGGCCGAATCGGCGCCTCGGCGTGGGGCGGGAGCCGCTTCCAGCACCGCCGCCTCGGCATCGGTGAACAAACGCGACCGAATGATGAATCGGACTCCCTCGGGAGCTTCGAGGGAGAAACCGCTGCCGCGACCGGGCACCACGTCGACGGTGACATGGGTGTGGCGCCAATGTTCGAACTGGTCGGCGCTCAACCAGAACGCGGTATCCGGGAAGACGCGACCGAGCATGACATCGGCTGCCCCCACCCGGAATTCGCCCAGCGGGTAACACATCGGCGAGCTGCCGTCACAGCAGCCGCCGGATTGGTGGAACATGACCGGACCGTGCTGGGCGACGAGTCCCTGCAGGACATCGGCCGCGGCGTCGGTGATGGCGACGCGGGTGACAGTCATGGTCGCACTCCTGATCGCATATCTGCGGTGAGTCACTATGAACCGGTGAGGTTGGTGCGGGGTTGGCGCCGGGTTGGTGAAAAGTAGGCTGTTCAGTGCAACCTTTGCGCAACCGCCCACCACCGGTCGGGGATCGGTTCGTATCGCCGAAAGAGCCCGTCTCCGAAGCCCGTTCGACCAACTACGCGCGTAGTGCGGTGTGCAGCCGGGCCGCGGCCAGCGCGCGGCGGCTGTCGCCGGGGGCGAGCAGGCGCAGGGCGTGCTCGTGGATCTCGATATCGTCCGGGCAGCGCTGGCCCAAGCGCAGCGCGTGCTCGGGATTCCGGTCGGCCAGCACGGCGGTGCGCAGGCAGACGTCGAGATGTTCGCGCCACTGCACGATGCCGGGGATATCGGAATCCGGTAGCAGCGGACCGCGATACACGCGGATGGCGGTGGTGAGATCGCCCGCCTCCAGTGCCGCGAGCAGTTCGGTGGCGTCGCAGGCGAGCGGTTCGGTGAGCATGTAGCGGCGGTCCGCGATCTGACCGTCGGTGGCGCGGCGCAGCCGGGAGATATCGGCCTTGAGGGTGCTGGGGGATACCGACCGGTCGCCGTAGACGGCGGCGTGCAGACGTTCGGGGGTGAAGCCTTCCGGTTCCAGCGCCAGCAGCGCGAGGATCTCCAGCTGACGCGGGCGCATGGCAATCTGATGCCCCTGCTTGTACAACCGCGGCACACCCAGGCATTCCAGCCGGGTACGGGCGACCGGACGGGATTGCGCTGTGTGCAAACGTGATTCGATGGCGGTGACCAGGGCTCGCACTGTTGTCAGGATCATCGGGTGCGAGCGATCCCAGTAGGTCGACAGATCCAGTACACCGAGCTGCCTGCCGTCGGCGGCGCGAATGGGCGCGCAATAGCAGACCCAGCCGTGCAGCGCCTCCACCAGATGCTCTGCGGCCCATACCGAACTGGGCCGCCCGCTGTGCAGTGACAGGGCCACACCGCTGGTGCCCATATACGGCTCGTCCCAGCAACCACCCGGCGCCAGGTTCACCGTTTCGGCCTGCCGCCGCACCGATCGATCGCCACAGCTGAACAGCACCGTGCCCACCTCATCGGTGACAACGGCGATCAGGCCGGCGTCTTCGGCGATCGCGCGGATCTCACCGGCCAGCTCGGTCACCGGTGTGCGCAGCGGGGATTCGGCCCAGCGCGAACCCAATTCGTCCCGATCGGTGGAGGGTGCAACCGCCCTTGCGGGGTCCACCGTGCGGAGCGAACGCTCCCACGATTCGACAACTTCACGACGCAGCACCGCCGACTCGGAACGCAGGATGGGCGTCGCCTCGGAATGCAGGACAGGCGGGGGCGCCGACGGCCTGCCGCCGCCGACAGCCCAGCGCGACCACACCTTCTCCAACTCCGCACGCTGCAGTGATAGGGCGGGCAGGTGTTCCATCGCGCAAACTCCTCGCAGGGCGACCGGAAATGCGATACCCCATGATGGCGTGCGGTGCCGACATGCGTACCCACTTCGGCGCAGTCCATGCGTTAATTCGATTCGACCGCTTCGCAGACTTCGCCATGGCCGCGATCCGCAGATCCACTCGACGGATTCGGCTGGCGGACCGCCTGTTTGAGCTCGTGGCCTCGAGGCATTACGTCAGCACGAAGACTTACTCGACCAGGAGGATCGAATGTCGGGTGCAGTAATGACAGTGGTCATCATCTTGATAGTGGTCGCGGTGGTGGTGTTGCTCGGCGTAGCCCTGTGGCCGCGTATGCGGAGCCGGCGATTACGTGAGCGATTCGGCCCCGAGTACGACCGCACCGTGGACGAGTCGCAGAACCGGCGGGTCGCGGAACGTGAACTGGCCGAACGGGAACGGCGGCATCAGCAGCTGGAACTGCGGACGCTGAGCGAGGACGAGAAGCAGCGCTACAACATGCAGTGGGCGCGCGTGCAGGAGCAGTTCATCGACGATCCGGCGAAATCGCTGCAGAACGCCGACCGCCTGCTCACCTCGGTCATGACCGATCGCGGCTACCCCACCGAGGACTACCACCAGCAGTTGGCGGACCTCTCGGTGCAGCATGCCGGACCGCTCGAGAAGTACCGGAGCGCGCACGATATCGCCGAACGAGCCGGGCGCGGTGAGGCTTCCACCGAGGACATCCGCGCCGCGATCGTGAACTACCGGGAGCTGTTCGTCGACCTGCTCGACGAGAACGGGGCCGATCAGCCCGCCCGCAACAAGGTCGACCAGACCGCACAGAACAAGTGAGGCATGACATGAGCATTGAATCCGATAAGACGAAGAACGAAGCAGCCGTGGAGAATTCGGGCTACTCGCCCGAGGCCCCCGCGTACGACCGGAACGCGACGACCGGCGCGAACACCGTCATCGACCCGGACAGCGTCACCGATGAGCCGAATGCGGACGAGAGCTACAAGACGACCTACAGCGATCGCATCGCCGCCGACGACGGCACCCAGCAGCTCGGTGAGCACCGCGGAGTCGACGACAGCGACCAGCAGTTCGGTCAGCAACGCGGCCTCGACGACAACACCCGGCTGGACGAACCGCGCGGCCTCGACGACAACACCCGGCAGCTGAGTGAACAACCCGGTGCCGGCGACAGCACCCCGCAGCTGAGCGCACAGCCCGGCCTCGACAGCACCGGGCAGGCGAGCGGGCAGAGCGATCTGCGGCAGCTGCGCGAACAGTGGCGGGAAGTGCAGACCATGTTCGTCGACGACCCGCGCGATGCGGTGACTCGGGCCGACGGCCTCATCTCCGGCACCATCCAGGGGTTCACCGATACCTACACGCAGCGCCGCCAGGCCCTCGAAAAGGGCTGGTCCGGCGATGATTCCGCCGATACCGAACAACTGCGGCAGGCGCTGCGCGGTTACCGCGACCTCTTCGATCAGCTGATGACGGCCTCGGCGGGTGGTGCCACGAACATGTAGGACTTCTCCTCGATCCGCTGGCTGATCCGCCACCCGCCATCGACCCGCACGAAGCTGTCGTGGTACCAGAGGCCGCACAGCATCAGACGGCGATGACCGTCCGCACCTTCCACGAGCATCGGGTTGTGGCACATGGTGCGGGCGGTGGCGGCGTCGCCTTCGACCCGGATCGAGGAGTTCGCGACCAGGTGCTGGAACGCGGAGAAATTGGGCATGACGGTGGCCAGGAATTGCTTGGTGGATGTCAGATCACCGGCCGGGCCACCCATTGCCGTGTAATCGATATGCGCGTCGACGGTGAAGATCTCGTCCAGCAGGTCCCACTGGTGGGTGTCCACCGCGTGCGAGTAGCGGACCATCAAATCTTGGATCTCCAGGCGGTCCGAAATCTCCTGTAGGGACAGCATGGTTGCCTCCGGGTAGAGCTCATACAACGGTGGGTCGGTGCGCAAGCGTACGCGTGGACCGATAGCTGATCTTGTAGTTTCCGAAAGATCTGGGGTGCAATCGATCTCATCCGGACTGGTCGGGCATTGTGGTGCCGTGCCCACCATAACCCTGGAGCAGGTCAGCGCAGGTCACGGAGAAACGCCGCAGTTCACGGCGATCGACGCGGTATTCCCCGCCGGTCGCTGCACGGCGGTGGTCGGACCGAGCGGCGCGGGCAAGACCACGCTCCTGCGCCTGCTCAACCGGTTCGGCGAACCCAGCGGCGGGCGAATACTGCTCGATAGCGAACCGATCGCGGCATTGGATGTCCTGGCACTGCGACGCCGGGTCGGGCTGGTACCGCAGCGACCGACGCTGCTCACCGAGACGGTGCGCACGGAGGTTCAGGTCGGCAGGCAACTGGCCGATACGAGCATCGGCGAGCTACTGACCCGCGCCGGGCTGCCGGCGGCCTTCCTCGACCGGCGGTGCGCGGAGCTGTCCGGGGGCGAGGCAGCGGGTCTGCCTGGCCCGTGCGCTGGCGGTGCGGCCCGAGGTGCTGCTGATGGACGAACCGACCTCGGCGCTCGACGGTGTCGCGGCGCGGGCGGTGGGGGACCTCATCCGCGCACACACGGCCGACGGGGGCAGCGTGGTACTCGTCAGCCACGACACCACCTTCGTCGACGAGGTCGCCGATGAGGTCTGGTCACTCGCGCAGGGACAGCTGTCGCGCACTGTGCCTCCGCGCGACACCGGCGCAGGGGAGCAGCGGTGAGCACGACAACCGGACTCTCCGTGCCCGACTGGCCCGGAGTCGCGGCCTCCCTGCTGCTGGTTGCACTCGCCGCGGCGGTCGCCTACCGGCAGCATCTGCACCTGACCCGTGAGCTGGTGATCGCCGCAGCCCGCGCGGGCGTCCAGCTGATCGCGGTCGGTGCGATCCTGGTGATCCTGTTCCGCCACACCGGGCTGCCGGGCGCGCTCGTCTGGGTCGTCCTGATGGTCGTCGTCGCGGGCTATGTCGCAGGACGCCGGGGCGCGGGCCTGCCGCACGCCCGCCGCTCCGCCACCCTCGGCGTGGCCTTCGGATCGACCGTCACGCTCGGTGCGCTGATCCTGCTGGGCGTCATCTCCACGCAGGCGCGGGTGGTGGTGCCGGTGGGCGGCATGATCGTCTCCTCCGCCATGCAGTCCACCGGAATCGCGCTGCGCCGCTTGGCCGAAGACGCCCGCACGGCCCGCGATGCCATCGAAGCCCGTCTGGCTCTTGGCCTCTCGGCTCGCGAATCGTTCCTGCCGCATCGGCGCTCGGCCCTGCGCACCGCGCTGATTCCGGCCATCGACTCCACCAAGGTCGTCGGCTTGATCAGCCTGCCCGGCGCGATGACGGGCCTGATCCTCGCCGGTGTGGACCCGCTCACAGCGATCCGCTATCAGATAGTGGTCATGTATATGCTGCTGGCCGCAACGACTCTCGCCGCACTGGCCGGCGCCCGCGCCGCGGAGCGCACTCTCTTCGATCCTGCACAGCGTTTGATCACACTTCCGGGGTAGTCCCAATCCGACTGGGCGGCAGCTTCTTCCCGCGATATCAATCACCGAGACCAGGCCGGATGTGATTTTCATGCCTCTGACTGGCGCGAATAGCGGTTAGGTCGCAGGATCTGTCTGAAAGGTCGGTATTGTCGTAAGAGCGAGTAAACTGGTTGGGAGATAGGCAGTTTCGATGGAACCAACCGAATTTTTCATGCCGTACGCTGCGGAGGGGCTCAACCCTCGGGAGCTGGAGGCTGAGGCGGGTATGTGGGACTGGCTCGAGAAGTTCGAGCTCGTACCCACCGAATTGACACGGCGCCGTATGGAGCGCACCAGACCGGCCAGAATGTACGCCCTGTGGTGTCCGGCGGCCGAGGTACACGAGCTGACACTGCTGAGTCAGTACACCGCATGGGCTTTCGTGGTGGACGATCAGTTCGATATTGAAATACCTGATCCACAACGCTGTTTGGACGCCATCACGGCGCTCAACGCGGTATTCGACAGTGACAGGCAACCTTCCGGCGTCCTCGCCGTATCCTTTGCCGACCTGTGGCGGCGCCTGTCGGAGGGGCGCTCGCCGGAGTGGCGCGAAAGCGTGCGCGCGGAGATCCGCGATTGGCTGTGGACGTACTACACCGAGAGTGTGGGGCGGCTCTCCGGCAACCTGCCGGATCTGGAGACGTATCGCGCGCATCGCCGAGATGGTGTGGCGCTCTTCATCTTTCTGGATATCAGCGAGCGCGCCGAGGGCGTCGATCTCACGCCGGCGGCCCGCTATCTGCCGGCCATGCGTAGCCTGCGGGAAGCCGCGGTCGAGCATATGGGGTTGTTCAACGATGTGCTCTCGGTCGCCTCGGACGAGGCGTCGGGATATCTCTACAACTCGGTGCTGCTCGCCGAGTACCACTTCGGGCACAGTCGCAGCGAGGCGCTGACGCTGGTCAACAATATGCTCACCGAGTGCATCGAGCGCTGCGAGGCGGCGCTGGAACGGCTTTCGGCCGAGCTGCACGATGCCGGGATCAACGATCGTGACCGCGCCGACACCTTGGCCACCGCAAAGAATTACACGGTGTACGTTCGGGCGAATTTCGATTACCACTACCAGGCGGCCCGTTACACAAGCGCGCCGATCGAAGCGCTCGAACACGGGCTGCCACTCACCTGAGCTGCGGCGCAGCGGCTGATGCCGAACTGAAATCGGCAGGCGGTGCCGCGTTTTCACTCAATGATGGGAGGATTGGCATTCTTCTACGCATGGCCGCCCATCTGCCACCGGGTGGCTGAGGAGGCCGTGTCCGAGTGAGCGGGGCCGATTATGCGCGCATCGAAACCGACCAGAACAACAACCGGACAACACCTCGAAAGCCTCCGCCGATGGGCACTGTCCCGCCCGGCGGTGCCGAACCTGACCGGCCACAGCGAGATTCGCCAACGGCCGGCCGACCAGGGGCAACACCCGAGCGACAGTGCGGTGGAGCGTTCGGCGCGCAGACAGCTCGCCGCCGCCCGCACCGCCATCGAACCGGTGCTGCGGTCCGCGGTCGAGTCGCTGTCGGAGCCGTTGAATCATATGGCGGGCTACCACTTCGGCTGGTGTGACACCGACGGCACGGCGGTGACTGGGGTACAGGGCAAAGCCTTGCGGCCCGCACTCACCTTCGCCGCCGCCGCGGCCTGCGGCGGCAGCACCGAGCAAGCGGTGCACGCGGCGGCGGCGGTCGAACTGCTGCACAATTTCTCGCTCGTGCACGACGACGTCATGGACCAGGATCCGTTCCGGCACGGCCGCCCGACGGTCTGGCGGGTCTGGGGCGAGACCAATGCCACGCTGCTGGGAGATGCACTGCAGGCGCTGGCATTGGGCGTGCTGTCCGACGGGGTGCCCGAACCGGTGACCTCCGAGGCGGTCATCCGGCTGGCTCGTGCCACCGTCACGCTGTGCCGCGGGCAATACGAGGACTGCGCTTTCGCGAGCCGGTCCACGGTCAGTGTCGAGGAGTACCTGAACATGGCGGCGGGTAAGACCGGCGCGCTGCTCGGGTGCGCCTCGGCGCTCGGCGCACTGTGCGCCGGCGCGGACCATCGGGTGGTCTCCGGGATGCACACCTTCGGCAATGAACTCGGTCTGGTGTTCCAGCTCGTCGATGACGCCATCGATATCTGGGGCGATCCGGCGGTGACGGGCAAACCCGCGCACAGCGATCTCATGCAGCGCAAGCAGTCCTTCCCGGTGGTCAGCGCACTGGCCTCCGATACCGTGCACGGCCGGGAGCTGGCTCGGATGTATCAGGCTCGCCAGCCCATGACCACGCAGCGGGCCGCACGCGCCGCGGATCTGGTCGAGAAGGCGGGCGGTCGGCAGCACACCCTGGGACGGGCTGCGGCCGCGCTGGAAGCTGCTTTGCAGGCGCTGCCGCCGGAGGTCGCCGCGGGAGATCTGACGGCGCTGGCGGAGCTGGTCGCGCACAGGGATCGGTAGGTCTGCGCACAAGAGGATTTATATGTAACCGACGGTTACACATACTTTGACTCTTACGGAAGAAGGAGAGAATGCCGCACACGACGGGCAGCGATGTCGTACACCATAACACCGCCGCGCGCGTGCTGCGGCGCCACCCCGCACATTGCTCCGGACCGGCTCGCTAGCCGAAGACCCGCGCACCGCCGACGAACGTCTGCGCCACACCTATACCGGCGATCTCAGCCGGAGCAACCGCGAACGGATCACGCTCCAGCACAACAAGATCCGCGAGTGCGCCCACCCGCAGACTGCCGGTGTCGTCGCGCCGGTTCACATACGCCGATCCGGCCGTGTACGCCGCGAGCGTCGTCATGAGATCGAGCCGCTGATCCGGCAGCAGTGGCGGCAGGCCCGAGCCGGGGATGACGCGATTGACCGCGGTGTGGATGCCGGCCAGCGGATTCGGTTCGCTCACGGGCCAGTCGCTGCCGCAGGCCAACGTGGCTCCGGCGCGTGCCAAATCGCCGAAGAGGTACTGGCGCTCGGGCAGATCGCCGCCCAGGAACGGCAGGGTGAGGTCGTCCAGTTGCGGTTCGTGCCCGGCCCACAGCGGTTGCAGATTCGCGACCGCGCCGAGGCGGTGGAATCGGGGGATGTCATCGGGATGCACCACCTGCAGGTGCGCGAGGTGATGACGGTTTCCGCGCGGGCCGTTGGCGTGCAGCGCGGCTTCGATCGCGTCCAGGGATTCCCGGACCGCGCGGTCACCGAGGGCGTGGAAGTGCACCTGGAAATCATGGGCGTCCAGCTCGGTCACGTACCCGCGCAGTGCCCGCGGGTCGATGAAGCTGAGCCCGGAATTGGCGGTGCAGCAGCCCCGGTGATCCTTGTAGGGCTCGGTCATGGCGGCGGTGAAGTTCTCCGCGATGCCGTCCTGCATGATCTTGACCGTATCCAGCCGGAAACGGTCGGTGCTGAACTGCTTGCGGCGCAACAGCATTCCCGCGATCTGCGCGGCGCCCTCATCGCGTTCCCACCACTGGGCGCCGGTGACGCGGGCGGTGAGCAGGCCGCGTTCGGCGGCGTCGAAGTAGGTGGTCGTGGAGTCGAAGGTGCCGTTGTCGGAGCTGACAATGGCCTCCTGCCAGCCGGTGATGCCCAGCGAATGCAGGAGCGATTGCGCGCGGAGCAGTCCGGCCATCCGGTCCTGGGGTGTGATGGGCGGCAGTATCCGCTCGACCAGGTCCATCGCCCCCTCCTGCAGCACTCCCGAGGGGGCGCCGCTGTTGTCGCGTTCGATGCGACCGTCGACCGGATCGGGTGTGTCGGCGGTGAGGCCTGCCGATTCCAGTGCGCGGGTGTTGGCCCAGGCGCCGTGGTAGTCCCGGTTGGTCAGGTACACGGGCCGGTCGGCGACGACGGCATCGAGTTGCGCGCGAGTCGGCAGGCCGCCGGGGAAGCTCTCCATCGACCAGCCGGTGCCGGTGATCCACTCCCGCTCCGGATGTGCGGCGGCGTAGGCGGCGATCCGGCGGAAGTATTCGCTCGGATCGGTGGTTCCGCTCAGATCGCAGGCGGCCAATTCCATGCCCGCTGCGGCCGCGTGCACATGGGCGTCCTGGAATCCGGGCAGCAGCGCACGGCCGTCCAGATCCACGACTTCGGTACGGGGGCCGATGAATTCGCGCACCTCGGCGTGGCCGGCGGCCGAGATGCGGTCACCGGTGACCGCCAGCGCTGTCGCGCGGCTGCGGGCGGAGTCCATGGTGAGGACGCTGCCGCCGGTGAACACGAGGTCGGCGTGGGTCATGCGCATGCTCCTGACAACGGTGGTCGGTCGGAATCAGTTGCCGCGGGCCAGGATTGCCAGCAGCAGTTCGGCGCGGACTCGGGCACTGTCGAGATCGCAGCCGAGCAGGCCCTGCGCGACGGTGATGCGTTTGCGCAGAGTGTGGCGGTGCACACCGGTCGCCGCTGCGGCCGCCTCCCACTGACCATTGGCCTCCAGATAGGCGCGCAGCGAGATCAGCAGGTCGGTGCCGTGTGCGCTGTCATGTTCGGTCAGCGGGGTGAGGACGGTGTGCGCGAGGGTGTCGAGCACGCGGCGAGTGGTGTCGAAGGACAGCAGCGAACTGCCGGTCAGAGTGCCGAATTCCGAAGGGGCGCTGCCGCGTTCGGCAGCGGAGGCGGCAAGTCCGGCGGCGTCGGCGGCGGTGACCAACTCCCGCAGCGAGTGTTCACCGCTCAGCCCGAACCGCACCGACCGGCGCACGCCAGGGGCGAGATCGGCGGCCAGTTGGCCCGCGAACGCCACCGGTGCGACACCGGGCAGCACCACCAGAACCCGGCGGTCGACGATATGCAGGAACAGGGGATGGCCGGAGCGCACCGCCATACTCTCGGCAATGGAGCGCACGCCGTCGACGGCCTCGGCCGTATCGCAATCGGCGGCGAGCACCCGAATCCGGCCGGCGGCGTCGGCGGCCTGCGCCAGATGTGTCCAGGCCGGGTTCAGGTCGGCATCGGTGTTCAACAGCAGGCCCAGCACCGTGCTGTTGAGCCGGTGCTGGGCCTCCCATAATCGTGCGGGCTTCTCGAAATCGAGGGTCAGCAGCGAATTGGCGTGGCCCAGCAGGATCTGGTCGACAGCGCTCAGCGGTGTGGTGCTCACGACCACCAGATCGCCGTGCACCCGACCGCCGACGCCGATGCGCTGGTGCGTGATCGTATGGCCGGACGAGTCGGTGGCCACGCCGCTCGCGCCCGCCGACCGATCGGCAGCCAGGGCGGTGCGCACCGTATGCAGCAGTTCCTCGGTCGGGGCGGCGGGATGCACATCGGTGACGCGGGCATTCGTGTCCAGCACCAGGACAGTCGCGCGCAGGGAGGTGGCCAGCTCGCGGACGATGGCACGCGCGCCGGAGCGCACCAGAGCCCGCGTCATGCGCGGCTGGGCACGGGAGGCGCGCAGCAGATCGTCGTGCTGGAGTTGGGCGGAGCGCTCGGTAATGCGTTTGACGATCGCTGCGAACGGGGTGGGCAGGGGGACTTCCAGCAGTGGAATGCCGATCTCGTCGGCGGCGGCGATCAGATCCGCGGGCACCTCCGGATGCGTGAGCCCCGTGCCGAAACCGACTGCGGCAACACCACGTTGGTTCAGGCGGCGCAGGTAGGTCGCGCGACCGGCCGCCGAGGTGGGCAAGTGCATACCCGTGGTGAGGACGAGCTCGCTACCGGACAACCAGCGAAACGGATTCTCCAATTCGGTCGTCACCACAAGCGAGATGGTTCGCCCGGTCCCGGCCGCGCCGCCGCGCAGCTCGATCGAGAGATCGGGCTGCGACAGAATCCAGCTGACGGGAACGGCCACGGGGTGAGTCTACGGGCGGTCCCAGTGGACACAGTGTCGAAGACACGCTAGGCAGATCGCCATTTCGGCACACACGTACCGGCGAGTCCTCGGCGGATCAAAAGAGCAGGCAAACACTGTGAGGTTCGGCCACCACCCCCAACCCTGTCCGGTTCTGACCATGACGGGTCCAGTTTCGACCTCGCCGAAGAGCTGCCGAGCGAAGAGCATAGATGGGCGGCGGAGCGACCCCGCGAGCCGACCGATCACAGCGAAGGAAAACCCGTCATGGACACCCGAATCACCGACCCCGCCCAGCTCCCGGCCCTATTCGAAGAGCGCCTCAACGCAGGCGACGTCGATGGCGTCCTAGCCCTCTTCGCCCCCGACGCAACCATGCGCACCACCACCGGAGCAGTCATCACCGGCGAGCAGGCACTCCACCAGGAAATCACCGGCACAGTCGCCGCAGGCGCCCACCTCTCCAACACCCCGCGCCACACCCTCATCACCACAGACACCGCCCTCCTGATAACCGACTGGACCATGCAGCTCAACACCCCCGACGGCACCCGAATCTCTCCCACCGGCACCACCGCAAACATCGCCCGCCAACACCACAACGGCCAATGGCGCTTCACCCTCCTCAACCCCCTCGGCACAGCCTGACGAATCCCCCGAACAGCGAGCCTGCTTCTTACCCTTCGTCTTTCGTGTTTTGTTCTCGAGAACGGGACCACAGCCGGTCGACCGAGCTGGCACCGCAAGATAGTTCTCCCAACCGCGGAAGGTAGGCCGGGTACGGCTCCTGACGTGCCCAGCACGGCCATCTCGGGCTTTGCCCGCACCCTCCTGCTGATC
>NZ_JBEXOK010000025.1:0-29782 GCF_040611495.1 Nocardia sp. NPDC006630
CTTCCCGGTATCCGGCGCGGCCCGAGTTCGCAATTTCAATCGCACCGATCGCGGATTCGCCACCGAGACCTTCCTTTTCGAGGTCGAAGACGAAAACGGCGCACTGCCACTGGTTTTCCGGCGACCACCGGAGATGTCGCTGTTTCCCGACTACGACTTGCTGCGGCAGGTGCTGGTCATGCAGCGGCTGGCCGGCACCGATATCCCGGTCGCCACACCGGTATGGCTGGACCGCGACGGTGGCGACCTCGGCAGCTCATACTTGGTGATGACACGGCTGCCGGGTGAGGCGCCCAGCGACTACCCCTCCTATCACGTAGCGGGTAATTACTTCCATGCGACGCCGCAGCAGCGCGAACGCATGTGGTGGGGCTGCATCGATACCATCGCCGATATCCACCGATTGGACTGGCGGGCACTGCGACTGGACTTTCTGGCACTTCCGCAGCACGGCGCGGCGCCCGTGGAGCAGATCGTCAACTATCTGGATGCCGCGCTGACCTGGGCCACCGAGGGCGATCAACCCGATACCTACCGCAAGGCCATCGCCTTCCTCCGGGACAATCTCTACGAGCCCGAGCATGTCACGCTCTGCTGGGGCGACGCGCGTATGTCGAACATTCTGTACGACAAGGACTTCCAAGTCAGTGGCGTATTGGATTGGGAGATCGCGTATCTCGGCGATCACGAGGCCGATCTGGGCTGGCTGCTGTTCCTGGACTGGGCCAGCAGCGAATTCGAGGGTCATGCGCCGCTGCCCGGTACGCCGACCCGCGAGGAGACCATCGCGTACTACGAGAAGCGCACCGGAATGCCGGTCCGCAACCTGGTGTTCAACGAGATCCTGGCGGCCGTGCTGCTGTCGGTTCCCCTGCTGCGCATGGCCAATCGCGTGCAGTTGCCGCCGGAAATGAATATCACCGGCTTCTGCACCGCCCGAATCGAGCAGTTGCTGCCCTGACCTGTTCCCTGTGAATGGCACAGCAGTAGCTGCATCGGAAAAGAACTCCGTTCCCGGAACTGGCGCCGGGAGCGGAGTTCTTTCTGAACCACTTTCTGTATATGGTTTCGATGGCAGGCTCCCGCGGCGGCCGATCGCGCTGTCGCTTCGTCGCGAAGGTTGCCGCCCCGACTCGCTGCTCTGGCTTGCCGCCTATTTCGGAGTGGGTACTGGGAGGATGGCGGCATCACCACTCGAGGAAACCAGGAGGGCTGCGTGAGCAACCAGGAAGACTTACCGATTCCTGCGGACGGACTGCTGTTGACTCACTTCCTGACGGTTCGTGACGTCGCGCGTTCACGCGACTTCTACGCCGAAATCCTCAGTGGGCGAGTGGTATCGGAGGAAAACCCGGCGATCGTCAAGGTCGCCAACAGCTGGATCATCATGAATCCCGGCGGTGGCCCGACCCCGGATAAGCCGGAGGTGACGCTGACTCCGCCGCGGCCGGGTGATCCGGTCTCGTCATTTCTGAATGTTCGGGTCGCTGACATCGCAGCCTTCTACGCAGCGGCGCAGGTCAAGGGGGCGCGGTTCCTGACCGAGCCCCTCGACCGCAAGGCCGAACTCCGGTGCTACCTGGTCGATCCCGATGGTTATCTCATCGAAGTAGGGCAGGCGACCGGCATACTGCGCGGCATCCTCGCCGATCTGCCCAGTGGTGAGTCCTAGGCGCAACGACGGCGGGTCGCGCGCTGTGTTGTTGCTCGCATTTACAATACGATACATAGCGTATTAGAAAGGTGGTGGTTCATCGGCCTGTTCGGTACGCATCGGCCGGGTGCCCCAGAATTTCGAAAGGATCGCCGGATGCCGACCATCGGAGATGATCAGATCAAAAGCCTGCGCGGAGGGGCCCTGGACCCCGGCCCTGGAGCAGGAAGGTCAGTAATGCGCAATCGCGCTTTTCGAGCTGCACTCGTGGTGACCGTTGGGCTGTCGGCGGGCTTCGGTACGGCAGCCACGGCGATCGCCGCCGACCCGCCTGCCACCACCAGCGCGGTGCTGGTGAACACCGACGGTCGTTCCCTCGGGCTCGCCGGCGTGCTCAATGCCCGCGATGTCGGCGGCTATCGCACCGCTGACGGCCATACGGTGCGGACCGGACTGGTGTTCCGCACCGGTGATCTGAGCAAGGCCACCGACGCCGATCTGACCACACTGGCCGGTGACAATGTTGTTGCCGTCCATGATCTGCGCACCGGGTACGAGCAGACCCTCGCGGGAGCGGACCGCATCCCCGCTACTGCTGTCGAACATCATGACGATGTGATCGGGCAGGCTCCGCCGCAGGTGCTGATGTCCACCCTCAGCGCCGGCACCGACCTGTACCGCGCGTTCATCACCACACCGGGCGCCGATGCGGGGTTTGCGGATGTGTTGCGCGATATCGCCGACAACCCCGGGGGCGTGCTCTTCCACTGCACCGGCGGTAAAGATCGCACCGGCTGGACTTCGGCTGTGCTGCTGACCATCCTGGGCGTGGACAAAGACACGGTGTACTACGACTATCTGCTGTCGAACTACTACCGCAACGCCAAGGACGGCGACGCGCTGAACGGTGTGTCTGCCCCGGCTCTGGATGCGGCCTTCGACCAGGTGGACAAGAGCTACGGCACCTTCGACAACTATGTGCACAGCGGGCTCGGTCTGACCGACGGTGACCTCACCGCGCTGAAGGCGAAAATGCTTGACTGATAAGAGCCGTCCTGAGGCTCATATCGTTCCGCCCGGGCATTGATCCGGGCGGAACGATACGGTCGACCGATTCCGATCAGGGCAGCGTCTGGTCGATCCGGTGACCTCGGGGGTCGGTGGCCTTGATGGTGGGATCGATGAGAATCTTCGCGTGGTAGTCGGGGGAGGCGAGTGCTGTGAAGGCGCCGCCGACACCGTCGAGGCCTACTGTTCCGGTGATCAGCGGGGTGGGATCGACCTTGCCGTCGGCGATCATATGCAGGGCGTCGCGGAATTCGCCCGGATCGTAGCCGAGAGCGAAGCGCAGCTCGACTTCCTTGTTGATGGCCATGACCGGCTGGAAACGATCGGTTTCCATGCAGACGCCGACGACCACCACCCGAGACCGGGGCGGGGCGGCGGCGATGATCTGCTCGATAATGCCCGGCGCGCCGACACATTCGAAGACGTCCGGACCGGTGGGGCCGAGGTCGAAGGTGTGCAGGGCGCGAAAGGCGTACCACCAGGGCAGGTGGGGGATTCGGCGCAGCCGCTCCATGATGTCGAAGCCGAGATTGAGGGTTTCGACCGCGTCGGCGGCACGGTCCTTTTCGGGGGCGTGGTCCCACGGGCCTTCGACGGCGGGGTCCACGACGATATCGGCTCCGCACCGGGTGGCGAGTTCTCTGCGGCGCGGGGAGAAATCGCTGGCGATCACGGTGCGCACCCCGGACGCTTTCAGCAAAGCGATGACCGCGAGACCCACTGGGCCGCAACCGATCACGAAGGCGGTACGCTTCGAGCTGACCCGGCCCTTGCGCACGGCGTGCCAGGCCACAGCCATGGGCTCGGTCAGCGCCGCGTGGTCGGCGGAGAGCCCGTTCGGCACCGCGAAGGTCATGCACTCCTGAGCCAGCACCTGCTCGGCGTAACCGCCGGAGGCGTGGGCCGACAATCCGGTGGGGTGCGGGTCGCGGCCGTGCCGCAGTATCGGCATTGCCACGACCGGCGTTCCGGGCTTCCACGGCCGGCGGGTGCCGGGCCCGTATTCCACTATCTCACCGCAGAATTCGTGCCCCATCACCACACTCTGGTGCGAGCGCATCATGGCGTCGAAGCCGCCGGCGGCGAACAGATCCGCCAGTTCATCGCAGTGCGATCGGGCGTGCAGGTCCGAACCGCAGATACCGCATCGCAGGACGTTCAACAGCACCTGCCCGCTGCCCGGCTGGAGCGCGGGCAGCGTCTGCACACTGAGCTCACCATTGGCGCACACGACGGCGCGCATGCGGCTCACCCCTCCCTGGTCGCGGATTCGGGTGCGGCGCCCGTGTGCACCAGGTCGATATAGGCCTGGGGCAGTTCCTCGAAGGCCAGTTTGGTGATGCTCGCCGGGCCGGAGTGGTAGGAGTCCTCGCCCTGGAGTTTGCCGTTCTCGTCGACCGGCCACAGCAGCAGCTGCCGGAAGACGATGAGGTAGTCGGCGCTCTCATCGTCCACGGGCATTCCCATCCGGGCCGCGACCGCACCGGGGTAGATCTGCTTCAGGAAGCCTTCGGTCACCACGCAGTGGTCGTCCACGACGAGCCGATCCAGCTCGAAGGCAAGGATATTGGTGCGGCTCTCCAGGAATGCGGTGTAGTAGGCGTGCACGGCCTCGGTGCCCTTGGAGCCGACATCCTGGCCGTCGAACCAGAAGTGGTAGTCCGGGTTCGGCGAGAGGGTGGCCATGAGGCGATCCATATCGGGGGCGGCCTCGGCCTTCATATGCTCGAGTACGACGCTCAGTACTGTGCGGTGGCGCTGGTTCGTGGTCTCCGCGAGTCGCTTCTCGACGAGTTCCCAGGTGCTGCTCTGGTTGATGACGGGCATGACTGTCTCTCTTCTGTGGTGGATCACAGCAGCCGCCTGCGGCCGAATCGCTCGAATTCGGCTTCCAGGGCGGCCTTTTCGGCTGCGTTCATGGGGTGGTATTCGGGTTCGCCGCGTGTGGACCAGCGGTAGACCGTGTCGGTGGTGCGCCAGAGTTCCTGCTGGAGTTCGCGTTTGAGCACCTTGTTGGAGCCGGTCATGGGCAGGTGCGGGGATACGCGCAGAAAGCGCGGCGTGGCCTTGCTGCCGAGATCGGGCCGCGCGCTCAGGAAGGCGGTGAAGGCCGCGATATCGAAGGTCGCCGGATCGGCCACCTCGAGGGCGGCCATGACCTGATCGCCGGAGCGCGGGTCCGGTACCGCGTACACGCCCGCGGCGATCACCTCGGGGTGGCGGCGCAGCACGCGCTCGATGACCAGCGCAGAGGTGTTCTCGCCGTCGACGCGAATCCAATCACCCTGGCGCCCTGCGAAGTAGATGAATCCGGCGGTGTCGACGTATCCGAGATCCCCGGTCCAGTACCAACCGTGGCGAATGCGATCGGCATCGGCGTGGTCGTTCTTGTAGTAGCCCTCGAAGGCGCGCACGCCGGCCTTGTTGACGATCTCGCCGATGGCCTCGTCGGGATTGCGCACCCGGCCGTACTCATCGAGCCGGGCCCGCTCGCATTCGCGCAGCGTCTCCGGATCGATGATCGCGATGCCCGCGTGCGCGGGACGCCCGAGCGCGCCGGCGGGGGTGTCCGGCGCCAATTCCACCGCACCGGCGCCCTCGCTGGACCCATAGCCCTCGAACAGCTGCGCACCGAATCGGCGCACGAATTCCACCTGATCCTCCGGCGAGGCCTCGGTGCCGAAGGCGCGCTCGAGGGTGTTGTCACCGTCGCCGGTCAACTCCGGTGTGGCCATCAGGTAGCCGAGGGCCTTGCCGACATAGGTGAAGAAGGTCGCGCCGAAATACCGTACGTCCGGCAGGAATCCGCTCGCCGAGAACTTCGGCGTCAGGCAGACGGTCGCACCGTTCACAAGAGCCGGGGCCCAGAGCGCCATGATGGCATTGCCGTGGAAAAGCGGCATACAGCAGTAGTCGACATCGCCGCGATGGTGACCGAATTTGGCGCTCGCGGCATAGGCCGTCCAGGCCAGCCGGCCCTGACTGCATTTGACGGCCTTGGAGGCGCCGGTCGTCCCGGAGGTGAACAGCAGCAGGAACAGATCGTCTTCGCCGACGCCGGGGGCGATGGCGGGCTCGGCGCGGTGCGCATCGAGCAGGGCCGCGTAGCCGGGATCATCGACAAGGAGGAACCGATCGGCGTCGAGCCCCAGATCCAGCGCCCGCAGCCGGGTCATCCCTGCGGTATCGGTGACGATGAGCTGGCAGTCCACATAGTGGATCTCCGCCGCGAGCTCGTCCGCGCTCCGGGTCGGGTTGATTCCGGCGATGGTCGCACCCGAGAGCGCGGCGCCGCCCAGCCAGAAAATGAAATCGGGGACATTGTCGAGCAGGACGCCGAT
The DNA here is from genome assembly GCF_040611495.1 of Nocardia sp. NPDC006630. NCBI lineage: Bacteria > Bacillati > Actinomycetota > Actinomycetes > Mycobacteriales > Nocardiaceae > Nocardia > Nocardia sp. NPDC006630. Next base: position 6,064 of record NZ_JBEXOK010000025.1, read on the forward strand.
ATGGAACGGCCCCGGACGCCGCATCGCGAGCGCCAGGGCGGCTCGTGCCGCCGACTCCCGCACTACGCCGTCCCAGGTCCAATCCTGTTGGCGGGTGCGGAGTCCGGGGTGCTGATCCCCGAGCCGGTCGATCAGCAGGTGCGCGATATCCGCGTATTGCGTCGCCGTCGAATCGGCATTCACGGCCCTCGTCATCGAGTCCTCCGCCTGGAGTTCTGAATATCGCTACGCCGTGCAGCGATATTCAGAACCATAGACAGCGACCAGCGCGACGAGCACTGCGATCCCGGTCAGCGAAACTCTGTGCTCGAACCCATTGCCTCCGTGCGCGGCCCTTGCGAGACTGCGGGATTTCCGGTTGCGCCCGCCTGGTCGAGGCGCAGGTGCTGGACGCCGTAATTCGGCAGATGGGCGTGGTGGCGGTCGTGAACGGCCGCGATGACGGCCGCCTCGGGCAGTCGGCGGCGAATCGCCTCGAAGGTGCGGCGGATATGCCCGGGATCCAGGCCCTCGGTGGGCTCGTCGAGCAGGAGTATTCGCGGGTGAGCCGCGACTGCGCGGGCAATGGTGAGCCGCCGGGTTTCCCCGTGCGAGAGTGTGCGCGCCCCGGTGCCGACCCGGGTGCCCGGCCTCAGATCCGTCAGGCCGAAATCGTCCAGTAGCAGTTGCGCGTCGGTGTCGGTCAGTGCGGGCGCGCCCAGGCGCAGATTCTCGGCGACGGTGCCGGTGAAGACCGGATCGTCGTGCCAGACCGGGATCAAGGTGTGCGGCGTCGCGGCATTCGCCGCGATATCACGTAGCGCGGTCGTCTTTCCGATGCCGGAAGCGCCGGAGAGTACGGTGGTCGAACCGGGCGCGAACGATACCGCGACCATTGGCCGGGGTCGCTCGATGCCGGGCTCCTCGGCGCCGCGCAGAGGGGCCAAACGCTCTGCTGCCGTGGCAGATTCGACCGTCTGGCGGGAGATGGCCGCAAGCGCTTCGAGTTGCTCGGCGAGCTGGATCGTCACCAGCGCCACCAGGGTCGCCGTCGGCAGTGCGGGGGTCATCGGACCGGAATGAAGCCAGAAAGCCACGGCCGCGACCATGCCCGTGCCGATGAGGCGAATACACAGCACGGCCCGTCGATCACACAGTGCGGTACGCGCCTCGAGCCCGTCCAGGCGGGCGAGCAGCGATCGGAGGTCGCGGTGTAATTGTTCGGCCGCGCCGAGGCATACCAATTCCGGTGCGGCGGAGGCGATCATCGCGATTCGGGTGCGTGCGGCGCCACGTGCCGCGGCGAGTTCTGCGGACAGGGTGTGGCGGGCCCGCCCGGCGATGATGGCCACGACCGCCGCTGCGATCGCACCGCTCGCACAGATCGCCGCGGCGGCGGGTGCGGCCCACAGCAGTGCGCCGCACCCGGCCGCCAGCGCGATGACGGTCGCGCAGAGCGGAATGACGGCGCTCACCACCAGATTGTCGACGGATTCGGCATCGTTCATGATCCGGTCCAGGGCGTCCGAGTGTGCGCATTCGCGCTGGACCGCAGTCGGCGCCGCTGCGAGATCATCGAAGAGCCGCAGCCGAATTCGGGTGCGCCAGTCCAGGGCGACCGCGTGCGCGCCCAGGCGTTCGCCGTAGTGGGCGCCGATGCGGGCCAGGGCGAGGGCGCGCACGGCACCGCTGGGCAGGTAGTAACCGAACCCGGGCAGCAGGCCCGCGCCCGCGAGCGCGCAGGCGGCCAGGAACCATCCGGACAGGCTCAGCAGTCCGATTCCGGCCAGCGCGGCGAGAGCGGCCAGGGCAGTCACGGCCAAGAGCCGGCGCCTCGCGCGCGGATCCGGCAGGCGAGCGAAATGCGCTAGGGCGCTGAGCGGTCCGGTGGGCTTCCTGCCGTTCACGAGATCCGCACCGGGCGACTCGTGGTCTCGAGATCGAGAATGCTGTCCGCCAGCGCGGCCACGGCGGGGGAGTGGGTGGCCACGGCCACCGTTCGCCCGGACCAGGCGGCCGTGAGGACCGGAAGCAGGGCGGCTTCGGCGGCGGCGTCGAGATGTGCGGTCGGTTCGTCGACCAGCCACAGCGGAGCGTCGCGCACCAGTGCGCGGGCCAGTGCCAGCCGCTGTCCTTCGCCCGCCGACAATCCGAATCCTTCAGCCCCGATAGGTGTTTCGATGCCGTGCGGCAACCGCTCCAGCAATTCCGAGAGCCCGACCCGGGCGAGCGCGTCGTGGATGTCCTCTGCCGAGGCATTCGGGGTGCCGAGCCGGAGATTGTCGGCGAGGGTGCCGGTCAGGATCGCGGTGCGATGGCCCAGCCACGAGCACCCGCCCGGATGCGGGGGTAGGCCATCCACGGTGATGCGCCCGCTCTCGGGGATCACCAATCCGGCGAACAGGTTCAATACGGTGGTCTTGCCGCTGCCGGACGGCCCGGTCAGTGCCAGCGAGGTTCCCGCGGGCACCTCGATGTCGAGCCCGCGCAGCACCCGTACCTCGACCTCTCGGGCGGACAGGCTGGGTGGATGTGCGGGGCGGTCTCCGGCCGCTTCGGCAGTGTGCGCGGGAACGGTTGCCGCGCGCGACAATTCGTCCACTGCGGCGAGCGCGGAGTCGCGCAGGTGGTAGCCGGCGGCGAGTTCACGCCAGGGCGCGAAATACAGCGGCGCGAGTACCAGCACGAAAAGGGCCGAGGCGAAGGAGAGCGCGGGAGTGCCCGGCAGCCGCAGATAGCCGAGCAGGACGAGCCCGCAGTAGGTGGCGATGATCGCGACCGCCGCGGTGATGACGGTATCGAGAACCGATCCGGCGAGCACCGCGCGCCGCAGCACCGTCATGGCCGAACACTGCAAACCGAGTGCGGCGCTGTGGATTCTGGCCCGCTCCGCGGCGACGGCCCGCAGCGCGGTGAGCGTGTGCAGACCGCGGAATCGGTCGTGCAGACGGGCCGACAGGTCGCGCGTCGCCTCGAGTTCGGCCGCGGCGGCCGCGCGCGTGGCCAGGCCTATGGCATAGAGATTGACGGGGATGATCGGCGTGGCCAGGAGCATCAGAATGGCGGCGGGCCAGTGCGTGAGCAGTACGACGACGAGTACGGTCGCCGCGCTGGGTGCGGCGGCGAGCCGGGCGGGCAGGTGCCTGCGCTGGAACTCGCCGATTCGCCGGCTCAGATCCATTGTCCGCCAGGCTGTTCCGGCGGGATCCGCAGCCGCTGCCGCCGGATTCACCACCGGCGTCGCGGAGGCGGCGATCCGCGCGGCAATGGCCGCCGCGCCGCGCTGCGCCTCACGCTCGGCGTAGTGGTAGGCGCCGAGCCTGAGCACCGCGCCGCCGATCAGGGCGATCGCACACGTGGTGAGTCCGGTCGATGATCGCAGCGCCAGCACCATTCCGGCCCACATCGACACGGTGCCCGCCTGCCCGGCGACCTGGGCAATGGCGGCATGGTGCAGCAGGGACCGGCCGGGTGCGGCGAGAGCGCGCAGACAGGCAGCGGCACAGTCGCTTTCGCGGTGGTCGTCCCGTTCAGTCATCGTTGCCCGGCGCTCGGCCCGCCTCCCGCCGTTCGTCGGCGATCCACACCACCAGACCAGCCAGGACGCACGCGGCGATGGCCGCGATATTGAGGGCGCGATGCATCGGCGTGCCGCTGAAGATGCCGGTGAATGTGAACGACAGCAGAATGCCGAGCGCGGTCCAGGCGATATTCGCGAAACGACCGAAACGCCTTCGGCCGCTCTCGGGTCGGCCGCTCGCGGGCATGCGGTGCGCACTCATCGGCGCACCGTGGAGGTGGCCGGGCCGAGCGCGCGCCCGGCGGGTGCCCCGGCCGGAAGATCAGGCCGGTACCTGCCCCGGAAGACCCGATGGGCGAACCAGTTGTAGAACAGCAGCAGTGGAATATTCACACCGACTCCGATCAATACGAAACGCATAGAGCTGTAGGGAGACCGGGCTGCGCCCACGGTGATATCCGGCGGGACCAGCAGCGGATACAGGATCGCGCCCACGGCGACTGTCGCGCCCGCCACCGCGCCGAGGACCGCGATCAGCGGCAGCCGATCGCGAGCCCGGCCGGACAAGACCACCGCCGCGAGCAAGCCCAGCGTCGCGACCGCGGCACCTGCCCACAGCAGGGCCGCTCTCGTTCCGAACTCGGACGGAAGGCGCAGTGCCGTAGCGGTGTTCACTCTCGCCGCGGCAATGATGAGCAGTCCCAATCCCAGTGCCGCGGCGACCCGCCCGGACCTCGCGGCCCGTGCGCGCAGCGCGCCTTCGCTCTTGTAGTGCAGGTAGGCGGCTCCAGCCGCGGCATAGAGCGCCACCGCCACCGCGCCGCACAGCACCGGAAACCAGCCGAAGAAGTCGAAAGCGCCTCCGGTGAAGCGGATTCCGGAATGCGAGACCCCCGTCAGCAGTCCGCCGACGAGTACTCCCTGCCCGAAGGCGGTGACCAGCGAGGACCAGCCGAAGAGCGCACACGGCAGCCGGGGCACCCCTGTTGCCGCGGAGACGAATTCGATCGACGCACCGCGCAGGAACAGCCCGAGCAGTACCACCAGGAACGGTATGTACAGCGCCGGCAACATCACCCCGTAGGCGGCCGGGAACGCGCCGAACAGGACAATGCCCAGCAGTACGATCCATGATTCGTTCGCATCCCAGGCAGTCGCGACGATCTCCACCATCTCCCGGCGTTGCTCGCCATCGCGGACGCCGGGCATGAGAATGCCGATGCCGAGGTCGTAACCGTCGAGCATGACATACATGAGCGCACAGAACAGGGCCAGGATCAGGCAGCCGGTAGCCATCAGACCTCCTGTGGGACAGCGATATCGGGCCCGCGCCGGACGCATCGGACCACGTAACCGATCCAGATGGCGAGCATGGCGCCGTAGAGGGCGGCGAAGACCGCCAGCGATGCCACCACCGTCGGCGGCGCAAGATGCGACACCCCGTCGGCGGTGCGGAGTTTCCCGTACACCACATACGGCTGCCGACCGGTTTCGGCCAGCACCCAGCCCCCGATAATGGCGATGACTCCGGCGGGAGCCAGCCAGGTCACGAACCGGTGGAATCGTGGTGCGGTGTACAGCTTTCCGCGTAATCGCAGCACCACGCTCGCGAGGGCGGCGGCCAGCAGCACATTCGCGGTGTAATACATGATGCGGAAGCCCCAGAACGTGGTCCACGAGTTGGGTCGTTCGGACGGCGGCGTCTGGTCCTGTCCGGGGATTGGCGTATGACCGGACAGATCCTTACCGATCCAGCTGCCCATATCGGGGATGGTGAGCTGCACCAGGTTTCGCTGCCGGCTCTCGTCCGGAATGACGAAGGCATTCCACCCGGTATTGCTGGAATCCCAATTGCCCTCCATGGCAGCAATTTTGGGCAATTGCCGCGGACCGTAGACATCGGCGATGCTGTCGCCGACGAACATCTGGATCGGAAGGAGCAGTGCCACCATGCCCAGGCCGATCGAGAGCGTCCGGCGGGCGAATTCCCGGTACAGCCCGCGCCGCAGATAGTACGCGCCCACGGCGGCGACCAGGATCGACGCCGAAATGAAGACGGCGAGGAGCATATGCGGAAACCGCCAGCCGAAGGAGGGATTGAACAGGATCCGCATCCAATCGGCGGGTACGAATCGCCCGTTCTCCTCGCGATATCCGGCCGGTGTCTGCATCCAGGAATTCGCCATGAGAATCCAGGTCGTCGACAACACCGTGCCCAGAGCCACCATGCAGCAGCTGAGCAGCATGATGCGCGGCGGCACCCGGCCCTCGCCGTAGAGCATGACACCGATGAATCCGGCTTCGACGAAGAAGGCGGTGACCACCTCCATGCCGATGATCGGACCCAGGATAGGCCCGGTCCGTGCCGCGAATTCGCCCCAGTTCAAACCGAATTCGAAGGTGAGTACGGTGCCCGCCACCACACCGAGTCCGAATCCCACCGCGAAGATGCGCTTCCAGAACTGGAAGATCTGCAGGTAGATGGTATTGCCGGTGCGCAGGTACACCGCATAGACCACCGCCAGGAATACCGACAACCCGACGGTGATCGCCGGAAACGTCATATGGAATGCGACGGTGAGTGCGAACTGCCAGCGGGAAACGTCGAGCAATGTCGGCGAGGGCACGGATAACCAGCTTTCGGCATTCAGCGGGGCAGGGTCACAACTCCGGTTCCGGCGGGCGGGTGAGATCACTGCATATTAGCCAATTAATTGCTGTATACCCGGGACGTGGCAGCCTGTTCGGGGCGCGGCGGCCGCGGCATTCGGCCGGTCAGCTGTTCGGTAGCGTGCGGTGGGCGCGCAGGGCGAGGTAGAGTTCGGCCGCCTGGGCGGGCTCGGAGACTCGCAGACCGGTCAGTTCGGCGATTCGATTGAGCCTGAAGCGCACCGTGTTTCGATGCACGTACAGGGTTTCGGAGAGTGCGGTGATATTGCCGCCGAGCCGGAACCATGCGGAGAGGGTGTCCAGCAGGCTGGCGCGATCGTGCTCGGGCAGGGTCAGCATCGGTCCCAATACCTGGGTGACGAGGGCGGCGGCGAGATCGGGGGCGCTCACGATCAGGATGCCGAAGAGTCCATGTTCATAGCGTAGTACCGGGTCGCATTCGGGATCGGCAGCGGCGCAAGCGAGTTCGGCCTTGCGGAGGGCGGCATGCGCATAGGTGAGATCGGTGAAGACCGGGCTGATGCCGATTGTGTCCTCGGCCCGCTCCCGCAGTAGGCCGGTGAGCCGTTCGATGGGAAAGCTCTCGGTCAGCGCGACGATGCCGACATGGGTGTCGAGGCGGGTCCGCCACGCCGCCCGCACGCCCAGTGCCGTCAATGCCGCTGCGACTCCCGGGATCGGCTCGGGCACAGCAGATTCAGTGGTCGCACAGATGACCGCGTAGGTGCCCGACACGGGCAGGCGAACGGCGTCCGCACAGGCCCGCAGCCGCGCTGCGCTCTCCGCCTCGCCAGCCAGTAGCGCCTCCAGCGCGGCGGCTCGCGCCCGAGCGTCTCGCCGGTTCTGCTCGGTGATGGCCTCGACGTAGCCGGCGGTCAGCGCCTGGGAGTAATCGTCGACCAGCCGCCAGATATCGGATGCCCGCGCGAGCAGATTCTCCCCGGCCTCCGGATCGCCGGCCGCCATGGCGACCATCCGATCCCACGTCACCCGGGTCCCGATTCGATACGCGCGCAGCACTACCGGGAGCGGAATCCGCTGCTGGGCGCGCAGCCTGCCGGTGCTCTCCGCGGAGGCCGTGCCGGGGCTCGGATGACCTGCCAGATGCGATAGCACGCCCTGCAGATTTTCTCGGTTGTTGCGGCGCAGATCGTCCGCCGCGATCGGACCGGTCGTGCCGTAGGCCGGTTCCGTATGCATGATCTCCCGCGCCACCTCGTCCACGAGCGCGTCGATGTTCTCGAGGAGTGCGTGGCAGGCGGCCGCGACGAAGCTGTCGGAGGTCATCGATCGATCATCGGTGCGGGCCGTGCGCGGCCGGAGCGATTTCGTGATTGCGGGGTGCTCGCTCCGGCGCGGCGGCCGGCTGGACTACGCCCCGATGCTCATCCCACGGCTTCGCGAATGAGCGCGGCGACCTGATCCGGGTGCGTGAGCGCGACCAGATGCGGTGAGGCGATCTCCACGATCTTCTTCGCATTGGCGCGGGTGGCCATCATGCGCTGCGCGTCCGGCGGAATCGCATTGTCCTCGGTGGTCACCACGAACCAGGACGGCAGCGTCTTCCAGGCGGCGTCGGTGACCTTCCCATCCAAGGCCAGCGGCGTGGCCGGACGTCCCGAGACCGCCATGGCGTTCACCAGATCGGCGGGCAGTCCGGCGGCGAAGACGGCGCCGAATTGTGCGGGGTCCACCAGCAATTCGGGCACCTGCACGCCGTCGATGTCGACGGTGTACTTCGAGGGCACCGTGGCGGCGACCAGCTTGGTGGGAGGGTAGGCGTTCGCCACACCGAGGCAGGACTGCCCCACCTCGGGTGCGAATGCCGCGCTGTACACCAGGCCCTTCACGTTCGGGAACTTCGCACCGATCTCGGTGATGATCGCGCCGCCGTAGGAATGCCCGACCAGTACCACCGGCCCGTCGATGGCGCCGACCACCTTGCCGAAGTAATCGGAGTCGACACCTATGCTGCGCAAGGGATTCGCGGGGACCATCACCTTGTACCCGCCGGCCTGCAATTGATCGCTGACCTTGGACCAGGTGCTGCCGTCCAGGCCGGCACCGTGCACCAGGACGACGGTGGTGTCCTTGGCCTGCTGAGACAGGGCCGCCGCGGAGGTAGTGGCGGCGGTGTTCTTATCGTCGCTGCTCGAGGAGCATGCCGTCCCGGCGGCCAGGGCCGCGGCAGCAAAGACGCTGCCTACCAATACATTGCGACGGTTCACAGGTGTATCCACTGCGGGGTCTCTCCTTCTCGATGAGGATGGTTCGAAAGAAGCGGGCTCACGCGGCGTCGTAGGTGCCGACGAGGATCGCGCGCGCCGTCGCGGTGGCGAACAGACTGAACCCGAGGACGGCGCCGCTGGTGAACTCGTCGATGCCGAGTTCGTCGAGCGGGAGGGCATGGACGGCGATGTAATAGCGATGCGTACCGGTACCGGGCGGGGGAGCGGCACCGGTGTACCGGGCCACCCCCGCATCGGCGCGCAGCACGAGCGCCCCGGCGGGAATCGCCGAACCGTCACCCGCGCCGGGCGGCAGCGAGGTCGTGCCGGCGGGGATGTTCGCCACGCACCAGTGCCAGAAGCCGGACACCGTCGGTGCGTCCGCGTCGTACACCGTCACCGCGAAACTCTGGGTATCGGCCGGGAACCCGGACCACGACAGCTGCGGCGAGATATCCGCTCCGCCGACCGACGCGGCGGCATGCGCCCTCGCCAGCGGTCCTTCGTGAGTGAAATCTGTTGAGGTGAGGGTGAATCCGGGTAGTTCGGGAAGGTAGGCGTAGGGATCCTGGCGCATCTGCACTCCTGTTGTCGAGCGTCGCCGGGAAGGCTCAGAACATGCCGCTGGATTGAGCCCTGACATCGCACTCGATCAGGTGGGGTCCGGGCTCGGTGAAGGCTCGCCGCAAGGCGGCCGTGGTGGAGTCGGCGTCCGAAACACGCTCGGCCGCAACGCCATAACCGGTGGCGAGGGCGACGAAGTCGATGCCGCGCAGCTTGATGTCGGGCAGCTGGGCGGCCAGTAGCGTCGCGTAATCCTCGAGTACCTGATAGGTGCCATTGCGCAGGACGAAGAAGGTGACATCGCAATTGTGCTGGGCGGCGGTCCACAGTCCGGCGATGGTGTAGTTGCTGGCGCCGTCGCCGAGGATGGCGATGGTGTGCCGGCCCGGGCGCGCCAGGCTGACGCCGACCGCGGCGGGCAGGCCGAAGCCGACGGTGCCGGCGCCGGGCGCGAAGTAGCTGCCGGGTTCGGAGACCGGCACCCGGTTCCACCAGCCGATCATCGAGGGTGCGTCCCAGACGTACTGCGCTCGGCCGGGTCGTTCCTCGGCGAGGATGTCCCACACCTGATGCTCGGTGAGCGCGCCGGTCCGGGCGATGACCTCCGGGGCCGGGCGCGGCGCGGGTAGTGCGCGTCCGCTCGCGGCGACGGCCTCGGTCAACGCGGTGAGGGCCGCGGCGGGATCGCCCAGGATCGACCAGCCCAGTGGTGCACGCGCGGCCTGGGCCGGATCGGCGGTGATATGGACGAGTTCGGTATCGCCGGAGAGATAGGGGCCCGCGTCCCAGCCGTGATAGGGCAGGAGCGCGCCACCGATCCAGGCCACGAAATCATAGGGTTCGAGCTGTGTGCGCACCTGCTCGATGGTCGCGCCCAGAGCGCCGCGGAAACAGCGGTGATCGGTCGGGAACGGCAGGCGTGAATACTCGCCGCTGCCCAGAAACACTTCCAGGCTTCGTTTCTCGGCCAGCGCGATGGCCGCGTCCCAGCCGCCGTACTTGTCGACATCGGGGCCGAGCACCAGCAGCGGATTCTCGGCCGATTCCAGGCGGCGCGCCACCTGATCGATATCCGCCTGCGGCACTTGGGGATTGCCGGAGATGCGGCGGCTGCTCGCGTACTTCGAGGTGTCCGGGTCGGCCTCGCGCCGCCAATCATCGAGGGGAATCGAGACGCATACAGGTCCGGTCGGCGCGGTGAGCGCGCAGGCGGCGGCCCGCGCGAGCACGGCGGGGACCGATTCCGGACTGGGCGCCTCGAAGCTCCACTTCACCAGTGGGCGCGGCAGCATGGTCGCGTCCCGGTTGGTGACTATCGCCTCGAGGGTCAAGAGTGACCGGAATTGTTGTCCCGCAATAATAATCAGCGGTGCGCCGTTCTCATACGCATTGGTCAGCGCGCCCATGCCGGTGGCCAGGCCGGCCGCCGAGTGCACCGACACCACCACCGGCTTACCGGAAGCTTGCGCGTACCCATCGGCAATGGAGATCACCGACCCCTCCTGCAGGGCGAGCACGAACTGGAAGTCCTCGGGCAGCCGGTCCAGGAACGGCAGCTCATTGGATCCCGGGTTGGCCACGACGGTCGTCGCGCCGAAGGACCGCAACACCTCGTATGAAGCTTCGCGAACGGTCACCATCGAGTCTCCTTGGCAGCAGCGTGACGCGTGGAAGAGCTGAACGGTCGAGGCGAGCGCTTTACATCCCCATCGTGACGTTGAATTCGCCGTAGACCTCCGCGATCAGTTCGCGCGATTTCGGGTTGGCCCAGTTGTTCATCCACTCCGAGGTCACCTGCATCCACGTCACCGGCACCACCCCGGCCTGGGTCATCCGTGCCACCGCGCAATCGTGCGCTTCGGCCGACATATCGCCCGCGGCGTCGACGATGCCGTAGACCTGGAAACCCTCGCGCAGGGCGTGCAATGCGCTGAAGGTCATACACATCGAGGTCCACAGACCGGTCAGCACGAGTTTGCGGCGGCCGGTGGCGCGTATCGCGTCCAAGACGGTCTCATCGGCCAGGGAATCAAAGCCCGGGACCTTGCGCACGGTAATGTCGGTACCGGGCAGCGCTGCGGCGATATCGGCACGGAAGTCACCATTGCCGGGCGGATTGAGCGCCGTCAGGACCGCCGGAACGTCGAGAATCCGGGCCGCCGTGGCAATGGCCAGCGCGGCGCGGTGCACACCGTCCCGATCGCGACCGCTCATACCGTTGTACATATGCGGTTGATAGTCGATGAGTAGTAGCACGCTGTCCTCGGCGCCGAGCGCGTCGATCGGAGTTCGGTTATCCGGCATTGCTCGCTCCCACTCGTGTCGGGTTGTGCCTCGGATACGGTAAGCGGAATCCAGGGGCGGATTCGGCAATTGAGTACGCGCGGGGATTCGCGGGCGAAAGCGGCCGCACCGCGCCGCGTAGCGTCCCCGGCAGGGCTGTGATCTGTGCATATGCTCGCGCGATGACGACCGTGAGCGTTCCGGCCACCCCTGTCCGGTCATTGGCTCCCTTCGCCTCGACGGTTTTCCGGGCTTTGTGGATCGCCCAGCTGGTCTCCAACCTCGGCACCTGGATGCAGGTCGTCGGCGCGCAATGGCTGCTCGTCGACGAACCCAATGCGGCCCTGCTGGTCTCCCTGGTGCAGACCGCGAGCACGCTGCCGGTGGTGCTGATGGTCGTCCCGGCCGGCGTGCTGGCGGATCTGGTGGACCGGCGCCGACTCCTGATCGTCTCCGAGTCGGCCATGGCGGTGGTCGCCGCGATACTCACCGTCTCCACCGCCCTGGGCCAGACGACGCCGATGGTATTGCTGCTGCTGTTGTTCCTGGTCGGCTGCGGGCAAGCGCTGAGCCTGCCCATCTGGCAGGCGATCCAGCCGGAACTCGTTCCACGAGAGCAGATTCCGGCTGCTTCGGCACTGAACGGGCTCAGTGTCAACGGTGCGCGGGCGGTGGGTCCGGCCATTGCCGGTGTCTTCGTCGCGCTGGCCGGTCCGACGTTCGTCTTCGGCGTCAACGCGGTGTCGTTCCTCGCCACGGTCGCCGCGGTGATCTGGTGGCGCCGTCCCAAGTCCGATGACGCCATGCCGCACGAGCGCCCCTTCGCCGCCCTCGCCGCCGGACTGCGATATGTCCGATCAGGCCCGGCGGTGCGGCGGGTGCTGTTGCGGTCACTGCTTTTCATCATTCCCTCCAGTGCGCTGTGGTCGTTGCTACCGGTGGTCGCGCGCGGGGAGCTGGGCCTGTCCTCGTCCGGGTACGGTCTGCTGCTGGCCGCGCTCGGTATCGGCGCCGTGGCCGGTGGTCTCGGTTTCTCGGTCATGCGCCGCCGCTGGGGCGCCACCTGGATGCTGGCGGTCTCGGCCGCGCTGTTCGGTATCGCGACCCTGGTGGCCGGTGTGGTTCAGCAGCTGGCCCTGGTGCTGCTCGTGCTGTTCGTCGCCGGAATCGGATGGCCGATGGCGCTCTCGACCCTCAATTCGATGATCCTGCTGATGTTTCCGGCGTGGGTGCGGGCCCGGGGGATGTCGGTGTACACGCTGGTGTTCATGGGCGGTCAGGCCATCGGTTCACTGCTGTGGGGTGCGGTCGCGGCGATGCTGGGCACGGCGGGTGCGATGGCGGTGGCTGCGGTACTGCTCGGTTTCTGTGCGGTGAGCACGCTGTGGTGGCCGGTCGAACAGGACGCCGCCGACTTCGATCTCACGCCTCTGGCGTATTGGCCTGAGCCCTATGCTGTTTCGGCTCCGGAGCCGGACGACGGACCGGTGCTGGTCTTGCGCCGGTACGACGTCCCGCCGGAAGCGGCCGCCGGATTCTTCCCGGCGGTGGCGCGCGCGGGGCGCTCGCGTCAGCGCACCGGTGCCATGGAGTGGCGGCTCTATCGCGATATCGGTGTGGCCGACCGATACGTGGAAGCGTTCGTGGTGCGCTCCTGGGAGGAGCACCTGAGCCAGCACCGCACTCGCCTCACCGTGCTGGATCAGGACATCGAACATCAGGTCGCCCAATACACGGTGGGCACCGATGAGATCACCCACCTGATCGCTGTCGACGAAACCCTTTAGCAGGCAGCCTATTTCGGCATCGGACCGAACTCTCCCGCCTGATAGTCACGCACCGCCTGCTCCAGCTCCGCCCGGGTGTTCATCACGAACGGACCACCCATGGCGACCGGTTCGTGCAGCGGAACACCCGTCCACAGCAGAAAGTGCAGGGGTTCGGCTCCGGTATTGCGCACCTGCAGCGCCGTCGGCTCACCCGGGCTGGGTTCGAGATGTACCGCCTGACCGGAATGCGCGGTATCACGGCCGAATTCACCGTTGCCGCGCAGAATGTAAGCGAATCCCTCCTGGTGGGAGGGAATCTCCTGCTCGACCGTGGCGCCGGGATCCACTGTCGCGTCGATCATGGTGACCGGCACATGATTTCGTGCCGGGCCGACCACGTCGCCGGAGCGCCCGGAGAAGACCTTCACCACGTAGCCGGGGCCCGTGCGGAGGGGCATCGCGGCCGCGCGCAGATCCTGATAGCCGGGCTCGACGAGCTTGTCGGCGGCGGGCAGGTTCAACCACAGCTGCAAGGTGTGCACCTGCCGCCCCTCGAAGGCGGTCTCGGCATGCAGCAGGCCCCGCCCCGCGGTCATCCACTGCACATCACCGGCGGCGAGAACGCCGTGCCCGCCGCGATTGTCACGATGCTGGAGTTCACCGTCGAGCACATAGGTGATGGTTTCTATGCCGCGGTGCGGATGCCAGTCGAAACCGACTGTGCTGAACCAATCTTCCATCAGCGCCAGGAATGGGTCGGTCGCGGACGGATCGCCGGGCGGGAGCACGATGGCCTTCTTGTCGACCTGTGAGTCGGCGCCGATCAGGGTGCGATCGGTAACGCTCTCGATTCCGCGAGACGGTAGCGAATGCGTGGTGGTCATCGAACAGCCTGCCTTTCGATTCGAGCAGCCGTTCCGAGCCACTGCTCACGCTGTTGGGGGGCGGCGTTTTGATTGTGCTCGGAATAAGCGGGGTCGACATACACGTCTACGGCCATCTACTCACCTCTCATCGAAACTCAGGGCGATGAAATCGAAGAGCGAACTGGCGGATCGGTCCCGAGCATATCCCTTTCGCCTAGGGCAGGGGGATCGGGCGTGGGCGGCTCAGACCTGCGCCCGATCCACCAGAATCGAACACCGCCGGCGCTTTGGGCAGGGACGAACGGCGGGCAAATGGACCGGTGCACCGTGTCGCCGCCTAAGGATTGTTCGCGTGCACACGAGATCCGGAGGGCCCACTGTGACAGCATTGGGGCTGCGCAGTCTCACGGTGCTGAACCAGCCATAGAACGCCATCGCTTCTGGAAGGTTCCGAACAATGACGCAACCGAGTACCGAGTGGACCGAAAAGATCACCGCCGCGGAACCGGAGTGTTTCGCACACGAAACCGAAACGCTCTCGGCCATCCAGCAGGACCGCACGCACAAATATGGGCAGTCGGGACGTGGTTTCCACCGCAAACCCCTACTCGCGCTGCGCGGGCGGTTCGAGGTACTGCCGGACCTGCCCCCGTACGCGCGGTTCGGATTGTTCTCTCGGCCGGGTTCTCATGAAGTGTGGATCCGAACATCCAACGGCACATTCGATATTCAGGCCGATTCGATACCGGATATCCGAGGCTTCGCGCTCAAGGTATTCGGAGTCGAGGGCCCCGACGCCCGTGACGGATCACCGGCCTGGTGTCAGGACTTCTTGATGATCCAGATCGACCCGTTCGGATTGACCAGTGAGCAATTCACCGCCCTGTCGGCACAATTGGCGAATGGGGACATACCACCCTCGCCGGAAGCCGCTCAGCGACTGGCCATCTCCGGATTCGCGACCACTACGTTCAACACCACCACCCCCTTCACTGTCGGCCCCTACGCGGCCCGGGCGCGACTGCTGCCGCCCGAAGGTGAAGTACCAGATCCCGATGCCGACAACGACTGGGCTGCTGACATGTTCGCCCGCCTGCCACTGACATATCGCTTTCAATTGCAGTTCTACGTCAACGAGTCCGACACCCCGATCGAGGACGCAACCAAACAGTGGCCCGAAGCCAGCGCTCCCTGGGTGACCGTCGCTGACCTCACCATTCCCGAACAGCAGCTCGGGGCCGGGTTTGCCGCGCAGGTCGAGCAGATTTCCTTCGCACCGTGGAACGCCTTGGCCGACCATCGCCCGCTCGGAGAGGTTAACCGGGCCCGCCGAGTCGCGATGGACCGCAGCGTCGCCGACCGCAACGGCACCTACACCGTGGCAGCATCGACACCATGAACCAACGTTGCACTCGCTGCATGCTGGACCCTGGCTCCGACCGCTAAACCGGGCCCGGTCGGTGATACAGGCGGTGCCCTCCGCCCCGCGGTTCAGGTCGATCCGAACGAGTTTCGGACCACCGGGGGGCGAGAGCACCGGCCTGCGGCGGGACGGTCCAGGATTGCGGACTGATCTGGTTCAGAGCCGGAGGAAGCGGCGCGCGTTCTCGGATTCGATCGCGGTGATCTGGTCGGCCGGGATGCCGGATTTGCCGATATAGGTCAGATGGTTCATCAACGATTCGCCGGTTTCGAAGGGAAAATCGGTGCCGACCATGAGTTGCGAGGCACCGACGACGCCGATGGTTTGTTCCAGTGCGCCAGGGGTCGGGTTCGCCGTGTCGTAGTGCAGGAGCTTCAATTGCTCCGCGACCGGGGGGCGTCCGGCGGGCAGGTACCAGTCCGCGTGCAGATCCAGGCGCTGGGCGATGAAGGGCGCGTATCCGCACATGTGGGGGAACAGGAATCGAATCTTCGGATAGGTGCGCAGGAGATCCTTTTGAATGAGCTCGACGGCGGCGAGGGTCAGTTCCGTCGCGTGTCCGGTCACCCATCCGAGTGCGGCCAGCAGCGGGGAGCCGAGCCCGTCGCCGACCGGGTGAACGAACAGGATGGCTTCACGATCGTTGAGATACCGCAGTAGCGGTTCGAAGTAGTCATCGGCGAGCGATCGACCCAGCACGGTGGCTCCGGTCGCGATCCCGTCCAGACCCAGTTCTTCCAAGGCGCGGTGAGCTTCGTCCACGGCATTGCGAGTATGCGGCATGGGCACCACCGCCAGTCCCCGGAAGCGAGCACGGTGGTCTCGAACCACCGCTGCCACACCGTTATTGGCGAGACGTGCGGCCGTGGAACTCTGCTCCGCGTCCTCGAACGCCGGGAATTGCGGCGCGACCGAGAGCAATTGCAGTTCGACATCGGCATTGTCCATCACCGCCAATCGTGCCGCGACATCGTCCTCGGTGGTTCCGGGCCCGGGTCCACGTACCGCTGCGGTGCCGTCGGCCGACCCGCGGTACTGGTCGAGGGCATCCAGATAGTCAGCAGGGAAGATATGTGCGTGTACGTCGATTCGTGCCATGTGCCCCTCCGTCGCATCGCCGGTTGTGCATTGCGGCAAGTATCGAACTTTGCGACCGGGACGCAGGCCCGACACGTCCCGCGCGACGACACATATTGATCTCGTATATCTACATATTCGTAAATAGTCGCCGCCAGCGGGTGGTTTACCGGACCGTCCGCTCGGCAGTTCGAGTAGGCCGACCTCGATCAGATGCCATATATTTGGTGCGGTCTTCGCAGCGGGTACTTTCCGGCCACACGGTGTCATCGAATATCGGCGCTCGACCCGGTCGGCCATCAGTTGTGAGTTTCGCTCTGTGGAGCTCGACATGTATTCGGCGGTCACCGACTTCGAAGGAGCCAGCCATGGCAGTGTTCCGGGTTATCGCGCTTGCGGGCAGTTTGCGAAAAGCCTCGATCAGCCGAGGGCTCGCCGAAGCGGCAGTACGGGTGGCCCCGCCCGGGATCGAGGTCGACATCTTCGACCTACTCGGTGAGGTGCCCTACTACAACGAGGACCTCGACGCCCCGGGCCCGGTTCCGGCTGAGGTGATCACACTGCGCTCGGCCATCATCGCGGCGGACGCGGCACTGATCATCACGCCCGAGTACAACGGTTCGCTGCCCGGTGTGCTGAAGAATGCCATCGACTGGGCATCACGGCCGCACGGTCGAGGTGCGCTGTCGGGCAAGGAAACCGCGATTATCGGATTGTCGACGGGCGGGCGCGGCGGCGCACGCGCACTCGAGGAGCTGCGGATTATCGTCGGGATCGCGGGCGGGGTGGTGGTGGAGGGGGCATGTCTGTCTGTCGGTCGTGCAGGGCATCTGTTCGGCACTCCGCGGACCGCGACCGATGACGAAGTGGAGACGAAGATCGCCCAATCCCTACAGGCGTTGGCCGATTTGGCCGGTCCGGACATCAGCCGGTAGGCACGCAATGGCGACAGCTGATCGGGCCATTGTCGTCGGCGGGTAGACCGGCAGATCATAGATTGTAATTGCGTTGTCGCGCAGTGTAATTGAGGCGAAGGTTCTGGAATTTAGTGATTCAGCGATCTGAAGGTCGCTGTCGACGGTTGCGCCGGTAGTGCGCGGCGGCGGCTGCGCGGTCATTGCATTGATCGCAACAGTATTTCCGTGTTCCGGGCCGAGTCCGGTCCGCGAATACGCACCGGCACGGTGCGGCCGTGCAGCCACCGAGGCGCTGATGGCCCTGCCGCGCAAGGAAATCGGCGAGTGCTCCGGGCAGGCGGGCGTCGAGTGCGTCGGGCCCGTGCAGGGTTGTTCCCCACTGCAGGGCAGGCTTGGCACCGGCATCATCGACCAGCTGCGGTACTGCGGCTGACTCCCGCAGCAGCGCATTGACCAGGGCTGTCGCTTCGCCCGGGGTCTGGGCATGGAACACCGGGCGCAGGCGTTCTCGCAGTGCCTGCAACCGGGGCAGATCCGGCTCGGCGAGTTCATCGGCGAGCCGGTTGTGGCCGCTGTGGCGGAGGATGGCGCGGTAGTGCTCGACGTCGGTGAGCCGGCCGGGAGGATCGGCGATCGAACAGACTCGACGGCACCTGTTCGGGCGGCGCCCGGCCAACCAGCGCATCTCCCATCCTGGCCAAGAATGCGCATCGAGAGGGCGGGCTCTCTACCCGCCAGCATTGATGCCCTCCTGCATCGAGCTGCCAGCGAACACGCCCTTCTGCCGCATGTCGCGCTGACCGAAACCGGCCAGCGCGATGCAGCGGAAGATCCCTGAGAGACGAAGTCGGAGTTCATATTCGAGCGACTGCCGTCGGGATTGGGCATGGACGGCGCGACACCTGCGGCCTGCGCCAATGCCACCATCGCGACGGCCAGTGCGCCCGGCAGCAGGTGTGGAACGGCATCCAGGTTGGGGAGCGACAGGCTCGGCAGCGCACCCGGAATGTGCGATATATCGCCCACGAACTCGATATCGAGGCTCAGGACGGCGATCGCGATACTGACCACGACCATGGCGACCAGCAGCGCCAGTGAGCTCAGTTTCGGTATGGCGCGGGCGATGGCCCACACCGCGATGGTCGCGATGGCCACCCAGGTGGTGGTGGCCTGCCAGTGCGAGATACCCGCCAGCCAGTTCCACAACTGCACCAGCTTGTTGTGCCCACCGGGCTTGTAACCGGTGGCGTCCTTGAAAACACCGGTGACGATCTGCAGGGCGATGCCCGTGGAGAAGCCGATCATGACCGCGTTGGAGACGAAGCTGAGTACCACGCCCAGCCGCAGCAGTCCCATGATCAGCATGATCGCGCCGACCATGATCCCGAGCGCGGCGATATTGCCGCCGTCCTGCGGGTCGAGCCCGGCGTCCGACAGCGCGGATTGGCCGGTCAGCGCTATCGCGCTGGTGAGAGTGGTGACCATCAGTACGGTCGAAGAGGTGAGCGAGCCCAGAATGGGCGGCACGACACCGGCATACAGGCCCATGACCGGGTTGAAGCCCGCGATCGACGCATAGGCCATGCCCTCGGGAATGCTGAAAAGGCCGGTCGCCATGCCTGCGGTGACATCCGATTTACTCGGGCGGCCGAGCTTCGTCCGCGCCCGCTTCAGCAGGTCGGGCGTATCAGCTGTCATTGTTCGCTCCGCAATCTGTTGTTTCACGGGCAGGATCTGTTTTCTGCGGGCAGAGAAGTCGTCGAATCACATTCCCTTGCCGAGTCGCTTTCGTCCTCACACGTCAGGGGTGAACTGCATCGATCGTGGTGTCTCGTGCTGTTCGGACAGTAGGCCGACGTGAACGCCGAGTGATGAATCCGGAATGGAATTCATCCGTGTCGGGTGAGGCGGCGGCGTTCTCCTGCGAGAACGATCGGGGTAAATCAGGACGAAACGAAGAGGGAGCGGACATGTCGCTGGATTACAAGGACCGGACCGACTTCGACGATGCCGAGCGCGGGTTCATCGCCGCACTGTCACCGGCCGTCATCACCACGGCGGACGGGAAAGTCATCTGGGACGGCGACGCGTACGGCTTCCTGGACGGCGAATGCCCTCCGACCGCGAATCCGAGTCTGTGGCGCCAGGGCCAGCTCAGCAATAAGCAGGGCCTGTTCGAGGTGACCGACGGCATCTACCAGGTGCGCAACCTCGATCTGTCGAATATGACGATTATCGAGGGCGACACCGGCGTCATCGTCATCGATCCGCTGATCTCGGCCGAGACGGCCGCCGCCGCTCTGGCGCTGTACCGCGAGCATCGCGGGGACCGTCCCGTGACGGGGCTGATCTACACCCACTCGCACGGTGATCACTTCGGTGGCGCGCGCGGTGTCCTCCCGCACGGACATGCCGAGGTCCCGGTGATCGCTCCGTCGGGTTTCCTCGAGCATGCGGTGAGTGAAAACGTTTACGCCGGAACGGCAATGACCCGTCGCGCCGCGTACATGTACGGAGCGAATCTGCCGAAGGGACCGGACGCCCAGATCGGTTGCGGCCTGGGCATGACCACCTCGACCGGCACCATCACGCTGATCCCGCCGACCGTGGATGTCACCCGTACCGGTCAGGAGGAAACGGTCGACGGTGTGCGGATCGTCTTCCAGCTCACCCCGGGCACCGAGGCGCCCTCGGAGATGAACTTCCTGTTCCCGGACAAGCGCGCAATGTGTATGGCCGAGAACGTGACTCACAATATGCACAACATCCTCACCCTGCGCGGCGCCGTGGTTCGCGATTCGCGCATCTGGGCGCGCTACCTCGACGAAGCCATCGCCATGTTCGCCGACAAGATCGACGTCTCCTTCGCCTCGCACCACTGGCCGGTATGGCGCAGGGAGCGCTTCGTCGACCTGCTGGCCGGCCAGCGTGACATGTACGCGTACCTGCACGATCAGACGCTGCGCATGCTCAACAGCGGGCTCACCGGCCCCGAGATCGCCGAGTCCTTCGAACTGCCGGAGGCACTGGACAGCAGGTGGGCCAACCGTGGCTATTACGGCTCGATCAGCCACAATGTCAAGGCGATCTACCAGCGCTACATGGGCTGGTTCGACGGCAACCCCGCACACCTGTGGGAGCACCCGCCCGTCGAGCAGGCCAAGCGCTACGTCGTGGACTACGGCGGCGTGGACGCGGTGATCACCAAGGCGAAGAGCTATATCGACAGCGGTGACTTGCGTTTCGCCGCAACACTTCTCAACCACGCCATCTTCGCCGAGTCCGGCAATGGCGAGGCGAAGGAGACCCTCGCCGCGGTCTACGACAAGCTGGGTCAGGGCGCGGAGAACGGGCCGTGGCGCAATTTCTACCTCTCCGGCGCGATGGAACTGCGAAAGGGTGTGGTGCACACCGCGATCGACACCGCGAATCCGGAAATGGCGATGGCATTGACCGTCGAGATGCTCATCGATTCCATGGCCGTGCGGGTGAACGGCCCGAAGGCCGCGAAAACCGGCTTCATCATGGACTGGAAGGTCACCGACGACGCCGAGACGGTGCGCCTGACCATGTCGAACGGTGCGCTGACCCACCGAACCGCAACGAAGGACGCACCTCATCACGGTGCCGCGGACCTCACGCTGACCCTCACCAAGCCGCAGTTGCTGGGTGTGCTGGCGGGCAAGGGACTCGACGGCGTGGGTGTCGACGGGGATCCGAAGGTGCTCGCCACCCTCGCCGGTCTGCTCGATACCGCGGATGTGGACTTCCCCATCGTCACCCCCTGAGGCGCGACAGCCAGGGCAATCGGTGAAACCCTCTGCCCCTGAAACACTTTCATAGCCCCGGCCCGGCGGGTATCCGTCGGGCCGGTTTCGCGCGGACCCCTGCAGGCCATACGCAGCACCTCAGGCACTGAGACGCCCGCAGTGTGGCAGCCGTCACCTGGACGCTATTCCAGAAGGTAGCCAGGCGTACGCTGCAATCCATGGTCGACCTCAACGTCGCCCGTGTGGCACAAGATCCGACACCATGGGGCTCGCGGCTGCTGGGAACGACGGCAGAGCAGTCCGGGGTCCGGCGCATCCGAATACAACTGCTACTGACCAGCTCGATCGTGGTCACAAACTGTTTCGGCATTGCGATGGTCGTTGTTCTGGTCGGGTTCGTGCTGCCGGGACCACCGCTGTTCACCATAGAATTGCTGACCCTGAATTTCGTGGTGTTCCCGCTGTACGCTGCCCTGGCAGTCGTGATCGGTATCGTCTGGGGCACCCGCTGGTGCCTGCGAACACTGCAGTGGGCGATCGATCCCGACCGGGTACCCGACGAGTTCGAACAAGCCGCGACGACGGCGGTACCGATGCACCTGGTCATCGTGGAGGCGGCCCTGTGGCTCGGATGCCTGGTCGTGATGACGCCCCTGTACGGGCACACCGACCGGGAACTGATCACGAAGGTGATGCTCGGCATCGGTTTCAGCGCAATCGTCGTGTGCGCGAACAGTTTCCTGGCCGCCGAGTTCGCATTGCGACCGGTGACCGCGCGGGTGCTGGACGCAGCGGTGTCCCGGCGGCACCAGGGGATCGGCGTCTTCGGACGCTCGGTGCTGGCCTGGATACTCGGAACCGGAGCGCCGGTGACGCTGTCGATGACCGTGGCGGTACTGGCCCTGCTCGAACGATCGGTGACCACCACCCGCCTCGCCACCTGCGTCCTGACCCTCGGGGCCGCGACACTCGTCTTCGGCATGCTGTTGATGACCCAGGCACTGTCGGCCGCGCTGGCACCGATCCGGGGCGTACGTCGAGCACTGCACCAGGTCGAGGACGGCGACCTCGAAGCGCAAGTCACCGTGTACGACGGAACCGAGCTGGGTGAGCTGCAGAACGGCTTCAATCGGATGGTGCGGCAGGTGCGAGATCGCGATCGAATTCAGGATCTGTTCGGCAGGCACGTCGGACACGATGTCGCCGAGGCAGCCATCACCCAGGACTCGGAGCTCGGCGGTGAAGAGTGCTTGGCGGCCGCACTTTTCGTAGACATCATCGGTTCGACCACCATGACCGCGACTCGACCGGCCACCGAGGTCGTCGAGATCCTGAACCGCTTTTTCGATCTCGTCGTCGACGAAGTCGAACAGCACGGCGGACTGCTCAACAAATTCGAAGGCGATGCGGCCCTTGCGATCTTCGGCGCACCCGTGCCGCTCCGCTGCGCCGAAAGCGCAGCGCTGGCCTGCGCTCGCTCGATCCAGCACCGCTTGAGCACCTCCGACTCGGACATCACCGCAGGTATCGGCGTCGCCGCGGGGCGCGTCGTAGCGGGCAATATCGGTGCTCGGCGCCGCTACGAGTTCACAGTGATCGGCGACGCGGTCAACGAGGCCGCACGCCTGTGTGAACTCGCCAAAAACGATACGAGCCGACTGCTGGCCTCCGCCGCGACCGTCACCGATGCGGATGCGGAGGAGGCAGCACACTGGCAACTCGGCGAATCGGTGACGCTACGCGGACGGATAGAGCCCACCGTCCTCGCCCGACCGCGCACCGCACGATCTCTGCGGCCGTCCTCCTCCCAGCAGCCGTAGCCGTCGGCGTGGATGTGGTGCCGTGGACGATCAACGGCCGCCGCCACGAGGTTTGGGCCGCCGGAGTGGTGGTCGACATCGGCCCCGGTGTGGAGTTCGGATCGCAGCCGCCGGCCGATCCGCGTAATCACCTGCGGTCCAACATGCTTCGACGCAGCACCGCCCGAAACCCCCTGCTCGGGCACCTTCGAGCAAAACGTTAACACCGACCGGTGCCCCAGAAAGTGGGGGCCGGGTCCTTCTTCTCCACCCGCAGAGTATCGTTCGCCGGCCGGAGCAGACGCGACTCATTTATCGGTCCGGCCGGCGGGGCGGTGGTGGCTCCGTCGGCACGGCAGTTTGTCGGTGGGTCGCCGTAAGGTTGCCTTTATGAGCATTTCGATCCACCGGCGGGCGGGCCCGGCCGAATTCAGTTGCGCGGCCGGTGGTTCGGATAGCACTGTGTGTGTCGTACGTGATTCACCAGAAGGGTCATGGGGAGTGACCCTCGGGGGGAAGGAATGAATGCTATGAGCTGCAATATGATTCGCGGAGAGCGTCGCGGGCCGAAGTTCGCCAAGAGCAGCTTCAGTTACGGCGGCGGCGATTGTGTCGAGGTCGCGTACCACGAAGGTCAGATCGCACTGCGTGATTCCAAGGATCGGCACAGCCCGACGCTGTGGTTCACGAGATCCGAGTGGAAAGCGTTCGTATCAGGTGTGCGGGCCGGCGAATTCAATTTCGATTTCGTCGACTGATGTGCGCTCGTAGTTGGCGTCGATCACCATATCGACCTCGACCGCGCGGAATGACGGATCGTCCCACTGCGGTATTTCCGGAATGGGCGGGCGCTC
>NZ_JBEXOK010000026.1:0-18296 GCF_040611495.1 Nocardia sp. NPDC006630
CCCTCTGCGCGGGCCGTCAACCTCCCCCCCTTTTTTTTCCCCCCTGGGGCGCCCGCGGCCCCCCCCCCCCCCGCCACTGTCGTTCGCGGGCCTGTGACACCGGTCTCCGAACACGCCGTGCGACTTGCTGTTTCGGGCGCCGGATTGGCACGGTGTTCCGGACATGTTGCAGAAAAAGCCATCGCGCCTCCGGAAGTTGTTGCTGCCCCTCGCTATTGCCGGGCTACTACTGGTCACCGTCATCGCCCTGGTGCTGACGAACAGACCGGGCCCCAGGACTCCGCCCACCGATGAGGTGATGCAGGCGCGGTCGCTGCTGGAGCGCCTCCCGGTCCAGAACCGTGCTCCCAAAACGGATTACAACCGCGAGCAGTTCGGCCTGGCCTGGAGCGACGATGTCGCCGTCGCGGGTGGTCACAATGGGTGCGACACCCGCAATGACATCCTGCAGCGGGATCTGCGGACCCCGGCGGTGGATCCCAAGGAGAAATGCAAGGTCGTCTCCGGCACCCTGGCCGATGTCTACACCGGCAAGACCATCGTCTTCACGCAGGGCCGCGACACCAGCTCCGCCGTCCAGATCGATCACATTGTGGCACTGAGCAATGCCTGGATGACCGGCGCTCAGCAACTCTCCCCCGAACAGCGCCGCAACCTCGCCAACGACCCGCGCAACCTCCAGGCCGTCGACGGCCCGACCAACCAGGGCAAGGGCGATTCCGATGCCGCGGAATGGCTCCCGCCCCGCAAGGACTACCAGTGCACCTACGTCGCCCGCCAGATCCAAGTGAAGACCGTCTACAGCCTCTGGATAACCCGCCCCGAGCACGACGCCATGGCAAAAGTGCTCTCCGCCTGCGGCGCAACCACTCCCGCCGCCCCGGCGACCAGCACCGTCACGGTCTATTTCAAAACCTGTGACGAGGTGCGAGCCGCCGGAAAGGCCCCGCTACGCCGCAACGATCCGGGTTACCGACTCCAACTGGACGGCAACGGCGACGGCGTAGCCTGCGAATAAGCTAGTCGCGCACCGCGTTCAGGGATTCGGCACGCTTCTTGAGTCCGTCGGTCATCCCGCCGAATCCCTTGCGCATGGCGCCGCCGAACAATCCGCCGACGAGCGGGTTCAGGGGGCCCGCGATATAGAAGTGCGATTCGTACAGGGTGCGACCGTCCTCCAGCGGAGTCAGGATGTGCTGGCGCTGACTGCGCAGCAGGCCCGGTACCGGCTTCATCCGGTAGCTGAATTCCTTGCCCGGGGTGTGCGAGTAGATGAATTCCCGCTGCTTGCGCGGGTTCTTCCCGCCCAAGCGCACCTGCATGTCGATGGGGGTGCCGGGTTCGAGGGTGGTCTGGCAGGACGGAACGAAGGGGTTCCACTCGCCGTATTTGTCCACGTCGGTGAGCACCTGCCAAACCAGCTCGGCGGGTGCGTCGATCTCCACGCTGTTGTCGATCACGAAGGCCATGGGGGAACAATACTGAAACACGTTCCGGTTGCGGACTCCGGCTACGGTCGAGGCATGACGCTTGCCGATCGGTATCCGCTGCTGCACACGCCTGCCCGGTGGGAATGGGGCGGGCTGGACGTCCAGTTCTCGACCGAATTGCCGGCGGATGAGTTGGTGACCAATATTCATGTCATCTGTTTTGTCGGGGATCGGATCGTGCTGTGCCGGGACGATCGGGATGTGTGGATAGTGCCGGGTGGCACGCGCGAGGCGTCGGAGTCGGTGCTGGAGTGCGTCATCCGGGAGCTGCGCGAAGAGGCCGGGGCCGAACTGGCCGGCCCGATGCGGTGGATCGGCGCGCACCATGCCGTGACCGACCGCCCCGCGCCGTACCGGCCCTGGCAGCCGCACCCTCGCAAAGCCTGGCTCTGGTGCACCGCCGATGTCGTTCTCACCGGCTCCCCTACCAATCCTGATGACGCGGAACAGATTCTGGAGGTCCGCGCCCTCCCGCTGGCTGAGGCTGTCGACCTCGCGGCGACGGACGGTGCGCATATGCCCGAACTCCTCACCCTCGCCGCCGAGCTCCACCGCCGCACCTAGGGGCAGAGGGCGTGGCTCAGCAGGGCCATGGAGTCCGGCGCCGGGTCGGGAGATGACGTCATTGCGATCGTCACGGCGCGGCCTTCCCGGGTGCCTCCGGTAATGGTGACATAGCCGGCTACACCGCCGGTATGGCCGAAGTACTGTGCGCCGCAGGAGAGTTCGGTGTTTCCGATTCCCAGTCCGTAGTAGAAGGGACCGCCCGGCATCGGCGCGCCCGACAGCATCTCCTTCAGCTGCGGGGCTGCGACGATCTGCCCCGCGAGCAGAGCCAGATAGAAGCGATTGAGGTCGGAGCCGGTGGAGATCAGTGCGCCCGCCGTCCACGGAATGGACGGCTCGGACCGGGTCTCGTCGGTGACGACGCCGTTGACGGTCCCGTATCCGTGCGGGTGCGGGCCACGGAGGCCGGTGTCACCGGTGGCGGGCAGGTAGGTATCGGTCAGCCGGTTGGGTGTGGTGATCCGGCCTGCCAGCTCTTCGGAATACGTCCTGCCGGTGACCTTTTCGATCAGCATGCCCGCGACGATGAAATTGGTGTTGGTGTACTTGAACTGGGCGCCGGGGCTGAACTGGGCGGGGTGACGCAGGGCGAGGGCGATCTCCTGCGGGGGCGTCAGCGTGCGGCCCTGCACTGCGGCGCGGTATTCGTCGGCCTCCGGGTCATCGCTGAATTCCGGTAGGCCACTGCGGTGCTGCAGGATCTCGCGGACGGTGATCACCTTGCCGTCCACGCCATTGCCGGTGAGCAGTCCGGGCAGGTAGGTATCGATTGGCTCGTCCAGGCGGATCTTCCCCTCGGTCACCAACTGCATGATGATCGAGGCGGTGAAGGACTTGGAGATGCTGCCGATCCGGACTTCCTGCGGCGGCGACATGGGAATCGGTGCGGCGGTGGCGCGATCGGCGACACCGGAGGTGAGTGTCACCGTCTGACCGTTCTCGGTGAGGGTGGCGATCACCCCCGGGACACCCGATCGCACGATGGCGTCGATATCGGCGCGCACCTGGTCGACCCGATGCGCGGACACCGCGACAGGCGTACTCGTCACGGCTTTGGGTGAGTTGTCGGTGTTCACGGAGGAACATCCCGCCACCGCAAGCAAGGCCAGCACTGTCACCGTCGGCGCAATTCGCATGTATCGACCGTATGTAGACCCGGGCCCGCCGACTATCGGGACAACCCCTGAGTCCAGCCCTGAGAATCCTGGTGCCAACCCCCGCCCACAGTCTGATGCGCGCCGGTGCCGGTGTCCCACAGCGGGACACCGGCACCGGCGCGATGCCGACTACTCGGCGGGGGCGGCAGCAGGCCGCGGCAGCCTGGCCGCCAGCCCGATCACACCGGCCGCCACCGATGCCCCGGCAATGACGTACCAGCCGTGCTGGAATGCCGTGAGCGTCGCGGCCGGCCCGACCGGCGTGCCGAGCACCGCGACCAGAATCGCGACGCCGACAGCCAATCCGATCTGCTTTGCCATGCTCAGCACCGCCGATCCGGTGGCGAAGCGCTGCGGCGGCAACCCGGCGGTGCCTGCCGCGAAACTGGTCGGCATGGTGAGGCCGACGCCGAGTCCGGTCAGCAGCATGCCGCCCAGCAGACCGCCGGCGTAGTTCGGCTCCAGCGTGATACTCGCTGTCCACCAGAGGATTCCGGCCGCGAAGAATATGCCGCCGAGCGCGATCACCGGCCCCGCGCCCAACTTGGCGATGACCCGTCCGGCCAGCACCGCGACGAACGGTACGACCAGCGGACCGGGTGCGATGGCCAGACCGGTCTGGAGCGCCGACCACCCCCACACGTTCTGCGCCCACAGCACCACCGAGAGCAGCATGCCCGCGAACGCGATATTGAACAGCAGCGAATTGGCCAGCATGAGAGCGAAATTCGGCAATTTCAGCAGTGCCGGATCGACCACCGGGCTGTGATGACGGCGCGAGGACCACACGAAGGCGATCGCGAAGCACACCGCGGCAGCGAACGCGCCGATCACGCGGGCGGAGCTCCAGCCCCAATCCTCGCCCTTCACCAGCGCCAGGATGAATGTCGCGACCGAGCCCACGAGCATGAGCGCGCCGAAGCCGTCCGGCAGGCTGCCGCCGTCGCCGCTCGGATCGGGCAGTAGCCGCAAGCCGATCACCAGCGCGATCAAGCCGATCGGCACATTCACCAGAAACACCCAGCGCCAATCGATTTCGACGAGCAGACCGCCGAATACCGGTCCCAGCGCCGCACCGAGCCCACCGAACGCGACCCACAGTCGCACCGCCACGGCCCGCCGCTCCGGCGGCGTCGCCGCCAGCACCAGCCCCAGTGAAGCCGGGATCAGCATGGCCCCGCCCACCGCCTGGAGCACGCGAAATGCCACCAGCGCACCCACATCCCACGACACCGCGCACAGCGCCGATCCGAGAATGAAGACCGCGAGCCCGATCAGGAAGGTGCGGCGGTTTCCGCTGCGATCACCCAGTCGCCCCGCGGGCACCAGCAGCGCCGCGAACACGATCGCGTACGCATTGAGCACCCACGACAGCCCGGAGATCTTCGATCCGGTGAAGTCCGCCGCAATATCCGGCAGCGCCACATTCACGATGAACAGATCCAGGCTCGACAGCAGCACGCCGACGGCGACAATGCCGAGCACCACCCGCGAGTCGACGGCTCGCTGCTCCTTCTCCACCACAACGCTGTTCACGAGCTCTCCCTCATCAGCCGACCACCCACACGATTAGTGAGTTGCATCATGAGACGGACGATAGAGCAGTGAGTTCTATGAAGCAACCGACTATGCTCGGATCATGCGCCGTACGAGCTTCGAGGACATGAACTGCTCCATCGCCCAGTGCCTGGAGGCCGTGGGCGA
Organism: Nocardia sp. NPDC006630; assembly: GCF_040611495.1. Classification (NCBI taxonomy): domain Bacteria; kingdom Bacillati; phylum Actinomycetota; class Actinomycetes; order Mycobacteriales; family Nocardiaceae; genus Nocardia; species Nocardia sp. NPDC006630. Next base: position 4,919 of record NZ_JBEXOK010000026.1, read on the forward strand.
ATGGTGGACGCTCCTGATCATCCGAGACGCGCTATTCGGCATCACCCGCTTCGACGACTTCCGCTCGCGCCTGGGCATCGCCCGGAACGTGCTCACCCAGCGCCTGGAATACCTTGTGGCCCAAGGAATCATGGACAGAGTGCCCTACCAGGACAACCCGGTCCGCTACGACTACAAGCTCACCGAAAAGGGCCGCTCACTCTGGACGGTGGTCAATGCCATGCGCCAGTGGGGCGACACCTGGGCCGCCCCCGACGGCCCGCCGATCGAGGCCGTGCACAAGGCGTGCGGCCACACCATGACGGTGCAGCCGGTGTGCTCGGACTGCGGCGAGCAGCTGCACGGCCGCGATATTCAGCCGATCCTGGGGCCGGGGGCCCGGTCTGCGGATCTGCTGCCGACCAGGGCCGAGTAGTCGGCGAATGCGATGTTTTCGTGCACTGTTGCCGAACATCCGGCGCGGGTAGCCCGCTCAGCGCCAGTGCACGAAAAACCGAGTCAGCCGCGAACTGTCAGGGCAGACATCCCAGTAGCCCTCGCGACATGCGCGGCCTCGGCCTCGAGTGCGCGTAGCGGTGGTGGCATGCCGTCGAACATGGTTACGACCAGCTCATCGCCGACGATCTCCCAGGTCCCCGCGATCCGGCCGTCGACCAGCACGAGCGGCGAGATCCAACCGGCCGCGCGGCTGACCTTGGCGCGATGCGCGGCGGACAGCAGTGCGTTGTCCCCGGTCCCCGGACCGAGCACGTATTGATCGAACGAACCCAGCAGCCGCACCGAGTGCGCGGGCGCGGTGGCCGTCAGATCTTCGACGTGCTCGGTGAGTACATATCCGGTCCGGCCTTCGACGTCGACTTCGGTCAAGCGGTCGCCCAACTCCGAGAACAACCGCCGCAGTACGGTTTTCCGCAGACTGCCGCGAGACAGCCAGGCATCGAAGGCTTCCGGCGTCGCCGGTCCGTAGGCGCCGAGATACGCGGTGATCAGTACGGGCGCGGCCGCATCAGGATCAGGAAGGCCCGTCCACTTGGGAATCAGATGTGCCGGACTGGAGAACGTCACCGTACTTCCATCCACCGGTCCATGACACAGCGCGCCCTGCCAGGCGAGCGGCTTGAGCACCGCACCCCATCCGGATCGCAACTGCTCCGCGAGCGGATGAAACCGCGGCTCGGCCACAATCGCCGACACCAGCTCGTCCCGAGTCAGCACCGCCCCGCCGAGTATCTCCCCCACCGCCTCGACCAGTGCGGCGACATCCTCCGGCGTAGCACCGAAAGTCTTTGCCCACGAGGGCTTCTCCCACGTCCGAGCCGACCCCATCAGCGATAGCGCCGCAGCCGCGATATCCGGCGTCAACGCATGCAGCGTGCCCCGCATAGCCCACGTCTTGACCAGCTTCCGCTCGCCCAGCGCCCGGACCACCGCCCCCGGGGTGCCCGCCGCACTGCGCAGAGCCACAGCGGTCTCCGCCGCCGACGTCACCTGCGCCTGCACGCCCGCCAACCGCGCCGCCACCTCGACGGCATCCGAAGCACCCGGAGCATCGACGAACTGCCGCCCCATCCGCCAGGCGAACACCTGATCCCACGAAACCCGCACAACCAAGCCCGCAACCGCCTTCCGTCGTTCTCGCGTTGCTATCACGCCAGAACTCCGGCCTGCAACCTGCGCCACGCCGGGCGGGTGACGAGAAGTCGGCGGTGCTCGGGATGCACACCGTGACGAGAGTTGTCGCTACCGAGCGGGCGGGGTTCGTGGCATAGTCGAAGGCGCAGGGTCGAAAGACGTTGGGGCCTTGCGAATTTCGGGAGGGAATTCTATGAGCAATCGTCTGATTTCGGCTGTCCGGGGTGTGAGCCGACCGATGATCGCGGCCGTCGGTCTTGCGGCCGTTGTCTTGGCGGCGCCTGCGGCCGCTTCGGCGGCGGTCCCCGAGCAGGCTGCCGTTCATATCGTCAAGGCCACCTATCCATCGCAACCTTGTGGTCCGTCCAACGATCAGGAACAGATTTTGTCTCCCGACGGGCAGAGCTGGATTTGCATCGACAACGGTGGCGCCGGATGGCAGTGGTTTCCGACCGGCGGTTAGAGATCGCGGGCGGGTGACGCTGTAGCGCCTGCCTGCGTGCGCCGCAGGGATATTCTTGCGGCGCACGGGATCCGGATTCGTCAGAGGCGTTCGATGATGGTGGCGTTGGCGAGGCCGCCGGCTTCGCACATGGTCATGAGGCCGTAACGGCCGCCGGTCTGCTCGAGGTGGTTGAGCATGGTGGCGAGGATGCGGCCGCCGGAGGCGCCGAGCGGGTGGCCGAGGGCGATGGCGCCGCCGCGGGGGTTGAGTTTGGTGAGGTCGGCGCCGAGTTCGTGTGCCCAGACCAGCGGGACCGGGGCGAAGGCCTCGTTGACCTCGTAGGCATCGATATCGTCGATGGTCAACCCGGCGCGGGCGAGGACCTTGCGGGTGGCGGGGATGACGGCCGTCAGCATGAGCAGCGGGTCGTCGCCGACGACCGAGAAGGAGTGGAAGCGGGCGCGGGCCTTCAGGCCGAGCTGTGCGGCCTTCTCCTCACTCATGATCAGCGCCGCGGACGCGCCGTCGCTCAGCGGTGAGGAGTTGCCGGGCGTGATCGACCAGTCGATTTCGGGGAAGCGCGCCTTGAACTCGGCATCCGCGAACGCGGGCTTCAACCCGGCCAGGCCTTCGACGCTGGTGGTGGGTCGAATGGTCTCGTCGGCGGTCAGCATTCCGGCGGGGACGATTTCATTGTCGAAACCACCGGATGCGGCTGTCGCAGCGGCCAACTGGTGCGAGCGGGCCGCGAATTCGTCGAGTGCGGCGCGGTCGAACTTCCAGCGCGCGGCGATCACCTCGGCCGCAATGCCTTGCTGCACAAGACCATCGGGGTAGCGGTGCGCGATGGGCCCGCGATTGGCGTCCTTGCCCTGCGCATTGGAGAACATCGGTACCCGGGACATGGATTCCACGCCGCAGGCGATGGCGATGTCATAGGCCCCGGCAATGACGCCCTGGGCGGCGAAGTGCGCGGCCTGCTGTGAGGATCCGCACTGCCGGTCCACGGTAGTGGCGGGGACCGCATCGGGAAAACCTGCCGCGAGCACTGCGGTTCGCGAAATATTGAATGCCTGCTCGCCGCTCTGCGTGACACAACCGCCGATCACATCGTCGACGAGCGCGGGGTCGAGGCCGGTGCGGGCGATGAGCGCTTCCAGCACCCCGGAGAGCAGCGTGGCGGGATGTACTTCCGACAGTCCACCACCGGATTTCCCCTTACCGGAGGGAGTGCGGACGACGTCTACGATGACGGCGGAGGTCATGGCTTCTCCTTCTTCGTGCCTGCCCAACCGGATGTGAATTCCGGTTAACATCAGTACTGTACCGCAGCCGCCGGATGGTGATCCCCTGGGCGATCGGGGGCTCGACTTCACCTCCCTCGACAGCCGCTGTTCGATTGCTAGCCTGTTGCCATGACCCCCACCGAGGATGTCTTGCCCGGCCCCTTCTGGGATCTGGAGATGCGCCTGTCCTCGGTTCTGTCGATCCTGGCCGGATATATCGGCGCGGCTGCCTATACCCATTCCGCCGGATACTTCGTCACCTTCATGACCGGCAATACCGAGCGCGCGGTCATCGGTAATTTCTCCGGTGATCACACCCTCGCCAAGGGTGCCGCGATGCTCATCGTCTCCTTCCTGCTGGGTGTGTTCGTGGCTTCACTGTGCCGCCGTTTCTGGTGGCGCAATCATCCGCACGGTGCGACGATGCTGACCACTTTCGCACTGCTCTGCGCGGCGGTCACCGACGATATTGTGGGCGATCGCGGAATCGGCCTGCTGCAGATCCTGTTCGTGGCCTTCGGTATGGGCGCACTGAATACCTCGTTCGTGAAGAACGGTGAGGTGTCGATTCCGGTCAGTTACGTGACCGGAACCCTGGTCAAATTCGCGCAGGGCCTGGAGCGGCACGTCGCCGGCGGCGGGACGGTGCGCGACTGGCTCGGCTATGCGGTGCAGTACGTCTCGTTCGCGATCGGTGCGCTCATCGGCGGCCTGGTCAGCTTGGTTGTCGACGGATCGAACATGCTCGACGCCGCGCTCGCGGGATCGGCAATCGTCGCGGCTTATACGTGGTGGGTCGATCCGCGCTGGGTGCACCACAAGCCGAAACGCCGAGGCGACGGCGTGGCGTAACCATCACAACCCGGCACCACACCGGGCAAATACACCGCAAATCGCCCGAACTGGGCATATTCTCTCGAGCATGACAACCAAAGAGGAAGTTTCCGAAGGGCCGGTCCACGCTCTGGCCCGAAGTGCGTGGCAGTCGATCCTGGTGACCGGCCTCCTCTCGGTGGTGCTGGGTATCATCATCCTCGCCTGGCCCGGTAAGACAATTCTTGTCGCGGGCGTACTTTTCGGCATCTATCTTGTTGTATCCGGCTTCTTCCAGCTCATTGCCGCATTCGCCGTTCACCTCAGCGCGGGAATGCGGATTCTGAGTTTCATCACCGCCATTCTGACGCTCGTCCTGGGTTTCCTGTGCTTCCACAATTGGCGGGACCAGGGTGAAGCGACAGCGGTTCTGCTGCTGGCCATTTGGATCGGCATCAGCTGGATCTTCCGCGGTGTGAGCACACTGATCACCGGGCTGTCGCTCGACGGCATGCCCGGCCGCGGCTGGGCGATCTTCTTCGGCATCGTGCTGGTCATCGGTGGTGGCTGGCTGATCGCGGCGCCGTTCCACTCCATCGTCGCACTGACGCTGGTGGCAGGCTGGTGGTTGATCTTCATCGGAATCTTCGAAGTCATCTCCGCCTTCCAGGTGAAGAGCGGCGCGGGCAGGCTTCCGAGCGCTTTCTGAGTTCCGCCTCCCTTTCCGGCGGCCGTCCCTACGGGGCGGCCGCCGGTTCTTTGTCTCCGGAAATCATTGTCAGCGCAGTCGTTTGGGCCGCTTGTCCATCAGGCGAAGAATCAGCGGCGTGAAGATCAGCTGCATGGCCAGATCCATCTTCCCGCCCGGCACCACCACGCTGTTGGGCCGCGACATGAACGAGTCGTGCAGCATGGACAGCAAATACGGGAAGTCGATCACCTTCGGATCGGCGAAGCGGATCACCACGAAACTCTCGTCCGCGGTCGGAATGCTGCGGGTGGTGAACGGGTTGGAGGTGTCCACCGTCGGCACCCGCTGGAAGTTCACATAGGTCCGGGAGAACTGCGGGCAAATGTGGTTCACATAGTCGGGCATGCGGCGCAGGATGGTGTCGATGATCGCCTCGCTGGAGTAGCCGCGTTCGGTCTTGTCCCGGTGCACCTTCTGAATCCACTCCAGATTGATGATGGGCACCACACCGACCAGCAGATCGGTGTACTGGCCGACATCGATGCCCTCGGTGACGGCCGCACCGTGCAATCCCTCGTAGAACAGCAGGTCACTGCCCGGCGGCAGCTCCTCCCACGGTGTGAATGTCCCCGGCGGCTGCCCATAGGGTTTGGCTTCGGCATCGTCGTGCAGATACCGGCGCACCGGCCCGACTCCGGTCTCCCCGTAGTCACGGAAGAGCGTTTCGAGCTCACCGAGCAGGTTCGCCTCCGGCCCGAAGTGCGAGAACTGCGAATTATTGGTCTGCTCCGCCTCCGCCATGGCCAGCTGCATGGCATTGCGGTCGAACCGGTGGAACGAATCCCCTTCCACGATGGCCGCATTGATGCCCTCGCGGCGGAATATCTCCTGAAAGGTCCGCGTGACGCTGGTCGTCCCCGCACCGGAAGATCCGGTGATCGCGACGACGGGATGTTTGACCGACATGGCACCTCCTCGATTGCCGGACAGCGGATTTCGCGCCGGATCAGCGCCCTGCCGAGCGGAACAGCGAGCGACTGCCGAACAGTGAGGCGTCGAAAATGGGACCCTCGTCCGGTTCGGTGTGATAGCGCTCGATGCGCTCGACCTCGTTGCGCGAGCCGAAGATGAACGGGATCCGCTGGTGCAGCTCCCCCGGCTGCACCTGCAGTACCCGTTCGTGTCCGGTGGTGGCGGCCCCGCCGGCCTGTTCGACAATGAAGGCGATCGGGTTGGCGCCGTAGAGCAGTGACACCCGGCCGGGGCGAGCCGGGTGCCGGGTGTCGCGCGGATACATGTAAAGCCCACCGCGAGTGAGGATGTGGAAGGTATCGGCCACCAGGGAGGCCACCCAGCGCATATTGAAATCCCGCCCGCGCGGGCCTTCGACGCCCTGCAGCGCCTCGTGCACATAGCGGCGCACCGGGCGTTCCCAGAACCGCTCATTGGCGGCATTGATCGCGAAACCCGAAGTGTCGTCCGGGATTCGCATGCGCGGATGGGTGAGTACGAAGGCCCCCACCTCCCGATCCAGGGTGAACCCGTCCACTCCGTTCCCGGTGGTGAGCACCAGCATGGTCGCCGGACCGTACAGCGTGAATCCCGCGCACACCTGCTGCACGCCCGGTTGCAGGAAGTCCTCCGCCGCGGCCGCCCGCCCGTCCTCCGGCGCCCGCAGCACACTGAAGATCGTTCCCACCGGCAGGTTCACATCGATATTGCTGGACCCGTCCAGCGGATCGAAGGCCAGCAGATACTTCCCCCGCCGGACCTCCGCGGGCGCGGCATGGAATCCGCTCATCTGCTCGGACACCAGCGCCGACAGCGGCCCACTCCACTGACTTTCCGACACCATGATGTCGTGTGCGATGGCATCCATCCTCCGATGCACCGTCACCGGCAGATTATCGGCGTCATACGAGCCGAGCGAGCCCACGACCGCACCCCGCATCACCTGGTTGGCAATGATTTTGGTGGCCGTGGCCAGCACATTCAGCAGCGCCGAGAACTCCCCGGAGGATCCGGGATGCCGATGCTCCTGCTCGATGGTGTAGCGGGTGAGTGTCTTCATACCTTCGGGCATACGCCTGCTCATTTCCTCACTGGGCTGACACCTCCGCTGTGGGGGCGTCCGCGAACACGCTGCTGCCGTAGACGTCGTTGTCGGTCAGCGTGATCAGATCGGTGCGGCTCAGCGGCCGGTGCAATTCGACGAGGCGTTTGGCCTGGCGCAGGCGGCAGCGTTCGAGGGCATTGCGCACGCTGCGGGCATTGGCGAAGCGGGGGCGGGTCATGCGCAGTTCGAGGTAGCGCGAAAACGCCTGCGTGGCAGCATCATCGAAGGAGAAGTTCTCCTGGGCCACCATGAGTTGGGAGATGGCCAGGAGTTCGTCGTGGGTGTAGTCGGGGAACTCGATGTGATGCGCCACCCGTGAGGACAGGCCCGGATTCGCGGAGAAGAACGTCTCCATGCGGTCCGGATAGCCGGCGAAGATCACCACCATGCTGGTGCGCTCGTTCTCCATCTCCTGCAGCAGGATTTCGATGACCTCCTGCCCGTAGTCGCGCTCGTTCTCGGGCCGGAACAGGTAGTAGGCCTCATCGATGAACAGGACGCCCCCGGCGGCTTTGGCGAGGGCCTCCTTGGTCTTCGGCGCGGTGTGGCCGATGAACTGGCCGACCAGATCGTCGCGGGTGACGGTGTGCACCTTGGGTTTCCGGATATAGCCGAGCGCGTGCAGCATCTCGGCCATGCGCAGGGCCACCGTGGTCTTCCCGGTGCCGGGCCCGCCCGTGAAGCTCATATGCATGGTCGGCCGGGTGGCCTGCAGGCCGAAACGCTCCCGGGCGCGATCGATGAGCAGCAGGGATGCGATCTCCCGCACCCGGCGTTTGACGTTCGCCAATCCCACCAGCTCGGCATCGAGCCTGCTGAGGGTGTCCTCGACATCCTTGCCCGCGACATCGCTGGACAGATCCAGCAGGGCGTCGTCGGCGAGGAGGTCGGCCGCCGTGTCCTCCGGTCCGGGACCGCCGGCCGACCCGGGCACCGGACCGGAGCTCGTGGCCCCGGGCCGATGCATCTGAAACCCGTTCGCCTGGTGTCCGGCTGCAGGTGCGCGGACACCGGGCGCTGCCGGGCGCTGTGTGCTCACTGCCGAAACCCGTTCAGCCGCTGTAGCGTTCGCCGGGGCGAACATCCAGGGCGTACGGATGGAAGCCGTAGCGCTGGGTGCGGTCGACGCCCTCGGTGCGGTCGAGGCGGAATCCGGGCTCGTCCGCCGGGCGCTGCACGAGGAAGCTCAGCGCCGTGGTCTGCCGCCCGTACGTCGCGTCATAGGCGGTGATGCGAATGTAGTGGCGCGGGAACGTCGCCCGGCAGGCATTGATCTCGGCGAGCACGCCGTCGGGCTCATCGAGATCGAACAGCGGCAGGCCCCACATCTCCCAGTACATATTCCGCGGATGCGGATCGTCGGAGTATTCGATGGAGACCGGCCAGTTGTTGAGCAGTGCGTAGCGCACCTGAGCGGCGATATCGGCGTCGGTGAAATCCGGAAGGTGCGAGAAGGTGCCGTGACGCAGATGCATTGCGGTTACCTGTCTTTCGTAAGAGAGGGCGTTCAGCGAGTGGACGTCGGCACGGCATCGGGGGCGTCGGTCGAGGTGTACTCGAAGGTGACGTCACCCCAGGTCTTCAGCGCGACCGCGAGCGGGCGATTGGTCTCGGCGGCACGGCGCAGCACGTCCGGGCCCTCCTTGAGCAGATCGCGACCCTCGTTGCGGGCCTTCACCACCACCTCCAGGGCGACGCGATTGGCCTCCGCGCCCGCGGCGATGCCCATCGGATGTCCGATGGTGCCGCCGCCGAACTGCAGGCACACATCGTCGCCGAACAGGTCCAGCAGCTGGTGCATTTGCCCGGCGTGAATGCCGCCGGAGGCGACCGGCAGGACACCGGGCAGGCTCGCCCAGTCCTGGTCGAAGAAGATGCCATTGCGCGGATTCGCGGGAATGTGGTTGTCGCGCAACGTGTCGTAGAAACCCTTGACGGTGTGCGGGTCACCTTCGAGCTTGCCGATGACGGTGCCCGCGTGCAGATGATCGACGCCGATCAGCCGGCACCATTTCGCCAGCACCCGGAAGCTCACCCCGTGCGTCTTCTGCCGCGTGTAGGTGGAGTGCCCGGCGCGATGCAGGTGCAGCAGCATGCCATTGCGGCGTGCCCACTTCGACATGGACTGCATGGCGGTGTAGCCGACCGTCAGATCCATCATGATGATCACGCTGCCAAGGGATTTGGCGAACTCGGCGCGCTCGTACATATCCTCCATGTCGGCGGCGGTGACATTCAGATAATGCCCCTTCAGCTCGCCGGTATCGGCGATGGCGCGGTTGACGCCCTCCATGGCGAACAGGTAGCGATCACGCCAGCGCATGAACGGCTGCGAGTTGATGTTCTCGTCGTCCTTGGTGAAATCCAGTCCGCCCTTACAGGCTTCGTATACTACGCGACCGTAGTTGCGTGCGGAGAGACCGAGTTTCGGTTTCACCGTGGCGCCGAGCAACGGTCGACCGTATTTATTCAGGTGTTCCCGTTCCATAACGATTCCGTGCGGGGGACCCTGAAAAGTCTTCACGTATGCCACGGGAATCCGCATATCCTCCAGGCGCAATGCCTGCAGCGGTTTGAATCCGAATACATTGCCGATGACCGAGGAGGTCAGATTGGTGATCGAACCCTCCTCGAAGAGGTCGAGATCGTAGGCGACGTAGGCGAAGTACTCCCCCGGCCGGCCCGGCACCTCGTCGACCCGGTAGCACTTGGCTTGATAGCGCTCGTGCGCGGTGAGGCGATCGGTCCAGACGACCGTCCATGTGGCAGTGGAGGATTCGCCCGCCACCGCCGCCGAGGCCTCGATGGGATCGACCCCCGGTTGCGGGGTCACCCGGAACACCGCCAGCACATCGGTGTCCTTGGGCTGATAATCGGGCGCGTAGTATCCCATCGACGCGTAGGTCTGCACGCCGGGATCCCATCTGCCGCGTGCACCGTCTCGATCGTCCACAGATCCGGCCATCATTCCTCCTGCGAACTGGGTTGGGCCACTTGCGATTCCCAGGATGACGGCAGAGTTATCGACAAACAATTCGATTGTTTCTCGTCTCCCTCAACCATTTCGTCGTGTTTGCTACCGTTTGATGATGGGTACTGTGAGCGCGGTCCGCATGGAAACCTTCCTCGCGGTCGCCCGCCACAGCAGCATCCGCCGGGCGGCCGCGCAGTTGCACATCACCGAAGCCGCTGCCTCCGCGGCCGTTTCACACATCGAAAAGCAGTTGGACGCTAAGCTCATAGCCAAATCCGGCCGGGGTATCGCACTCACCGAAGCCGGCCGCGTCTACGCCGATTACTGCCGCAGCATTCTCGGGTTGATGAAGGAGGCCCACGCCGCGGTCCGGGCCGCCGAAACCGGTCGGCTGCGCATCGGGGTGGTCGCCACCGCCGGTGAGTTCGTCCTCCTGCGCCTGATGGCCTCGTTCCGAAACCGCTACCCCGACATCGAATTGGGGTTCTCCATCCAGCCGCGCGATGTGCTCTTTGTCGAATTGACGCACCACGAAACAGATCTCGTGGTGGCGGGTCGCCCACCACGAGAGGCCGGGCTGGTGACACGCGCTCGCAGACCCTCCCAACTGGTGGTCGTCGGCGCACCCGGGCTCTGGCCGGACCCTTCCGAAGCCACCTGGCTCCTGCGCGGCACCGGCTCCGGCACCCGTGACACCACCCTCGCACTCTTCGATCGGCTCCAAATACGGCCGCCGACACTGACTCTCGGCACCCATGGCGCAGCTCTCGCGGCTGCTCGAGAAGGTTTGGGCATCACCCTCATTCACACCGATGCCGTCGAAAACGATCTGGTCGGCCGGCGTCTGGAAGTTCTCCCCATAGACGGAACGCCCCTCAGCCGCCCCTGGCACGTTGTCACCACCCGTACACCGCCGCCCACCGCTCGCCTGTTCCTCTCCCACATCACCGACCCCGGCCGCGTCGGCGACAAAGCGTTCCGCGCCGCGTGAACCGGCCCGGTGCGAGTACGCCTCCGGATGTAGGTCGCTATACGTCCAGGGGCGCAGGCCAACCACCGAAAATCGGCCTACTGTGGTTGACAGCGTCATTGGTTCCCCGGTGAGAAGGTTGATATGACCGATTTCAGCCCTGCGGTATTCGGGCCGCCCGCCGTGCGCGTCGGCACGGCAGAGCGTGAACAAGCGGCCGAGGCACTCGGTAGGCATTTCGCCGCCGGCCGTCTGGACCTCGACGAATACGACGACCGCGTAGGCCGCGCCTACGCCGCCAAAACCACCGACGAACTGACCATCCTGTTCGCCGACCTACCCCAACCGGCACCCGCCCCAACCCCGCCGGTCCCCCGACCCCGCCGCGACCCGCGCCTACTACTCCCCGCAATCGGCCTGGTAGGCGTCCTCGCCTTCGCAACAGCCTTCGTCATAGCAACCCATATCGTCCCCTTCTTCATCTTCCCCCTGCTGTTCTTCGTAGTCCTGCGCGGCCGCCGCTTCGGCCCCCGCAACCACTACGGCCCTCGCAGTATGGGTTGACCTCGCCCTGGGGGCAGGCGCTACGTTTCGTCCGTGAGCATCGGTCAAACACCTGAACCCGCCCCGGAACTGCAGACATTGCCCCCGGACCTGCCGGTACCGGCGGATGACGGTGCGGCAGCGCATCTTCCCGGCCTGCGCATGCCGTCGCTCATTCTCGACAGCACCGATAAGGTGACCATTGATCTCGGAATGATGGTCACCGGCCGGACCGTCGTTTATCTCTATCCGATGACCGGTCGTCCCGATATCGAGCTTCCCGCCGGGTGGAATGCCATACCGGGGGCCCGCGGGTGCACCGCCGAGGCGTGCGACTTTCGTGATCACTACCGGGAGTTGGTAGCCGCGGGCGCACAGCGTGTTTTCGGGCTGTCCAGTCAGGAGTCGACGTATCAGCGTGAAGTTGTCGAACGGCTGCATTTGCCGTTCTCGATGCTGGCCGATCCGGAACTGCATCTGGCAAAGGCGCTTTCGATTCCGACCTTCGACGTCGACGGTGTGTCGCTCTATAAGCGCATGACGCTCATTGTCCACAGCGGGGTGATCGAGCACGTCTTCTACCCGGTTTTTCCGCCTGATCAGCATGCCGAGGAAGTGCTTCGCTGGCTGCGGGAGCACCCGGGGTCAGTTGTCGGCGGTTCCGGAGTGGCGGGCGGCGGTGAAGGCGGGGCTGTGGGTGACCGCCCAGTCGGCCAGGGCTGAGAGGGGGGTGAGGAGGGTTTCACCGAGGGGGGTGAGGCTGTATTCGACTGTGGTTGGGACCGTGGGGAATACGGTGCGGGTGACCAGGCCGTCTTGTTCGAGTGAGCGCAGGGTGCGGGTGAGCATGCGCTGGCTGATGCCCTCGATCGAGCGGTGCAGTTCGTTGAAGCGGTAGGTGCGCCTGCCGAGCAGCGCCAGTATCAGCACACTCCATTTGTCGCCTACCCGCCGCAGCACATCGGTGACCGGGCAGGCCTCGTGTTCGGCGGCCGGTACTCGTGCGGGGAGCTCCGTCGCGACCATCGAGGGCACATTCGTGTGCGTATCGGACATGAAAGTGCCTACTTTCGCAACTGTCAGTCGTTGCCGAGGATCGAGGTACGACCCGAGAGTAGCGGAGGAACAATGTCCAAAACCATTGTCGTCAGCGGAGGTACGGACGGTATGGGCCGTGCGTTCGCCCTGGAGCGGCTGGCGCAGCTCTACTACCTGAGCCGATATCTACTGTCGCAGAGGCTGACTCCGCTACTGGAGCGCAGCGCTACCCCGGTGATCGTGAGCATCGCCGGAGTCGGCGTCACCAAGGGCGCGATCAACTGGGACGACCCCCAACTGACGCATGGCTACAGCGCAATACGCGCCCAGTTGCAGGCCGGTCGCGCCAACGACCTACTGGGTGTCACCTACGACGAAACCGCTGGCAACACAGTGCGATTCGTCCTCTACCACCCCGGATTCACCCGCAGCGGCGACCTCTCCAGCCTGAACGCCGTCACCAGAACTCTCCTTCGAATCCTGGCCCGAATCTCGGCCCAGCCGATCTCCGCGGCAATCCACCCCATCCACGCCTTCGTCGACGCCCCGCCCGCACAGCCCCTCACCGCCCTCGACCGCGGCCATCTCCTCCCCCTCTCGCTACCCACCCTCGATCCGGCGAACGCCCACCGCCTCGCCACCCTCACCGAAACACTTCTCAGCAGAGCCGATACCTGAGCACCGCTCCTCACGTGATTTGTTGTGAGACATCACTCTTAGAGGGTTCCCACAAAGACTCTCACGTAGGTTCGTAGCGGCGTCCGTCTCGAAGAGGGGGAGTGTCGGGATAACGGCGGATCTTGATCTCGGTTCGATCGGCTGAACTTGAGGGTTCGGCAGGAAGGACCGACTGATGTCGGAGACACTCGA
>NZ_JBEXOK010000027.1:0-14576 GCF_040611495.1 Nocardia sp. NPDC006630
CTCAACGCCTTCGCGATCACCTTCGAAGGCCGGATCCACCCAACCGGAAACTAACCCACACCGAGACCGGATCCACCGTTAATCCGAAACTCCCCACCCCAACAGTAGCGATCAGCTCGATCCTGGCCGCGATTGTCTGGTATCCGAGTGTGCGGAGGCTGGACTATGGGGGTATGGAACGTGGGCATTATGAGGATGATCACCGGGCGTTTGCGGAACTGGCGCGGGGGTTTGTGCGGAAGGAGGTGGCGCCGCATTATCTGGAGTGGGAGGACGCGGGGATTGTGCCGCGGGGGGTGTTCGCGCGGGCGGGGGAGCTGGGGTTGGTGGGGTTTGCGGCGCCCCGGGAGTACGGGGGATTGGGGGTGGCGGATTTTCGGTTCAATCAGATTCTCATCGAGGAGTTCATGGATGCGGACTGTGCCGGGGTGGGGCTGAATCTCGCGCTGCACAATGACATTTGCACGCCGTACTTCACGCAGTTGACCACGCCGGAGCAGCGGGAGCGCTGGGTGCCGGGGTTCGTGGCGGGAACCAGCATTGCCGCCATCGGGATGACCGAGCCGGGGGCGGGGTCGGATGTGGCCGGGATACGCACGGCCGCGGTGGATATGGGTGAGCACTTCGTGGTGAACGGCGCAAAGACGTTCATTACCAATGGAATCAACGCGGATCTGGTGATCACCGCAGTACGCACCTCGCCCGACCGGCATCGAGGGGTGACCCTGCTGGTGCTCGAGCGCGGTATGGCGGGGTTCGAGCGTGGGCGCAATCTCGACAAGCTCGGACTGCATTCGCAGGACACGGCGGAGCTCATCTTCACCGACGTCGAAGTGCCGAAGGCGAATGTGCTCGGTGAGGTGGGGCGCGGATTCGAATATCTGATGCGGAACCTGCCGCAGGAGCGCATGCAGATCGCGGTGGCATGTCTGGCGCGGGCTCGCGCCGGATTGCGCACGACCATCGAATATGTCGGCGGCCGAACGGCTTTCGGCCAGCCCATCGGCGGCTTCCAGAACACCAAGTTCGTGCTCGCGGATGTGGCGACCGAGGTCTCGGTGGCCGAAGCCTTCATCGACAGGTGCGTCCTGGAACTCAATGCCGGCCGCCTCACCCCCGCCGATGCCGCCAAGGCCAAACTCTGGGCGTCGGAAATGGAGTTCCGCTGCCTGGACCGCTGCCAGCAGCTCTTCGGCGGCTACGGCTATATGCGCGAATACCCGATCGCCCGCGCCGCCGCCGACGCCCGCGTCACCCGCGTATACGGCGGCACCTCCGAGATCATGCGCGAAATCATCGGCCGGGACCTGAAACTCACGTGAGCGGCGGGTTATCGTCGGGAATGGTTTGGACTGCGGCTGACATACCGGATATGAGCGGGCGGGTTGCCGTGGTGACCGGGGCCAGCGCCGGACTCGGGGCGCAGACCGCACGGCAGCTGGCGGCGCACGGGGCGACGGTGGTGCTGGCCTGTCGTTCGATCGAGAAGGGCGAGGCCGTCGCGGCAGGCATCCGCGCGCAGGTGCCCGGGGCCCAGTTGCCGGTGCTGCGAATGGATTTGGCGTCACTGGCCTCGGTACGGGAAGCGGCGGCCCGGTTGCACGACGGGTTCGGGCGGATCGATGTGCTGATCAACAATGCCGGAACGCTGACCCGCGTGCGTTCGGTGAGCGTGGACGGGTTCGAAACCACCTTCGCCACCAACCATCTCGGGCACTTCGCCTTGACCGGTCTGGTGCTGGACCTGCTGGCGCCGGCGGGGCGGGTGGTGTCGGTCAGCAGCCGCGCCTCCGGATATCGCAGCACCACTGTGGAACTGGCCGATTTGGGGTTCGAACACCGCGAGTACAAACCCATGCATGTCTACGGTCAATCCAAACTCGCGAACCTGCTGTTCATTTTCGAACTCCAGCGACAGCTCGCGGGCGCGGGTACGACGCTCGTCGCGGCGGCCGCCTACCCCGGAGTCGCAACCTCGGACTTCAACCGCAATCTCGGGCCCACCGCAAGGCTGCTGTCGCACCCCGCATTGCGCCCCCTCTCGCGTCTGGTCACGCAGACGACCGAGATGGGCTCCCTGCCGTCCCTGCGCGCGGCCACCGATCCGGGTGTGCGCGGCGGTGAGTACTTCGGGCCCACCGGACGCACCAAGGGATACCCGGTACTACACGAGCCCAGTCCACTCGCCCGCGACCCCGAGCTGGGGGCGCGGCTGTGGGAGGAGTCCGAGCGGATGACCGGCGTGCACTACCGCTTCAGTCCGTAGGAGGCCGCGATGAGCCGTTCCATCACCGTGCGCGGGACCAGCCGGCGGACCGCGAACATGAGCGGTGCATTGCTCCCCACCGCGTACAGCGGCTTCGGCCGATCGGCCTCGACCGCCCCGGCGATCGTCGCGGCCACCTTTTCCGGTGCGATGCCCTGACCCTGCTTCTCATCCATTTTGGCCATGAACCGCGTGAATTCCGCTGTGTGCGCGGAACCTTCGTCGATGTACTTGGTCCGCCGCTCGCGCAGCCCGGTATCGATCTGCCCCGGTTCGACGGTGGTGATCCACACGCCGAACGGCGACTCCTCGAAGCGGGCCGCGGTGGCGAACCCGCGCAGCGCGGCCTTGGCCGCGGCATAGGACGAGCGATACGGCATGGGAAAACTGCCGAGCATCGATCCGACCATGACGATCCGCCCATAGCCGCGTGCGCGCATACCGGGCAGCACCGCCTGGGTGAGCGTCACTGCGCCGAACACATTGAGCTGGAAGAGGCGTTCGATCGCCTCGGTCGGCAGCTCGGCGAGCGGACCGGCCTGGCTTTCACCGGCATTGTTGATCAGCACGTCGACCTCACCCAGCGCGGCGGTGAAACCTGCGATGGATGCGGCGTCGGTGAGATCCAGGGCCCGGTACTCGACGCCGGGCACGCGGTCCGCCTCGGCGATCGAGCTCGGATCGCGACTGGTGCCGATGACCTGGTGGCCGCGCGCCGCGAAGGCCGCTGCGGTCGCCTTACCGATACCGGACGATGCGCCGGTAACTACCACCGTTCGAGTCGAATTCGCGCTCATGTATCAGCACGGTAGCGGGTTCGCTTTCGGCACGTCGCCGCCGACGCTCGCAGATGGTCGAGCGAACACCGAGCCACACACCGATTCCGAAGGCCACGAGGGCCAGAACAGGCATTAACAGGAGAGTGTGTGCATTCATGCTGGAGCTTCCCTCGGGTAGTCACCGATCCGGCAAACCGGATGCGTATCCCATCGCGGGCGAAAATGCTTTGTTACGTGAGGAAACGAGACCGCCGGGGAGGTATTGCCCTGGTTGGGCAGGGGTAGGTCGGCGCGGGCAGGTCGGCCGCGGCCACCGTGATCCGGCTGAAGTAGCCGTCGACCGGGTCGGTCGGTTCGACTGGAACCGGTAGCGATTCATGTGTGCCTGTCGCGCAGGAAGGTTCGCAAATATGGCGATTTTGTGTGCCCGTCCTGCGCGCCGAATCGCCGGTCCAGCTCTCCCGATCGGTCCCGGCGACGGACAGATCTGCGTCGGCACAGGCGATGGTGATGTCCGTCGGGTGCGACTCCTGACGGCAGAAATTTGGCCCAGCCACTGGAATAACTGACCCAGACACGGCAGGATCAGCAAATGGCCCGGCGGCCGAGGTCAACCCGATACCGCCGGAAACACTTGTTGTTGTGGAGTCGATGAGGACTACAGGTATATGTTCGAATGGGATCTGCCGAGGAATACATCCAGCGTGCACGCTATGACGCAGCTCGCCGAGGAACGCGGAATGCCTACTGCGGTCTGTCTGTCCGGGACAGGTATTTCACCCGCCGCCGTGATCGACCCGGACTCCGAGGTCACCGCACGTCAGGAACTCACCGTCGTGCGCAACCTGCTCGCTCGCTTCGGCTCCGAACCCGGACTCGGCATCGAAGCCGGTAGCCGCTATCACATCTCGCTGTACGGACCGTGGGGGCTGGCGCTGCTGGCCAGCCACACGCTGCGCGATGCGGTGGCCGTGGCCCTGCGGTACGTCGGACTCGCTTTCGCCTTCGGGCAGATCGACTTCGAGGAGTCCGGCGGTGAGGCGCGGCTGATCTTCGACGATCATGAGGTGCCCGAGGATGTCCGGGCCTTTCTCGCCGAGCGGGTGGTGACCGGTATCCAGATGATCGGCCGGGAGCTGTACCCGACGGGCGTGCCGTTCCATCGGATCGCCTTCCGGCACCAGGCGCCGTCCGATACCTCCCGGCACCGGGAGGTGTTCGGTGTCGAACCGAATTTCGGCGCACCCGCCAATGTGGCCGTCTTCGACAGCTCCTATCTGGATGTGCCGCTGCCCCAAGCCAATGAGTGGGCCCGCAGCACCTGCGAACAGCTGTGCCGCGATCTGCTCGCCCGCCGTCAGGCCCGCACGGGCGTTGCCGGGTCGGTGCGCGACCTGCTGGTGCGCAATCCCGGTGAGGTACCCGACCAGGCCGCGGTGGCGATGGAACTGTTCATGAGTCCGCGCACGCTGTCGCGGCGGCTCAATGAGGAGGGCACCTCCTTCCGGGCCCTGCTGGACGAGGTCCGGCAACTGCTCTCCGAGGAGCTGCTGGACCATACCGATATGACGACCGAGCAGGTGGCGGCCCGCCTCGGTTATGCGGAGGCGGCGTCCTTCATTCGCGCCTTCCGGCGCTGGAAGGGTTGTCCGCCACAGGAATACCGGGCACGCGGGGTGCGCGCGCGGGTGCCCGAAGCGGTGTAGACGGTGACGGCGGCGGCCACGACGCACGTGCCCGCCTGCGGGCGGCTTCCGGAGCCCTGACATGCGGCTACGATTCCGGCAGCAGCCCGCCGCCGATCCGCTCAGGAGACCTTCCGTGACGAAGTCGTCGCAGCCCATGCACCACCCCGCCGTCATCAATCTGCGTGCACAGCGCGCCGCGAATCTGCAACTGCGCGTCGCGGACTGGATCACCAAATTCGCCGGCTCCATGCTGTTCGTCTACATCCACGCCGTCGGATTCGCCCTCTGGATGCTGCTGGTCGAGAAGTCGCCGTGGCCCACGCTCACGCTGGTCGTCTCCCTGGAAGCGATCTTCCTGTCGACCTTCGTCATGATCGGCCAGAACCGGCAGGCCGAATTCCAGCAGATGAAGGCCGATCACGACTTCACCGAGCAGGAGCTGGAACTCAAGACCAATACCGAACTCACCCGCGCCATCCATCAGATGACCACCGAACTGCATCGCCGCCTGCTGGATCAGCCGAACAGCAGCCAGTAGCGGTCGCGCCCGTGCAGGGCGCAAACTGAGAGGCGTGAAAGCATTCGGGCGGAACGGGTTTCGACGCGCTCATGCGGAGCAGTTTCTGGCCGGCCATGGCGCGGACCGCATACCGCACCCCGGCGGTACCCTGCTGGCGCATCTGATCCGGGTGGCCGATGTGCTGGCCGAATGGGATGCGGACGAGAACATCCAGCTGGCGGGTCTGTGTCACGCCGCCTACGGCACCGACGGCTTCGCGCAATCCCTGCTCGAACTGCCCGAGCGCGCCACCCTCGCCGCGCTCATCGGCAATCAGGCCGAGGCCCTGGTCTACTTCTACGGCAGCTGTGACCGCGGCTTCGTCTATCCGCGCCTCGCCACCTCCCCCGTGCTGTTCCGAGACCGCTTCACCGGTGCGGATTCCCGCCCGCCGACGCCTGCGATGAGCGCCTTTCTGGAGATCACCGCGGCCAACGAATTGGACGTCATGGCGCACAATGAGGCCCTGGCGGCGCAACACGGTGCGGCGCTGCACGCGCTCTTCGCGGGCGCGAAGCAGTACCTCTCCGCTAAGGCGTGGCAGGCCTGCGACGCCCAGCTCAGGCCCGAGTAGTGCCGAGCGCTGTGCGGAATTCGTAGTCGTCGAGAGCGCGGCTGGGCTTGTGCCACCGGGCCTCGAATGTCCATGCGTGCCGCAGAGTCGGCGAACCGATCGATGATGCTCGCCACGATATTTCGCGTCCGCCGCGCAGGATCAGCCGGGGAAGGCGAGGCGGAACTCGGATCCTCGGCCGGGTTCGGAGACTACGCCGACTTCCGCGCCGTGCAGTTCGGCGACCTGCGCCACGATGGCAAGACCGAGACCGTGGCCGGGAGTGGTGCGGGCGGTGGGGGAGCGGTAGAAGCGGTCGAAGACGTGCGGTACATCTTCGGCGGTTATGCCCGCGCCCGAATCGCGAACTGTCAGTTGCCGGTCGCTCAACCGAACGTGAACGGTCGCGCCGGGCGGACTGAACTTGGCGGCATTGTCGAGCAGATTGGTGACCGCGCGGGCCAGGCGGGCGGCCGCGCCCTGGACTGTGGTCGGCTCGAGTCGCGCATCGAAGGTGATTGCGGGCCAATGCCTTCGGGCAGTTTCCACTCGCTCCGCGACCAATGTGTCGAGCCGCAGATCTTCCAGGACTTCGTGGGGCGCGGCCGGATCGTCCGCGCGGGCGAGATCGATGAGATCGGTGACGAGCCCCGACAGCTCCTCCGATTGCACCCGCAGCGCGGCGACGGTGTCATCGAGCTGGCCTGGCGTCAAGCGCGCGGAACGGCGCAATAGATCGATATTGGTGCGCAGCGCGGTGAGCGGCGTGCGCAGCTCGTGCGAGGCATCGGCGATCAAACGCTGCTGTGCCGCCCGGGAATTGCGTTCACCCGTGAGCGCCGCGTCGAGTTCGTCGAGCATGGTGTTGACACTGGTGCCCAGCCGGGCGAGCTCATCGGAGCCCGTAATCGTGATGTGCTCGTTGGGATCTCGCGTGCGCGCCACCCGCTCGGCCGCCCGGGTCAATGCCGCCACCGGCGCCAGTGCACGCCGCGCCAGCACCGTACCGATGGCCGCCGCCAGCAGCGTCCCGGCTGCCGCTGCGGCGAGCAGTGCGATACCCACTCGCCGCAAACCGGTGTCGACCGTTTCGGAGCGCTGTGCCACCTGCACGGCGCTCCCGGGCCGCAGCGGTGCGGTGTACATGCGCATGCGATAGCCGGCGAGAGTGATATCGGAAAAGTACCCGTCCGCCGAACCTGTTGCCACAGCACGTGTTCGGGCATCGATCGGCAGCGTGGCGCCGTCCGCATGCTCGGATTCGATGGCCCCGTCGGCCGCCACCACCTGCACACAGCTCGGTGCGGCCAGATACTCGCAGGGGCCCGACATGGCGGCCACCTGCGGTTCGACCGGAAACTGCCGAATTATCCGGGTGGCCTGCCGCCGCAGCCCCAGATCCAGCGCACTGTTCAATTCGTGCCCGGTCACGGCATACGCGGCGGCGCCCATACCCGCGAGCGCCAAAGCCATTGCCAGCACGAAGAATACGGCGATCCGCCCGCGCAGCCCGAGTTGCTTCACGCTGCGCCCAGCCGATAACCCACCCCGCGCACCGTATGGATCAGTGGCGGTTCCCCCGCGGTTTCGATCTTGCGCCGCAGATAGCGGATATAGACCTCGAGCGAATTCGACGAATGGTGGCCCCACACCCGGTCGATGAGCGTCTCGCGCGGCAGCGCCTGTCCCGCATTGCGTAGCAGCACTTCCAGAAGCGCGAATTCGGTTCGGCTGAGCTCGATCTCGCGCCCGGCGCGGCGCACGGTATGCGCGGTGGTGTCCATGATCAGATCCGCTGCCGACAGCACCGCGCCGTCCTCGGGATAGGTGCGCCGCACCAGCGCCCGGACCCGGGCCAGCAACTCCTCCAGATCGAACGGTTTGACGAGGTAGTCGTCGGCGCCCGCATCGAGCCCGGCAATGCGGTCGGCCACGGCATCACGCGCGGTGAGCATGAGAATTGGGGTGCGATCACCGCGACCGCGCAGCGTGCGGCAGGCCGTCAGCCCATCCATGAACGGCATCAGCACATCCAGCACCACCACCTCCGGCTGCCATCGGGCAATCGCCTCCAGCGCACCACCGCCGTCAACCGCGGAGTGGGTCTCGTATCCCTCGCTGTCGAGGGCGCGCACCAGCGCCTCCCGCACCGCCGCTTCGTCATCGACCACCAGTACCCGCACTCCCCGGACTATACGTACTACCTCTGCCTGCGCTTTCTCATCGGACTCTCATTTCGGGCCGACATGGTGGCGACCATGAGACTTCGGAGATCGCCTCGAGCCGTGGCCGTGATCGCGCTGCTGAGTCTGACGGCCACCGCGCTCACGGCCTGCGGCCAGGCCACGACGGCCGCTGGCCCGAAGGTTGATGGCAATCGGGTGGTTATCCCAATGGGCGGCGGCAGTGCGAACGTCGACACCACTTCGCTGGCGGTCACTGCGACCACCGGCGGACACAGCGTCGAACTGTCCGCTCCGGCGGCTGATCGGCTGGGCGCACCCGGCCCGGTGCGAATCGATGGCACCCAGGCGCACTGGACCTACCCGGATCGGGCACTGTCGGTGACCGCGGCCACCGAGGACGATCGTCTGCGAATCACCGTGCACAGCGACCGCGACTCGAAACTCACCTGGCCGATCACCGGCGGCGATGCGAGCGCGACCGCCCTCCAGATCCCGCGCGGCGAGGGCCTGTCGCTGCCGGTGCGAGACCCGTTCTGGAACGGCCCCGGCACCGGACTCATCGGCGAACCCCTCGCCCTGACCTCCGGCCTGACCATGCCGTTCTGGGGCTACACCCTCGGCGCTCGTGGTGTCAGCTACATCGTGCCCACCGATATCGGCAGCAGCCTCACCGTGAATTCGGCTGCGGGCAAGCTGCTCTCCAGCGCCGAACACGACTTCGACGAGCGTGCGGGCACCCGCGACTACTCGGTGACCTTCGCACTCACGGACGGGTCACCCGTCGCCGCCGCGAAGGACTACCGCGACGAGCTGATCAAGCGCGGCCTATTCGTCTCGATGACGGACAAGATCAAGCAGAATCCGCAGATCACCAAGCTGCTGGGCGCTTTTCACGCCTACCTGTGGGGCGACGGCCGCAGCCCCGAGGCCATCGCGCAGATGCACGATCTCGGGCTGAGTCATATGTGGCTGGGCTACGACGCCGATGACCACCCGATGACCGCGGATGCGATCGCCGCCGCGAAGAACGCCGGATACCTTGCCGGACCCTACGATTCGTGGGACAACGCCCAGGACGCTGCCACCGCCGACAATCCCGGCTCGCGCTGGCCCGGCGGGATCTGGCCGGACGGCTGTGTCCGCGATGCCGACGGCAATCCCGAGAACGGTTTCGGTGGCCGCGGCTGCTACGTGAGTTCGCAAGCGCTGAAACAGGATCCGAAGCTGTACCAGGATCGCTACGCGCAGATGTCCGACAACGGCGCGAACACCTACTTCCTCGACGTCGATGCCGCCGGTGACTTCTTCGACGACTACACCGCCGCGCATCCCATGAATCAGCAGCAGGACCGCGCCAACCGCCTCGACCGCATGCGCTGGCTCGCCGAGCGCGGGCAGGTGCTCGGATCGGAGGCGGCAGGTGCCTGGGCGGCCCCCGTTCTGGCGTTCGATCACGGTGCGCAGAACCCGATTTCGGATGAGATCTGGATGCTCCAGCGCAATCGTCAGGTCTGGGGCGCGTACTACCCGGAGCAGGCGCCGCAGGTGTTCTTCAAGCCGGTCGACCTGCCCGCGAACGTGGTGCAGTCGATGTTCGATCCCGCGTACCGCGTACCGCTGTACGAAGCCGTCCTGCACGACTCGCTGGTCAATGTGGACCGCTGGGAGCTGTCGTACTACAAACTCCCGCAACAGCAGACTATGCGCGCCCTCACCGCGATCTTGAGCAATACCCCGCTGAACTTCGCCTTGGACCGCGCCACCGTGACCGCGCACGGTCCCGAAATCGCACGCCTGCAACAGTTCTTCGCCCCACTGCACCAGGCGGCGGGCACGCTGCCGATGACGGACTTCCGCTGGCTCACCGATGACCACCTGGTGCAGCGCACTGTCTTCGGTGACGGCGGACTCACGGTCACCGCCAATTTCGGCACCGTCGATTCCGGCGGTCTGCCCGGCGGGTGCGTGGATGCGCAATTGAAGGGCGACAAGACGCCGCGACGACTGTGCCCGGCCCAGTGAATCAGCTGCCAGAGGTGACCAGTCGTACCGGAAACGGCAAGACCGTCGTATTCATCGGTGCGGCAGCACTTCTCACACTGCTGCTGATCGGGCACACCAGAATCCCGGATATCGGCGGTCTCGGCGTCGCGGTGGATACCGCGGCCCCGTGGCTGGGCGCACTGATCCCGGTGCTGGCGGTTCTCGCTGTCCTGTGCCGTTGCCCGGCCGGTGCGGTCGCCGCCTTGGTTCCGCTGATGGCCTGGGCCTACCTCTTCGGATCGTGGTGGGCGCCCGGTCCGCCGAGCCGAACGGTTCCGGCATCGCAATCGGTTCGTGTCGTCTCGCAGAACCTGTTCGCCGCCAACACTTCTCCTGTCGCCACCGCCCGCGCGCTCGCTGCCACCAATGCCGACATCATCGCGGTACAGGAGCTCGGCGGCACCAATCGTGAAGCGGTGCTGCGCATCCTGGACGAGGATTATCGCTATCACGACGAACTCGGCACCGTCGGGCTGTGGAGCCGATACCCGATCTCGGACACCAGTGCCGTCGACGTAGGCGTTGATTGGCATCGCGGGCTACGCACCCGCATTGCCACTCCCCAGGGAGAACTCGTCGTGTACGTCGTGCACCTGCCGTCGATCCGGCCCGGCGACACCGCAACTCGAAACAACGGCCTGAGCATCCTGTCGCGGGCGCTGAGCAAGGAAAGCGCAGACCGTGTCGTGGTCGTCGGTGACTTCAATACCGCCGGCACCGACCGGCACTGGTCCGGCTTCGCCCCCGGCTACCGGGACAACCACTCGGGTGCCGGCTTCACCTGGCCCGCATCCTTCCCGATGGCCCGGCTGGACCACATTCTCGGACGCGGCGTGACGGTCACCGACCCGTCGGTCCTGAGTGTCCCGGGCCCCGATCATCGCGCGGTATCGGCGGTCATCGGGTTGGGCTGACACCGCAGGTGACCTGCACGTGATCGACCGGTCCGGAAATCGCGCCTACACTGTCTGGGACGGGGGCGTCGGGCGGGCTCGGGGTGGCGCGCCGGAGGAAAGGATCGGCAACGTGGCCGGACTGAGAAGAAAAGGCATCGCCCGCATGGCCAAGGTGGCGAGCATTCCCGCGACGCTCATGGCGCAGCGCGTGGCCGCCACCGGGCGCGGACTGCTGTCGGGCGCGGAACGCGGCAGCATTACCGACGAGATGCTCGATGCCGCGGCGGATCAGGTCTTCGCGGTGCTGGGTGAGCTCAAGGGCGGTGCCATGAAGCTGGGCCAGGCCCTCAGCGTCGCCGAGGCGGCCGTGCCCCCGCGCTTCGCCGACCACTTCCGCGAGGCGCTCACCCGATTGCAGCAGGAGGCCCCGCCCATGCCGGTGGCCGACACCCACCGCATGCTCGACCTGCAGCTGGGCACGGCCTGGCGCAAGCGCTTCCTGCACTTCGACGACCAGCCCATCGCCGCGGCCAGTATCGGCCAGGTGCACAGGGCGGTCTGGCACGACGGCCGCGAAGTCGCGGTGAAGGTGCAGTATCCGGAGGCGGAGGAGTCGCTGCGCGCGGATCTCAAAATGCTGCAGATGGTTTCGGGCGCCTTCAACACCCTGCTCGCCGGAACCAATGCGCGCCAGCTCATCGAAGAGTTCCTGGCCCGCACCGACGACGAACTCGACTACCGCATCGAAGCCGCCTACCAGCGCCGCTTCGCCAAGGCCTTCGCCGGCGACCCGCAATTCTTCATCCCCCGCGTGGTGGCCGCCGCACCCAAGGTCCTGGTCTCCGAATGGATGGACGGCATGCCGCTGTCCCGCATAATCGCCAATGGTGCTC
Source organism: Nocardia sp. NPDC006630 (assembly GCF_040611495.1). NCBI lineage: Bacteria > Bacillati > Actinomycetota > Actinomycetes > Mycobacteriales > Nocardiaceae > Nocardia > Nocardia sp. NPDC006630. The sequence goes on from NZ_JBEXOK010000027.1 coordinate 11,864, forward strand.
GCCCAGAACGCAATCGCGCCGGACTCCTACTCGCCGAGTTCGCCCTCTGCTCGCCCTCCCGCGCCGGTCTACTGCACTGCGACCCGCATCCGGGAAACTTCCAACTGCGCCCGGACAACCGCCTCGGCATCATCGATTTCGGCGCATGCGCCGTGACCCCCAACGGAATTCCCCGCGCCGTAGGCCGATTGGCCCGCTGCGCACTGACCGAGGACTACGTGGGTATGGAGCAGGCTCTCCGAGAGGAGGGCTTCGTGAAGCCCGGCGCCCCCATCGAAATACCTCCCCTCCAGCGCCGCATCACCCCCATCCTCACCCAGATCAACGGCCACGACTTCCACTTCACCCGCGCCTTCCTCCAGGAAGAGGTAGCCCGCTCACTAGAGCCCGAGAACATCTCCCTCATCAATGCTCGCGCCATGCGCGCACCCGCCGACCGGCCCGAATACGCAATGCTCGGAAGGGTTCTCGGGGGAGTAGTAGGGATATGCGCTCAACTCGACGCCGAGGGCCCGTTCATCGCGCTGGCCGAGAAGTGGATTCCGGGACTGGGAGATAGCGAGTCCGCGGCGTCGTAAGGGTATCGCTCCCCAGGTGTACCGCAGAGCAGGAAGGAGCGTGGGAACCCTGGGAGACGCTGAGGAGCCGAGTCGGGGTAGCGGTCCGTAGCCCCGAAGGCTGGAAATCCGAGGTGCACTGACCGTTTCGGCGTCAAAGACCTAGGCAACTCGCGAGGGAACAGCGGGTCTCTGCGCGGCACAGCGGTTATGGGGTCTGCGCCGTGCGTACACCTGCTGTGCGGTCGGGAAGGGCTGTGCGGTGCCTGGCTTTAGGGGGATTCGAGGCCGAGATGAGCCGGTGCACCTGGGTTGGTTGCGTCGAGGGGCGGTGGTGGGTCTCCGGGTGCGGGCAGGGCCCGAGATGGCCGTGCTGGTGACCTCGGGTGGGGTACCCGACCTTGGCTCCCCAGCAGGGAAGGAACCTGCGGTCCCGGACGGGGTGACCGGCTGTGGTCCGGTTTCAGAGACAAACCCCGAAAAGACAAAAGCCGAAAGACCAAGAACCAGAAGACAGAGAAGCCGAAACACCCTCCCGCGCAACGGCCTGTAGCACCGGCGGGCAGGAGCCCCGGCGGTGGAACAGGTGTTAGCGGGTGGGTGGCGGCCTATTGACGGTTGTGCTGCCACTCTCGTTCGTTGCGGTCCCGGATCCGCGCCAGGGCAGCAGCTTTCAGCTCGAGCGGGTGATGCAGGTGATTGACCTGTGGTTCCCCGGTCGGGTTGATGTGCGGGGGCCCGATCCACCCGGTCCGCCCCGCGAACTCCGAATCCGGCCCCATGACCACGGTTTTCCACCCACCGGGCCCGTCATGAACTTGGGCATGGCAGTGATCACATGCCAGGGTGAGGTTGTCGATATCGGTAGGCCCGCCGTTGCTCCACTCGGTGATGTGGTGCACCGCGCACATCGTCGCCGGGGCGTCACACCCGGGCCGGGTGCACCCCTTCTCCGAAGCGATGAGCGCCAATCGTTGCGCGGCACTGGCCAACCGGGGAACCCGGTCGGGGCCGAACGTGCGTGGACCGAACACCAAGCACGGGGGTCGAGTGCCTGCGCCGTGGCTCGCCGACCCAGACCTGAGCTGGATGCCACTCTCGGTGCTCGAGGCGTGGGAGTCGTGGGAGTCGTGGTCGAGGCTCCCCGAACGGGACTCACACGCGAGGCCGCTCTCGATACCCGAGGAGCTGCGGAGGTGATCCAGATCCGCCGACCGCTCACCCCGACCCAAATACAGCGGCAACCCCACCGGATTCAACACCGCCAGATACTTGTTCGACTTCACTGCCAACTCCAGAGCCTCGGGGATCGACACGATCCCACCCGAAGCCTTCGTCGCCACACCGGCTTCGGCTTCCAGATCGGCCACGCTCATCGTCACGATCACAGACACCGGCAACCCCCGATGCTTACCCAACTTGGCCGGGCCACCGAACTCCGGCCGCAGAAACGCCAGCAACGCATCATGATTGCGTTGGGCGGGGGTACGGGTATCACGCTCGACACACGCGGCCAACTCCTGCGCGGTGAGCTTGTGCTCGGACACCCACGGGCTGTCAGGGTCTTTCGGGTTGCACATACCGGGGCGGGCCAGTTTCGCGAACATCGGCTCGAGGACCGACCGCAGTTTGCGGTTGATCTCCCCGTTCCACGGCGACATCCCGTCGGCGCGTTCGGCACCGAGGGTGAGCCCGCGCATCCGGTCCCGATCCGCCTCCGAACTCAATTTCCCGTCCGGATCCAACCCGGCCAGCAGCACTTCGCCCATGACCGGCAACCCTTCCGGGTACCCGGAAGGGGCGAATTCGGTCAACTGCAGTTCGGTGGCTTCACGCACATCGGTGTCGAGGCTGCCGGGTAACCGGTTCATCACCGTCATGATCCGACGCACATGATCGACACCGATCACCCCGTCGCGATGCGCGGCGGCCACGTGCGCGAGGGTCGGTTCGAGCTCCACGCCCGAGACGATGCGCGGACCGGTCTCTACCGCGATGCTGACCCGGGAGGCGGCATCGGCGCGGGAGATGCCGAGGGTTTGACGCAGGAACACCTTCGGGGACGCGACACCACCACGCTGGGCCAGGCCGCGGCTGGTGGTTTCCACGACGAAACGGGTTTTGACTGCTTCGAGCTTGCGCGTGCAGGTCTCCAC
>NZ_JBEXOK010000028.1:0-3760 GCF_040611495.1 Nocardia sp. NPDC006630
TGTTCTTTGAGAACTCAATAGTGTGTCGATGAATGTCAGTGCCAATATTATTATTGGTTCCGGCTTCTCATACCCCCCGGTTGAGAGGTCGGACATTTAGTCAGCAAATACTTTTTTGCTGGCGTTTTGTTTTGCCATGGTTTTCGGACTCTGGTTAATTCTTCCGATTGCATCCGTAAGGATGGAGTTGAGAGTCTTCAACGGAGAGTTTGATCCTGGCTCAGGACGAACGCTAGCGGCGTGCTTAACACATGCAAGTCGAGCGGTAAGGCCCTTCGGGGTACACGAGCGGCGAACGGGTGAGTAACACGTGGGTGATCTGCCTCGCACTCTGGGATAAGCCTGGGAAACTGGGTCTAATACCGGATATGACTTTCGGATGCATGTTCGAGGGTGGAAAGATTTATCGGTGCGAGATGGGCCCGCGGCCTATCAGCTTGTTGGTGGGGTAACGGCCCACCAAGGCGACGACGGGTAGCCGACCTGAGAGGGTGACCGGCCACACTGGGACTGAGACACGGCCCAGACTCCTACGGGAGGCAGCAGTGGGGAATATTGCACAATGGGCGAAAGCCTGATGCAGCGACGCCGCGTGGGGGATGACGGCCTTCGGGTTGTAAACCCCTTTTGACAGGGACGAAGCGCAAGTGACGGTACCTGTAGAAGAAGCACCGGCCAACTACGTGCCAGCAGCCGCGGTAATACGTAGGGTGCGAGCGTTGTCCGGAATTACTGGGCGTAAAGAGCTTGTAGGCGGTCTGTCACGTCTTCTGTGAAAACTTGGGGCTCAACCTTAAGCTTGCAGGGGATACGGGCAGACTAGAGTACTTCAGGGGAGACTGGAATTCCTGGTGTAGCGGTGAAATGCGCAGATATCAGGAGGAACACCGGTGGCGAAGGCGGGTCTCTGGGAAGTAACTGACGCTGAGAAGCGAAAGCATGGGTAGCAAACAGGATTAGATACCCTGGTAGTCCATGCCGTAAACGGTGGGTACTAGGTGTGGGTTTCCTTCCACGGGATCCGTGCCGTAGCTAACGCATTAAGTACCCCGCCTGGGGAGTACGGCCGCAAGGCTAAAACTCAAAGGAATTGACGGGGGCCCGCACAAGCGGCGGAGCATGTGGATTAATTCGATGCAACGCGAAGAACCTTACCTGGGTTTGACATACACCGGAAAGCCGTAGAGATACGGCCCCCCTTGTGGTCGGTGTACAGGTGGTGCATGGCTGTCGTCAGCTCGTGTCGTGAGATGTTGGGTTAAGTCCCGCAACGAGCGCAACCCTTATCTTATGTTGCCAGCGCGTAATGGCGGGGACTCGTGAGAGACTGCCGGGGTCAACTCGGAGGAAGGTGGGGACGACGTCAAGTCATCATGCCCCTTATGTCCAGGGCTTCACACATGCTACAATGGCCGGTACAGAGGGCTGCGATACCGCGAGGTGGAGCGAATCCCTTAAAGCCGGTCTCAGTTCGGATCGGGGTCTGCAACTCGACCCCGTGAAGTTGGAGTCGCTAGTAATCGCAGATCAGCAACGCTGCGGTGAATACGTTCCCGGGCCTTGTACACACCGCCCGTCACGTCATGAAAGTCGGTAACACCCGAAGCCGGTGGCCTAACCCTTGTGGAGGGAGCCGTCGAAGGTGGGATTGGCGATTGGGACGAAGTCGTAACAAGGTAGCCGTACCGGAAGGTGCGGCTGGATCACCTCCTTTCTAAGGAGCACATCTACGCAACGCTCTCCGAACAGTCGGACGAGAATGCGTCAGAGACCGTTTAGTCCCCATATGTGGGACTGCGGACGCTCATGGGTGGAACACTGACAACCTCATCGCACTCGACCTCGGACAGAGTCCGATGTCGCGGTGATATACCGACACACTATTGGGTCCTGAAAGCACAGACGCTGTCTGCACTTTCTGGATATCAAAACAAACGACAGGATTACGGTCCGCGTCATACCGCGGAGGATGAGAATTCTCCGGCTGGTGCGCAGTGGTGATCGAATCTTGTGTGTTGTTTGAGAACTGCACAGTGGACGCGAGCATCTTTGTTAGTAAGTGTGTAAGAGCGTACGGTGGATGCCTTGGCACCAGGAGCCGATGAAGGACGTAGGAGGCTGCGATAAGCCTCGGGGAGCTGTCAACCGAGCTGAGATCCGAGGATGTCCGAATGGGGAAACCCAGCACGAGTGATGTCGTGTTACCCGCGCCTGAATATATAGGGCGTGTGGAGGGAACGTGGGGAAGTGAAACATCTCAGTACCCACAGGAAGAGAAAACAACAGTGATTCCGTGAGTAGTGGCGAGCGAAAGCGGAAGAGGCTAAACCAGGAGCGTGTGATAGCCGGCAGGCGTTGCGTTCTTGGGGTTGTGGGATCTCTCTTCTCACCACTGCCGTGGTGAGCACAAGTCAGAAACCGTTGTGTTAGCTGAATTGGTCTGGGACGGCCAACCATAGACGGTGAGAGTCCGGTAAGCGAAAACTCAACGGCTTGTGTGAGAGACACCCGAGTAGCAGCGGGCCCGTGAAATCTGCTGTGAATCTGTCGGGACCACCCGATAAGCCTGAATACTACCTGGTGACCGATAGCGGACTAGTACCGTGAGGGAAAGGTGAAAAGTACCCCGGGAGGGGAGTGAAATAGTACCTGAAACCGTGCGCTTACAATCCGTCAGAGCCTTCGCCACTTGTGGTGTGGGGTGATGGCGTGCCTTTTGAAGAATGAGCCTGCGAGTCATCGGTGTGTGGCGAGGTTAACCCGTGTGGGGTAGCCGTAGCGAAAGCGAGTCCGAATAGGGCGCCCTTTAGTCGCACACTATGGACCCGAAGCGGAGTGATCTACCCATGGCCAGGGTGAAGCGACGGTAAGACGTCGTGGAGGCCCGAACCCACTTAGGTTGAAAACTGAGGGGATGAGTTGTGGGTAGGGGTGAAAGGCCAATCAAACTCCGTGATAGCTGGTTCTCCCCGAAATGCATTTAGGTGCAGCGTCACGTGTTTCACACCGGAGGTAGAGCTACTGGATGGCCTAGGGGGCCCACAAGCTTACCGAAGTCAGCCAAACTCCGAATGCCGGTGTGTGAGAGCGTGGCAGTGAGACTGCGGGGGATAAGCTTCGTAGTCGAGAGGGAAACAGCCCAGATCGCCGGCTAAGGCCCCTAAGCGTGTACTAAGTGGAAAAGGATGTGGGGTCGCGAAGACAACCAGGAGGTTGGCTTAGAAGCAGCCACCCTTGAAAGAGTGCGTAATAGCTCACTGGTCAAGTGATCCTGCGCCGACAATGTAGCGGGGCTCAAGTACACCGCCGAAGCCGCGGCATTCAGACATTATCCCGCCTTCGGGCCAGGAGTCTGGATGGGTAGGGGAGCGTCGTATGGCCAGGGAAGCGGCGGAGTGATCCAGCCGTGGAGGCCATGCGAGTGAGAATGCAGGCATGAGTAGCGAAAGACGAGTGAGAAACTCGTCCGCCGAATGACCAAGGGTTCCTGGGCCAGGTTAATCCGCCCAGGGTGAGTCGGGACCTAAGGCGAGGCCGACAGGCGTAGTCGATGGACAACGGGTTGATATTCCCGTACCCGTGTATCCGCGCCCAATGGCGAATCAGTTGTGCTAACCATCCAAAAGTTTCCTTATCGGGCCTTCGGGCTTGAGGGGGAATGGCTGCATGGGACCCCGGTTGTAGTAGTCAAGCGATGGGGTGACGCAGGAAGGTAGCTGGGCCCGGTAATGGTTGTCCGGGTGTAAGCCTGTAGGGCGTT
>NZ_JBEXOK010000028.1:3855-5293 GCF_040611495.1 Nocardia sp. NPDC006630
CACATAGCCTGAGAGGTGATGCGTAGCCGATTGAGGCGAATTCAGTGATCCTATGCTGCCGAGAAAAGCCTCTAGCGAGCTGGTACATGGCCCGTACCCCAAACCGACACAGGTGGTCAGGTAGAGAATACTAAGGCGATCGAGATAACTGTGGTTAAGGAACTCGGCAAAATACCTCCGTAACTTCGGGAGAAGGAGGGCCTTGTCTGGTGACGGAACTTGCTTCCCGAGCTGGGTGAGGTCGCAGAGACCAGTGAGAAGCGACTGTTTACTAAAAACACAGGTCCGTGCGAAGTCGTAAGACGATGTATACGGACTGACGCCTGCCCGGTGCCGGAAGGTTAAGAGGACCGGTTAGCCCTTTGGGGCGAAGCTGAGAATTTAAGCCCCGGTAAACGGCGGTGGTAACTATAACCATCCTAAGGTAGCGAAATTCCTTGTCGGGTAAGTTCCGACCTGCACGAATGGCGTAACGACTTCTCAGCTGTCTCAACCACAGACTCGGCGAAATTGCATTACGAGTAAAGATGCTCGTTACGCGCGGCAGGACGAAAAGACCCCGGGACCTTCACTATAGCTTGGTATTGGTGTTCGGTACGGTTTGTGTAGGATAGGTGGGAGACTGTGAAGCGGGCACGCCAGTGTTCGTGGAGTCATCGTTGAAATACCACTCTGATCGTATTGGACTTCTAACCTCGGACCATGATCTGGTTCAGGGACAGTGCCTGGTGGGTAGTTTAACTGGGGCGGTTGCCTCCCAAAATGTAACGGAGGCGCCCAAAGGTTCCCTCAGCCTGGTTGGCAATCAGGTGTCGAGTGCAAGTGCACAAGGGAGCTTGACTGTGAGACCGACAGGTCGAGCAGGGACGAAAGTCGGGACTAGTGATCCGGCACCGGCAAGTGGAAGCGGTGTCGCTCAACGGATAAAAGGTACCCCGGGGATAACAGGCTGATCTTCCCCAAGAGTCCATATCGACGGGATGGTTTGGCACCTCGATGTCGGCTCGTCGCATCCTGGGGCTGGAGTAGGTCCCAAGGGTTGGGCTGTTCGCCCATTAAAGCGGCACGCGAGCTGGGTTTAGAACGTCGTGAGACAGTTCGGTCTCTATCCGCCGCGCGCGTCAGAAACTTGAGGAAGGCTGTCCCTAGTACGAGAGGACCGGGACGGACGAACCTCTGGTGTGCCAGTTGTCCTGCCAAGGGCACGGCTGGTTTGCTACGTTCGGAAGGGATAACCGCTGAAAGCATCTAAGCGGGAAGCCTGTTCCAAGATGAGGTTTCTCACCTACTTGATAGGTTAAGGCCCCCAACAGACCATTGGGTTGATAGGCAGGAACTGGAAGCCCGGTAACGGGTGCAGGTGACCTGTACTAATAGGCCGAGGACTTACCAACAAAGAAGCTACGCGTCCACTGTGCGGTATCTGAAACAACACACA
>NZ_JBEXOK010000029.1:0-1384 GCF_040611495.1 Nocardia sp. NPDC006630
GGGAGTGTCGGGATAACGGCGGATCTTGATCTCGGTTCGATCGGCTGAACTTGAGGGTTCGGCAGGAAGGACCGACTGATGTCGGAGACACTCGACGCCGTGGTGAAAGACGGCGTGGACACCAAGAAACTGGCCCAGCAGCTGCTGGCCCAGGCCAAAGCCGAGGGTATCGATCTGCTCGGGCCGGGTGGTTTGCTCAACCAGCTGACCAAGACGGTGCTGGAAACCGCTCTGGAAGCGGAGATGACCGAGCACGTCGGCTACGAGAAACACGACCCGGCCGGTCGTGGAACGGGCAACTCCCGCAACGGAACTCGATCCAAGACCGTGGTCACCGAGATCGGCCCGGTCGAGATCGACGTCCCGCGCGATACGAGTTCCTCGTTCGAACCCAAGATCGTCAAGAAGCGTCAGCGGCGGCTGTCGGGGGTCGACGAGATCGTGTTGTCGTTGACCGCGAAAGGTTTGACGACAGGGGAGGTTTCGGCGCACTTCGCCGAGATCTACGGGACCTCGGTGTCGAAGGACACGGTCTCGACGATCACCGAGAAGGTGGTCGCGGAGATGGTCGATTGGTGCCACCGGCCGCTGGATCGCGTCTATCCGGTCCTGTTCATCGATGCCATCCACGTGAAGATCAGAGATGGTCAGGTCGCGAACCGCCCGATCTATGTGGTCATCGGTGTCACCACCGCCGGCGAACGCGACATCCTCGGGCTCTGGGCCGGTGACGGCGGGGAAGGTGCCAAGTTCTGGCTGCAAGTGCTCACCGAGCTCAAGAACCGTGGCGTCGCCGATGTCTGCATCGCCGTCTGCGACGGGCTCAAAGGCCTACCGGAGGCGATCAACACCGTCTGGGAACGCACGATCGTGCAAACCTGCGTGATCCATTTGCTGCGCAACAGTTTCCGCTACGCGGGACGGCAGCACTGGGCCGAGATGAGCAAGGACCTCAAACCCGTTTACACCGCCCCGAGTGAGGCCGCGGCCCGGGAACGGTTCGGGGAGTTCGCCACGAAATGGGGTGGCCGCTACCCGGCGATCGTCAAACTCTGGAACAACGCCTGGACCGAGTTCGTCCCGTTCCTGGACTATGACGTGGAGATCCGGCGGATCATCTGCTCCACCAACGCGATCGAGTCGTTGAACGCCCGTTACCGGCGCGCGATCCGCGCCCGCGGGCACTTCCCGTCCGAGCAGTCGGCGTTGAAATGTTTGTATCTGGTGACCCGTTCCCTCGACCCCACCGGGCGAGGCCGGGCACGATGGGCCATGCGGTGGAAACCGGCGCTCAACGCCTTCGCGATCACCTTCGAAGGCCGGATCCACCCAACCGGAAACTAACCCACACCGAGACCGGATCCACCGTTAATCCGAAACTCCC